>NZ_CP092488.2:4141968-5522624 GCF_022430545.2 Mycobacterium paraterrae | reverse complement strand
GGACTCAGCTCATCACGGCTTACTACCTGACGGAGCGCCAATACGACGCCCTGGAGGCGTATCGGCGGTTGAAGGCGACGCTCTCCGATGAGCTGGGTGTCGACCCCGGACCGTCGTTGCGAGACCTGCATCAGCGGATCCTTCGGCAGGAACCGCTCGACGTCAGCCGTGTGGCCCGGGCGACGGCCAAACGCGCCGTCGCCACGCTCGAGCGGCGCACCAAAGTTTCCCGTCGATCGGTGGTCGCGGTACTACGCGACACGGCAGGTGGAAGTCATCCGCTGCGCGGTGCGGCCACCCGCATTGGGCGCCTCCCCGACAATGACATCGTTCTCGACGATGCGATGGTCAGCCGCCACCACGCGATGATCGTCGACACCGGGGCCAGCTTCGTCGTCACCGACCTTCGATCCGCCAACGGAGTCGAGGTGGCGGGCAGCCGAGTTCGGGGCAGCGCAACGCTGGATGACGGTGACTGTATTCGCATCGGCGACCATGAATTCACCTTCGAAATCGGAGTCGACGGTTAAGCCAGCAGTACTGCGGTTCATGGCTGGCTCCTTTTCGCCGGCAGCTCGAGCACCCGGCCGTTGATGCTGTCCGCGACGTAGACGTTGAAGTCACCGTCCACCGCTATTCCCCACGACCGAGACAGGCCACGCAGCGGCAGCACCGTTTGAGTGCTTGCGCCCGCCGCCAGTTTCACCACCCGGCCGCCTTGGGTCGAGAAGCACGGCCGTTTGGACGCCGCGCACGGATCGTGGTAGTCGGTGACGTAGATGCTGCCTTCGGCGTCCACCGCGACGGCGTCGGGGTCACCGAGTCCGGTGAATGGCAGCACAGATTGATTGCCTTCTCCCGCAACCAATTTCAGTACCCGCCTGTTGCCGTAGTCGGTGACGTAGACGGTGCCGTTCGTGTCGACGACGACACGCTTCGGACGGTCGAGCCCGGTGAATGGCAGCACGGTTTGTTTGGTCGTCCCGGCGGCGAGTTTCAGTACCTGGTTCTTGTCGAAGTCGGTGACGTAGACGTTGCCGGCTGTGTCGACGGCGAGGCCTTCGGGGCGATCGAGGTCGGTGAACGGCAGCACCTTTGGGTCATCGGCACCGGGCTCAAGCATCAGCACCCGGTGGTAGTTCTGGTCGGCCACGTAGACGCTGCCCGCCTTGTCGACTGCTACACCGTCGCCGATGTTCATGCCGGTGAACGGCACGACGGTCGGAGCACTCGCTCCCGCCGCCAGCTTCGACACGTGGCGGTCATCGGTGAGGTAGATATCGCCGCCGGAGGACACCGCAAGCCCGTTCGGGGTGGCCATATTCGAGAACGGCAAGACGGTGAGGTGCTGTGCCCCGGGCTTTAGCTTGTAGACCCCGCCGTTGCTGGCGTCGGTGAAGTAGAGGGTCCCGGCAGCATCAACCGCCACCGCAAACGGGCCGCCAGGGCCACCGCCCAAGGCGGTGCGTCGCGGCAGCACGGTCGCAGTGTCCGAACCCGGGGCCAGCATCCACACCTGCTGCCCAAGTTTGTCGGCGACGTAGACATTGCCGCGGCCGTCGACTGCCACACCGTGCGGTTCTTCGACTCCGGGGAAGGGCAACACGATGGGATCGCTTGCTCCCGCTGTGAGCTTCAGCACCCGGTTGTTGCCGCGGTCGGTCACATAGAGGCTGCCGGCGCCGTCCACCGCCACTCCCTGCGGATGCTTTAGGCCGGGGATCGGCATAGCGGTGGCGGCGTTCGCCCCGGCGTCCAGCTCCACTACCCGATTGTTGGAGTAGTCGGCGACGTAGAGGTTGCCCCGCGAGTCCAACGCGAGAGCACCGGGGCGGTGCAGACCGGTGAACGGCAGCGTCGTGGGGCTGGTTTGGCCGGGCGCCAGTTTCAGCACTCGGTTGTTGCCCTCATCGGTGAGGTAAAGATTGCCCGCTGGGTCGACCGCCACTCCGTTGGGGTTGTTGAGGTCGGTGAACGGCATCAACGTAGGAGCGGCCGCGCCCGTCTCGAGCTTCCACACCTGGTGCTTGAAGTAGTCGGTGACATAGGTGTTGCCCGCGTTGTCGACCGCGATGCCGGTCGGGATCGCGAGGTCGGTGAACGGCAGCAGGACCTGAGACGCATACGACACCGCACGCGGCTTCGACGACTGATGGCCGATGAGAGCGGTGACGCTCGCCATGATGGCGCCGGCGATGAGCAAAGCCGCCGCGACGACGAGGGTGATCCTGGCCCGTCGGCTTAAGCGACGAGGTGTTGCGGTCATGACGGTGTCCTTCCGAGAAAAAGCAGCTGGCTGCAGCCGGTTGTGGCTGGCCATCAGAGGTTCCTCGGGACACCTCGGTGATTTCTCAAATCTTTTTTGGCGAAGTCGGGTAATCGACTGCACACCGCGTCCCGACCTTGCACTGCGCCGCGTCGCCCCCTCGTCGTGGAGACGGCCCGCCCGCGCGACCACGACTTATGAGGTTCCCCTGAAGTAGCGGACGAGGTAGCCCAGGGGCGGCGGTCCCCTGCAAGGGTGCTCTTATGCCTCGTTCTCGGCTTTCGCTTTCCCCGGCGACATTGCGCACACGGTCGTTGGCGGGAATATGAGGTTGCCTGTGAGCTGGATCTACACGGAAACGTCGTCGCAAGCAGATGGCTATGAACAGCGACGGGTGCCGGCTCTCGGTGCTGGCCGATTACTCGAACATGTTGACTGCGAATCGCTTTCACTTGATGAGCGTGACGAGTTGATCGAGCTGTGGGCACAGGTGGCTGAGCCGTCCAAGGACATCACGTCCTTGGAACACGCCTCGGCGTAGTTTGCGGGCCAGCATCTAGCGTGAGCCGGTTCGAGCTCATGGCCCGCGAGTGCGCCGGCATCGATATCACGCGCACGGTCGTGCTGCCCCGCCACAACCCCGGCAGCGCCCGAACGACAGTGCCAACCGCGGTGATCCGAAGGAGTAACGAGCCATGGATTTCGTGAGCTGTCCGCCGGAGATCAACTCGGCCCGGATGTACACCGGCGCCGGTTCGGAACCCCTACTGGCCGCGGCCAGGGCGTGGGGTGCGCTCGCCGACGAATTGCATTCGGCGGCGGATTCATATCAAGCAGTCACGACGGAACTCACCACCGGCTCGTGGTTGGGGGCGGCGTCGGCGTCGATGAGCGCGGCTTCATCCTCATACGCGGCCTGGTTGCGGGTCACCGCCGCGCGGGCCGAACACAGTTGCCTGCAGGCCAAGTCCGCGGCGGCCGCTTATCAAACGGCGTTGTCGGCAACGGTCCCGCCGCCGATGGTGGCAGCCAACCGCAGCGAGCTGCTGACGCTGGTTGCGACCAACCTGCTTGGTGAAAACAGCCAGGCAATCGCGGCTACCGAAGCCGAGTACGCGGAAATGTGGGCCCAGGATTTGGAGGCGATGTACGGCTATGCCGCTTCGTCGGCGTCGTCCACGGTGTTGCCGCCGTTCGACCCGCCACCGCAGACCACCAACCCGACCGGCTTGGTCGAGCAGGCCGCCGGCGAGCTCAGCGGGGCCGTCGAAGGCACCGCCCAGCAGGCCTTTTCCGCCGCGTCCAGCGCGCTGCCGAGCGCGGGCGAGGCGGAGTTGTTGGCGCTCGTAGCGGACTTCTTCACCGTGGTGTTGGCCGTGCCCGCGTTCTACTCCCTTTTCGTCGCCGTACCTGCCAACGTGGTCGGGATCATCGGTTTTCCGGTCGCCCTCGTCGGCACCGGGGTTGGTCTTCACACCGACGAGATCGTCAGCGGCTGGAACGGCGAGGAGCCCTATCCGAGCACCGATCCGGCGCCCGTCGAGCCGTTCCCGGCGCCGTTGCTCAACTTGCCGGCGGGCACGGTGCCGGCGCGGAGCATCGAGGCCGGCGTGAGCGAGGCCCGCGTTATCGGCGGCCTCTCCGTGCCGCCGACCTGGGCTGCCGGCACCCCGGAGGTGCGCCCCGTCGCGTACACGCTGCCGGGGACTGTCGCCGCCGCTGCCGTCCCCGCGGCAGAGGTCGGCTTCGGCGGCACCCTGGGCGAGATGGCACTGGCCGGGATGGCCGGCCGAATCATGGCCGACGCCGTCGGCGCCGGGGCGGGCAAGGCCGCGCAGGGAGCACGTGCGGCCCTCGGCGTACGTCCGACCACCGGCGACGACGAGACCGCATCGCAGGAAGGTCACCGAGCGGTGGTGACCGGCGTAGCGGCTGAACTCCGCGAGTTCGCCAAGCTGGTCGACGAGGGACTTCTGACCAACGACGAGTACCTCCGTCAGAAGAAGCGACTGCTGGGTCTTTGAAGCGCCCAGCGCCAGTTGTCTCAAAGAGGTAAGCGTGCCAATAGATTTCGGGATCTACCCGCCGGAAATCAACTCGCTTCGGATGTACACCGGGCCGGGGCCGGGGCCGATGCTGGCCGCTTCGCAGGCCTGGGACACCCTGGCCGACGAGTTGTACACGGCGGCGGTCGGATACCGGTCAGTGGTTTCGGAACTCACCCAGACGGCCTGGTCGGGCCCATCATCGGACGCGATGAGCATCAACGCCGAACGTCATGTCCGATGGCTCACCGCCACCGCGGGGCAAGCCGAGCACTCCGCCTTTCAGGCGCGGTCAGCTGCTGCCGCTTACGAGGCGGCGTTCGCGGCGACCGTGCCGCCACCCGTGGTTGCCGCGAATCGCAGCCTGCTGGCGGCGTTGGTGGCAACCAACGTGTTGGGACAGAACACCCCCGCGATCGCAGCCACCGAGGCGCTCTACGCCGAGATGTGGGCTCAGGACGCGGTGGCCATGTACAACTACGCGGGCTCGTCGGCCGCCGCGGCCGTGCTGACGCCGTTCAGCACTCCCGAGGATGTCGCGCCTCGCGTCATTTCAGTTGTGCCGCAGGCATTGTCGGCACTGGCAGCACCGGCACAGGGCGAACAACTCAGCGTGCTGGCCAGCCTGATCGCGATCTTCGTGAATTCGCCCGGCGACCTCGCTGCCCTTCTCGTGCTGGCGCCGGTGGATGTGCTCACTGGATTCGCCGAAGTTCCGCCGTCTGTCTTCACCACCCTGTCGGGCATCCCGGACGACGAGACCTTCAGTCACTACAACGGCGAGAAAGCCTGGCCGCAATCCGGGCCGGCGAGTGTCGAACCCTTCCCGGCGACGCTGCCCAACCCTCCGGCCGGCATGCTGTCCGCGCCGACGGCAACAGCCGGTCTGGGCGAGGCGAGCATGGTTGGGAAACTCTCGGTGCCATCGAGTTGGTCAGTCGCGGAGCCCGAGGTCCGTGCCGTCGCGCTCACCACCCCGCTCACCGCAGCGCCCATGGCGGCGGCGGCAGAGGTCGAAGCCGCCATGGTGGGGCAGGCCATGGCCGGACCGCCACTCGCCAAGGTCGATGAGGACGCCAGACCTGTCGCCCACGGGCCGGCACCGGCGGCGAAGCCGCCGCGGCCGGTCGTCACGGGTGTCGTGGCCGCGATCCGCGCCATCGCCCGGCAGCACGCCGAAGGAATGCTCAGTGAGGAGGAATACAACCAGCGCAAGAAGGACCTGCTCGAGGGTGCGCTGGTCCGTGTGGAGCGGGCGACGGGAATCGAACCCGCGTAGCTAGTTTGGAAGACTAGGGCTCTACCATTGAGCTACGCCCGCATGTATTGAGTCGAGCGAGACTTTACGGCGCGGCGGACATCAAATCCAAATGTTGCCGTCCGGTGTTCCGCTGATGAGACCAGCACACAGGGCTGGCGAGCCGTGGCCGTAGGATCGCGTGGTCACCGCGGGGTGTAGCGCAGCTTGGTAGCGCATCCGCTTTGGGAGCGGAAGGCCGCAGGTTCAAATCCTGTCACCCCGACTGGCACGTCACATCAGCACAAGCAAGGAGCACATCCGTGAAGAGCACCGTCGAGCAGCTGAGCCCCACCCGGGTTCGCATCAACGTAGAGGTGCCATTCGGGGAACTGAAGCCAGACTTCGACCGGGCCTACAAGGAGCTCGCCAAGCAGGTCCGGCTCCCGGGCTTCCGTCCCGGCAAGGCCCCCGCCAAGTTGCTGGAGGCCCGCGTCGGCAAGGAGGCGATCCTCGACCAGGTCATCAATGAAGCGTTGCCGAGCCGCTACGGTCAGGCCGTCACCGAGGTCGACGTCCGGCCGCTCGGCCAGCCCGAGATCGACGTCACCAAGAAGGTCTACGGCGAGGAGCTGGTCTTCACCGCCGAAGTCGACGTCCGGCCCGACTTCACCCTGCCCGACCTCAGCGCGCTGAAGATCACCGTCGACCCGGTCAAGGTCAGCGACGAAGACGTCGACGCCGAGTTGCAGAGCCTGCGCGCCCGTTTCGGCACCCTGACCGGTGTCGACCGGCCCGTCAAGACCGGCGACTTCGTCTCCATCGACCTCTCCGCCACCATCGACGGCGAGGACGTGCCCGAGGCGTCCACCAAGGGCCTGTCGCACGAGGTCGGCTCCGGCCAGCTCATCGATGGACTCGACGACGCGCTCGTCGGATTGTCGGCCGGTGAGTCGAAGACCTTCACCACGGAGTTGGCCGCCGGCCCACACGCAGGTAAGGAGGCCGAAGTCACCGTCACCGTCGACACGGTCAAAGAGCGCGAATTGCCCGAGCCGGACGACGAATTCGCCCAGCTGGCAAGCGAATTCGACACCATCGACGAGCTGAAGGCCAACCTGTCCGAACAGGTCAGCCGGGTCAAGCGGGTGCAGCAGGCCGAGCAGATTCGCACTGCGGCGATCGAAGCGCTGCTCGACGGCGTCGACATGCCGTTGCCCGAAGCGATCGTGCAGGCGCAGGTGGACAACACGATCCACAACGCGCTGCACGGCCTGAACCATGACGAGGCCAAGCTCGCCGAAGCCCTCGAAAAGCAGGGCACGACGCGCGAGAAGTTCGACGCCGACGCGCGCACCGAGGCCGAGAAGGCCATCAAGACTCAGCTGTTGCTCGATGCGCTCGGCGACGACCTCGACATCCAGGTCGACCAGGACGACCTGACTGAGCGACTGGTGACGACCTCGCGGCAATACGGCATTCAGCCGCAGGAACTGCTCGGCTACCTGCAGCAGCAGAACCAGTTGCCGGCGATGTTCGCCGACGTGCGTCGCGGTAAGACCATCGCGGCGGCGGTTGAGGCGGCGACGGTCACCGACTCCGACGGGAACGTGATCGACACCGCCGAGTTCTTCGGGACGCGAGACGCCGAGGACGGGCAAGATGCGGAGTCGTCGGAGGAGCCTTCGGGCGACACGGAGTGACGCTGTGAGCGAACGCGGCTGCTTCGGGGAGTCCTGGGCAGCCCGGGTTGGTTAGTGTCGGTGAATATGGAAATGAAGAAAGCAGGTAACCCACAGTGAGCCGTGGGAACGAAATGCGCGGCAGCGCGCTGGGTCTGAACCTCACCGACTCGGTCTACGAGCGATTGCTCTCCGAGCGCATCATCTTCCTGGGGTCGCAGGTCGACGACGACATCGCCAACCGGCTGTGCGCACAGATCCTGCTGCTGGCCGCGGAGGACTCGACCAAGGACATCCACCTCTACATCAACTCGCCCGGCGGATCGATCAGTGCGGGTATGGCGATCTACGACACGATGGTGCTGGCCCCCTGCGACATCGCCACCTATGCGATGGGCATGGCGGCATCGATGGGCGAGTTCCTGTTGGCGGCCGGTACCAAAGGCAAGCGCTACGCGCTGCCGCACGCGCGGATCCTGATGCACCAGCCACTGGGTGGCGTGACGGGTAGCGCAGCGGACATCGCCATCCAGGCCGAGCAGTTCCACGTCATCAAGAAAGAGATGTTCCGGCTCAACGCCGAGTTCACCGGCCAGTCGATCGAACGCATCGAGGCCGACTCCGACCGCGACCGGTGGTTTACGGCTCAGGAAGCGCTGGAATACGGCTTCGTCGACCACATCATCACCCGCGCCGCTCACATCAGTGGAGAAGCAGAATGAACCCCGAGATCCAGCCGCAGGCGCGCTACATCCTGCCGTCGTTCGTCGAGCACTCCAGCTGGGGTGTCAAAGAGTCGAACCCGTACAACAAGCTGTTCGAGGAGCGCATCATCTTCCTCGGCGTCCAGGTCGACGACGCGTCCGCCAACGACATCATGGCCCAGCTGCTGGTCCTCGAGTCGTTGGATCCCGACCGCGACATCACCATGTACATCAACTCACCCGGCGGCAGCTTCACCTCGCTGATGGCGATCTACGACACCATGCAGTACGTGCGCGCCGACATTCAGACGGTGTGCCTGGGGCAGGCCGCCTCGGCCGCTGCGGTGCTGCTGGCCGCCGGAACGCCGGGCAAGCGGATGGCGCTGCCCAACGCCCGAGTGCTGATCCACCAGCCGTCGCTGTCGGGCGTGATCCAGGGGCAGTTCTCCGACCTGGAGATTCAGGCCGCCGAGATCGAGCGGATGCGCACGCTGATGGAGACGACGCTGGCGCGCCACACCAACAAGGACCCGGGCCAAGTTCGCAAGGACACCGACCGGGACAAGATCCTGACCGCGCCAGAGGCGAAGGACTACGGGATCATCGACACCGTCCTGGAGTACCGCAAGCTCTCCGCGTCGACCGCCTAACCGGCTGCCGCGCAACCTACTTCACGGCGGTCGCGAAACCACGGGCGTCGATCGGCACGGTAACGTCGAGTGCGGCGCATCCGACCCAGTTCGGCGGGGGACCGGCGAACTCGGTCGGCCTCTCAGTCGCATAACAGCCGCGACACGGCGGCGCGCCCGCCGAGCATAGGGCCACCCGAGGCGATATGTTCTCAGCGCACAACACGAATATCACTGACGCGATTCACCTCTATCGGTCGCATCGCCATGGAGCAAGCGGGTAGCGTCGGTCAGTACACGCGACATAGCACGATCACGACGGTGAACAGGAAGTAGGCCCCCAGCACCATGGCGCGCATCGGAGACGGCGGTGACCTGCTGAAGTGCTCGTTCTGCGGGAAGAGCCAAAAGCAAGTCAAGAAGCTCATTGCGGGGCCAGGCGTATACATCTGCGATGAGTGCATCGATCTGTGCAACGAGATCATCGAAGAGGAACTCGCCGACGCCGACGACGTAAAACTCGACGAACTGCCCAAACCAGCCGAGATCCGGGACTTCCTCGAGGGCTATGTCATCGGCCAGGACACCGCCAAGCGGACGCTGGCAGTCGCGGTCTACAACCACTACAAGCGCATCCAGGCCGGTGAGAAGGGACGTGAGTCGCGGTCCAGCGAGTCGGTCGAGCTCACCAAGTCCAACATCTTGATGCTGGGGCCCACCGGTTGCGGCAAGACCTACCTGGCCCAGACGCTGGCCAAGATGCTCAACGTTCCGTTCGCCATCGCCGACGCCACGGCGCTGACCGAGGCCGGCTACGTGGGTGAGGACGTCGAGAACATTCTGCTCAAGCTGATCCAGGCCGCCGATTACGACGTCAAGCGCGCCGAGACCGGCATCATCTACATCGACGAGGTCGACAAGATCGCCCGCAAGAGCGAGAACCCGTCGATCACCCGCGACGTCTCCGGCGAAGGTGTGCAGCAGGCGTTGTTGAAGATCCTGGAAGGCACGCAAGCCTCGGTTCCTCCGCAGGGCGGGCGCAAGCACCCGCACCAAGAGTTCATCCAGATCGACACCACCAACGTGCTGTTCATCGTGGCGGGCGCGTTCGCCGGCCTCGAGAAGATCGTCTCTGACCGGGTCGGCAAGCGTGGGCTGGGCTTCGGTGCCGAGGTGCGCTCGAAGGCCGAGATCGACACCACCGACCACTTCGCCGAGGTCATGCCCGAGGACTTGATCAAGTACGGGCTGATCCCCGAGTTCATCGGGCGGCTGCCGGTGGTCGCGTCGGTGACGAACCTGGACATGGAGTCGCTGGTCAAAATCCTGTCCGAGCCGAAGAACGCCCTGGTGAAGCAGTACACCCGGCTGTTCGAGATGGACAACGTCGAACTGGAGTTCAGCCAGGACGCGTTGGAGGCGATCGCCGACCAGGCGATCCACCGCGGTACCGGTGCCCGCGGACTGCGCGCGATCATGGAGGAAGTCCTGCTGCCGGTGATGTACGACATCCCCAGCCGCGACGACGTCGCCAAGGTCGTCGTGACCAAGGAGACCGTGCAGGACAACGTGCTGCCGACGATCGTGCCGCGCAAGCCGTCGCGTACCGAACGCCGCGACAAGACCGCCTAAGCCGCTCCGCTGTTTCGCTAGATCTTGAGTTCCGATGCCGCTGAGGCGGTGCCGGCCCGGGTTTCTCGCGCGCTGGACCTGTCGAACTTCTTTCTCGCTGACGTGCGCGACGGCCTCGGCCCGTACCTGTCGATCTACCTGCTGCTGACTCATCACTGGGACCAGGCGTCGATCGGGTTCGTGATGGGAATCGGCGGCATCGCCGCGATCGCGGCCCAGACACCCGCCGGCGCACTGGTAGACCGCACCTCGGCCAAACGGGCGTTGATCGTTGCCGGCGCCGCGACGGTCACCGCCGGAACGCTGGCCATGCCGTTGTTCCCGCACTTCGCCGCGATTTCGCTGCTCCAGGCGCTGACCGGAATTGCCGGGTCGGTGTTCGCTCCCGCGCTGGCCGCGGTCACGCTGGGCGTGGTCGGTGCCCGGCGCTTTTCGCGGCGGATCGGACGGAACGAGTCCTTCAACCACGCCGGCAACGCCACCGCGGGTGCCATCACGGGCGGACTGGCCTACGGCTTCGGCCCGGTGGTCGTCTTTTGGGTGCTGGCGGCGATGGCGGCACTGAGCGTGGTGGCGACGCTGCGGATACCGGGCGAAGCGATCGACCACGACCTGGCCCGCGGGATGGATCATGTTGCGGGCGAGGCCCACCCGCAGCCCACCGGCGTCTCGGCGCTGTTCCGCGACCGCCGATTGTTGGTCTTCGCGGCAGCCATGGTCGTCTTCCACCTGGCCAACGCAGCGATGCTGCCGCTGGTAGGGCAGGTGTTGGCGCTGCAGAACAAAGACGTCGGCACCGCGCTGATGGCATCGTGCGTGGTGGCCGCGCAGGCAGTGATGGTTCCGATGGCCTACCTGGCGGGTGCGAAGGCCGATATGTGGGGACGAAAGCCGATCTTCCTGATCGGGTTCGCATTCCTGACCGCTCGGGGATTCCTGTACACGCTGTCCGATAACCCGTACTGGCTGGTGGGGGTGCAGGTGCTTGACGGCGTTGGCGCCGGCATATTCGGCGCCCTGTTCCCGCTCGTCGTGCAGGATCTGACGCACGGCACCGGGCGGTTCAACGTCAGCCTCGGCGCGTTGACCACCATGTGGGGCCTGGGCGCCGCACTGTCGAACATCCTTGCCGGGTGGATCGTGGTGGTCGCCGGCTACCACGCGGCTTTCGTTTCGCTGGGAATCATCGCCGCCGCGGGGCTGGCGCTGTACGCCACGGCCATGCCCGAAACAGCACCCGAGACCGTCCGAAAACCGGGTTAGCCCAGGCTGGCGGCCTCCCCCAAATGGGGGATACGCCGCGCCGGCAAATGTTACTCACGCGTAACTTCGACTCTTAGAGTTTTTGGCTGTCAAAAAGTGACGAACACCACACCCAGCTATCGCTGGCATTTGCCGCGTGTGTCTGACCTCGTGTTTTGCTCGACAAGTTGTACCGTGGAGCTATGGACGACTGTCCGTGAATCCCTAAGAGAAGTGCAATAATCGGTACTGCCAGTGACATCAAAATCGGTCGGGGCTGTACTCGGACGATTCGCTTCGGTTTCGGCCACGTTGCCGGAGTGGTGAACAGCTACGGGAGGCTGCGACGTGGGTCCGAACGGAAACGGAGCCGACACGGCGCGCCCCGGGCGCAGAAGCCCAGAAAAACTCGAGAAAATCGTCATCCGTTTCGCCGGCGACTCCGGCGACGGTATGCAGCTCACCGGCGACCGTTTCACCTCCGAAGCAGCGCTGTTCGGTAATGATCTCGCCACTCAGCCGAGCTACCCGGCCGAGATCAGGGCGCCACAGGGCACCCTGCCGGGCGTCTCGTCGTTCCAGATCCAGATCGCCGACTACGACATCCTCACCGCCGGCGACCGGCCCGACGTGTTGGTCGCGATGAACCCGGCGGCTCTGAAAGCCAACATCATCGACCTGCCGATCGGCGGGCTGGTGATCGCCAACTCCGACGAGTTCACCAAGCGCAATTTGGCCAAGGTCGGCTACGAAAACAATCCGCTGGAGACCGGGGAGCTGTCCGACTACAAGGTCGAAGCCGTCCCGATGACCACGCTGACCCTCGGCGCCGTCGAAGTCATCGGTGCCACCAAGAAAGACGGGCAGCGCGCCAAGAACATGTTCGCGCTGGGACTGCTGTCGTGGATGTACGGCCGCGAGCTCGAGTCCAGCGAGCGGTTCATCCGCGAAAAGTTCGGCCGCAAGCCCGATGTCGCCGAGGCGAACGTTCTGGCACTCAAGGCCGGCTGGAACTACGGCGAGACCACCGAGGCCTTCGCCGTCACTTACGAAGTGGCGCCGGCGAAGTTGCCGCCGGGGGAGTACCGGCAGATCTCGGGCAACACCGCGCTGGCGTACGGCATCGTCGCGGCCGGTCAGCTGGCCGACCTACAGGTCATGCTGGGCAGCTATCCGATCACGCCGGCCTCGGACATCTTGCACGAGCTGTCCAAGCACAAGAACTTCAACGTCCTGACCTTCCAGGCCGAGGACGAGATCAGCGGTATCTGCGCCGCGCTTGGCGCTTCCTACGGCGGCGCGCTCGGGGTGACGAGCACGTCGGGGCCGGGGTTGTCGCTGAAGTCTGAAGCTTTGGGCCTGGCGGTGATGACCGAGCTCCCGCTGATCGTGATCGATGTGCAGCGCGGTGGACCATCGACCGGTCTGCCGACCAAGACCGAGCAGGCCGATTTGTTGCAGGCGCTCTACGGGCGCAACGGCGAGTCGCCGGTGGCGGTGCTGGCGCCGCGGTCGCCGTCGGACTGCTTCGACGTCGCGCTGGAGGCCGTGCGCATCGCGGTCGGATATCACACTCCGGTCCTGATTCTTTCCGACGGCGCGATCGCCAACGGCTCCGAGCCCTGGCGGATCCCGAATGTCGATGAACTGCAACCGATTCAGCACACCTTCGCCAACCCGGACGAGCCGTTCCAGCCGTATGCCCGTGACCCGGAGACGCTGGCCCGGATGTTCGCCGTTCCCGGTACGCCTGGGCTCGAGCATCGCATCGGCGGCCTGGAGTCCGCCAACGGCACCGGCGCCATCTCCTATGACCCGGCCAACCACGACCTCATGGTGCGGTTGCGTGAAGCCAAGATCGACGGAATCTCGGTGCCCGACCTCGAGGTCGACGATCCCACTGGCGATGCCGAACTGCTGCTCATCGGTTGGGGCAGTTCTTACGGTCCGATCGGTGAGGCGTGCCGTCGCGCGCGGCGCAACGACATCAAGGTCGCCCACGCGCACCTGCGTAACCTGCGCCCCTTCCCGGCCAACCTCGGCGAGGTGCTGCGGCGCTACCCGCAGGTCGTCTGCCCGGAGATGAACCTGGGCCAGCTGGCGTTGTTGCTGCGCGGGAAGTACCTGGTCGACGTTCAGTCTGTGACCAAGGTTCAGGGTGTGTCTTTCCTGGCCGACGAGATCGGTCGGGTTATCCGCGCGGCGGCGAGCGGGACGCTGGCCGAAATCGAGCAAGACAAGACAATGGTCGCGCGGCTTGCGGCGGCCACGGTGGGAGCAGGGAGCTAGTTGACATGACCGACCTGATCGGCACAGACCTGGGCCTGACGGACATGCTGTCCGGGCACGGCCTGGTGCCCACCACCGACCAGCCGCAGAAGGCCAAGGATTTCACCAGCGACCAAGAAGTCCGCTGGTGTCCGGGTTGCGGCGACTACGTCATTCTCAACACGATGCGAAACTTCCTGCCCGAGTTGGGGTTACGGCGTGAGAACATCGTCTTCGTCAGCGGCATCGGCTGCTCGAGCCGCTTTCCGTACTACCTGGAAACTTACGGGCTGCACTCGATCCATGGCCGGGCGCCCGCGATCGCGACGGGTCTGGCGCTTTCGCGCGAAGACCTGTCCGTCTGGGTGGTCACCGGCGACGGCGACTCGTTGTCGATCGGTGGTAACCACCTGATCCATGCGTTGCGCCGCAACATCAACCTGACCATCCTGTTGTTCAACAACCGGATCTACGGCTTGACCAAAGGTCAGTACTCGCCGACCTCCGAGGTCGGCAAAGTCACCAAGTCGACGCCGATGGGATCGCTCGACGAGCCGTTCAACCCTGTCTCGCTGGCGCTGGGCGCCGAGGCGAGTTTCGTTGGCCGCGCGCTGGATTCCGACCGGAAGGGACTCTCCGAGGTGCTGCGGGCCGCTGCCGCGCACCGTGGCGCTGCGCTGGTCGAGATCCTGCAGGACTGCCCGATCTTCAACGACGGCTCGTTCGACGCACTGCGCAAAGAGGGTGCTGAGGAACGGGTGATCAACGTGCACCACGGCGAGCCGATCGTGTTCGGTTCGTCAGACGAATACTGCGTTGTGCGCTCCGGGTTCGGCCTCGAGGTAGCCAAGACCGCCGACGTCAGCGTCAGCGAGATCGTCGTGCACGACGCGCACGCCGACGATTCGGCATACGCCTACGCCCTGTCGCGCCTTTCGCAGCAGAACCTGGAGCACACCGTGATGGGGATCTTCCGTCAGGTGAGCCGGCCCACATATGATGACGCTGCGCGGTCACAGATCCAGGCCGCGCAAGAATCGAAGCCTTCTGACCGTGCCGCTCTGCAATCGCTGTTGCGCGGCCGCGACACCTGGACTGTGAACTGACATGACCGCTACGGGCAAGCCGGCCTCGCTCGCCGGCGTGGTGTTGGCCGCGGGCGCTTCGCCCTACGAGGGCCGCGCCAAGGCGCTGAAGCACATTCGTGACGGGCGCGTCACCGCCGTCGAACACGTCGTGAGCGTCGTGGCGCAACGCTGCGAACCCATCTTCGTGGTCACCTCGCCGGGGCAGTCGCTTCCTGAACTTCCGGCGCAGTTGGTACGCGACGACGTGCGTGGACATGGGCAGTTGTCCGCGATTGGGCGAGGGCTGCGCGCCGCCGCCGAGGCCGGTGCGCAGTACGCATTCCTGTGCTCTGTCGACGCGGAGCTGCTCGACCCCGAGGTGATCGACGTGCTGCACGCCCGCGCGGCAGCGCTTCACGCCGACATCGTGTTGCCGTGGGACGGCACCAACCACTATCTGGCTGCGGTCTACCGAACCGAATTGGCCAGTATCGTCGATGATCTCGTTTCTGCCGGCGAACGGGGCGTTTCCGCGCTGATCACACGGGCCGACACGCAACGCGTGGTGACCACCGGCGCCGGGTCGCTTGTCGGCGCCACGTCCGCTTAGGTCCAGACGCTCGCTGCTTTGAAAATTATTGCTTGACAACGCTTTAGCGTTCTGCCCCGGCGTCCGTACCGCAAATAGCCTGTAGCGCACCAGTTCTGACGGGTCATCCGACTTCGAGCGTTTTTCTTGGTCGTTTCGATGCCAAATCGCTTGCGACACGCGGAGCTTACGTGTGACTTTGACAACTTTCCGCAATTCGGTGACAGGGGACCACAAGTCGGTCCTACCGTCGATTCAACCCTCGAAAGTCGGTGTCGCAGCTCACAAAAACGTGGTGATTTGACTCACCACGGCCGTTGCCCGCCGGAAAACTGACAGGTCCGACAAATCCGCGCATGACCTGCGCAGTCCCTCTACCCAACGCGCCGTGACCAATTCGTGATCGAAGGCGAAGCCCGCGTGTCCCGAGATGACGACTGCACCGCGTTTCTCGTACGGTCCGTTGCGGCCTGAAAAGGCGACGAAAAATCGAAACCACGGACCCGCGTGTGAGCGGGGGCTACGGAGCGCGACGACGCCTCCGTGCGGCCGCCGGGCTACCGCCCGGTGTTGGCTGGCGCCCCGGCTGTCGTGCCTGAACGAGACGGCGCGATTCGAAGTCTCCACCGCCGAGAGATCGGCACTTAGCCCACGCTGCTGGGCTTACTTCGGCGCGCGCACCCGCGAAAGGATTGATGTTGAAGAACGTCCGCCAGACGCTTCGCATGGCTGCGCTGACTGCGGTGCTGACCTCTGCCCCGCTGACGCTGTCGAACGCGATCGCCTCCGCCGACTTCGAGGCGGTTACCCCGAGCGCGCCGTCCCCAATCGAATTGGCTGGCTTTGTTCCGCCTGCGCCGCCCGCTCCCGAGGCCCCGGCCGCTGACGCAGCGCCGGTCGCCGACGCGGCTCCCGCCCCGGCCGACCTGCCGCCGGCTCCGGACGCCCCGCCTGCGCCGGCTCCCGAGGCTCCGGCCCCCGCCCCCGAAGCCCCGCCCGCCCCGCCGGCTCCGGATGCCCCGCCTGCGCCGGCTCCCGAGGCTCCGGCCCCCGCCCCCGAAGCCCCGCCCGCCCCGCCGGCTCCGGAGGCTCCCGCGCCTGACGCTCCTGGGCCCGATGCCGCTCCTGCGCCGAAGCCCGAGGAAGCCCCGGCTCCGGTGAAGAGGGCGTACAGCGTCAACTGGGACGCGATCGCCGCGTGCGAGTCCGGTGGTAACTGGGGGATCAGTACCGGTAACGGCTACTCCGGTGGCCTGCAGTTCACGCCGAGTACTTGGCACGCCAATGGCGGCTCGGGATCGGCGAGCGGCGCGAGCCGCGAAGAGCAGATCCGTGTTGCCGAGAACGTCCTGCACTCGCAGGGCATTGGCGCGTGGCCGGTCTGCGGCCGTCGCGGCTGACCACAGCACCGATGCTCAACGGCGGTGGCCGGGCTCTTGCCCGCCACCGCCGTTGGCGTCTCGCCGCGGTTAGGCGACCTGGTCGACATCGGCGGAACTCGACCCAAACGTCGACGCGAAACTTATGCTGCCCGCGTGAGCCAGTTCCGTGTCTCGCAGCCGCCGGATCTGCCGGGCATCCCATCGGCGGAAGGACCGCTGCCGGGCGCGGACCAGTTGGCCGGCCGGCCGCGCGCGCTGCCGGTGGACCTACTGGGCGAGCTGCACGGCCCGATCTTCTACGCCGATTTCAACGGCGGCTTCAAAAAGCTCTATGTGTGCTCTCCGGAACTGGTCGCCGAGTTGTGCGACGAGAGCCGATTCGCCAAGAACCTCACGGCCACTCTTGCCCGGGTCCGACCGCTGGCAGGCGACGGCCTTTTCACGGCGTACCACGGCGAACCGAATTGGGAAGCCGCCCACGATGTCCTGATGCCGGGCTTCAGCTATGCGGGCCTGCGCGCCTACCACGCGGCGATGCTGGACATCAACTGCCTACTGATCGAACGATGGGATGCCAGCGTCGGGCGCGCGGCCGTGGATGTGTCGACCGACCTGCAGAAGTTGGCGATGGACACGGTTGCGCTGGCCGGATTCGGTTCGCGTTTTCAGTCGTTCGACTACCCCGGCCTGGCCCCGATACCGCAGAGTTTCACCACGGCGTTGGGGGAGTTGGGTTCTGGCGCAGCGACACCGGCGTTCCAAGCGGAATCGGCCAAGTTGCACGAGTTCATCGACGGGCTGATTGCCGAGCACCGGTCGGGTGAAAGCGAGTTCGACGACCTGTTGACGTTGATGCTGCAACAGGACTCGAACGGCGAACCGGTATTGCCGACGGCAAACGTGCACAACCAGATTCTGACGTTTCTGATCGCGGGTCAGCTCACCACGTCGGAGTTGATGCCGAACGCGCTGTACAACATCGTCAGCGATCCGGCCGTGCTGCATCAGGTGCGCGCCGAAGTCGATAGCGTGTTCGGCGTCGACGACGACTATCTGCCGAGCTACGACGACATCGGCAAGATGACCTATCTACGACAAGTCATCGAGGAAACTCTGCGGCTCTCCCCGCCGGTGCTGCACTTCGATCGAATGGCTCTGGAAGACACCGTTATCGGCGACACCTATCCGGTCCAGCGCGGTGAAGCGGTCACCGTACTCACCGGCGCGCTGCACCGACAGCCGGGCTGGGGCGACAACGTCGAATTCTTCGACCCCGGCCGCTTCGCTGCCGAACGCAGCTCTTCTCGGCCGGCCGCATTGTTCAAGCCCTTCGGATCAGGTGCCCGGTCGTGCATCGGCCGCCAATTCGCACTGCACGAAGCAGCCTTAGCGCTGTCCAGACTGGTTCATCGCTACCGTCTGATCGACACGTATCACTATGTCCCGCAATGGGAGTCACCGACCAGTCGTCGGCCGGTCGGATTCCGGCTCGACCTGATCCGGCGTACACCGCAGGACCGACGGGCCGACATCCGTCACACCGAGAACCCGGCCGCGCAGGACGCGGCGCAACGCCCCACCGCGATATCGGCCGGGACCAGGCTGGCCGTTCTGCACGGCTCCAACCTCGGCACCTGTCGGGCCTTGGCCCGGCAATTCGCCGACGATGCAACGGCTCTCGGTTGCGTGGCCACGGTGTCTCCTCTCGATGAAGCCGCCGGTGGATTTCCCGAAGCCGAAGCCGTCGTGATCATCGCGTCGTCCTACAACGGGCAACCGACAGACGATGCGCGTGCCTTCCTCGCCTGGTTGCTCGACGCGAATACCAGGCTGCATCCGGCGCCCAATGTGGCGGTGCTCGGCGTCGGTGACCACAACTGGGCCGACACTTACCAGGTGATTCCTCAGCGCATCGACGAGCGGCTGGGCGAGTTGGGAGCCCATCGATTGGTCCCGCGGGCAGCTGCCGATACCTCGGGCGACCTGGTCGGTTCGGTCGAGGGGTTCGCCGCTGGGCTGTGGGCGTCGCTGGCGGAACTCTTCGGCGACCCCAACGCTGCCCCGGTCACGGATGCGGCCGAGCCGCTGTACGAGCTACGCAGAATTATCGGCCCGGTGACGGCGGCGATGGACGCTCGGTCGTCGGTGATCGCGATGACCGTCGTCGAGAACACCCAGTTGGTTGCACCGGGGCTGGGTCAGGCGAAAGCCAATGTCCGCGTGGATCTTCCCGAGGGCGTCGACTATCAGACCGGCGACCATCTGACGGTGATGGCCGACAACCCGCCCGAGGTGGTCGATGCGGTATTGGCTCAGCTCGGCATCGACGCCGAACTGCGGCTGTCGATCAACCCGCGGCGCAGCTCGCGACGGCTCATCGCGCTGGACCGGGAGGTCAGCGCACGGGAACTGCTCACCCACTTCGTCGAATTGCGAAAACCGGTGACCAGCAGCCAATTACGCAGCCTCGCCGCCGCCAACACCAATCCTGAGCAGCGTCGGCGGCTGACCGAACTGTCCGAGGCACCGGACGGCTGTCCGCTGAGCGTATTGGAGTGCCTCGAAGACTGCCCGGAATGTGTCCTTACCGGTGCCGAACTGCTTGAGTTACTCGATCCGATGGTGCCGAGGCACTATTCGATCGCCTCCTCGTCGATGCTGTCACCGCGCACGGTGGGGCTGGTTGTCAGCGTGCTCGACGCGCCGGCCCGGTCCGGGCACGGTCTATTCAAGGGCGTCGCGTCCAACTATCTCGCGACAGTCCGACCCGGACAGGTGATCCGGGCCCGGATTGACCCCGCCCGGCAGGCGTTTCGCGCCGGTGCCGATCCGGCCAAGATTGTGATCCTGGTCAGCGCCGGCACCGGCGTCGCGCCGTTTCTCGGTTTCCTTGGTGACCGGCTCGCCGCGCAACGCGCCGGGGCTCCGGTGCAGCCGGCGCTCTGCTTTTTCGGAGTCCGTGACCCGGACGTCGACTACATCTTCCGTGACCGGTTCGAGCAGGCCGAAGCGCTGGGCATCGTGCGAATGCGACCCGCGTTCTCCCGTGCGCCGCACGACGGGGTTCGCTATGTGCAAGACAGGATCGCCGCGGACGCCGACGAAGTGTGGGACCTGCTGGGCGATCCAGCCAAAGACGCCCACGTCTACGTGTGCGGTGACGGCGCCCGCATGGCGCCGGCCGTGCGAAGGTCGTTCTTGGACATCTATCGGGCGCGCACGGGCGCCGACGACAGCCACGCCCACGACTGGCTGAGCAGCCTCGTTGAATCCGACCACTACGTCGAGGACGTCTGGGCCGGCTGACGCAGCCTGTGTTACCAACGACGGATGACCTCATCGCCGTTCGACAATCTCGACGACTACGTAGCACTCCCGCGCGTCTCCGGTCTCGCCCTTTCGGCGGACGGCTCGCGGTTGGTGACGACGGTGGCCGAGCTCAACGACAAGCGGAACGAGTACGTCAGCGCCGTGTGGGAGCTCGACCCCGGCGGCCGGCGCCCGGCCCGGCGGATGACCCGCAGCGCCAACGGTGAGTCGGCGCCGACGTTCACGACCGACGGCGACCTGCTGTTCCTGTCGTCGCGGCCGACCGATGACGACAGCAAGCCGCCCGCATCGCTCTGGCGGCTGCCGGCTGGGGGCGGCGAGGCCGTCGAGGTGTCGAGCGCGCCCGGGGGCGTCAGCGCCGTACGCACCGCACGCGGCGCCGATACCACGGTGATCAGCGCGGCGATGTTACCGGCGGCGGCCGATGTCGACGAGGATCGCCGGTTGCGCGACCTACGCAAAGACGGCAAGATCACCGCGATTTTGCACACCGACTACCCGGTGCGGTTCTGGAACGCCGACGTCGGGCCGGGTGAGCCGCATCTCCTCGACGCCAAGGGATTACGTGACCTGACGCCGCATCCGGGTGCCGCTCTGCTGGCCGCCGGCTTCGGAGACGCCGATTTCGACATCAGCGCCGACGGCGCCTTCCTCGTCACGACGTGGCAGCTCAGTGGGCCCGGGCCCACCCAGCGGTCGGTGCTGATGAGGATCGAGTTGGCCTCCGGGCAGCGAAGTGTGATCGCCGACGATCCTGACGCCAACCTGGACCATCCCGCGATCGCGCCCGACGGCTCGAGTGTCGCGTTTACCCGCGAGACCATCACCACCCCACACCGGGCCCCACGAATGACATTGCAGCACATGGAATTTGGTGATGCTCCGCGGACCCTGGCCGAAGAATGGGACCGGCGGCCGAGTTCTATCGCCTGGTCTGGCGACGGCGCGACGCTGGTCGTCACCGCTGACCAGAACGGCCGCGCGCCGATCTTCCGCGTGGACGTCCAGGAAGCGACCGTCACGCAACTCACCGACGACGATTTCGGTTACAGCGACGTCGTCACCGCACCCGACGGGGTGCTGTACGCGTTGCGGAGTTCCTATGCCGCACCGCCACACCCGGTGCGCATCGACCCCGACGGCACCGTCACGACGCTTCCGTGCCTCGAATTGCCCGCGCTGCCGGGCACATTGACCGAGATGTCCACGAAAGCTGCCGACGGCACCACGGTGCGGTCGTGGCTGGTGCTGCCCGAAGGCGAGGCGCGCGCTCCACTGCTGTTATGGGTACACGGCGGGCCGCTTGGCAGCTGGAACGGCTGGGCCTGGCGCTGGAACCCGTGGCTGATGGCGGCGAAGGGCTACGCGGTGCTGCTGCCCGATCCGGCACTGTCGACCGGTTACGGGCAGGACTTCATCCAGCGCGGTTGGGGCGCTTGGGGCGGACCGCCTTTCGACGATCTGATGGCCGCGACCGACGCGGCCTGCGCGCACCCCCGCATCGACGCGACCCGAACCGCCGCGATGGGCGGCTCCTTCGGCGGATACATGGCGAACTGGATCGCGGGCCACACCGACCGGTTCGCCGCGATCGTGACCCATGCCAGTTTGTGGGCGCTCGACCAGTTCGGTCCGACCACCGACACCGCCTACTACTGGCGACGCGAGATGACGCCGGAGATGACCGCGGCCAATTCGCCGCACCGTTTCGTAGGCAACATCCGCACCCCGATGCTGGTTATCCACGGCGACAAGGATTATCGCGTGCCGATCGGTGAGGGTCTTCGGCTCTGGTACGAGTTGTTGGACTCATCGGCGCTGCCGGCCGGTGAGGACGGCAGCAGCCCGCATCGATTTCTGTATTTCCCGTCCGAGGACCACTGGGTGCTCGCGCCGCAGCACGCCAAGATCTGGTACGAAACGGTGCTGGCGTTCCTTGCTGAGCACGTGCTGGGGGAACGCGTGGATTGGCCCGGGGCGCTCGGAGTAGCGTCGCGCGCGTGACTGCGACGCGCGAATACGACATCGTCCTCTACGGCGCGACCGGCTTCGTCGGCAAGCTGACGGCCGAATACCTGGCCCGGGCCGGCGGCAGCGCGCGCATCGCGCTGGCCGGCCGGTCGACCGATCGGTTGCGGGCGATCCGCGACACGCTGGGGCCGTCGGCGCAGTCGTGGCAGCTGCTGACCGCCGATGCCTCGTCGCCGAAGACGCTGGACGCCATGGCCGAGCGGACGCAGGTGGTGATCACCACCGTCGGGCCCTACAGCAGGTACGGCCTGCCACTGGTGGCTGCCTGCGCGGCGGCGGGCACCGACTACGCCGACCTGACCGGCGAACCGCCGTTCATCCGCGACAGCATCGACCTCTACCACAAGCAGGCTCAGGACACCGGCGCCCGCATCGTGCACGCGTGCGGGTTCGACTCCGTGCCTTCGGATCTCACGGTTTACGCGCTCCACCGACGCGCTCTCGCAGACGGCAGCGGTGAATTGACCGACACCGACTTCGTCGTGCGGTCGCTCTCCGGTGGCCTGTCCGGCGGCACTATCGCATCAGGGGTGGAGGTGTTCGACGCGGTGTCGAGGGATCCCGATGCACGCCGGCAATTCGCCGATCCGTACACCCTCAGCCCGGACCGGGGCGCGGAGCCCGAACTCGGCCCGCAACCGGATCTGCGTCGACGCCGTGGCGGTCAGATCGCGCCGGAGCTGACCGGCCTGTACACGGCGGCCTTCATGATGGCAGGGCCGAATACCCGAATTGTTCGGCGCAGCAACGCGTTACAGGACTACGCCTACGGTAGGCGGTTTCGCTACAGCGAGCACATGAGCGTCGGGTCGTCCTTCGCGGCGCCGGTCGTCTCGGCTGTGATCACCGGCGTGAGCAATGCGGCGTCAGCACTGGGTAGTCGCTATTTCCGCCTACTGCCGCGCAAACTGGTGGATCGGGCGCTTCCCAAACCAGGCACTGGGCCGAGCGAAGCGGTCCGCGAGCGCGGCTTCTACAAAGTCGAGACTTATACGACGACCACCTCCGGCGCGCGCTACGTCGCCACCATGTCGCAGAAGGGTGACCCCGGCTACAAGGCCACCGCGGTGCTGTTGGGAGAAAGTGGTCTGGCCCTGGCCCAAGACCGTGACGCGCTGTCGGATCTGCGCGGAGTGCTGACCCCGGCGGCCGCGATGGGCGATGCGCTGATGGCCCGATTGCCGGCCGCGGAGGTTTCCCTCGAGACCGCCCGGTTGATGCACCGCTGATCGATCTTGCCTGAAAAGAACTCCTGTCGAACAAGATCGGCTGGGCTAGTGTCATCGGCAGAATCACACCACTGGAAGCGACGTTAGGTGGACGGGTCCATGTCTGGTCTTGAAGATCTGCTGTCCCAGATTCCGACGAGTGACATCGCCAGCAAGATCGGCGCCGACGAAAAGGACGTGGACCAGGCGGTGCGACTGCTGGTGCCGGTGCTCGTCGGCGGCCTTCAGGAGAACGCGCAGGACCCCGAGCACGCCGGCAACATCGCTTCCGCGGCCGACAACCACGCCGCCAGCGGTCTGCTCGACGGCGGCGTGAGCCTGGATCACGTCGATGAGTCCGACGGTCAGCAGGCCATCGCGAAGATCTTCGGCGGCAACGACGCCGCCCAGGTCGCCAGCGCTTTGGCTGGCGGCGGTGGTAACAGCGACCTGCTCAAGCAGCTCCTGCCGATCCTGGCTCCGATCGTGCTCGCCTATATCGGTAAGCAGCTCGGCCAGAAGGAAGCCCCGACCAAAAAGGAAGCGTCATCCGGGGGTGCGCTCAACGACGTGCTGGGCAGCATTCTGGGCGAGGTGGCCGGCGGCAACGCATCGCTGGGCACCGCGCTCGGCAAGGCGCTGGGCTCCAAGGCGGGCGAGATCCTCGGTGGACTGTTCGGAAAGAAGTAACCGCCCGCGACGGGCGGCGTTCGTCGCGCGCCTCGGGGCTTTCTAGACTTGACGCGTGACCACAAGCCCAGAACGCACCGCTGACTCGCGGGCAGACGATCTGCCTAAGGCGTGGGATCCGGGCGCAGTAGAAGCCGAGATCTATCAGCGTTGGGTCGACGCCGGCTATTTCACCGCCGACCCCACCAGTGACAAGCCGCCGTATTCGATCGTGCTGCCGCCGCCGAACGTCAACGGCAGCCTGCACATGGGTCACGCGCTCGACCACACGCTGATGGACGCCCTGACCCGACGCAAGCGCATGCAGGGTTACGAGGTGCTGTGGCAGCCCGGGATGGACCACGCCGGCATCGCGGTACAGATCGCCGTCGAAAAGCAGCTCGCCGCCGACGGCAAGAGCAAAGAGGACCTCGGCCGCGAACTGTTCGTCGAAAAGGTGTGGGACTGGAAGCGCGAGACCGGTGGCAACATCGGCTGGCAGATGCGGGCGCTGGGTGACGGCGTCGACTGGAGCCGCGACCGTTTCACGATGGACGAAGGGCTGTCGCGGGCGGTCCGCACGATCTTCAAACAGCTCTACGAGGCCGGCCTGATCTACCGTGCCGAGCGACTGGTCAACTGGTCGCCGGTGCTCGAGACCGCGATCTCCGACATCGAGGTCGACTACAAGGACGTCGAGGGCGAGCTGGTTTCGTTCCGCTACGGCTCCATGAACGACGACGAACCGCACATCGTGGTCGCCACCACCCGGCTCGAGACCATGCTCGGCGACACCGCGATCGCGGTGCACCCCGACGACGAGCGGTACCGCGACCTGGTCGGCCAGACCCTTCCGCACCCCTTCATCGACCGCGACATCGTGATCGTGGCCGACGCGCACGTCGATCCCGAGTTCGGAACGGGAGCGGTCAAAGTGACGCCTGCGCACGACCCCAACGACTTCGAGATCGGTTTGCGGCACAAGCTGCCGATGCCGACGATGCTCGACACCCGCGGCCGAATCGCCGACACCGGAACGAAATTCGACGGCCTGGACCGCTTCGACGCGCGCATCAAAGTCCGCGAGGAGTTGGCCGCGCAAGGCCGTATCGTCGCCGAGAAACGGCCGTACCTGCACAGCGTCGGGCACTCTGAGCGCAGCGGGGAGCCGATCGAGCCGCGGCTGTCGCTGCAGTGGTGGGTCAGGGTGGAGTCGTTGGCCAAGGCCGCGAGCGACGCTGTGCGCAACGGAGACACGGTGATTCACCCGAAGAGCCTCGAGCCGCGCTGGTTCGGCTGGGTGGACAACATGCACGACTGGTGCATCTCCCGCCAGCTGTGGTGGGGACATCGGATCCCAATCTGGCACGGTCCCGACGGGCAGATGGTGTGCGTCGGCCCGGACGAGACCCCGCCCGAAGGCTGGGAGCAGGACCCCGACGTGCTCGACACCTGGTTCTCGTCGGCGCTGTGGCCGTTCTCCACTCTGGGCTGGCCGGACCGCACCGCCGAGATCGAGAAGTTCTATCCGACAACCGTTTTGGTGACCGGTTACGACATCATCTTCTTCTGGGTGGCGCGGATGATGATGTTCGGCACCTTCGTCGGCGGGGACGACGTCATCACGCTCGACGGCGCACGCGGCCCGCAGGTGCCGTTTCAGAATGTGTTCCTGCACGGCCTGATCCGCGACGAGTTCGGCCGCAAGATGAGCAAGTCCAAGGGCAACGGCATCGACCCGCTGGACTGGGTCCAGACGTTCGGGGTGGACGCGCTGCGCTTCACGTTGGCCCGTGGTGCCAGCCCCGGCGGTGACCTGTCGATCGGCGAGGATGCCGCCCGGGCGTCGCGTAACTTCGCGACCAAGCTCTTCAACGCCACCCGGTTCGCGATGATGAACGGCGCCGCACCGGCGCCGCTACCGGGCCTCGACGAGCTCACCGACGCCGACCGCTGGATCCTGGGCCGGCTCGAAGAGGTTCGCACCGAGGTGGATTCGGCGTTCGACGCCTACGAGTTCAGCCGAGCCTGCGAGTCGCTCTATCACTTCGCGTGGGACGAGTTCTGCGACTGGTATCTCGAGTTGGCCAAGGTGCAATTGTCGGCCGCGGACGAGCACACCACCGCCGTGCTGGCCTTCGTGCTGGACGCTTTGCTCAAGCTGCTGCACCCGGTCATCCCGTTCGTCACCGAGACGCTGTGGAAGAAGCTCACTGGCGGCGAGTCCCTGGTGATCGCCGAATGGCCGCAGTCATCCGGTATTGCCTTGGATCCGGTTGCCGAGCAACGGATCACCGATATGCAGAAGTTGGTCACCGAGATTCGCCGCTTCCGTAGCGACCAAGGGCTGGCCGACCGGCAGAAAGTGCCGGCGCGACTGTCGGGCATCGACTCCGCCGACCTGAGCAGCCAGATCGGCGCCGTCACGGCGCTGGCGTGGCTGAACGAGCCCGCAGCGGATTTCAACCCGTCGGCGTCGTTGGAGGTCGGGCTCAAGGGCGGCATCGTCGTCGTCGAACTCGACACCTCCGGCACGATCGACGTGGCCGCCGAGCGGCGCCGCCTGGAAAAGGCTCTGGCCGCCGCGCAGAAGGAATTGGACACCACCACAAAGAAATTGGGCAATCCCAATTTTATGGCCAAAGCCCCTGAGGCGGAGGTCGAGAAGCAACGCGAGCGCCAGCGGGTCGCGCGCGAGGAAACCGAACGTATCAAGGCCAGGTTGGACGGGCTCGCGTGACTTTGGAGCCGGATCCGGACTACGACGGCGACGACCCGCAGCCTGTCGAGGCGGTACCGACCCCCGACGAGATCGCGGCGCTGCTCCAGGTCGAGCACCTACTCGACCAGCGCTGGCCGGAAACCAAGATCGAGCCCAGCCTGGACCGCATTTCGGCGCTGATGGATCTGCTCGGGTCGCCGCAGCGCAGCTATCCCTCGATCCACATCGCCGGCACCAACGGCAAAACCTCGGTGGCCCGGATGGTCGACGCATTGCTGACCGCCCTGCAGCGACGCACCGGACGTACCACCAGCCCGCACCTGCAGTCCGCGGTCGAACGCATCGCGATCGACGGAAAGCCCATCAGCCCAGCGACTTACGTGTCGACCTACACCGAACTCGAACCGTTTGTGCAGATGATCGACCAGCAGTCTCAGGCCAACGGAGGCCCCGCGATGAGCAAGTTCGAGGTGCTCACCGCGATGGCGTTTGCCGCGTTCGCCGATGCCCCGATCGAGGTGGCGGTGATCGAAGTGGGTTTGGGCGGACGCTGGGACGCCACGAATGTGGTCAACGCGCCGGTCGCGGTGATCACCCCGATCAGCGTCGACCATGTCGAGTATCTCGGCGACGACATCGCCGGCATCGCGGGTGAGAAGGCCGGCATCATCCACCGCGCCGAGGACGGCGCGCCGGACACGGTTGCGGTCATCGGGCGTCAGGTGCCCGAGGCCATGGAGGTCGTGCTGGCCCAGAGCGTGCGAGCCGATGCCGCTGTGGCGCGCGAGGATTCGGAGTTCGCGGTGTTGAGCCGCCAGGTCGCGATCGGTGGCCAGCTGCTCGAGCTGCAGGGCCTGGGCGGGGTCTACTCGGACGTGTTCCTGCCGCTGCACGGCGAACACCAGGCCCACAACGCGGCGATCGCACTCGCCGCGGTCGAGGCGTTCTTCGGTGCCGGCGCGAACCGCCAGCTCGACATCGACGCGGTGCGAGCGGGTTTCGCCGCGGTGGCCAGCCCCGGGCGACTCGAGCGGATGCGCAGCGCCCCAACGGTGTTCGTCGACGCCGCGCACAACCCGGCGGGCGCGGCCGCGCTCGCCCAGTCGCTGGCCGAGGAGTTCGACTTCCGGTTCCTGGTCGGCGTGGTGAGCGTGATGGGGGACAAGGACGTCGGCGGCATCCTGGCAACGCTCGAGCCGGTTTTTGACCAGATTGTGGTGACGCACAACGGGTCTCCGCGTGCGCTGGACGTCGAGACGCTGGCATTGACGGCCCAGCAGTATTTCGGGCCCGACCGGGTGGTCACCGCAGAGAACCTGCGCGATGCCATCGACGCCGCCACCGCGCTCGTCGACGAGGCCGACGCCGAAGGCGAGTCGTTCTCGGGAACCGGCATCGTCATTACGGGTTCGGTGGTCACCGCCGGGGCTGCCCGCTCTTTGTTCGGGCGTGATCCCGCGTGACCGCCCAGCCGTCACAAACGCCAAAACCGGATCCGTGGAAGAGCTTTCGCGGCGTCACCGCCGGCACGCTATTCCTCGAAGCGATCGTCGTGCTGCTGGCTTTGCCGGTGGTCGGGGCGGTCGGCGGCGGCCTGACCGCCGTCGCGTTGACCTACCTGCTGGGTTTGACGGCGCTGCTGGTCGTCCTGGCGGGGCTGCAGGGCCGCTCCTGGGCCATCTGGGCCGACCTCGGCGCGCAGCTGATCGCCGTCGCCGGCTTTGCCATCTACCCGGGCATCGGGGTCATCGGCCTGATCTTTGCCGTGGTGTGGGCGCTGATCTTCTACGTGCGGTGGGAGGTTCTGCGTCGAGAGCGCCTCGGGCTGCTCCCTGGTCAGGACGGGCACCCGGACTGATCGGCTACGCTGTGCGCCGTGACCGAGCGGTCGACGATGCAGAGCGAAGCGATGAGGAGGAGCAGCTCCCGATGAGCGAGCTGTCGACGATAAGCAGGGCAGTGCGATCCGAAAGGGACAGGAGGAGCAGCTCCCGATGAGCGAGCGGACCCTGCTGTTGATCAAGCCCGATGGTGTCGAACGTCGCCTGGTCGGCGAGATCCTCGGCCGTGTCGAGCGCAAGGGCTTGACCATTGCAGCGCTGGAATTGCGGACCGTCAGCGAGGAGCTGGCCAAACGCCACTACGCCGAGCACGACGGCAAGCCGTTCTTCGGCTCGCTGGTCGAGTTCATCACCTCATCGCCGCTGGTAGCGGCGATCATCGAAGGTCCGCGGGCAATTGTCGCGATCCGGCAGCTGGCGGGCGGGACCGATCCGGTCGAGAAGGCCCTGCCCGGCACCATCCGCGGCGATTTCGGGCTCGAAACGCAGTACAACCTGGTGCACGGCTCCGATT
Source organism: Mycobacterium paraterrae (assembly GCF_022430545.2). NCBI lineage: Bacteria > Bacillati > Actinomycetota > Actinomycetes > Mycobacteriales > Mycobacteriaceae > Mycobacterium > Mycobacterium paraterrae. The sequence goes on along the minus strand of NZ_CP092488.2, from coordinate 5,493,566 downwards.
CGCCGGAGTCAGCAGAGCGTGAAATCGCGCTCTGGTTCGATAAGGCTTAGATAACGGGTCGGCGCACTTGGTCCAGCCCGCTGCAGCGGTATGGGATACTGATAGACGGGTGAACGTCGCCGGACCGGCTTTGGAATGTCGACGGAAGCCCGAATGAAGACTTCGGCAAGCGCGACCACCGCGATTCGCGGCGCGGCTGTCCAGCCATCATTCAGACCGGCACCGAGTGTGTTCGACCCGAACTGCTCGGGGCAAGACCATTACAAGCCCGGGAGAAAGTGACCCGGGCACATAGTGAAGCCCTCGCGTGGCCGCGTCGACACGACGCGCCCGGGGGCTAGAGGAGAATTCGTGATAGACGGTGGCCCATTCTCAGAAGTTCCCGAAGCGTCGTCGCAGGGCGAGGAGCTGCCAGAACGGTTGAGGGTCCACTCCCTGGCCCGAGTGCTGGGAACGACCAGCCGCAAGGTGCTCGACGCACTCACCGAACTCGACGGGCGGGTCCGCAGCGCTCATTCCACCGTGGAACGAGTCGACGCGGTCCGCGTCCGCGACCTGCTGGCCAACGCGCCGGCGCCGGTCGGCGCGACCGTGGTGGCGGCGGATGCCAACGCCGAGGCGGAGGAACCAGAGTCGCGACTGCTGCTGGAGACCCCGCCGGTAGAGCGGCCCGAATACATGCCGTTGTTCGTGGCGCCGCAGCCCGTCGCGCGGGTTGAGGTTCCGGAGAAGTCCGACGAGTCCACCGCCTCGGACGACGACGACGATGACGACGACGACTTCGACGGCGATGCTGAAAGCGACGACGACCAGGCCGACCGTCCAGCCAATCGCCGCCGCCGTCGGGGGCGCCGTGGGCGAGGTCGTGGCCGTGGAGAGCAGAACGGCTCTGAGAACGGCTCCGGCGACGGGCCCAAATCCGACAAGGCGGCCGACGACGACGCCGAGTCCGATGACGACTCTGACGACGACACCGACGACTCCGACTCCACCGACGACGACAACGGTGCAGGTGACGGGGCCACCAAGCGTCGTCGACGCCGCCGTCGGCGCAAGTCCGGCTCCGGCGACGACGCTGAAGCCGACACGCCGTCGCCAGACGACCCGCCGAACACGGTCGTGCACGAGCGGGCTCCGCGTGCCAAGAACAAGCCTGACTCCAGCAACAACGAGATTCAGGGTATCGACGGTTCCACCCGTCTCGAAGCCAAGCGTCAGCGCCGCCGCGACGGCCGCGACGCCGGACGCCGCCGCCCGCCGGTCCTGACCGAAGCCGAGTTCCTGGCCCGCCGCGAGGCTGTCGAGCGGGTCATGGTCGTCCGCGACAAGGTCCGCACCGAGCCGCCGCACCCCGGCAGCCGCTACACCCAGATCGCCGTGCTCGAAGACGGCATCGTCGTCGAACACTTCGTCACCTCGGCGGCATCGGCGTCGCTGGTCGGCAACATCTATCTGGGCATCGTGCAGAACGTGCTGCCTTCGATGGAGGCGGCGTTCGTCGACATCGGCCGCGGCCGCAACGGCGTGCTCTACGCCGGCGAGGTGAACTGGGAGGCCGCGGGCCTGGGCGGGTCCAACCGCAAAATCGAGCAGGCGCTCAAGCCCGGCGACTACGTGGTCGTTCAGGTCAGCAAGGACCCGGTGGGCCATAAGGGGGCCCGGCTGACCACGCAGGTGTCGCTGGCCGGTCGCTACCTGGTCTACGTGCCCGGCGCTTCGTCCACCGGCATCAGCCGCAAGCTGCCTGACACCGAGCGCCAGCGGCTCAAGGAGATCCTCAAAGAGGTCGTCCCGTCCGACGCGGGGGTGATCATCCGGACCGCGTCCGAGGGTGTCAAAGAAGAGGACATCCGCGCCGACGTCACTCGACTGCAGGAACGCTGGAACGAGATCGCCGCGCGAGCGACCGAGACCAAGGAGAAGGCGGCCGGCGCCGCGGTGGCGCTCTACGAAGAGCCCGACGTGTTGGTCAAGGTCATCCGCGACTTGTTCAACGAGGACTTCGCCAAGCTCGTGGTGTCCGGCGAGGACGCCTGGAAGACCATCAACGACTATGTGAGTTCGGTTGCGCCCGAACTGGTTTCGAAGCTGAACAAATACGAGCCGCCCAGCGATGAGGGGCCCGACGTGTTCGCCGTGCACCGCATCGACGAGCAGCTCGCCAAGGCGATGGACCGCAAGGTGTGGCTGCCCTCCGGGGGCACGCTGGTGATCGACCGGACCGAGGCGATGACCATCGTCGACGTCAACACCGGCAAGTTCACCGGCTCCGGGGGCAACCTCGAGCAGACCGTCACCAAGAACAACCTCGAGGCGGCCGAGGAGACGGTCCGTCAGCTGCGGTTGCGCGACATCGGCGGGATCGTCGTCATCGACTTCATCGACATGGTCCTCGAATCCAACCGCGACCTGGTGTTGCGGCGGCTGACCGAAGCGCTGGCCCGCGATCGGACCCGGCACCAGGTCTCGGAGGTGACCTCGCTGGGTTTGGTCCAGCTCACCCGTAAGCGGCTGGGCACCGGCCTGATCGAGGCCTTCTCCACGACCTGCCCGCACTGCAGCGGCCGGGGCATCATGCTGCATGCCGACCCCGTCGACTCGGCGCCGGCCATTGGGCGCAAGTCCGAGTCCGGCAGCCGCCGGGGTCGACGGTCCAAGAAAGGCAAGACCGAGGAGCAGGTCGTCGCCACCGTGCCCGCCCATGCGCCCGGCGAGCACCCGATGTTCAAGGCGATGGCCGCAGCCAACGGCGGCCACCATGACGACGAGTCGGAGCACACCGAGGACGCGGAGCACGCAACCGACGAGGACCGGGCCGATTCCGAAGCCGACGAGCAGTTGCGTAAGCAGGGCCCGCAGGAGAGCGCCGAAGACGACCTGGACGACGACTTCGACGACGAAACCGACGACGGTGACGACGACGAAGACGACACCGACCAAGTGGATCTCGACGACGATGACGACGACCTCGACGAGGACGACGACCTCGATGACGAGGACGACGCCGATGACGACGAGGACGACGACCTCGACGACGAGGACGACGCCGATGACGAGGACGAGGACCAGGAGGTCGCTGAGGTTCCGGCGCGGCCTCGTCGGCGCCGAGCAGCAGCCCGACCCGCAGGTCCACCGACGCACTGAAGCTGATTTGCCCTGCTTCTCCTCGGTTCGCTGCACGAACCGCATCGTCGCAGGGCGGGATGATTTGCCCTGCTCGTCCTCGGTTCGCTGCACGAACCGCCCCGTCGCAGGGAGGCCGGGATCGGCCGGTTTGACCCTGTAGCCGCTGGTCACGTACCCTGGACCAGTTGTCGTCAGGCCCGTTGACCGGAGCATGACCGACATCCCCCGACCAGCCCGCGCTCGTTAACGCTGCGCGACGCCCGCAAGAACCAGAACAGAGGTAGACGTAACCATGGCGAGCTACGCAATCGTCAAGACCGGCGGTAAGCAGTACAAAGTTGCCGTAGGTGACGTCGTCAAGGTCGAGAAGCTCGACTCCGAGCCCGGCGCGAAGGTGTCGCTGCCGGTTGCGCTGGTCGTCGACGGCGCCAACGTCACCTCCGACGCGGCCGCGCTGGCCAAGGTCGCGGTCACCGGCGAGGTGCTCGAGCACACCAAGGGCCCGAAGATCCGCATCCACAAGTTCAAGAACAAGACCGGCTACCACAAGCGTCAGGGCCACCGTCAGCAGCTGACGGTCCTGAAGGTCACCGGAATCAAGTAGGAGGCGAGGCGACATGGCACACAAAAAGGGCGCTTCCAGCTCACGTAACGGTCGCGACTCGGCAGCGCAGCGGCTGGGCGTGAAGCGATTCGGTGGCCAGCTGGTCAAAGCCGGCGAGATCCTCGTCCGCCAGCGCGGCACGCACTTCCACCCCGGCGTCAACGTCGGTCGCGGTGGCGACGACACGTTGTTCGCCAAGGCTGCCGGCGCCGTCGAATTCGGTGTCAAGCGCGGACGCAAGACGGTCAACATCGTCTCGGCCGCCGCTTCGGAGTAGGTCTGCATCGCGGGTGTGAAACCACTGCGGGATTGAGACCGATTCCACGCAACAGGTTCACACTCGACGATTGAAAGGACTCTCCGATGGCTCCTCGATTCGTCGACCGCGTGGTCATCCACGCCCGGGCCGGGTCCGGGGGGAACGGCTGCGCCTCGGTTCATCGCGAGAAATTCAAGCCGCTCGGCGGTCCCGACGGCGGTAACGGTGGTCGCGGCGGCAGCGTCGTGCTGGTCGTCGACCCGCAGGTGCACACGTTGCTCGACTTCCATTTCCACCCCCACGTCGTGGCCGCATCCGGCAAGCAGGGCATGGGCGGACACCGCGCCGGCGCGGCCGCTCCCGACCTCGAGATCAAAGTCCCCGACGGCACCGTCGTCGTCGACGAACACGGCCGGATGCTCGCCGACCTGGTCGGCGCCGGCACCCGCTTCGAGGCGGCCGCCGGCGGTCGCGGCGGACTGGGTAACGCCGCGCTGGCGTCACGCGCCCGCAAGGCACCGGGATTCGCACTGCTCGGCGAAAAGGGTGAAGAACGCGACTTCACACTCGAGCTGAAGACCGTGGCCGACGTCGGACTGGTCGGATTTCCCTCGGCCGGCAAATCCTCCCTGGTGTCGACAATCTCGGCGGCCAAGCCGAAAATCGCCGACTATCCCTTCACCACACTGGCCCCCAACCTCGGAGTGGTATCGGCGGGGGAGCGGACCTTCACCGTCGCCGACGTGCCGGGCCTGATCCCGGGCGCGTCGCAGGGCCGCGGCCTCGGTCTGGACTTCCTGCGCCACATCGAGCGCTGCGCGGTGCTGGTCCACGTGGTGGACTGTGCGACCGCCGAACCCGGTCGCGACCCGATCTCCGACATCGACGCGCTCGAAGCCGAGTTGGCCGCTTACACGCCCACGCTGCAAGGGGATTCGACGCTGGGCGACCTGATCGAGCGTCCCCGTGCGGTGGTGCTCAACAAGGTCGACGTGCCCGAGGCCCGCGAGATGGCCGAGTTCGTCCGCGACGAGATCGCCGCGCGCGGCTGGCCGGTGTTCATCGTGTCGACGGTTGCCCGAGAAGGGTTGCAGCCGTTGATCTTCGGGCTAGCCGACATGGTTGCCGACTACCAGGCCGCCCAGCCCGAGGTCGTGCCACGACGCCCGGTGATCCGCCCGGTGCCCGTCGACGAGTCGGGCTTCAGTGTGGAATCCGACGGCCACGGCGGCTTCGTGGTCCGCGGCCGCCGGCCCGAACGCTGGATCTCGCAGACCAACTTCGACAACGACGAAGCGGTGGGCTATCTGGGTGACCGGTTGGCGCGGTTGGGTGTCGAGGACGAGCTGGTGCGGCTGGGCGCCCGGCCCGGCTGCGCGGTCACTATCGGTGACATGACGTTCGACTGGGAGCCGCAGACGCCTGCCGGTGTCGACACCCTGATGACCAGGCGCGGCACCGACACGCGACTGGACACCAGCGAGCGCGTGGGCGCCGAGGAGCGCAAGGCGGCCAGGCGTCAGCGGCGTGAACAACACGGCGGCGATGAATAGCCCTGCCCGCGAAGCGGTCCGCACCGCGCGCAGCGTCGTCGTCAAGATCGGCACCACCGCGCTGACCACTCCGACCGGCATGTTCGACGGCAGCCGGCTGGCCGGCCTCGTCGATGCGATCGAGGCCCGGATGAAGGCCGGTTCCGACGTGGTGATCGTGTCGTCGGGTGCCATCGCCGCTGGCATCGAACCGTTGGGCTTGTCGAGGCGGCCTACCGACCTTGCCACCAAGCAGGCTGCCGCCAGCGTCGGGCAGGTCGCCCTGGTCAATGCGTGGAGCGCCGCGTTTGCCCGCTACCAGCGCAGCGTCGGCCAGGTTCTGTTGACCGCGCACGACATCTCGATGCGGGTGCAGCACAACAACGCTCAGCGCACCCTCGACCGACTGCGCGCACTGCACGCCGTTGCGATCGTCAACGAAAACGACACGGTGGCCACCAACGAGATCCGGTTCGGCGACAACGACCGGCTCTCGGCGCTGGTCGCGCACCTGGTCGGCGCCGATGCGCTTTTCCTGCTGAGCGACATCGACGGCCTCTACGACTCCGATCCACGCAAATCTGCCGAAAGCCGTTTGATTCCCGAGGTTTCCGGGCCGAACGATCTGGAGGGTGTGATCGCCGGACAGGGCAGCCACCTGGGCACCGGCGGCATGGCGTCCAAGCTGTCGTCGGCGCTGCTGGCGGCCGATGCCGGGGTTCCGGTGCTCCTGGCCGCCGCGGCTCACGCCGAGGCGGCGCTGGTCGACGCCTCAGTGGGCACGGTGTTCGCCGCGCGGCCCAACCGAATGTCGGCGCGCCGCTTCTGGGTTCGTTACGCCGCGGAGTCCGCGGGTGCGCTGACCCTCGACCAAGGCGCGGTGAGCGCCGTTGTGGGCCAACGCCGTTCGTTGCTGCCAGCGGGCATCACCGCGCTGGCCGGTCGCTTTCACGGTGGCGACGTGGTCGACTTGAACGGACCCGACGACACGCTGGTGGCCCGCGGCGTCGTCGCCTATGACGCCGCAGAGTTGACCGCGATGATCGGTCGATCGACATCGGACTTGCCCGTCGAGCTTCGTCGGCCCGCGGTGCACGCCGACGACCTGGTCGCCGTCTAACGTTTCGGTATTGGCGCGAGATATAGAGCGCCCCAGGCGATTTCGGTGAGGCTGGTGGCGAGCTCGACATCGTATTCGGGCGGGTTGTTCGGCAGGTTCTGCTGACACGCCCGCTCGACCATCCAGCTGAGCGCGCTGGCCGTGGTCGCCGCCGGCAGTTCGGCGCGGATCGAGCCGTCCGCCTGACCGTCCTCGATGACCCGCGTCAATCGCCGGGAGATGCCGGTGAGGAGCTCGCGATAGGTCGCCGAGACCAGCGGGTCGTATCCGGCCATCTCGTTGAGTGCCACCAGTACGGGCTGGTGTCGCCGGTAGCTGGCAATGATTCCGGCCATCGCGGCGCGAACGTCCTCGGGATCGTGTCGCCATGCGACACCCCACCAGAGCTCGGCACTGTCGGCGAGTTCGCCGAACACCTGGCCGGCTAGCCGCCGCAGCAGGTCCCCTTTGTCCTCGAAGTAGATGTAGAAGTTTGCCCGCGACATTCCGGCTTCGGTGGCCAGCCGGTCGACGCTGAGCTCGGTGAAGCTGGCGCCGTCGCGCATCAGCCGTTCGGTGGCGTCGAGCAGGCGCCGCTCGATCTGCTCACGCCGTTCCTGCCGCTTGGCCTGCGGCTTGCGCGTGACAGAGGGCATGTCAGCCAGTATGACACCTTGACTAGACACTCTGTCTAGATTTAGTGTCGTGGTGTTCTGAACCTGTGACCGGCGTCATAGCCAATGGAGGATTTCATGACCGCGACGGCTGCCACCCCCCGTGCCTACGACCCGATCGACCTGTCGTCGCGCGCGTTCTGGTCGACGAGCGCCCAGGAGCGGGACAGGTCGTTTGCCGAACTGCGCGCATCGCGCCCAGTCAGCTGGCACCCGCCGGTGGAGGACGCCCTGATGCAGGATCCGGACGATCCCGGCTACTGGGCGGTCACCCGGCGCGACGACATCGTCGCGATCAGCCGCGACAGCGATACGTTCCTGTCGGGTAAGGGCGTGCTGTTCGAGAACGTGCCCGAGGACCTGCTCGAGGCGTCCCAGTCCTTCCTCGCCATGGACCCGCCGCGGCATACTTTCCTGCGCAAGCTGGTCAGCGCTGCCTTCACCCCGCGGCAGATCCGCCGTATCGAGGACTCGATCAAGGCGAACGCGAAGACCATCGTCGAGGAACTCAAAGAGGCCGGTAGCGGCGTCGACTTCGTGCAGCGCTGCGCGAAGGAACTGCCGATCCGGACGCTCTCGGAGATGGTCGGCATCCCGGAGGAGGAGCGTCAGAAGGTGGCGCACGCCGCGGATGCGATGGTGTCCTGGGGCGATCCGGTCTACCTCAACGGGCGTCAGCCCCTCCAAGTGCTCTTTGAAGCGCAGATGTACGTCCATCAAGTGGCGCTCGACCTCGCCGCGGAACGGCGGCAGAATCCCGGCGACGACTTCTTCAGCGCGATGGTCAACGCCGAGGTGGACGGCGACCGACTGTCCGATGCCGACGTCGCCGCGTTCTTCGTCTTGCTCGCCGTCGCGGGCAACGACACCACCCGCCAGACCACCAGCCACGCCCTACGGGCGCTGACCGACTTTCCCGACCAACGCGCGTGGCTGCTCGAGGATTTCGACAACCGGATCGGCGGGGCAGTCGAGGAGTTCATCCGGTGGGCGACTCCGGTGATGACGTTCCGCCGCACGGCCGCCAAGGACGTGGAGATCGCCGGGCAAGCCATCAACGCCGGCGAGAAGGTGGTGATGTTCTATTCATCGGGCAACTTCGACACCGACGTCTTTGAGCACCCCGAGCGCCTCGACCTGAGCCGTAACCCCAACCCGCACGTCGGGTTCGGCGGTGGCGGTGTGCACTTCTGTCTCGGCGCGAACTTGGCCAGGGCCCAGTTGCGGGCGATCTTCGGTGAACTGCTGCACCAGCTACCGGAGATTCAGGCCGGCGACCCGGTTTATCTGGCAGGCAACTTCATTCACGGCATCCGCAGCATGCCTTGCACGTTCTGACCGACCGCCGCCGGCGACAACTCCTCGGCTAACAGCGTCAGCAACTCCGAGCAACCGCCGTCGACCTTGACCGTGGCCAAGTCGTCGCCGCGAGTGGTACCGAGGTTGATGATGGCGATCGGAATGCCTGCGGCGGCCGCGTGCCGCACGAAGCGGTAGCCGGAGAACACGGTCAGCGACGAACCGGCAACCAGCAGCGCATCGGCGTCGTCCACGAGCGAAAACGCCTGCTGGACCACGTCTTTCGCGACGCTTTCGCCGAAGTAGACGATGTCTGGTTTGAGCATGCCGCCGCAGGAGGGGCAGTCGAGGTAACGAAACGACGAGGTGTCGGCGACGACAGCGTCGGCGTCCGGCGCCACGGCCAGTCCGCCGACCGCCGCGACGCGCTCGGTGAATCCCGGGTTCAGCGCATCCAGTTCGTCGGCCAGTGCGGCACGGGTCATGGTGTGCCCGCAGTCCAGGCAGACCACCTGGGCGTAGGTGCCGTGCAGATTGATGACGTTCCGGCTGCCGGCCTTGCTGTGCAATAGGTCCACGTTCTGCGTGATGAGGCCGTTGACGATGCCGTCGCCCTCGAGCGCGGCCAGCGCGCGGTGGCCGGCATTGGGGGTGGTGTCAGCCATGTGCCGCCAGCCGACATGATTGCGGGCCCAGTACCGCTGACGGAACACCGGGTCGGTGGTGAACTGGCGGATCGTCATCGGATTGCTCGGTGGTGAATCCGGCCCGCGGTAGTCGGGAATGCCGGAGTCGGTGGACATTCCCGCCCCGGTGAGCACGGCGACACGGCAACCGGTCAGCGCGGCGACCAGCTCCGGAGCCTCGGCGCGCGTAGACGTCACCCTATCCAGAGTACGGATTCAGCCGATGCACTTCGCTGCCGTTGTCAGCTCGGCGTCCATGTTTCGCTGCATCATCGTCAGCGCGGCATCGCTCAGCTCAGCGTCGATCCCGGCCACAGCGTCGGTCGGGACCACGACCGCGAAGTGCCGGACGTAGGCGTCCAGTGCGCTGTACAGAATGCACTGCTCGGTCACCTGCCCGGTCAGGACCAGTCGCTCGGTGCCGATACGGCGAAGCAAGTAGGCAAGTGGTGACGCGTAGAAAGCGCTGTGCCGGACCTTGGTCATCGCTCGACTGTGCTGGGTCGGCACGATCGGATCCACCAGGTCCGGCCGTTCGCCGTGGCAGGCCGACCGCACCAGGTCAGAGAAGCTCGCCGTGAAGTCTCCGTAGTTGTCGTTGACGTATATCAGGTCGATGTCGTCGGCGTCACGAGCACGCTTGACCAGGTCGGCGAGGGGATCGATGATCTTCTCGACATTGGGGACCAGCTGCTCGGCATCGGGGTGCTGGTAGGTGTTCATCATGTCCACGACAAGGACCGCTGTAGCGCTCATCTGAGTGGAGTACCCGTTGGCGACGAGCCGATGCGGGCTGCAGGCGATTCTTCTCCACAACACATGAATTGGCTATGGATACCTGGGACCGTTTCGCCATCGCGCCTAGCTTGGAAAGTGTGGCGGTGGTCGCCTGTTCACCCGGTGGACGGGCAGGTGTCGCCAGGTGTCACCGATGCGATTGCGCCCGAGGGCAGCAGCCGGGACGCCAGCACGATGCCCCGACCGCCAACAGATTCGCGGAAAGGGGAACGGGCGATGATCGATTTCGGTGCACTACCGCCCGAGGTCAACTCGGGTCGGCTGTATGCGGGGCCGGGGTCTGGCCCGATCATCTCAGCCGCGTCGGCGTGGCAAGCTGTGGCCAGCCAATTGGACTCTGTTGCAACGGGTTACGTGGCGATTCTGACCGGGCTGCAGAACGAATCGTGGGCGGGCAACGCCTCGGTCGCGATGGTGGAGGCGGCCGTCCCGTACGTCGACTGGATGGCCGCGGCGGCGGCCTCCGCGGAGGAAACGGCGGGGCGCGCGCGGGCAGCGGCCGCGGCCTACGAGGTCGCGTTCGCGGCGACGGTGCCACCGACCCTCGTTGCGGAGAACCGCGCTCACTATGCGGCGCTGGTGTCAGCCAACGTGTTTGGGCAGTACACCGCGGACATCGCGGCAGTGGAAGCGGCCTACGCCGAGATGTGGGCGCAGGACGCCCAGGCGATGTACGCCTATGCCGCGTCGTCGTCGACAGCGGCCGACCTCACGCCGTTCTCAGCCCCGCCGGTGACCACCGCGACCGGCGGACAACTCGCGCAGGCCGAGGCGGTGACACGCGCCGCGGGCGGGTCGGGTACCACCACCGCGCAGTCGGTGTTGTCACAGGTGCTCGGGTTGGTACCCAACCAGCTGCAAACCCTTGCCGCCGGCGGCGTTTCGGCCGCGGCCGATCCGGTACTCGACCCGTTGCTGACGGCTTTCAGCAATTTCAACACCCTTGCCGGTCCGCTGAACCTCGGCGCTGCGCTGAGCCGAACCGTCACCAGCGGCGGCAGCTTCGCAACGGGCCTGTACCGCACCGGCGTGCAAGCCGAGGATCTTCCGAAGATTGCCGAAGAGGAGGCGGACGGGGCGAAGGCCCGGGCTGCCGAGTCGGCACTACGTGTGCCGGAAGCGACGCCCAAACCCATGCTTGCGGGCTTCGGTCAGGCCGAACCCATTGGCGGCCTGTCGGTTCCGCAGACATGGGCGTCGGCGACCCCGGTGGCCAGCGCTGTTGAAGACCCGCAGTGGCTCACCGACACGGAGCTCGGGGCGATTCCGGCTTCGTCCGAAACGACGGGTGTGGCCGGCGCTCCGCCAGTGGTCGGAATGACGCAGCAGCCCGGTGCGTGGTCGCGCCCGACGGTGAGCAACATCTTGCGGGTGCAGGCGGGCCGCTTCACCATGCCCCGTCCGTTCATGGGCGGTTGAGCGTAACCCGCTGCAGCTCATTCGAAGACGACAGGCGGGGAGGGAGCCGATGTTGGATTTCGGGGCGTTGCCGCCCGAGATCAACTCGGCCAGGATGTACACCGGTCCGGGCGCGGGTCCGATGTTGGCCGCGGCAGCGGCGTGGGACGGCCTTGCCGCCGAGCTCGAAAGCTTTTCTGACGCATATTCTTCGACGGTCTCGGAGCTGCACGACCGACACTGGATTGGCCCGTCCGCGACGGCCATGGCGGCCGCGAGCGCGCCCTATGCGGCGTGGGTGTCCGCTACCGCCCGGCAGGCCGAGCGGGCCGCGGACCAGGCTCGGCTGGCGGTCGCGGCTTACGAGGCGGCCTTCGCGGCGACCGTGCCGCCGATGGTGGTCGCCGCCAACCGTGTCCTGCTCGCGACACTGGTGGCGACGAACTTCTTCGGGCAGAACACCGCGGCAATTGCCGCCGCCGAAGCCGCGTACGCCGAGATGTGGGCTCAAGACGCCGCGGCGATGTACGCGTACGCGGTTTCAGCTTCGTCGGCGGCCGAGTTGGGCAATTTTGCGCAGCCGCCGCAGATCGTGAATCCGGCCGGCTTGCAGACCCAGGCGATGGCGCAGCAACTGGCAAGCCAGGCTGCTGCCCCGGCCGCCGCGGCCGACCCCGCCGTATCGCCGATCATCTCCGCCTTCGAAACGTTCAACACGCTGACCGGGCCGCTGGTACCGGCGTATCAAATCCCCTTCGCGGTGTTCACCGCCGGAATCTTCGTCAACGGGTTGACCCAGTTGGAGGTCCAAGGCCAGACCCTGCCCGAACTCGCCGCGCCGTTGGGAGGTGTCGCGGCGGCGCGCGCGACGCCACCGGCCGCCGGGACTCGTCCAGTGCTTGCTCATATGGGTCATGCGGGCTCGGTCGGCGGACTGTCGACCCCGCCGAGTTGGGTGGGGGAAGCGCCGCCGAGTGTCGCGACCGCAACCGGTGGGCAGCCGGGTTTTCGGGCACTCCCGCCATGGGTACACGAGCCGGTGCCCAACGGTCAGACAGGTGTGCCGGCGGCGGCGCAACTCAACCACGCGGGCTGGCGGCGCGGCGGCAACGCCGTGTTCCGGATGAGGGATCGGCGCTACCGCATACCGAGGCCCGCACCCGGCGGGTAGCGCCCGTACGGGACACCCGATATTCGCCAGATGGGACGAGCGAGGCGACAATAAGGGAACGATGGACTTCTACAACGCTTACAGCCAGGGCTTTGTCCGGGTCGCCGCGTGCACCCACCCCACCACGATCGGCGATCCCGCGGCCAACGCGGCGTCGGTGCTGCGGCTGGCCCGGCAATGCCACGACGACGGTGTGGCGCTCGCGGTGTTCCCCGAGCTCACATTGTCCGGCTACTCCATTGAAGACATCCTGCTGCAAGACGTGTTGCTGGATGCCGTCGAGGACGCGCTGGGCGAAGTCCTCGCGGCGAGCACCGACCTGTTGCCGGTGCTCGTCGTCGGAGCCCCGTTGCGTCATCGGCACCGCATCTACAACACCGCGGTGGTCATCCATCGCGGCGCGGTGCTCGGGGTGGCACCCAAGTCGTATCTGCCCACCTACCGCGAGTTCTACGAGCGCCGTCAGGTCGCACCCGGCGACGACGAACGCGGCACCATCCGCGTCGCGGGCCTGGACGCGCCGTTCGGGTCGGATCTGCTGTTCGCCGCTTCGGACATCAGGGGATTCGTGCTGCACGTCGAGATCTGCGAGGACATGTTCGTCCCGATTCCGCCGAGCGCCGAAGCGGCCCTGGCGGGTGCGACGGTGTTGGCCAACTTGTCGGGCAGCCCGATCACGATCGGTCGCGCCGACGACCGCTCGCTGTTGGCGCGCTCGGCATCGCAGCGATGCCTGGCCGCCTACGTGTACGCCGCTGCCGGAGAAGGGGAGTCGACCACCGACCTGGCCTGGGACGGCCAGACCATGGTGTGGGAGAACGGTGAACTGCTCGCCGAGTCGGAACGCTTTCCCAAGGGCGAGCGTCGCAGTATCGCCGACGTCGACCTCGAGTTGATTCGCTCGGAGCGGCTGCGGATGGGCACCTTCGACGACAACCGCCGGCATCATCGTCACATCGCAGACTCGTTCCGCCACATCAGCTTCCGACTCGACCCGCCGACCGGCGACATCGGATTGCGTCGTGAGATCGAACGATTCCCGTTCGTGCCCGCCGACCCCCAGCGGCTCGAGCAGGACTGCTACGAGGGTTACAGCATTCAGGTCGCCGGGCTCGAGCAGCGCCTGCGGGCGCTGGACTTCCCCAAAGTCGTCATCGGGATCTCCGGCGGACTCGACTCGACGCATGCATTGATCGTTGCTGCCCGCGCGATGGACCGAGAAGAACGGCCGCGCAGCGACATTCTCGCTTTCACCTTGCCTGGCTTCGCCACCGGTGAGCACACCAAGCGCAACGCGGTCGAGTTGTGCCGCGCGCTCGGAGTGACTTTCGCCGAGATCGACATCAGCGAAACCGCGTCGCTGATGCTCAAGGAGATGGATCATCCGTTCTCGCGCGGCGAAAAGGTGTATGACGTGACGTTCGAAAACGTCCAGGCCGGTCTGCGCACCGATTACCTGTTCCGGCTGGCAAACCAACGCGGTGGCATCGTGCTGGGCACCGGTGATCTGTCTGAACTGGGATTGGGTTGGTCGACTTACGGTGTGGGCGACCAGATGTCGCATTACAACGTCAATGCGGGTGTGCCGAAGACGCTGGTTCAGCACCTGATCCGCTGGGTGATTTCTTCCGGCCAGTTCCCGGCGGAGGTGGGGGAAGTTCTGCAGTCGGTGCTCGACACCGAGATAACTCCCGAACTGGTGCCGAGCGGTGAGGAAGAAGAACTGCAGAGCAGCGAAGCGAAGATCGGGCCCTTTGCGCTGCAAGATTTTTCGCTCTACCAAGTCCTACGCTACGGGTTCCGCCCGGCGAAGGTCGCATTTCTGGCGTGGCACGCGTGGAGCGATCCCGACAGCGGGAACTGGCCGCCCGGGTTCCCGGAGAACAAGCGGCCGTCCTACTCGCTGAAAGAGATTCGACACTGGCTGCAGGTCTTCGTGCAGCGGTTCTATTCGTTCAGCCAGTTCAAGCGCTCCGCCTTGCCCAACGGCCCCAAGGTGTCTCACGGTGGTGCGCTGTCGCCGCGCGGCGACTGGCGCGCCCCGTCGGATATGTCGGCCCAGGCTTGGCTGGACGCGATCGAACGAGACATTCCCGAGGACTAGGGCTCTCGGCTACCAGTTCGTCAGCATCACATGGTTGACGATGATGGCGCCGACCACGTTGGCGGCCAGCCACCAGCTTTGGGATCGGCGCGGCAGTAGCGCCGGGGCGGCAGTCAACCACACCGTGAACGGTAACCAGATGCGCTCGGTTTCGGCTTTGCTGAGCATGCTCAGATCGGCACACACGATAGCGGTGAGGGCAGCCAGGACCAGAAGATGCAGACCGGAGCGTCGCCGGATGGCCGCGATGTCCAAGACCCTGCCCAGACCCGCGACGCTGCCGAGACCAATCGCGCATGCAACGGATGCCAGGTTCGCCCAGCTCCAGTACTGAAACGGCCGGTTCAGCGCAATTCCCTGCCAATACCGTTGCTGGACAAGGGTATAGCCGTCGAACCACCAAAAGCCCGTCGCTGCGAATGCCGCCACCACCGCCAATGCCGACGGAACCGCCGCTGCCAGAGCGGCCACCGACGCCTTGCGGTCGCCGACCGCCAGGAGCACCGCCAGCGCAAGCAATCCCATCAGCAGCAGCCCGTAGTTCAGGAATATCGCCCAGCCGAGAACCAGGCCTGCCGACACCGCAGCGACGGCCGGCCACCGCACGGTGCGGCTTGCCGCCAGCGCCAGCAGCGCGATACCCCAGGCGGCAACGCCGGCGAAGTAGCCGTCCGCCGAGACGGCGATCCAGATGGCGGTCGGCGCCGCGGCGGTGAACGGCGCGGCCATCCGCGCGGTCGCCTCGTCGGATACCGCGCGCAGCGCGACGATCACGGCGGTCGCCGCGCTCGACCCGACCAGCAAGCAGAGCGCCCCCGCCCACGCGCCGCCGCTCAAGCCGATCCGGTCCAGCCACACGAACGTCAGCAGAGCGCCAGGCGGGTGGCCGGACACATGGGTGATCCAGGAGTGTGGCTGAAAATCCAGGATGCGGCTGGAGAACGTCCGCAGCATCGACGGGATGTCGGTGATGGTCGGTACCTGGCGCAGGTATTCGTGCCGCGTGGTCAGACGTCCGGCAAACCCGAGCTGCCATCCGTCGACCATGGCCAGCGCGAACGCCCAGGCGCAGGAGGTTGCCCAGGTGACCAATGTGAGTGCCCGCCAAGCCAATCGCTGCGCCACGGCTGGGCCCCAGCGGACGGTCGCGGCGCCGATCGCCACGGCGGGTATCGTCCCCCAGCCGACGTGCAGCTTCCACCAACCGAAAAGCGGTGCGCAATCGGCGAAATCGTGCAGCTGTTTCTTTGAACTGTTGATCAACGGTGCGACGACGCCGAGGTGGAGGTGAGGCACGGTGAATGCGGCCGCGATCAGCGCGATACCCACTGTCACCGCGATGGCTTCGCGGCGTTCGACTTTCACGGCCATCTGGTCATGATCTCCGACCACCGTGGACGAACGTCACCTCGGCCGCTGCGTGTCGCTACCGGCACGCCAAGTGACCAGTGCAAGTCGGGTGGCGTACGCCAGCGCTGCGGCGCCGTATGCGGCGGCGGTGAGCAGCAGCCAGCGGCCGAGGAATGGCTGCTGGTCTTGGCCGGTCGCCGCGACGTAGCTGAGGTGTCCCTGCTGGATGATGCCGGGGAAGAACAGCAGCAGGCACAATCCCGTCGCCAAGGTCGGTACGCGCACGTAATTGAGGGGAGCTACGGTCGGTGACCGAGTGTCCAAGCGCCTTCGGTGTCTGCCGACAGCGCTGACGGCACGTCTGAGCGACAGGTCGGCCAACGCGTACAGCGGGAACAGGATCAAGTCGTGGCCGATGATCGCCCCGGCAAACCACACCGCGATGGACTGCCACCACACCTTGGTATTCCACAGATGGTGCGGGCCGAGAAGTACGACGACGTAGCCGGCGAGAGCGCCCGCGGCGATCGTTCCCAACAGGTGCAAAGGATTGTCGCCGTAGGCGGCACTGAACCGGGCGATCATCGTCCGCATGTCAGGGCTTTCCGAATTCGATGAGCCGCACCCATTTGGTGTTGTGCACGCCCGGTAAAGCGGGCACGATCACGCGGGCGGGATAACCGTGGTCCATCGACAGTGCCGCACCGTTGACGCGCAGGGCCAGCAACGAATCGGGATCACTCACTTGGTTGGCCTGCAGCACCGCGCGATTGAACGCCCCGAAGCGTTCGAGCGAGCGCACAGTGGCGTGGCTGCCGGGCGCACCGGCCAGCGCGGCCAAGTCGCGGAGGCGTACGCCGCTCCACGTCTGCGTCGTCGACCATCCTTCGACGCAGGCGATCGGCAACTCGGCGGTGTGCTGCGGCATCGCCTCCAGCGCGGCCCGATCGATTCGCAGTTCCTGCGACGGCCCGCGCAGCACCAGTCGCCAGTTCGGACCGGCATCAGCGGCGGTGATGCCGGCCGCCCAGGCAGTCCGGTTCACCTCGAAATCACTGTCGCGGCTGCGGCCGCGCGGAAGCAGGATCGCGGCCCGGCGCGTGATGCCGCCGAGCGTCTGGCCGGCGGTGATCACCGCGACGAAAACCGCACCGCCGCCGACCAGCGCCAGCGCGCCGCGGCGACTCACGGTGGGCGGCGCCGGGTTCGCGGCGACGAGTCCGTCCGGGTCGGCTGGTTCTGGACGGGTGTCGGCACGCGACGTGCGTAGGACGCTGCGCAGCGACTGAGATCGCACGCCGCGCAGCATTGTCGGCAGCTTGATCAGTAAATGCAGGGTAAAGCCGGCGATGAAGACCCAGGCGCCGAAATAGTGTGCGGTGTAGAAGCTGAAGCCGAAAATGTAGTCGTACTGAATGTTCAACACACCGGTGGCGAGCTCGAACACGATTCCGCCCACCAACATCACCAACGACAGGCGCTCGAACAATTGCGCGATCGACCGTAGCGGCGGCCACGCGAAGAACCGGGGCATGACCGACCAGAGCTTGGCCAGCACGACCGGAATGATGACTAAACCCAGCCCGACGTGCACGCCTTGGGTCAGGCGGTAAAGCCACGACGGATGGGTCGGCCAGTCGAACGTCGGCAGCTTCAACCATCCGACATCTCGGGGGATGGCCTGTCCGAACTGCGGTCCGTAGGCGATATAGGACAGCAGCCCGGTCAGGATCACCACCGGAAGTCCGATCAGGAGCGCCGCACCGAAGACTGATGTCAGCCACGGCCCGCGCAACGGGCTTCGCCACCGCTGTAGGAGGCCGACGCCAGGTGGCCGGTGGCGTTCCAACGAGCGCCACATGGCCGCGGGGAAGCCGTACCGACTCATCACCGAGGTACGACGTTGCCGGTGGCCGAAAGGTTCAGCACGGCGATGACCCGCGCGTGGATATCGATGACTTCCACGACGTTCAGCCCCGCCGCGTCGGCGACGCCGCCGAGCGCACCTGCTCCGACGCGGGACCATGGGAACCAGTGCCCGCGGTACTGCTCGGTCTCCCAGCGCACCCATTCGCGACAGGAAGTGGTTGTATGCGACTCGATTTCGACGATGACAACGCCGCCGCTGTCGAGCAGGCGTGAGGCCCTGCGTAACGTCTCGACCGGATCACCGCCGATGCCGATGTTGCCGTCGGTCAACAGGATTTGCGCCCAGCTACCCTCGGCGGGCAGGGGAGCGAACACGTCTCGATGAAGGGCCGTCCCGCCGCGTCGACGGGTCATCTCCACCGCGGTGGCTGAACTGTCCACACCCAAGGCGGGAAGGCCGCGCTGCTGCAGTCGACCGGTGAATCGGCCGGGCCCGCAGCCAAGATCCAAGGTGGGACGCGACGAGCAATACCGCAGGACGTGTTCGTCGGCGACCCGGTCTTCCGGTGTGGCAGCGGGCCCGCCCATCCATCGTGACATCGGCAACTCACGCCGATGGCCGAGGTGGTTACGCGACCAGCACGAACTGCCTGTCGAGGCCGATTGATAGATCACATCCGCTGAGTGTGCGGTGAGGGGTGGGGCGCCAGCTGTCTTCGAACAAGTTTCGGACGTCCGGTCCATTCATCCACCCAACCTCATTTTTGTTACCCCCGCGTTTAATAGCGATTCGGTGCCGACCGGCCCGAGGTTGGCTCACGGCGGATTTTCGTCGTGTGGTCGACGGCCGCTAGCGGGTAAGGTGCCGGTCGCTCTGCGCGGTCGGGCACAGTGGTGGCAGGGTTCTGCGGCTCGCGGTCAGCGCTACCCGCTGCTGAGTCCGCGATGGGAAAGGAAGTGCGCTGAGCGTGCGAGTGCTGTTGACCGGCGCGGCCGGATTCATCGGATCGAGGGTGGGAACGGCACTTCGCGCCGCCGGTCACGAGGTCGTCGGTGTCGATGTCTTGCTGCCGGCGGCGCACGGGCCCGACTCGCCTCTGCCGAAGGGCTGCCACCAGGTCGATGTGCGGGATGCCGAGGCGATGAGGCCGCTGCTGGCCGGTGTCGACCTGGTTTGTCATCAGGCCGCTATGGTCGGCGCCGGCGTGAACGCGGCCGACGCGCCGGCCTACGGCGGCCACAACGACTTGGGAACGACGGTGCTGCTCGCGGAGATGTTCGCGGCCGGGATCCGACGTCTGGTGCTCGCATCGTCGATGGTCGTCTACGGCCAGGGTGCCTACGCCTGCCCGCAGCACGGCCCGGTCGAGCCGGTCCCACGCGCTCGGGCCGATCTGGACGCGGGCGCCTTCGAACACCGCTGCCCGATCGGCGGAGAGGCGCTGCGCTGGCAGCTCGTCGACGAGTCCGCCCCGCTACGGCCGCGAAGCTTGTACGCGGCGAGCAAGACGGCGCAAGAGCATTACGCGCTGGCGTGGTCGGAGTCGACCGGCGGCTCGGTGGTGGCGCTGCGTTACCACAACGTCTACGGACCCGGAATGCCCCGCGACACACCGTATTCCGGGGTCGCCGCAATCTTCCGTTCCTCGTTGGAGAAGGGGGAGGCGCCCAAGGTGTTCGAAGACGGCGGGCAAATGCGCGACTTCGTCCACGTCGACGACGTCGCCGCCGCCAACGTGGCAGCGACGGCGGAACGCGAGGGCTTCACGGCGGTCAACGTCTGCTCTGGGCAGCCGGTTTCGATACTCGAGGTGGCCGATGCGCTCTGCGAGGCCCGTGGAGGCGACCTGTCCCCGCAGGTGACCGGGCAGTACCGCAGCGGCGACGTCCGCCACATCGTCGCCGACCCCGCCCGCGCCGCCGATGTCCTGAATTTCCGCGCCTCGATCCCGCCTCGCGACGGTTTGCGAGACTTCGCCTTCGCTCCGCTCAGGTAGACCACGATGGAGCGAATGTCTGAGCTTACCGATCAAGTCACCGTCGTCCTGCCGTGCCTCAACGAGGCAGAGTCGCTACCAGATGTGCTGCGCGCCATTCCTTCTGGGTACCGCGCTCTGGTGGTGGACAACAACAGCACGGATGGCACTGCGGAGGTGGCGGCGCGGCACGGTGCCGCGGTGGTGTTCGAGCCGCAAGCCGGCTATGGCGCGGCCGTCCATGCGGGGGTGCTCGCCGCGGCAACCCCGGTGGTTGCGGTCATCGACGCCGACGGATCGATGGATCCCGCGGACCTCCCGCGACTGGTGGCCGCGCTCGCCGAAGGCGCTCAGTTGGCGACTGGCCGGCGACGCCCTGTCCGGGGCTTGCGCTGGCCGTGGGTGGCGCGACTGGGCACGGTGGTGATGAGCTGGCGGCTGCGGACCCGCCATGGCCTGCCGGTGCACGACATCGCACCGATGCGTGTTGCCCGACGTGAAGATCTTCTGAATCTCGGTGTGCTCGATCGGCGTTCGGGATATCCGCTGGAACTGCTGGTGCGGGCGGCGGCGGCCGGTTGGCGAGTGGCCGAGTTCGATGTGGACTACGGCCCACGCACCGGTGGTAAGTCGAAGGTCAGCGGTTCGCTGCGCGGCAGCATCACGGCGATACTCGACTTCTGGAAGGTGATCTCGTGAGCGCACTCGCGGTGATCGCGTTGGTAGTTGCCAAAGCGCCGGAACCCGGGAGGGCGAAGACGCGGCTGGCGAAGACGGTCGGCGAGCGGGCGGCCGCCGAGATCGCCGCCGCGGCCCTGCTCGACACCTTGGATGCCGTGGCCGACATGCCGGTGGCGGCGCGGGTGGTGGCGCTCACCGGTGATCTGGACGCCGCGTGCGGCGGCGCCGAGATTCGGCGTCGGCTCGGCGATTTCACGGTCATCGGGCAGCGCGGTGACGAGTTCGCCGACCGCCTGGCCAACGCGCACGCCGACGCGGGCGAGGTCAGTGCCGGGCTTCCGGTCTTGCAGATTGGGATGGACACTCCCCAGGTGACCGCCGACTTGTTGACCGACTGTGCGCGCACGCTGTTGGGCGCTCAGGCGGTGCTGGGTCAGGCCTGCGACGGCGGCTGGTGGATCCTCGGGCTACGTGATCCGGCCGCGGCTGAATGCCTACGCGGTGTTCCGATGTCGCAGTCGGACACGGGGGAGTTGACCGCGCAAGCCTTGCGCGACAACGGTATCGACGTCGTCGCGGTGGAGCGCCTGGCCGACGTCGACGTTGTCGACGACATTGCCGGCGTGCGTGACTCGTGTGCACCGTCGAGTCGGTTTGCTCAGGTCACCCGGGCAGCGGGCATCTAGGCGCGCTCGTAGGTTCCGGTCAGGACGCCGCGGGCCAGCACATGCCCGGCCATTTCCCGCAGCAACGCCTTGCAGCTGCTGACATCGTCGGGGATCGTCGCGTCGAGCGCGAATACCAGGAAGCGATAACGATGGGGACCGTGCCGGGGGATCGGTCGTGGGCCCGTGTAGCCGCGGTGCCCCAAGGTTCCTGCGAGAAAACGGAATCCAGGTGTCCCAGGGCGCAGGGCACCGGTGTCGACGTTTTCTACACCGGGATCGACCACCGCGATGGAGTGAATGAGAGGCCGCGGCAGCGGAACGTCGATGTCATCCATAATCAGCACCACCTGCCGCGCGTGTGCCGGCACTCCCGACCAACTCAGCTGCGGCGAGCTGTCGTCGCCGACCCCCTTGCCGGCGCAAACCTTCGGTATTGCGCCACCGTCGTCGAACGCCGAGCTGGTGACGCTGATGCCCGCAGCGGCGTCGAACGCAGCACTGGCAAAGGGACTTCGACGCTCGCCGGCGACCGGGAAGCGACGTAACACTGCGCCGATCATGCGCCGCTGCCCGCGCCGCGGATCGCGACCGCACTTGACTTCAACAGCTCGCCGAGTTCGGCGGGCAGATACCCCTGCGCCGCCAGCCTCGGCAGCACACCGCCGCTGGTGATGATGTCGAGGATCAGGTCGGGCAATGTCGGCACCTCGCCCGACGCGCCGGTCGTCTCGTTGCGCCATGTGCCCGAAGCCAAGTCGAACGTTCCGACGTCGCCTTCGCTGAACAGCGACGTGGCATCCGGCAGCGTCATGGCGGGCAGCCCGGCGTTGACGGCGTTGCGGAAGAACAGCGAGTTGAACTCCTCGGCGACCAGACCGGCGACGCCGAGTTCGGTGAACAACGCGGCGACCGGACGCGACGAGCCCAGCCCGAAGTTCTTGCCGGCCAACACGATGTCGCCCGGCGACACGTCGTCGGTCCAGCCGGGGCGGACCTCGTAGAAGACGTGCTTGGCCGCCTCCGGTGGATCCATCTTCATCGCGAACGCGGGATACATGGCGTCGGTGTTGAGGTTGTCGCCGAACACCCACACCTTGCCGGATATCGACAGCGTCATACAGCCACACTCCTAGGGTCGGTGATATAGCCGGCGAGCGCCGACGCGGCGACGGTGGCCGGCGAGGCCATGTAGATCTCGGCATCCGGGCTGCCCATCCGCCCGGTGAAGTTCCGGGTGCTCGACGTCAAACACACCTCGCCGGGTCCGACCACGCCCATGTGGTAGCCGAAGCAGGCGCCACAGGTCGAGTTGGTGATCACCGCACCCGCGTCGGCGATGTCCTGCAGAAAACCCAGCCGCATCGCTTCGCGGTACACCGCCTGCGAAGCCGGCGTGACGAGCAACCGGACGCCGGGAGCAACGGTGTTGCCACGCAGCACGTTGGCGGCGATCTCCAGGTCTTCCAACTGGCCGTTGGCGCACGAACCGATGAAGGCCTGGTCGATCTTCTGCTTGTCGATCCGCGAGACCGGCAGCCCGTTGCGGCTCACCGTGCCCGGGCGGGCCACATAGGGTTCCAGCGCGGCCAGATCCACCCGCCGCACGTCTCGGTACACCGCGTCGGGATCGGGCGCCGCGGCGTCGTATCCGGTGATGCCGCGATCGTCGAGATAGGACGTGAGTACCGCGTCGGGCTCGAATGTGCTGAAGTCGGCTGATATTTCGGCACCCTGGGTGGCGATGGTCCGCCGATCGTGCATCGGGACGCTAGCCAGGCCTGGGCCACCGAACTCGAGGTTCAGATTCGCGGCGTCGCCGTATTCGTTGGCGATGTGCAAGAAGATGTCCTTGCCGCTGACGCTGTCGGGCTTGACGCCGTCGAGCTGGTAGCGGATGGTCGGCGCCACCTGGAACCAGGTGCTGCCGGTGCACATGATCGAATACACCTCGGCCGGCCCGAGTCCGCGGGCGGCGGTGTTGTAGGCACCGGCCGCACAGGTGTGCGAGTCGGTGCAGGCCAAGATTTCCCCGGGGCGGGCCAAGCCGTTTTCGGCGATGACCTGATGGCAGATACCGTGGCGGCCGACGTCGTAGAAATGGTCGATCCCGAAGTCTGCGGCGAACTTCCGGGCCAGCGGGCCGCCGGCTGCGTCTTTGACGGTCGGCGCGGGCACGGCATGGTCCATGACGATGGCCAGCTTGTCGGGATCGTGAATGCGCAGGGGTTCGATCCACATGGTGGCGAACTGCAGATCGATCAACACGGTCATGTCGACGTCGACGACGACGGTGTCGCCGACCGACACCGAATCGAGCCCCGCCTTGCGCGCGAAGATTTTTTCGATGATGGTCATGCTCATCGTGCGTGCTCCAGGGGTGCGTAGCTGGTGTCCAGCTCGAGCCATTCCGCCATGCCGACCAGGTTGAAGAACTCGGCGGGCCGGCCGGGCAGGTGATCGGCGATGTCGCTGCCGTTGAGTTCGCAGAAGCCCTCCAACATGCCGAAGACGGCGCGCCCGAGCGGGTTGCTGGGATGGATGGCGATGGCGTACCCGAGCTCCTGCAGTCGCGCGGCCGATTCGACCGGGGTCATCCCGCCTTGCACCAAATTGATCAGCAGCGGCGCCTCGACCTCCTTGGCGATGCGTTCGATCTCCGCGATGCTCTGCGGTGCCTCGACGAAGATGACGTCCGCGCCGGCGCGGGCGTAGCCGTTCGCTCGGTCGATCGCCACGTCCAGACCGAGCGGTGCCCGCGCATCGGTCCGCGCGATCACGAGCAGGTTGTCGTCGGTGCGAGCATCGAGCGCGGCGGTCAGTGTCCATTCGAACTCCGCGGCGTCGACGACGTTTTTGTCTTCGAGGTGCCCACACCGTTTCGGAAATTGCTGATCCTCCAACTGGATTGCGGCTACCCCGGCCTGCTCGTAAAGGCGGACCGTCCGCACGACGTTGATCGTGGCGCCGTACCCGGTGTCGGCATCGGCGATCAGCGGAACATCGTCGAGCACACCGACCAGCATCCGGGCCCGTTCGGCCATCTCCGTGGCGGTCACCAGTCCGATGTCCGGCAGGCCGAACCCTGACGCGGCGACACCCGCGCCGGTCATGTATGCCGCTGTCTGGCCGGTGCGGCGAGCCAGGTGCGCGGTTATCCCGTCGAACACACCTGGCGCGACGATGAGCTCGCCCGTGTCGAGCAGCGCGCGCAGGTTCTGCCGTGCGGGGGTGGTTGGCATGATTGTCCTTTCAGTCGAGCGCGCCGGCGACCGGCGCGGCGAGAAGATCGAGCAGATCGCTGACGTCGCCGAGTTCGTCGAGCTCGACGACCGCCCGCTCGATCGCGGTCGCGCGGCCGCGATCGGTGACGCGGTCGGTGAGGGCATGGAATTTGGTGACCAGCTCGTCGTTGGTGACCGGATCCCAGGGTGCCCCGTGCGGGGCGTCGACCCGCGCATGGTGCACCTGACCGTCGCGGGTGGTGATGGTCAGGTCGGTGCGGAACCGCTCGGTGAGCGGGGCGTCGTTCAGCGACTCGTCGAGGTGCACGTTGGTTTTGTCGATCAGCGACCAGACGTCGTCGGCGTCCAGCCGGGCCAGCGTGAACTGCTCGGGCAGCGCGTTGCCGTCGAGCAGGGTCACGGCGGTGGCGTAGCCGATGTTCATCTGCGCACCGATCGCGGTGAGCGGCCGCTGCGCATTCCACCAGCCGTGCTTGTAGACCGTCTCGCCAACGGTGATGTCGATCTTCGAGATATCCTCGGGGACAACCGATTTGCGGAGCCGGCGGGCGGCGTCGACGGCGCCGTGCAGGCCGCCCATCACCGCGTAGGACTTGACCATGATGATCGACGTCTCCCAGCGCTCACCGAGATGATCGGTCAGCAACGAGGCGTCGGGCTCGTGCCCCTCCCCGAAAACGCTGAGAAACCCGCCGTAGTCACGCTCGAAGACCCGCTTGATGCCGGTGTAGTGGGCGGCGGCGAGCCCGGCGGCGTAAAAGCCGTTACGGGCCGCGAACCCGTGATGCATGCGTTTGCTCATCGCCTCGTACTGCGCGGCCATCAAACCGCCCGACTGGGTGGCGGCCAATCCCAAGGCGTCTTCCAGCTGGGCCGGTGTCAGGCCGCGTAGTTTGCCGGACGCCGTTGCCGCCGAGTGGGTCCCGAACACCGCGCCGGAGTGCCATCCGCGGTCGAGCATCTGTGCGCCGTGCAGGGCGTAACCCACTCGAGGGCCTACTTCGAGTCCGACGATCGCGGCAAGCAGGAAGTCGGCGCCGCTGACGGGCCGCGCGAGCGCGGTGACGGTCGACAACAGCGCGGGAATGACCAGCGAGCAGCTGTGCACGGGCGCGATCGGGTGGAAGTCGTCGAGCTCGAAGCCCTGGATGAAGGTGCCGTTGAGCAGCGCGGCCGCGGGCGCGCTGGTCGACCCGCCGGTGCCGATGACAACAGCGTCGCCGCTGTTCTCGAGATCCAGGACGGCTGCCGTGGCCACCCGTGACCAGGGGAGTTGCGCGCCGATCAGGCCGCAGCCCAGGCCGTCGAGCAGCAGGTGTCTCGCCCGGTCGATGACGTCTGGGGGGATGTCGTCGAGCGTCAGACCTGCCACCCAAGACGCCAGCCGTCCGGTCGGGCCGGTCGGATCGGTGGCCTCCTCCTGGTGGACCTGCGATGCGGTCATGGACAAGCCTCTCCTTCTAGTTGTCATATAGTTATAACAACTTGGACAACCGTCGGGCAAGGCGAGTGTGGAAACATTGGTCCTCATGCAGCAGGCCAGCGGAGCGGTGAGCGCGGCGGCCGGTGTGCCGTTGCATCGTCAGCTATTTCTGGTACTGCACGACGAAATCGCCCGCGGCGCACTGAATCCCGGCGACGCATTGCCCACCGAGCAGTCGCTGTGTGATCAATTCGGGGTATCGCGCATCACGGTGCGACGTGCCCTGGCGGACTTGGCCGAGCAGGGCTACATCGAACGTCGGCAAGGTGTCGGGTCATTCGTCCGGCAGCAGGACCCCGGGGCCGCCGCGCCGCCGACCGGTTCATATCTGGACAGTTTGCGGCAGACGCAATTCCAGACGTTCACCGACGTGGTCGAGCACGACACCCGAATCCCGCCGTCGGCGATTGGTGACGCGCTAGGTGTGAGCGCGCCGATGCTGCACATCCTGCGCGTGCGGCGTGAGCGCCGGACCCGCGAGCCGCTGATGACCACCGAAGCGTGGCTGCCGACCGGCCTCGCTGGCGTGCTGACCGCGTCGGCCCTCGGGCATAACCCGCTCTACGAATTACTGGCCGGTGCAGGGGTTGTCGTCGATCGGATGCAACACGAGATCACCGCCGAGATCGCGGGTCCCCGCAATGCGGCTCTGCTCGATGTACCGATCGGCTCGGCACTGCTGCGACTGAACCGGCTCACCTTCGTATCCGGCACGCCGCACCACTACGTGTCGATCCTGCTGTCGCCGAGCCGCAGTCGGGTGCTGATGCGGCAGAGTCCCGGTGGCGGCGACGCCGGTGATGGGCTGGCGATCGCACACGACGTGCGCCGAAGCCCGCGCTGACCCGCGTCATTGCGCCGACGTTGTGTAGAAGTGCCCGCAGATACAAACGTCGTGTTGATAACGGTTTCCGGCAAACCCCATTAAGCCTGTTGACAGGCGTTATTCTGCTCCGAGATCTGAGCCGTAAGACATGAAAGGACGTCGATTGACGCCGCAAGGCTCAACTGATCCGGCAGCGGACCCGCAACCGGTTCCGGTCGCAGGCCGCCGGCACCGCGGCTTCAACCCGCTGTCCAGGTTGAGTATCCAATCGAAAATCATGGTGATGCTGCTGGCGTCAAGCCTGGCAACGCTGGCCGTCATCGGTGTCGTGACCTATGAGTCAGGCCGACGTTCGCTGCTGCCCATCGCGGCCGAGCGCATGACGCAATTGCGTGAGGCCCAAAAGCGCGCAATCGAAATGCTGTTCGCCGACCTGTCGAACTCGCTGGCGATCTACAGCCGCGGCTACACCGCGGACGAAGCGGTGCAGGCGTTCACCGCCGGCTTCGACCAATTGGCCGACGCGGCAGTCGATCCCGGCCGGCAACAAGCGTTGGACAAGTATTACACCGACAAGCTGATCACGCCGATCCAGCAGACCACCGGCCAGAAGCTGGACCTGGCCGCGGTGCTGCCCGACACCAACGCCCAGCGCTATCTCCAAGTGCACTACACACTTCCGACCGCCGACGCGTCGGCTCCACCCGTCGACGCCGGTGACGGCAGCGCCTGGACGGCGGCGAATGTCCGGTTCAACCAATACTTTCGCGAGATCGCGACCCGCTTCGAATACCGAGACGCGATGCTTCTCGACACCCGCGGCAACGTGGTCTACAACGTCAACAAGGGTCCGGCGTTGGGCACCAACATCCTGACCGGTCCGTACCGAGCGTCCAATCTGCGTGACGCCTACGAAAAGGCCTTGAACGCAGACTCCGTCGACTTCGTCTGGATCACCGACTTCCAGGCTTTCCAGGCGGCCGGTGGAATGCCCGTCGCGTGGCTGGTCTCGCCGGTCGGTGTGGCGGGTAAGACCGACGGGGTACTCGCGCTGCCGCTGCCGATCGCGAAGGTCAACCGGATCATGACCGCCGATCAGCACTGGAAGGCCGCCGGCATGGGAGCAACGGCCGAGACGTACCTCGCAGGTCCGGACGGCCTGATGCGTTCCGATTCGCGGATGTTCTTGGAAGACCCCGAGAAATACAAACGGGACGCGGTGGCGGCGGGAACACCGGAAGACATTGTCGCCAAGGCGATGCGCTGGCACGGTACGACGCTGGTTCAGCCCGTGGAGACCAAGGCGTTCCGCGCCGCCCAGCGCGGGCAGAGCGGCACGCTCACCGACACCGGGTATCTAGGAGATCAGGAACTCACGGCATATGCGCCGGTGGCCATCCCGAATTCCGATCTGCGTTGGTCGATTCTCGCTACTCGCGACAGCGAAGAGGCGTACGCGCGTATCGCGGCATTCGCCCGCACACTGGTGGTGACCGCCGCCGCGTTGGTATTCCTGCTCTGCGTGCTCGCCATGCTGATCGCCCAACGTTTCGTCGGGCCCATCCGACGCCTGCGGGCCGGCGCGGAAGAGATCAGCGCGGGACACTACGACATCTCGATACCGGTCACCACCCACGACGAAATCGGCAGTCTCACTGCGGCTTTCAACGAGATGAGCCGTAATTTGGAGATCAAGGAAGGGCTGCTCACCGCCCAGCGCAAGGAGAACGACCGATTGCTGCTGTCGCTGATGCCCGAGCCTGTCGCACAGCGCTACCGCGACGGTGAGCAGATCATCGCCCAAGAGCACCAAGACGTCACGGTGATCTTCGCCGACATCATCGGCCTCGACGAGATCTCCATCGGGTTGTCCGGTGACGAGCTCGTGCGGATTGTCGACGAGTTGGTGCGCGAACTCGACTCGACTGCCGAAACCCTTGGCGTCGAACCGATTCGCACTGTGCACAATGGTTATCTCGCCAGTTGTGGCCTGAACGTGCCGCGCCTGGACAGCGTCCCGCGAACCATCGATTTCGCCGTCGAGATGCAGCGCATCGTCGAGCGGTTCAACGCTGGTAAGGGCTATCACCTCACGCTGCGAGCCGGCGTCAATACCGGCAATGTGGTCAGTGGGCTGGTCGGCCGATCCAGCGTCATCTACGACATGTGGGGTGCCGCGGTGAATCTGGCCCATCAATTACGCAGCGGTGCAACCGAATCCGGTATCTTCGTCACCACCGATGTCTATGAGGTGATGCGCGACATCCGGCAATTCACCGCGGCCGGTACCATCACGGTCGACGGTGCCGAACGGCCGATCTGGCGATTGACGGACCGCAAATGACGGGCGTCGACCCGGTGTGGTTGTACTGGGCCATCGGGCTGGCCATCGGCCTACCGCTGCTGCTGATCGGTCTCACCGAATGGCAACAGTTCCTCACGCGCCGCCAGAGCTCGCTGGCCCAGCCGGTCAACCTGCTACGCAGCTACGTGGTGCCACTGGCCGCGCTGCTGGTGCTGCTGGTCAACGTGGCGCGGGTACCGGCGCACGTCGACTCGGTACGGGTGCTGGCAACGGTGTTCGGCTTCGTGTTGCTGGTGCTGGTGCTGTCGGGGCTGAACGCCACGGTGTTCGAAGCGGCACCGGAAAGCTCATGGCGCAAGCGGGTTCCGACGATATTCCGGGATGTCACCAGGTTTTTGCTGATCGCCGTCGGCCTCGCGCTGATCTTCTCCTACGTGTGGGGCGTCCGCGTCGGGGGACTTTTCACCGCCCTGGGTGTGACGTCGGTGGTCATCGGCCTGATGCTGCAAAACTCGGTCGGCCAGATCGTCTCCGGGCTGTTCATGTTGTTCGAGCAGCCATTCCGGATCGGGGACTGGCTGGACACCCCCACCGCCCGCGGCCGAATCGTCGAAGCGAACTGGCGCGCGGTGCACATCCAGACCGGCCACGGCCTGCAGATCACGCCGAACTCGGTGCTGGCCGCAACGTCGTTCACCAACCTGAGCCGGCCACCCGGGCGGCACACGCTGTCGATCACCACCACGTTCGCGGCGGCCGACCCACCTGATCGCGTGCGGACGCTGCTGGTGCGGACGGCCAGTGCGCTGCCACAACGCAAAGCCGATGTGGCGCCGACATGTTCGGTCACCGGGTCCGGCGGATACACGGTCAGCGTCGCGTTGAGGTCGCCGGCCGACGACGGTGCGGCGAAAGCGACGTTCCTGCGCTGGATCTGGTACGCGGCACGTCGCGCAGAGCTGCACCTCGACGATGTCAGCGACGACTACTCCACGCCGGCGCGGGTCCAGGTGGCCATGCGCGACGTGGTGGCGCCCGCGCTGCGCTTGAGCCTGACCGACCAACAGTCGCTGATTCCGCATGCGCGGATGATCCGTTACGGCGCCGACGAGATCGTGCAGTACGCCGGCGAAGTACCGATGGCCATGACGTTCGTGATCAAGGGGAGCATCCGGCGGACCATGACCAACGACGACGGCTCGGTGACTCCGCTGAGCCTGCTCGAGGAGGGTTCGTTCCTGGGTCTGAGCTCGTTGACCCGACAACCCAGCCTCGCGGGCGCCTACGCGCTCGACGAGGTCACCGCCCTCGAGATCGATCGTGAGCACATCGAAGACCTCGTGCTGCGGACTCCGCTGCTGCTGCAGGAATTGGGCCGGATCCTCGAGGACCGTCGCAGCGAGTCGTCGGTTGGGGCCGTCGCTGCCCGCCCGTAGATTGCCCGCTACCCTGTCTCAATGAGTGTCGATGCCTTCTCGGCGACCGACGTGCGCCAGCAGGTGCATGACGCGGCGCGCCGAGCTCGGGTGGCGGCCCGTGTGCTGGCCGCCCTGCCGACGGTCGCCAAGGATCATGCGCTGCACGTCGCCGCCGATGCGCTGGTGACCCACACCGACCGGATTCTGGCGGCCAATGCCGAGGACCTGCGGTGCGCCCGCGACGCCGACACCCCGGTGGCCATGCTCGACCGGCTCGCACTCGACGTCAAACGTGTGCAAGGTATCGCGGCCGGCCTGCGGCAGGTCGCGGGTCTACCCGATCCGGTCGGCGAGGTGTTGCGCGGCTACACGCTGCCCAACGGGTTGGCGCTGCGCCAGCAGCGGGTCCCACTCGGCGTGGTCGGCATCGTCTACGAGGGCCGACCCAACGTCACCGTCGACGCGTTCGGCCTGACGCTGAAATCTGGCAACGCCGCCCTGCTGCGCGGCAGCGCCTCGGCGGTGCATTCCAACCAGGCGCTGGTCGCGGTGTTGCGCGATGCGCTGCACAGTGAGGACTTGCCCGTCGATGCCGTGCAGCTGATTCCGTCGTCGGACCGCTCGTCGGTCACGCACCTGATCCAGGCGCGCGGCTTGGTCGACGTGGTGATCCCGCGCGGGGGAGCCGGCCTGATCGACGCCGTGGTCCGCGACTCGCAGGTGCCGACCATCGAGACCGGTGTCGGCAACTGCCACGTCTACGTTCACGACGCCACCGACCTCGACATGGCCGAGCGAATCCTGTTGAACTCCAAGACTCGTCGACCCAGCGTGTGCAACGCGGCCGAGACACTGCTGGTCGACTTGGCGATTGCCGACCAGGCGATGCCGCGACTGGTCAACGCGCTGCAGGACGCCGGGGTGACCGTGCACCTGGACCCCGACGACGACCACCTCCGCCGCGAGTACCTGGAAATGGAGATCGCCGTCGCGGTCGTCGACGGTGTCGACGCGGCCATCGCCCACATCAACGAATACGGCACAGGCCACACCGAGGCCATCGTGACGTCGAATATGGCAGCGGCACAACGGTTTACCGAGGGCGTTGACGCGGCCGCGGTGATGGTGAACGCCTCGACGAGCTTCACCGACGGCGAGCAGTTCGGATTCGGTGCGGAGATCGGGATCTCCACCCAGAAGCTGCACGCCCGCGGCCCGATGGGGCTCGCCGAACTGACCTCGACCAAGTGGATCGGCTGGGGAGACGGCCAGACCCGCTCGGTCTGACAGAGCTGAGGAGACAACGACGTGAGTGTGCCCGCGCGGCCCGCACCGCTGTTCGCCGACATCGAGGATGTCGGACGGCGGCTCGCCGAGACCGGCTATCTGCCCGACACCGCCACTGCGACAGCCGTTTTCCTCGCCGACCGGTTGGGCAAGCCGCTGCTGGTGGAGGGCCCGGCCGGAGTTGGCAAGACCGAACTCGCCCGCGCCGTCGCCCAGGCCACCGGGTCCGGTCTGGTCCGCCTGCAGTGCTACGAAGGTGTCGACGAGGCCCGCGCGCTCTACGAGTGGAACCACGCCAAGCAGATCCTCCGCATTCAAGCCGGCTCCGGCGACTGGGACCAGACCAAGACCGACGTCTTCACCGAGGAGTTCCTGCTCTCGCGACCACTGCTGACCGCGATTCGACAGACCGAACCCACCGTGCTGCTGGTCGACGAAACCGACAAGGCCGACATCGAAATCGAAGGCCTGCTGCTGGAGGTGCTCTCTGATTTCGCGGTGACGGTCCCCGAGTTGGGCACCATTGCCGCCGAGCGCAGGCCGTTCACGGTGCTGACCTCCAACGCCACCCGGGAACTGTCCGAGGCGCTCAAGCGTCGCTGCCTGTTCCTGCACATCGACTTTCCGACACCCGAGCTCGAGCGCCGGATCCTTTTGTCCCGCGTGCCAGAGCTGCCGGGCCACATCGCCGAGGAGCTGGTCCGCATCATCGGCGTGCTACGCGGCATGCAGCTCAAGAAGCTGCCGTCGGTGGCCGAGACCATCGATTGGGGGCGCACGGTGCTGGCCCTGGGCCTGGACACCATCGACGACGCCACCATCGCCGCCACGATGGGTGTCGTGCTCAAGCACCAGTCCGATCAGACCCGCGCCACCTCTGAGTTACGGCTGAACTGATGGCCGTGCGCCGCGTTCGGCCCAGCCAGCCGCTGGCACCCCACGGCATCCCGGGCCACTTGGTCGGGTTCGTCGAAGCGCTACGTGGCCAAGGCATTTCGGTTGGGCCGTCGGAGACCGTAGACGCCGGCCAGGTGATGGGTGTGCTGGGCTTAAGCGATCGGGAGATCCTGCGCGAGGGCTTGGCGTGTGCGGTGCTGCGGCGGCCCGAACACCGCGAGACCTATGACGCGATGTTCGACCTGTGGTGGCCCGCCGCGCTGGGCACCCGCGCCGCCGTAGCGGACGAGGAGGCCATCGATCCGGACGTGCAGTTGCCGCCCGACGATGTCGAGGCGATGCGGCAGATGCTGCTCGATCTGCTCACCGACAACCCCGACCTCGCCGACATGGACGACCGGCTGGTCGCGATGATCGCTCAAATCGTGGACGCCTACGGCAAATACAACTCCAGCCGAGGCCCGTCGTACTCGTCGTATCAGGCGCTCAAATCGATGGCGCTGGACGAGTTGGAGGGCAAGCTGCTGGCCGGCCTGCTCGCACCCTACGGCGACGAGCCGACGCCCACCCAGCAGGAGATCGCCAAAGCGCTTGCCGCTCAGCGCATCACGCAGCTGCGCAAGATGGTCGACGCCGAGACCAAACGGCGGACCGCCGAACAGCTGGGCCGCGACCACGTCCAGATGTACGGCATTCCGCAACTGTCCGAGAACGTCGAGTTTTTGCGTGCCTCCGGTGATCAGCTGCGGTCGATGCGTCGCGTCGTGCAACCGCTGGCCCGCACGCTGGCAACCCGGTTGGCCGCCCGGCGTCGCCGGGCCCGCGCCGGCGCGATCGACCTGCGCAAGACGCTGCGCAAGTCGATGTCGACCGGCGGGGTGCCGATCGATCTGGTGCTGCGCAAGCCGCGTCCGGCCCGCCCGGAACTGGTGGTGCTCTGCGACGTGTCCGGTTCGGTCGCCGGATTCAGTCACTTCACGCTGCTGCTGGTGCATGCGCTGCGTCAGCAATTTTCCCGGGTGCGGGTCTTCGCGTTCATCGACACCAGCGACGAGGTCACCCACATGTTCGGTCCCGACGCTGACCTTGCCGTGGCGATTCAGCGGATCACCCGCGAGGCGGGTGTCTACACCCGTGACGGCCACAGCGATTACGGCAACGCTTTCGTCTCGTTCATCCAGGCCCATCCGGACGTCCTGTCGCCGCGCAGTTCGCTACTGGTGCTGGGCGACGGCCGGACCAACTACCGCGACCCGGCCATCGACGTCCTGTCGCACATGGTGACCGCGAGCCGGCATGCCCACTGGCTGAACCCCGAGCCCAAGCATTTGTGGGGCAGCGGTGATTCCGCCGTGCCGCGCTATCAAGAAGTGATCACGATGCACGAATGCCGCTCCGCCAAGCAGCTCGCGTCGGTGATCGATCAACTGCTGCCGGTTTAATTTCGTCCCGGCGACCCAGGGCGTAACCCTCGTCGCAGAACTTCCTCAGTTGCACAGCACACCTTGGCGCTATTCTTAGCTCGATATCAGGCAGAGCTCAGGTGCGTTATTTGCAACCGGCACATATGGATTGAGGTTCTTAATGCTGAAGCGTCGATATGCCACGGCCCCGATCATCGGAGCGGTCGGCGCAGCGATTGCCTTGTCCGTACCTGCCTTCGCCGACGCGGACGATCCGTTGTACGGCAGCACGACCGCGCTGGTGCTCGGCGGCACCGGCCAGCCCACACCGTCGACGGCGTATGTGGACGCCGTCGAGTCGCTGTACCTGAAGCCGTTGGGGTTCGCTGATAGCGCGTCGATCTGTGACATGGTGTTCTCGGTGCCGTGCGACGGCTCGCTGCAGGTCTTGACGACGCCGGAAGTGTTCGAGTTCGGCCCGAGCAGTCTGCAGGGCGAGGCGGACCTGATTGCCGCGGTGGAAGCCGAATACGCCACCGGAGCCATCAGTGCCGACCACCCGCTGACGATCTTCGCCTACTCGCAGAGCGCGATCCTGGCTTCGGCGGCCGAGAAGGTACTTTCGGCCACGATTCCCTCCGATGACCTGCGTTTCGTGTTCATCGGCGACCCGAGCGACGCGAACGGGATCGCCACCAACATCTACGCCGACCTGGTTCAGCTGTTCGGCGGAGGCACTACCGGCACGAACATCACCGACTTCCTGCTCCAAGCGATCAACGAGGACCAATTCGCCCCCGGCGGCTTGCTGGCCGACTACACGCCCAACGACCTGTATCCGACGACCATCTACGACATCAACACCGACGGGGTCGCGGACTGGCAGGAGGTTTGGGACGCCACCATCAATAACGGGGGCAGTCCTCTGGAAGCCCTGGGCAACGGTCTCTACCACTTCTTCACCACCCACGTGGAGTACCTGGGGCTGACGCCGGAGGAGATCGCCACTGGCGTCGCCACCACCGATGGCCTGACCACGACGATCACCATTCCGGACGGTTCGGACCCGGGCGCAATCATCGACGACTGGGCGGCGTTGGTGGGCGCGTTTTCGCACGGGCTTGCCGACAGCGGAGGAATCACCGCCCTGCTGGCGACCATCCAGGACCTCTTCAACCCCGCCTACTTCTGACCTCGGCCCGCATAGGCGGCCCCGTACGTCCTTCGCCGAGGGTGCAGTCGACGTGCCCACCTCCGCGCGACAACGCCGGCGGCGGACAAGGATTGTCGCTGAGAGCCGGGCAGCTCGGACACTGACTCCTGCGAGGTGCTGATGTGGCCTCTGTGACATCGAGGGCCGGTCGTATCACGCTCAAGTAAGCTGGCAAACCGTGCAAAAGCGGCGGCTGGGAGTCATGGGTGGGACGTTCGATCCCATCCACAACGGCCACCTGGTCGCGGCCAGCGAGGTCGCCGACCTGTTCGGCCTCGACGAGGTGGTGTTCGTGCCGACCGGCCAGCCCTGGCTGAAGGGCCGCCAGGTCAGCCCCGGCGAGGACCGCTACCTGATGACGGTGATCGCCACCGCCGCCAACCCCCGCTTCGCGGTCAGCCGCGTCGACATCGACCGTGCCGGTCCCACCTACACCAAGGACACGTTGCGCGATCTGCAGGCGCTCAACCCGGACTCCGATCTGTACTTCATCACCGGTGCCGACGCGCTCGCTTCCATCCTGTCCTGGCAAGACCTCGACGAGCTGTTCGCCGCGGCGCGGTTCGTCGGCGTCAGCCGGCCCGGTTACGACCTCGGCAGCGAGCATCTCGCCGGCGTGCTCGCCGGCCTGCCGGAGGACGCCCTCTCGCTTGTCGAGATTCCCGCTCTGGCAATCTCTTCCACCGATTGCCGGCAGCGCGCCGCGGAAGGCCGCCCGCTGTGGTACCTGATGCCCGACGGCGTCGTGCAATACATCTCCAAGACCGATCTTTACCGCAAACCGGGGGAGGACGCGTGACCGCCGCGCCCGAGGCCATCGACATGGCAGCAGTCGCGGCGCGCGCGGCCGCCTCGAAGCTCGCCGACGACGTCGTCGTGATCGACGTGTCCGATCAGTTGGTGATCACCGACTGCTTCGTGATCGCCTCGGCGTCCAACGAACGGCAAGTCAACGCGATCGTCGACGAGGTCGAAGAAAAGATGCGCGAGGCCGGTTACAAGCCGGCCCGCCGGGAGGGAACCCGCGAGGGTCGCTGGACGCTGCTGGACTACGTCGACATCGTCGTGCACATCCAGCACCAGGACGAGCGCGACTTCTATGCCCTCGACCGTCTGTGGCGCGACTGTCCGGTCGTCGCAATGGACCTGTCATGACGATCCGTCGGCTGGTGATGCTGCGGCATGGCCAGACCGCATTCAATTTCGGCAGCCGGATGCAGGGTCAACTCGACACCGAGTTGACCGAACTCGGCCGCGCGCAGGCGGTGGCCGCGGCCGAGGCGCTCGGCAAGCATCAGCCGTTGTTGATCGTGTCCTCGGATCTGCGTCGCGCGTACGACACCGCGGTCGCGTTGCAGGAGCGCACCGGCTTGCGGGTGCGGGCCGACGACCGGCTGCGGGAAACCCATCTCGGTGACTGGCAAGGCCTGACCCACACCGAGATCGACGCCATCGCCCCCGGCGCGCGGCTGGCGTGGCGCGAGGACGCCACCTGGGCGCCGCACGGCGGGGAGAACCGCGTCGACGTGGCGGACCGCAGTGTGCCGCTGGTTGCCGAACTGGTCGCCGCCGAGCCGGACTGGGGTGCCGACGACGGGTCGGCACGCCCGATCGTGTTGGTCGCCCACGGCGGCCTGATCGCCGCGTTGACCGCGGCGTTGCTTCGGCTACCGGTCGACAACTGGCCGGTGTTGGGCGGCATGGGCAATGCGAGCTGGACGCAGCTGTCCGGGCACACCGAGTTCGGCGCCGCTAGCGACGATTTCGACGCCATCCGATGGCGACTCGACGTGTGGAACGCTTCAGCACAGGTCGCCGGCGATGTCCTCTGAGCACACCCCGACACTGCTGGTCTTCGCAGACTCGCTGGCGTATTACGGCCCCAACGGCGGGCTACCGTCCGACGACCCGCGGATCTGGCCCAATCTGGTTGCCACGCAATTGGGTTGGGATCTCGAGCTGATCGGTCGGATCGGGTGGACCTGTCGGGACGTCTGGTGGGCGGCCACTCAGGACCCCCGGGCATGGGCAGCGCTGCCGCGGGCCGGCGCGGTGATCTTCGCGACCAGCGGCATGGATTCGCTGCCGTCGCCGTTGCCGACCGCTCTGCGCGAACTCATCCGTTACGTGCGCCCACCGTGGCTGCGGCGCTGGGTTCGCGACGGCTACGGATGGGTGCAGCCGCGGCTGTCGCCGGTGGCGCGCGCCGCGCTGCCGCCGCACCTCACCGCCGAATACCTCGAAGAGACCCGCGGGGCAATCGATTTCAACAGGCCCGGGATTCCGATGGTGGCGTCACTACCGTCGGTGCACATCGCCGAGGCCTACGGCAAGGCGCACCACGGTCGGCCGGGCACCGTCGCGGCGATCACCCGGTGGGCCGCTGAACACGACGTCCCCCTGGTCGATCTGAAAGCCGCGGTTGCCGACGAGGTGATGAACGGTCGCGGCAATCCCGACGGCATCCACTGGAACTTCGACGCGCATCTGGCGGTCGCGGAGTTGATGCTCAAGGCGCTGGCCGAAGCCGGCGTCAAGGTCGGCAGCTGACTTCGTGCCCGTCGTCGTCGTCACCGACTCCTCGGCACGCCTTCCCGCAGACCTGCGCAGGCAGTGGGGGATACGTGAAGTCCCGCTGCATATCCTGTTCGACGGCAACGACCTTCGCGACGGCGTCGACGACATTCCGGACGATATCCACGACATCGGTCACGCCACCACCGCGGCGGCCACGCCGGCCGAGCTGGCCGAGGTCTACCGGCAGGCGCTCGACGAAAGCGCGGGCGCCGGGGTGGTCGCCGTTCATCTGTCCAAGGCGCTGTCCGGAACATACGGGGCGGCAGAGTCCACCGCCGCCGAGATCGGCTCGCAGATCAGGGTTTTGGACTCGAAATTCACCGGGATGAACACCGGCTTCATCGCGCTGGCGGCAGCGCGGGCAGCGGCGCAGGGCGCCGATCAGGACGCTGTGGTGGCCGCCGCGCAGGCCGCCACGAGCCGCAACCACGGCTT
This sequence comes from Mycobacterium paraterrae, assembly GCF_022430545.2. NCBI lineage: Bacteria > Bacillati > Actinomycetota > Actinomycetes > Mycobacteriales > Mycobacteriaceae > Mycobacterium > Mycobacterium paraterrae. The sequence goes on along the minus strand of NZ_CP092488.2, from coordinate 5,455,186 downwards.
CGTCGTCGTGCACCAGCTGGATAACCTGCGGCGCAGCGGACGGATCGGCGGTGCCGGCGCATGGCTGGGAACCAAGCTGTCGCTCAAACCGCTGCTACGCATCGAGGATGGCAAACTCGTTCTGGCGCAGCGAGTTCGCACAGCGAGCAAAGCGGTTGCCACCATGATCGACCGGGTCGTCGACACCGTCGGCGACCGGCGAGCCGCGGTGGCGGTTCATCATGTCGCGAATCCGGAGGGCGCGCAGGCTGTCGTGGAAACGCTGTCCGAGCGGCTGCCGGCCTGCGAACAGGCGATCGTCACCGACCTGGGTCCAGTGCTCGCCCTGCACGTGGGCGCCGGTGCGCTCGGGGTCTGCGTCGAGGTCGACGACTAGGACTGCCGCACGGCCAGCGGGGCGGTGTTGGCCTCGTCGGTGACCGGCGCCGGTGGCTTTGGCTTGGCGTGGTCGCCGCGCGGATGTATCACCAGCGGCCACCAGAACCAGCGGCCCAGCAGCGTGGCTAGCGATGGCATGAAAAGCGTTCGCACCACCAGGGTGTCGAGCAGCAGACCGATGCAGACCGTCGAGCCGAACTGGCCAAGCACCGTCAACTCGCTACCCAGCATCGCGGCCATCGTGAACGCGAACACCAAACCGGCCGACGTCACCACCGCCCCGGTGCCGGCCATCGACCGGATGTAACCCGTCTTGAGCCCGGCATGTATCTCTTCTTTGAATCGAGACACCAGCAGCAGGTTGTAGTCCGAGCCGACGGCCAACAGGATGATGACCGACAGAGCCATGACGATCCAGTGGATGTGCATGCCGAACAGGTCTTGCCAGATCAGCACCGACAGCCCGAATGACGCGGCGATCGAACTGCTTGCGGTGCCGACGATTACCAGCGCGGCGACCACGCTTCGGGTCAGCAGCAGCATGATCATGAAGATCAGCGTCAGCGCCGAGACGACCGCGATCATCAGGTCGTACTTCTCGCCGTCGGCCATGTCGCGGAAGGTCGCCGCCGTGCCGCCCAGATACACCTTGGCATCGGAGAGCGACGACTGCTTCAACGCCTCTTGCGCAGCGGTTCGCTCGGCACCCACCCGGTCGATGCCCTCCGGTGTCATCGGGTCGCTCTGGTGAGTGATGAAGAATCGCACCGATTTTCCGTCGGGAGAGAAGAACATCTTCACACCGCGGATGAACTCCGGGTTCTGGAACGCTTCGGGTGGCAGGTAGAAGAAGTCGTCGTTCTGCGACTTGTCGAAGCTTTGCCCCATCACGATGGCGGTGTTGCTCATCGCCTCCATCTGATCGATCATCGCCTTGAACGTCTGGTACATCGTCAACGTCAGGCCGTGCGTTGTCTTCAACGTTTCCAGCATGATCGGGATCAGCTGCTCCAACTCGTGTGAGGCCTGCGCGGTGCGGGTGATGTCACCGGACAGGTCATGGAACTTCTCGGCGAGTTGATCGAAGCCGTCGATCGAGTCGAACAGCGAGCGGAACGAGATGCAGATCGGGATGTCGTAGCAGTGCTTCTCCCAGTAGAAGTAGCTGCGGATCGGCCGGTAGAAGTCTTCGAAGTCCGCGATGTGGTCCCGCAGGGTGTCGGTGATCTCCGAGGTTTCCTGAGTGGTCTTCGCACTGTCGAGAGCGGCGGAGGCCAGGTCGTGGGTGACCTTCGCCTGGCGCTCGGTCACGTTGATCATGATTTGCATCTCGTCGGCCATCTTCAGAATGTCTTTCATTCTGTCTTTGAGGAAGTCCATGTTCTGCATGGTCGTCTGGCTCTGGATGCTGTTCTGAAACGGAATTGAGCTGTGCTGGATCGGGATTCCCAGCGGGCGGGTGATGTCCTGGATCATCGCGATGCCGACCGTGCGAATCTCGTTCTTGGCGACCTTGTCGAGCACCAGCATGTCGGCGGTGTTGCGCATGTCGTGGTCGGACTCGATCATCAGCAGGTCCGGGTTCATCCGGGCTTCGGAGAAGTGCCGGTCGGCGGCGGCATAACCGACGTTCGAGGGTGCCGATTCGGGTAGGTAGTGGCGGTCGTTGTAGCTGGTTTTGAATCCGGGCAACGCCACCATCCCGACCAACACCACCGCAGTGCTCACCGCGAAAATCGGTGCCGGCCAACGGACGACGGCGGTCCCGACTCGCCGCCACAGCTTGCCTTGCTTCTGGTTCTTCTTCTCGAACATCCCGAACTTGCTACCCACGAACACGATCGCCGGTCCGAGCGTCAGCCCGGCCAACACGACGACGATCATGCCGATCGCGACCGGTGCGCCCATGGTGGAGAACCAGGGCAGCCGGCAGAAGCTCAGGCAGTAGGTGGCACCCGCGATGGTCAGCCCGGACCCCAGCACGACGGGCGCCACGCCCTTGAACGTCGTGTAGTACGCCGATTCCCGGTCTTCACCTTCGCGACGTGCCTCCTGGTAGCGACCCACCAGGAAGATGCCGTAGTCGGTGCCGGCCGCGATTGCCAGCATGGTCAAGATGTTGGCGGCGAAGGTGGTGAGCCCGAATGCGTTGTTGTATCCAAGAACTGCGACGATGCCGCGTGCGCAGGCGAGCGCGACGAACGTCATGAACAGCTGGATCAGCGTCGTCGTGATGGAGCGGTAGACCAGCAACAACATGATGGCGATCGCGCCGAGGGTGAACAACGTAATCGTGGCCAGGCTGTCGTTGCCGATCACGTGCATGTCGTCTGACAGTGCGGCGGGTCCGGTCACGTACGCCTTGACCCCCGGCGGCGCCTTCTCTTCGTCGACGACCTTGCGGACGGCGTCGACTGAGTCGTTGGCCTCGGTGGTGCCCTGGTTACCGGCGATGTTGACCTGAACGTAGGCGCCTTTCGCGTCGGCGGATTGCGCCCCGGCCGCGGTGAAGCGGTCGCCCCAGAAGTCCTGAATGTGTTGGACGTGTTTGGTGTCTTGGCGCAATTTGCGCACGATGTCGTCGTAGTACCGATGGGCCGAATCACCCAGCGACTGTTGGCTTTCCACGACGACCATCACGGTGCTGTTGGAATCGAACTCGTGGAAGTTGTGCCCCATCCGCATCATCGCCTTCATCGACGGCGCATCAAGGGGAGCCATCGGGGCCGAGTGGGCCTCGCCGACGACTTCCAGCGTGGGCACCGCGACGTTGACGATGACGGTCAGCACCACCCAGCCGATGATGATCGGGATCGCGAAGAGTCGGATGAAGTGTGGAATGAACGGCCGGTGCTGCGTGGTCGACTGCGGAACCGTTTCATGGTTGCTCATGCGGACTTCACCAGGCAGAACGTCTGTGCGTTGTGGCCGTCCGAACTCTGGTGCTCGCGTAGTTCACCGTCGACCGTGATGCGGCAACCGATGTAACCGCCGTCGGTTTGGGCCATGATGTTCGCGCTCACCGTGGGCAGCGTGGTCGACACCGTGTACTCCCACGGCAGGGGAGCGTTGTTGATCTGGTGGGTGTTGGCGTCGGCGTCCCAATAGTTGATGTTGGCGGTTGCGCCGGGGTTGCCGAAGATCTCGTACTTCACGACTTTGGGGTTGAACTGCACGATCTTGATCCCGGCTCCTGAATTCGCGTTGAGGTCTTGGGAGGCGAATACCTTGTGTAATCGCGTCACGGCGAGACCTGACACCGACAGCACGACGACGAGAACCAACGGAATCCATCCCCGTTTGAGCAGACCGCCCACTGATGACGTCCTCACTCGGTCTCCTCTTCCGTCCCGGCATCGGTGAAGCCGGACCACAATGTGGTGTCGAGAACCTTTGGTCGGCTAACGATGTTAGAGCATAGGGCACGCACGCGTTCTGCACGGGCCGTCGCGACGACGGCCGTGAGGCGACGCAATCAGCCGCAGGCCACAACACCTTGCGCGGCTTGGCATTACGACACTGCGGCTCGCCCCGTGACCGGCGGCAGGTCGGCGAGCGTCACAATTCCGGGCTCGGCCGCCACCACGGCCGGCACCGCGTTGGTCACCGGCATCGCGGTGTAGATCATGCCCAGACCCATGAATCCCAGCTCGGTCCAGTCCTTCGGCGGCAGGCAGTGAACCACCGTGCGCATATTCGGCACACCGAAAACCTGGATGACATGGCCGTGTTCGAGCGGCTTGGGAGGTGTCACGTGATCGCCCATGGTCCAGTTGAATCCGACGCTGACCACGTTGCGGTCGCCCACCCAACCGCGGTGGTAGCCGAAGACGCTGCCGACGGTGCCGGCCGGAATCTTCATGAAGCCCAAGTCGGAATCGCCGGTGGCTGCGGTGAAGGTGACGTCGAAGGTCATCTTGTCCAGCGTCGCGCCGATCGCGTCGGCCATCATCGCAGCCGATTCGGCGAAGACCTCGCTCTCGCGGCGCACGCTCTCAGCCAACCCGGGCGTGTCCGGATCTTGCGAAAAGCCCATGGCGGTCTGTGTCTCCGCCGACTCGTAGGTCGAGCAGTCCACCGACTCGGTGATGCGAATCTCGTCGACGCGTTCACACGAACCGCTGAGTGCCATCCCGACCAGGTTGGTCATACCTGGGTGGGCGCCGCTGCCGAAGATCGTCGACTGTCCCCGCTCGCAGGCGTCGAGAATGCGTTGCCGGTCCTCCGGTGTCTGCTTTCCGCCGGTGATCCAGGCCGCGCTGGTGCACACGTTGACGCCGGACTCGAGCAGCCGGACCAGCTCGTCGATGCTGGGCCACAGCGGGTTGTAACAGCACGCGTCGGGTCGAAGAGCCAGTAGGGCATCGACGTCGTTGGTGGCGGCGACGCCGGTCGGATTCGGCCAGCCGGACAGCTCGGCCGCGTCGACCCCGACCTTGTCCTGACCGTGGGCATAGACCCCGACGAGTTCCATGTCCGGCCTGCCGATGATGGCGTGCAACGACCGACGCCCGATGTTGCCCGTCGTCCACTGGATCACGCGAATGGGTCGGCTCGGGTGTGTCGCTACCATCAGGGCTCCTTTGCCGGTGTGACTGAACTCATTATGTTCACCCGGGTTGTCGGCCCCCGAGCGGGTCAGCTCTTCGACGGAGTTAATTTTGCCGCTCCGGAAAATTCTCGGCCGTCCGCCGGAAATCGGTTGATCGATCCCCGTTCCGGCAGCACCGTTTCCGACGTACCTCGCGGCTCGGCGGCCAGTATTCGACAGCTGTCAAAGTGGCCACGACATGGATTTTCGCATTGAACAAGCGTTGAATGTGTGCCGAAACATGCACTGCCGCAACCGATGGAGTCGCCGGTAAACCCCGGCGAATTAGGTCGGACCGCCGGTACCGAAGTTGGCCCCACACGTTGACAGTGAACGATCGTTTTCTTACTCTCGAGTAAGCTACGCCTGAGTAAGTTTTTTGTAACCGCCGAAAGGGGTTCGGTCGCATGGGCACGCAGCAAACTCGCGGTGAACGACGTCCGAGCCGATAACCCAGGGCTTCGAGGCGAAGATGCAACTACGCGAAAGCAGTGCACGGGTCATCGGCGAGGCGGACATGACCGTCGCCTCGTTTCCCGGCTACGGCCAACTAGACCCACTGTCTGCGTGTGCGGTGGAGGAGTGGGTCCACCGCGGCAGCATGCTGCCGGTGGAGGACATTCCGCTCGCCGCAATCCGCAGTTCCTACACGCCGCGAAAGACCAAAGCCAACGAAAGCCACATCCAGGTGCTGGCTCAGTCGCCGCTGCCGCTGCCTCCGATCGTGATTCACCGCGGATCGATGCGGGTGATAGACGGGGTGCACCGACTGCGCGCCACCGAATTGCGGGGACACAGCACAATTGCGGCCCGACTCTTCGAGGGTAATGACGCAGAGGCTTTCGCACTCGCCGTGCATTTGAATGTCACACACGGTCTTCCGCTCACGCTCGCCGAGCGAAAAGCGGCCGCACAACGGGTTCTGCAATCTTACCCGCATTGGTCAGACCGGTCTATTGGATTAATCGCGGGAGTGTCGAATAAAACGGTCGGAAAATTACGCGGCTGTACAACCGAGGAAATCTCCCAGTTGAACCCCAGGCTCGGGCGCGACGGAAAAATCCGACCGGTCAGTCCGGCCAACGGCCGGCACCGCGCCGCCGAATTCCTGTCGATGAATCCGCGAGCGTCCCTGCGCGAAATCGCGCGTAAGGCCGGCGTATCGGTCACGACAGCGCGCGATGTGCGCCAGCGGATCGGCAAGGGCGAAAGCCCGCTGCCGGACAACCTCGCCAAGCGGGTCGGTCAGGTCGCCGCGTCAGCCGTCGGCGCGACTACCGCCCCGGTGCCGTCGCCGCTCGCGACTCCATCCCAGGGCTCCCGTAACGTCCCGGAGGGCCGCGGTCGCGACCTCCTGCAACGACTCAGGAACGACCCCTCAGTCAGGTCGTCCGAGCGTGGGCGGGCGTTGTTGCGGCTGCTGTCCACGGTCGTGGTTGCGATCAGCGCCTGTGAAGAATTCGCCGACTCCGCACCGGCGCACTGCGCGGGTACCTTCGCCGAGATAGCCCGGAAAAACGCCCGCGCCTGGCAGGGGATCGCGGAGAAATTCGAAGCCAACGCGCATTGAGCCGATGGCCCAACGCTTTTAGAAGCCGGACGCCCCGATGGCGAGAAATGCGCAGCCGATCACCGCTAGCGTGATCGCGACGTCGCGGCGGCGCCGCGACCGAATCCATTCGTGCAGCGCTGTTACCGCCCTCGCGGTCGGCCCGGGCGCCACGAGGTAGGCCACCAGTGGGATCTCCACCAGCGCGAAGGCCACCACGTTGAAAGCGACCAGAACGGCCACCTGGGTCAGCGCCGCGGCGCCGGAAGCCAGGATCACCGCCAGCGCGGCCAGGTAATCGACCGACGGTAGCGCAATGCTGAGGCCCGCGACTCCGGCGACCGACAGCGAATCACCGCGCAGCAGCCGGGTCGCCGGCGCGGCCAACTTCGCGGGGCGCGAGCCCAGCCGCGAGACGAGGTCGAAGCCGACGATCGCGGCGATGCCCAGCACGACGAGCCCGATCAGGAATTGCATCCTGGGCACCGTCACAACGGAGGTCCCCGTCACAATTCGCCGAAATACAAAAAGGACAATCAAACCGACGGTGGTGCCCATGACGAAACCACCACACAAAAACGCAAAGAGCTGACGTGCGGGGCGGGGCCTATTCAGCATCAGGACTGTCATGCCAATACGAAATGGCTCGACACTGACGGCAAGCGCCATTATCAGGACAGTTGCCAGCATGAGCCGATTCTGGTGCTGCGACCCGTGATCGGGCTAGGCGTCCAACCGTGCGAATTCGCTCTGGCGATACAACTCGACACAGGCCTGCCGACGAATTTTGCCGCTCGTCGTGGTAGGGATCGAGCCAGCCGGGACAAGAACGACGTCGCTGACGTTCACGCCGTGCGCGTTGGAGATAGCCGATGTGACCTCGCTGCGGACTCCGCTCAGCCGGTGCGCCAAATCCTCGCTGGCTTCGCCGCGCTTTTTCTTGACCTCGATCACCGTCACCAGCTGCTCACTGCTGTCCGTCTGGACCGAGATCGCGGCCACGCGTCCGTGCGCGATCTGCTGGATCGTCGCCTCGATGTCCTCCGGGTAGTGGTTGCGGCCACGGATGATCAGCAGATCCTTGATGCGGCCGACGATGAACAACTCGCCTTCGTGGATGAAGCCCAGGTCGCCGGTGCGCAACCACGGGCCAGCCGGGGTCCCCGGTGAGGGCTCGTTGAGCGTCGCGCCGAAGCAGGACTGCTCTTCCGGTGATTTGTTCCAGTAGCCCTCGGCGACGTTCTCGCCGTGCACCCAAATCTCGCCGATCTGGTCCTTCGGGCATTCGCGGTACGTCTCGCTGTCGACGATCCGCAACTGCGGCGACTGCGGAATGCGGTAACTGACCAGCGCGGAGCCCTCGCCAGGCGCGCACCGCTCGACCTGACCGACACCGAGCTCACCGACGTCGAAGGTCTTAATCGGCTGGTCTTCATGCCAGACGCCGGTCGCGACGAACACCGTGGCCTCGGCCAAGCCGTAGGACGGACGCATCATCGTGTCGGTGAAGTTGAAGTGCGAGAAGCGGTCGACGAAGCGCTGCAAGGTGGCCGGTTCGACTCGCTCGGCGCCACTTATGATCCCCAGCACGCCACCCAGGTCCATGCCGGCCAAGTCGGCGTCGGTCGTCTTGCGGGCGGCCAGATCGAAGGCGAAGTTGGGCGCCGACGACCATGCGTGGACGCTCTTGGCCATCGCCTGCACCCAGCGCGCCGGCCGTTCGAGGAAGGCCAGCGGGCTCGACAGTTCGGCGTGGTATCCGCCCAGGATCGGTGCGCACACGCCCAGCACAAGGCCCATGTCGTGGTAGAAGGGCAGCCACGACACGATTTCCGCGCCGGCCGGGACCTTCGAGCCTGCGAAGAAACTGCGCATCAGCTGCTCGAAATTCACCGTCAGATTGCGGTGCGACATCATCACGCCGGTCGGCGTCCGCGTTGAACCCGAGCTGTACTGCAAGTAGGCGATGTCCGGAACGTCGCCGACCGCAAAACTCGATCCGCCCTCGGCGTCCAGATTCAGCGAGTCGATGGCGACGATCTTCGGAGCGGTGTCCATTCGTGACTGGTCGACGTAGTCCCCGACGTCCTCTGCCGCGGACGTCGTCGTGAGCACAACCGAAGGTGAGGTGTCGGCGAAGACCGCACCGACCCGGTCGTAGCTCGAGCCGCGATGCGGGAGCGGAAGCGGAACGGCGATCAGCCCAGCCTGCATGGCCCCGAGAAACGCGCGGATGTAATCCAGTCCCTGCGGCGCCAGAATGACCGCCCGGTCGCCGGCCGTCCCGTGCGCACGGATCTCCCGCGCCACGCTCAGCGTCTGGCGGGAGAGCTGCGACCAGGTCAGAGTCTCCCGGACGCCCGCATAGTCCTTCTCGTAATCGGTGAACGTGAAGGCGGCGTCGTTGGGCCGCATGCTGGCCCGACCGTGAAGCATCGAGAGGATGGTCGATTGAGACATATGTCGTCCGTCACTTCGTATCGAATTGAGGATTCGCCAAGCAGAGGTCAGTTTGCCGATTCGCTAGCGCCGTGCGAAAGCACCGACAGGGCACCGCTTAACGCCTGGGATAACGGATCCGCACCGCCGCCGAATGTCGCTTGGTTCGTCGGAGCGGTGACCACTGCCGGATCGAAACCGTGCACCGGGTCCACCTGAACCGGCGCCGTCGCCGGATCGTCGTTCCTAATGTATCCCGCATTGACTCGCGGGATAAGTATCGCGTCGAGCTTGTTCAGCGTGTCTTCGGGAATGCCGATGTACTTCAACGGCATGACCAGCGGAAGGTGCTGCTGCGGAACCATGATCGTGGTGTCCTTGGCGCCCCGCGCGTTGATGGTGGTCTTGATGTTCTGCGGCGGCACCATGCTGGCATTGGTGAACGCCACCGCGGTGTGGCCGGTAGCCAGACCCATCAACGTGTTGGCGAACGCGAACATGTTGTCCGGACGGTCCGGAAAGTCCGCGATCGAGTCGTAGGCAGCGACGAACCGGTTGGTATCGTACTGGCTCACGTATTCCGGAGTCATGACGAAGTCCAAAGCCGGCACGTTGGCGCCAACCGGGTAGGTGGCCCGCAGGAAGCTTTGGCCCCATGCATGGCGTCCGATGGGGTCGCCGAAGGTGGCGAAGTTCAAAGCGTTGGGCGGCGGAGCGTCGGGGGCCGAAGCCAGCCGCAACTGCTCACCGTCGACCACGAAACCGCCCTCGGACAGGCCGATCGCCGTGCCGGGGCGACCGGTGGTCCGGATCGCGCGGTCGAGGTTGTCCACACCCTCGGCGACCGATTGGCCGACGCTCGGGCCGTCCAGGCCAACGCCCGGGAATTGCTGGTCGACCTTGTCGATGTCGGGTTTCAGGCCGGGGAACAGATGCGCCAGCACGTGACCCTGGACCTGGCCGGCCGGATAGCGGACGATCTGACGCTGCTGACCCGGGAACCACTCCGCGCCCTCCATGCGGATGTAGTTGTCGTAGGGGACACCCAGCACGTGCGCGCCGCCGAGGGCGTAGGCGGTTTGGTCGCCAGGCGCTCCGGGGGAGGGCGGTCCGCTGATTTCCGGGCCGTCGGCCGAGGCGGTGCCGACGCTGAAACATCCTGTGGCGCAGACGGTTACCAGCGCCGATAATCCTGCGAGCAGTTTCTTCATGCCTACACCTGACCCCTTGGGTTCGTTCCGTAGTGTCACATACATAGCGGGTGTTCGCTAACTGGCGTCCGGCTGTGCGCGGCCGCCGGTCAACCGCCGCGGCACCAGACGCGAGGGCCACCAGTTCGCCTGTCCCATCAGCGCGGCGATCGCCGGGACCGTGATCGTGCGGACCAGGAAGGTGTCGAGCAGGATGCCCACGCCGATCACGAAACCGCCCTGCACCACTGTCCCGATGCTGGAGAACAGCAAGCCGGCCATCGACGCGGCGAAAATCAGTCCCGCCGCGGTGATCACGCCGCCGGTCGAACTCAGCGTGCGGATGATGCCGTAGCGCATGCTGTGCGGCGACTCGTCACGCATTCGCGACACCAGCAGCATGTTGTAGTCGGCCCCTACCGCGACCAGCACCACGAACGCCAACGGCGGCACGCTCCAGTGCAACTGCTGCCCGAGCAGGAACTGGAACACCACCGCGCCGATGCCCACCGCCGACAGGTACGAGATGACGACGGAGGCCACCAGGTACAGCGGCGCGACGATCGCCCGCAGCAGCAGGACCAGCGTCAGCAGTACCACCAGCAGGGTCACCGCGATGATGAACCGGATGTCGTGCTGGTAGTAGTCGCGGGTGTCTTTGAGGCCGACGGTGTAGCCCGACATCGAGATCTGAGCGTCGGACAGCGCGGTGTTGGGCTGCGCGCCCTTAGCCGTCGTCAAGATCGCGTTGACTTGGTCCATCGCCTCGGTGCTGAACGGGTTGAGCTTGGTCTGCACCAGGTAGCGCACCGAATGGCCGTCGGCCGAAATGAATACCTTGGCGGCGTCCTGGAATTCCGGCAGTCGCAGCAACTGGGCCGGGATGTTGAACCCGCCCATCGAGGGGTGCGCCGCGTCCTTTTTCAGCGACAGCAGGAATGTCGCCGACTCGCTGAGCCCGGCGCCCAATTGCTTGACCTGGTCCACCAGCTGATTCACCGCGTCGGCGATCTGCCGGCTGCCGCCGGCGAACTGGTTGGCGCCGCCCTGCAGCTGATCCAGGTTCGCCTGCAGGCCGCCGGGCTGGTCCATGCCGAGAGTCTTCAGCACGCCGGTGAGCTTCGAGATCGACGCGCGCATCTTGTCGGTCGACGCCTTGAGCTGCTTCTTGTCCGGGTAGTCGCCCATCTGCCGAGCCAGGTCGTTGATCGCGTCGATGTCTTCCTGGTTTTGCGCACCCAGCAGTTGCTCGAATTCGCCGCGGGTGTTGCTGCACGACTCGTCGGCGTCGCAAACCGGGTTGCCGTGCAACGCGTTCAACACCGGGCCGACCCACTCCACCAGATTCTTCGCCCCGGTGTAGTTCCAGCCCATCTTGTTGCTGATCGCGTTCACGTGGTCGACGAGTTGGGCCGCGAGGTCGACCTCGTGGACCAACGTCTCGCCGCTGTACTGGTCTTTGGTGGACTTGAAGGTGCTGTCCAGTTCCTGGACGCTGGCGGCGAGTTCGCCGACCTGGCCTTGAACCTGTTCGAGCTTGTCGGCTAGCGTCACCGAACCCTCGGACAGCTGGTTGAGGTCGTTGGTGTGGTCGTTGATCAGCGTCGAGCCGCCGGCCAGAAACGACCCGATGGCCCCCGCCTGATACGTGGCACGGAACTGCTCCGGCACATTTCCGGTGGGCCGGGTGATGCCGCTGACCGCGGCGACGTTCGGCAGTTGGCTGACGCGGTCGGCCAGCTGCTCCAAGTCGGCCAGAGCTTGGGGATTGCGCAGATCACGCGGCGACTGGATGAAGATGTACTCCGGAATCGACTGGTTGACCGGGAAGTGGCGGTCCAGCGCGGTGTACCCGATCGAGCTCGGAGCCGAAGCGTCGAGCGCCTTGCGGTCGTCGTAGTTGTAGTGGACCAGCCCGGCGCAGCTCGCCAGCAGGGCCAGCACGATCAGGCTGGCGACCAGGTGGGTCCGCGGCCGTCGCACGATGCGGATGCCGGACCGGCGCCAGAACCGCGCGGTCAGTTCGCGGCGTGGCTTGACCCAGCCGCGTGGGCCGGCGAGCGCCAGGATTGCCGGCAGCAACGTCACCGCGGCCAGGAACGCGACAGCGACACCGATCGCAGAAGCGATGCCGACGGTCTGGAAGACGCCCATCCTGGCGAAGCTGATCACCAGGAAAGTGATGCCCACGGTGCTCGCGGACGCCGTGATGACTTTGCCGATCGAGATCAACGCCTTCTTCAGAGCCGGCTCGTGCGCCTCACCCATCCGCAGATAGTCGTGATACCGGCTGATCAGGAAGACGGCGTAGTCGGTTCCGGCGCCGGCCATGATGGCGCTCAGGAAGACGATCGACTGGTTCGAGACGCCGGCACCCGTCAGGAAGGAATAGGCGGCCACCACCGCTTGTGCAATCACCAGCGACAGGCCGATGGTGATCAGCGGCAACAGCATGGTGATAGCGCTGCGATAGACGATCAGCAGCACGATCAGCACCATCACGCCGATGGCCAGCTCGATCGGCATCCGGTCTTGCTGGCCGGCGACGGTGAGGTCGGCGACGGTGCCGGCGGGCCCGGTGAGGTTCGCCTTCAATGTCGTGCCCGCGACCGTGTGTGTCACCGCGTTGGTGATCTGTCTGAACGCCTCGTAGGACCGCGGCGTGCCGAGTTCGCCGGCCACGCCGACCGGCAACACCCACGCCTTGTTGTCCTTGCTGGTGACAATCGACTTCAGCGGCGGCGTGCTGATGAAGTCCTGCAGCATGACGACGTTGCGGGTGTCCTTGCGCAGCGTGTCGACCAGGGTGCGATAGGTCTCTTCGTCGGCAGGGCTGAGGCCCTTGTCGTCGGTCAGCACCACCAGCAGCAGGTCTTCGGAGCCCGCTTCGTGAAACGCCTCGGTCATCTTGCGAGCGGTGACCGCCGAAGGCGCGTCGCTGGGCAGGATCGCCAGCGGATGCTTCTCCGACATCTCGTTGAGTGACGGGAACGCCAGCGGCAGCGCCACCGCGATCGCTATCCAGGCCGCGATCACCAGCCAGGGCCATCGCACCACGAAGTCAGCTAGCCGTCGCATGTCAGTCTTCTCCCCGCTCGGCGCGGTCGTCCGCGCCCCTTGGCGTCACCCGCCGACAATTCGTCACGTTGCGTAATGCCGTGGCGTGCCCACCCGGCAGATGCGTACTTCGGACAGGCCTCAGCCATCGCATGGCCCACCTCAGGCGACGCGTCCCCAATGTCCGCTGTCGGCGACTCGCGTACACACAGACTTCATTGCCTCCATGTAGCGGGTGGCCGATTTGAGGGCGATCGGATTGTCGGGATGCATGATGGCCATCACCGTGCCCTCTTTGTAGCGGAAGATGTAAATGGTCAGCTGGTAGGAGAAACGCCCGTCGGGATATATCCCGATGTTGTCGGCCAGCCCCATGTCGCCTGCGGCGAGGATAGCGTTCAGCGGCGCGGCCCCGCCGTGCAGAAAGTTCGACACCGGGAAATTGGGCTGCGGCCACTTCAGCCACGGCGCCAGTTCCAGCACGCGGTAGTACGGCACCCGGGCCATGTCCAGACCCGAGTCGAAGGAAGTCTGTGCCGCGTACGCCGCTTCGTTGAACGAGGTCGCCGCGATCGGCACGGTGATCGGAATCAGGCCGGTGAACCAGCCCTGGGTCATGAAGTTGTCCGCGCCGGTGCGGGAGTCTCGCGGCGTGAGGCCGTAATAGGTGAGCGCACCGGTGAATTCGTGCTCCACCAATCCAAGGCAGGCGAACAAACCACCGACGAAGCGTGCGCCGGCCGTACTGCATGCCGCTTCGAACCGTTCGGTTTGCGCGTCGGTCATCAAGAGCTCAGAGGACATCTCGCTGCTGTGTGTCTTTTCCGGGTCGCCCAGCGGGAGCGGAAATTCCGGGAAGCCGCCATTGCAGTTCTCGGCGAAATCGATCCAGGCCTGGACGCCCGGCGAGTCCAGCGTCAGAGCCGAGGTGGCCTCGCGTTCACGGACGCAGAAATCATCGAAGCTGCCGGCGTCGGGAAGTTCGAGTGCCTCACCGCCACTGCTCAGCGCGGCATACATCCCGTTGGCTTCCATCATCGTGGTGCCGATCAACGTCGCGTCGCCGTGTACGTGGTCCATCGCCACGAAGAACGTGAACTGGCCTTCGCGTTGCACGATTCCGAACGTGAAGCACCCCCATTCGAACGGATTCGGTATGGCGGTGGTGTGCTCGCGGATTTCGTCGACCGCCATGTGGCCCTGGTCGACCGGCTCGAATTCGATGTCGGCCGGATCGGTGATCGTGTGCCTGATGAATTCGCCGTCGTCGGTGCGCTCGAACCAGCTGCGGAATGTGTCGTGCCGGCGCAGGTAAGCGTTCAACGCGATGTTCATCGCGGCGATATCGCACTCGCCCTTCGCGTCGCAGCTGGCGATGATCTGCCGGGAGAAATTCAATCCCGCTGTAGTCCGTTCGTAGTAATTACGTAAGTGCTGGCTTTGCATGTAACTCACCGGCACTGAGCTCACCGGCGCCTGACGTGCCTTCTCCGCAGCGGCTGTAGTCGGGTGCCATGAGGTGACGGTGCCCGGGGTCAGCGTCCACTCGCTCAGCGAGCCGACCGTAATTTGCCCGATGCGCAAGTGAACTTCCTCCTCAGTTGAACGGCACAGGACCGGCCGCTGGGTGCTTGCGGCGAGACCAAGATAGCCCGCTCGGCTGTGAGTGTCGCCCGCTGTAATCGGCGTGTACGCCCGCCATGACGGGTTTTCAATGTCAAGGGCTGTGCCTATTGACATAAACCGTCCCGGCGTGCGTCGGAACGGGTTCGGCCATACCGTGCGGTACGGTGCGCGTTATCCGGCATCGCCGCCGGAGTGGTACTTGCAATCCTTGGCCGCGACGGCAATTCTGTTGCGCATCCGGGCCGCAGGCGGCGACCGAATCTTTCACAGTCCCCAGATCGAGAGGACGACCATGGCATCCGAAGGCCAGCAGCCACCTAGTTTCGCGATCGTCGGCTACGCCGCACGTTTTCCGGGGGCAGCCGACGCCGACGAGTTCTGGGATGTGCTGCGCGACGGTCGCGACGCGATCTCCGAGGTGCCGGCCGATCGTTGGGATGTCGACGAGTTCTTCGACCCGGACCCCGACACACCGGGCAAGGTCGCCACGCGCCGCGCCGGTTTCGTCGACGACGTGACGGGATTCGACGCGCCCTTCTTCGGTATGTCTACTCGCGAGGTTCGGATGCTGGACCCCCAGCACCGGCTGCTGCTCGAGACGGCGTGGCGTGCAGTGGAGCATTCCGGAACGGCGCCAACATCTTTGGCGAATTCGAACACCGGGGTGTTCGTCGGCCTGGCCACCCACGACTACCTCGGAATGGCATCGGGTGAGCTGACGTTCCCCGAGATCGAGGCCTATATGGCGATCGGTACCTCCAACGCCGCCGCGGCGGGCCGGATCAGCTTCCGGCTGGGCCTGCAGGGACCGGCGGTCGCCGTGGACACCGCGTGCAGTTCGTCGCTGGTGGCCATCCACCAGGCCTGCCAGGCGCTGCAACTCGGTGAGTGCGACCTGGCGCTGGCCGGTGGCGCCAACGTCCTGCTCACCCCGGCCACGATGATCACCTTCTCCAGCGCGCACATGCTCTCACCGGACGGCCGCTGCAAGACCTTCGACGCCGCCGCCGACGGCTACGTCCGCGGTGAGGGTTGCGGCGTCATCGTCATCAAGCGGCTCGAGGACGCGATCAACGCCGGTGACAACATCCGGGCCGTCATCCGTGGCAGCGCGATCAACCAGGACGGCGCGTCGGGTGGTCTGACGGTGCCGAATGGGGTTGCGCAGCAACGTGTTATCGGCGAGGCGCTGAAACGCGCAGGGTTGATGCCCGCCGACGTGGATTACCTGGAGGCGCACGGAACCGGGACGTCGCTGGGTGACCCGATCGAGGCCCAGGCCGCCGGCGCGGTGCTCGGCGAGGGCCGCGCGGACGGCGACCCGCTGCTGATCGGTTCGGCCAAGACGAACATCGGCCACCTGGAGGCCGCCGCGGGCATCGCCGGCGTCATCAAGGTCATCTTGTCGCTGGAAAACGAAATGCTGCCGGCGCACCTGCACTTCGAGAACCCGTCGCCGCACATCCCGTGGGACCGGCTCGCGCTGGAGGTGGTCAAGGAGGCCCGGCCGTGGCAGCGCAACGGCAAGCCACGCATCGCCGGCATCAGCTCGTTCGGGTTCGCCGGCACCAACGCCCACGTCATCCTCGAAGAGGCGCCGGCGACCCCGGCTCAGGTCGTGGACGCTCCCACCGACCAGGGTGCGGACAAGCGCTTTAACATCCTGCCAATCTCGGCGCGCACGCCGGATGCGCTCGTGCAGATCGCCGACCAGTACCGCAGCTGGTTGAACGCACACCCGGAAGCCACCTTGGCCGACATGTGCCTGACCACCGGCGTGGGGCGCGCACACTTCGAGCACCGCGCCGCTTTGGTAGTCAATTCCATGGAATCTGCCAGCGAGCTGCTCGGTGCCCTCGCCGACGACCGCCCGGCGCCCGGCCTGGTTCGCGGCATCTCCGACACCCCCCCGAAAACGGCGTGGCTGTTCACCGGCCAGGGCAGCCAATACCCGGGCATGGCCCGCGAGTTGTACGACACCGAGCCGGTTTTCGCCGAGACGCTGGACCGCTGTGCCGCTGCGGTCGCCGACGTTCTCGACAAGCCGCTGCAGGACGTCATCTTCGAGGTCGACAGCGTCGACGCCGAGGAAACGCTGCGACAGACCACCTACGCCCAGCCCGCCCTGTTCGCGGTCGAGATGGGCCTGGCCCGGCTCTGGCAGTCGTGGGGCTTCGAGCCCGCCGTGGTGTTGGGTCACAGCGTCGGCCAGTATTCGGCGGCTTGCGTCGCCGGGGTGTTCAGCCTGGAAGACGGCGCGAAGCTGATGGCTGAGCGCGGTCGCCTGTTCGGCAGCCTGCCCGCCGGCGGCCGGATGGTCGCGGTGTTCGCTGCCGCCGAGCGCGTCGAGCGTCTCACCGATCAGTTCCCGAGCCTGTCCGTTGCCGCCTACAACGGCGCCAACACCGTGTTGTCCGGTCCCGCAGGCGATCTGGAGAAGGCCGTGTCCACGCTGACCGCGGACGGCGTGCGCTGCGATTGGCTGGAGACCAGCCACGCGTTCCACTCCGCACTGTTGGACCCGATCCTGGACGAGTTCGAGAAGTTCGCGGATGGCTTCAGCTACGCCTCGCCGCAACGGATTCTGGTTGACAACCGAACGGGCGCCGTAATCGGCCGCAGCCAAAAGCTGGACGGCAACTACTGGCGTCGCCATGCGCGTCAGCCGGTCGAGTTCGCCAAGAGCGTGCAGACGCTGTCCGACTTGAGCTGCAAGGTGCTGCTCGAGATCGGCCCGCAGCCGATCCTCACCGCCGCGGCCCTGCGTGCCTGGCCCGACCCGGCCACCACGCCGAAAGCGATTGCGTCGCTGCGCAAGAACACCGCCGACCACCGTCAGATCATCGAAGCCCTCGCTGACGCCTACGCACTGGGGCATCTGCCCGACTTCGGTGCCGTGCAGCACGGGTCGGCGCGCAAACTCGACCTGCCCACCTATCCCTTCCAGCACCGTCAGTACTGGTTCCGCGAGAACCGGGAGATGCCGACGCAGCAGTCGCACGTGGCGTCGACCAGCGAAACGGTCCGGTTGCTCGAAGACGGCAAGATCGAGGAGCTCGCCGCGTTGCTGGGCAGTTCCGGCGACGACGGTCAGACGCGTAGCGTGCTGACAAAGCTTGCGGCGCAACACAACCGACAGCGCAAGACCAAGTCGATCTCCGATGCGCGCTACGAATTCCGCTGGGACAAACTCACCGCCGAGGCGCCCGGTCCGACCGAGTCGGTCACCTGGCTGCTGATCGGCGACGACGGCGATGTCGTTGCCCCGCTGGTCGAGGCGCTGACCGAGGGCGGTCAGAAGCACCGGATCATCGGATCGCCGGCATCCGATGCCGACGAGCAACAGCTCGTCGCCGCTTTACGGGCCGCGGCCGAGGAGTCCGCCGCGCTGCGCATCGTCGACTTCTCGGCGGTCGATTCCGACACAGTGCCGTCGCAGCATTCGCTGGCGCGCGTACAGCATCAAGTGCTGGGCGGAACCCGACGGCTCTTCCGAGCCGCGGCGGCCGCCGAGCTGCGCGTCCCGATCTGGGTGATTACCCGTGGCGCGCAACGTGTCTCGGACGCCGACACCGTCTCGCCCGAGCAGACCGCCGTATGGGGATTCGGTCGTGCGGCGTCGCTGGAACTGCCGCACTTGTGGGGTGGCCTCGCCGACGTGTCGGAGGGCACCGCCGACGAGTGGTCACAGGTGGTCAATCAGGCGGCGGCCGAACAGCGTCGCGAGGATCAGTTCGCGGTTCGCGGGCAGGCCGTGTACGTGCCACGGCTGGTGCGGCGGACCGGGCAACCCAGCTCGGCGCAGCTGGCACTGCGCGAAGACGCAACGTATCTGGTGACCGGTGGGCTGGGATCGATCGGCCTCGAGATCGCCGGATACCTGGCCGCGGCCGGCGCCAAGCATCTGGTGTTGACCAGCCGCCGCACCCCGAATGAACTCGCCCAGAAGCGCATCGACGCGCTGAGCGAGGAGCACGGCAGTGAGATCTTGGTCATCACCGCCGACGTCGCCGAGGCGGAAGACGTCTCGCGGCTGCTGTCCACCGTCAAGGCCGACCTGCCGCCGCTGGCCGGCATCGTGCACGCCGCCGGTGAAATCGACACCACTCCGCTGGCGGAGCTCACCGATGCCGAAGTCGACCGGGTCTTCGCCGGGAAGGTCTGGGGCGCCTGGCATTTGAGCGAGGCGGCAGCGGATCTGAGCCTGGACTTCTTCGTCACCACTTCGTCGATCGCGTCGGTGTGGGGCGGATACGGCCAAAGCGCCTACGGCGCGGCCAACGCCTTCCTCGACGGGCTGACGTGGCGGCTGCGCGAAAAGGGCATCGCCGGTGTGAGCGCGAACTTCGGTCCGTGGTCGGCCGGTATGGCCGACGCGGACTCGCGGGCCAAGTTGGCCAAACGCGGCATCAAGACCCTCTCGCCCGCCGACGCGCTGGCGGGCTTGGCAGATCTGATCGCGGTCGCCGGCGACCAGGGTGCCGCATCGGGTGTGGTGGCCCGCATCGACTGGGCGAAATTCCTCCCGCTGTACCAGAACGCGGGACGGCGGGCGTTCCTCGCCGAGCTGGAGCGCGAGGTGCCCGCCGCGGCGGCGCCGGTCACGACGGCGTCGGGCAAGACCGAACTGGTCGAGCGGCTGACCAATGCGCCTGTGCAGCAACGCCGTAAGCTGATGTCGGACTTCCTGCGCGATGCGGTTGCCGACGTGACCCGGGTCGACCCGTCCGAGATCCGCGAGGACGCAGGGTTCTTCGACCTCGGCATGGACTCGCTGATGGCCGTCGAGTTGCGCCGCCGCATCGAGCAGAACGTAGGCAAGGAGATCCCGGCCACGCTGGCGATGGATCACCCGCGCCTGTCGGACACCGTCGATTACCTGCTCAGCGACGTGCTCGCGCTGACCGAGCAGAAGGCCGGTCCGGCGGTGGCGACCGCTGTGGCCCGCTCCGACGAGCCGATCGCAATCATCGCGGTCTCGTGCCGGTTCCCGGGCGCGCCCAACCCGGAGGCGTTCTGGGAGCTGTTGTCCGGCGGCGTCAACGCGATCCGCGAAGTGCCGGAGGACCGCTTCGACATCGACGAGTTCTACGACGCCGACCCCGACGCCGCGGGCAAGACCTACACGCGCTTCGGCGGTTTCCTGGACGGCATCGACGGATTCGACCCCGAGTTCTTCGGTATCTCGCCCCGCGAGGCCGTGTGGATCGAGCCGCAGCAGCGGTTGATGCTCGAAACGGTCTGGGAGGGGCTGGAAAGGGCCGGTTACTCGCCGGCATCGTTGCGGGGCAGCCGAACCGGCATCTTCGCCGGTGTGGCCGCCAACGAATACGCGCACCTGCTGTCGGCCGAGTCGATCGAAAAGATCGAGCCGTACTTCATCACCGGTAACGCGCTCAACGCGATCTCCGGCCGGGTCGCCTTTGCACTCGGATTCGAGGGTCCGGCCGTCGCGGTGGACACCGCGTGCAGCTCGTCGCTGGTGGCCGTCCACCAGGCGGTGCAGGCATTGCATTCCGGTGACTGCGATCTGGCGCTCGCGGGTGGTGTCAATGTGCTGCTGAGCCCGGTGACGGTGGTCGCCGCCTCCCGCGCCCGGATGCTGTCGCCGGTTGGACAGTGCAAGACGTTCGATGCCTCGGCCGACGGCTACGTCCGGAGCGAGGGCTGCGGAATCCTGGTGCTGAAGCGGCTCAGCGACGCCCAGCGTGACGGCGACCGGATCGCTGCGGTGATCCCCGGCAGCGCCGTCAACCAGGACGGCGCGTCCAGCGGTCTGACCGTGCCGAACGGTGGTGCGCAGCAACGGCTTATCGCGACCGCGCTGGCCCGCGCCGGACTGTCCGGCGGTGACGTCGACTACCTGGAGGCGCATGGCACCGGGACCCCGCTCGGCGACCCGATCGAGGTGCAGGCGGCCGGCGCGGTCTACGGCGCATCGCGTGAGACCAACCGTCCGCTGCTGATGGGCTCGGTGAAGACGAACATCGGTCACACCGAATCAGCTTCCGGCGCAGCAGGTCTGATCAAGGTCGTGCTGTCGCTGCAGAACGGTGTGCTGCCGCAGAGCCTGCACTTCGACAACCCGTCACCGCACATCCCGTGGGGCTCGCTGCCGGTGAAGGTCGTCGACAAGTCGACGCCGTGGGAGCCCAACGGCCGTCCGCGCCGGGCCGGGGTGAGCTCGTTCGGATTCACCGGCACCAACGCCCACGTGCTGATCGAAGAGGCGCCGGCACCTCAACCCGTGACCGTCGACGAAGAGCCGGTGGCAGAGGTTGTCGCAACGCCCGATTCGACTTCCGAGACGGTCCATGTGCTGCCGCTTTCGGCGCGCTCCCCGGAGGCGCTGGTCGAGTTGGCGCAACGCTACGGCGCGTGGCTCGACAGCCACCTGGAAGCCGACATCGCCGAGGTGTGCCGCACCGCCGGCGTCGGCCGCTCGCACTTCGAGCACCGCGCCGCCCTGGTAGTGGATTCGGCGCAGACCGCGATCGACGGCCTTACCGATCTGGCCGCGGGCCAGCTGCGTCCCGGCGTCGTGCGCGGTGAGTGCACCGACCGCCCGACGACGGCATGGCTGTTCACCGGGCAGGGGAGCCAATACCCGGGGATGGCCCGCGAATTGTTCGACGCGGAACCGGTATTCGCCGAGACGGTCAAGCGTTGCGCCGACGCCGTCAGCGAGCTCCTGCCGGAGTCGTTGCTCGACGTGATCTTCCAGACCGACCGTGAAACGGGCGGCAAGGCCGGCGAGCGCCTGAAGCACACATCGAATGCGCAGCCGGCCCTGTTCGCCATCGAGATGGGCTTGGCCCGCCTGTGGCAGTCGTGGGGCCTCGAGCCCGACGTGGTGTTGGGCCACAGCGTCGGCCAGTACGCCGCCGCGTGCGTCGCCGGGGTGTTCAGCATCGAGGACGGGGCCCGGTTGATGGCCGAGCGTGGCCGGCTGTTCGGCAGCCTGCCGGCCGGCGGACGGATGGTGGCGGTGTTCGCCGACCCCAAGCAGGTCGAGCAGGTCGCCGCCGACTACCCACGGGTCTCGGTGGGCGCCTACAACGGTCCCAACACAGTGCTGTCGGGTCCCGGCGACGACCTCGAGCGGGTGGTGGCCACGTTCACCGAGGACGGGGTGCGCTGCACCTGGCTGGAGACCAGCCACGCGTTCCACTCCGAGCTGCTGGAGCCGGTGCTTGACGAATTCGAGACGTTTGCAACCCAATTCGAGTTTGCGACGCCGACGTTGCCGCTGGTCTGCAACCGGACCGGTGCGATCCTGACGGCCGAGACCCCGCTCGACGCGCAGTACTGGCGTAAGCACTCGCGCCAGCCGGTGCAGTTCGCCGAGAGCGTGCGCACCGTCGCTGCGCTGGGCTGCTCGGTGCTGATGGAGATCGGACCCCAGCCGGTGCTGACCGGTGCCGCGGTCCAGATCTGGCCCGAACACCTGGCCGCGCCGCGCGCGATTGTCTCGCTGCGCAAGGGTGTTTCGGACCGTCGTCAGATCGCCGATGCGTTGGCCAACGCCTACGTCAGCGGCCACCGGCCGACGTTCGAGACGCTGTACCGCCAGCACGGACGCCGGCTGGAATTGCCGACGTACCCGTTCCAGCGCCGCCGCTTCTGGCCCAAGAGCTCGGCGATCACGGTCGACGGGCCGGCGATGTCCGGGCTGCTCGGCAGCGGAAAGGATCTGGCCTCCGGCGATTCGGTCTACACCAGCCGCCTGTCGGTCAAGTCCCAGCCATGGCTCAACGACCACGTCATCTACGGCACGGTCGTGGTTCCCGGCGCCACCTATGCCGCGATGGCTCTAGCCGCCGTCGGCACGCCGGCGCACGTCAAGGAAGTCTTCTTCTACGAGCCGATCATTCTGCCGGAGAAGGCTTCTCGTGAGGTGCAGCTGACGCTGAGCCCGCTGGAGGAGGGCTGGAAATTCCAGGTACACAGCCGCCCCTACGGCGTCAAGGACGCCGACTGGTCGCTGAACGCGGACGGGACCGCCATCGCAGGTGTCGGTCCAGAGCCGGAGGCTGCTGAAGACGGGGCGCCGGAGGAGGCCATCGACACGGCGATCGAGCGGATGGAGCGCATGCGTCCGCAGGAGCTGTTCGAGACCTTCGACGACATGGAACTGTCGTGGGGCCCGAACTGGTCCGGATCGCTGAAGTCCCTGTGGCTCGGCGAAGGCGAAGCGATCGGCGACATCTCGGTCGGCGCGGAGTTGGCCGAGAACCTCGGCACCGAGCCGATGCACCCGGTCCTCATGGACCTGTGCACTGGTGTCGCCTTCCCGGCGTTCCCGGCGCTACGCGCCGCAGAACAGGGCGTCAGCGGGCTGTTCCTGCCACTGCGCTACGAGCAAGTGACGCTGAAAGACAAGATGCCGCGCAGGTTCTACTGCCGGGCCAAGTGGCACACCAGTGACCTGGACAGCGAAACCCAGGTGTTCGACCTCGATTACCTCGATCGAGACGGCCGCAACCTGGGTGGGATCCGGGGCTTCACGGTCAAGCGGGCACCGCGAGAAGCGTTGCTGCGTGGGCTCGGTGGCGACACGACCCGCTTGCTGTACACGCTCGGTTGGCACGAAGTGCCGCTGGCGCCGAGTGAGGAGGCCGCCACCCCGAGCGGCACCTGGCTGGTCGCCGGGTTCGGCGAACTGGCGGCAGCACTACCGGGCTGCATTCCATTCGACCGCACCGACGACTCCGAACTCCTCGGCCAGGTGTTGGCGCAGGCGCACGACAAGGGCATGCCGTACACGGGCATCGTCTGGCGCGGCTGCGGCCCGAAGAGCGCAGAATCGACCCCAGAGCAGATTACGCGGCTGGAAGCCGAGATCGAGAACCTGCTCAGCGCCGTGCACACCGCGCAGGCCGACAACTCGATCAAGCTGCCGGGCGGGCTGTGGATCGTCACCGAACGCGCAGTGGCCACCGAATCCGGTGAGCCGGTCGACGCGGTGCAGTCCGCGCTGTGGGGTCTCGGGCGCACCATTCTGAACGAGGAACCCGGGCTGCGCAGCAAGCTGATCGACGTCGACGGTTCGCCGGAGGCCGTGAAGCTGCTGACCGGCCTGCTCGCCACGCCCGTGGATGAGCCGGAACTGGCTCTGCGCCAAGGGAAGGCGTTGGCGTCGCGGTTGCTGCAATGGTCGCGCAGCGGTCACCTCAACGTGCCGCGCGCCGACGACTACGCCCTACTCCCGACGGAGCGCGGCGCGATCGACAACCTGCGTCTGACCGAGAAGCAGGTCGAGCCGCCCGAACCGGGCTACGTGCAAGTAAGGGTCGAGGCCGCAGGCCTGAACTTCCGCGACGTGCTCAACGTGTTGGGCCTCTACCCAGGCGACCCGGGCCCGGTCGGTGGTGACTTCGCCGGTACCGTCACCCAGCTGGGCGAGGGCGTGAGCCATGTCGAGGTGGGTCAGCGGGTCTACGGGTCGATGCAGGGCGCGTTTGCCAGCCGCTTCAACGTCCCGGGCCAGTTCTTGGCGCCGATCCCGGACGGGGTGAGCGCGGTCGAAGCCGCGACGATTCCGGCCGCGGCGCTGACGGTGCGGCTGTCGTTCGACTGGTCGGGGCTGAACCCGGGCGACAAGGTGCTCATCCACGCCGCCAGCGGTGGTGTGGGGTTGGCCGCCATCCAGATGGCGCAGCAGCACGGCGCGGAGGTGTACGCCACGGCGAGCACCTTCAAGCGGGCGACGCTGCGCAAGCTCGGCGTCAAGCACGTCTACGATTCGCGCACAACCGATTTCGCGGATCAGATATTGGCTGATACCGGCGGCTCGGGTGTTGACGTGGTGCTCAACTCGTTGACCAGCGAAGGGTTCATCGAAGCGACGGTTCGGGCTACCGCCAAGAATGGCCGTTTCGCCGAGATCGCCAAGCGCGACATCTGGACTCCCGAGCAGATGGCCGAGGTCCGGCCCGACATCGCCTACGAGATCGTCGCGTTGGACACGGTGATGTTCACCGAACCCGACCGCATCCGCGACTTGTTGACCGAGGTCTCGGACGGGTTGGCCAAGGGGGAGTGGAAGCCGCTGCCGGCCGAGATCTACCCGCTGACGGAGGCCAGGACGGCGTTCCGCCGCATGCAGCAGGCCCGGCATATCGGCAAGATCGTCTGCCAGATGCCGAATCCGCTTGCGCCACGGCCGGATCGGACCTACCTGATCACCGGTGGGCTAGGTGCGATCGGTCTGCACACGGCGTCCTTCCTTGCGCAACGAGGGGCCGGTGACATCGTGCTGACCAGCCGGCGTGAGCCGGACGCGGAGGCGCAGCGAACGATCGAGGACATCGCCGAGCGGTACAAGACTCGAATCCACACCTTCTCGGCCGATGTCGGCGTGGAGTCGGACGTCGAGAAGTTGCTCGAGCGCATCCGGACCGAGCTTCCACCGCTCGCGGGTGTCGCGCATCTGGCCGGTGTCTTGGACGACGCACTGCTCAACCAGCAGGAACTCGACAGGTTCCGAACCACGTTGGCGCCTAAGGCTTTCGGCGCTATTTATCTGGACCGGTTGACCAGAGAGGACAAGCTCGACTTCTTCATCGTGTCCTCGTCGGTGTCGAGCTTGCTCGGGCCGCCCGGACAGGCCAACTACTCGACGGCCAACGCACTGCTGGACGGGCTGATCGCCGAGCGCAAGGCGCACGGGCTGCCGGGCACCGCGATCAACTTCGGTCCGTGGGGTGGCAGCGGGATGGCGTCGTCGGAGGCCGCCAGCTCGAACATCAGCGCGCAGGGCCTGCTACCGCTGGACGCCTCGGGTGCTCTCGGCGCGATGGCCGAGGTCGTCGCCAACGGCACCGGGCAGGCGACGGTGTTGAAGGCCAACTGGGCACGCGCGGCAAAGGTGATGGGCAGCTCGCGGCCGCCGATCCTGGATCTGGTGTTGCCCAGCGAGATGGCCGAAGTCGTGGACAGCGAATTGCTCAAGCAACTGCAGGAACTGCCGGTGTCCGAGCGGGCCACGTTCATCACCGAGTTCCTGCAGCGCGAAGTGCAGGGCTTCCTGCGGCTCGCCCAACCGCCGGCACCGACGAGCCGGTTCCTGGATCTGGGCACCGACTCGCTGATGGCCGTGGAGCTCCGCAACCGGCTGCACAGCCAGTTCGGCGGCAAGTTCACGATCAACGCCACCGCGGTGTTCGACTACCCGACGATCGGCGGATTGGGCGAGTACCTCGCGGCTCAGATGCCGGACGCGGAAGGCGAAGCGCCGGCAGTGGAGGCGGCCGCGCCCGAAGCCGACGGCGAAGAGCCGTCGACCAACGGATCGTCGAACGGCTCGCACTCCCCGGTAGCGGAGTCGGAGCCCGAGCCGGCCGAGCAGAGTTGACGGGAGGCGGGTTCAGTCGGCGACGCGGAACATCGCGTTGACTTTGGTCGGCTGAACCCGCACCACCAACTCGCCGGGCACGCCGTTGCGACGACCGAATTCCTCGGCCCGCTCCGCACCCATGTAACGCGCTCCGATCCGCGTCGCGATCTCGAGTAGGTCGCCGGCCCCGTCGTACGGGGTGGCGATTCCTTGCACCTGAACAAACGAGAACGGCGGGTGCGGGTCGTCGACGCAGATCACCACTCGCGGATCTCGGTCCAGCGCACGGCCTTTCGCGCTGTGAGCGCCGGTGTTGAACACCAGCTGCCCGTTGTCGACGATGAACCACACCGGAGCCACCAGCGGTCGGCCATCCGATGCGAGAAAGCCCAGCATCCCGGTGCGAGTTCCCTCGGACAGGAACTCGACCACTTCCGCTGAGAGGTCAGCCATTTCGGCTCTTACAACGTGACGATCTCGTAGTCGTTGACCTGATCGATCAGCACATGCAGCTGATCTTGCGCCGACCCCAGGGTGTGGTCGATCGCGGTCAGTCGCGCCGCGTAGTGACCGACCGGGTACTCGTTGGTCACCCCGATGCCACCGTGCAGCTGGATCGCCTCCTGGCTGATGTGTCGCCCGGAGCGGCCGATCTGCAGCTTGGCCCGGGCGGCGATCACCGGGTCGTAGTTGCCGTCCGCGATGGAGAGTCCGGCGTAGAGGTTCATGCTGCGAGCCAACTCCAGCGACACATACATGTCGGCCGACCGCTGCGTCAGCGTCTGGAAGGTGTTCAGCGTGACGCCGAACTGCTTGCGCTGCTTGAGGTAATCGGTCGTCAACCGCAGCGCTTCCTCCATCGCGCCGACCGCTTCGGCGTTGAGCGAGGACTGGATGCGGACAATGCCGTGGCTGATCGCTGTCGATGCGTCGCCGCCGTCGCCAAGGGGTTCGCCGACGGCGTTGTCCAGGTCGATCTGCGCACCCCGCTGACCGTCGAAGGTCCGGTACGGGTGGCGGCTGACCTCTTCGCTGTCGACCAAAAACAGGCCGACTCCTCCGTCTGGCAGCTTCGCGCTGACCACCAATGTATCGGCGCAGTCGCCGGCCAGCACAGGGTTCTTGTGCCCGGTCAGCACCCACGAATCGCCCTGCTGCACAGCGGTTGTCGCGATCGTGTCGTGTGATGTGCCGCGTGCACCGGGTTCCAGGTGGGCGAATGCCAGCAACCGCTCGCCTTCGGCGACTTCGCCGAGCAGTTCCTTCTGGGCGTCGTTGCCGACCTCGGCGATGATGGCACCCGGCCCCAGCGCCGCATGGATGACGGGCTCGGGCGCCAGCCGACGGCCGACCTCGGTCAGTACGGTGATGACTTCGGCTTGGCCGGCCTCCTCAGGGTCGAATCCCAGCCCTAGGATCCCGGTTTCGGCGAGTTGCTTCCAGACCTCGCGGCTCCAGCCAAGCTCGGACTCGACTGCCTTGATCCGGCTCTCGGCGTCGTAGCTGCGCGACAGCAGGTCGCGCGTGGTGTCACGAAGAAGCGTCTGTTCTTCACTCAGTTGAAAGTCCATGTCTTTTCCTGCCTTACAAGCCGAGAATGGTCGACGCGATGATGGTGCGCTGAACTTCGTTGCTGCCGCCGTAGATCGACGTCTTGCGGTAGTTCAGGTAGTGCGGGGCGCTGTGTTGCGCCCATGACGGAGAGGCGATGTCGCCGCCGGCTTCGAACGGCAACGCATCCGGTCCGGCGACCTCGACAAGCAACTCGGTGGCCGCCTGTTGGAGCTGGCTGCCGCGCAGCTTGAGCACCGACGACGCGGGATTGGGTTTACCGTCCACCGAGCTCGTCGCGACGCGCGCCTGGGTGAGTTCCAATGCGAGCAATTCGTTTTCAACCTCGGCCAGACGCGCCGCGAACAGCGAATCTTTGATCAGCCCGGTTTCGTTGGCGCGCCGCTTGACCTCCGCGAGCCCGACCTTGGTGCGGCCGACTCCGGCGATACCGGTGCGCTCGTTGCCCAGCAGGAACTTCGCGTAGCTCCAACCTTGATTCTCTTGTCCGACAAGCTGATCGGCGGGCACCCGAACATCTTCGAAGAACACCTCGTTGACCTCGACGCTGCCGTCGATCAATTTGATCGGCCGCATCGTGATACCGGGTGTGTCCAGGTCTATCAGCAGGAACGAGATGCCGGCCTGCTTCTTGGGGGCTTGCGGGTCGGTGCGCACCAGGCAGAAGATCCAGTCCGCGTACTGGCCCAGCGTCGTCCACGTCTTCTGACCGTTGACGACGTAGGTGTCGCCGTCGCGCGTCGCGGTGGTCCGCAGCGAGGCAAGGTCGGAACCGGCCTCGGGCTCGGAGAATCCCTGGCACCACCAGATGTCCAGGGCGGCAGTCGGCGGCAGGAAACGTTCCTTGATTTCCTGCGAGCCGAACTCGGCGATCACCGGCCCGACCATCTTGACGTTGAAGTTCAACGGCTCGGGGACCGCGGCGAGTTGCATCTCGTCGAGCCAGATCTGGTGTTGGGTGGGCGTCCAGTCTTTGCCGCCCCATTCGACCGGCCAGGCCGGCACCGCGAGTCCGTGCTCGTGCAGGATCTTGTGGCTGGTCGCGATGTCGTCGTGGTCATAGCCGCCCTGGCGGGCACGCTCGCGAATCTCGGCGGGAATCTTTGTCGTATAGAACTCGCGTAGCTCGTCGCGGAAGGCGGCTTCGTCCTGTGTGAGCGCCAACTGCATGGCAGTCTCCTTCGTTGGATCTGTCGGGCCTGTGTTGCACGTTATCGCGGCTGCCCAACCAACTAGTCAGGCGGCTGGAGTTCACAGCGAATCGGCCAACGATCGCAGGGTGTCCGCCGAGGTACGGCGGGGCGACCATTCGAGCAGGGTGTGGGCTTTGGTGGTGTCCATCACCATGGGCACGCGCGCGCAGTGCAGCCACTCGGCGGCCGCCGGAACGGCCGGTAACTGCGCCAGGATTGCGGATGCCGCCCTGGCCGTGGCCTTGGGCACACGCACGGGCCGTCCGCCCAGCGCTGATACCACGTCGGACACCGAGATCACGCCGTCGCCGGCGAGGTTGTAGGCCCCAGGCTCGGCGGATCCCGTTGCGGCCAGGACGACGGCCGACGCGACGTCGTCGTGATGGACCAGCTGCACCGGATTGCCCGGATCAGGCACAAGCGGTTTTAGTACCGGCAGCAGTCGGCTGGCGACATTGAAATATGGCACGCGGTTCCAAGGCAGCGCATCGACGAGGAGGCGGGCCCGCGGTCCAGCCACGATGCACGGCCGCAGGACGTACACCTCCAACGGCGAATGCGCCGTGATCTCAGCCAGCGCGGCCTCACACGCGGCCTTCTGCTCGGAGTAGTAATGCTCGGACGAACCTCGTGCGGGAACGTCCTCGGTGATCGGCACCGGGTTGTCCCGGTGATAGCCATAGGCGGCGACCGAGGAGGCATACACCAGCCGGCGCGGACGTCCGCTTTGCGCGCCGGCAACGCAGGCTTCGAAGACGTTTCGGGTGCCACGCAGGTTGATCCGCGCACTGTCTTCGCGCGAACCCATGATGATGAATGCCAGGTGCACGACCACATCGGCCTCGGCTACCAAGGCCGCGACGGAGTCGCGATCCAGAATGTCGCCCTGGCGGTAGCCAGTTTTGCGCCATCCCTGCGAATCGGGATCGAACGGGCTACGCGCCATGCCGATGATGCGCTCGACGTTGCGGTCCCGCTCTAAAGCGTCGACCACGGCCATTCCGACTTCGCCGGTCGGCCCGGTTACCGCGACGGTGAGCCCCATGAGCTCAGCCCCGCTTGTCGAACGGGATCGCGATCAGCCGGTTGGCGACCGCCTTGACCGAATCCGGCAAGAACCGATTGGTGATCGCGGTCGTTTTGGTCAGCAGTGACTCGGCGGCCACCTTGCGGCGGCCGCTGATCAGCGCGTCGAAGCCGGCCTGGGCGACCTTGGCCGGGTCGTCCTTGCGCGGGAAGCGCCCGAGAACAGTGTTGTCGGCCTGCCCGGAGCGCTGGAAGAAATTCGTGTCGGTCACTCCAGGCATCAGCGCTGTCACCGTGACGGCGGATTTACGCAATTCGTCCTGCAGCGCTTCGGCAAACGACTGGATGAACGATTTCGACGCGTTGTACACCGACTGGTACGGACCGGGCATGGCCGCCACGATCGACGAGGTGAAGAGGATTCTCCCGGCGTCACGCCGCACCATGTCGGGCAAGATCAGCTTGGCCAGGTGGACGGTCGACCGGACGTTGAGGTCGATCGCGGAGAGATTGTCGTCCAATTCGCTGTCGACGAAGCTCCCGCCCGTCGCGGTCCCGGCATTGAGAGCCGCAGCGTCGACGGTGCGGCCCCTTCGGCCGCCTTCTGGTACAGCGTCTCCACGCCGTCCGGGCCCCGCAGATCGACCTGGACCGGCTGCACCCGGGTGCCGAACTCGGCCAGCTCGAGGGCGGCGGTCTCGACACCGGGATCATCGGCGGCGATGACGAGGTCGTAATCGTGTTGGGCGAATTGCTTGGCGAGTTCGAAGCCGATACCGCTCGACGCGCCAGTGACGAGTGCCAAAGCCATGGCCTTCGGCTACCCGTGTGGCCCGTCGCGAAACTCCTTGGCAAATTGCACAGTTGACGGTTCATTCACAGACCCGGGCTGTCGCGGGCCGTGACGTCTCCGGGCCGGTGGTGGGCGCACCTACCGTCGGCCCATGCGAACCGAACTGCCCGCCGAGCGCCTGCAACGCCGCCTCGGCGCTCAGCCGACCACCGACGGCCACCCCGACGACGGCGAGGACAACGATCCGAACTCGTTGCTGCCGCGGTGGGTTCCTGACGACTCAGCGCTGCACGACGGCTGGCTGGCCAAAGTGCGCGCGGACCCCGGTAAAGCGGGGGCGGTCGCGCTGGCGGCGGTCGCCGCCGTTGCCGTGCTCGTCACCATCTTCACGTTGATGCGCGAACAGCCCGCGCCGGTCGCGTCGGCGAAGCTGCCGCCGGTCGACATGACAGCCGCGGCGAGCCGCAGCCCGAGCCCCTCCGGCCGACCGAACCAACCGGTGGTGGTCAGCGTCGTCGGCTTGGTTCACACGCCCGGCCTCGTCACGCTGACGCCAGGGGCGCGGATCGCGGACGCCCTGAAAGCGGCCGGCGGCACGACCGACGGCGCGGACACCGTCGGACTCAACATGGCCCGCCAGGTCGACGACGGCGAGCAGATCGTGGTGGGTATCGCTCCCGTCAAAGGTCAACCCGCGGTCCTGGGCAGCTCGGTGAGTCCCGGCTCGACGGTGTCGCCGCCGACCAGTTCGGCGCCACGACCGGCCAAAAGCGGCCCGGCGCAGCCCATCAACCTCAACACCGCGACCGTGCAGCAGCTTGACGCCCTGCCCGGCGTGGGCCCGGTAATGGCAGCCGCGATCGTGGCGTGGCGTGACGCCAACGGCAAGTTCACCAGCGTCGACCAGCTCGCTGAGGTGGACGGCATCGGGCCCGGACGGCTGGAAAAGCTGCGTCCGCTGGTCCGTGTCTGAGGACGGTGACGCCACAATCCGAGACCGCGCCCACCGGGGCATGACGCCGCTCTCCCCGCAAACGGGAGGTGCCCCGACCGCCTCGCTTCGCTCTGCATCGTCGCCGGCAGGGTCACCGCTGGACGCCCGGCTCGTGCCGGCCGCGCTGTCGAGTTGGGCCGTGACCGCCGCCGGAACACTCTGGCCGATCGGCGCCGTCGTCGGGTGGCTCTGCCTGGCAGCAAGCGCAGTCGGCGCGCTGGTGTGGCGCCTCGATCCCGGGCAGCCGCGGATGCGGGCGATCGGCCTCGGTGTGGTCGCAACAGGTCTGGTTGGCGGGGGTTTCGGATTCGCTATTGCGTTGCGCGCCAACGCAGTTACCCATCACCCCATCGCTGCCGCATTCGGCTCGAGCGTCGAGGTCGCCGTCACGCCGGTGGAGAGCGCGCGGTCGGTCGGTCACGGGAGGTTGCTGTTCCGGGCCGAACTCCGCCAGCTCGGACGCGATGAGATGTCCGGGCGCGCGGTCGTTTTCGTTCCAGCCCGAGATTTCACGGCGGTGATGGTCGGCCAGCCGATGCGCTTTCGAGCGCGCATCACCGCGCCGACGCGTCGCGACCTGACGGTGGCAACGTTCACCGCGGTCGGTGCGCCGACAATGGGCCGCGCCGGGCCGCTGAACCGCGCCGCCTACGCCGTCCGCGCCGGGTTCGCGGACGCCGCCCGCCGCGTGTTGCCGGCCGAC
Source organism: Mycobacterium paraterrae (assembly GCF_022430545.2). Classification (NCBI taxonomy): domain Bacteria; kingdom Bacillati; phylum Actinomycetota; class Actinomycetes; order Mycobacteriales; family Mycobacteriaceae; genus Mycobacterium; species Mycobacterium paraterrae. The sequence goes on along the minus strand of NZ_CP092488.2, from coordinate 5,422,737 downwards.
CAGGCTTCGATGCTGCCTGCGCTGGTGCTCGGTGACACGTCGACGGTCAGCCCCATCACCAACCAAGAGTTCCGCACCGCCGGCCTGACACACCTGACCGCGGTCTCCGGTGCCAACGTGACGATCGTGTGCGGCACCGTCCTACTCTCGTCGCGGCTGATCGGCCCGCGCGCCGCGGTCGGACTGGCCGGTATTGCCCTCGTGCTTTTCGTCGTCGTGGTGCAGCCGTCGGCCAGTGTGCTGCGGGCGGCGGTGATGGGGGCGATCGCCCTGGTCGGCGTGCTGTCCTCGCGGCGCCGCCAAGCGATTCCGGCTCTGGTGGCCACGGTGCTGCTGCTGATGGTCGTCGCGCCTCAGCTGGCGGTGGACGTGGGCTTGGCGTTGTCGGTGGTGGCGACGGCCGCGCTGGTGGTCGTCGCGCCAATCTGGTCGCGGCGTCTGACGGCGGCGGGCTGGCCCAAGCCGCTGGCGGATGCGATCTGTGTGGCCGGTGCGGCGCAGTTGGTGACGGCGCCGCTGATCGCGGGGATCTCCGGCCGACTCAGCCTGGTCTCGGCGGTCGCCAATCTCGCGGTCGCGGCGTTGATCGCGCCGATCACGGTCCTGGGCAGCGCCGCGGCGGCGCTTTGTCTGTTCTGGGCAGACGGCGCACAGCTCCTGATTCGGTTCACCGGACCGGAATTGTGGTGGTTGCTGCGCATCGCGCACTGGACGGCCGGCATGCCGGGCGCGAGCGTGGCCGTGCCGTCGGGTTTTCCCGGTGTGCTGATCGTCGGCGCCGTAGGAGTGCTCGTTGTGCTCCTGTGGCGGTGGCGATGGTTTCGCGCCGGAGCGGCGCTGGCCGTCTGTGCGCTGCTCGCCTGGTCGGTCTCCGGTCTGCTGGTGGGGGCCGGTGGCGTTGTCGGCAGGACATGACACGATCGTCCGGTGAGCCAGCAGGATTCGGCAGTGCACCTTGTGCTGGGGGATGAGGCGCTGCTGGTCGAACGCGCCGTCGCGGACGTATTGCGGGCGGCCCGCAAGCGGGCCGGCACCGATGACGTGCCCGTCGACCGGGTCCGGGCCGGCGATGTCGGCGTCTACGAATTGGCCGAATTGCTCAGCCCGTCGCTGTTCGCCGACGAACGTGTGGTCGTGTTGGAGTCGGCCGGCGAGGCCGGAAAAGAGGCCGCCGAGTTGATCGCGAAGGCGGCCTCCGATGTGCCGGCGGGCACCGAACTCGTGGTCGTGCATTCCGGCGGTGGTCGCGCCAAGGCTTTGGCGAGTCAGCTCCAGAAACTAGGCGCGCAGGTGCACCCGTGCGCGCGGATCACCAAGGCCGCTGAGCGACTCGACTTCGTGCGCAAAGAGTTTCGCTCACTCAAAGTCAGGGTGGACGACGACACGCTCACCGCTCTGCTCGACGCCGTCGGTTCCGACGTCCGCGAATTGGCTTCGGCCTGTTCGCAATTGGTGGCCGATACCGGCGGGCAGGTGGACGTCGCTGCGGTGCGGCGTTATCACCAGGGCAAGGCCGAGGTCAAAGGGTTCGACATCGCCGACAAGGCCGTGGTGGGTGATGTCGAAGGTGCCGTCGAAGCGCTGCGCTGGGCGATGTTGCGCGGCGAACCGCACGTGGTCCTGGCCGACGCGCTAGCGGAAGCCATTCACAGCATCGGACGCATCGGGTCGCTATCGGGCGATCCCTATCGGTTGGCGTCGGAACTGGGGATGCCGCCGTGGCGCGTCCAAAAGGCTCAAAAGCAGGCCCGGCGCTGGTCGCCCGATTCGGTGGCTACCGCCATGCGATTGGTGGCGGCACTGAATGCCGACGTCAAAGGGGCAGCAGCCGACGCGGACTATGCCTTGGAGGCGGCGGTGCGAAAAGTCGCCGAGCTCGTCGCCGACTGACGATGCGGGCCGGTACGGCCCGGGGAGGAAGCGGCGCTTGGTGGGGCCGACTGACGATGCGGGCCGGTACGGCCCGGGGAGGAAGCGGCGCTTGGTGGGGCCGACTGACGATGCGGGCCGGTACGGCCCGGGGAGGAAGCGGCGCTTGGTGGGGCCGACTGACGATGCGGGCCGGTACGGCCCGGGGAGGAAGCGGCGCTTGGTGGGGCCGACTGACGATGCGGGCCGGTACGGCCCGGGGAGGAAGCGGCGGTTGAACACCGCGGATTAAGTAACTAGCTGCTGAGCTTGTTCAGCGCGTGGGCGAGCGCGGACTTCTTGTTCGCCGCCTGGTTCTTGTGAATCACGCCCTTGCTCGCGGCCTTGTCCAGCTTGCGGCTCGTGGAGACCAGCAGCTCGGCGGCCTTGTCCTTCTCACCGGCCTCGGCGGCCTCGCGGAACGCGCGCACCGCCGTACGAAGCGACGACTTCACCGACTTGTTGCGCAAACGGGCGCGCTCGTTGGTGCGGTTGCGCTTTTGCTGCGACTTGATGTTGGCCACGCGTAAATCCTTCTCAAATTCCTGAGGCTTGTGCTGTGTCGGGTGTGCCGGCGTGTGGTCACGCTTAACCAGCGACTGCTCAGGGTATCAGTCCGCCGTGCATTCTCCCAAAGTCGAGGGGCTGGACCTGCGGAGCGCGACAATCTGATGCAGCATGGCAACGTGCCTACTCGAACCGTTCCCGCTGAGAACAAGCGGCAAAAGCAGACTTTCGAGCACATCTTTGCCGGATACAACGTCACCAATGGTTACTCTGACGCCTTCGACGAGATGTTCGACGCGCAGGGCAATGTACGGACGCCGTACAAGGGCATCTATCGAGAGCTGGCGCCGTCCACCGCCGACGATCTCGACGATCGTGCGGAGGCGCTGAGTCGGGCCTTTGTCGATCAGGGCATCACCTTCTCGCTGTCGGGTCAGGAACGCCCGTTTCCACTAGATCAAGTTCCTCGGGTGATCTCCGCCGCCGAGTGGACGAAGCTGGAGCGCGGCCTCGTCCAGCGGGTGAAAGCTCTCGAGGCGTACCTCGACGACATCTACGGCGACCAGGAGATCCTGCGCGACGGCGTCATCCCGCGGCGCCTGATCACCTCGTGCGAGCACTTCCATCGTCAGGCCGTCGGCATCCAGCCCCCCAACGGGGTGCGCATCCACGTTGCGGGTATTGACCTGATCAAGGACGAGAAGGGCATCTGGCGAGTGCTCGAGGACAACCTGCGATCGCCGTCCGGGGTGTCCTACGTGATGGAGAACCGGCGCACGATGGCCCGGGTTTTCCCCAACCTGTTCGCCAGCCACCGGGTGCGCGCCGTCGACGACTACGCCTCGCACTTGCTGCGAGCGTTGCGCAACTCCGCTGCCACCAACGAGGCCGACCCAACGGTGGTCGTGCTGACTCCCGGCGTCTACAACTCGGCGTACTTCGAGCATTCGCTGCTGGCCCGCCAGATGGGCGTCGAGCTCGTCGAGGGACGCGATCTGTTCTGCCGCGACAACCAGGTCTACATGCGCACCACCGAAGGCGAGCAGCAGGTCGATGTCATCTATCGGCGCATCGACGACATCTACCTCGACCCGATGCAGTTCAAGCCGGATTCGGTCCTGGGCGTGGCCGGTCTGCTCAATGCGGCCCGCGCCGGCAACGTGGTGATTTCCAGTGCCGTCGGCAACGGAGTGGGCGACGACAAGCTCGTCTACACCTACGTGCCGACCATCATCGAGTACTACCTCGGTGAGAAGCCGCTGTTGGCCAACGTCGACACCTACCGGTGTTGGCTCGACGACGAGCGAGAGGAAGTGCTCGACCGGGTCGCCGAATTGGTGATCAAGCCTGTCGAGGGCTCCGGTGGTTACGGCATTGTCTTCGGCCCCGAAGCCTCGGCCAAAGAATTGAACGCGATCAGCAAGAGCATCCGGGAAGACCCGCGCGGCTGGATCGCCCAGCCGATGATGCAGTTGTCGACGGTGCCTACGCAGATCGGTGACACGTTGACCCCGCGTTACGTCGACCTGCGGCCGTTCATCGTCAACGACGGCGACGAAATCTGGACGCTGCCTGGCGGTTTGACGCGGGTGGCGCTTGTCGAAGGATCCCGGGTGGTCAACTCGAGTCAGGGCGGCGGATCGAAGGACACCTGGGTACTGGCGTCGAGGGCCTCGGCCGCCGATCACGAGCTTGGCGCGGCAGAGGTGGTCAAGGCATTGCCGGCGCCGGTCACAGCGGCCGACGAGGAGGCCGCCGAGAAGCCGCTTCAACGGCAGAAGCAGTCGCAAATGAAGGCCGGCCCGCGGCAGCGGTCGGGACAGCAACAACAACAGCAGCAGGCGGTGGTTCGCTGATGCTTGCTCGCAACGCAGAAGCGCTGTACTGGATCGGTCGTTACGTCGAGCGTGCCGACGACACCGCACGCATCCTCGATGTGACCCTTCACCAACTGCTCGAGGACTCCAGTGTCGACCCCGACCACACGTCGCGAGTCCTGTTGCAAGTCTTGGGAATCGAAGAGCCGGACAACGAGCTCAACCTGTGGTCGCTGACCGACGTGGTAGCTTTCCGCCGGCATACGTTGGGTGGTGGCAGTTCGATCGTCGACGCGATCACCGCCGCGCGGGAAAATGCACGGTCGGCTCGGGAGGTAACCTCCACCGAAACCTGGGAGTGCCTCAACACCACCTACAACGCCATGGGTGAGCGTATGCGGGCCGCCAAACGGCTTGGGCCGCACGAATTTCTGTCGTTCATCGAGAGCCGCGCGGCAATGTTCGCCGGTCTGGCCGACTCGACGCTGTCCCGCGACGACGGTTATCGCTTCATGATGTTGGGTCGTGCGATCGAGCGGGTGGATATGACGGTGCGAATGGTGCTGTCCCGAGTCGGCGACAGTGCGGCGTCGCCGGCGTGGGTGACGGTGCTGCGTGCCGCGGGCGGCCACGACACCTACCTCCGGACGTATCGCGGTGTGCTGGACGCGAATCGGGTGGTGGAATTCATCCTGCTGGACCGGCGGTTCCCGCGGTCAATTTTTTATTCGCTGAAGGTGGCCGAGCACCAACTCGACGAACTGGTGCACAACTCTCACGGCAACGTCGGCACTATTTCTGAGGCGCAGCGTCTGCTGGGCCGGGCCCGCAGCGAACTCGAGTTCGTCCGGCCGGGGGTGCTGCTCGAGTCGCTGGAAAGGCGGCTGGCCGGGCTGCAGAAGTCGTGCTTCGATGTCGGAGAAGCGTTGGCGCTGCAGTATTTTCACGCGGTGCCTTGGGTGGCGTGGACCGATGCCGGCCAACGCGATCCGCTGCCGACGAAGGCGACGAAGCAGGGGAAGAACTGATGTGGCGTATGCGTGTGCTGCACGCAACCGGGTATGCGTATCCGTCACCGGCGACGGCTTCCTTCAACGAAGCCCGGCTCACGCCGCGGTCGGATTCGCGACAGAACGTTGTCCTCAATCGGGTCGAGACCGTCCCGGCGACCCGCTCATATCGCTACATCGACTACTGGGGCACTGCGGTGACAGCGTTCGACCTGCATGCACCGCACACCGAGCTGACGGTGACGTCCGCGTCGGTGGTGGAGACCGAGCTTCCCGATCCGCCCGCGCAGGAGTTGACGTGGGACGAGTTGAGGAGTGATTCCGTCGTCGATCGCTACGACGAAGTGCTGACCCCCACAGATCACACCCCAGCGAGCAGGCGTGTTGCGTCGGTGGGCAAGAAGATCGCGAAGGAGCACGGCCCCGCCGACGCCGTCCTGGCCGCCTCGGAATGGGTGCGCGGCGAACTCGATTACGTCAAGGGCAGCACCGGGGTGTATACCTCGGGCCTCGACGCCCTTCGCGAGGGCAAAGGCGTCTGCCAAGACTTCGTTCACCTGACCCTGATGGTATTGCGCGGCATGGGAATTCCCTCGCGGTATGTCTCCGGCTACCACCACCCGGATCCCGGGGCGGAGATCGGCGACACCGTCGACGGTCAGAGCCATGCCTGGATTCAGGCCTGGACGGGTGGCTGGTGGGACCACGATCCCACCATCGACAGCTCGATCAACGAGCAGTACGTCACGGTCGGTGTGGGGCGCGACTACTCCGACGTATCGCCGCTGAAAGGGATCTACTCCGGGCAGGGTGCCACCGATCTCGATGTCGTCGTCGAAATCACTCGGTTGGCCTAGCTCAGCAGATTCATCGCCCGACAATTTGCGGAGAAGTCACTTACACACGGCGGGATCTCGTCGTAGCCTGGATGTGAAGCTGATCACACCTCAGGGGAGGCTCGATGCGGATAGCGGACGTGTTGCGCGGGAAAGGCGACGCGGTGGTGACGATCGATCCTGATGCCACGGTCGCCGAACTTCTGGCCGGACTTGCCGAACACAACATCGGGGCGATGGTGGTGTCCGGCCAGGACGGCGTAAAAGGCATCGTGTCTGAGCGCGATGTCGTGCGCCAACTACATGCGCATGGTGCGTCGCTGCTCACCCAACCGGTCGAGACGATCATGACGTCGGTGGTCTCGACCTGCTGCAAGGATGACACCGTCGACAGTCTCACGCTGCTCATGACCGAAAACCGGGTGCGGCACGTGCCGGTTCTCGAGCACGGGAAGCTTGTCGGCATCGTGAGCATCGGCGACGTCGTCAAGACGCGCATGGAAGAGCTGGAAAGCGAGCACGAGCAGCTGCAGTCCTACATCACCCAGGGCTGACCGCTCAGCTCCAGGAATAGTCCCGACGCAGGCGCTCAGCGACCTTGTCGAAGACTGCTCGGCCCAAGATCGCACCCTCGCGCCGAATGCTCTCCTCGGGGACGTCCAGCACGCGATCGAGGCGTACCCAACTGGGCCGCCCTTCGCCGTCCCAGCTGCCGCTGCCGATGGCTACCCAACACCTATCGGAGGCATGGCTTTCGCGACTCGACATCATCAATCCGAGCAAAGTGGCGCGGTCGCGGCCGACGACCAATACCGGTCGGTCCTTGCCGCGGGTGGGGTCTTCCTCGTAAGTCACCCAGGTCCACACCACTTCGCCGGGGTCGGCGCGACCGTCGAGGTTGGGCGAGTAGACGATTCGGCGAGCGCGGTGTGCGGTGGGCGCGCTGTTCCTGGTGACCGGCCGGCCGGCGGTGATCTCGGCTGGGGGCTCCGCCGCGGTGGCCGCGAGCACGTCCAAGCCGATCTTGATTCCTTTTTGGACGGTCGGCGAATGCTGTAGCTGCCGAATCAACTTCGGCGCTTCGTCGAACACCAGGTGCTCAGCCAGCCGCTGGAAGGTTTTCCATTGTGAAGGCATCTTCGCAGCATAGGTGCGCGCGCAGGTGTCGCGCTCGGAGGACCGCGCTGCTCACAGATCCAAAACTGTAGGGAAAACCCTTATTGATCAGCGCCACCCTAATCGCTCAGCATTATTTCAGCCTTCGCTTATGCCATTGCCAGGTCGGAAAAGCATCCGACCACCACATAGGAGACGCCCCGATGGATACGGAATTTGTTGCTACGCCGCCGCTGGTCACCTGCGACGACGTCGAGTATCCGCAGGCCTTGGGCCGCCGGATCAAGCTCGGATTGACATTGGTCGGCGCGGCAGCGGCCACTGTCGCGACATTAGCCATCGCCCCAGCGGCTACTGCCGATCCTTCGACGGTCGTTATACCCGACTTCCCGAGTACGACGGGCGATCGCATCGCGCCGGAAAATCTGGGCATACTTCCTTACTTCGCCGGAGAGGCTTACCAACAGAACGGCCACTACACAGACTCTTTGGGCGTCGCCGTCGACACTGCGGGTTTGCAAGCTCCCAACGGTCCGCTCGAGATCAACGATTACGAGGTTTCCAGCCTGGAAGCTGTTAGCTACGTGACGCCTGGAAGCGTTGCCAGCGTCACGGGTGCAGCGACCGACGGAACGATCTTCGGGTCGACTTTCAGCGCAATCATCACCGGCTCAGGGATTTACAACCTCTTTGAAGACACTCCGTTCCTCACAACCGGTGCCACTTCGCTGGTGCAGAATGTCAACGACATCTGGCTCTACGACCCCGCCGGGTTGCCGTTTTCCGATCTGTCCGGCGTCGAGTTCGGCATCCAGTACCTGGATTTGCCAGACGCCGCCACGGGTCCGGTCGACCAGCTGAATGTCTTGGGCGCCGGTGGCGAGATCCTGTTCTCGATTCCAGTGACAGGTGACTTGCTCACCCTCTTCTGAGTTCAGGCCCCTGGGTGCTCCACGGATGAGCGAACGCTTGCGTGAGGCACGGGGCCGACGTCATCCCGCCTTCGCCAGCGGCGAACCCGCTATTCGACACCATCCCACTGACGGACGCGCCCAACGCGGGCACACCCATCGGGCTCGACTACGAGCTATATGGCGTTAGTCCGCTGACGCAGGCGACGTCGGACCCGGGCGCCTACGACGTGTTCAATGGCGCAGCAATCCGGTTCGACGACGCGTACAACGTCGCGCTCTACGCGCTGCTGAGCTACGGAGCTCTCGACACCAACCCCGCGGACTACTTCGACGGAACGCATATCACAGACGCGCTGGCGGGAGGCACCGCAACGTATGCCTTCGACTACTTCTACGACTATGCGATCGGCGATCTATCCGGATTCTTCGGAACCAACTTGTCGTTCCTCGACATCGCCCTGCCAGCCCTCAGCTGACAGGTCCGTCTCAGGAACCCCCGGAGGAAACTCCGGGGGTTTGCTGTGGGCCCAACTCGATGACCTTTATCCCAGCTAGTCTGTGCGGATCCTCAGTTTTACTCAGGGTGGCAGCTAACTCGTTCACGCTTACGGGGTGCCTATAGATCCGGCGACGGAGCAGTGGAAGCTCTTCGGCAGAGCCATTTTCGGCGTCGACCTGCAACTTCATCCGCTTTGCGAAAAGTACGGCGAACGTACGAAATCCTAGTGAAACACTTCTCATAGCCACACGAAGCTGTTATGTTCTTCTCAGGTTCCAGCGGCGGGGTTAAGGCTTCAAGCCAGGGGTGCTGGGGGGACCTCCGACGATTGCCCGGATCGTCGGCGGACACATTCGAAAGGCAATTTTCATGCACATTCGTAAAATTGCTGCGGCCGCTGGCTTTGCCTGCGGCGCGGCACTGGCATTCGCGCCGCTCGCCCAGGCGGACCCGTCCAGCTTCGCGGTGACCACCCTGGACAACGAAATCAATTCGCAGAACTCGATTCTCGAGACCTACGCTCTGCTGACCGGTGACTCCGCCGATATCACCACGCACGGCTCCGGCGTCTATGACACCATCAACCAATCGGTGACGCCGTACTTGGTCCCTGGTGACGCAACATACGGTCAGGTCACGCCGCTGGAAACCGAGATCTACGGCGCTAACCCAATTCTGGCCGGCATCTCCACCGACACCGGGCCTTACAACGTCTTCAACGGCGCGCTGACCGAGTACTACGACGCGTACAACGTTCTTGCGTTCGCTGCGCAAAACGGGGGCGCCCTGGACACCAACCCCGACGACTATCTGGGATCTCCCACCAGCATCGCGGCCGGATTGGACACCGGTTCGGTGTCAGGCGCGTACCAGTACTTCCTCAACTTCGCACTCGGCGACCTCAAGGGCTACGACGCGATCTTCGCGCCGCCGGCAAACACCCCCGGCGACATCGACCCCTACATCTCGAACGAGATCGTGCAGCTGAACAACCTCTTCGAGCTCGACGGCAAGCTCGCGGGTGTGTACGGCGACATCATCCCGAACGTCAACTCGATTCCGGGCAACTACGTCGGTTTCGACACCATCGACCCCGACAACACCAACACCCTGTTCAACGAGTTGGTCTTCGGCCTCAACCCGGCCAACGTTTCGGATGACCCGGGCTCGTACGACGTGTTGAACGGCGCGTTGAGCGAGTTCTTCAATGCCTCCAACGTCGGGCTGTACTCGCTTTTGAACGGCGGCGACATCCTTCCCGTCGCTGACGTGATCGGCACCCACGCCGACTTCCTGTCCGGAGGGGTGTCCTCGGCCATCACGGACTTCCTGAACCTTGGCTTCCAGGACCTGCTCGGCTACTTCGAGCCTGGGGCTTTGATGCCATAGTTCCACGATCGACAACGAACCCCCGGAGGCAACTCCGGGGGTTTCGTTTTGTTGCGACATGAGTGACGGTTTCGCGACGTTCGCAACGGTTTCTTTCACATGCATATTGATTTCATAAATATGATTTTGCATTGCGAAACAAATGTATTTTCGAGGCCAAGCAAATGTTATTCATCGGTAAAAACAGAGAATTAAATTTTTCTCAGGAAATGTCTTCAGAATTTAGGTCGTAATTGTTAGATTCCTCTCAGGTTTCCAACAAATGGGGTCAGGCCTGGGACAGCCTGGTTGGTGGGGGACCTCCGGCGGTCCAGCTGAACCGCTCGGCGGATAAATCTCTGGGAGGGAACAACTATGAAAGTTCGTCACGTTGCTGCGATTGCCGGTATTGCGACCGGGGCCGCGGTCGCGTTCGCGCCGTTGTCGGATGCGGCACCAACCGATCTCATCGATTTCGACAGCATCAACAACAGTGAAATCGCTTCACTCAATTCGCTATTCGCGTTCGGTGCCACGCTGACGGGCGTCCCGGACACCGCGTACACCGGCGGCGGACCGGGAGAATTGTTCGCTTTGACGCCTGCCGGCATCGCGGAATTTGCACCCAAGGTGACCGACCCGTCACTAGTAACTCCATTTGAGTACTACATGTATGGCGTTGACCCCATTGACGCTGGCATTTCCAGCGGCACCAGCGCTGCGAACGTCTTCAACGGTGCGGCAATCAATTTCGCCGACTCGTTCAACGCCACGCTGTATGGACTGCTGAACCCCAACGAAGTCGCCCCAGACGATGTTTTCATCGGCTCGGCCAACAACGTCGCTGCTGCTTTGGCGTCGGACAACGCTGCAATCTGGTTCTACGACCGGGGTATTGACGACCTGTCCGGCTATTTCCAGCAGGACCTGTCGTTCTTGCAGCTCGGCGACGTCGCTTCGCCAGGCGCGGCAGATCCGGTGGACCTCAGTTCTGTTTTCACCGCCGAGGTCGAGGGACTGAACAGCCTCTTCGGCACGGCTGCAGATGCGGCTGGACTTTCCGACAAGGTTGTCGAGGGCACGGGCGTGCTCCCGTGGGACACGATTCCTCTGGGGGATAGCACCGATTACTTCAACACGCTGATCTTCGGCCTCAACCCGGAGAACGTCATCGAAGAAGGGTCGATTGGCTCGTATCACGTGCTCAACGGCGCACTCACGGAGTTCGCCAACGCGTACAACGTCGGATTGTTCGCGCTGCTGAACGGCGGCGATCTGATTGACTCTGCCGACATCTTCGGTACGCACGCTGAATTCTTGGAGGGTGGCGTCGTTTCGGCAATCAGCGACTTCGTCCAGCTGGGATTCAACGACATCTTGGGTTACTTCGACCCGAGTGCACTCATCCCCTCCATGTAGTACCGACGCTGCGACGGGACCCCCGGAGAGAACTCCGGGGGTCTCGCTGTGCGTGGGATCCCAAAATTCATCTACTGAACTCCTAGAAAATACATATCTATTTGTTATGTTGTTTTCAGGTTTCCAGCAGCGCGGATCCGGTTCTCGGAAATCTGCGCTCGCGAAACCTCCGGCGGTACGCCCCCTCGTCGGCGCCAACCTGAAAGACACAACCATGGACATCCGCAAGATTGCCGCAGCCGCTGGCTTTGCCACCGGAACTGCATTGACGTTTGCACCGCTGGCAACGGCGGACACCCCGATCACCAGCACCGTGGACAGCGAGATTTCGTCGCTGAACTCGATCTTCGACGGCGAAGCCGCGCTCGCGGGCAACTCGGCCGACATCACCCATCACGCCGGCTCGTTCGACACCATCCTTCCAGCGGATGCACCTCAGACGGGCACCCCGACTCTTCTTGATTACGAGCTGTACGGGGTGAATCCGATCGCGGCGGGCCCAGCTTCTGACCCGGGTTCCTACAACGTCTTCAACGGCGCGCTCGGCAAGTTCGACGATGCCTACAACGTCTACCTCTATGCGGCTCAGAACAACGGCGCCATGGACATGAACGATGCTGACTTCATCGGCTCGCCGAGCTCGATCGATTATGCGCAGACCCTCGGCGTTACCGGCGCCGAGCAGTACTACCTCAACTTCGCTCTCGGCGACCTGGAGGGCTACTTCGGCATCTTCCCGCAATCGGCCGCATCGACGGCCGAGGTCGACCCCCTAGCTAGCGTTGTCACGAGCGAAGTTTCGGCGATGAACTCCTTGTTTGTGTCGGAAGCCACCCTGGCCGGGATCCCCAGCGCCGACTACTCGGCCGGTCCGCAAGGATTCGACGTCATCAACCCGGCGGACATCGCAAACGACGCGCCGGCTTCCGGGACGCCGTCGATCCTCGACTACGAACTGTTCGGAGTACAGCCGTTCACGGCCGGTGTCGCAAGCGACCCGGGTGCCTTCAGCGAGTTCAACGGCGCCCTGGTCAATTTCGATGACGCGCTCAACGTCGAGCTCTACTCGCTGATCAACCCGACGGCCGCCGTCGACACGATTCCGCTGGCCGATCTGTTCGGCTCGTCGAGCGGAATCACCGAGGCGTTGGCCACCGGATCCGCCTCCGGTGCGATCACCGACTTCCTCACCGACGGCTGGAACGACCTGCTCGGGTACTTCGGAGTCTTCGCTAACTGATTACCGCTGCACGACGAGCCCCCGGAGGCGACTCCGGGGGTTTCGTTTGGCCTAACCATCCCGCGATTGTGCCGCGGCACCGCTGGCTAGCTACGCTGGAAGCGCCAAAGCCCGGCTTCACCAGGAGATTCCCATCAGCAGTTTCGCCGACCAAACCTTCACCGCGCCGGCGCAGATTCGGAACTTCTGCATCATCGCCCACATCGACCACGGCAAGTCCACGTTGGCCGACCGGATGCTGCAGCTCACCGGCGTCGTGGACGAGCGCTCGATGCGCGCCCAGTACCTCGATCGGATGGACATCGAGCGTGAGCGCGGCATCACGATCAAGGCGCAGAACGTCCGCCTGCCGTGGGAGGTCGACGGAGAGCGATTCGTCCTGCATCTGATCGACACCCCCGGCCACGTCGACTTCACCTACGAGGTGTCGCGCGCACTCGAGGCCTGCGAAGGCGCGGTGCTGCTGGTCGACGCCGCCCAGGGAATCGAGGCGCAGACGCTGGCCAACCTGTACCTGGCGCTCGACCGCGACCTGCACATCATTCCGGTGCTCAACAAGATCGACCTGCCCGCGGCGGATCCGGAGCGTTACGCCGGCGAGATCGCGCACATCATCGGCTGCGAACCGAGTGACGTGCTGCGCGTTTCGGGCAAGACCGGGGAGGGGGTGGCTGATCTGCTCGACCACGTCGTGCGCGAGGTGCCGCCGCCCACCGGGGACCCGAACGCGCCAACGCGGGCAATGATTTTCGACTCGGTCTACGACATCTACCGCGGCGTGGTGACCTATGTGCGGGTGGTCGACGGCAAAATTGTTCCGCGCGAGCGCATTCAGATGATGTCGACCGGTGCCACGCACGAACTCCTTGAGGTCGGCATCGTATCGCCGGAGCCGAAAGCCTCGGTCGGACTTGGTGTCGGCGAGGTGGGCTATCTGATCACCGGCGTGAAAGACGTCCGCCAATCCAAGGTCGGTGACACCGTCACCACTGCCAAACACGGCGCGACGGAAGCGCTCACCGGATACCGCGAGCCGCGACCGATGGTCTATTCGGGGCTGTATCCCGTTGACGGATCGGACTATCCGGATTTGCGCGACGCATTGGACAAGCTGCAGCTCAACGATGCGGCGTTGACGTACGAACCCGAGACGTCGGTGGCGCTCGGCTTCGGCTATCGCTGCGGATTTCTCGGTCTGCTGCACATGGAGATCACCCGCGAGCGGCTGGAGCGCGAGTTCGACCTCGACCTCATCTCGACGTCGCCGAACGTCGTCTACCGGGTGGTGAAAGAGGACAACACCGAAGTCATCGTCACCAACCCGTCGGATTGGCCAGAAGGCAAGGTGCGCACGGTCTATGAGCCGGTGGTGAAGACGACGGTCATTGCGCCGAGCGAATTCATCGGCACGATCATGGAGCTGTGTCAGTCGCGCCGCGGCGAACTCGGCGGCATGGACTATCTGTCGACCGAACGTGTCGAGCTGAGGTACACGATGCCGCTGGGGGAGATCATCTTCGACTTCTTCGACTCGCTGAAGTCGCGGACCCGCGGCTACGCCAGCCTTGATTACGAAGAAGCCGGGGAGCAGGAAGCCTCGCTGGTCAAGGTCGACATCCTGCTTCAGGGCGAGGCCGTTGACGCGTTCAGCGCGATCGTGCACAAGGACGGTGCGGCGGCCTACGGAAACAAGATGACCACCCGCCTCAAAGAGCTGATCCCGCGTCAACAATTCGAGGTGCCGGTGCAGGCCGCGATTGGCTCGAAGATCATTGCGCGCGAGAATATTCGCGCTATTCGCAAAGACGTGCTGTCCAAGTGCTACGGCGGTGACATCACCCGTAAGCGCAAACTGCTCGAAAAGCAGAAGGAGGGCAAGAAGCGGATGAAGACCATTGGCCGGGTCGACGTGCCGCAGGAGGCGTTCGTCGCGGCGCTGTCCACGGACGCCGCGGGGGACAAAGGCAGCAAGAAGTAGCCATGCGGACGCTCGGACTGGCTACGGCGTGCACGGTAATCGCCGCGTATGCCGTGGGCTGTGGTCCGGTCGTCGACGGCACGGCGAAGCCGGCGCCGCATCTGAAGCCGAAACCGTTGTCCGGCTTCACCGTCAAGCGGGTTCTGCTCGACGGTCGGGCGTTGTCGAAAATGCTCGGACAACCTCTTGTTGCCCGGGCGCCCGCCAAATTCGGCGGCCGCGACCTCCTGGACCAGCGTGAGGCGCCGCCGGAGTCGGCCGATTGCCTCGAGGTGACGGCGATGCTGCAGGGCAGCGTTTATGGCCCGGCCAACGTCCAGAGCATCGCGTCGGTGTCGTGGTGGAACGACGGGGATCCCGCCCAGGTGATCAGCGTCAAGGAAGGCGTCGTGACACTGCCCTCGGCGGCCGAAGCGCAGGCGCTGTTCGCGACATTCCCGGACCGGTGGCAGCGCTGCAAGGGTCAGACGACGGACGAGAAAGCTGGCCCGATCGACACGTCGACGGTGATCAACGACGTTCGCGCCGTCGATTCCGTTGTGGCAGCGACCAATACCGCGACAGCGACGCTGCCCAACATGCCGTCGCTGCAGCCCACCCCGCAGGCTCGTGCCGTCGGTGTCCGACTCAACTGCATCGTGGAGGTCGACATGGTCTTCTTCGGCGACCGACGTCCGTCGGATCCGGGATCGGCGGACCCGGACACCAGTGCTGTCGACGTCGCTCAGGCGATGATGGACAGGGTCAGCGAGCTGAGCTGATGACGACGGACTCGCGCACCCGGGCAGACATGTGCCCCGGTGTGTGGCGTCCCTGGCAGGCCGACGACGGGTTGCTGGTCCGCATCCGGTTGATGGGCGGTGTGCTTCCCACGCCCGCCCTGCGCCGCCTCTGCGAGGTCACCCGACGATACGGCGACGGCGGAATCCATTTGACCCGACGCGCGAATCTGCAACTGCGCGGATTGCCCGGTGACGACGGTCGCTTGACCCACGACGTTGCGCTCGCGATCGAATCGACCGGGTTGATGCCCACGCGCACACACGAACTCGTGCGCAATGTGTTGGCGTCACCGCAGACGGGGTTGGCCGGCGGCCGCATCGACCTACGTCCGGCGATCGCGCGGCTCGACAGGCTCCTGTGCGCGAGCCCGCGACTCGGTCTGCTGCCCGGACGATTCCTGTTCACACTCGACGACGGCCGCGGAGATCTGCTGACCCGCTTGACCGGCGCCGGGAAGCGTGGCACCGACCTCGGCTGCGTGGCGCTTGACGACAACGTGGTCCAGTTGCGAGTCGGCGATCACTGGGGCGACGTCATCCCGGTCGCGGATGTCGCCGACCGGCTGACCGACCTGGCGGGCCAGTTCCTCGACGCGCGAGGAGTCGGGGCCGACGCGCCATGGCACATCCGCGAATTGGGTCGGCCGCTCCAACCGCCGTTTCCCGCGGACCCGCGGATCCCCGCCGCGGCGCCAGCGCTGCCGTATGGAAAGGTGCCCGGCGGCGAGCATGTGCCCGCGCACGAAGGCGTCTTGAACCCCGACCAGGTGCAGGCACTGCTCGAACGCGCCGTGGACGTACCGCATGTCGTGGTCACACCGTGGCGCGGCGTCCTTGTGCCGAACACCCCGGAGGTAGGCGAGTGACCCAGACGACCCGACCGACGCGGCGCTACGACTACATCGCCGACGGGCCGGCAATCTACGCGGACTCGTTCGCCACCATCCGGCGCGAAGCCGACCTGTCACACGTGCCGGCGGAGGCTGAAAAGCTGGCCGTCCGAATGATTCACGGCACCGGTCAGCCCGACCTGGTGGACGACCTGATCATCCACCCGACGCTGGTGTCGGCGGCTCGCTCGGCGTTGCAGTCCGGCGCGCCCATTCTGTGCGACGCCCGCATGGTCGCCACCGGCATCACCGCGGGCCGGCTGCCCGCCGCCAACGAGGTGCACTGCTTTCTCAACGAGCCGGGTGTGCCGGCGTTGGCCAGGGAGTGGCAGACCACCCGCACCGCCGCTGCCGTCTCACTGTGGGAACCGTTGCTGCACAACGCTATCGTGGCCATCGGGAATGCGCCGACGGCATTGTTCCACCTGCTGGAAATGCTCGTCGACGGCGCGCCTCGTCCTGCCGCGATCGTCGGCTGCCCGGTAGGGTTCGTCGGCGCCGCGGAATCCAAGGACGCGTTGGCATCCTTCCGGCGCGACCACGACATCGACATTCCGTTCGTCACGGTGCGCGGGCGTCGCGGCGGATCGGCGATGACGTCGTCGGCCGTCAACGCGCTGGCTTCGGAGGTCGAGTGACGGGCGGGCGCTTCTACGGTATCGGCTTGGGCCCCGGGGATCCCGAGCTGATCACTCGGAAGGCGGCACGGGTCATCGGAGAAGCCGATGTCATCGCCTACCACGCCGGTGTCAACAAGCAGTCGTACGCGCGCACCATCGCGGCGGACCTGATTCCGGTCGATGCCATCGAGGAGGAACTGCGCTATCCCCTCACCACCGGGACCACCGATCATCCCGGCGGGTATGCCGGTGCGCTGGCCGAGTTCTACGAGGAGTCGGCCGCCAGACTTGCAGCGCATCTGAGCGCCGGCCGAACCGTTGCCCTTCTCGCCGAAGGGGATCCGCTGTTCTACGGCTCGTTCATGTACATGCACGATCGTCTCAGCAGCCGATTCCCGACCGAGATCGTTCCTGGAATACCGGCGTTCACCGCCGCCACGGCGGCGGTCGCGTCGCCCCTGGTTCGGCAGACGGATGTGCTGACGGTGCTGCCCGGCACGCTGCCGGAAAGTGAACTCGCGCGTCGACTGGCCGACACCGACGGCGCGATCATCATGAAGCTCGGCCGCACCTTTCCGGCTGTGCGCCGCGCGCTCGCCGCCGCCGGCCGCCTCGACCACGCGATGTACGTCGAGCGAGCCAGCCACCCCCAACAACGGTGGCTGCCCGTGACCGAGGTCGACGAGACGACCGTGCCGTACCTGTCGCTGATCGTGGTCAATGGCGACTCCCGCAACGGCCCGCGGTCCCGTGTCATGGTCGAAGAGCCAAGCCCCGCAATCATTTCTACCAGTGCGGCCAATGTCGAGCTGCTCGTGATCGGATTGGGGCCGGGCCCGGACGACTGGATGACGGCTGAGGCAGCGGCGGCGCTGACGCAGGTCCGGCACGTCGTCGGCTATGGGCCGTACGTCGCGCGGGTCCCGCAGCGAGAAGGCCTGCAGCGGCATGTGTCCGGCAACACCGTCGAGGTCGATCGGGCCCGCTTTGCTCTCGACCTTGCCGCGAAGGGCGAGTCGGTCGCCGTGGTATCCGGTGGCGACGCAGGGGTTTTCGGAATGGCCGCGGCGGTGTTCGAGGCGGCCGAGGACGAGCGCTACGCCGACATCCCGATTCGGGTGCTGCCCGCCGTATCGGCCGTGCACGCCGTTGCCGCGCTGGCCGGAGCGCCGCTCGGCGCTGATTTCGCCGTGCTCAGCCTGTCGGACCGACTCAAGCCCTGGGCGGTGATCGAGAAACGACTGCGTGCCGCAGCCGACGCCGATCTCATTGTAGCCATTTACAATCCGGCCTCGCGTTCGCGACACGATCAGATCAAGCTGGCCCGCGACATTCTGCTCGAACACCGTCGTGGCGACACCGTGGTAATCGTCGGGCGCGACGTCGGGCGCGCCGAGCAGTCGCTGACCGTGACGACACTGGCAGACCTCGACACCGACTCTATCGACATGAAATGCCTTGTCCTGGTAGGCGCGTCGAGTACCAGGGTCACATCCAACGGCCGGGTCTGGACGCCGCGATGGGTGCGATGAACCCCGTGCGATTCGTCGGCGCCGGACCGGGCGCCGCCGACCTGCTCACTGTCCGGGCCACCCGGCTGCTCGCCGACGCCGACACCGTCCTGTACCCAGGCAGCTACCTCGACCCTGCGGTGCTGGAAACATGCTCCCCGACAGCCGAACTGGTCGACACCCAAAGTTTGAACCTGGACGACATCGTGGCCCGGATGGTCGCCGCGCAACAGGCGGGTCGACGGGTCGTTCGCCTGGTGTCGGGTGACCCGTCGCTCTACAGCGCGGTGTCGGAGCAGACCCGCCGGCTCGACGCCGCCGGCGTGCCGTGGGACATCACACCGGGCGTGCCGGCCTATGCCGCCGCGGCGGCGCGCATCGGTCGCGAGCTGACCGTTCCGCTCGTCGCGCAATCCGTGGTGTTGACCCGCACGCAAGCACGGTCGACCGCAATGCCGGACACCGAGTCGCTGGTTGCGTTCGCGGCGACGCGGTCGACGCTGGTGCTGCACTTGGCGATCACCGCCATCCGCGCGCTGATGGACGAAATCACCGACTATTACGGCGCCGACTGCCCGGTCGCTGTGGTGTACCGGGCTTCGCAGCCCGACGAGGTGACTCTTCGCGGTACCGTCGCCGACATCGCCGACCACGTCGAGGCCGCCGGACTCACGCAGGCGGCGGTGATCATGGTGGGCGACGTGCTCGCCGCACGACCCGATCCGCGGGCGGGCGAGAGCCACCTCTACGACGCGCACCGCGACCGATCGGTTACTTCGTGAACGCCCACTGCGTCACTGCCCGCGACGGCGTCCACCCGGTGTACGAGCCGACCGGCGCGGCGTGCTCGACATGAATACGGGTGAGCTCACCGCCGTGCTCGGCGTACGCCGCGGCGAGGACGGCCTCCGTCTCGACCGTGACCCCGTGCACGACTATCCGGCCGCCGCCGGGCAACGCGTCGAGGCAGCGCCGCAGCACACCGGTTCGACTCGCGCCGCCGCCGATGAAAACCGCATCAGGGCTTGCCAATTCGCTCAGCGCTTCCGGTGCAGCTCCCGACACCACATGCAGCGCCGGCACGCCCAGCGACCGCGCGTTACGGGCGATGCGGTCGGCCCGCTGCGGGTCGGCTTCCACCGCGACAGCCCGGCAGGTCGGGTGCGCGCGCATCCACTCGATGCCCACCGAACCCGCCCCTGCGCCGACGTCCCACAGCAATTGCCCCGGCGCCGGCAACAGCCGTGCCAGCGCGCTTGCCCGCAGATCCCGCTTGGTCAGCTGACCGTCGTGCTCGAACGCGTCGTCCGGCAGCCCCGTCGCCCAGCCCGCGCGCAACGGTCCGTCCAATTGCAGCGCAACGATATTCAGCCGGGAGACAGCACCGGCGAAATCGGCCGCAGTGCCGTCGTGAAAAGTCTCGTCGTCGCCGCCGAGGTCGCCGAGCACCACGAATCGACTCGACCCGTATCCGCGCTCGGTGAGCAGATCGGCCAGAGCCGCGGGCGTTTTCTCGTCGGACGACAGCACGAGAACTCGCCGACCGGGGGCCAATTCGCGCAACACGGCATGCACGTCGCGGCCGACGACGCTGACCACCGCGGTGGACTCCGCGGACCATCCCAGCCGGGACCGGGCGATGGTCACCGACGACAGATGCGGGAAGACCGTCACCCGATCAGAGCCCAAGATGTCGACCAGCGTGGTGCCGATGCCGCTCAGCATCGGGTCGCCGGAGGCCAGCGCGACCACTCGTTGGCCCGCCAACTGCGTCAGCAGGTCGGGCAGCGCCGCGCTCAACGGCGATGGCCACGGCTGGCGAACCTGACCTTCGGAACCGGGCAGCAGCCCGAGCTGACGCGGGCCGCCCAGCACGACATCCGCCGACGCGACGACCGCCCGCACCGCCGGTGTCAGGCCGTCCCACCCGTCGGCGCCGACACCGACGACGGTTACCCGCAGGTCAGAGGTCGGCACGGCGGCGATGCTAGCGTAATGCCCGCGACGCACCCTGCGAACAGGCGTAATGATGCCCACTGCTGATCAGCTGTACCCGTTTCCCGCCGTCGTCGGCGGCGACCCCGACGCCCCCGGTGGGCTCGACGACATGGCGCTGGCGCTGATTCTCAGCGTCATCGATCCCGGCATCGGCGGCGTGCTGGTGCGCGGCGAGAAGGGCACCGCGAAATCGACGCTGGTTCGCGCGCTGATCCAGATCTTGCCGCCCATCGACGTCATCGCCGGCGACCGATTCTCCACCGACCCCGCACAGCCGAACGCGACCTCTCCGGACGGGCCGTTCGGTCCCGACGCGCCGGTGCAGACCCGGCCGGTGCGACTGGTCGAACTTCCCGTCGGAGCCACCGAAGACCGGGTGGCCGGATCGATCGACCTCAAACAAGCGCTCGGCGAAGGCGCCGTCCACTTCGAACCTGGCCTGCTGGCCAACGCCCACCGCGGAATCCTCTACGTCGACGAGGTCAATCTCCTGCACGACCACCTGGTCGACCTGTTGCTCGACGCGGCCGCAATGGGCACCGTCACCGTGGAGCGCGACGGTATCTCGGTCACTCACGCGGCACGGTTCGTGCTCGTCGGCACGATGAATCCCGAAGAGGGCGAGTTGCGGCCGCAGCTGCTTGACCGCTTTGGGCTCACCGCCGAGGTCGCCGCGCCGCGCGACCCCGCCCGGCGCGCCGAAGTGGTACGTCGGCGGCTGCAGTTCGACGCCGATCCGCAGGCTTTCCGCGCCCGATACGCGAATGCCGAACAACGGCTGCGCAATCGGATCCAGCGTGCGCAGTCCACCCTGGTTCACATCCAGCTCACCGATGCGGCGCTGCTCCAGATCGCCGAAGTGTGCGCGGCGGCGGGCGTCGACGGCATGCGTGCCGATATCGTGATCGCCCGCGCCGCCGCCGCCCACGCCGCATGGCACGACCGCAAACACCCGAACATCGACGACCTGCGCGCCGCTGCGAAGCTGGCCCTGCCGCATCGTCGCCGGCGCAACCCGTTCGATGCTCCCGGGCTCTCCGACGAGGAACTCGACGAGCTGCTGCCGCCCGATACCGACGGCGGACCGGATCCCGACACCGATCCCGACGATCCCGGCGGGGGACAACACGCACCCGAACCTCACAGCGCCGGTGCGCAGCAGGATTCGACACCTGCGCCGCCGGTCGGCGCCGGTGAGCCATATCGGACGAAACTATTCACGGTGCGCGGGGTGGGGGACGGGCACGCCGGGCGTCGGAGCCGCGCCCGCACGACGACGGGCCGGCGCACCGGAGCCAGCCCGCTGTCCGAGTCGGGCATCCATCTGGTCGAGACCGTTCGCACGGCCGCGCCGCACCAGGTCGCGCGCGGCCGCACAGGTGGGCGAATGTTGTTGCAGGCGAAGGATCTGCGTGGCGCCGTGCGTGAGGGACGGGAAGCGAACCTGGTGATATTCGCCGTCGACACCTCGGGGTCGATGGCGGCCCGGGAACGGATGCGTCAGGTGAAGACCGCGATTTTGTCACTGCTTCTGGATGCCTATCGGCGGCGCGACCGGGTCGGTGTCGTCACGTTCAGGGATCAGGCCGCCGACATCGCACTTCCGCCGACGGGTTCGGTCGACATCGCGGCCAAGCGGTTGGACGGACTGCCGGCCGGCGGCCGAACACCGCTTGCCGAGGGGTTACTCAAGGCGGCCGAGGTGGTGCGACGGGAGCGGCTGCGTGACCCCAGCCGACGGCCGCTGCTCGTGGTGGTCACCGACGGTCGCGCGACCATGGGCGCCGATCCCGTCGGGCGGGCTCACCGGGCCGCGGCGTTGTTGGCCAACGAGGAGGTGTCCAGCATCGTCGTGGACTGTGAAAGTGGGCGTATGCGAATGGGTTTGGCCGTCACCCTGGCGCAGCATCTGAACGCCGAGCACGTCCCGCTCGGTCAGGTGAACGCCCAGGCGCTGGCCGACATCGTCCGCGGTGCCACCGCTGCGGGCGCGGCCTGATGCCGCAGGGTCAGGTGTCGGTAGTACCCGACGACAAGCTGACGACCCGGCAACGCCGCAACCGCCCACTGCTCATGGTGCATACCGGCGAAGGGAAGGGAAAGTCCACCGCGGCCTTCGGCTTGGCGCTGCGAGGCTGGAATCAAGGCTTCCGCATCGGGGTCTTCCAGTTCGTCAAGTCGGCCAAGTGGCGCATCGGCGAGCAGACCGTCCTCGAGCGATTGGGCGCGCTGCACGCCGAGACCGGCGAGGGCGGTCCGGTCGAGTGGCACAAGATGGGGTCCGGCTGGTCGTGGAGTCGCAAGGCCGGCACCGAAGTCGACCACGCGCGGGAGGCCGCGGCGGGCTGGGCCGAAATCAAGCGCCGACTCGGCGCCGAATCCCACGACCTCTATGTGCTCGACGAATTCACTTACCCCATCACGTGGGGCTGGGTGGACATCGGCGACGTCGTCGATACTCTCGTCAACCGCCCGGGCCACCAGCATGTGGTGATCACCGGTCGCAACGCCGATCCGCGGCTACTCGAGATCGCCGACCTGGTGACCGAGATGACCAACGTGAAGCACCCGATGGACGCCGGTCAGAAGGGCCAGCGAGGCATCGAGTGGTAGCTACCGAGCTTGCGCGTATCGTGGTCGCCGCGCCCGCATCCGGGCACGGAAAGACCACGGTGGCAACCGGATTGATGGCCGCTCTGGCCGGACGGGGACTGGCGGTATCGGGGCACAAAGTTGGGCCCGACTTCATCGACCCCGGCTACCACGCCATGGCGACCGGCCGCCCGGGCCGCAACCTCGATCCCTTCCTGGTCGGTGCGCAACGCATCGTTCCGCTGCTGCTGCACGGTGCGCGAGCAGCTGACATCGCCGTAATCGAAGGCGTGATGGGACTTTTCGACGGGCGACTCGGGACCGCCGGCGAAGCGTCGACCGCCCACGTTGCCGCGCTGACCAGAACGCCGGTGCTGCTGGTGGTCGACATCTCACACGCGTCGCGGACGCACGCCGCGGCGATCTCCGGGCTCGCGTCGTTCGACCCGTCGGTTCACATTGCGGGCGTGATCCTGAACAAGGCGGGCAGCGCGCGGCACGCCGACGAGG
Organism: Mycobacterium paraterrae; assembly: GCF_022430545.2. Lineage (NCBI taxonomy): Bacteria > Bacillati > Actinomycetota > Actinomycetes > Mycobacteriales > Mycobacteriaceae > Mycobacterium > Mycobacterium paraterrae. The sequence continues at coordinate 5,399,222 of NZ_CP092488.2, read as the reverse complement.
TTCGCGACGCCCTGATCCCGCTCGGCATTCCGGTACTCGGCGTCCTTCCCCGCAATGAGGGCATCGTGACGCCGTCACGGCATCTGGGTCTGGTCCCGGCCGCCGAGCGCGCTGAATCGGAACAGACCATCGGGCGGATGGCGGAAACGATTGCCGCGCATGTGGATATCGACGCAATCCTCGATCTCGCGCGAAAAACGGAGCCTCTACCCGAGACGCCGTGGGATCCCTCGCAGGAAATCCAGCCACCGTCGGAGGCCAGGCCCGTGGTCGCGGTGGCCGGTGGGCGGGCCTTCACGTTCCGCTACGCCGAGACCGAGGACTTGCTGCGCGCCGCCGGATGCGACGTCGTGGAATTCGACCCACTCGCCGACGCGGGCCTGCCCGGCGGCACGGCCGGGATCTATCTCGGTGGCGGCTTCCCGGAGGTCCATGCCGCCGAGCTGGCCGAGAACCGTTGCCTGATGGGTGAATTGCGGTCCGCCATCGACGCGGGCGTTCCGACGGTTGCCGAGTGCGCCGGATTGCTCTACCTGTGCCGCTCGCTGGACGGCACACCGATGGTTGGCGCCGTGCCCACCGACGCGGTGATGACGCCGCGACTGACCTTGGGTTACCGAACCGCCGTCAGCGCAACCGATTCGCTGCTTGCCGAAGCCGGTCGGCACGTCACCGGCCACGAATTCCACCGCACGACCATCGCTGCGCTCGACGGTCAACCGGCGTGGAAACTGGATAAAGGTTTCGAAGGTTTCGCCACGCCCACCCTGCACGCGGCCTACCTGCACATCCACTGGGCCGGATACCCAGCTCTCGCAGAAGGATTCGCACGGGCCGTCCACCGCGCTTGACGGCCGGTCACGGCCCCTGACCACGTGAGGCGCTGTCGAAGAACGCCAATTCGAGTTCCATCGCCCGACGGTACAGGGCGGCTAGGCGATCATGCTCGCCGCCGTACCGATCGAGCAGCCCCTCCAGACGCCGGGCCAACGCCTCGAACGGTGCGTTCGAATACGCCGCTACCCACTCGCGAAAAGGGTTGTCGGGCTTGATGTGATCGACCAGCTGTTGGCCGAGGTAGGCATAAAGACGCATGCATGGAGTCATTGCCGCCGCGATGTGACCAGCCGGTTCCTGCTCGGCGACCGCCAGGAGGAAATCGGTGTACGCGGTGGTCGCCGGGTCTGCCGTTTGGTGGAGGTCGACGTTCCAACGTTCGGCATAACCGCGGTGAAGATCGAGTTCGTCGGCTGCGGCGTCAAGGAGTTCCCGGAACACGGCCAGCCCTTCTCGGTCCGGGCTCTTCGCGAGTGCCAAGGCGTATGCGCGGCAGAACGCGTCCAGAAAGGCGGCATCCTGTCCCACGTAGTGTGCGAACGTGGCCCGGGGCAATTGACCCGAAGCAATGCCTTGGATGAAGCGGTGCTTCAGCGCCGTCTCCGCCAAGACCCTGTTCTGGGACCACAACGACTCGGCTAGAGAGTCCATCAGACCAGGCTAAACCTTCTCTGGGCACGGTGGATTGCCGCGCAGCCAAGCGAGCGCGTCGTCCACCTCGGCGACCACTGGAACCCCCGCGGGAACCGCGGGCCGGCGCACGATCACGACCGGGATGCCCAATTGACCCGCGGCTTGCATCTTCGGCCAGGTGTATTCACCGCCGGAGTCCTTGGTGACCAACACATCCGCCCGGTGCTCGCGCAGCAACTCCAGTTCGCCGGGCAGGGCGTAGGGTCCGCGATCGCGGATCAGCTGCCACGCCGGTGGTATCGCGATATCCGGCTCGTCCACCACCCGTGCCAGCACCGCCAGCTCGCCGAGCGCCGCTACGAACGCCGCCAGTTGCTGTCGGCCGACGGTCAGCAGCGGCCGACTACCCAGTCGACTCGCCGCATCGGCGGCCTGCTGGTGCGAACCGACCCAGTGCCAGGACCCGGTGGCTCGATCGGCCCATCCTGGGCGTTGCAACCGCAGCAGCGGCACCGCCGCGGCGGTACAGGCGCGAAAGGCATTGTCAGACATGGTCGCCGAGAACGGGTGGGTGGCGTCGACCACCACGTCGTATTCGGCCAACGCCTCCCGCAACCCGTCGACCCCGCCGAACCCGCCGATGCGCACCTTGCCCTCGGGGAGTCGTGGGTGGGCGACCCGGCCGGCGAGCGAGCTGGTCACGTCGACACCGTCGGCCACCAACCGGGCGGCCAGCGCGCGGGCCTCCGCCGTCCCGCCCAGCAGCAGCACGCGGCGAGTCATCACCGCCGTCGCAGCAGATAGATGTCCATCACGAAACCGGCCTCTGCGCGGGCCTGCGAACGCGCGTCTGCAATTTGAGACGCAACCTCGCCGAGCCGCCCAGCGACCAGTCGCTCACCGGTGGCACCGAGATTCGCCGCCCACCACACCGACCAGTCGTCCAGACCGGTCAGATCCAGCCGCTCTGGCGGCGGGTTCAGCATCGCGACGATGTTGTCCTGCCCGGCGGCGACCGCCTCCTGCAGCAGGCGGCCGGTGGTGACGTGCACCGGGCGGCCCACCTCGTGCAACACGATGCGGTGCCGCGCGGCCAGCACCTGCGGCGCGCTGATCCCCGGCAGCACGTCGAATTCGACTAACACACCCAGCTTCTGGATTTTCTCGACGACACGGATCGTCGAGTCGTACAACGACGGGTCGCCGAAAACCAGAAATGCCGCGGTGCCACCGCGCCGGCGTAGCACGTCGGCGTAGGCCTCGGCGCGGGCGTCATGCCAATCGCCCACTGCCCGCTGATACCCCTGATCAGTCAGCCCGATCGAACGGTCCCGCTGCGGATCCTGCACCGCCACGACGTCGACCGAGCCGTCGGTGTACGCCTCGATGATTTCCCAACGCAGGGCCAGGAGTTCGTCGTCGGGACCTTTGAAGGCGGCGACCACATAGTCGACCGAGCGCAGCGCTTCGGCCACTTCGGGCGTGACGTGCTGGGGCCCCATGCCGACTCCCAGGATGCGCACCCGGACGGTGTCAGGCACCGGCACGGTCCTCGATGTCGCCTTCGACCTCCAGATAGGCCTGACGCAACGCGGCGAGAGTTTCCGGGGACGGGTCGGCCCACAGGCCGCGGTCGGCGGCCTCCTGCAGACGCTCGACCATGCCCTGCAACGCCCACGGGTTGGACTGGTCGAGGAATTCGCGGGTCTGCGGGTCCAGAACGTAGGACTCGGCCAGCTTTTCGTACATCCAATCGTGCACGACGCCCGCGGTTGCGTCGAAGCCGAACAGGTAGTCGACGGTCGCGGCGAGTTCGAACGCACCCTTGTAGCCGTGCCTGCGCATCGCCGAGATCCACCGCGGGTTGACCACCCGGGCACGAAACACCCGAGCGGTCTCCTCGGACAACGTGCGAGTACGCACCGCGTCCGGCGTCGTCGAATCACCCACGTACGCCTTGGGATCGGATCCGGTCAACGCGCGGATCGTGGCAATCATGCCGCCGTGGTACTGGAAGTAGTCGTCGCTGTCCACGATGTCGTGTTCGCGGGTGTCGATGTTCTTGGCGGCCACCTTGATTCGGGCGTAGTTCGTGCGCATGTCGTCCGGGGCCGCGGCGCCGTCCAGTCCGCGACCGTAGGCGAAGCCGCCCCAAGCCGTGTACACCTCGGCCAGATCTTTGTCGTCGCGCCACGTGCCGGCTTCGACCAGCTGCAGGATTCCCGCGCCGTACGACCCCGGCTTAGACCCGAAAACCCTTGTTGTGGCGCGCCGTTCGTCACCATGTTGAGCGAGGTCGGCTCGCGCGTGGGCCGCCACGTAGTTGTCCTGATCCGGCTCGTCGAGCAGCGCCACCATCCGGACCGCGTCGTCGAGCATCGTCACGACGTGGGGGAAAGCGTCACGGAAGAAACCGGAGATGCGGATCGTCACGTCGATGCGCGGGCGGCCGAGCTCGTCGAGCGGGACGATCTCCAGTCGGCTGACCCGTCGCGACGCCTCGTCCCAGTCCGGCCGAACACCCAGCAGGGCAAGCACTTCGGCGATGTCGTCACCGGAGGTGCGCATCGCGCTGGTGCCCCACACCGACAGGCCTACTGATTCGGGGTAGCTGCCGGTGTCGTCGAGGTAGCGCTGCAGCAGCGATTCGGCCATCGCCTGGCCCGTCTCCCAGGCCAGCCGCGACGGGACCGCCCGCGGGTCCACGGTGTAGAAGTTGCGGCCCGTCGGCAAGACGTTCACCAGGCCACGCAGCGGCGAGCCCGACGGCCCCGGCCGCACGAAACCGCCTGCCAGGGCGCGCATTACCGCGTCGAGCTCACCCGCGGTACCTGACAGCCGCGGCACCACCTCGGTGGCGGCGAACCGCAATGACGCTTGTACGTCCGGCTCGTCGTGCAGGGCATCGACACCGTCGACGTCCCAGCCGGCGGACTCCATCGCTTCGACCAACGCGCGGGCACGGCTCTCGATCTCGTCGACGGCCGAAATCTCGGCGCCGTCTTTGAGGCCGAGCGCGGTGCGCAGTCCCGGCACGGCGTGGTCCTTACCGCCCCACACCTGCGCGGCCCGAAGGATGGCAAGCACCAGATTGACTCGCGCCTCGCCGGTCGGCGCTTCACCGAGGACATGCAGACCGTCGCGAATCTGGGCGTCCTTGATCTCGCACAGCCACCCGTCGACGTGGAGCAGGAAGTCGTCGAACTCCTCGTCGTCGGGACGGTCGTCGAGCCCGAGATCGCGGTGCATCTCGGCGGCACGCATCAGATTCCAGATCTCGCCGCGGATCGCCGGCAGCTTGGCCGGGTCCATCGCCGCGATGTTGCCGTATTCGTCCAGCAGCTGCTCGAGTCGGGCGATGTCGCCGTAGCTTTCGGCGCGCGCCATCGGCGGAATGAGGTGGTCGATGATCGTGGCGTGGGCGCGGCGCTTGGCTTGGGCGCCTTCACCGGGGTCGTTGACCAGGAACGGATAGATCAGCGGCAGGTTCCCCAGCACCGCGTCGGTGGCGCACGCCGCCGACAGCGCGGCGTTCTTGCCGGGCAGCCATTCCATCGAGCCGTGCTTGCCGAGGTGGACCACCGCGTGGGCCCCGAAGCCGTGCTCGAGCCAGCGGTACGCGGCCAGGTAGTGGTGGCTGACCGCCATGTCGGGGTCGTGGTAAATCGCCACGGGGTTCTCGCCGAATCCGCGCGGCGGCTGGATCATCAGCACCACGTTGCCGGACCGCAGCGCAGCGATCACCACGTCGCCGTCGTCGTTGACGAACAGCCGTCCGGGTGCCGGGCCCCACGCCTCGGTGATCGCATCGCGGAGTTCTTTGGGCAGGCCCGCGGTCCACTCGGTGTACTGCGCCGGAGTCACTTTCACCTGCGCGCCGTCGACCTGGGTTGTGGTGAGCCACTGTTCGTCTTGGCCGCCCGCGTCGATCAGCGTATGCATCAGCTGATCACCGGCCTGCGTCTCGTCGTCGATGCCGAGCACGCCGAACCCGTCGCCGACGTCGTAGCCGTCCCGGGCGAGGCGGTGCAGCAGCCGCACCGCGGACGCCGGGGTGTCGAGGCCTACCGCATTGCCGACCCGCGAATGCTTGGTCGGATAGGCCGACAGCACCAACGCAATCTTCTTGTCCTGGTTGGGGATGCGGCGCAGCATCGCGTGGTTCACCGCAATCGCGGCGACCCGCGCGCAACGTTCCGGATCGGCGACATAGTGCGGCAGCCCGTCGTTGTCGACCTCCTTGAACGAATATGGCGCGGTGATGATCCGCCCGTCGAACTCGGGGATCGCGATCTGCGTCGCCGAATCCAAAGGAGTGACACCATCGTCTGATGCCTGCCACTCCTCGCGCGACGAGGTCAGGCAAAGACCCTGCAGCACCGGGATGTCCAATGCGGCAATCCGTTCGATGTCCCACGACGAGTCGTCTTCACCGGCGCCGGCGGCGGCCGACTTGGACCCGCCGGCTGCCAGCATGCTGACCACGAGTGCATCCAAAGTGCCGAGCGCGTCGAACAATTCGTCGGGCGCGCTGCGCAGCGACGATGCGAAGATCGGCACACCGACTGCGTTGCCGGTGGCGTCGACCGCGTCGGCCAGCGCGTGAGCGAAGCCGGAGTTCCCGCTGACCTCGTGGGCCCGGTAGTACAGCACGCCGACCCGCGTCTCGGCCGTCACATCGGCGGACCGGGCGGCGTAGCCCCACTCGGGGATCACCACCGGCTCGTCGAACCCCTCACCGGTGAGCAACACGGTGTCACACAAAAACGCATGCAGCTGAGCGAGATTGGCCGGACCGCCCTCGGCAAGATACGAATGTGCCTGCGCGGCAAGCCCGATCGGAACGGTCGAGCATTCCATCAACTCCGCGCTGGGCGTACGCTCGCCGCCGAGCACCACCAGCGGAAGACCGGTGGCCCGCAGCGCGGTGAGTTCCTCGGCCACCTCCGCCGACGAGCCCAGTACCCGCAGGATCACCACCTCGGCGTCGGCGAGAACATCTTCGATCGGCTGACGCGCCGGGTTGCCCAGGTTGTAGGGCGCCAGCGACGCACGCGCCGACAGCAGGTCGGTGTCGGATGTGGACAGCAGGGCGATGCGGTGGCTCAAAAGGTTCCTCCTCGGGGTTCTCGCCCCGTCGATTGGAGTGCCTCGTGGCCAGTGTCTGGCTCTGACCGTCGGCTCGGCGCCGCGGCCATCACAGTGGCGGAACCGCCCCGGGCTTGCACCGGATTCCTGTCACCACGAGACATGCGCGCACCAGCTTAATCCAGCCGATAGGCTGAGCCGGATGAACGCGATCCTCAACTGGTGGGACGGCGTCGAGCTGTGGCTGTCCGGCCTGGGGTTCGTCTTCCAGACGATCGTGGTGATGCCGGTGGTGCTGGTGTTGGCCTTCGCCATTGCCGCCGCGCTGGACAGCGCGCTGGGTCGCGGAATCACCCTGATGAACCGCCTCCGGCGCAGCGACGAAGAAGCCGGATGAGCGCAAACACCGGAATGCCGCGGTCGCGGGTCACCTTGATCCTGGTTGCGCTGGTGGTCTTGGTGATCGTTGCTTGGCTGCTGACCCGCTGACCTGCAGCGGGTTTGGCTGCGCGCGCACAGCATTCTGTTAGGCTTCGCCCATGCACGCAGCGTCCGGCAGTACCGAGTGCCACGTCTTGGCGCTCATTGCCGTGGGCGATTGCGCCGTCGCTGACGTGCATTGTTGTCGCTGACCTTCTGCCCCCTTCGTTTCTTCGTATCGGGATCTGTCAGACGTCAAGCTCAACTGCCGAAAGGTCGACCATTGTTCGACGACAACAAACCCTCCCCGTCGTGGCGACACGCTGTTGCGTTGACCGTCGCCGCGGGGATGATCGCCGCGTGCCACGGAGGTGCCAGCGATGTCGTGGGCGGAGGCGGATCTTCCGGCGCCAAGACCAGCATCACCCTGGTCGCATATTCGGTACCCGAGCCTGGTTGGAGCAAGGTCATCCCGGCGTTCAACGCCTCACCCGAGGGCAAAGGGATCCAGGTGATCGCCTCCTACGGCGCATCGGGTGATCAGTCCCGCGGTGTCGTCGACGGCAAACCCGCCGACATCGTCAACTTCTCCGTCGAGCCCGACATCACCCGGCTGGTCAAGGCGGGCAAGGTCTCGAAGGACTGGGACAAAGACGCCACCAAAGGCATCCCCTTCGGGTCGGTCGTGACCCTGGTGGTGCGCCCCGGCAATCCCAAGAACATCAAAGACTGGGACGACCTGCTGCGTCCCGGTATCGAGGTGGTGACGCCCAGCCCGCTGAGTTCCGGCTCGGCGAAGTGGAACCTGCTGGCGCCCTACGTGGTCAAGAGCAACGGCGGCCACGACCCGAAAGCCGGCCTCGACTTCGTCCACAAGCTGGTCAGCCAGCACGTCAAGCTGCGCCCGGGCTCCGGACGCGAGGCCACCGACGTGTTCGTCCAGGGCAGCGGTGATGTGCTGATCAGTTACGAGAACGAGGCCATCGCCACCGAGCGACAAGGGAAGCCGATCATCCACCTCAATCCGCCGCAGACCATCAAGATCGAGAATCCGGTGGCGGTGGTGACTACCAGTCCGCACGTGAACGCCGCCGTCGCCTTCAAGAACTTCCAGTACACCGCCGAGGCCCAAAAGGTGTGGGCAGCTGCCGGATTCCGCCCCGTGGATCCCGCGATCGCCGCGCAGGTACGCGACCAGTTCCCAGTGCCGCAGAAATTGTGGACGCTCGCCGATCTGGGCGGCTGGCCGACGGTAGACCCGCAGCTGTTCGACAAGAAGTCGGGCAGCATCACCAAGATCTACACGCAGGCCACCGGATGACGACCGCGATTGCGCGCGAGGTTGCCAGCGCGAAACCCCATGGCCGCAACAAGCTAATCAACAACGGAACGTCGCTACGGGTCGGCGTCTCCGTCGTATGGCTCTCCGTCATCGTGCTGCTGCCGCTTGCCGCGATCCTGTGGCAGTCGATCGGTGGCGGCTGGCAGGCGTTCTGGCTCGCGGTTACCTCGAATGCGGCACTCGAATCTTTCCGCGTGACCCTGACCATCTCCGCCGGTGTCACCGTGCTGAACATGGTGTTCGGACTGCTGATCGCCTGGGTGCTGGTGCGCGACGACTTTCCGGGCAAGCGACTGGTCGACGTTCTCATCGACCTGCCGTTCGCCCTGCCGACGATCGTGGCCAGCCTGGTGCTGCTAGCGCTGTACGGAAATCACAGCCCGGTCGGCCTGCATCTTCAGCACACGGCGTGGGGCGTGGGCGTGGCGCTCGCCTTCGTCACGCTGCCCTTCGTCGTGCGCGCGGTGCAGCCGGTGCTTCTCGAGATCGACCATGAGACCGAGGAGGCGGCCGCGTCGCTGGGCGCCAACAACGCGACGATTTTCACCACCGTCGTGCTGCCTTCGCTGACCCCGGTCCTGCTGACCGGCGCCGGGCTGACGTTCGCCAGAGCCATCGGCGAATTCGGTTCGGTGGTGCTGATCGGCGGCGCGGTTCCGGGCAAGACCGAAGTGTCGTCGCAGTGGATCCGCACGCTCATCGAGAACGATGACCGCACCGGGGCCGCGGCGATATCGATTGTGCTGCTGCTGATCTCCTTCGTCGTGCTGCTCGTGCTGCGCAGTTTGGGATCGCGCGCCGCCAAGCGCGAGGAGCTGTCGTGACCGCGCCGACGACGATGCAAAGCGGAGCGATGAGGAGGAGTGGCGCAAAATGACCTTGTCGCCTCCCGTTAAATACCTGCTGCGCTTCCTGGCGCTGGCCTACGTGACCGTGCTGCTCGTCATCCCGGTCGGACTGATCCTGTGGCGGACATTCCGGCCCGGGCTCGGCCAGTTCTTCGCCTGGGTCAGCACCCCGGCGGCCATCTCCGCGCTGAACCTGTCGGTGCTGGTCGTCGCGATCGTGGTGCCGCTCAACGTCGTCTTCGGCATTCCGACCGCACTGATGTTGGCCCGCAACCGGTTCCGCGGTAAGGGCGTCCTGCAGGCGATCATCGACCTGCCGTTCGCGGTGTCGCCGGTCGTGGTCGGCGTTGCCCTGATCGTGCTGTGGGGATCTGCGGGCCTGCTCGGCTTCGTCGAGAAAGACTTCGGCTTCAAGATCATCTTCGGCCTACCCGGCATCGTGCTGGCCAGTGTCTTCGCGACGCTGCCGTTCGTGGTGCGCGAGGTCGAGCCGGTGCTGCTCGAGATCGGCAACGACCAGGAGCAGGCCGCCGCGACGCTGGGTTCGAACTGGTGGCAGACGTTCTGGCGGATCACCCTGCCCTCGATCCGCTGGGGCCTGACCTACGGCGTCGTGCTGACCATCGCGCGCACGCTCGGCGAGTACGGCGCGGTCCTCATCGTCTCGTCCAACCTGCCCGGCCAGTCGCAGACGCTGACGCTGCTGGTGTCAGACCGCTACAACCGCGGGGCCGAGTACGGCGCCTACGCCTTATCGACGCTGTTGATGGCGGTGTCCGTGCTGGTGCTGATCGTCCAGGTGATTCTCGATGCCCGCCGCAACCGAGCGGCAAAGCAAGCATGACAGGGGAGGAGCGGCGCTGATGACCGACCATGCCATCACCGTGCGGGGAGCCAACAAGCGCTACGGCGATTTCGTCGCGCTGGACAACGTCGACTTCGACGTGCCGCAAGGATCGTTGACCGCACTGCTGGGCCCGAGCGGGTCGGGCAAGTCGACGCTATTGCGCGCCATCGCCGGACTCGACCAACCCGACACCGGGACGATCACGATTGGCGGACGCGACGTCACGACCGTCGCGCCGCAACGGCGCGGGATCGGGTTCGTGTTCCAGCACTACGCGGCGTTCAAGCACTTGACCGTCCGCGACAACGTCGCCTTCGGATTGAAGATCCGGAAGCGGCCGAAAGCCGAGATCGCCGAGAAGGTCGACCACCTGCTCGAGGTGGTGGGCCTCAGCGGGTTCCAGACCCGTTATCCCAGCCAGCTGTCCGGTGGCCAGCGCCAGCGCATGGCGCTGGCGCGCGCGCTGGCCGTCGACCCGCAGGTGTTGTTGCTCGACGAGCCGTTCGGTGCCCTCGACGCGAAAGTTCGCGATGACCTGCGGGCCTGGTTGCGCCGGCTACACGACGAGGTCCACGTCACGACCGTTCTGGTGACCCACGACCAGGCCGAGGCGCTGGATGTCGCGGACCGGATCGCGGTGCTGAAGGACGGCCGCATCGAGCAGGTGGGTTCACCCCGCGAGGTGTACGACACCCCGGCCAACTCCTTCGTGATGTCGTTCCTGGGTGCGGTGTCCTCACTCAACGGGACGCTGGTTCGGCCACACGACATTCGGGTAGGCCGCAATCCCGATCTGCCGATCGCCGACGGCACCGCCGAGGCCACCGGCGTGGTTCGCGCAACGATCGACCGGGTGGTGGTGCTGGGCTTCGAGGTCCGTGTCGAACTGACCAACGCGGCCACCGGTCGACCGTTCATCGCCCAGATCACTCGCGGTGACGCCGAAGCGCTGGGGTTGAAGTCGGGGGACACCGTTTACGTACGCGCCACCCGCGTGCCGACGCTGCCCGAGACAACGGTGCCGCGCAGCAGCGCTGGCGTCGCGGCCGAGCAGGTTACGGTGAGTCCCAACTGAAGGCCGGGCCGAGCTTGATCGAGCCCACCCGCTCGGCGCTGAAATGCGCCACGCAGCCGGCGGCGTGACTGTCGAGTTGCTTCCACTCGGTGCCGGGCGACCAGGCGTCCACATGCAGCTGCGGGTCACGGGGCGCGGTCGGTGAATACTTGGAAAGCTCTTCCTTGCAACGGTTCTCGATAGCACGCTGTTCGTGGTCGCTGTCGGGGAAGCGGGAGAGCGCCAGCATCGCGAAGAGTTCGTCGGTATGAGGCTTGTCGCAGCTGACCGGTGAGTTGATGGTCTGCTGGAAGCAGGTGCCGACGCGTGCCGATTGCGTTGTGCCGGTGATCAACCCGTCTTTCGGCCATTCGATGTAGGACCAGACGGCTGCCCAGAGCACGCAGATCACGATGCCGGCGACGGCCAACCCGCGGCCGGACACCTGACCGCCCCGGGTCTTGACGAACGTCACGATGCCCGCGATCACGCTCAGTGGAATGAGGCTGACCAGACCGAGCAGGAACGTGGCGATGGCCCACTTGCTGACCGGGCGGGTATTAGCGGATGGCGTTGCTTGTGTCATGGTGATGGCTACCGTAGCCCTCGAAGGGTGCGGTAGGGGCGAAGTTCGCAGCAGAGTCCGAGACAGTCCACTCTCAGGCCGCGGCGCGCAGGGCTACCGCCGCGTCGAAGCGATCGAGCACCGTCTCGGCTACCAGTCGATGCCTACCGAGCGGTGCCGACATCGAAATGCCATTCGCCGCAGCGTATTTCGCCACGCGATCGGTTAGTTTGCCGGGTGCGAGAAACCATGGCGCGATGACGACGCGGCGGGCGCCGTTGCGGCGCAATCGGTCAGCTGCCTGGGCTGGCGACGGACCATTGCCGGTGGCGAATGCCGTTGTCGTACCAGCCCACTGGGTGCCCGCGCCGAGTTTGCCCGCGACAGTTGCTGTCCTGGCATTGGCCGCCGGATGGGTCGAGCCGATCGCCACGACCGCGACTCCCAACTCCGGATCGGCTCTGTCGACACCCAATTCGGCGAGCCGTTCGGATAGCACCGATACCAGCCGGTCATCCTCACCCAGCACGTCGGCTTGCCGGACCGGCATACCGCAATCGGCGATCTGCTGCGGAATATCGATGCGCGCGTGGTAGGCGTCGGCCAGCAGGAACGGCGTCACCACCGCGGCCGGTGTGAGAACGTCAGCCAGGCGCGGCGTGTTCAGGTCGCAGAACGCGACACGGACCCGCAGTCCGGGCCGCATGAACCGGATTTGGTTGGCCACCGCTCGCGCGTTGGACGCCGACCGCGGATCTCTGCTCCCGTGAGCCGCGAGAACCAGGGTGGTCACGAAGCGTGCAGCCCGCACTCAGTCTTGGACAGTCCCTGCCACCGTCCGCTGCGCGGGTCGGCACCCTCGACCGGTTTGGCCGTGCACGGTGCGCAGCCGATCGACGGATACCCGTCGTAGACAAGCGGATTGACCAGCACGTCGTTCTCGTCGATGTACGTCTGCATTTCTTCGTCGGACCAGGCGGCCAGCGGGTTGATCTTGACCAGTCCGAACGCCTCGTCGAAGCTGATCAGCGGCGCATTCGCGCGCGTCGGCGCCTCGACCCGCCTCAGGCCGGTCACCCACGCGGAGTAGCCGCGAAGCGCTTTACCCAGCGGGGCGACCTTACGCAGCCGGCAGCATTCGCCGGGCTCACGAGCAAACAAATCCTTGCCGAGCAATTCGTCCTGCTCGGCAACCGAGTGCTCCGGCGTGACGTTCAAGACGCGTACGTCGTAGACGGCCTCGACCGCGTCGCGGGTCCCGATGGTTTCCACGAAGTGGTATCCGGTGTCCAAGAACAACACCGGTACGCCGGGACGGACCTTGGCGGCCAGATCGACCAGCACAGCGTCCTGCATGTTGGAGGCAACTACGTAGTTACAGGTCGCGCTGGAGCGGGGCCCGCCGACGCCGCCGAAGTTCTCGTCAGTCCACCGCAACAGGTCTAGGGCGCTGGCGCCCTCGAGTTCGGCGGCGCCCTTCTCGGCCAGCTCTCGTAAGTCGGTTTCCGTCAGCCCGTTCATCGCAGATCTGCCTCCTCGGCGCGCAGTGCCCAATTCGCAAAACGCTCGTCGCCCTGCCGTTGTTTGACGAAGTTGCGCACCACACGGTCGATGTAGTCGCCCAATTCCTCGCTGCTGACCTTGTGCTGCCGCAGCTTTCGCCCGAAACCGCTGTCCAGTCCCAGGCTGCCGCCAAGATGAACCTGGAACCCTTCGACCGAATTCCCGTTGCCGTCGTCGACCATCTGGCCCTTGAATCCGATGTCGGCAATCTGGATGCGCGCGCACGAGTTCGGGCAGCCGTTCAGATTCACTGTGACCGGCACATCGAGTTGTGCATTGAGGTCTTCGAGTCGCTGTTCCAGTTCGGGCACCAGCGACTGCGAGCGCACTCGTGTCTCGGCGAACGACAATTTGCAATATTCGATTCCCGTGCACGCCATGAGGTTTCGACGCCAATGTGACGGCCGGTGCGGCAGGCCCAGCGCGTCGAGGCCGGCGACCAGGTCGTCGAGCTTGTCGTCGGCGACGTCGAGGATGATCAGCTTTTGGTACGGCGTGAAGCTCACCAATTGTGAGCCGGCCTGTTCGGCCAGGTCCGCGACCGCCGACAAGATCGTCCCGGACACCCGGCCGGCGATCGGTGCGACACCGACGGCGTTGAGACCGTTCTTCAGCTTCTGCACGCCGACGTGGTCGATCGGACGGGTCAGCGGCTCGGGGGCTGGGCCGTCGATGAGTTTGCGCTTGAGGTACTCCGTTTCAAGTACCTGGCGGAACTTCTCGATGCCCCAATCCTTGATCAGGAACTTCAGCCGCGCCTTCGACCGCAGTCGCCGGTAGCCGTAGTCCCGGAACAGCGAGGTGACGGCCTCCCAGACATCGGGAACCTCGTCCAGCGGCACCCAGGCGCCGACCCGTTGCGCCAGCATCGGATTCGTCGACAGCCCGCCGCCGACCCACAGGTCCAGACCGGGCCCGTGCTCGGGGTGGTTGACGCCGATGAACGCGATGTCGTTGATCTCGTGCGCGACGTCCTGCAGGCCGGAGATCGCGGTTTTGTATTTGCGCGGCAGGTTCGAAAAGTCCGGGCTACCGATGTAGCGACGGACAATTTCTTCGATCGCCGGCGTGGGATCGAGTACCTCGTCCAGTGACCGGCCGGCTAGCGGCGAGCCCAGCACCACACGGGGGCAGTCGCCGCAGGCCTCGGTGGTCTGCAGGCCGACTGCCGCCAGCCGCTCCCAGATTTCTGGGACGTCCTCGATCTGGATCCAGTGGTATTGCACGTTTTCCCGGTCGGAGATGTCGGCGGTGTCCCGGGCGAATTCAGTCGAGATTTCGCCCAGCGTGCGCAGGGCCTGGGTAGAGATGGCGCCGCCGTCACAACGGACCCGCATCATGAAGTACTTGGCCTCGAGCAGGTCGATGTTCTCGTCGCCGGTGAAGCTGCCGTCGTAGCCCTGTTCGCGCTGCGTGTAGAGCCCGGCCCAGCGCATCCGGCCTCGCAGGTCGTTCTTTTCGATGCTGTCGAAGCCGGCCTTGGAGTAGTGGTTCAGGATGCGGTCGCGCACGTTGAGCGCGTCGTCGTCCTTTTTGAACTGCTCGTTGGGATTGAGCGGTTCGCGCTCACCGAGTGCCCACTGGCCTTGGCTCTTGGCGGGGCGGGGTGACGTCATTCGGCAATCTCCTCTGTGGAGCAGCCGGCGCGGAGCGCGCATACCACCGGAGGCTGTCCCGGCGGCGCAGATCCGGAAGCCAGCTGAAAGTGCAGGTAGGCGGGTCTACGAAGTCAAGCCAGACAGCGACAGCTGCATACGCGCTTGAAGTCGACATGACGGCGCGCCACCAACGGAATGCGAATTTGGCTGCGGTGGGCGACGGTCACCCGACCATTGTGCCATGAATGCTGCGAACTCCCACTACCAGGGGTGACTTTGCCTCATGGTGAGCGAAAGTATGCGCAGCGGGTCCGCCGGTTGGAGGTCGTGCTGAGGCTGCGGAATATTAGGAAGGCGTGACGGCATCCACTTCGCCGGTCGAACTTCCCGACCTGCAGCTGAACCCCGACGGGCCGTTCGGCATCTATGTGCACGTGCCGTTCTGTTTCACCCGCTGCGGCTACTGCGACTTCAACACCTACACACCCGCCGAGTTGGGTGGTGTCAACCCCGACGCCTGGTTACAGGTGCTGGCCGCCGAACTGGAGTTGGCAGCTGCCCGGTTGGGCGGACCGACGGTGCAGACCGTATTCATCGGCGGCGGAACGCCGTCGCTGCTGGGGCCGCAGCGACTGACCAGGGTGCTGCAATCGGTGACGGACAATTTTGACCTGGCAGCCGACGCGGAGGTGACCACCGAGGCGAACCCAGAGTCGGCCTGGCCGGACTTCTTCGCGGCGGCGCGAGCGGCTGGCTGCACTCGCGTGTCGCTGGGCATGCAATCGGTGGCGCCGCACGTGTTGGGCGTCCTCGACAGGATCCACACGCCGAACCGGTCGGCCGCCGCAGCCCGCGAAGCGCTTGCGGAAGGCTTCGAACACGTCAGCCTCGACCTCATCTACGGCACGCCGGGGGAGTCCGACGACGACGTGCTGCGCTCGGTCGATACCGCGATCGAAACCGGCGTCGATCACGTGTCCGCCTACGCGCTCGTCGTCGAAGAGGGGACGGCGTTGGCGCGTCGAGTCCGCAGCGGTGAGCTGGCCGAACCCGACGACGACGTGCTGGCGCACCGCTACGAACTACTGGACGAGAGGCTCTCGACGGCGGGGTTCGACTGGTACGAGGTGTCCAACTGGAGCCGCCCGGGCGGAGAATGCCGACACAACCTCGGCTACTGGGACGGCGGGCAGTGGTGGGGCGCCGGGCCGGGCGCGCACAGCTTCGTGGGTACGACGCGTTGGTGGAATGTCAAGCATCCCAACAGCTATGCGCAGCTTTTGGATAATGCAGCGTTACCTGTGGCCGACTTTGAAAACCTGGACGCCGGCAGTCGGCACACCGAGGACGTGTTGCTGAGGATCCGGCTACGCCAGGGCCTGCCGACCGAGTTTCTCGCCGACGCCGAGCGTGCGCGCGCCGAAGTTGCCGTTGACGACGGGTTGCTCTCGCGCAACGGCGATCGCCTGGTGCTCACCGACCGTGGCCGGCTGTTGGCTGACGGCGTCGTACGCAACCTGCTCGGGTGAGCTAGGCGGCATGGCGAGCCAGCGCGATGCCGACGCTGACTTCGAGCTCGCTGATCACCACCACCGGAGCGCTTGGCGGTGCACTCGATGTATGTCGGTGGCCGGTCGGTGTGACGTATTCGGCTGTGTGTTTGCCTGTTTCGTCGAGGCGTGTGGTGACCTGCCAGCCGGCCGCCTCTTTGGCGTAGTTGCAACGCTCGCATTTGCCTAGCCCGTTGGCGGCCGCGGTCGCGCCGCCACGGGCGTGGGGTGTGGCGTGGTCGCGATGCCGGATCGGGGCATCGCAGTATGGAGTGCGACATCGCTGATCACGTAGGCCGATGAATTTCGCCAGGCCGGCTGGGAATTTGCGAGCTCGCGACTCCATTGCCACCAGTGCGCCGGACCGAGGGTGGGCGTAGAGCCGGCGCAGCGTGGCACGCGACTGCGGATCCGACAATGCCGCGGACACCAGCCCGCGGGCGACGTCGGCCGGGATCGGGCCGTAGTCAACGATGTTCGCGGGGTTGCTGTCGCCGCCCAGAAGCGTGCTGTCCGAGAGGACCAGGTTCACGGCGATCGGTGCAGGCGTCGCCGCGCTGCGTCCGGTGACCCGTTCGACCAGTGTGTCTGCCATGATTTGTCCGCGGGACCGGTCGTCGAACGTCGTGTCCGCCGCGCGGCGCAGTGCCGCATACACCGAGACTCCCTGCGCGACAGGCAGTAAGGCCGTCAGGTAAGTCATCGTGTCGGGGGCGGGCCGGATGGTGACGGTGCGCTCGGTCTCAGCTTTGGCGGCCCTGTCGACGACCGCATGCGGGTCGAGCCGGTAGGCAATTGCCTTGGCCGCCGCCGCAATTCGCGCATCGCCCATGCCGTCCAGGCTGGTGGCATCGCCGCATAGCTCGGCATCGAGGATTCGACGGTCGTCGACGTCGAGGCACGCGCTCTCCCGGACGATCAGCGTCGCACGCCATTCGGTCAATGCCCCGGACTCCAGGGCGGCCAGTGTGTAGGGCATTTCATTTACCAGCGCTTTGGCGAAACCGAGATGCCGTCCTCCGCGAGCCGGGGAGTCTCGCCGAGCCAGGGCTATTTCGCTGGCAACCCCACGCCCACGCCGTGCGGCGGGA
Source organism: Mycobacterium paraterrae (assembly GCF_022430545.2). Taxonomy (NCBI): domain Bacteria; kingdom Bacillati; phylum Actinomycetota; class Actinomycetes; order Mycobacteriales; family Mycobacteriaceae; genus Mycobacterium; species Mycobacterium paraterrae. The sequence goes on along the minus strand of NZ_CP092488.2, from coordinate 5,381,786 downwards.
ACGCCGGCGGCCGCTTCGGCGGTGCGACGGGCGGCGTCGAGAGCCGCGGCTGCTCGCGCCTGTCCGGCCGCAGCAGCCGATTTGATCCGCTCCAGCTGTGCGATCCGATCGACCAGCGCTGACTCGTCGGCGGGAGGGTCGGCCGACCCAATTGATTCGAACATGTGTTCGACTATAACACTCCCCGCCGACACAGCTTCTTATCGCGAGTTGTTCATCGGCCGACACACCCCGGGCTCTTTCAGGCGGTGCGTCACCGATGACCAGGCGGCGGGCGAGAAGTGCGTGGTCACTTCTTCGAAAGCCTGCTGGCCAGCGGTTAATCGCGTTCGGCAACCGGACTTCCCCACCTGTGCATAGGTTAGGCTAAATTTACTAACCGTGACCCACGTGGGTGTCGAAACCAGCCCGGCAGACGCCACGTCTGCGTCGTTTCCATTGCCGGACGACATCGCTCCGGCCGACATGGCCGCCGAGTTGGCAGCCGAGATTGCCGAGGTCGACGGCGAACAGTATCTGCTCTACGAACGCGACGGCCGATGGGTGCTTGCCATCGGCGCGCTTGCGACGATCGAGCTCGACAGCGACGAACTGCGCATCGTCCAAGACGGTGTCACCCGGCGACAGGCCTGGTCCGGCAGGCCTGGTCCGGTGCTGGGCGAAGCCGTAGACCGACTGTTGCTCGAGACCGACGAGGCCTTCGGCTGGATTGCCTTCGAGTTCGGTGCCTACCGCTTCGGCCTGCAGGAGCGACTGGCCCCGCAGACGCCGTTGGCGCGGGTTTTCTGGCCGCGCACCCGCATCGTCATCAGTGACAACTCCGTTGCGCTGTTCGACGCCGACGGTCGGCAGCTCGAGGTGGTGAGCCGACTGCTCGCTACGGGCCTGGCGCCGCTGCGCGCACCGTCAGCGGTCGACGTGTCCGCCGACTCGTCCGACTTCCGCGGCCGGGTGGCCACCGCGATCGACGAGATCGCGGCCGGCTGCTATCACAAGGTGATCTTGTCGCGCTGCGTCAATGTGCCGTTCGCACTGGATTTTCCGTCCACGTATCGGGTAGGACGACTGAACAACACGCCCGCGCGCTCGTTCCTGTTGCACCTCGGCGGATTTCGAGCGCTGGGCTACAGCCCCGAACTTGTCGCCGCGGTGCACGATGACGGCGTCGTGGTGACCGAGCCGCTGGCCGGCACCAGGGCGCTGGGCCGCGGCGCCGAACGAGACCGTGAGGCCCGGGCAGACCTGGAGTCCAACACCAAAGAGATTGTCGAGCATGCGCTGTCGGTGCGCAGCTCACTGCAGGAGATCGACGAGGTCACCGAGGCCGGCAGCTCCGCGGTGGTGGATTTCATGACCGTGCGCGAGCGCGGCAGCGTGCAACATCTCGGCTCGACAGTCACCGGCCGTCTCGACGCGTCGAAAGACCGGATGGACGCCCTGGAGACTCTGTTTCCCGCCGTTACCGCGTCGGGCATCCCCAAGGCCGCCGGCGTGGAGGCCATCCTTCGGCTCGACGAAAGTCCCCGAGAACTGTATTCGGGTGCGGTGGTTCGGTTCTCGGCCGACGGCGGATTGGATGCGGCGCTGACGCTGCGGACCGTTTACGAACGTGACGGCCGGACCTGGCTACGCGCCGGCGCCGGCGTCATCGCCGCCTCGGAACCCGGCCGCGAATTCGAAGAGACCTGCGAAAAGCTGGCCACGCTCGCCCCGCACCTGGTGGCCCGTCCGGCGAACTAGCCGGCGTCGGCCTCGGGTGAGCGTTCCAAGTATTCCGCCAGAATCTGACTGACCAGCGACTCGATGGTCGTCTCGATCGACGACGCCAAGGTCGCCGTCACCGACGACACCGCCTGGGTGCGAAACCGCACCAACATGGTGATCAGTTCGGCGATCTCGGTGTCGGCGGGCAGCGCTTCGCCGGGTTTGATCCGGTCGGCGACGTGTTCGGCCCCGGCGCGGACCAGCATCTCGCTGATCTGGTCGATCAACGGTGAAATGTGCTCGTGCAGGTCGACGAGCTTGTCCATGCTCATGCCGTAGCCGCGCACCTCGTTGAACGCCTCGATCAGTTTCGGCCGGGTGATGGTGGCCTGTCCGTCGTCGACATGGATGACGCCCAGGTTCACCAGGCGGTCAAAAGCGTTGCTGTCGTTGACGAGTCGCTGCGCCTCCTCCAGAGGCATGGTTCGCGACTTCTCACTGGTCCAGGTGCCGACGATGGCACTTTCCAGCCCGAGCACATCGCCGAGATCCTTGCCCTCTTCCCAGGCGCTGAGCATTTCTCGCACGTGAGCGATGTTGTACCCGCGGTCCAGCATGGAGGTGATCAGACGCAGCCGCGTCAGATGGGTGTCGTTGAACAGGGCGATGCGACCGACCCGCAGCGGCGGCGGCAGGAGCCCACGGTCGCGGTACACCCGGATGTTGCGGGTGGTGGTGCCGGCCAGCCGGGCCAGGTCTTCGATGCGGTACTCCCCAGAGCCTGGCGTGCCGTGGGGGTAACGCACGGCCGCATCGAACAATTGCGCCACTGCGGTCTCGACGACCTCCCGCGATTGACGCCGAACGCGCTTGGGCGCGCGCCGAAGAGTCGCCAGAATGCCGGCTATAGCGCCGGTTTCCGGGCGGGGCGGTCGGTCGGGCGCCATCACGTCAGGCCGAGGAACTCACGGGTATGGCGGGGGAGTGCTCGACCGCTTCGTAGTCGGCGTACTGGAAGTCGCGCATCTGTCGAAGATACTGCGTCGCGAATCCCGGATACATCGACACGTTGTGTCCGTCCTTGGTCAGATACCAGCTGCTGCATCCCGACATCCAGGTCGTCTTGGTCAGCCGCCGCTGGATGCGTTCGTTGTAGCGGCGCTGCACGTCGTGGCGGACGTCGAGATAGCGCAGCTCGTTGTCCAGGATGGTGGTGATGCCGCGGACGGCGTAGTCGAGTTGGCCTTCGATGTAGACCAGCAGCGAGTTGTGCCCGGGACCTGAGTTCGGGCCGGTCATGAAGAACAGGTTCGGGTAGCCGTGCGCGCTGGCGCTTTTGTAAGCCTGTGCGCCGTCGGCCCATTCGGCGCTCAGCGACCGTCCTCCCAGACCGGTGACGGGAAACGGCGGACCGGTGAGGTGTACGTCGTAGCCGGTGGCGAACACGATGCAGTCGAGGTGGTGCTCAATGCCGTCGCTAGTGCGCAGACCAACCGGGCTCAGCGTGGCGATGGGCCAGTCGATCAGCTTGCAGTTGTCGCGCTGCAGGGCGGGGTAGTAGTCGCTGGACACCAGCATGCGCTTGCAGCCCGGGGTGAAGTCGGGCGTCAGTTGGCGACGCAGCCACGGGTCCTTGACCTGTCGGCGCAGATGCATTTTGCCCAGTCGCGCGACCAGGGACGTCAACGGGGTGTTCCAGACCAGCGCCGTCGCGCTCGCCTCGTGGCCCCAGAACAACGCTTGGCGGGCGAGTTGTTGCACCGCAGGAGCTTTGGCGAACGCCGTCTGCACTGCCGGTGGAGTGGGGAAGTCGAAGCGGGGCAGCACCCAGCCCGGGGTGCGCTGGAACACCTTGACGAACTCGGCCTGCTTCACTAGTTCGGGGACGATCTGGATGGCGCTGGCCCCGGTGCCGATGACACCGACTCGCTTGCCGGTGAAGTCATAGTCGGAGTCCCAGCGCGCGCTGTGGATCTTGTGGCCTCCATAGGAGTCGATGCCCCGGATGTCGGGGAAGCTGGAGTCCGGTAGTGGGCCGGACGCCAGCACCACCGTGCGGGCCCGAAAGCGTTTACGGGCGGCGGTGGTCGCGGTCCAGACCCCGGCGTCCTCGTCGAAGGACAGCCCGGTGACTTCCTGCCCGAACTCGATGCGGCGACGGATGTCGAACCGGTCGGTCATCTCCTCGAGGTGGGTGCGTATCTCGTCGGCCGGTGAGTAGGTCCGCGACCAACTGGGGTTCTTGGCAAACGAGAACGAGTACAGCAGCGACGGGATGTCGCAACTGGCGCCGGGATAGCTGGTGTCGCGCCACGTTCCGCCGACCCGGTCGCTGCGCTCGAGGATGACGATGTCGTCGACACCGGCCTGAGCCAGCTTGATCGCCGCGCCGAGGCCGCTGAAACCGGCTCCGACAATGAGGGTTTCGTATGTCTGTGCTCTTGCCATGGTCACGCCGCCGGCTCGTGGGTGACTTCCCGGACCCAGCTGGGTACCGGGGGCAGCAGCGGACGTGGGTATCGGTCGGACAACCAGACCATGGAGTTGGCCAGCAGGTGGTAGGGGTGGCGGGGGTTGGTCACGACGCCGGCATAGCTCCGCAGGAACCGGTATGTCGGTACCCGTCGTGTCTTCTCGCCGCGGTCACCGAGTTCCTTGAACCGCTTGACCGCCCTGTACAACCGCTCGGGTTCCATTCCCATGTCGGTGATCTCGTTGCGGATCCGGTTGATCAGCGGCGCACCCATGATTGCGCCGATGATGAGGCCCGGCGTGGCGTGGTGCCCGACGAAGTCGATGAGCAACCGCCGGATCTTCGCGTGGCCGATCAAATTGAGGACCTCGAAATCGACGACCAGGTGCCGTGACTCGTCGTTGTTGATCTTCTCGAACACCTGGTGGCACACCGGGTCGTGCACCTCGTCGAGCAGGAACTTCAGCAACGCCCCGTCGAGTGCGACCTCGAGCATCGGAATCACGGTGCCCAGCAACGACAATGGCATGTCGTCGGCCCAGCGGTCCAGCCAGTCGATGGCCAACCGGATGTTGACATTTGGCTCGGGAACTTCACCGTCCTCGAGCATCCCCCAGCGCTTCATCAACGCCAGTTCCGCGTTGGCATGACGCTGCTCCTCGGCATGGAAGTAGCGGTAGATCTCGCCGATAGTCGGCGTCGGCGCTTTCTTGGCCAGCGCCGCGAAGCCCCGGGCGCCGATGTTTTCGATCCAGCACAGATCGGCCATGAACGCTTTGAGCTGCGGCCGTTGCTCGTCGGTGATCATCTCGGCACCCGGTGCATCCCAGTCGATGTCGGCCAGGGCCCACTGCCGGTCCTTGATTTTGGCCAGCATTGCTTCCATGTCAATAGTCATAACTGCCACTCCTTTTCGGTGGGTCGCGCTCAGAGCGGCGCGATGCGGTTGAGAATGCCGACGGCGCGGGTGTAGGTCCCCGGCGCCAGTCGCTTGATGTTCCAGCCGAACTTCGCCTCGAGTTGCGGCATGCAGTACAGATCGCCTCGGTCGTGTGCGTCCAGGCAGGTCTTGGCGACTTTTTCGGCGGTGAACCCGGTCAACTTCATCACGCGGTTGGCGAGTTTCGTGGCATTGGCCGAGATGCGGCCGGCCTCGACGATGTTGGTCTTGACAAAGGTAGGGCACAGCACAGTGACCTTGACTCCGCTGCCGGACAATTCGGCCGCGAGGGTTTCCGAGAGCATCAACACGCCGGCCTTGCTGACGTTGTATGCGCCCATGCCGGGTGCGGCGCCGAACGCGGCGGCTGAGGCGACGTTGATGATGCCCCGCGGGACCTCGGTGTCGCCCGTCCGCAGGATGGGCGCGAAGACGTGCGAGCCGTAAATCGGGCCCCAGAGGTTGATTCCGAGCACCCACTGCCAGTCCTCCAGCGGCAGTTCACCGATCGGGGCACCGCCGGATCCGACACCGGCGTTGTTGATCACCAGCGTGGGTGCGGCCCCGAACCACGACTGCGACTGCACCGCCAGATCCTGGACAGCGTCGAATTGGGTGACGTCACAAGCGATCGCGACGGCGTCACCACCGAACTCGCCGATCGCTGTGACAGTTCGCTTGGCGGCGACTTCGTCGATGTCGCTGCACACGACGCGGCTACCGCGCTTGGCGAGTTCGATCGCGAACGCTGCCCCGATTCCACTGCCCGCGCCGGTTACCACCGCCCGCGCGTGGTGGCTGACTTTGGGTGACTTGCCGAACGGCCCGATCATTCTCAGCCCGCCTTCCCTGTGATGGTTTCGATGTTGCTGTCGCGCAATGCGTTGGCGATGAAACTGGCGGCCTGCGCCATGGCCTTGGCGGCCTCCGGAGTCAGCCGCGGCAGCGCCTGGAAGACGTGCACTTGATCCGGCCACACCTGCAACGTGCACCGTCCGCCACCGGTGCGGATGTCGGCGGCGAGGTGGCGCGCGTCGGCGAGCAGGAATTCGGCGCCGCCGGCCTGGATGAGGGTGGGCGGCAGAGTGGGCCCGTTGGCGACGTCGAGTCTCAGCCGCGGGTGAGCGGGATCGATTCCCCTGCTGTACAGCCGAACTAGACGCGCCGCGTCTTTTGCCCGGATGGCCGGGTCGCAGCGCAATTCTTCTCGCGCCCGGGCAAGTCCGAGGGTCAGGTCGATCAGCGGCGAGAACAGCACGAGCGCCGCCGGACCATTGGCCGCGACGTCGGGTTGCAACAGTAGGTCGACCGACAGGTGCCCGCCAGCCGAATCACCAGCAATCACAATGTGTTCCGGCGGCACCTGGGCGGTGAGCCAGCTCCACCCGGCTCGCACGTCGTCGGCCGCGGCGGGGAAGCGGTGTCGTGGTGCCAGCCGGTAATCGACCGTAAAGACCGGTAACCTGGTCAATTGCGACAGCCACGACGTCAGTCGACGGTGAGTCCGCGGCGAGCACAATGCGAAGCCACTGCCGTGGACGTAGTAGATGGCGCCCCGGCTCGTCGAGACGCCGGGGGCGCGCACCCACTCACCGACAACGCGACGCCCATCGTGGTGCACGTCGATGTGCTCGATGCGCGTCCCGGCCAGTGAAGGTCCGAAGGCATCCATGATGCCGGCGATGATTCGCCGTGACGCCCACAATCCCCAGGCTTGCTCGGGTGGTAGCACCGCGCTGACCTGCCGCAATGTCGCCATACTCACCAACGCTGCGGAACGAGATCGCAACGATCCGCGAGTCGGCACTGACTCTGTCATGCGAGAGAGTCAACACCTAATGGTGACATTCGTCAATGGCAACGTTGTGGCAGCGTGTCGGGAGTGGTTACTGACCCACCACCGATGTGGTCGCCCAGGCAGTCGATAAAGGCTTGCGACGCAGGCGTTCTCACGGCTTTGCTCGGTGCGACGAGGTTGACCTGTCGCGAGAGCTCGGCCCCCGCAACCGGACGCAGCACCAAGCGCGCATCGTCTCCGATGCGAGAGGCGGCGACGGATTCCGGTAGCAGCGCCACCCCGAGACTCCTCCGGACGAAATGGATCACTTCGTCGACGCGGGTCACTTCGAATGCGACTTGGCGTGATACGTCGGCAAATCCGCGGTCGGTCTCGCGGCGCAGGCCGTAGCCCGGGGGGAAGTCGATGAACGGTTGCGACGCCAACTGGTCCAGGCGCAGTTCGTTTTCCTCACCCAACGGGTGGCCGGCCGGCAGCACCGCGACAAGGGGCTCGATGAACAACCGGGTGAACGTCAGCCGGTCGGTTGCTGACGGCAGGTTCGAGCCGACGATTGCGACGTCGAGCGTTCGATCGCGGACGGCGTCGACCAGCAGATCGCTGCCGCCGCTACGCAGCGTCACGGTGACCTCGGGATAGCGATGATGGAAGGTGGCCATCAGCGCCGCCACATCGAGGCTCTCGGACGGCACTTCCATCATGCCGACCGTCAGCCGGCCCGCGATGGTGCCGCCGATCGCTTGGGCGTCGAACTTGATGCGCTCGATGCCGGCAATCACCTGGCGCATCAACGGCAACAGCGACTCCCCGGCCTGCGTGGGCGACACCTTCCGCGTGGTGCGTTCGAAGAGCGTGACGCCCAACTCGTCCTCGAGCTTGCGGAGTTGCTGGCTCAGCGCCGACTGCACGACGTATTCGTTGACCGCAGCCTTCGTGAAGCTCTGGGCATCAGCGAGCGCGACGGCATAACGCAACTGCTGTAGGTTCATGATTGTTCACTTTCGATAATGAATCTGATCATATCTATGCGTTGGACTGAGCAGTGGTGCGGCGCGAGAATTGGCGAATGTCGTCGTCATCGCCGGTACGGGTGTCCGCGCGGTCAGCCGCGGGGCCGGGCACCAATGACTGCTCGGACTTGACTGTGCGCGAAGCCGTCACGAGCGAGTTGAGCGCGCTGCCGTTCCTGGGCGAGTTGACCTGCTCGACGTCCACGGCGGTCGCGGGCTCGATCGAGGAGTTGATCTTCACCTATACCGTCGGCCAATCGGGGATCGCCGACAGCGGTTGGTTGAAACTCTGTTTTCGGTTTTACTCGGACTGGGACTTGCAGACCACCGACGCCCAGGGACGCGACTTCGCCTCGGCGCGAGTGACCGCTCGGTCGCTGGTCGGTCACGCGTCGGAAGGCGCTGTGGCCACCGTGCAGCAGCTCAAGATTCGTTACGACGTCAAAGGCGGCGAGCGGCCGTTTCAGAAGGCGCTGCTGATCCACGTCGTCGACGGATACCTGAGACCGGGCGACACCATCGAAATACGCTTGGGGGACCGTCGATTCGGCGGGCCCGGCACTCGCGTGCAAACCTTCGTCGAAGACGAGTTCGAATTCCATCTTTTCGTCGATCCGCTGGGAACGTCGCGGATGGCGCGTGCGGCATTGTCGCGGCTGGCGATCGTTCCCGGTCCGCCGGCACGAGTCGAGGCCTACGGGCCCAGGCTGCTGCGCTTCGACTCGGCTACCGCCGACCTGCGTGTGCACCTGCAGGACCGCTGGGGCAACGCGTGCCGCGACGTCAGCGCCGGCGCGCGGGCACGGGTGGGCGGCGTCGACGTCGCCTCGGCAGACTTCCCGAGCCAAGGGTGGGCAGCGGTTACCCTGACCGTGCCGGCGGAGCATCGCTGCGTGGACATCGTCGCGCATACCGCAACCGGTGCGCTCGAGAATGCGCGGTGCTACCTGGACGTCATCGACGAGTTCCCCTCGCCCCGAGCGCTATTCGCCGATCTGCACGTGCACTCCAACGACACGGTGGGCACCCAGAACACCCCCTGGAACTTGAGCTACGGACGCGATATCGGCGCCCTGGACGTGATCGGCTACACCGCCAACGACTTTCAGATCACCGACGATGTCTGGGCTGACGTCGTGGCGGCCTGTCGCGACATCAATGAGGATGGCCGACTCGTCTGCTACCCCGGGGTGGAGTGGTGCGGAACGGCCGGTGTGGGCGGCGATCACAACGTCGTCTTTCTCCGGGACGACACGACACTGGCGCGTTCCCTCGAATGGCATCTAGGGATGACGGCCTCGGCGCCTATCCCGCAGAACTGGCCGATCACCCAGTTGTATGCGGCATACGACAAGGATCCCGACTCGTACCTGTTGATCCCGCATGTGGGTGGGCGGCGCGCAATCCTGGACTGGCACCACCCCCAGCTGGAGCGCTTGATCGAAGTGCATTCCGCCTGGGGTACCAGCCCGTGGTTCTTCGAGGATGCGATGGCTCGCGGACTGCGGCTCGGAGCCAGCGCCGCCAGCGACGAGCATCGCGGACGACCCGGTGGCGGTGCGCCGGGGGCGAACATCTTTGGTGGGCACGGCGGCCTCACCGGTGTGCTGGCGCCCGAGCTCACTCGCGAGGACGTCGGACGGACCCTACGGGCACGGCGGACCTGGGCTACCACCGGCGCGCGTGCCGTGGCCCTGCTGCGTAGCGGTGTGAATTGGATGGGTGACGAGATCGACTGCACTGCAGCCGAACTGGCTGCCGATTACACGCTCTATGGAACGGCGGGCTGGGAAGAGGTCCAGATCTGGGACCCCACGGGGCTGTTGTATCGCCGTGACTTGCACACCGAGCGTGGTTTGTCCGACTCGCTGGTGCGTCTCCGATGGGGCGGCGCACGGCATCGGGACCGCTACCGGTGGGCGACCTGGACCGGTCGGCTCACGGTCGCCGGCAGCGCCATCGACGAGGTCACGCCCTGGGCGGCAACGCATCCCGAGCAGATCTTCGAGCGAGACCGAAGCGACGTCACGTGGCGCACGCAGACGTTCGGCAGCGATATCGGGGTCGTCGTCCGGCTCAGCGACCTGGCCAACGCCCAATTGCGCGTCGACGCCGCCGTCGACGAGGACGGTCATCAGGTGAACCTCGAGCTCAGCGGGACCGATCTGCTGTCCACCGGCCATCGCGAGGTCGCCGTCGGAGGGCTCAACCTCACGCTGCGGGTGGAGCGAGTCGCCGAATTCGCCGACCTTCCCATCACCGTGAACGGAAACCTGACCATCGACCTGCCGGTCGCCGATACCGCCGTCTACCTGCGGGCACGGCAAACCGACGGGCATCAGGTGTGGACCAGCCCGCTGTTCATCAGCCGTACCCAGGCCGAATAATGCTCGTTTTCACCTCTTGTCGCTGACCGGCTGACCGCGCCCCCGCCGGCACGGCGCGTCCACACGGATCCTGCACCCTGCTCCAAGGAGAACAATGGCGCTTCCGAAGCTCACACGTTTCACCCTGAGTGTTGCGACCGTCGCGGCGATGCTGACCGGCTGCGGGCACGCCGCGACCACCGGCTCCAACGCGAAAGTCACTCTTCGCCTTGGCTATTTGACCCGGATCACCCATGCCTCGGCGCTGGTCGGGATCGACCGCGGCCTGTTCGTCAAGAATCTGGGATCCGGGGTGACGTTCGAAGCCCAGCCTTTCGAGCAGGGGACCGCCGAAGCGACTGCTCTGCTCGCCGGACAGATCGACGCCGCCTACGTCGGCCCCAATCCGGCGTTCAATGCATGGCAGAAATCGGGCGGCACCGCGATCAGGATCATTTCCGGATCGGCGAAGGGGGGAACGTCGTTCGTCGTCAAGCCTGGAATCACGTCCGCACAGGAGCTGCGCGGCAAGACCGTCGCCGATCCGGCGCTGGGCGGCAACCACGATGTGCTCTTGAGAAGCTGGTTGCAAGACAACGGATTGCACACGAATACGCAAGGCGGCGGTGACGTCTTCATCAAGCCCACCAAACCCGAGTCGGCCATCGTGCAGGAGTTCACCTCCAACCAGATCGCCGGTGCGGTGGAGTCCGCGCCCTATGACGTGCAGATGGTCAAAGCCGGCGGAGTGAAGCTGTGGCCGGCGACCGGGACCATCACCATTCTCGTTGTGCGCCAAGAATTCCTGGCCGCGCATCCTGACGCCGTGTCCGGATTGCTGCGAGGCCAGGTCGAAGCCGACCAGCTCATCCACGACAGCCCGGCAGCGGCAAAGCAGGCGGCCAACAACGCGTTGGCGAAGAACCTCGGCAAGGGCCTCGACGCCGACGTCCTGGACGGCTCCTTCCAGGAGACGACCTTCACCAACGATCCGGACGTGGCATCGCTGAACGACCTTGTGCACAAGTCGGTCGCGGTCGGACTGCTCAAACCCTTGACGCTCGACGGGCTCTTCGATCCGCATCCGCTCAACGACGTGCTGAAGGCAGTCGGCCGGCCTCAGGTCACATCGTGAGCGGCCGCACGAATACCCGTGAATGCCCGGCGATGTCGAGACCAGCCGTGGATTCCCTGATTCGGCTCTCCGGCGTATCCAAGGCATACGGTCGCGGCAGCTCCGTGGTGACGGCGTTGCAGGACGTTTCCATCAGCGTGGCACAAGGCGAATTCGTCTGTTTCGTCGGTGCATCGGGCTGTGGCAAAAGCACGTTGCTGTCATTGGTCGCCGGCCTCGACCAGCCCAGCTCCGGCGACGTCAGTACCGGTGATCAACGGGTGGCGTTCATGTTTCAAGAGCCGGCGCTTTTCCCGTGGCTGACGGCGGCTGGCAACATCGAGCTGGCGCTGCGCGCGCGCAAAATACCCAAAGGGCAGAGACGAATTCGGGTGGCGGAGCTGCTGGACGTCGTAGGGCTCACCAGCTTTGCCGCCGCGCGACCGCACCAACTATCGGGCGGAATGCGTCAGCGCGTGGCGCTTGCGCGTGCGCTGGCTCAGGACGCCGACGTCTTGCTGATGGACGAACCGTTCGGTGCGCTCGACACGCTCACCCGCAACCTGCTGCACGGTGAACTGGAGCGGATCGTCGCCGAAACCGGCCTGACGGTCTTGTTCGTGACGCACAACGTCGAGGAGGCGGTGCGCCTGGCCGACCGGGTCGTCGTGCTGAGCAACCGGCCCGGTCGCATCATCGCCGATCACGCCGTGGACCTTCCGCGTCCGCGAACCATCGACGGCGCGCACATCTCGGCGCTGGCCGCGGCGATCACCGCCGACCTCGAGGGCACGGAGGTCGGCAATGGTGCTTGATCAAAACCGCGTCGACTCCCGCAACGAGACGTCGAGTTCGGCGAAACCCACTGGCCGGCGGCGTGTCCGGTCCCTGTGGGCGCCCGGAGTCGGGCTGCTGGTCGTCCTCGCATTCTGGCAGGCGGTCTACCTGAGCGGCTGGAAGCCATCGTTCGTACTGCCCAGTCCAGCGACGACACTTGCCAGCCTCTGGGCCCAGGCCCGTCAGCCGCTGCTTTGGCAGGCCGTCGAGACCACCATGGGAAGAGCCGTCTACGGGTTCGGCCTGGCGGCCGTGATAGGCCTCGCGGTGGGTATCGCGGTGGCCAGGAGCAGGATGCTGCGCGCGGCTTTCGGACCGATCATCACCGGCATGCAGACCATGCCGGCCATCGCGTGGTTTCCGTTCGCAATCATCTTCTTCGGGCTCAGCACCTCAGCGATTCTGTTCGTCATCGTGATCGGCACGGCACCGGCGATCGCGATCGCGGTGATCGCCGGCAGCGACAACATTCCGCCGCTACTGCGCCGCGCCGCGACGATGATGGGGCTCAAGGGATTTGGTCTGTACCGGTATTTGATCTTGCCGGCCTCACTACCCGTCCTGGTGACCGGTCTCAAACAGGGCTGGGCGTTCGCGTGGCGCAGTCTGATGTCGGGCGAGTTGGTCGTCATCGTCGCCAACACCGCGTCGATCGGAGTCTTGCTCGAGAACGCGCAGAATCTGTCCGACATGCCCGCCGCCATCGCGATCATGATCGTGATCCTGGTCTTGGGAATCGTGATCGACGGCCTGTTCACCCTGCTGGATCGCGAAGTCCGCCGGCGGCGGGGCCTCGTTGGTTCAGACGAATCGTGACGGCGCAGTCTCGGCCATTTCGGCTGTGGGCGTTCGGCGATGCTCACGTCGGCACCGACAAGGCCTACGGCCGAAGCAGTTTGGCTGAGGCGATCACACACTCGGAAGTCGGTGGCTCCGATGGCGGGCCGCCCTTCGAGTGGGATATCGCCGTCGACGTGGGCGATATGTCCGGGGCCCACCACCAGCTACCGGATGACGCCGAAGGCGAAGAGGTCGTTGCGCAGTTGGCTGCGCTGCGAACGCACCGGCGGGAGGACATCTACAGCGTGTGCGGGAACCACGATCGCAGCGGGCTCACCGAACCCGACGCGTGGTGGTGGCAGAAGTGGGTCGACCCACTCGGGCAGCACACCGAGTTCTCCAGAGTCGACCCCAAGGCGCGACCGTATCCAGTCGACGGAACCTGGGAGCGGTACAGCTTCCGGGTCGGCAACCTGCTGTTCCTGATGATGAGTGACCGCAACGAGCCCAGTCAGTCGGTCGGACGCGGAACGCTGGGCGGAAACCCGGGCGGCGTCGTCACCGGTGAGACCTTCGACTGGTGGACATCGATGGTCGACGACAACCCCGACGCCGTCATCATCTCCGTGCACCACTACGTCTTGAAGGACACCACGGTGGCGTCCGGTGAATGGGAAGGCGTTCGCCGCTGCGCCACCGGCGAATTGGTGGAGCACTACCATCGCCCCTTCGAAGCCGGCACGCCCAACGGGGCCTCATACCTGTATTGGGTCGACAGCAAACCAGATTCGGCGGCATTCGAGTCCGTCCTGGCGGAGCGCCCGGGCCGGGTGGCGCTCTGGCTCGCCGGTCACACTCACACCCATCCCGAGGACTCCTTTGGCGGCAAGACACACATCGAACAACGTTGGGGTACTTGGTTTCTCAACGTGGCCTCGTTGAGCCGCCACCACATGCCGATCACCACGTTGCCGATCAGCCGTCTGTTGACCTTCGAGCCGGGCAGCAGCCAGGTGCGCGTGCAGTGTTACCTGCACACCAGTCAGTTCGCCCCGCAGGGCTGGTACCCGAAGGCGGAGAGAACGTTGACGCTCGATCGACCGTTTCGGTGGTAGTGGTTCGTCGGAGGGCTCCCGACGCCGACGACCTTGCCTCCCGCTCACCGAGGCTTGGGATGGGGCCGCACTGCGGGGCAAAGTGATCCGCAGCAGGGTCCGCTTCGAAACCGACACCATTGCCGCGCTACTGCGCTGAATGCCCGCGGGAATGTCGAGTTGTCGGGCCATGTTGAATAGACGACTGGTCATCTATAGAAGTGGAGCTGATAGGGATGGCACTGAACGAGGATCTGAACCGCGTCGCATTCGGCCTGAACGATGGTGTGAGCAGGATGCCGGCGCTCGGCTTCGGGACATCATTGTCCGATCGAAGCAAGACGCGGAGTGCTGTCACGGCCGCGGTGAAGGTCGGCTTCCGGCACCTGGACGCGGCCGAGCGGTATCGCAACGAGGCCGAGGTGGGGGCGGCGCTGCAGGACCTGTTCGCCGACGGCACCGTGAGTCGCAACGAACTGTTCGTTACGACAAAGTTGTGGAACAACAACCATCGCCCGGAGCGGGTCAAGCCGGCGCTGCAGGCCAGCCTCAGAAGGCTCGGGCTGGAAGCCGTCGACCTGTACCTCGTGCATACCCCGTTCGCCTTCAGGCCCGGTGACGATCAGGATCCGCGGGACGTCCACGGCGCGGTCATCTATGACGACGGCGTGACATTGGAAGAGACCTGGGCGGCGATGGAAAGCCTTGTGGATCAGGGGCTTACCAAAGCAATAGGGTTGTCGGACATCGATGTCGAAGGCGTCAAGCGGATTGCCGATACCGCCCGGATCAAACCGGCCGTCGTCCAAGTCGAGTCGCATCCCTACCACCCGCAGTGGGAGCTTCACCGTTTGCGCGAGACGGACGGCATCGTCTTGGTGGCGTTCGCCTCCCTCGGTCACGCCTTGGAGCCGCGACTGCTCGACGACCCGCTGATCGTTTCGATCGCGCGACAAGTGGGCAAGACGCCCGCACAGGTATTGCTGGCGTGGGGCATTCAGCGCGGCAGCGCCGTTCTGACGGGCTCGGTCAACCCGGCGCGCATCAGTGAAAACTTCGATGTGTCGGCGATCCCCGAGAGTGCGATCGTCGACATCAACGAAAGGCTGGAGACACGTTTCCGGTTCAATTCGGTTGTCGAGGGCGGGGAGCCGGGATTCGCCGAGGTGCCCACTGGCAGCTGACCGTCACGCCGTCGACGTCGAGATCGCCCCGATGACCTCGTCCGCCGACGGGATCGTTGCAGCGGTTGCGGGCGAGGCACAGGAATGGCTGACTACCGTGATGCGTTACGCCCGCCATGTCTGCTGGAGTGCTTCTTATCCCACGTCCCGGTGCCGCCAATCTCGTCGACGACGTCCTCGACCAAGCCAGACGGGCGCACGAACTCGGCGTCAGGAAGGTGTGGCTGGCCCAGCAGCTCAGCTATGACGCCATCTCGCTGGCGGGTCTCGTGGGCGCCGCGATACCCGGATTAGCCGTCGGCACGTCGGTGGTGCCGATCAATCCGCGACATCCGCTGATCGTCGCGCAGCTGGCGCAGACTGCGCAGGCCGCCACACACGGCAACTTCAATCTCGGACTTGGACTGGGGGCGCGCGTTATCGAACGTCCCGCGTTCGGCAGCGACTGGCCTCGCGTCATCACTCGTCTGCGTGAGCATCTGACCATCCTGCGGTCGGTCTTCGACGGCGGAAGCGTCGACTTCCACGGCAGCGAGATCAGCGCCAGCCCGACCTGGCCGGTGCAGGTCGCCGGAGGCACCCCGATCCCGGTCTATGTGGCGGCGATGGGCCCGAAGGCATTGCGGGTCACCGGCGAGCTCGCCGACGGCACCATTCCGTATCTGGCGGGTCCGCGCACGATCGGCGAATTCATCGTGCCGACCATCGCCAAAGCCGCGGCCGACGCCGGTCGGCCGGCGCCGCAGGTCATCACCGCGGTGCCCGTCCTGGTATCGAGCGATATCGATAAGGCCAACGCTATTGCGGCGCAACAGCTGAGCTTCTACGAGTCCATCCCGTCCTACCGCAATGTCATTGCCCGGGAGGGGGTGGATAGCATTACCGACCTTGCGGCAATCGGATCGGCGAAATCCGTTGTGCAGAAGCTGAAGTCGTACCAGGACGCGGGCGCTACCGAGCTGACTCTCAGTCCGCTGGATCGCGCCGACACGGCCGATCACGAAGCGCTATGGAGTCTTGCGGCGACTCTGTGAATTACTCGACGTTGAACGCCAGAAGGCCGTCGCCGGGGCTCATGCTCGACGGCGACGCCAGCGCCGCACCCGCGCCGAAGATTGCCGCTCCGGTCGCCAGCACCGAGAACGCGATCGACATGACTGACCGCTTCGCCTCGACACGGCTGCTGACCGGGGGCGACATGCTGTCAATACTCACTGTCATTTCTCCATCTCGTCGCAGCGCGAAAAATAACGCTGAGATTGAGATTAAGTCCGAAAGGTAAAGAATCTCTGTCGCAACTCGATGAATTCGCCGACGAATTCTAAGAGTGTAATTGCCTGGCGATCGCTTTCTTGTCCACTTTGCCGATCGCAGTGGTCGGTAGCGACGCCATCGCGGTAAGCACATCGGGTCGTGCATGCCGGGCCACCCCCCGTTGGTCGAGGAAGGCATTCAGCTCGGCCAGCGTGATCGAGCTTCCGACGAAAACAACTGCAGCGCAGATTTTCTCGCCAAGGTAGGGGTCGGGCAGCGGCACCGCCGCGGCTGCGGCAATCGCGGGATGGCAACGCAGATGTTCTTCCAGTTCGGCCGCCGGGACGGTTTCACCGCCGCGGTGAATGACGTCTTTTACTCGGCCGGTGACTTCTAAATATCCACCGGGATGTTCGCGGACCAGATCGCCGCTGCGGTAGAAGCCCTGCGGGTCGAAAGAGGTGGCGTTCGCCTCGTTGGCGCGGAAGTACCCGTTGAAGGTGTAGGGGCCGCGCACCAGCAATTGACCCTCGGCACCCGCGGCGACGGGGTGGCCCGCGTCGTCGACGATGCGCAGTTCGTCGTCGGGACACAGCGGACGCCCCTGAGTGTGGTCGACGACACCGGGCGGGTCGCCGGGGCGGGTGTAATTCAGCAAACCTTCGGCCATGCCGAACACCTGTTGCAGGCCCGGGGTCAGTGTCTCGCGGACCCGTTGCGCGTCAACGGCTTCCAGCTTGGCGCCGCCGACTTGCAGCAACCGCAGCGAAGTCGGCGCTTCCGGCTCCCATTCGGTGGCCTGTGCCCACAGGTTCGCCAGCGCCGGCACCAGGGCGGTGACGGTGACGCCGTGGCGCGCGATGGCGCCGAACGCCGATTCCGGGCTGGGGTTGGTCAGGAACACCGTCGTGGCGCCGGCCGATATCGCGCCGAGCAGCCCGGGGCAGGCCAGCGGAAAGTTATGTGCCGCAGGCAGAGCCGCCAGGTACACGTCGTCGGATGTGAGCTCGCAGAGCTCAGCGCTGGCGGTGGCGTTGTAGACGTAGTCGTTGTGCGTGCGGGGGATGAGCTTCGGTGTGCCGGTCGTGCCGCCCGACACCAGCAGCAGGGCGGGGGAGTCCGGGTCGGGCAGCTGGGCCGGCGTCTGGCCGGCGCTCGCGCATACCTGAGACCAGGTGACGAACGGTCCGGGTTCACCGTCGACGATGACGTGGC
Organism: Mycobacterium paraterrae; assembly: GCF_022430545.2. NCBI lineage: Bacteria > Bacillati > Actinomycetota > Actinomycetes > Mycobacteriales > Mycobacteriaceae > Mycobacterium > Mycobacterium paraterrae. Next base: position 5,364,017 of record NZ_CP092488.2, on the reverse strand, counting down.
GCAGCGCGGGATGGTCGCGCGCGAGCTCTTGGGCCATCGGCCGGTAGTCGAAACCGGCTGCCTTGTCAGGGATTATCAGCGCGGTGGCCTCGCTGACGGCGGCGAAGTGTCCTAGTTCTGCGGCACGGTGACCGGTCAGGCACATCACCGGGATGGCGCCCATGCGCAGTAGCCCGAAAAGTGCCACGGCGAATGCCGGGGTGTTGGGCAACTGCAGCAACACCCGATCGCCGGCAGCGATACCCAACTCGGCCAAGCCGGCTGCCGCGCGGTTGGCGCGTTCGTCGAGTTCAATGAAGGTCAGCCGAGTGGGTCCGTCGGCGTCGACTACCGCGGTACCCGCGGGCCAGCGTTGAGCGGCGTCCGACAGCAGTGAGTCGACGGGTCGGCCGCGCCAATAGCCCGAAGCCCGGTAGGCCGCCGCTCGGTCGGGCGGAAACGGCACGAAGCCATCGAGCATCTCTTGCCTCCAGTTCGGTTCCCCGGGATGCAAAGGGCGGGATGGACGACGAACGTCCATCCCGCCCAGCGTGCGTCGCCTGCCTAGAAGCTAAGCAGCCCGGTGAACAAATCGGGGACGGCGGTCGTGACAGCCTCGGACGCGCCCGCGGTCGCCGACTCGGTCGCCAGCGAACCCAGCGCGTCGATGAACTGCGTGGTCCACGTCGTGTACAGCTCGTCGAGGAAGCTGCCGGCGTTGATCAGCCCCGGGAAGATGTTCTCGACACCGTTGACCGGGTTCACGCCCGCGTCATAGCCATTGACCACGGCGTTGAGCACGTCGGAGCCCAGGTTGTTCAGGTCGGTCATGGCCAGGGTGCTGTCGCCCGCCGTCATGGCAGCGTTGATGTCGTCCAGGTCGGCGGTGAGGGCGAAGAAGCCACTGATTTCCGGGGACAGCACGGTCTGCGCGAGGTCCTTGAGTTCGTTGTAGCTACCGAACGCCTCGAGCAGGTTGGTCTGGATCTGCGACAGCTCGACCGGGATCGACAGCGTCGTCACGCCCTTGGTGGTCTCGTCCAGGAGGGGTGACAACAGTGGCTTGAGCGTGTGGTCCAGCAGTTCCAGCGAGTATGCGTTGAAGTCGCTGAAGAGCTGCTCGCTCCCATTGGGGTTGGTCGAAATGTTTTGGAAATCGGTCGCCAGCGTCGCCAGCAGGCTGCCGGTGACGCCGGGGGTAGGTCCACCGAGAACGGGCTCCCCGCCGAACAGTCCGAAGACGTAGCCGTCGTCGCCGCCGTACCAGCCACCGAAGAGCGCATTGTTGATTCCGGTGTCAAAGCCGGTCAGGGCAGTGCTGATCTGTGTGCTGAAGGCGTCCGACACGTTTCCCAGTGCTGTCGACAACTCGGTGCTCGACGTGGTGGCCTCGGTCTGGAGTGTGGCCAAGTTCGCCTCGGTGTTGCTCAGGAACGTGGTCCAGTCGACTTCACCGGAGACCAGCTTCACGTCGTGGTGTCGGACCAGCGAATCACCGGTCGGCGCGTCGAGCGCGAACAGGCCAGCGCCGACGACCGCTAGGCCGGCGACCATCAGTCGACCCGCGTGGGCCGCTGTCGAGGGGAACGGGACAGCTGGATGCACAAGCATCTCCTTAAGTGAGCATAAGTGGATATCGCGCCATAACCAGGCGGAACGCGAGGCTACCTGAGATTTAACTGAGCCACAATAGGTTTGCCTAACCTCAGTTAGCGCCCGTCGCTCCAGGTCGAGGTGGGGCTATGCGCCGCTAGCTTTCGGAGGCGCCCAGCCACTAAAGTGTCCAACAATTTAGGCTAGCCTCTACTAACTGATGCAAGGGGTAGGTGTGACAACTGGCGGGGTCGGGGCTTCCATCGTCGGCGGCCCCACCGACGTGCGCGCTGAAGTCGCGGCGCTGCTCGGCGTCAGCGCCGATGCCGTCGACCCCAGCGGCAACCTCGTCAGTCAGGGTCTCGACTCGATCAGGATGATGTCGCTGGCCGGGAAGTGGCGTCGTCGAGGGGTCGACGTCGACTTCGCCGCGCTGGCCGCAGAACCCACAGTCGAGGCCTGGTCGATGCTGGTCGGCGAGGGCTCGTGCGAACCCGTGGCGCTGGCCGGGCCGACCGGCCCGCCCGATGACGCGTTCCCGCTCGCCCCCATGCAGCACGCCATGTGGGTGGGTCGTGACGACAGTCAACCGCTCGGCGGCGTGGCCGGCCACCTGTACGTCGAATTCGACGCTGAACCAATCGATCCCGAACGTCTGCGCCGAGCCGCGACATCGTTGGCCGCGCGGCATCCGATGTTGCGGGTCCAATTCGGCGCCGACGGAACCCAGCGCATCGGTGCGCCTGCCGATTTTCCGCTCGTCGTCCACGATTTCCGCGACCTCGCCGAGGTCGACCAGCGGCTGCTCGAGTTGCGCGAGTCCAAATCGCATCAGCAGCTCGACGGGCAGGTGTTCGAGCTGACCTTGTCGCTGCTACCGGGCGAACGGTCGCGCCTGCACGTCGATCTGGACATGCAGGCCGCCGATGCGATGAGCTATCGCACGCTGATGGCCGACCTCGCCGCACTCTACCGTGGCCGGGACCTCGAGGACCTGACCTTCACCTACCGGGAGTATCGCCAGGAGATCGCGCGCCGCGAGGCCGGGCCGCGTCCGGCCCACGACGCCGACCGGGACTGGTGGTCGCAGCGCATCCCCGAACTCCCGGACCCACCCCGACTGCCGTCGGACAACCGGAACAGTCTGTCGCGCAACAGCACTCGGCGCTGGCAGTGGCTGGACCCGGCCACTCGTGACGCCCTGTTCGCGCATGCCCGCGGCTGCGGCGTCACCCCCGCGATGATGTTCGCCGCGGCCTTCTCGCACACTCTGGCCAGCTGGTCTTCCACCTCGCGATTCCTACTCAACGTGCCCTTGTTCGGCCGCGAAGCCATGCACCCCGACGTCGACAACTTGGTCGGCGACTTCACGTCGTCGCTGCTTCTCGACATCGACCTCACCGAAACGGCGGACGCTGCATCGCGAGCGCGCGCCGTGCAGGACGCCATGCGGTCGGCCGCCTCGCACGCCAACTACCCCGGCCTGTCGGTGTTGCGCGACCTGGCCCGCTACCGCGGTACACCGGTGCTTGCCCCGGTCGTGTTCACCAGCGCATTGGGACTCGGTGAGTTGTTCTCGGCTGACGTCACCAAGGCATTCGGCACGCCCAGTTGGATCATCTCGCAGGGGCCGCAGGTGTCGCTCGACGCGCAGGTCACCGAATTCGACGGCGGCGTCCTGGTGAACTGGGATGTCCGCGAAGACCTTTTCCCGGCCGGCGTTATCGACGCGATGTTCGCCCATCACGTCGAGGAACTGCGGCGGCTGGCCGCGAGCCCAGACGCGTGGACACAGCCCGACCCGCCCGCACTCCCGTCGCAACAGAGGGCTGTGCGCGACGCGGTCAACGGCGTGACGGCAACGTCCAGCGGAGAACGGTTGCACGACGGGTTCTTTCGGCAAGCCGAGGCCCGTCCCGACGCGGTCGCCGTGTTGTCCAGCTCCGGTGAGCTGACCTACGGTCAACTGCGCCACCAGGTGCTGGCGCTGACGTCGGCGCTGCACGCCAACGGAATCGGCGATGGTGACACCGTTGCCATCGTGGGTCCGAAGACCGCCGAGCAGGTATCGGCGGTGCTCGCGATACTGGCTGCGGGTGGCGTCTACCTGCCGATCAGCGTCGATCAGCCCCGCGACCGTGCCGAACGCATCCTGCAAGCCGGTCAGGTGAAGCTGGCGTTGGTGTGCGGGGGTGAACCGGTGTCGTTGCCGGTGCCGACGCTGACGATCGCCGACGTGGCGAACGACGCCTCCGCCGAGGAGGCCTTGCACCCCGCCGCCGGCGATCCGGCCGCGCTCGCCTATGTGCTGTTCACCTCCGGCTCGACCGGTGAGCCCAAGGGCGTGGAGGTCACCCACCACGCATCGATGAACACGGTCGAATTCATCGGGCGCCATTTCGGTCTCGGGCCCGGGGACCGATGCCTGGCCTTGTCGACGCTCGAGGGCGACATCTCGGTGATGGACATTTTCGTCACGCTGCGCACCGGCGGTTCGATCGTGGTGGTCGACGAGGGACAGCGACGCGACCCGGACGCGTGGGCGCGGTTGATCGCCGAATACCAGGTAACGGTGTTGCATTTCATGCCCGGCTGGTTGGAGATGCTGGCCGAGGTCGGTGTCGGACGACTCTCCTCGCTACGGGTGGTGCCGACCGGCGGCGACTGGGTACGGCCGGAGGTCGTTCGCCGGCTGCGCGCCGACGCGCCCGCACTTCGCTTTGCCGGATTGGGCGGAGCCACCGAAACCGCCACGCACAACACCATTTTCGAAGTCGGCGACATGGAGCGGCTCCCGCCAGGGCTGACCGCGTTGCCGTTCGGCACCCCGCTGCCCAACAATGCCTGCCGGGTGGTGAACGACCGGGGCGGTGACTGCCCCGACTGGGTCGCGGGTGAACTGTGGGTCGGCGGCCGCGGCATCGCGCGGGGATACCGTGGCCGACCCGACCTCACCACCGAACGGTTTGTCCGTTACGGCGGCCAAACCTGGTATCGCACCGGCGATCTGGCCAGGTACTGGCCGGACGGGGTGCTGGAATTCGTCGGGCGCGCCGACCACCGGGTCAAGATCAGCGGCTACCGGGTCGAGATCGGCGAGGTCGAGGCGGCGCTGCGGCAGATTCCCGGGGTGGCAACGGCGGTCGCCGCAGTGGTGACGACCAGCGGCGGCGCGGAAGTGCTGGCCGCGGTCTGGCACGGCGACAACCCGTCGCTCACCGCGGAGGGCGTCCGCGCCGCCATGGCGGAACTTGTTCCGGCCCATATGGTTCCCCAGCACCTCGTGTTCACCGACCGCATCCCCTACACCCTGGCCGGGAAAATCGACCGACGCGTCGTCACCGCTCAGCTCGCTGCCGCGGTAGCGGAATCGTCGGCACCCGATCGCCGCGCGCCGTCCACACCCGTCGAGTCCGCGGTCGCGGCGATCATCGAGGACGTGCTCGGTGCAAGTGGAGTCGGTGCCGACGACGATTTCTTCGCTCTGGGCGGCGACTCGGTGCTGGCGACCCAGACCGTGGCGCGCATCCGGGCATGGCTCGACACCCCCGACATCGCCGTCGCCGACATCTTCGCCACCCGAACCGTGTCCGCGCTCAGCGCGTTGCTGGTCGGCCGTGAACCCGACCCGGGCCGTCTTGAACAGGTCGCCGAACTGTACCTGGAAGTCGTCGGCATGGACGCCGGCCATGTGCTGGCGGCAATCGCCGGAAATGATGCGCTGCAATGATCTTCGACAACCTCACCTCGGTGCAGAAGAAGGAATTCCCGTCCTGGATCAAGCGGTTTCCCGGCCGGGGCGTCGCAGCGCGAGGCGCCACCGTGGTGTTTCCGCATGCCGGCGGTGCGGCCGCCGGTTACCGAAAGCTGGCGATGGCGCTGGCCGCCGGTGGTGGCGACACGTACATCGTCCAGTACCCGCAGCGCGCCGAGCGAATGAACGAACCAGCCGTCGACACGGTGCAGGATCTGGCCCGCAGCCTGTTCGTCGCCGGGCCCTGGCGCCAGGTGGCGCCGCTGCGGCTGTTCGGGCACAGCATGGGTGCCGTGGTCGCCTTCGAATTCGCCAGGATCGCCGAATCCCGCGGCGCCCCAGTGCACAAGCTGTGGGCCTCGGCGGCGCCCGCCCCGTGCACCGTCGAAGCCAAGCCGGAATTGCCAACCAGCCACGACGACCTGCTGGTCGACATGACCGACTTCGGCGGGACGGACGTCGAGTTGCTCGCCGACCCCGAGTTCGCTGAGCTGCTGGTCACCGCGATGCGTGCCGACTACGCCGCGATCAACCGCTACGCCTGCGGACCGGACGTCAAGATCGCGGCAGACATCTCAGCGTTGGGCGCGCACGGCGATCTGCGGGTCGACGCCGACGAACTCGACCGCTGGGCGACACACACGGATGGCGCCTTCGACCTCGACTGGTTCGACGGCGGTCACTTCTATCTCGACGACCACATCGACGACGTCGCCGCACGGGTGAACGCGGATGGCTGATCCGGTCGTGGTGGTCGGCATGGCGTTGGAGGCGCCCGGCGGAATCGACACCGCCGACGCGTACTGGGAGTTGTTGTCTGAGGGCCGCGAGGCGCTGACGCCATTCCCGGGCGATCGCGGATGGTCGGTGCGCGAGCTGTTCGCCGGATCCCGCCGCACCGGCTTCAAGGAAATCCACGACCGCGGCGGATTCCTGCGCGACGCAACGATGTTCGACCCCGAATTCTTCGGGATCTCACCGCGCGAAGCCGTCGCGATGGACCCGCAGCAGCGCGTCGCACTGCGGGTGTCGTGGCGGGCGCTGGAGAACAGTGGCATCAATCCCGACGAGATGGCCGGCCACGAGATGGGGTGCTATCTCGGTGCCTCAGCCACCGGATACGGGCCGCAGATGGCCGAATTCTCGGAATACAGCGGCCATTTGCTCGCCGGTACCGCGTTGAGCGTGATCTCCGGACGAATCGCCTACACGCTGGGCTCGACGGGGCCCGCGGTGACGATCGACTCTTCTTGCGCCTCGGCGCTGGTCGCCTTCCACGCCGCGGTCAGGGCGCTGCAGAACGGCGACTGCGACCTGGCGCTGGCCGGCGGCGTCAACGTGCTCGGCTCGCCGGGATTTTTCGTCGAATTCTCCAAGCAGCACGCCTTGTCCGACGACGGCCACTGCAGGGCCTACAGCGCGCACGCCAGCGGGACGGTCTGGGCGGAAGGCGCCGCCGTCTTCGTGCTGCAGCGCAAGTCGGCCGCGCTGCGGGACGGGCGGCAGATTCTCGCGGAGATACTCGGCAGCGCCGTCAACCACGACGGCCGCAGCGCGGGCCTCAGCGCACCGAGTGGCGCCGCTCAGGTCAGCTTGTTCCGGCGCGCGATCGCCGAAGCCGGGATTCGTCCCGACGAGGTCGGCATGGTCGAGGGGCACGGCACCGGGACTCGTCTCGGTGACCGCACCGAGCTGCAGTCGTTGGCGCAGACCTACGGCGACACCGAAGCCGACCGTGGCGCACTGCTGGGTTCGGTCAAATCCAACCTCGGCCACGCGCTGGCCGCCAGTGGAGCGCTGGGTCTGGCGAAAATCCTGGTGTCGGCCGAGCACGCGGCGGTGCCACCGACACTGCACGTCGACGACGCCAGCCCCGAGATCGACTGGGCCGAACAGGGTTTGCGCCTTGCCAGGACGTTGACGCCGTGGGCCGCCGTCGACGGGCGCCGTGTCGCGGCCACTTCGGCGTTCGGGATCGCCGGCACCAATGCTCACGTCATCGTCGCGCTGCCCGAGGCGGCGTGATGTTGGCTCAACGATTGCCCGACGGCCGCGTGCCCGTGCTGCTGTCCGCACATGACGACCGGCTGATCGGCCAGGATGCCTCGGCGATCCTCGGATACTTGAAACGCGTTGACGGCGACCGGGATCCGACCGTCGAGATCGCGTCCACCTTGCTGCGGCTGCGCCGGGTCAGGCGACACCGCGCGGTGGTGCGGGCAGCGAACCGCGACGAGTTGGCCGCCGCCTTGGCGGCGCTGGCTGACGGTGACGAGCATCCGTTGGTGGCCCGGTCGTCGAGGAGCGCGGCGCCCTGCGTTGCGTTCGTCTTCCCTGGCCAGGGCAATCAATGGCCGTCGATGGGTTCGGCAGCCTACCGCCTGCTGACGGCGTACCGGGCCGAGGCCGACCGCTGCGCGGAGGCGTTCGTCGCGGCCGGGTACCCGTCGCCGCTGCCATACCTGCACAGCGACGGGGACCGGGCGTGGGCCCGAGCGGAAGTCCAGGGTGCGCAGTTCACCCACGCGGTCGGCCTGGCGGCGCAATGGAAATCGTCGGGGGTACTGCCGGCCATCACTATCGGCCACAGTCTCGGGGAGATCGCGGCGGCCTATGTGGCCGAGAAGATCTCGTTGGCAGACGCCGCGGCACTGGTCGGCGCCCGGGCGAATGTGGTCGGACGATTGACCGGTCACTACGCGATGGTGGTGCTGGGTGTCGGCATCGACGAGGCGCAGACCCTGATCGCCGAAACACCGGGCTGGCTGGAGGTTTCCGCGGTGAACGGTCCGTCGGCCACGGTGGTCTCCGGTGACCACGACGCCGTCGTGGCGGTCAGGGAAGCGGCTCAGGCGCGCGGTGTGTTCGCCCAACAACTCACCGTGGACTATCCGGGCCACACCAGCGCTTTGCGCCCCTTGGGCGCCGAATTGGTCAAGCTGCAGCCCCGGTCGTCGTTCCGAGACGGACCCCGGGCATTCATCGGTTCCGCTGTCGGCGCCGAGGTCGGCAGCGACGTGAACTTCTCGCAGTATTGGTACGAAAGCCTCTGCAGCACAGTCCGATTCGACCGGGCTGTGATCGCCGCCCAGAAGTGCGGAGCCGAAGCATACGTCGAAATGTCGGCGCACCCGTCGCTGCTCTATCCACTCGGCGACCTGGTCGACGACGACTCGGCGGTGATCCTGGGTTCGGGTCACCGCGACCGACCGCTGGCCGATGTGCTGTCGGCGAACATCGCCGCGGCCGCCATTGCCGACCCCGGCTATGCATGGGCCGACGCGATGCCGTCGACGCTGACGCCGCCGCTGCGCGGGTTCCCGAACGCGCCGATGCGCGCCGTGCACCTGTGGGCCGGCCCGGCTCCCGTCGCTCACACGCCGGCTGACGCGGCCACTCCGTTGACGGTTGCCGTGGAGCAGTGGCAGCACGTCGAGGCCTCCCGTCCGATTGCGCAATGTCGCATCGCGATCGTCGGTGACAGCGCGGGACACCTCAGCGCGGCCGCCTCGACGCATCGCGGATGCCGCGTGGTTTCGCCGCGTGACGCGGACGTCGTCGCGGTCGTGGCGCCGGTGCTCGAGCAACTGGACGCTACCGAGGCTGTCGCGCAGATCGCCGCGCGGGCCGACGCGGGACTCGCCGACTACGACCAGATCATCGGCCCGCAATGCCGAGCGGTGTGGTTGCTCACCGCCGGTGGTGAACGAGTCACCGCCGGCGACGTCGCCCGGCCCGCGCAGGCGGCACTGGCGGCCATGCACCGCAGCATCGGAGCCGAATTCGCCGACCAGACGTTCGGCAGCCTGGACCTGCCGGCCGGTGACCTCGGTCCCCACACCGCGGTCGCCGCTCTCGACGTGCTGCTCGGTGATACCGGCGTGCTGGCACTGCGCGCAGGCGCGGAGGGCCAAACGCTCCGCTATATCCGGAGTTTCCGCGAAGACCGCGAGCGCACAACCGCCCGTCCGCTCGATGCGGCCGCGCTGGACAACGTGGTGATCACCGGCGGTAGCGGCGCCATCGGACTGCGTTACGCCCGACACTGCATCGAACGGGGCGCGCGCAGGGTCATCCTGTTGAGCCGCAACGGGTTAGCCCCGGACGCGGTGGCACAGTTGATCGGGCGGCGTCATGTCGAGGTGTATGCCCCGCACTGCGATATCACCGACCGCGCGGCGGTCGCAGCCGTCGCCGCCGAATTCGCCGAGACCGGCGCCTCCCTGCTGATCCATACCGCGGGAATCGCCGCCGCATCCGAGCATGGCGAATTGACCGGTGCGAGCGTGGCCGCCGTGTGCGCCGCCAAGGTAGCCGGCCTGGCCGCGATGACCGATGTGTGGCCGCTGCAGCCGGACTGCCGCATCCTGGCGTGCTCGTCGGTTTTCGGGGTGTGGGGCGGCCAGGGGCACGCCGCGTACGCGGCATCGAACCGGATGCTGGACGTGTTGGCGGCTCAGTTGCGCGCAACGGGGTTGGACTGCACCGCAATCCGGTGGGGCCTCTGGCAGGACGCCGGGGTGGTCGCCGCCGACGAGATCGCCCGCACAGAACGGTCGGGGCTGATCGCGATGCGGGCCGACTCTGCGTTGGCCGCCGGCCTCGCCCGCTACGCCGACGACCCGCTGATTTTCGACGCGGACTTCGACCGGCTCCGGGTCTTCTTCGAAAGCCAAGGCATGCCGATGCCGTTCGACCGGGCCGGCACCGAAGACCCGTTGGCGGGCAATGGTTTCGATCGACGACCGCTGCCCGAGCTCGTGCTGAGCGAGCTCGCGTCGACGCTGCAGTTGGGCGATGCGGAGACGATCGACGCCACGGCGTCGCTGATCGACCTCGGGCTGGATTCGCTGCTGGCGCTGGACCTGCGTCGACGACTGCGCCGCGCGGTTGGCCATTCGGCTCCGGTAGCGCGGATGCTCGGCGGCATCACCGTCAACGAACTGATCGACGTTCTGCGCGAAGGCCAGGACATGGGGAAGGTTGGAACCCACGCGTGACTGACACCACGGGCTTGGACACGCTGGACGCGCAGCGCCTGGAGCTGTTGCGCCGCAGGATCGCCGAACGTGGCTTGAGTCGACCGGACGCCGCCACGGACGTTGTCACCCAGCACCCGCAGATGTCCGACGGTCAACGGCGGATGTGGTTCGTCCAATCAGTCGACCCGGATGGGGCGTTGCTCAACATCTGCGTGTCCTACCGCGTCACCGGTGACGTCGATATCACGCGACTGCGTGCGGCGGTGGACGCGGTGGCGCTGCGGCATCCGGTGCTGCGCACCACGTACCACGTCGGCGACGACGGCGATCCGCGGCCGATCGTTCACGCTGACCTGCGCCCGGGGTGGGCAGAGCATGACCTGTCCGCGCTCGGCGAGCAGGCCCGTCAACTCAGGCTGGAAGTGTTGGCGCAGAGGCAGTTTCGCCAGCCGTTCGACCTGACCGAGGATTCGCCGCTGCGGATCGCCGCCGCCCGGACCGGCGCCGACGAATTGGTGCTGCTGTTGACCGCGCACCACATCGCCTGGGATGACGGTTCGTGGAAGCCGTTCTTCAACGACCTGGTGCGGGCCTATACCGGTGACCTCGACGCCGCACCGGTGCCGGCGGTCACGGGCGGGCGGGTCGGCAGTAGCGACGAAGACCTGGCGTACTGGCGCTCGCGGATGACAAATCTGCCCGAGCCACTGGAGCTTCCGGGGCCACATGGTTCGGTGGTCCCCAGCACGTGGCGCGCCCAGCGGGTCACGTCGCGGCTGTCGCCTGAGACCGTCGATCGCGTTGCGGCGCTGGCCCGAGAAACCGGGGCCACGCCGTACATGGTGTTGGCGGCGGCGTTCGGTGCGCTGGTGCACCGCTACACCCACGCCGACGATTTCCTCGTGGCAACCCCGGTGCTCAATCGCGGTGCCGGAACCGAGGACGCGATCGGTTACTACGGCAACACCGTGGTACTGCGAATGCGGCCCGCCCCCCGGCAGACTTTCCGGGAATTGCTCGCCCAGACCAGAGAGGACGCGGTCGGAGCCCTCGCGCACTCGCGCGTCGACCTGGAGTGGCTGGTACGCGAATCCAACCCGGACCGTCGGCACGGCGCCGAACGGATGACCCGGGTCAGCTTCGGCTTGCGCGATTCCGACGGCGGAGGATTCAACCCGCCCGGTATCCGCTGTGAGCGTGCCGAATTGCGCGGCCACACCAGCCAATTGCCGCTCGGCCTGATGATCGAATTGGACGGCCGCGGAGCGGTGGTCGAGGCCGAATACCTCGTCGAGGTACTCGATCGTCCGCTGGTCGAGCAACTGTTGCGGCACTACGAGGTATTGCTGACCCACGCGCTCGACGACCCGGACCGCACGCTGTCGACGTGTCGATTGATGAGCGACGCCGACGCCGAATGGCTTCGGACCGTCTCGGCGGGCGAAGAGTTCGACGCCCCGGCGAGCACGCTGCCCGCCCTGGTCGCGCGCCGCGCGGACCTGACCCCGGACGCCGTCGCCGTGGTCTACGAAGGTCGGCAATACAGCTACCGCGAGATCGACGACGAGGCGAACCGGCTGGCGCACTGGCTGATCGAGCGCGGCATCGGCACCGAGGATCGAGTCGCGGTGCTGCTCGACAAATCACCGGAACTGGTCATCACCGCGCTGGGCATTCTGAAAGCCGGCGGCGTCTACCTGCCCGTGGACCCCACCTACCCGGATGATCGCCTGACGTTCATTCTCGGCGATGCCGACGCGAAATTGGTTCTGCGCGAACCGGTCACGGGTCTGTCCGACTATCCGGCCACCGCGCCGACCCGGTTACTGCGCCCCCTTGTTCCCGCTAACACCGCATACTTGATCTACACGTCGGGCTCGACGGGTCTGCCCAAGGGCGTCCCGGTCCCGCACGCGCCGATCGCGGAGTATTTCGTGTGGTTCGGTGACGAATATCGGGTCGACGAGACCGACCGCCTGCTACAGGTGGCCTCACCGAGCTTCGACGTGTCGATCGGGGAGATCTTCGGAACGCTGATCTGCGGTGCGCGCCTGGTCATTCCGCGTCCGGACGGTCTGCGCGACATCGGCTACCTGACCGAACTGCTGCGCCGCGAAGGCATCACCTCGATGCATTTCGTCCCCTCGCTGCTCGGGCTGTTTCTGTCGTTGCCCGGCGTCAACCAGTGGCGCACCCTGCGCCGGGTGCCGATCGGCGGCGAACCGCTGCCCGGTGAGGTCGCCGACAAATTCCACGCCACGTTCGACGCGCTGCTCTACAACTTCTACGGGCCCACCGAAACCATCGTCAACGCCACCAGCTACCCGGTGGAGGGTGCCCAGGGCACCCGGGTGGTGCCGATCGGCCGGCCCAAGATCAACACCCAGATTCACCTGCTGGACGACGCGCTCCAACCGGTCCCGGTCGGTGTGATCGGCGAAATCTACATCGGCGGAACGCATGTGGCGCGTGGCTACCATCGCCGGCCGGGTCTGACCGCCGAGCGCTTCGTCGCCGACCCATTCACCCCGGGCGCACGGCTCTACCGCTCCGGCGACCTGGCGCGACGCAACGCCGACGGCGACATCGAATTCGTCGGTCGCGCCGACGAGCAGGTCAAGATTCGCGGCTTCCGCATCGAACTGGGTGAGGTGGCCGCGGCGATCTCCGTCGACCCCAGCGTCGGGCAGGTCGTGGTGGTGGCCAGCGATCTACCTGGACTGGGTAAGAGCCTGGTCGGCTACGTCACCCCAGTCGACGGAGGCGGGCCCGAAACCGTTGACGTGGAACGAATTCGCGCGCGGGTGGCGGCGGCGCTGCCGGAGTACATGACTCCCGCCGGCTACGTCGTGATCGACGAGATCCCGATCACCACGCACGGAAAGATCGACCGCACGGCGCTACCGGAACCCGAGATCGCCGCCAAGACCCGATACCGCGAACCGTCGACCGCGACCGAACGCCGGATCGCCGTCCTGTTCTCCGAGCTACTGGGTCACCAGCGGGTCGGAGTGGACGACTCGTTCTTCGACTTAGGCGGACACTCGCTGGTGGCCACCAAGCTGGTCACCGCGATCCGCGCGGAATGCGCTGTGGAACTGGGCATCCGCGACGTGTTCGAACTCGGCACGGTGGGCGCGTTGGCCGAGCGGGTCGACGACCTGCGCTCCGGTACCCATGGTCGGGCGCGGCCCAAGCTAATGGCCACCACCCACGACGAGCCGTTGCCGCTGTCGGCGTCGCAGCTGCGCAGCTGGTTCGCCTACCGGGTCGACGGGCCCAGCCCGGTCAACAACATCCCGTTCGCGGCGAGGCTGACCGGGCCGTGGAACATCGAGGCGTTGGTCGCCGCGGTCGGCGATGTGGTTGAGCGACACGAAATCCTGCGCACCACCTACGTCGAGGACGAGGGCGTGCCCTATCAGGTCGTCGGCCCGGTCGCCGAACTGCCGGTGCGCCGCGCCACCGGCAGCGGCGAACGCTGGCTGCAGGAGCAACTCGACGCTGAGCGCCGGCACTGCTTCGAGCTCGACCGCGAATGGCCAATCCGGGTGGCCGTGCTGGACAACGACGGCGAGCACGTCCTGTCGCTGGTCGTACACCACATCGCGTCGGACCACTGGTCGGCTGGCGTGCTGTTCGCCGACGTGATGACCGCCTACCGGGCCCGCCGCCACGGCGAGGCCCCCGCCGGGGCGCCGCTGCGTGTCCAGTACGCCGATTACGCGGCCTGGCAACGGGATTTCCTGGGGGAGCCGGGCGGAGAAGAGACGGCGGTCGCGGCCGAGCAACGCGATTACTGGACCAGCCAGCTGGCCGGATTGCCGGAGGACAGCGGCCTGCGACCCGACTTCCCACGGCCGCCGCTACCCAGCGGCGACGGCGAGTCGGTGACCTTCAGCATCGACGCCGCCACCCGCGCCAAGCTCGCCGAACGCTGCCGCGAGCTCGGTGTCACCGAATTCATGGCGTTGCAAGCCGCCGTCGCGGTGGTGCTGCACAAGGCGGGCAGTGGCGTCGACATTCCGCTCGGCACACCGGTCGCCGGACGCACCGAGGCGGAGCTCGACCAGCTGATCGGATTTTTCGTCAATATCCTGGTGCTGCGCAACGACTTACGCGGCAACCCCACCCTGCGCGACGTGCTGACCCGTTCACGCGAGACCGCGTTGGCGGCCTACGCCCACCAGGACCTGCCGTTCGACCGGGTGGTCGACAGCGTCAGCCCGGTCAGGTCGCTGTCCCGCAACCCGCTGTTCCAGGTGATCGTGCATGTTCGCGACCACCTGCCGGCCACCCGAGTCATCGAATCGGCGTCCGACGGCGGACAGGACACCGTGTGCACGTCGCTGGACCCGGTCTTCGACATGGCGCACGCCGACCTCAGCGTCAACTTCTTCGGCGCCGATCAAACTGCCGGCGCCGCAGGCTATCTCGGCACCCTCATCTTCCGCACCGAGCTCTACCAGCGCGCGACCATCGAACGGCTGGCCGGCTGGCTCACGCGCGTGGTCACGGAGTTCGCCGACGACGTCGACCAGAATCTGCGCGATGTGGTGCTCGCCGACGCGGGCGAACAGCAGCGCATCCTGACCCAGTGGAGCCGCGGCGACGAGCCCCCGGCCGACCGGTCGCGGACCGTCCCCGAACTGCTCGAAGCGAGCCGGCAGAGCGGCGGCCGGGTCGCGGTGCGCTGCGCCGGCAGCGACCTCGATTACGCTGCGCTGCATCGGCGTTCGGACAACCTGGCGGCAATGCTCGCTCAGCGTGGCGTGCGCGCGGGCTCCTTCGTCGGGCTGTCCACCCGCCGGGGCATCGACATGGTGGTGGCCCTGGCCGGCATCGTGAAAGCGGGTGCGGCGTATTTCCCGATCGATCCCAGTTATCCGTTGGCGCGCAAGCGCTTTATGCTCGACGACGTGCAGCCGCCGGTGGTGATCGCCACAGTCGAGGCGCTCGACACCATGCCGGACGACTATGCGGGCGAGGTCGTGTTGCTCGACGACCCCGATGTGCGTGCGGCGATCGAACACTCGGAGCCGCCCGCCGGGCGACCACGCCTGCCGCACCCCGACGATGCCATGTATCTGGTGTTCACGTCCGGGTCCACCGGAAAGCCCAAGGGCGCCATCGGAACTCAGCGCGCGATGGCGGCCCGGATCGACTGGCAGCTACGCCACTATCCACCGCGGGGCGACGACATCCGCCTGTCGCAGGCGTCGATGACGTTCCTCGAAGGCGGGATGGAACTGCTGGCCGGCCTGGCCGCCGGCGCCACCATGATTTTGGCCGACGACACCGAGCACCGCGACGCCGAAGCGTTAGCGGCGCTGACGACGCGCGAGTCCGTCGCCCAGATCACCGCGGTGCCCAGCCTGGTGTCCGCGCTCGTCGACGCCGCTCCGGACTCGGTGCGGTCGCTGACGCGACTGGTTTGCGGCGGTGAGCCGGTGAGCAACTCGCTGTTGCAGCGATTGACGGGCGTCTGCGCCGATGCCGGCGAGCAGGGTCCGGAGTTGTTGAACAACATCGGCTCGACCGAGACCTCAGGTGCGGTGTCCCGGGGACGGCTGAGTTTGCCCACCCCGCTCGTCGGCTCACCCGTGGCGGGGGCGCAGGCCTACCTGCTGGACGACGGCCTGCGGCCGGTGCCGGTCGGCGTGGTGGGCGAATTGTATTACGCCGGTGATCAATTGGCCCGCGGCTACTGGAAGCGGCCCGCGCTGACGTCGACCCGGTTCATCGCCAACCCGTTCGCCACCGAGCCAGGTGGTCGGCTGTATCGCAGCGGCGACCTGGCGCGGTGGACCCAAGACGGCCAGCTGGAGTTCGCCGGCCGCGCCGACCATCAGGTGCAGGTGCGCGGATTTCGGGTCGAGCTGGCCGAGGTGGAGGCCGCACTGGCCGCCGCAGCCGGGGTGGCCGCCGCAGCTGCACGGACGTGGGAGGTGCACGACGGCACAAGCCTGGCCGGTTACGTTGTGCCGCAACACCCCGTCGCCGACCGGGCCGAGTTCGCAGCCTCGGTGCGCGCCGCGATCAGTGCGGCGCTGCCCGGTTACATGGTGCCGTCGTCGCTGACGGTTTTGGACGCGATGCCGAAGACCGAGTCGGGCAAGCTGAATCGGCCAGGTCTGCCGCGGCCCGCGGTCACCACCAGCGGCCGCACCGAGCCGGCCCGAACCGACACCGAACGCGCGCTGGCCGCGGTCTTCGCGGAGCTGCTGTCCACCCCGGAAGTCGGTCGATCCGACGACTTCTTCGCGCTCGGCGGAGACAGCATCCTGTCGGTTCAGCTGGCGTCTCGTTCCCGGGCGGTCGGGCTGCCGGTCAACCCCAGGATGATTTTCGAGAACCCGACGATCGCGCAACTGGCCGCGGCGGTCGACGCGCTCGAAGCCGACGGTGGCGGCGGTTCGCCGGTCGAGGTGCCCGCGGCCCGCTTCGAGCCGATGAGCACCTCGGGTTTGTCGCCGACCGACCTGGCCGCGGTGACGCAGCTGTGGTCGAAGACGCGAGACAGCACCTCATGACGGCCGCCGACGTCGACGCCGACGCTGCCGTCACGCCCGATATCGAAGACGTGATGGCGCTCAGCCCTTTACAAGAGGGGCTGTATTCGCTCACCATCCTTTCTGAGTTGGCTGATTCATCCGAGGGCCAACCCGCCGACGACCCCTACGTCATCGGGATGGCCGCCGACATCTTCGGCCCCCTGGACGTCGCGTTGCTGCGCGACTGCGCGGCCAAGATGTTGGTCCGTCACCCGAACTTGCGGGCCAGCTTTTTCAGCCGGGGGATACCTCGCCCGGTGCAGATCGTGCCGTCGCGCGTCGAGCTGCCGTGGCGCGACGTCACCGCGGCGGAAGGCGACATCGACACGATCGAGCTCGACGAGCGGCGGCGTCCGTTCGACCTCGAGCGGCTGCCGGCGATCCGGTTCTTGCTGATCGAGTTGCCCGATGCGCGTTGGCGATTGGTGATCACCGCCCACCACATCGTGATCGACGGTTGGTCGTTGCCGGTGTTCGTCGCCGAGATGATGATCCTGTATCGCGCGGGCGGTGATCTCGCAGCGTTGCCGGTGGCCCCGCGGCCATATCGCGACTACATCGGCTGGCTGGCCGGCCGCGATCAGCAAGCCAGCCAACGGGTGTGGCGTGAACACCTGGCCGGCCTGCCCGGTCCGACACTGCTGGCGGCCGCATTCGGCGGTGAGGACGCCGCCCGCACGTCGACGCGTCTGCCGCAGCGGACCGAGCTGCAGCTGGACGCCGAGGCGACCGCGCGGCTGGTCGCCGGGGCCCGCTCGCGCGGCGTCACCCTCAACACATTGCTGCAGACCGCCTGGGCGACGATCCTGTCACGCCTGACAGACCGCGACGACGTCGTGTTCGGTGTCACGGTCTCCGGTCGACCCGCCGAGCTGGCCGGGGTCGAGACGATGGTCGGCCTGTTCATCAACACCGTCCCGCTGCGGGTCCGTCTCGACGCCGGTATGACGGTGGGCGAGCTGTGCCGCGCCGTGCAACGTGATTCGGCGATCCTGCGCGACCACAGCTACCTCGGGCATGCGCAGCTGCGGGCCATGGGCGGCGTCGGCGAGATGTACGACACGCTGCTGGTCTACGAAAACTTCCCGACCGGCGCCGTGGCCGCCGGCGACCAATTGGCGGGTACCGGAGTCACGTTCCGGCCCGCCGCGGTGGAAAGCCTCACCCACTTCCCGATCGTGCTGGCCGCGCATATGGCCGACGATCGCCTCGTCCTGATGGTCGAGGTCATCGACGGTGCTATCGGCAACACCGCTGCCGACACCCTCGGTCGTCGACTGCTCACCACCGCCGAGCGGCTGCTGGGGCAGTGGGACCGGCCGCTGCGCGAGGTCAGTGTGCTGTCAGCCGACGAGGCCGGTCCGCTCGGTTCGCCAGTAGCCAAAACCGTTGAGGCGCGGAGTATCCATGCCCGCTTCGCGGAGGTGGCCGCCCGGGTGCCGGACAGCCCGGCGGTCACCTGGGCGGGTGGCGCGATGACCTACCGCGAACTCGACGCGGCGGCTAACCGGATGGCCGGTGCTCTGCTAACCCGCGGCGTGGGCGCCGAGACTCCGGTCGCCATCAGGCTGCCGCGCGGCCCGCAGTACATCGTCGCGATGTTCGCCGCACTGAAAGCCGGTGCCACCTACGTGCCGCTGGAACCGGGAATGCCGGTCGAGCGGGTCAACTCGATCCTGCGTCAAAGCGGCGCGGCCATCGTCGTCGACGAGGACTTCGCCATCGACGGTGACGGCGACTTCCAGCCGGCCGACGTCGACCCCTGCCGTGCTGCCTACGTCGTCTTCACCTCCGGCACCACCGGAGAACCCAAGGGCGTCATCGGAACTCACGCCGCCATTAGCGCCTACGCCGACGACCACCTCGACCATGTGCTGCGACCGGCGGCCGCCCGACTGGGCCGCCCGCTACGCATCGCGCACGCCTGGTCGTTCGCGTTCGACGCTGCCTGGCAACCGTTGGTCGCGCTGCTCGACGGCCACGCCGTCCACGTCGTCGACGAACACACCCAGACCGACGCCGAGGCGTTGGTCGCCGCCATCGCCGAGCACGGTGTCGACATGATCGACACCACCCCGTCGATGTTCGCCCAGCTGCGCTCGGCGGGCCTGCTGACTCGGGTGCCGCTCGCGGTGCTGGCCCTCGGAGGTGAGGCGCTCGGCGGCAGTTCATGGTCGTTCATCCGCAGTCAGTGCACCCGGACGGGAATGACGGCGTTCAACTGTTACGGGCCCACGGAAACCACCGTCGAGGCGGTGGTGGCGGCGATCCACCAGCACGACGAACCGTCGATCGGCTACCCGACCGGACACACTCGCGGTTACGTCCTGGATTCGGCGTTACGTCCGGTCGCCGCCGGCGTCGCGGGGGAGTTGTACCTCGGCGGCGCGCAACTGGCGCGCGGCTACCTGCACCAGGCAGGCGAAACGGCGCAGCGCTTCCTCGCCGATCCGTTCGTGCCGGGAAGCAGGATGTACCGCACCGGCGACGTGGTCCGCCGTCAACCGGACGGATCATTGCGCTATGTCGGCCGCGCCGACGCCCAAGTCAAAATCCGCGGCCACCGGGTGGAACCCGGCGAAGTCGCCATGGTGCTCGAATCACACCCGAGCGTCCGCCATGCCAGCGTGGTCGTGCACGAGCGGCACGGCGCACCCCGGTTGACCGCCTATGTGGCGGTACGGGATTCGGCAACAGTGAGCCAACTGCGGCGCATGCTGGCCACGCGGCTACCCCGCTACATGGTGCCGCAGCGCATCGTGACCGTCGACGAGATCCCGTTGACGGCCAACGGGAAGCTCGACGAAACCGCCCTGGCGGCTCTCGATTCCGCGGCGGAGTCGGCTGGGCTAGAACCGGAAACCGCGACCGAGTCGGCGCTCATCGAGGTGCTGACCGAGATCCTCAACGTCGCCCGCGTCGATGTGGGCGCGGACTTCCTCGAGCTGGGTCTGGACAGCATCGTGGCGCTGTCAGTTGTCCAGGCCGCCCGTCGCCGCGGTATCGGGTTGCGCGCCAGGCTGATTCTCGAATGCGGCAGCGTCCGCGAGCTTGCCGCCGCGATCGACGCCGAAGCCGCCGAACCCAACGCCCCGACGGGATCCGGTGACACTGAGAGTGGGCCGATACCGCTGCTGGCCAACGCACGCTGGCTCTACGAATTCGGTGAACCACGCCGCCTGGCGCAGGCCGAAGCTATTCGACTGCCGGACGGTGTCACCGGCGAACACCTGCGGGCCGCGTTGAGGGCGATCGCCGCCGGCCACGAGGTCCTGCGCACCCGACTGGACCGCGCGACGATGACGCTGCACCCGCAGCAGCCGGGTGACTTTCTCACCGAAGTCGAGGTTTCCGGGGATCTCCAGCGGGCCGTCGCCACCGAAACCGCTCGGGCCATCGACAGCCTCGACCCCGAACGCGGGCAGCTGCTGGCGGCAGCATGGCTGCGGCCCTCGACCGGTCAGAGTGTGCTGGTGCTGGCCGCTCATGTGCTGGCACTGGACCCGGTGTCTTGGCAGGTGGTGCTCGGCGAACTCGACGCAACCCTGCACGCGCTGATGGCAGGTAACACCGCGGCGCCGGTCCGCGAGCACACCAGCTACCGGCGTTGGGTCGACGCGATGACCGCCCGGGCGGGATTGCTTGACAGCGAACCCTATTGGACGATGCAGCTCGCCGGTGACGACCCTGAGATCGGGCGGCGCAGACTGGCGCCGCACACCGACCGGGCCGGCGGGCTGCTGGTGCAGACAGCGATGCTCGACGCCGACAGCACAGCCCGACTGCTGAAGTCCGGCCTGCCGGTGTTCGACCTGTTGATCGCCGCCGCATCACGAATGATCACCCGATGGCGGCAGCAGCGCGGCCAGCCGACGCCGCCACCGTTGCTTGCGCTGGAAACACACGGCCGCGCCGACGCGCTCGTCGACAACGCGGCCGACACGACCGACACCGTCGGGCTGCTCAGTGCGATCTACCCGCTGCGCGTCGACACCGAGGACCCACGACGGGTGCGGGAACTGCTGTCGTCGATCCCCGGGGACGGTGTCGACTTCGGCCTGCTGCGCTACCTGCGGGACGACACCGCGGCTCGCCTGTCCACTTTCGACGGGCCACAGGTGCTGCTGAACTATTTGGGTCGCGCTGAGGTCGGCGGTACCAGCGGGCTGTGGCTGGATCGCGGCCTGTTGAACGGCGTTTCGCCGCTGCCGGAACCCGATCTGGCGGTGCGCTACGAGCTGAGTCTGGTGGCCACCGTGCTCGGCAGCGGGGAATACCAGGCGCTGGTCACGCAATGGCGTGCGCTGCCCGACATTTTGACGGAGTCGGATATCGCTGCGCTGCAGCAGTTGTGGACGCAAGCCCTCGAGGAGATGGTGCCATGACCACACTGGCCGTGCTTGGCGCCGGGGTGAAGGCGGTGGCGGTTGCCGCGAAAGCCCATGTGCTGAGCCAGATGGGCGTCGACGTGCCGCACGTGGTCGCGATCGAGCGGACCGGGGTGGCTGCCAACTGGCAGGCCAGCGGCGGCTGGACCGACGGCGCGCAGCGGCTGGGCACCAGCCCGGAGAAGGACGTCGGATTTCCCTACCGTTCGTCGCTGGTGCCGCGCCGCAACGCCGAGGTCGACGAACGCATGATGCGCTACGGATGGCAGTCGTACCTGATCGCCACCAGTCAGTTCGCGCAATGGATCGACCGCGGCCGTCCCGCGCCCACCCATCACCGGTGGAGCCAGTACCTGCGCTGGGTGGCCGACGAAATCAACATGTCGGTGGTGTACGGCGAAGTGGAGCGGCTCGCCGTCGACGGCGACCGGTGGGCGCTGCACACCGACGAAACGTGTGTGCACGCCCAGGGTTTGATGATCACCGGCCCAGGGCAGGCGGAACGCTCCCTGCTACCGGGCAACCCTCGGGTGATGTCGATCGCCCAGTTCTGGCATCGCGCCGGCCAGCAGGACCGGATCAATGCCGAGCGCGTGGCGGTGATCGGTGGCGGCGAGACCGCTGCGGCGATGCTGAACGAGCTTTTCCGGCATCGGGTTTCGACCATCACGGTGATCTCACCGCAGGTGACGCTGTTCACCCGCGGCGAGAGTTTCTTCGAGAACACGCTGTTCTCCGATCCCAGCGACTGGACCGCACTGACCGTGGAAGAGCGGCGCGACGCGATCGCTCGGACCGACCGCGGGGTGTTCTCGTCGAACGTGCAGGACGCCTTGCTGGCCGACGACCGGATCCGGCATCTGCGGGGCCGGGTCGCCCATGCGGTGGGGCGCGACGAGCAGATCCGACTCACGCTGTCGACCAACCGGGGCAGCGAAAACCTCGAGACCGTACACGGTTTCGACCTGGTGATCGACGGATCGGGTGCCGACGCGCTGTGGTTCACCTCGCTGTTCAGCCAGGACGCGCTCGACTTGCTGGAGCTGGGCCTGGGTGGCCCGCTGAGCGGAGACCGCGTCCAGGAGGCCATCGGCCACGACCTCGCCGTCGTCGATGTCGCTCCGAAGTTGTTCCTGCCCAACCTCGCCGGGCTCAACCAGGGCCCGGGCTTCCCCAACCTCAGCTGTCTGGGCCTGCTGTCCGATCGGGTGCTCGGCGCCGATCTGGGCTCCGGCGCCCCATTCTCGACCCACCGAGCCTCGAGCAGGAGAGATGATGAGCACCAATCCATTCGATGACGAGAACGGGACGTTCGTCGTCCTGGTCAACGACGAAGACCAGCACAGCCTGTGGCCGACCTTCGCCGACATCCCGGCGGGTTGGCGCAAGGTCTTCGGCGAGGCCGGCCGCGCGGAATGCCTAGCCTATGTGGAGGAGAACTGGACCGACATGCGGCCACGAAGTCTCCGCGAGGCGATGGACACCTGATGGCCCGCGGGTTCCAAGGAGCGATGCTGCGGGGCTTCGGCGCCCGCGACCACACCGCGACCGTCCTCGAAACCATCCGGGTTGCACCGCATTTCGTGCGGATCAGGATGCAGTCACCCACGCTGTTCTCCGACGCGCAGGCCGAGCCGGCGGCCTGGCTCCGATTCTGGTTCCCCGACCCTGACGGCTCGACCACCGAATTCCAACGCGCGTACACGATCTCCGAGGCCGACGTGGCCTCGGGTCGCTTCGCCGTCGACGTGGTGCTGCACGACCCAGCGGGTCCGGCGTCGAAGTGGGCCCGGACGGTCGAACCCGGCGCAACCATCGCGGTGATGTCGTTGATGGGCTCCTCGCGCTTCGACACGCCCGACGAGCAGCCGGCCGGCTACCTGCTGATCGGTGACTCCGCATCGATTCCCGGCATCAACGGCATCATCAGCGTCGTCCCCGCCGACGTACCGATCGAGGTGTATCTCGAGCAGCACGACGACAACGACCGTCAGATCCCGATCGCTGACCATCCGCGGCTGCGACTGCACTGGGTCGGCCGACGCGACGAGAAGTCGCTTGCGGCGGCCATCGAGACCCGCGACTGGTCCGACTGGTATTGCTGGGCCACGCCGGAAGCCACCACGCTCAAGCATGTTCGTGCCCGGCTGCGTGACGACTTCGGCTTCCCCAAATCGGAGATTCACGCGCAGGCCTATTGGAGCGCCGGGCGTGAGATGGGCACCCGGCGGGGCGACGAGCCAGTTGTCGACACGGTCGCGCTCAGCAATGACCCGGTCACCGCGAAGCCGGAACCCGTTGTGGTGCAGGATGTGCCGCGGGGGAGCTGGCGCGCTCAGGCCGCCGGCCGGCTGCTCGCGCCGCTGCGCCCGGCGCTGATCGCGTCCGGGCTGCTGCAGGCGATCATCACGCTGGTCCAGTTGGCGCCGTATGTGTTATTGGTCGAGCTCGCACGCCAATTGGTGTCCGGCGCCCGGGCGTCACAGCTCGAAGAGATCGGTGTGGCAGCCGTGGCGCTGCTGGGGATCGGCACCCTGCTGGGCGCCGCCCTGACGCTGTGGCTGCACGTCGTCGATGCGCGGTTTGCCAGCGACCTGAGGTCGAGGCTGCTGAGCAAATTGGCGCGGGTGCCGTTGGGGTGGTTCACCGCTCGCGGCTCGGGGTCGATCAAGCAGCTGGTCGCCGAAGACACCTTGTCGCTGCATTATTTGGTCACCCATGCCATCCCGGACGCGGTCGCGGCGGTGGTCGCGCCGCTAGCGGTGCTGGTGTACCTCTTCGTCGTCGACTGGCGGGTGGCGCTGGTGTTGTTCGGGCCGGTGCTGGTGTATCTGGTGCTGACGTCGTCGATGACCATTCAATCTGGACCGAAGATCCCGCAGTCGCAACGCTGGGCAGAGCGGATGAGCGGCGAGGCCGGGGCGTATCTCGAAGGCCAGCCGGTGATTCGCGTCTTCGGTGGCGCCGCCGCGTCGAGCTTCCGACGTCGACTCGACGAGTACGTCGGGTTCCTCACCGACTGGCAACGCCCGCTGGCCGGCAAGAAGACTGTGATGGATCTGGTCACCCGGCCAACCACGTTCCTCTGGCTGATCGTCGGGACCGGTACCCTGCTCGTTGTCGCCGGCCACCTGCAACCGGTCGAGCTGTTGCCGTTCCTGTTGTTGGGCACCACGTTCGGGGCCCGGCTGCTCAACATCGCCTACGGGCTCGGCGGTATTCGCGCCGGGCTGCTGGCCGCCCGTCGACTGCAGATCGCGCTCGACGAGCCGGAGCTCTCGGTGCGTGACGAGCCGCCGACCGGGTCCGGTGATTCGGTGGTGTTCGACCGGGTGACCTTCGGCTACCGCCCCGGCGTGCCGGTGGTCCACGACGTCTCGCTGACGTTGCGACCCGGCACGGTCACCGCGCTGGTCGGTCCGTCCGGCTCGGGCAAGTCGACACTGGCCGCGCTCCTGGCCCGGTTCTACGACGTACAGGGTGGTGCGATCACCGTTGCGGGACAGGACATTCGAACGTTCACCGCCGACCAGCTCTATACCCGGGTCGGATTCGTGCTGCAGGAAACCCAGCTGGTGCACGGCACCGTCGCCGAGAACATCGCACTGGCTGTCCCCGACGCCTCTCGTGAACGCATCGAGGCGGCCGCCCGCGAGGCCCAGATCCACGACCGCATCCTGCGGCTGCCGAACGGTTACGACACCTTGCTAGGGGCCGCCAGCAGCCTGTCCGGTGGCGAGCGTCAACGCCTGACGATCGCCCGTGCCATCCTCGCCGACACCCCTGTCCTGATTCTGGACGAGGCCACCGCATTCGCAGACCCTGAGTCGGAATACCTTGTCCAGCAAGCGCTCAACCGACTGACCCGGGAGCGGACGGTGTTGGTGATCGCGCACCGGCTGCACACCATCGCCGGCGCCGACCAGATCGTCGTGCTCGATCATGGCCGCATCGCCGAGCAAGGCACCCACGACGAGTTGCTGGCTGCCGACGGTCGCTACCGACGCCTGTGGGACAGCGGCCGTCGTGACCCGGTAGGTCAGGAGGCCGCCCGATGATTCGCACCTGGATCGGCCTCGTCCCCGCGGAGCGCCGCGGCAAGGTAGTCGTCTACGCCGTCCTCGCCCTGGTCTCGGTGATCGTCCGGGCGGTCGGCACCGTACTGCTGGTGCCGTTGGTCGGAGCGTTGTTCAGCGACACCCCACACCGGGCGCTGGGGTGGCTGGGCTGGTTGACCGCCGCGACCGCGGCGGGTTGGGTGATCGACACCGCCACTGCGCGAATCGGTTTCGATCTGGGCTTCGAGGTCCTCGACCACACCCAGCACGATGTCGCGGACCGGCTACCCGACGTGCGGCTGGAGTGGTTCAACGCGGACAACACCGCGATCGCACGCCAGGCGATTGCCGCGACCGGGCCCGAGCTGGTCGGCCTCGCGGTCAACCTGCTGACGCCGTTGGTCACCGCCGTGCTGCTGCCGGCGGCCATCGGGGTCGCCCTGCTGCCGGTGTCCTGGCAGCTCGGTGTGGCCGCCATGGCCGGGGTGCCGTTGCTGCTGGGCGCCCTGTGGGCTTCGGCCCGGTTGGCCCGCCGCGCGGATCAGGCTGCTGCCGAGGCGAATACGTCGCTGACCGAGCGCATCATCGAATTCGCGCGCACCCAGCAGGCATTGCGCGCGGCGCGACGCGTCGAGCCGGCCCGAAGCATGGTCGGCGACGCGCTCGCCGCCCAGCACGGCGCGACGATGCGCCTGCTGGCCATGCAGGTGCCCGGCCAGCTGTTGTTCAGCCTGGCCAGCCAGCTCGCGCTGATCCTGTTCGCCGGCGCGACAACGGCTTTGACGATCGACCACACGTTGAGCGTGCCCGAGGCGGTCGCCCTGATCGTGGTGATCGCCCGCTACCTGGAGCCGTTCACGTCGATCAGCGAGCTGGGCCCGGCCCTGGAAAGCACTCGCGCCACGCTCGACCGGATCCGCGCGGTGCTGAGCGCGCCGGTGATAGCCGCCGGGGACGTGGACCGCCGCGGCCACGACGGCGCGCCGCGTGTCGAATTCGACAACGTCACGTTCACCTACGACGGCGCGGGCACGCCGGTCCTGGATGGGGTCAGCTTCACGCTGCAGCCGGGCACCACGACGGCGATCGTCGGACCGTCCGGATCGGGCAAGAGCACCATCCTGTCCCTGATCGCCGGCCTGTATCAGCCGGTCAGCGGGCGCGTCCTAGTCGACGGCGTCGACGTCGCGACCCTCGATGCCGAGAGCCGCCGCGCGACGAGCAGTGTCGTGTTCCAGCATCCGTACCTGTTCCACGGGACGATTCGCGAGAACGTCGCGGCCGGTGACCCCACCGCCAGTGAGGCGGAGTTCGACCGCGCCGTCGCGCTGGCCCGCGTCGACGAACTGACCGGCCGGCTGCCCGCCGGTGCCGAGACGGTGGTCGGCGAGGCCGGGTCGGCCCTGTCCGGCGGCGAGCGCCAGCGGGTCAGCATCGCGCGGGCTCTGCTCAAACCCGCTCCGATCCTGCTGGTCGACGAGGCGACGAGTGCATTGGACACCGAGAACGAGGCCGCGGTGGTCGACGCGCTCACCGCGGACCCGCGGCCGCGGACCCGGGTGATCGTCGCGCACCGACTGGCCAGCATCCGGCACGCCGACCGGGTGTTGTTCCTGGACGGCGGCGCGATCGTCGAGGACGGCACCGTCGGTGACCTGCTCAGCGCGGGCGGTCGATTCGACGACTTCTGGCGTCAGCAGCGCGACGCCGCCGAGTGGCGCATCCACGTCGGCTAGCTCGGTGTGGGACACGCTCGGGTAGGGTCCCCGCGGACCGCGCAACGACCAGCAGAATGACTCCGACGATCCGAATCGAAGGGACAACGATGACCGTGAAATTCTTCGCCACCGGGGTGGCTGCTGTCGCCGCCATCGGCGCCGCCGCGGCCGGTGCGACGGCGCTGACCGTCGGCGCCGCACCGCAGGTCGTGCCCGTCGTGCACACTGCCCCCCTCGACCCGCCACCGCCCGCGCCGGGCGAGCCGCCGCTGCCGAGCCCCGAGCAGCTGGCCGACCTGTGCAACCGCGTCACCGACCCGGGCGTGGGCTATGAGACCAAAGTCGGCCTGGTGGAAAACGGCATCCCGGCTGGCGAGGGCCACGTGGCCGACCACGATCTGCGCAAGGCCTACCGCAACGGAAACTTCCCCGAGCAGTTCAATGTCACCAACATCGAGCCGGTTCCAGGTAACGGCGTGAAGGCCGACGTCGCGATCACCGGGCCGAAGTTCGCCGGTCCGGTCGAAAAGACGCTGGTGTTCGTCGACCAGGGCGGCACCTGGATGCTGCAGCACGACTCCGCGCTCGCGCTGGTGCAAGCGGCGACCGCCGTCAACTGAGCACGACGCGGCACACCTAGTCGGCGTGCGGCGTGACCGCGTCGAGGTCGAGCAACCGCGCGTGCAGGACGGTGCGATTCCGCAGCGCCGCACGCACCGCGCGGTGCAGGCCGTCTTCGAGGTAGATGACGCCTTTCCACAGCACGGCGTGCGGAAACAGGTCGCCGTAGAACGTGGAGTCCTCCGACAGCAGCCGGTCCAGCGCCAGCACCGTTGTCGTGGTGACGATCTCGTCGAGCCGGATCTGTCGCGGCGGAATCCGCGACCAATCGCGGTAGGACAGGTTGTGGTCGGGGTATGGCTTGCCGTCGCGCACGCCTTTGAAAATCATCCCTCGGCTGTCTCCAACGTGAGGCTCACCGATGCGGCCATGGACGCCACGATATCGCGACGACGACGCCAGCCGGTTCGGCCGGAGGAGAAGTCGCGACAGACGCAGTTGAGCCTGGTGATCCCCGTAAACTGGTCGAGGTTAGGAGGGTTGATCTGTCAGATGGGAACTGCCGACGAGCGCCGCTTCCAGGTGCTGCATGCGATTGTCGCCGACTTCGTCGCCACCAAGGAGCCGATCGGTTCCAAGTCGCTGGTGGACCGGCACAACCTCGGCGTCTCTTCCGCCACTGTGCGCAATGACATGGCCGTCCTCGAGGCCGAGGGCTACATCACCCAGCCGCATACCAGCTCGGGTCGAGTCCCCACGGAGAAGGGCTACCGCGAGTTCGTCGACCGCCTCGACGACGTCAAGCCGCTCTCGGTGGCCGAGCGGCGGGCGATCCAGAGCTTCCTGGAATCCGGCGTCGACCTCGACGACGTGCTGCGCCGCGCCGTCCGCCTGCTCGCCCAGCTCACCCGCCAGGTGGCCGTCGTGCAGTACCCGACACTGTCGACGTCGACGGTGCGGCACCTGGAAGTGATCGCGCTGACTCCCGCCCGCCTGCTGATGGTGGTCATCACCGACACCGGACGGGTGGACCAGCGCATCGTCGAACTCGGCGACGTGATCGACGACCACCAGCTGTCGCAGCTGCGGGAGATGCTCGGGGCGGCGCTGGAGGGCAAGAAGCTGTCCGCGGCGTCCGTCGCGGTGGCCGACCTGGCGGCCCAACTCGATGGTCGCGGGGGACAGTCGAAGAGCCTCAGCGACGCGGTGGGTCGTTCGGCGACGGTGCTGCTCGAGTCGCTGGTCGAGCACACCGAGGAGCGCCTGCTGCTCGGCGGAACCGCCAACCTGACCCGCAACACCGCCGACTTCGGCGGCTCGCTGCGCTCGATCCTCGAGGCGCTGGAGGAGCAGGTCGTCGTCTTGAAGCTGCTGGCCGCGCAGCAGGAGGCCGGCAAGGTCACTGTCCGCATCGGCCACGAAACCGAGGCCGAGCAGATGATGGGCACTTCGGTGGTGTCGACGGCCTACGGCACCTCCGACACCGTCTACGGCGGCATGGGTGTCCTCGGGCCCACCCGAATGGACTATCCGGGAACTATCGCTAGTGTCGCTGCGGTTGCTCTTTACATCGGAGAAGTGCTGGGTACACGTTAAACCCGCGCTGCAGGCACAATTCATTCAAGACCGCCGGTTGGCGGTCGGAATCTGGGCCGAGGAGTTCAGGAGAGGTCAGGAAGGTCAAGCGTGGCACGCGACTATTACGGTCTGCTCGGCGTGAGCAAGAACGCGAGCGATACGGAGCTCAAGCGCGCGTATCGCAAGCTGGCCCGTGAGCTGCACCCGGATGTCAACCCCGACGAGGCCGCGCAGGCGAAGTTCAAGGAGATCAGCGTCGCCTACGAGGTGCTGTCCGACCCGGAGAAGCGACGCATCGTCGACATGGGCGGCGATCCGCTGGAGAACGCGGCCGCGGGCGGCAGCGGCTTCGCGGGCTTCGGTGGCCTGGGTGACGTTTTCGAGGCGTTCTTCGGCGGCGGCACGACGTCCCGCGGACCGGTCGGCCGGGTCCGGCCGGGGTCGGACTCGCTCCTTCGGATGCGGCTCGACCTCACCGAATGCGCGACCGGCGTGAGCAAACAGGTCACCGTCGACACCGCGGTGCTGTGTGACCGATGCCAGGGCCGCGGCACCAACGGCGACTCGAAGCCGGTGTCGTGTGACACCTGCGGCGGTCGCGGGGAAGTGCAGACCGTGCAGCGATCCCTGCTCGGCCAGGTGATGACGGCACGCCCGTGTCCGACCTGCCGTGGTGTCGGCGAAGTCATTCCGGACCCATGTCACCAGTGCGGCGGTGACGGACGGGTGCAGGCCCGCCGGGACATCACCGTCAAGATCCCCGCCGGCGTCGGCGACGGCATGCGGGTCCGGTTGGCCGCGCAGGGAGAAGTGGGTCCGGGCGGCGGACCGGCCGGTGACCTGTATGTCGAGATCCACGAGCAGCCGCACGACATCTTCGTGCGCGACGGCGACGATCTGCATTGCACGATTTCGGTGCCGATGGTCGACGCGGCGCTGGGCACGACCGTGACCATCGACGCGATCCTCGACGGCCTGACCGAGATCACGATTCCGCCGGGCACACAGCCCAATTCGGTGACGACTCGCCGCGGCCACGGCATGCCGCACCTGCGTTCCGGCGCACGCGGTGACCTGCACGTACACGTCGAGGTGGTGGTGCCCGAACGGCTCGACCACCAGGACGCCGAGCTGCTGCGCGAGTTCAAGAGCCGACGCGGCCGCGACGTCGCCGAGGTCCAGTCGACTCATGCGCCCGCCAACCACAATGGCGGGCTGTTCAGCCGGCTGCGCGAAACGTTCACCGGCCGCTAATTGGCCGGCCTGTTCTATGTCGGCGCGCTGCCCGAAAACGGTGAGGTCGCGGTCGTCGACGGTGACGAAGGCTTCCACGCCGCCACCGTGCGCCGCATCCGCGTCGGCGAGGCGCTGACGCTCGGCGACGGCAACGGCGCCGTTGCGCGCTGCGTCGTCGAGCAGGTCGCGCGTGACGGGCTGCGGGCCAGGGTGCTCGACCGTCGACACGTCCAGCCCGCTCGGCCGCCGGTGACCGTCGTCCAGGCCCTGCCCAAATCCGAGCGCTCCGAGCTGGCCGTCGAATTGGCGACCGAAGCCGGCGCCGACACGCTGGTCGCCTGGCAGGCTGCCCGGTGCGTGGCCCGCTGGGACGGCCCGCGCGCCGACAAGGGCTTGCGACGCTGGTCGGCGGTCGCGCGAGCGGCGGCACAGCAGTCCCGCCGCGCCTACATCCCGCCCGTCGAGGGCGTGTGGTCCACTGCGATGTTGGCGGTGCGAATCGGTGACCTGGTCGCCGAAGGCGGCCTCGTCCTGGCGCTGGACGGTGTCGCCGAGCGGCCGTTGACGGATCTGAGCCCGGCGCAGGCGACGTCGGTGACGGTCGTCGTCGGCCCGGAGGGCGGAATAGCCCCCGACGAGATCACCGCACTCGTGGAAGCCGGTGCGAAAGCGGTCCGGCTGGGGCCGACCGTGCTGCGAACGTCGACCGCGGCGGCCGTCGCGCTCGGCGCGCTGGGGGTGTTGACGTCGCGGTGGTCAACTGCCGACGGCGGCCAACCATTGGGTCCGTTCACCGACCGGCGGTAGACTCGAAGCGCTAACTCGCTGGACACACCGCAGAAAGCAGGTTTGAAGAACACACGTGACGCCCCGCGAAACCAACGCTGCTGGCCCGTCCACGTCTTCGGTTCGCAGCAGCATCGATGTTCCGCCCGACCTCGTCATGGGCCTGCTCGGTTCGGCTGACGAAAATCTGCGCACCCTCGAGCGCCAGTTGGCCGCTGACCTGCATGTGCGCGGCAACGCGGTGACGATCTCCGGGCTGCCCGCCGACGTCGCGCTCGCGGAGCGGGTGCTGTCCGAACTCGTCGCGATCGTCGCCGGCGGCCAGCCGCTCACCCCCGAGGGGGTGCGCCACAGCGTCGCAATGCTGGTCGGCACCGGCAACGAGTCGCCCGCGGAGGTCTTGACGCTGGACATCCTGTCGCGCCGCGGCAAGACGATTCGGCCCAAGACGCTGAACCAGAAGCGCTACGTCGACGCGATCGACGACCACACCATCGTCTTCGGAATCGGCCCGGCCGGTACCGGTAAGACCTACCTGGCGATGGCCAAGGCGGTCAACGCGCTGCAGACCAAGCAGGTCACCCGCATCATCCTGACCCGGCCAGCAGTGGAAGCCGGTGAACGCCTTGGCTTTCTGCCGGGCACCCTCTACGAAAAGATCGACCCCTATCTGCGGCCGCTCTACGACGCGCTGCACGACATGATGGACCCCGACCTGATCCCGAAGCTGATGTCGTCAGGAGTCATCGAGGTCGCGCCCCTCGCCTTCATGCGGGGCAGGACACTCAACGATGCGTTCATCATCCTCGACGAGGCCCAGAACACCACCGCCGAGCAGATGAAGATGTTCCTGACTCGGCTCGGGTTTGGCTCGAAAATTGTTGTCACTGGCGATGTTACGCAGATTGATCTGCCCGGCAACAGCCGATCGGGCCTGCGCGCCGCCGTCGACATCCTCGACGGCATCGACGACATCCACATCTCGGAGCTCACCAGCTCCGACGTCGTGCGGCACCGGCTGGTGTCGGAGATCGTGGATGCCTACGCGCGCCACGAACAGCCCGGCCTGTCGATGAACCGGGCCGCGCGACGCGGCTCGGGCCACCGGTGACGCCTTGACGATCGAGGTCGCCAACGAGTCCGGGTTCGACGTCTCGGAATCCGAATTGATCAGCGTCGCAAAGTTCGTGATCGCGCAGATGGACGTCAATCCTGCCGCCGAGCTGTCGATGGTGCTGCTGGACAGCGCTGCGATGGCCGATCTGCACATGCGCTGGATGGACCTGCCCGGGCCGACCGACGTGATGAGCTTTCCGATGGACGAGCTCGAGCCAGGCGGTCGCCCCGACGCGCCCGAGCCGGGACCGGCCATGCTCGGCGACATCGTGCTGTGCCCCGAGTTCGCCGCCGAACAAGCCGCCGCGGCCGGTCACTCGCTGGGACATGAGTTGGCGCTGTTGACGATTCACGGTGTGCTGCACCTGCTGGGCTACGACCACGCCGAACCGGACGAGGAGAAAGAGATGTTCGGCCTGCAGCGCCGCCTGCTCGAGGAGTGGGTCGCCGACCAGGTGGAATACTACCGTCAGCAACGCCAGCAGGACCGCGATCAGCGATTGCTGGACAAATCACGATATTTCGACCATTGAGCCACTTCGCTTCGCTGTTCGGCGCGATCGTGCTGATCTCCCTCGGCAGCGTGTTCGCGGCCATCGACGCGGCGATCAGCACGGTGTCGATGGCGCGCGTGCAGGAGATGGTCCGCGACGAACGACCGGGCGCGGGGCGGCTGGCCAAAATCATGACCGACCGTCCCCGTTACATCAACCTGGTGGTGCTGTTGCGGATCGTCTGCGAGATCAGCGCGACGGTGCTGCTAGCCCAGTTCTTCTACCGTGCGGTGAGCCGCGACTGGGGGATGTTCATCGCGGCAGTCGTCATGGTGATCGTCAGCTTCGTCGTCATCGGTGTCGGCCCCAGGACCCTCGGCCGGCAGAACGCCTACTCGATCGCTCTCGTCTCGGCCCTTCCGCTGCAAGCGATTTCGGTGCTGCTGACACCGATCAGCCGGGTGCTGGTGGTCCTGGGAAACATGCTGACGCCCGGGCGCGGGTTTCGCAACGGCCCGTTCTCTTCCGAGATCGAGTTACGCGAAGTGGTCGACCTGGCGCAGCAGCGCGGGGTGGTGGCCGACGACGAACGCCGGATGATCCAGTCGGTGTTCGAGCTCGGCGACACCCCGGCCCGCGAGGTCATGGTGCCCCGCACCGAGATGATCTGGATCGAAAGCGATAAGACCGTCGCCGCCGCGACATCGCTGGCCGTGCGCAGCGGGCATTCCCGCATTCCGGTGATCGGCGAGAACGTCGATGACATCGTCGGGGTGGTCTATTTGAAAGATTGTGTGCAGCAAGCGTATTACTCGTCAGCAAACGGCCGCGAGACTCCGGTCACGGAGGTCATGCGACCGGCGGTGTTCGTGCCGGACTCCAAACCGCTCGACGACTTGCTGCGTGAAATGCAGCGCGACCGCAACCACATGACGTTGCTGGTCGACGAATACGGCGCGATCGCCGGCTTGGTGACCATCGAGGACGTGCTAGAGGAGATCGTCGGTGAGATCGCCGACGAATATGACGCCGCCGAGGTGGCGCCAGTGGAAGAGCTGGGCGACAACCGCTTTCGCGTGTCGGCACGGTTGCCGATCGAAGATGTCGGCGAGCTCTACGACCTGGAGTTCGAGGAGGACCTCGACGTCGACACGGTCGGTGGACTGCTGGCCCTGGAATTGGGTCGCGTCCCGCTGCCCGGTTCGGAGGTGGTGTCGCACGGTCTGCGTTTGCATGCCGAAGGTGGCCCCGACCACCGCGGCCGGGTCCGGATTGGCACCGTCCTGCTCAGCCGCGTCGACGAGAGCGAGACGCGATGACCGAATTCCGTTCCGGCTTCGTCTGTTTCGTCGGCCGGCCGAACACCGGCAAGTCGACGCTGACCAACGCGCTGGTCGGCTCGAAGGTAGCGATCACCTCGAACCGGCCGCAGACCACCCGGCACACGATCCGCGGCATCGTGCACCGCGACGACTTCCAGATCATCCTCGTCGACACCCCGGGTCTGCACCGGCCGCGGACGCTGCTGGGCAAGCGACTCAACGACCTGGTCCGCGACACCTACAGCGAGGTCGACGCCATCGGCTTGTGCATCCCGGCCGACGAGGCGATCGGCCCGGGGGACCGGTGGATCGTCGAGCAGATCCGAACCACCGCGCCCAGAACGACTTTGGTGGCGATCGTCACCAAGATCGATACGGTGTCCAAGGACAAACTCGCGGCACAACTCGTCGCGGTGAGTGAATTGGTGGGCGGCGACGCCGAGGTGGTGCCGGTCTCGGCGACCACCGGCGAGCAACTCGACGTGCTGATCGGGGTGCTGGTCGCCGCGCTGCCGCCCGGGCCGCCGTACTACCCCGACGGTGAGCTGACCGATGAGCCGGAAGAAGTCCTGATGGCCGAGTTCATCCGGGAGGCCGCCCTGGAGGGCGTCCGCGACGAGTTGCCGCACTCGCTCGCGGTGGTGATCGACGAGGTGAACCCCCGCGAGGGTCGCGACGACCTGATCGACGTGCACGCCCTGCTTTACGTCGAACGCGACAGCCAGAAGGGCATCGTGATCGGCAAGGGAGGCGAACGATTGCGCGAAGTGGGCACCGCGGCCAGAACTCAGATCGAGAAACTGCTCGGCACCAAGGTTTACCTCGACCTGCGGGTCAAGGTCGCGAAGAACTGGCAGCGTGACCCCAAACAGCTTGGCCGGCTGGGCTTTTAATTCCCCGCGAGACAGAAGCGGTGGCTGTGAATCGTCCGCCGATCGCAGCCCTGGCTTTTGTTTCGCGGCTAAAGGCGGTTAGCTGCTCACCGCGTTGGTCTCGGCGTTCCACCAGACGGCCGGCTGTTTGGCGGCCCATCCGCCCAGCGCCTCGAGTTCGGCGGCCAGCGACACCAGCAGCGGTTCGCTGTTAGCCGGCCCCATCAGTTGCACGCCGATCGGCAAGCCTTCGGAGGTGAAGCCGGCCGGAATGTTGATCGAGGGCCAGCCCAACACGTTCCACGGCCAGGTCACCGGGCAGGCGGCGATCATCTCGCGATCGGTCGCCAGTCCGCTGAGCCCGTCGAAGGCCTCGGCGAGCGGCGGCGGCAGCGCTGTCGTAGGTGCCAGCACGACGTCCACGATGCGGAAGATCGAGCCGACCCGGCGCTGGTTGGCGGCTTCGCTCGCCCGGGCACTGCGCAGGATCTGCTGCGAGAGCAATCGACCCATCCGCATGTTCGACATCGTGCGGCGGTCGAACTCGACACCATCGCCCAATCGCTCCGCCCAATCCAGTAGGCCGGACGTGGACCGCGACAGGAAATTCCACGACAACCGCAGCCCGTAATCGGGATTGCCCTCGACCACGCTGTGGCCGAGTCGGCGCAGCTGTTCGCCCACGGCCTCCAGCGCGGCCGCGATTTCGGGGTCCAGCCGCGCCGGGAAAGCGGTAAACGGGAACCGGGTGGACAGCGCGATGCGCAGCGAGCCGGGCGCAAGGCCGACGTGGTCGGACACCGTCACCGGTCGCGGCTGATGCAGATCGCCCTCGACGTTGCCGGACGCCGCGTCGAGCACTAGCGCCGCGTCGGTGACGGTGCGGGCCAGCACGCCGTTGACCGTGATCCCGTTGAAGGCTTCACGCAGCGGCCAGGTCGAGATGCGACCGCGCTGCGGTTTGATGCCGACCAGATGGGTCCAGGCGGCGGGGATGCGGACGCTGCCCGCCCCGTCCGAGCCGATTGCGGCGGTCACCAGGCCTGCGGCCACCGCGGCCGCACTGCCGCCCGATGAGCCGCCGGGCGTGTGCCGTTGCGACCACGGGTTGCGGGTGTGCCCGAATGCCGGTCCGCTGGTGAACGGCCACTGGCCCAATTCGCAGGTGTTGGTCTTGCCGACGATCACGGCACCCGCTGCTTTGAGGCGCCGCACCACCTCGGCGTCCTGGGTGGCCGGCTGGACGTGACCGGATGTGCCGAAGTAGGTGGCGACGCCCGCGATGTCCGTGTCGTCCTTGACCGCGATCGGCACTCCCAGCAACGGTGCCTGGTCGCCCTCGGCACGCCGCCGGTCGGCCTCGGCGGCGTCGGCCAGCGCGCTCTCGGTGAGCACGACCCGGAAGGCGTTCAGAGATGATTGGCTCTGGTCAATGGCGTGCAACGACCGGCGGACCAGTTCGTCGGAGGTCACCGCGCCGCTGGCCAGTTGATACAACTGATCGGTCAGCGTCGGGAAACGGCGGTCGACAGAGCTACTCATCGGTGTCGACCTTATCGGCGCGTGAGCCGGGTGCCGTCGCAACCAGGTGACAAACTGATATCTATGCGGCTGTACCGGGATCGTGCGGTGGTGCTGCGCCAGCACAAGCTCGGCGAGGCCGACCGGATCGTCACCCTGCTCACCCGCGACCATGGACTGGTTCGCGCGGTGGCCAAGGGTGTGCGCCGCACCCGCAGCAAGTTCGGTGCGCGACTGGAACCGTTCGCACACATCGACGTCCAGCTGCACCCGGGCCGTAATCTCGACATCGTCACGCAGGTCGTCTCCCTGGACGCGTTCGCCACTGACATCGTCAGCGACTACGGCCGCTACACCAGCGCATGCGCGATGCTGGAGACCGCCGAGCGCCTCGCCGGCGAGGAGCGGGCGCCGGCACCGGAACTGCACCGCCTCACGGTCAGCGCGCTGCGGGCGGTCGCCGACGGCAGCCGGCCTCGCGAGCTGCTGCTGGACGCGTATCTGCTGCGCGCCATGGGCATTGCCGGCTGGGCCCCGGCGCTGACTGAATGCGCGCGCTGCGCCACGCCGGGCCCGCACCGGGCTTTTCACGTCGCGGCGGGTGGCAGCGTCTGCACCTACTGCCGCCCGGCCGGGGCGACGACCCCGCCGCTGGGCGTGCTGGACCTGATGGCGGCGCTGCGCGATGGCGATTGGGAGGCCGCGGAGGGCGCGCCGCAGTCGGCCCGCGGTCAGGTCAGCGGGCTGGTGGCCGCCCATCTGCAGTGGCACCTGGAGCGACAACTGCGAACGCTGCCGTTGGTGGAACGGATGCGACGCGGCGATCCGATGGATCGCATAGATCGCAGCCTGCTCGACCGCCGGGTAACTCTGGTCCGGCAGGATGTGGCGCATGGAGACGAGCCGGGTGAGCCGCTCAGCGCGCAGGGCTGAGCGCAAGCGGAGGTCCGACTTCCCGCAGCTCCCCCCAGCGCCTGACGACTACCCGGTCTTCCCCGACCTCTCGACGTGGCCGGTGGTGTTTCCCGAGTTGCCGCCCGCACCGGACGGTGGACCCCGCCGGCCGCCGCAGCACATCTCCAAGGCGGCCGCCCCGTCGATACCGGCAGAGCAGCTGCCCAACCACGTGGCGATCGTGATGGACGGAAACGGCCGCTGGGCCACGCAACGCGGCCTGCCCAGGGTCGAGGGCCACAAGATGGGTGAGGCGGTCGTTATCGATATCGTCTGCGGCGCAATCGAATTGGGCATCAAATGGCTCAGCCTCTACGCGTTCTCCACCGAGAACTGGAAGCGGTCGGCCGACGAAGTGCGCTTCCTGATGGGGTTCAACCGGGACGTCGTGCGCCGTCGTCGAGTCAACCTCAACGAGATGGGCGTGAAGATCCGGTGGGTCGGGTCGCGTCCTCGGCTGTGGCGCAGCGTCATCCACGAGCTCGCGGTGGCCGAAGAACTCACTCTCCACAACGACGTCATCACCGTGAACTACTGCGTCAACTACGGTGGCCGCACTGAAATCGCTGAGGCAGCAAGGGAAATCGCCCGGGCAGCCGCGGCGGGCACGCTGAATCCGGAACGGGTCAACGAGGCGACCGTCGCCCGCCACCTGCAGCGCCCGGACATCCCCGACGTGGACCTGCTGCTGCGCACCTCGGGGGAGCAGCGGACCAGCAACTTCATGCTTTGGCAAGCGGCGTACGCGGAGTACGTCTTCCAGGACACGCTCTGGCCCGATTACGATCGCCGCAACCTCTGGGCGGCCTGTGAGGAGTATGCGTTGCGGCACAGACGGTTTGGGACGGCGTGATGCGTAGCCCTCGCCGGAGTTGGAGCCACTCCGGTCACACATGTATCCGCTTCGAGCGGGTAGCCACTGTGCCCACCTTCGAGCGAATTCCGGCCACATTCGCTCAGAGGCGGGCACATCGACGGTCATGGCCGATCGGTGACTCACGAGGCAGGTGTGACTGATGGCGTCGCTGGAGGACCGTTTGCTCAATGTCCTGGCCGAGGTCCTACGCGCCGACGCCGAAACCGACGGCGCGGTGACGGTTCACCATGACGGGACGATCGCGTCGCTGCGGGTGGTGCCGATTACCGACGATCTCGACCTCGTGTCGCTGACTCAGGTGATCGCGTGGGATCTACCGGTGAACAAGAAGCTTCGCGATACGGTCGCCGAGCAGGCGCGTTCGACGCTTCTGGGGTCGGTGGCGCTGATCGAGAAGCCAGGCAAGTCGGCCGATCTGATCCTGCGCTACAACTTCCCGGGCAACGGCCTGGGCGACGAGGCGCTACGCACGCTGACCTTGATGGTGCTCGACAAGGGCGCCGAGATCCGCGCGACGCTGCTGGACCGCCCGTAAACGCGTATTCCGCGCGTGCGCAACACCGATAAAATGCGGCATGGTTCCCGACGCCGTGTCGACGAGGCGGGTTGTGGTGCTGGCCCTGACGCTGCTGCCGACACTGAGCTGCGGTGGACCGCCCGTCGCCGGAACTCCGCGCCCGGCAGGTACGAGCCATAGCCCGACATCGGTTGCCCCAGAGCCGATGCCGACGATGGCAGGCCACTATCAAGTCGTCGCCGGCGACCCGGACGACACGACGCCCGAGACGTGGGTTTTCACCCCCTGCGGTGCTGGTTGCGCGACGGCTGAGATGGGCGGCGAAGGGTCCAGACGGCGGGCCACCGCTCGCTATGTCGGCAACAATTGGATCATCGACATGCA
Organism: Mycobacterium paraterrae; assembly: GCF_022430545.2. Classification (NCBI taxonomy): domain Bacteria; kingdom Bacillati; phylum Actinomycetota; class Actinomycetes; order Mycobacteriales; family Mycobacteriaceae; genus Mycobacterium; species Mycobacterium paraterrae. The sequence continues at coordinate 5,324,773 of NZ_CP092488.2, read as the reverse complement.
CGTGGGGGCCGCGATCCAATGCGGCGACGGAACGTCGGTGCCCGGAACAAAGCACTACAGCTGGAACCCCGACACCCTGGAAGGCCGCTATTGGTCAACCGCGGACATTCCGCCGTGCGGCAAGGACAATCCACTCGACTCGTATCCCGTGCCGCTGAAAATGACCAAGGACGCTCCCTGACGCGTCAGCCGCAGTCCGAGCAGGTGCCGTAGATCTCGATGGTGTGACTGACGTCGGAGAACCCGTGCTTGGCGGCCACGTCGGCAGCCCACTCCTCGACCTCGCGGTCGCCCACCTCGACCGTCGACCCGCAACTGCGGCAGACCAGGTGATGGTGATGGTGGTCGGAGCAACGGCGATACACCGACTCGCCGGTGTCGTTGCGCAACGTGTCGAGCAGGCCGGCGGCGGCCATCGCTTGCAGCGTCCGATACACGGTGGTCAGCCCGATGTTCTCGCCGCGCTGCCGCAGTTCGTCGTGCAGCTCTTGGGCGGAACGGAACTCATCGAGGGTGTCGAGCAGGCCGGCGATGGCCGCGCGCTGCCGGGTGGCCCGCACGCCCGCACCTGCCGAGGTCATTTGTCCTCTCCGGCATGCGCGACGGCGTCGACCACGATGTGCGCCAGGTGGTGATCGGCCAGCCGGTAGAGCACCTCGCGCCCGGACCGTTCACCGGCGACCACGCCCGCCGCCTTGAGGATCTTCAGGTGTTGGCTCACCAGCGGCTGCGGCACGCCGAGCGCGTCGACCAGCTCATGTACACACCGTGCGGCCTCGTTCAGTTGCAGCACGATAGCGATGCGTACCGGCGCGGCGAGCGCCCGCAGCAGCTCACCGGCGGCATCCAGGATTTCTCGTGCCGGGGGTGCGGGCAGTTCCGCGGAGTCGCCGTGTTGGTGCTCGCCGACGAATTCGTCACCGTCAGCTGCGGTGGAGGATGACACAGACATGCTGCCTCCACTGTCACATGCACAACCACGCATGTCAAAGAGCCGCTAGTCGATGGCTACGATGGCGGATCGTCCCGCCTAAAAAATGACACCTTCACAACAACAGGAGTGCTCAGCTCGTGGCGTCCGTCATCGACACCGTCGTCAACCTCGCCAAACGGCGCGGCCTGGTCTATCCCGCCGGCGAGATCTACGGTGGCACGAAATCGGCATGGGACTACGGGCCGCTGGGCGTGGAGCTCAAGGAGAACATCAAGCGGCAGTGGTGGCGTTCGGTGGTCACCGGCCGCGATGACGTCGTCGGATTGGACTCGTCGATCATCCTGCCGCGCGCGGTGTGGGTGGCCTCGGGCCACGTCGAGGTGTTCAACGACCCGCTCGTCGAATGCATGAACTGCCACAAGCGCCACCGGCAGGACCACTTGCAGGAGGCCTACGCCCTCAAAAAGGGCGTCCAGCCCGAAGAGGTCCCGATGAGCGAGATCGTCTGTCCCGATTGCGGCACCAAGGGGCAGTGGACCGAGCCGCGTGACTTCAACATGATGCTCAAGACCTACCTCGGTCCGATCGAGACCGAAGAGGGTCTGCACTACCTGCGTCCGGAAACCGCGCAGGGCATCTTCGTGAACTTCGCCAACGTGGTGACCACGTCACGCCGCAAGCCGCCGTTCGGTATCGGCCAGATCGGCAAGAGCTTCCGCAACGAAATCACGCCGGGCAACTTCATCTTCCGTACCCGCGAATTCGAGCAGATGGAGATGGAGTTTTTCGTCGAGCCGTCGACCGCGCCGCAATGGCACCAGTATTGGATCGACACCCGGCGGCAGTGGTACATCGACCTGGGCATCAACCCCGAGAACCTGCGGCTCTACGAACACCCGAAAGAAAAGCTGTCGCACTACTCGGACCGCACCGTCGACATCGAGTACAAGTTCGGCTTCTCGGGCAATCCGTGGGGTGAGCTCGAAGGTGTGGCCAACCGCACCGACTTCGACTTGTCAACGCACGCAAAGCATTCCGGAGTCGACCTGTCGTACTACGACCAGGCCAACGACACCCGCTACACGCCGTACGTGATCGAGCCGGCAGCCGGGCTCACCCGGTCGTTCATGGCGTTCTTGATCGACGCGTATCACGAGGACGAAGCCCCCAACGCCAAAGGCGGAGTGGACAAGCGCACGGTGTTGCGGCTCGATCCGCGGCTGGCGCCGGTGAAGGCAGCGGTGCTGCCGCTGTCCCGGCACGCCGACCTGAGCCCCAAAGCCCGCGAGCTGGCCGCCGAGCTGCGCAAGTACTGGAACGTCGAGTTCGACGACGCCGGCGCGATCGGCCGTCGGTATCGGCGCCAGGACGAGATCGGCACTCCGTTCTGCGTGACCTTGGACTTCGATTCGCTCGACGACCACGCCGTCACCATTCGGGAACGCGACGCGATGACGCAGGAGCGGGTGTCGATCGACGGGGTCGTCGACTATCTGAGCTCGCGGCTGTTGGGCTGCTGAGCGTCCAATTTTCCGGAATATCTTGCACTATTGGTCACGCGATCAATATGATGAGCCGGTCGACGCGGCGGCTCACTAGGGCGTGGTGAGCTGCCGCGTCCACCACTTTCAGGCGGAGGCGCTGATCAGAACCGGCCGCCGCCACCCATGAAGCCACCGTCGGACGAGTCCGAACCTCCGAACGAGGTTGGGCCCCATCCGTCGCCGTAGCCGCCGCCCCATCCGCCGCCGAAGCCCCCGCGCATCGCGTCGCCGAGCATGTCGCCGATGATGATGCCGCCCATCATTGCTCCGGCGTGGCCGCCACCGCCGTACCGCGACGTGTACGCCAGCTGCGCGGATTGCACGTCCGACTCCGCCAGGGATTGGGCCTCGGTGGCCAGCGATGCGGCCTTGTTGGCGAGGGTGATTGCGGCGTTCAGGTCGGTCGTCTTCTGCTCCTGCGCGGCATCGAGCTGACGACTCGCTTCGGCCAGCCGGGTCCGGGCCTCAGGCCCGACGCTGCCACGGCGATTGTCGACATAGTCGGACACGGCGCGCACCCGCGACTGCGCGCTGAACAACGCCTGGTCCAGCGTTCGGCTGAGCCGTTCGGCCGCGGCCTGCTCCTCGGCGACGGTGGCCAGCAGCCGATCCAGGTCGGCGTTGATCTTGGTGAGCGTGCTGAACGCGGTGAGCGGATCCGCGCTGCCGCTGGCACGCGCGGTGTCCAGCGCGCGAGACGCCGCGTCCCGGGCGGCGGCCAAGTCACGCAGATGCGGCGCCCTGGTTCGCTGGGTGCCGGTCAGCGCCGCATCGGCCTGCCCGATCCCGGACTGGATATCGGTGATCAGCGCCGGCAGGGTGGCGACGGCGTGCCGGATGTCGCTGGCGGCGTTGTCGACCGCGTCGAGCAACGACCGTGCTTGTCCCAGTGCCGATTCCGCGGCATGGACGGCGTCGACGAGTGCGCTCTGCTCCCCGCTGACCGGCTTGGCCGCCTTCTCGCGGGCCTGGCTGAGGTTCTGCTCGGCGAAGGCCAGCCGGTCCTTGGCGGTGGCGACGTTGGTGACCACCGAGGCGAGCGCGGAGGACGCGAATTCGTCGTGCAGCTGGGTCATTCGCTGTTCGGCGGGTTCGATGCGGGCGGTCAGCTCGACGACCTGTTGGGTCAGGGTGTCCAGCCGCGCCGGGGCATTGACCACCAAGTCGCGCATCTCCTCGAACGCTTCCCGCTGGGATTCCAGTTCACGGTCGGCCCGCACGGCGGCGACGATGACTTCGGTCAGCAGGTCGCGACGCTGCGTGCGGGTTTCGGGGATCGCGTCGTCGAGTTGTTGACGCACAGTGAACGCCTGGGCCAGCGCGGCCTTGGCCGCGTCGACCGCGCGGGTGAACGGCTCGGTTCGCTTCTCGCCGAACTCCTCGACCGTCAGCGCGAGTTCGTTGGCGCTGGTGCGAACCGCATTGTCGACGTCGACGACTTTCCACCGCGAGAGGTCGTCCAGGGCGCCCAGCGACAGGCTGGCCAACGCATCGGGGTCGGTGGCGTCGACCCGCTGCGCCGCGGCCAGTTCCGCGGCCCGCCGCCGGCGGCGCCGCCAACGAGTGACCAGGTAGAGCGCCAGTACCGCGACCAGGATGACGCCCAACCCGATCAACAGCGGCGCCGAACTCGGCGACTGTGGCCCGCGGTCCAGGCCGTTGGCCGCCGCGACCGCCGCACCGCTCCAGTCACCGCGGCGCAACGCGGGCTCGATCTGGTTGCGCCGCAGATCGTCGACCTGGCCGGCGTCGATCGTCTTGACCCGGCGCGGGACCAGGAATGCATAGGCATGATCGACGGTCGCCACCGCCAGCACCGCGCCGAAGTCGCCGAGATCGCTCAGACCCACGGTCTGCTCGGCCCAGCTCTGGGCCGGTTGCCCGGAGAAGTCGTCGACGAACACCACCCACAACTGAATGCGACGGTCGGCGTACAGCTTTGCGCTGGCCGACTGGATCGCCGAGCGGTCGGCGTTGTTGAGCACGTGGGCGTCGTCGGTGATGTAGCTGGGCAGCCGGAACGGGGGCTGGGCGGTGGCCGACGGCGCGACAGTGAGGGCGGCGATCAGCATCGCCATGAACACGGCGATCCGGCGGCGGAAGGTGCTCATGCTCGCCAATGTAGTGCCGTGGCGAAGCGGGTCGGTACAGCCGTTGACTTGACCTGCGGATCGGATGTCACAAGACTTGGCATTCGCCCGGGGGCCGCACTGGAATGATCGGAAGTGCCTGTCATGGCAGAGCCTCAATCGTTTCCTCGCGCCGAGCAAGGATAGGGCTTCACCGAGCATGCGCGGGGCCGAGCTGCCAACGCCCAGTGCCAGCGAACCGCACGCGAATTCACCCGTAGCGCCCTGGATTACGGTCACCGGGTTGGATGGCTCGGGTAAGACGACATTGTTGGATGCGTTGGCTGCGCAATCAACTACATATCGATTTCGCTTGCCGCATCATCGGTTTGTGCGCGATGGTCTGACCCTTTCGGGCGCGGGAACAGCCTTCGGAGACGTCCACACCGACCGGTTGTTGTTCGCGGCCGACGCTCGATTGACCAATTGCCTGATTCGGGATTGGCGCCGGACGCATCGCGTGCTGCTGTCGCAGCGTGGCTGGATGGACAACTTCGTGTTCGGAGCCGTGCAGGGCGTCACCTATGAGGAGGCCGACGCGTTGCTGCGCCCTTCAGAACTCGAACGTCCTTCGGCCACCATCTACCTGATCGCCGAGCCGAACGTCGCGTTCAGTCGAATCGCCGCAGACCGGAACGGCGACAAGTACGAGACCCTCGAGTTCATCGTCGAACAGCACCGGGAGACGTTGAGATTCTACGAATCCGTGAACGCAGGCGTCGAAGTGCTAGCGCCATTCGCCGGCATCCCCGCCGTCCTCATCGACACGACCACGATGACTCCAGACACGGTGCTCGGCGATGCGCAAGCGTTCCTGGCCCGCTCGCTTCCTGCGCAATTTGGCGCACAACCGCGATGATCAGCACTGACAATGTCGTATTGGTCGACATGGATGGGGTGCTGGCAGATTACGACACCGCGGTGTTGAATCACCTTGCGCCACAAGTCGAGCGCCGCGTCCGCGAGAATTTCCACATCGTCGAGGACTATCCGCGCCACGTCGCCGACATCGAATTCATCACCAGCCAGCCAGATTTCTTTCTCAACCTGCCGCTCGTCGACGGGGCGATAGCGGGCTGGCAGCGCTTACTCGACGCCGGCTATCGACCACGCGTGTGTACGGCACCATTGTCGCGAAACAGCCAATCCGTTCACGCCAAAGTGGCATGGTTGCGGCGCCACTTCGTGCCGCTCTTCGGTCAAGTAGTGGTCCGTGAGGCGATCATCGACAGGGAGAAATTCCGCCACAACGGAATTGCCCTGATCGACGATCGGCCGGAAGTCGACACGAACAACGGCCAGGCCGCCTGGCGTCATATCGTCTTCGACCAGCCCTATAACAAGCGCTCCGGCGCCGCGTTGCGAATCCATGGCTGGGATGACCCTCACCTTGAGGACGTGTTGGCAACGTTGCGGCGTCCTGACAAGGGCGGCGTCGCCGGCTGACGGGCTTAGTTCGTCCGCCGGCACAGGAGGGCTTTCGCCCGGACAAACCTCGATCGCCCGATGTTCGGCTGATGTCGCATTCGCTCGACGGCCTGTTGGGCGGTCAGATGCCGCAACCGGCGCGCTTGTTTCAGATGGCGTGCACAAAAGAGCCCGACACCGTCCGGCGCGGTCACTCCGAGATCGTTCGACCATCCGACAAGCGGTGATCCATCGGGATGAGTCGGTGGCCGCCAGCCGTCGCGGTAGTCGGCGAACTCTACGTCTCCCGCTACCGTCGCGCCGCTGTCGAATCCGCATACCACGCAATGCGGCATGATCGCCATCCTCGACACTCTATGTCGCCGGGGCCGGGGTGAATCCGCCCCACACGGCACGCTGAATCGTTCCTGGCAGACTGTGGGTCGATGACGCAGCAAGACCCCTACGACGACTTCGACCGCGAGCGAGTGGTGCCCGAGGCGCCGAAAACCGCGGGCCTGCCGGGCACCGAGGGGCAGACCCGGACGGACTTCGCCCGCGACCGGGCCAGGGTCCTGCACAGTGCGGCGCTGCGTCGGCTCGCCGACAAGACTCAGGTCGTCGGGCCGCGCGAAGGCGACACCCCGCGCACGCGGCTGACCCATTCACTGGAGGTCGCCCAGATCGGTCGGGGGATGGCCATCGGGCTGGGTTGCGATCCCGACCTGGTCGACATGGCCGGGTTGGCTCACGACATCGGGCATCCGCCCTACGGTCACAACGGCGAGCAGGCCCTCGACGAATTCGCGGCCGCGTGCGGCGGCTTCGAGGGGAACGCGCAGAATTTCCGGATCCTGACTGGCCTGGAACCTAAAGTCCTTGACGCACAAGGACGCAGCGTCGGGCTCAACCTGACCCGGGCGGCGCTCGACGCGGTCACCAAGTATCCGTGGCCGCGCGATCAGCATCGTCGCAAATTCGGCTTCTACGACATCGACAGCGACACCGCGGGATGGATGCGCGATCGCGCACCCGCCGGTCGACCCTGCCTGGAAGCTCAGGTAATGGACTGGGCGGACGACGTCGCCTATTCGGTGCACGACATCGAGGACGGCGTCGTGTCCGGCCGGATCGACCTGCGCGTGCTCGCCGACGACGACGAGGCCGCCAACTTGGCCAGGCTAGGAGAGCGTGATTTCGCGGGGGTACGCGCCGACGACCTGAGGGCCGCCGCGCACCGGTTGGCGGGGCTTCCCGTCGTCGCCGCGATCGGCAAGTACGACGCCACACTGTCGGCGGCGGTGGCGCTCAAGCAGATGACCAGTGAGCTGGTGGGCCGGTTCGCGTCGGCGGCCATCGCAGCCACCCGCGCCGACGCCGGCCCCGAACCGCTGGCCCGCTACGACGCCGAGCTCTCGGTGCCTGATGTGGTGCGCGCCGAGGTGGCCCTGCTCAAGACGCTGGCCCTGCAGTTCATCATGTCCGATCCGCGTCACCAGGAAATCCAAGCGCGGCAACGGGAATGCATCCACGGGGTGGCCGAGGCACTGCTGGCCGGCGCGCCGAACACCCTGGACCCGATCTACGCGCCGGCCTTCAACGCCGCCGCCGACGACGCCGGGCGGTTACGCGTGATCGTCGATCAGATCGCTTCGTACACCGAAGGACGCCTCGAACGGATCGCGGCCGCGCAGCCGTAAACGGCGGGACTAGGGTCTTGGCCATGGTCAAGTCTTCGCTCGCCCTCGCCGCCCTGTCCGTCGTGCTCTCTGCGTGTAGCCCGCACCAGGACCCGTCCACCGCGACGTCGTCGAACGCGCCGACGCCATGGACGAAGGCGTCGGGCGCTCCGGAGTCGGGTACTGCGCCGTCCGGCACTGCGGCGCCAAGCGGTCAAACCCTCACCGCGCAGCTGCACACCGCTGACGGGCGCTCGGTGGCCACCGCCACGTTCGAGTTCGCCAACGGCTACGCCACCGTCACGGTCAAGACCACCGCCGACCACATCCTGGCGCCCGGTTTTCACAACATGCACATCCACAGCGTCGGCAAATGCGAGCCGAATTCCGTCGACCCGATGGACCCGGGTAAGACGGGCGACTTCCTGTCGGCCGGCATGCACTATCAAGCGCCGGGCCACACCGGTGAGCCGATGAGCGGAGACCTCGACCCGTTGGAGGTGCGTCAGGACGGCGCGGCGTACCTGGTGACCACCACCGACGCCTTCACCAAGGACGACCTGCTGGCCGGCGCCAAGACGGCGCTCCTGCTGCATGGCGCCGAGGGCAGCCCCGACGCCGAGAAGCGATTGGCCTGCGGCGTGATCGGGACGGGCTAACAGACCCGAGCGCTCTACACTGTCCCGATGGCCGGCCGCATCTCCGATCGCGACATCGCCGCGATCCGCGAGCGCGTCCGCATCGAGGACGTCGTCGGCGACTACGTCCAACTGCGCAGGGCCGGCGCGGATTCGATGAAGGGGCTCTGCCCCTTCCACGACGAGAAGTCGCCGTCGTTTCACGTGCGGCCCAACCACGGCCACTTCCACTGCTTCGGCTGCGGCGAGGGAGGTGACGTGTATGCCTTCGTCCAGAAGATCGAGCACGTCAGCTTCGTCGAAGCAGTCGAGTTGCTGGCCGACCGAGTCGGTCACACCATCACCTACACCGGTGCCGCGGCCACCAACGTCCAGCGTGACCGGGGGAGTCGCAGCCGGCTGATCGCCGCCAACGCCGAGGCGCAGTCGTTCTACGCGGCCGCACTCGAGTCGCCCGAAGCGCAGCCGGCCCGCGCGTATCTGACCGAGCGCAACTTCGATGCCGACGCCGCCCGCCGCTTCGGTTGCGGCTTTGCCCCGTCGGGCTGGGACACGCTGACAAAACACCTGCTGCGCAAAGGTTTCGAGTTCAAGGAGCTCGAGGCGGCTGGCCTGTCCCGAGAAGGCCGCCGTGGACCGATGGACCGGTTCCACCGCCGGCTGTTGTGGCCGATCCGGTCGTCGGCCGGCGAAGTGATCGGGTTCGGCGCGCGACGGTTGTTCGACGACGACCAGATGGAAGCCAAGTACGTCAACACGCCAGAGACGTTGCTGTACAAGAAGTCTTCGGCGTTGTTCGGCATCGACCTGGCCAAGCGCGACATCGCCAAGGGGCATCAGGCCGTCGTGGTCGAGGGCTACACCGACGTGATGGCGATGCACCTGTCCGGAGTGACCACCGCGGTCGCCTCGTGTGGCACCGCCTTCGGCGACGAGCACCTGTCGATGCTGCGCCGACTCATGATGGACGACAACTTCTTTCGCGGTGAACTCATCTACGTCTTCGACGGTGACGAGGCGGGCCGGGCGGCGGCGCTCAAGGCGTTCTCCGGTGAACAGCAACTCGCGGGCCAGTCGTTCGTCGCTGTCGCGGCCGACGGCATGGACCCGTGCGACTTGCGGCTCAAGTCCGGTGACGGCGCGTTACGCGATCTGGTCGCGCGGCGAACTCCGTTGTTCGAGTTCGCCATCCGCACCACTCTCAACGACATCGACCTGGACAGCGCCGAGGGCCGGGTGTCCGCCCTGCGGCGCTGCGTCCCGATCGTCGCCCAGATCAAAGACCCGACGTTGCGGGATGAGTATGCGCGCCAACTCGCTGGCTGGGTCGGCTGGCCCGACGTCGCGCAAGTGATCGGCCGCGTCCGCGAAGAGGCGAAAAACCCCACCGCGCAAGGCCGTAACAAACCCCGCCGCCAGCCCGGACAGGGTGAAGCCGGTTCGAAACCGGCCGTGCCGCGGCCCAACCCGAACGACCCCACGCTGTGGCCGCAGCGCGAGGCGCTCAAGTCTGCGTTGCAATACCCGGCGCTGGCCGGACCGGTGTTCGACTCGCTCACCGTGGAGAGCTTCACCCACCCCGGCTACGCGGCGGTGTGCACGGCGATCGAAGCGGCCGGCGGCACCGCGGCAGGTATCGGGGGAGCGGAGTGGCTCGACGCAGTGCGCCAGAAAGCGCTGTCGCCCGCCGCGGCTGGGCTGATCAACGAGCTCGGCGTCGAGGCCATCAAGATCGAGGACGACGAGAAGCTGCCGCGCTACATCGCCGGCGTGCTGGCCCGCCTGCAAGAGGTGTGGATCGGCCGGCAGATCGCGGACGTCAAGTCCAAGCTGCAACGGATGTCGCCGGTCGAGCAGGGCGACGAATACCACGCGCTGTTCGGCGACCTGGTCGCGATGGAGGCCTACCGCCGCAGCCTGCTCGAGCAGGCCAGCGGGGACGACCTCACCGCCTGAAGTCTTCGATGACGGTCGTGTTGTCGTCGATCTCGGTCAGCGTCACCATCCGGGTGTCCGGCGACACCCGATTAGCGAGACGGCGCCGACCGCTGTCGATCACCGATTTTGCGGCGGGACTGCTGGTCAACGCTCGGTAGGTGCCCACGATCTGCTCGTAGCGACGCCGACCGGCCTTCGTGCCCAACACGTAGCCCAGTCCCAACGCGATGGCGTAGCGGATCAAAACGGTCCCCTCAAACGATTGATCGATGTGTATCCATCCTGCCCCATGACGGCCGACACCCGCCGCTCGGCGGGCGAACGGTCTGGTTGGGCGAGCGCGCGCCGGTACGCTAGAGTCATCACTCGGTCCGCGCCACGTTCGCGGGCACCAAGCAGTCCCCTGTAGCTCAATTGGCAGAGCATTCGGCTGTTAACCGGAGGGTTGGTGGTTCGAGTCCACCCGGGGGAGCCAGGTCAACGATGGTTGTGCCCCGGCTAGGACGCGCGGACGCGAACGCCGACGGCACTTCAGCCAGTGAACACACCGCGCCGACGATAGGCCGCAACCGGCCGTCGCGAACCCGCTGCTCCAAGGCCATCAGGCCTGCCCGGTCCGGCTCGACGACGAAAAAAATCGCCCTCCCGCGGCCGGGCAGAACCTGCGGTGGTTCGGCGACAGAGATCAGCGCGCCACCAGGACGGATCAATCGCGCTGAGCGCGCGAGGACGTCACCGCCGATGACGTCGAACACCACGTCGAGCTCGCCGACATCCTCGAGCCGATCCTGCTGTAAATCCACGAATACGTGGGCGCCAAGGCCCAACACTGTGTCGCGCTGTTGGGTGCGACCGCTACCGATCACGCGTGCTCCCGCATCGCGGGCGAGTTGCACCGCGATACCACCGACAGCACCGCCGGCGCCGTGGACCAGAATGGTCTGGCCGGTGACAAGCTGCGCGTGATCGAACAATCCCTGCCATGCGGTCAACCCGGCAATGGGCAGCGCGGCGGCCGCAATGTCGTCGATATCTGTCGACAGCGGCGCAAGATTGCGGGCCTCCACCGCGACATATTCGGCGAGCGTGCCGTTGCGGGCCCAGTCAGTGATCCCGAATACCCGTTGCCCGATAGTCAAACCTGTTGTGCCGTAGCCCAGCTCGGCGATCACTCCTGAGACGGCGTGACCCGGAATGGTAGGTGCCCGGTCGCGACCTGCCCGGTCGATCCAGGTCGACGGCCAGTCGAGTTCGCCTCGGGTGAAGCCGGCGGCGTGCACCCGGACGATGACGTCGTTTTCGGCGACATGCGGGTAGGGCATCTCGGCGAGGCAAAGCCCGTCGAGACCCGCGGCACGGTCACGAGCGACGATCGCTTTCATGGCGGCAGTCAGCTCATCCAACCGCCGCCAAGGTGCCCATGGCGTCATCGCGAGGCGGCCACAGCGGCTGCGGTACTTCGACACCAAACGGCGTATTCCAGCCGTTGCGAGACGAAACCTCATGCACGGGATGCCGATTCGCGGCGACGCCCCACTTGCCGCGCGGGTAGCCGAGTGTCAGCATCGCCGACATGTTCCACCCTTCCTCCACCGGCACGCCAAGCAGCTCGTTCACCCGGTCCTCGAAATTGCGGAGCACCAGCGTCATGACGCCGCCGACGCCCTCGGCCCGAGCAGCGAGCAGGACGCTCCAGATCGCCGGGTAGATGTTGGCGCCGCCGAGGTCGTCGATGGCAAAAACGAAGAGCAGCAGGGGAATCTCTTCGAAATGGTCGGCAAGGTAGTCGCCCGATTCCTTGATTCGACGCATCGTTTCGGCGTGATCCTCGGGGTCCCTGCCAGGGGCGGGCGCGACCATCGGTCCCGTTCCTGTGCTGAACTTCTCGTATTCCAGGGCGCGGGCTCGTCGGAAGAGTTCGGCAAACTCGGCGATGAGGTCCCGATCGTCAACGGCGACAAAGTGCCAACGCTGAGTATTGGCCCCATTGGGCGCGCGGACGGCCGCATCCAGGATGCGGGCCTGGACTTCCAGCGGAATCGGGTCGGGCCTCAACCGCCGCATCATCCGGGTCGTGTAGAGCGCTTTGTGGATCTCCATTGGTCTTCCCCTTCCCGCTATTCGGGCCAGCTGTTGTTGCGGATCAGCTCGACGAAATCTTGCCGCTGGAACGCAGGGTCGAAGTGCGCCAGCACGTCGTCGTTCATCGTGCCGAAGGTGGTGTCCGGACGATGCTTCATACCGTCGTTGAACGCCGCCAGAATCCGGTTCTTGAAGTCGGGACGCGGGTGGGCCGCAACGACCGCGTCGATAGCTTCGGGCGCGAGCTCGTCTCGGCCGATACCGATGACGTCGGTTTCCACACCGGCGTTGACCAAGGCGATCTCCGGCTCGAGAAACGTTGGCACGCCTGGCGTGGTGTGCAACGCGATGCTCAGCCACACCTTGCGGGCATCTGCGGCATCGACACCGCGCTCCAGCAAGAAGTTCCGGGCCGCGTTGGCCCCGTCGACTTCGAAGCGCAGCGTCGAGTCGCGATAGGCGTCGGTCAGGCCGAGGTCGTGGAACATCGCCCCGACATAGAGCAGCTCGAGGTCCGGTTCTAGCCCGAGGCGGCGTCCTCGCAACGCCCCGAACAGGAACACACGACGGGAATGGTCGAACAGCAGCTGGTCTTCGGCGCTGCGAATGAAGTCGGTCGCCTCGCGTACCAGCGCGGTGTCCGGAATTGCCACGTCGGCAATGGTGTGAATCGATTGAGTGGTCATCGTCAGTCCTCCTTGATTGTGCAAGCTGCCTACAAATCTGCGCCGGCCGTGACCCCGCCGACAACGGGTTTCGAGTCGTCTTGCCCACAAAAACCGACACAATGGGCTGCGTGGCAGCAGCCGATGGGCGGTCCAGGGTGGTGGTCATCGTGGTCTTCGATGACGTGACGCTGCTGGACGTCGCCGGGGCTGCCGAAGTCTTCGCCGAGGCCAACCGATTCGGCGGGGCTTATCAGCTGAAGATCTCGTCGGTCGATGGGCGTGACGTGACGACCTCGATCGGAACACGCCTGGGCGTCACCGACAGCATCGCGACGATCGAGTCCGCCGATACCGTCATGGTTGCCGGCAGCGACACCCTGCCGGCTCGGGCGATTGATCCCGATCTCGTTGCGGCGGTCAAGTCCCTGGCGACTCGAACCCGGCGCATGGCGTCCATCTGCACGGGCTCGTTCATCCTTGCCCAGGCCGGTCTGCTCAGCGGTCGTCGTGCCACCACGCACTGGCGGGAGACGCGGTCGCTTGCCCGGGCGTTTCCGGACATTGCCGTCGAGCCGGACGCAATTTTCGTCCAAGACGGAAATGTCTTCACTTCGGCCGGGATCTCGTCCGGCATCGACCTCGCCCTCGCTTTGGTCGAACAGGATTACGGCGCGGAACTCGTGCGGGACGTGGCTCGCTGGTTGGTGGTGTATCTCAAACGCGCGGGCGGCCAATCACAGTTTTCGACTCTGGTCGAGGCGCATCCTCCGCCGCAGTCCGCGCTGCGAGACGTCACCGACGCAATTGCCGCCGACCCTGCCTCGGATCACAGCGTGGGCGCCCTCGCCGCGCGGGCCTCGCTCAGTACGCGTCAGCTCACCCGCCTCTTTAAATCCGAACTCGGCACGACTCCTGCCGACTACGTCGAAATGGTCCGAATCGATGCCGCCCGTGCCGCGCTGGACGCTGGCCGGACCGTCACCGACGCCGCTCATCTCGCAGGCTTTGGCAGCACCGAATCCCTTCGGCGCGCGTTTGTCAGCAGCCTCGGCGTTTCACCGAAGGCGTACCGGGACAGATTTCGCACCGCGCTCAGGGGCTGAGCCTCACAGGAGGATCTAGCGGCCGAACATGCCGCCGCCGAATGGCCCCTGATTCTGCGGCTTGTCCGGCGCGCTCGACTTGTTCAAATAGTCCGGGCAGTACGCGCTCGACGCCAGGGCCGCGAACTTCATCGCGCCACCTGAGTTCAATCCGGGGTTGAGCATGCTCAGCTTGTCGACGACATCTTTCTCGGCAGCTCCGGCGTTCATCATGTCGCACGCGAATTTGCCCGCCTTGATCGCACTCGGGCCGTTGCTGTAGGTCATGCCGGCTTTGTTCAACGAGTCCAGGAACGTCGCGTCGGCGGCGGGGTTGTCCGGCACGCTTGGTGGCGGCGGATCCGCAAGGGCTGGACCGGCCAGGCCGACGGCCACGGCGGCGCCGGCAAGTGTTAAAAGCAGTCGCATCGGATCATTGTTCTCCAGATCGGCATGGTTGTCCTGTCGAGGGCGTTGCTTGCAGGGTTGGATGGGCGTGTGACGACTGGTGAGACCACCGTGGGGTGGGCCGACGGCGTGGTGCTGGCCATCGACCAGCGCGCGCTTCCGCACGAGGTGCGCTGGCTGCGGATCTCCTCGGTGGACGACCTGATCGAGGCGATAAAAACGCTGGCCATCCGCGGTGCACCGGCTCTCGGGGTAGCCGGCGCCTTCGGTGTTGCGCTGGCCGCCCGCGCGCACCGCGACGACACACTCGCGGTGACGGCGGCCGCGGAGCGGATCGCGTCGGCCCGTCCGACGGCGGTGAACCTGGCCTGGGGCGTGCGGCGGGCGCTGTCCGCGCTGCTGGCCGGCGCCGACGCTGTGCTCGCCGAGGCGCAGCTGATGCTCGCCGAGGACGCCGAGGTCAACCGGCGGCTGTCCGCCCACACCGCTGATTTGGTGTCGATGCTGTGTCCCGACCGGCCGCTGCGGGTGCTCACGCACTGCAACGCCGGCCGGCTTGCGGCCACCGCCGTCGGCACCGCGCTCGGGGCGGTGATGGAGTTGCACGCGCGAGGAAAGGTCGCCGAGGTCCTGGTCGACGAGACGCGTCCGCTTCTGCAGGGCGCCCGGCTGACCACATGGGAGCTGGCCCAGGCCGGGATACCGCACCGGCTGACCATCGACTCCGCGGCCGCCTGGGCGATGGCCACCGAACAGGTCGACTGCGTCATGGTCGGTGCCGACCGCATCACCGCCGACGGTTCGGTGGCGAACAAGATCGGCACCTACTCGCTGGCTATCGCGGCGCGACGGCACGGAATTCCGTTCGTCGTCGTCGCGCCCGAATCGACCCGCGACCTGGACATGGCGACCGGGTGCGACATCGTCGTCGAGCAACGGGCCGCCGATGAAGTCACCCACGTCGGCGGCGTCGCCACCGCTCCAGAGCAGACCGCGGCGTTCAATCCGGCCTTCGACGTCACTCCACCGGATCTGATCACCGCCATCGTCACCGAAAACGGCGTGGTTGGCGAAGCCAATATCAATGCGCGACAACCCATCACCCGGCCCGAATCGGTAGCCGCCACCAGCCAGGTTTTGAATTCGGACTGATTTGAAATTGCTGGTCCCGGGCGTCGCCGGGAAACTTGTCTGCATGATCTTCACGCAGCACTACCTGGATTGCTTGTCACAGGGGTCGTACCTGATCGGCGACGAGACCACCGGGCGAGCCGTCGTGGTCGACCCGCGCCGCGACATCGACGTTTATCTGAACGAGGCGCGTGAGCACGGGCTGCAGATCGAACGGGTCATCGAAACGCACATCCACGCCGATTTCCTGACCGGCCACTTGGAGCTTGCCGCCGCCACCGGGGCGCAGATCAGCTACAGCGAGCGCGCCGAACTCGAGTTCCCGGTCGCACCGCTGTCCGACGGCCAGCGAATCTCATTGGGAGAGGTGACTTTAGAGATCCTTGCGACACCGGGTCACACTCCCGAGTCGATTTCGGTGGTGATCTACGAACATCCCGACGACGAAGTGCCCTACGGCGTGCTGACCGGTGACACCCTGTTCGTCGGCGATGTGGGACGTCCGGACCTGCTAGCCGACGAGGGACTTTCCTCGGAGGAGTTGGCTCGTTCGCTGTACGACTCACTGCAGAACAAGCTGCTGACGCTGCCCGACGCGACCCGCGTGTTTCCCGCCCACGGCGCCGGATCGGCCTGCGGCAAGCAGCTGTCCAGCGAGACCAGTTCGACGATCGGCGAGCAGCGCCGGGACAACTACGCGCTGCAGTTTGCGGACGTCGACGCCTTCGTCGCGTCGATCACCGAGGGTCAGTCGCCGCAGCCGCGCTACTTCGAGTACGACTCCGTGCGCAACCGCGAGCAGCGGCCGCTGCTCGACGAAAATTCGCCGCCGTTGCTGACTTTCGACGAGGTACGTAGACGGGCCGCGGCGGGCGCGCTTCTGTTGGACACCCGGGAGGCGGCCGAGTACGCCGTCGGCCACGTGAGCGGGGCGGTCAACATCGGGTTGAACGGTCGGTTCGCCGAGGGCGCCGGTCAGGTCTTTCCGCCCGACCGCGACATCGTCCTGGTTGGTGACACCTCACTCGCGCGAGAGTCGCGGATCCGGCTGGCCCGCGTCGGCTTCGACCGTGTCATCGGCCAATTGGACGATCTGGCAAGCGTTTTCACGCGACACCCGCATCTGGTGGAGACCGCGGAGCGCTTCACCGCCCAGCAGTTGGCCATGCTGCTCAACGACGAACCCGGCTTGCAGTTGATCGATGTGCGCAATCCGGGGGAGACCGAAGACGGAGTCATCCCGGGCGCGCAGGAGATTCCGCTGCCGACGCTGGTCGATGCGCTCGAAAACCTGGACCCCACACTGCCGATCGTCACGTACTGCGCGAGCGGCTATCGATCCTTGATCGCCGCCAGCGTATTACGCGCGTCAGGCTTCGAGAGTGTGGGCGACCTGCTGGGCGGCTACGGCGCCTGGGACGAGGCTGGGCTGGCCGTCAGATAGAGAAGTCTTCGCCGTGCCAGACGCCGGCCTCCGGCGGGCGGATGACGCCTTCGGTCTGCGGTGTGTGGGCTTGATCTTCGAGCTTGGCGACGCGGGTGAGCAGCGACTGCAGGCTCACTCCTACCAGGTCGGGCATCATCGAGTCGTCGCTGGAACCCGGTTTGGCCCGGCTGATCGCTTGACCCGGCACGCCGACGACCACCGCGCTGTTCGGGACTTCTTTGACCACAACAGCATTGGCGCCGATCCGGCTGTCGTCGCCGACTTTGATCGCGCCGAGAACTTTTGCACCGGCGCCGATGACCACTCGATCGCCGATGGTGGGGTGCCGCTTTCCGGTCTCCGCGCCGGTACCGCCGAGCGTGACGCCGTGATAGATCGTGACGTCGTCGCCGACTTCGGCGGTTTCGCCGATCACCACGCCGGTGGCGTGGTCGATGAACAGCCCGGCGCCCAGAGTGGCACCTGGATGAATGTCGACACCGGTGAAGATGCGGGTGATTTCGCCGACCGTGCGTGCGGCCACCTTGGCACCCCGACCCCACAACCAGCTGCTGACCCGATGACCCCAGATGGCATGCACCCCCGGATAAGCGAAGACGACCTGCAACGTGCTGGGAACGGCGGGGTCGCGCTCCTTTGCCGCCCGTATGTCGTCCCGGAACGCGTCGAGCATGGCTAGTCCGCCAGATCGGAGAACAGCACCGTGCTCAAGTACCGTTCGCCGTTGGAGGGCAGGACGACCACGATGAGCTTGCCCTTGTTCTCCGGGCGGCGAGCAACCTGCAGCGCGGCGACGACCGCTGCGCCGGAGGAGATTCCGGCCAGTAATCCCTCCTCGGACGCCAGGCGGCGAGCCAACTCGAGCGCTTCCTCGTTGCCGACCTGGATGACCTCGTCGACGACGCTTTCGTCGTAGACCGGCGGAACGAATCCGGCTCCGATGCCTTGAATGGGGTGCGGCCCCTTCTGCCCACCGGAGAGCACCGGCGACGCGGCCGGCTCGACCGCGATGATCTGCACGTCCGGCTTCCGGTCTTTGAGCACCTGTCCGACACCGGTGATGGTGCCGCCCGTGCCGACACCGCCGATGAAGATGTCGATCTTGCCGTCCGTTTGCTTCCAGATCTCTTCAGCAGTGGTGGCGCGGTGGATCGCCGGGTTGGCCGGGTTCTCGAACTGCTGGGGGATGAAGTACCGCTGGTCGCTCTTGGCCAGCTCTTCAGCCTTGGCGATCGCGCCGGGCATGCCGTCCTTGCCCGGAGTCAGGACAAGCTCTGCGCCGTAGGCGCGCAACAGGATTCGGCGTTCGTTGCTCATGGTGTCCGGCATCGTGAGCACGAGCTTGTAACCGCGCGCCGCCGCGACCATCGCCAGCGCGATGCCGGTGTTGCCGCTGGTGGGTTCGAGGATGATGGTGTCGGGTTTGATCAGTCCGGCTTCTTCGGCGGCGTCGAGCATCGCGACGCCGATCCGGTCCTTGACGCTGCCGCCGGGGTTGAAGTATTCGAGCTTGGCCACCACGTCTGCGACCACGCCTTCGGTGACCCGGCGCAGCCGTACCAGCGGCGTGTTCCCCACTAGTTGCGTGACGTCTTCGGCAATGCTCATCGAGATCGGCTCCCACCGTCGCGGATCAAAGTTCGTCGTCCTGCCAGCTTATGTGGAACTCTATGGCGGTCTCGGTGGGGATGGCCAGCGCGACGGGGGTAAACCGTTGCGCCGCGGCGTCCGATGCCACACCGGTCAACACTCGTCCCGGCAGATCAGCCGCGGTCGCGGTAGTCAATACGGCGCTCCGCGAGCCCGGCGCACGGCGTAGGTAGAACTCGGCGCCGGGCGTGACCGTCTCGACCGCGAACCCGTCGGCGTCGACCAGATGATGCCCGTCCGGGGCGGCGATGGTGAGCGGTGCGGTGACCCGGAAAGGGCCGAGCAGATCGCCGTCGACCACCGCGTCGGTGTCGACAATGGCTGGCGCGCTGGCGGCGTTGCGGACCGCGCGAACGGCTGCGCCAGCACCTGCCAGCAGATAGTTGTACAGGTGTACGACCTTGTCGGAGTTGCGGTAGTGCCGCGCCCCGGTCAACCAGAAATGGACGTGCTCGATTCTCGGCGTCCCGTTCTCGGATGTGGCGATCAACCGGTAGAAGCGATACCCGCGTCCGCCGCGACCGTGACTGCTCGCCGACAAGGTGCTGCCCTCACCCAGCGTGCGCTGATAGCGACCCGCGTCGGCGCCAGTGGTGAGCATCGATCCCGAAACGTCATGCCAGACAAGCCCGTTGGAGGACTTCTGCAATCGCAGCTCCACACTGAATCGGGTCCACACCGAATAGCCGCCGAGCTGAGGTTCGCCGTCGAATTCGAAAGTGGTGATCGCTCCGCGGCCGCAGCGCGCGGCAATCGGCACGTTGAGCGGCCGCGTGTCCAGGTCCAGGCCATTGGTGAAATACCAGATGGCGGCCTGGGTCGCGGCGATCGCCTCGTGTTCGCCGATGTTCGCGGCGCCAATTGGGTAGCCGGCGTCGCGCACCCGCCGGCTCAACTCGGCAATGTCCAGCAGCGGGTACGAATGACGCAGAATCCAGTCGACTGCGGCCTCGTCGCCGGATCCCCGAAGATGGCACAGTTCCGACCAGGTGCCTGGTTGATAGCGCGACGGGTGTTGCGGCGAGATCCCCGCGAAGTCCAGTGAGTAGGCGGGGACGTTGGGGTTCAGCCGAATCAGATCGGTACGGGCCGAGTTGCCGTCGGTGAAGGTGACTTTCTCGACCGTGTGCGAATAAGTGCCGCTGCGGTAGCGGGTCATGCGCGACAACTCGGTGGCCGCGCGGACCGCGACGTGCGTCTCGGTCGCTATCCGACCGCACGTGTGGTGGCTGGAAAACAGAATCGTCATTGTTGCTGGGCTTCCTGAAAGACTTTGGAGCGGTGCGCAATTCGACGACTCCGTGCACTCGGAGTCCATCGCCCTGAGGGGGAAGCGCGAAGATTTCTACAGCGTCGGAAGAGCGTCAGGAAATCAACGACAACAACAACAGCAACAGATCGCGGCGAGGCAGCGCGGGGTGGCGTGGCGCGGCTGTGCGGCGTGTTGCATAGCGCCACTATAAGGCATGATTTGACGAGGGCCGCTCGACCACCGAATTAAACCCCCAACCGGAAAAAAATCATGGTGAGTTTTACACTTGCCTCGGCTCGGTATGGAGCCGGAATGGTCGACCGACCTGCGCGGCCCGATATCGATCAGCATTCGACGACGGAAGGATCACGATGACCTCGGCTCAGAACGAGTCACAGGCACTTGGCGACCTTGGAGCCAGGCAGCTAGCGAACGCCACCAAGACTGTTCCACAGCTTTCCACCATCACCCCGCGTTGGCTTCTGCACCTGCTCAGCTGGGTCCCGGTCGAGGCCGGTGTCTACCGGGTCAACCGCGTTGTCAACCCCGAAAGCGTTGCTGTCAAGGCCGAGGCCACCGCGGGTTCCGATGAGCCGCTGCCCGAAACCTTCGTCGACTACGAGACCAACCCCCGCGAGTACACGCTCCGCACCATCGCCACCCTGCTCGACATCCACACCCGGGTCTCCGACCTGTACTCCAGCCCCCATGACCAGGTCACCCAGCAGCTGCGACTGACGATCGAGACGATCAAGGAGCGTCAGGAGTTCGAGCTGGTCAACAGCCCCGAATACGGACTGCTGGCCCAGGCGACCCCTGAGCAGACCATTCAGACCCTGGGCGGTCCTCCGACCCCTGACGACCTCGACTCGCTGATCACCAAGGTGTGGAAGACCCCCAGCTTCTTCCTGACCCACCCGCTCGGTGTCGCCGCCTTCGGCCGTGAGGCCACCCGCCGCGGCGTGCCGCCGGTGGTCGTGAGCCTGTTCGGCGCGCAGTTCATCACCTGGCGGGGCATTCCGATCATCCCGTCGGACAAGGTGCCGGTGGAGGACAGCAAGACCAAATTCATCCTGGTGCGTACCGGCGAGGAGCGTCAGGGCGTGGTCGGGCTGTTCCAGCCGGGCCTGGTGGGGGAGCAGGCCCCGGGTCTCTCGGTGCGGTTCACCGGCATCAACGAGCAGGCGATCGCCCGCTACCTGGTGACGCTGTACACCTCCTTGGCCGTGCTCACCGACGACGCGCTCGCCGTCCTCGATGGCGTTGCCGTGGACCGTTTCCATGAGTACAAGTGAGCACCGCGCGGTAGATGCCGAAAGCGACTTGCCACTGAGCTCTGCGGAAATCGCCGCGCTGGCCTCGCAGTTGTATGCGGCCAGCATCCGTCCGGGTTTCGACAGTCCACCGCAATCAGCGCCGGTCGCCCCCCGGGGCAACGTGCCGGACACGACGGCAGCTACCTCGGCAGGTCAGGCTGCGGCCGGCTCCGCGGATCAGTACCCGGTGCCGGTTCCGCTGCTCGGCGTCTCCGACGTGTATCTACCTGCTCCCTCGTCCCCGGAACCGGAGCCGCCGCCACAGGCGGTTCCGGTAGCCCCGCGGGGCAACGTGCCGGACACGACGGCGGGGCCGTCGACTGCGGCGACGTCGGGCGCGATCGCTGATCCGTTTGTGCCGGCCGACTTCGGTGCCTACGCGGTGCCCACCGAGGGCATTGTCCCGACGGTGCCCGGAGTGCTGGCCGGCGGCGGAGTGCCGACGGTTCCTGTCGCGCCGCGCGGTTCGGCGCCGTCGTGGCCGACGGGCACTCCGTCGGTCCCGGATCTCGGGTTGCTCACGGGTGTGCCCGGAAGCTCCGAGGCGCCGATCGGTGATGAGGGCAATTACCACTTCCTCACCGCCAACGACCCTGTTCCCCAGCTGCCGGACGAGCACGAGGTGTTCGACGTCAACGCGGTGCGGGCCGATTTCCCGATCCTCAAAGAGGTCGTCAACGGAAAGCCGCTGATCTGGTTCGACAATGCGGCCACCACGCAGAAGCCGCAGGTGGTGATCGATCGGCTGGTGCACTTCTACTCGCACGAGAACTCGAACATCCACCGCGCGGCCCACGAGCTGGCGGCTCGGGCCACGGATGCCTACGAGGAAGCGCGCGACACCGTCGCCGACTTCATCGGTGCGCCGAGCTCGGAGAACATCGTGTTCACCCGCGGTACCACCGAGGCGATCAACCTGGTGGCACACGCGTGGGGAGGCAAGCACCTGCAACCGGGTGACGAGATCGTCATCACCCATCTAGAGCACCACGCGAACATCGTTCCGTGGCAGTTGATCTCGCAGAAGACCGGCGCGATCCTCAAGGTGGCTCCGATCGACGACGCGGGCAATCTGCTGCTGAGCGAGTTCGAGCAGTTGCTGGGTCCGCGGACCAAACTGGTTGCGGCCAGCCAGGTTTCGAATGCGCTGGGCACGGTGGTTCCGGTCGACAAGATCGTGCAGTTGGGTCACCGCTACGGGGCTCGGGTGTTGATCGACGGAGCTCAGTCGATCCAGCACATCCCGACCGACGTCGCGGCGCTCGGTGCGGACTTCTACGTGTTCTCCGGTCACAAGATCTACGGGCCCACCGGGATCGGGGCGCTCTACGGGACCGAAGAGGCGTTGACCGAGACACCGCCGTGGCAGGGCGGCGGTCACATGATCGCCGACGTCACCTTGGAACGTTCGCTGTATCAGGGTCCGCCGATCAAGTTCGAGGCGGGCACCGGCAACATCGCCGACGCGGTGGGGCTGACCGAGGCGCTGCGCTACGTCAAGCGGTTGGGCATTGAACGGATTGCGGCGTACGAGCACACACTGCTCGAATACGCGACGCCGCGACTGGCCGACATCCCCGGTGTGCGACTGGTGGGGACAGCCGAGGAGAAGGCGAGTGTGTTGTCGTTCGTGCTGGCCGGTCACGAGCCGCTCGAGGTCGGCAAGGCACTCAACGCCGAGGGGATCGCGGTGCGCGCCGGACACCACTGCGCGCAACCGGCTCTGCGACGGCTGGGTCTGGAGGCGACGGTGCGCCCGTCGTTCTCGTTCTACAACACCCACGAGGAAATAGACGTCTTCCTGCGGGCGGTGCGACGCATCGCCGAGGGCGGTACGAACGTCGGCTGACGCTGTTCCTCAGGCCCGGCACTTGGCGTAGTCCGAGTGCCGGGCCTGTCCATATGCGGGGCGTTTGCCCTGATGAGACGGCCGATCCGGCCCTTTTGGGCATGCCGGTCTCACATTTCTTCTGGTTGATTCGAAACCTCCCCGTCGCGGCCGTAGGTCCGTAAGTTTCCGTCGTGGTCTATGCGTGCAGTCGGCCAGCGGCACTGGTGTCGTGGACGTGCACGCGCGCGCACCCTCCAGTCGGGTGAGGCGAGAACTTTCCCGGGAGCCAGAGGAGCGCGATGAGTTGCATCACGGGTCGGCAGATCGAGCAAACTCGGTGACCGGCAAAATCGCTGCAGAACCAGGTGCTAAGGTCCGTTCGTTATCCATGATCACAGCCGCTTTTCCGATTACTTGGACGAGATGGCCGACCACCCGGCCGGTGACAAGTCAGCAAACTTGTACACCAAAAAAATCGTGGTTCTCGTCACACGTCGACCGGCTGATCGGGTAAACGGGTGCCGCAGAATCCTCCGGCGTCGACCTTTTCAAAGGTCGAATGGTCCAAGCCAGCGGCAGCGATCGGCGACTTCGTCGTTCTTGCCGGTGAGACATTTTCCACGGCCGTTACCCGGCCGCTGGCCGTCCGCGAGCTGATCGACCAGATCTGGTTCGTCGCGAGAGTGTCGATCGTTCCGACTCTGGTGCTGTCGATTCCCTACACCGTATTGATCGTGTTCACGCTGAACATCGTCCTGATCGAAGTGGGCGCCGGCGACCTGTCCGGAGCCGGTGCGGCCCTCGCATCGGTCACTCAGGTCGGACCGGTCGTCACCGCGATCGTGGTGTCCGGCGCGGGAGCCACCGCGATCTGCGCCGACCTGGGCGCCCGGACGATCCGCGAAGAGATCGATGCGATGAAGGTCATCGGCATCAACCCGATCCAGGCGCTGGTGGTGCCGCGCGTGATCGCCGCGACCTTCGTTGCGCTGCTGCTGTATTCGGCGGTCGCGGTGGTCGGGCTCACCGGCAGCTATTTCTTCGTGGTGTACGTCCAGCACGTGACGCCGGGTGCGTTCATCTTCGGAATGACGATTTTGACCGGCCTGCCGCAGGTCATCGTTTCCCTGGTCAAGGCGCTGCTGTTCGGGTTGTCGGCCGGCCTGATCGCCTGCTACAAGGGGCTTTCCGTCGGCGGCGGGCCGACCGCGGTGGGCAACGCCGTCAACGAGACGGTGGTCTTCGCGTTCATGGCTCTGTTTCTGATCAACATCTTGGCCACCGCGTTCGGCGTGAAGGTATCGCCGTGACACGCGCCAATGACGATGCAGAGCGCAGCGATGCTGAGGAGTGGCGCCGATGACTAACGCCGGCGATAACACAAAGCCCGACACCGCGGCGACGGCTGTCGGGCACGCCGCGGCGCTTGAACGCAAATGGCGTAGGGAGAGGCAGCACGCGAAGTCAGAGCAGGGCGGCGCGACGTTGCGCAAATACGCCTCTAGGACGGGAAACCGTGCTGAACCGGAAGAAGAGCCGTCGCGCTTCGGTGAGACCGTCGACTCGCTGGTCGATGCGGTCCGAACCCTCGGCGAGCAGACGGCGTTCATCGGCACCGCGCTCGGCCATACGGTCGACGCGGTTCGGCGCTACCCGGGTGAGGTGCTACGGCTCATCGCGGTGTTGGGCATGGGAACAGGGGCGCTCGCCGTCATCGGCGGCACCGTGGTCATCGTCGGGTTTCTCACGCTGACCACCGGCGCGCTGATCGCTGTCCAGGGCTACAACACCCTGTCCAACGTCGGAATCGAGGCGCTCACAGGGTTTTTGGGCGCATTCCTCAACGTCCGGTTCATCGTGCCGGCAACCGCCGGGGTGGCCCTGGCCGCAACCATCGGCGCCGGTGCGACCGCGCAACTCGGGGCGATGCGCATCAACGAAGAGGTAGACGCGCTCGAAGCGATGGCGATCCGGCCGATCACCTACCTGGCCTCCACCCGCATCGTCGCGGGGGTGGTCGCGGTGATCCCGATCTACACCATCGCGATGCTGATGGGCTTCCTCGCAACCCGTTTCGGGACGACCGTCATCTACGGTCAGTCCCGCGGCGTCTACGACCACTATTTCTCGTCGTTCCTGCATCCCACCGACCTGGTGTGGTCGTTCACCGAGGCGCTGTCGATGGCGGCGGCCGTGATGGCGATCCACACCTACTACGGCTACAACGCAACCGGAGGGCCGGCGGGTGTCGGCGAAGCGGTCGGCCGCGCCGTACGGTCGTCGATCACCGCGGGGGTTTTCATCCTGTTGACCATCACACTGTCCGTATACGGACAGTCCGGCAATTTCCATCTGTCGGGGTGATCGGATGAGCCCCCAAGACACCCGTCGGCGCCGTGGGATCGACCCCATCTGGTGGGCGCCCGTACTCATCCTGTTCGTCGTGTCGGTCAGCGCGCTGACCGCGATGGCGTTCGAAGGAACGCTGACATCGACGGTGCCTCTCACCGTTATCTCCGATCGGGCCGGTCTGGTCATGGAAGACGACGCCAAGGTGAAGCTGCGCGGCGTCCAGATCGGCGAAGTGTCCAAGGTCGAGTCCTATCGGGACTCGGCCGGCACCAACCTCTCCAAGCTGAAGCTGAAGATCTATCCGAACGAATTCCGCTATCTGCCGAGCAACATCGAGGCGGAAATAAAGTCCAGCACCGCGTTCGGAGCCAAGTACGTCGACCTGATCGTCCCCGACTCCGGTCCAAGCCGTCGGGAACTAGCCAAAGGCGCTGTGCTGCATAGTCGCAACGTGACGGTGGAGGTCAACACGGTCTTCCAGAACCTCCAGTCGATCGTGCACGCGATCGACCCGGCGAAACTCAACGGTGTGCTTTCGGCGTTGGCCGAAGGCTTTCGCGGCAAGGGCGAGCGCATCGGCGAGGCCATCAGCGGTGGCAACCAGTTCCTCACCGCGGTGAACCCCAAGCAAGCGACCATCCGCAAGGACTGGCAGCTGTTCGGTAAGACCGCTGCAGCCTATTCGGTTGCGGCGCAGGATATTTTGGCCACCCTTGATTCTTTCTCGACGACGAGTGTCACGATCACCAAGAACAAAAAGGCGCTCGACGACGTGCTGCTGGAAGCGATCGGCTTCTCGAATGCGGGAATCAACACGATCGGTCGCAACGAAAAGAACCTCGTCGATGCCGTCAACCTGGTAGCGCCGACTTTCGAACTGCTGAATAAGTATTCCCCGACCTATAAGTGCACCTTTGAGGGCGCGGTCTGGTACCTGGAAAACGGCGGCCGCGCCGCGATGGGCGGTAACGGCAAGTCGCTCATGATCGATGGCGGCCTGCTGTTCGGCGACGACCCGTATCGTTTCCCCGATAACCTGCCTCGGGTGCAAGCGAAGGGTGGTCCCGGCGGCAAGCCGAGCTGTGGCTCGCTGCCCGATGCGAGCGCGAACTTCCCGGTGAAATATCTCGTCACCGACACCGGATTCGGTACGGGGCTGGACATTCGGCCCAACTCGGGTATCGGCTTCCCGGGCTACGTGAACTACCTGCCGGTCACCAAGGGAACGCCGCAGCCGCCGCTGATCCGTTACCCTGGCGGTCCGGCGCCGGGCCTGCCACCCGCCTACCCGGGCCAACCACCTTCCGGTGCACCGGATTACGCGGGCGCCGCGACGCCCCCGGCGCCCCCTGGGTCTTAGGTCGATCTGTCCATGACGAGAAGCAAGGAACTGCAATGAGAACCAACGCCGGCGCGATCGCGCGTGTGGTGGCGTTCACCGTTGTGTCTCTTGCGTTCGTCTTCATCCTGGTCACGGTGTTCGGACAGTTCCGCTTCGACTCGCGCACGTCCTATACCGCCGTGTTCTCGAACGTCTCCGGGCTCAAGGGTGGCAACTTCGTCCGTATCGCCGGTGTCGAAGTCGGGAAGGTCGGCGACCTCACGTTGCAGAAGGACGGCACCGTTCGGGTCGACTTCGCGATCGACAAGGGGCTGCGACTCACCGAAGGCACCAAGGCGTCGGTGCGGTACGAAAACCTCATCGGTGACCGGTATCTCGCCCTCGAGGAGGGGCCCGGGTCACCCCGGCGACTACCGGAGAAGGCCACGATCCCGTTGGCCCGTACTTCTCCGGCTCTCGACGTCGACGCGCTCGTCGGCGGTTTTCGTCCGCTGTTCCGGGCGCTGGACCCCGACCAGGTCAATGCGCTGTCGGGTCAACTGCTGCGGGTATTCCAGGGTGAGGGCGCAACCATCTCGTCGGTACTCGGCGAAACCTCGGCGCTGACTACGACTTTGGCCAACCGCGACAAGCTGATCGGCGACGTGATCACCAATTTGAACGTCGTGCTGCACACCTTCGGCACTCGCGACAAACAGTTCTCAGACGGCTTGGACAAGCTGTCCCAGCTTGTCGGTGCGCTGTCCGAACGCAAGAACGACATCACCAAGGACGTTGCCTACATCAACGCCGCCACCGGATCGGTAGCCGACCTGTTGACCCAGGCCCGTCAACCGATCAAAGACACTGTGGTGCAGACAGATCGCTTCTCGGCGCAGGTCGAGTCCGACCACACCTACTTCGACGACCTGGTCAGGACGCTTCCCGACGTCTATCAGGTGCTGTCCCGTCAGGGGCTCTACGGCGACTATTTCGGATTCTTCATCTGCGACATCATCATCAAGCTCAACGGACGCAACGGCCAACCCACGTTCGTCAAGCTGGCGAGCCAGGTGACTGGGCGGTGCTTGCCGAAAAAATGACCTCACTATCAAGCCGCTTCAGCGCGTTGAAAGCCAAGATCAAGCGACCCGACATCAAGCCGCTCGCGGACCGTAACCGGGTCACTGTCGGTCTGGTCGGCATCGGCATCGTCGTCGCGCTGGTCGCTGCCGTCTTCTCCTACGAGAAAATCCCGTTCCTCACCGGAAAGTCGGGCTACTCCGCCTATTTCACCGAGGCCGGTGGCATCAAACCGGACAGCGACGTGCGGGTGTCGGGCCTGTCAGTGGGCAGGGTGTCCAGCATCAAGCTCGACGGCACCAAAGTGCTGGTCAATTTCACCGTCGACGACAGCGTCGCGCTGGGTAACCGCACCGAGGCGTCGATCAAGACCGAAACCGTGCTCGGCAACAAGATGCTCGAGATCACCCCGCGCGGAGACGGCAAGCTGCAGGGGCCGATCCCGGTGGAGCGGACTCGCGCGCCCTACGACTTACCCGATGCCCTTGGCGATTTGACCAGCACCATCAGTGCCTTGGACACCACGAAGCTGTCGTCGGCGCTGACCACGCTGGCCAACACGTTCAAGGACACGCCCCCGGACTTGAAGGCCGCGCTCGAAGGTGTGGCACAGTTCTCCAGCACGCTGGACAACCGCGACGAGAAACTGCGTAGCCTGCTGACGAATGCGAACAAGGTCGTCGGTGTGCTGGCCAAGCGCAGCGACCAGATCGCCGGTCTGGTCACCAACGCCAACGCGTTGCTGGCCGAGCTGCTGACCCAACGCAACGCAGTCGACGCGTTGATGACCAACGTCGGCGCGGCGGCCCGCGAGATCTCGGCGGTGGTCGGCGACAACCGGACACAGCTCAAGCCCGCGCTGGACAAGCTCAACAGCGTGCTCGGGGTGCTCGACGACCGCAAGAAGGAACTGCAGCGCACGCTGTATCTGATCCCCAAGTACGCCATGTCGTTTGGTGAAGTGCTCGGATCGGGCCCGTTCTTCAAGGCCTCGCTGCCGAACCTGACGCTGGGCCAGTGGGTGCAGCCGTTCACCGATGCGGCGTTCTCCGATCTCGGCCTTGATCCCGCCACGCTGCTGCCGTCGCAACTCGTCGACCCGGGCAACGGTCAGCCGGGCCTGCCGTACCTGCCGGTGCCGTATCCGCGCACCGGGCAGGGCGGCGAGCCGCGACGAACGATCCCGGACGCCATCACCGGCAACCCGGGCGATGCGCCGTGCAGCGTGCCGGGCCGGCCGGGAGCCCGCGGCTGCTACCCGCTGCGGCCCGAGCCGCCGGCGCCGCCGCCCGGTGGGCCACCGCCCGGTCCGCCGGCCGACCTCAAGCCGCCGCCCAAGCAGACACCGGTCTATCAGCCCGCGCCCAACGAGGTGCCTGCGAACGGGGGCCGCTGATGCCATTCGCGAAAGCCCGTGCGCGCGTTGACAACGGCCTCGCGTGGATCGAGAACCACCGTCGCGTCACCAAGGTCGGGACCGCGCTCAGCCTGCTGCTGATCCTGGCGGTCGGCATCAGCATGATGGTGTCGCCGTGGTGGAAGCAGGTCACCCGCAACACCTATGTCGCGTATTTCCCGAACACCAACGGTGTCTACACCGGCGACGAAATCCGCATCCTGGGCGTCGCGGTCGGGACGATCGAGAAGATCGAGCCGCAACCCCAGGCGGCGAAGGTCACGTTCACCGTCGACGCGCAGTACTCGTTGCCCGCCGACGTCAAGGCGGTGATCCTGTCGCCGTCGCTGGTCACCTCGCGGGCAATCCAACTGGTCCCGGTCTACTCCGGCGGCCCGAAACTGGCTGACGGCGCGACCATTCCGGAGGAACGGACCGCGGTCCCAGTCGAATGGGACGACCTGCGCAAGCAACTGGAGAAGCTGACCGACTCGCTGCAGCCGACGACCGAGGGCGGAACCAGCGCGCTCGGGCAATTCGTCAACACCTCGGCGGCGAACCTGCGCGGCGAGGGCGACACCGCGCGCGACACCCTTATCAAGCTGTCGCAGGCGGTTTCGGCGCTCGGCGACCACAGCACAGACATCTTCAGCACACTGCGCAACCTGCAGATTTTCGTGTCCGCGCTGACCTCGAGCAGCGACCTGCTGGCTTCGTTCAACAAGAACCTGGCCACGATCACCACCGTGATGTCCAATACCCCCAACGAGTGGGGTCAGGCGATTGCGGGATTGGACGCCGCCGTCAACGACCTGCGTCCCTTCGTCGCCGAGAACCGCGAGGCCATCGGCACCACCTTCGACCACCTCAACGAGATCACCACCGCGTTGAACGACAGTCGTCGCGACATCAAGCAGACCCTGCACGTCGCGCCGAACGTGTTCCAGAACTTCTTGAACATCTACCAGCCGGCGCAGAGCGCGGTGACCGGAATCCTGGCGCTGTCGAACTTCGCCGATACCGTCCAATCCGTCTGTGGGTCCATCGAATCCGACGGCCGAGTGGGAGCCAAGCAGTCGGCGAAATTGTGCGAGCAGTATCTGGCACCGATCATCAAGAACCGTCAGTACAACTTCCTGCCGCTCGGCTTCAACCCGTTCGTGGGGGCCGCGGCGCGTCCCAACGAGATCACCTACAGCGAGGACAAACTCAACCCGCACATCCCGCCGCCGGGAGCGCTGCCGGGTACGCCGCCCGGCGCCCCACCGGCCGACGCCCCGCCACCGGTGTCGCCGCAAGCGCTGCCAGGTGGTGCCGTCCCGCCCGCACCTGTCGCGGTCCGGTCCACTGACCCGCATGGGGGCTTGCCCGGCATGATGGTGCCGCCGCCCCCCGGGAGTGCACCGTGAGGCGCATAGTGTCTGCGGCGCTTGCCATTTCGGCGCTGTGGTTGCTGACGTCGTGTGGGGGATGGCGCGGGCTCAACTCGCTGCCGCTGCCCGGCACCGCGGGCCAGGGCAAGGGCTCGTACACCATCCAGGCGCAACTGCCCGACGTGGTCGTCATTCAGCCGAACACCCGGGTGCGGGTGGCCGACGTCAACATCGGCAACGTCACCAAGATCGAGGTCCAGGACTGGCATGCGCTGGTGACGATGCGGATCGACGGCAGCATCCACCTGCCCGAGAACAGCACCGCCAAGGTGGGCCAGACCAGCTTGCTGGGGTCGATGCACATCGAGTTGGCGCCGCCGACCGACGAACCGCCGCGAGGGCAACTCAAGAACGGCTCGGTGATCCCGCTGTCCAGGGCGGCCACCTATCCGACCACCGAGCAGACGCTCGCGTCAGTAGCGATCCTGCTCAACGGCGGCGGGCTGGGCCACATCCAGGAACTGACACGGACTTTCGCCACGGCGCTGACCGGCCGCGAACAAGAGATGCGCAGCCTGCTGACCCAGCTCGACGTCTTCGTCACCGAAACCAAGAAACAGACCGACGACATCATCACCGCCATCGACAGCGTCAACAGCCTGGCCGGCCAGATAGCCGACAAAGACCAAACGGTCGACAAAGCCCTCACCACGATCCCGCAGGCGCTGGACGTCCTGGCCGACACCCGCAAGCTGTTGGTCAACGCGATCGACAAAGTCGGCCAGTTCAGCGCCGTCGCGGCCTCCACGATCAACCAGTCCAAAAAGTCGCTGGTCGACAACTTCCGCAACCTCGCACCGGCGCTGCGCGAACTCGCCAATGCCGGACCCGCCCTCACCCGCGGACTCGACTTCCTCTCCACCCTGCCCTGGGTGAAAAGCACGGTGCCCAACTGGTTCCGGGGCGACTTCGCCAACATCTCGCTGATCGTCGACCTCACGTTGAGCCGGCTGGACAGCGGCTTCTTCACCGGCTCGCGCTGGGAAGGAAACCTCACCGAGCTCGAGATGCAGTGGGGCCGCACCATCGGCCAGATGCCCAGCCCATACACCGCGGTCAACCCGTTGATCGCGCCCTACCACTGGGGGGGCTACTAGCATGGCACGCTCGAGTTCATTGCGGTTGTCTCGGCAGGTGTGGACCCAGCTGACGATCCTGGCGTCGGTCACCGTGATTTCCATCGCCGTCATGGCGTTCGGCTTCATCAAAGTGCCTGCGCTGCTTGGCATTGGCAGATACACCGTGAAGGTCGATCTGCCCGCCTCCGGTGGGTTGTATCCGACGTCGGTGGTCAACTATCGCGGCAGCGAGATCGGCAGCGTCAAGTCCGTCGACGTCACCCAGAACGGTGTGCAGGCCGTGCTATCGCTGAAATCCGACATCGCGGTTCCCCGCGACGTGACCGCCGCGGTGCACAGCCGCTCCGCGGTCGGCGAGCAATTCCTCGAGCTGACCCCCCGGTCGGGGACCGTGCAGGATATGGGTCCGAAGTTGCGCGACGGCGACGTGATCGCCCTCGGCAGAACGCAAATCCCGGTCGACATCGGTTCGCTGCTCGACACGACCAACAAGGCGCTCGCGGCGATCCCGCAGGACAATCTGCACACCGTCGTCGAAGAGGCCTCCAAAGCCGTCGCAGGACTCGGGCCGGAGTTGTCGCGCCTGGTCGACGGCGGCACCGCGCTGGCGATCGACGCCGGCAAGACCACCGACTCGTTCTCCCGGTTGATCGACGAGTTCGTGCCGGTGGCCAATTCGCAAGTGCGGACGTCGGATTCGATCGCGACGTGGGCGCGCCGGGTGAACGCGATCACCGGCCAGGTGAAGGACCAAGACAGCAGGCTTGCGGACCTGCTGAACACCGCTGGACCGGCGCTCAGCGAAGGCACGGCGCTGTTCGATCGGCTGGCGCCGACGCTGCCGGTGCTGCTGTCGAACCTGGTCAGCCTGGGCACCATCGCGGTCAACTATCGCAACGACATCGAGCAGCTGCTGGTGATGTTCCCGCAGGGCACGGCGGTGATGTCGTCGATCATCGTGCCGGACCGGGTCGCCAAGATGGACTACAAGGGCATTTACCTCGACTTCAACCTGAACCTCAACTCGCCGCCACCGTGCAACGCAGGATTCTTACCAGTGCAGCAGCAACGCATCCCGGTGCGGGAGGACTATCCCGACCGCACCGACGGCGAATTGTATTGCCGCATCCCGCAGGACTCCGACATGAACGTCCGCGGTGTTCGCAATGTGCCCTGCGAGACCAAGCCGGGCAAGCGCGCACCGACCGTCGAAATGTGCGAGAGCGACGAGCAATACGTGCCGCTGAACGACGGCCTGTTCTGGAAGGGCGACCCGAACGCGACGTTGAGCGGCCAGAGCGTGCCGCAGTTCCCGAAGGGCGGGCCGCCGTATTCGCCCGGCGAACACTGGCACCCTCCCGTCGACCCTGCGGCACCCAAGCCGGTGACCGCCATTCCCTACGACCCCCTGACCGGAAACTACGTCGGACCGGACGGCAAGCATTACAGCGATTCCGATTTGGCCGCCGGAATGAAAGGCAAGACATGGCAGAGCATGATGATGCCGCCCAAAAAACCGAATCCCTAGACCCAGACGTCGACAGCACCGCCGAGGAGCTAGACGCGCAGGACTTCGACGCAGAAAGCGCCGTCGACGACGCTGCTCCAGACGAGACGACGACGAACACCAAAAGACGTGTGCCGCAATGGCTGTTGCGTACCCCGACGCCGATCACGGTTGGAGTCGCCGCGATCGTCGCGCTGCTCGGCGTGGGCGGCTGGCTTGGATTCCGCCTGCACCAAGACCACCAGGTGCGTGACCAGCGCAGCCTCTACGTGCAGGTCGCGCGCCAGACCGCGATCAATCTGACCACCATCAACTATGCCGAGGTCGACGCCGACATCAAGCGGGTGCTGGACTCGGCCACCGGCGGCTTCCACGACGAATTCCAGAACCGGTCGCAGCCCTTCGTCGAGGTCGTCAAGAAGGTGCAGTCGAAAACCGAAGGCACCATCGCCGAGGCGGGTCTACTGTCCTACACCAAAGAGCAGGCGCAGGTGTTGGTCGCGGTATCGGTCAAGACGTCGATGGGTACGGCGCCGGCCGACCAAGAGCCTCGCAGATGGCGGATGCGGCTTACCGTGGACAAAGTCGGTGACGGCGCCAAGGTGTCGAATGTGGAGTTCGTGCCGTGACCGCGCTGACCACGCGAGAGGAGGACTCCGCGATGCCCGATAACGAGGCCGACGAATCCGCCGAGCGCGACGCGCTGGCCGACGCGGCGGAGGACGCCGACGAGGCAGACCTGCTCGACACCGATGAAGACG
The DNA here is from genome assembly GCF_022430545.2 of Mycobacterium paraterrae. NCBI lineage: Bacteria > Bacillati > Actinomycetota > Actinomycetes > Mycobacteriales > Mycobacteriaceae > Mycobacterium > Mycobacterium paraterrae. The sequence continues at coordinate 5,290,705 of NZ_CP092488.2, read as the reverse complement.
ACGACGATGACGGCGAAGACGCGAGCGGCGCCCAAGACGACGCGCACGACGATGACGAAGCGCCGGCCGAGGAGCGCGCTCGAATCGGCTGGCGCCGTGTGCTTGCCACCGCCCTGCCCGCGGTGGTGTTGATCCTGGCGCTCGGCGTCGGCTACCTCAAGTGGCTCGACGGCAAGGAACGTGAATCGCGCATCGCCGCAGAGCAATCGGTGAAGGCGGCCTCGGACAGCACGATCGCGATCCTGTCGTACAAGCCCGAGACCGTCGACCAGGACCTGAAGTCGGCCGCTGACCGCCTGACCGCTGGCTTCCGCCAGCAGTACACCCAGCTCGTCACCGACGTCGTCGCGCCCGGGGCCAAGCAGCAGCACATCACCGCGGTGGCCACCGTGCCCGCTGCGGCATCGGTCATCGCGACCGGAAAGCAAGCCGTAGTACTGGTTTTCGTCGACCAGACGACCACCATCGGCAACGATCCGCCCACCCAGAGCACGTCGAGCGTGCGGGTCACACTCGACAAGATCGACGGCAAATGGCTCATTTCGCAGTTCGACCCGGTGTAGGGGAGGTGGTCATGACACGAGTGTCGACGATGGCGCGGCGGATGTCCGCCATCGTGTTGACCGTCGGATGGTGTGCGGCGACGGTGATCTCGGCGGCCACCACCAAGGCGGCCGGTTTCGAGACCCTGCAGGTGCCGTCCGCGGCGATGGGCCGCAGCATTCCCGTGCAGTTCCTGGCGGGCGGACCGCACGCGGCGTATTTGCTGGACGGCTTCAACGCCGCCCCGGACGTGAGTAACTGGGCCACCGCGGGCAACGGGTTCAACACCCTTGCGGGCAAAGGGATTTCGGTGGTGGCGCCGGCCGGGGGCGCCTACAGCATGTATACCAACTGGGAGCAGGACGGCAGTAAGCAGTGGGACACGTTCCTGTCCACCGAACTGCCGGACTGGCTGGCCGCCAACAAGGGGCTGGCGCCCGGCGGCCACGGCGTCGTCGGCGTCTCCCAGGGTGGGTACGCCGCCACGGCGCTGGTGACCTTTCACCCCGACCGATTCCGGTACGCCGGCTCGTTTTCCGGCTTCCTGACCCCTGAGCGCACCGGCGTCGACGGCGGGATCCGGGCCGCCCTGCTGCAAGGTGGCGCCGACAGCGGGGCGATGTGGGGCGCGCCGCAGCTCGGCCGGTGGAAGTGGCATTCGCCCAACCAGAACATCCAGCAGCTGGTCGACAACGATGCCCGGCTGTGGATTTTCAGCCCGGGCAGTGGCGCTCCGACCGATCCGGGTGCCATGGGCGACACCGGCGACATCTCCCAGGGCACCAACGCCCAGTTCTACTCGCACTACCGAGACGTCGGCGGTACCAATGCCCACTTCGACCTCGGTCGCGGCGGCGGCAACGACTGGCCGACCTGGTCGAGGCAGCTGAGTGCGATGTCCGCTGATCTCGCGGCCAATATCCGCTAGGACATGCCATGACCGACAACAGGATTCGTCGAGCCGTCCCGCTGCTTGGGGCGACGCTGGCGGTCGTCGTCCCGGGCGCCGTCGCCGCGGCCGCGCCGGGAGTTCCGGGCAACAACGACCGTCTCAACAACGGCATCGTGGTGAACGTCGACACCATCAAGGCGCAGGCGGGTTGCACCACCAAGCTGAAGAAGAACCCGCAACTCGAGGCCGCCGCGCAGCGCCACACTGTCGACGTGCTCAACAATCGAAGCCTTGACGCCGATATCGGCTCCGACGGGTCGTCGGTGGCCGACCGGGCTCGTGACGCGGGATACCGCGGCGTCGTGGCCGAGACGGTGGCGATCAACAATTCGCTGGCCATCAACGACCTCGACGTGATGGGCAACTGGTATTACCGGCCCGATTACAAAGCGATCATGTCGAACTGCGCGAATACCCAGATCGGGGTGTGGTCGGAAAACAGCATCGACCGCAGCGTTCTCGTCGCCGTCTACGGGCAGCCGGACCGATGAGGCGCGCTATCCGGTTGGCCGCCTTGATGATTGGCATGTCGCTCGTGAGCGTCGCACCGGCGCACGCCGTCCCGGCGCCTGACATCGAGTTCATCTACGACACCACGGTGCGCAAGCAGTACAACTTCGCGAACACGGCGGAGGCGATCGCCTACGCGCACGGGATTTGCGACAAGATCACCGGCGGGGCCAGCTACGGCCAAGTCATCGGTGACGTGAAACGCGACGTCCTACCCAACGACGAGTACTCGGCCAACTACCTGATTTCCAACGCGGTCAACATATATTGCCCGGCCCAGCTGTGGCAGCTGCGCAATTCGGCGGGCGGCTACGTGCCTCCGCCGCAGTGAATTAGTTGCCGGTGCTGGCGTTGCCCAGGTCAGGCCCGTAGTAGGGGGGCGGGTAGTTGCCACGCAGCAGCCACGCGAATGCCGCGATCCCGTACTCCAGCTCGTCGCTGGCGTCGTAGTCCGGGTTGGGGTTCATGGGTGTGAGCCTATCTCGATAGAGCGCCGAGTACCTGCTGAACCTGCCCTACCTGGTGGTCCCGGCAAGACTTGCGCTGATTTTAAGGATGGACGGCGGATCAGTCGGTGAGCTGCGAAAGTACGGTGTCGGCGTCGGTGGTCGCGCCGCGGTTGTACGGCAGCTTCGACAGCGCGGTGCCCATCGCGCAGGTGTCGGAGACGGCGGCGAAGGTCAAGCCACCGCCGATCGCGGCCGCCAGCCACTTGAGCCGCGGTATCGCGACGCTCCCGAGCACCGCGGACAACACGATCGACCCGGCGACCAGACGCACCTGGCGCTCCAAATCCCAGCGCTGAACACCGCGCTTGACGTCGAATCCCTGGCCCTCCCATTCGGTGATGCCGTTGCGCAGCACCCGTCCGCCGTCGACGCCGGCACCCTGCAGCAGCTGCGCGGCCCGGGTCGCGCGCTGACCCGACCGACAGACCAGCACGATGTCGTCGCCGCGATCGAGTCGCTCGGCGACTTGTCCGCTGTGCTTGTCGAGGATGTCGAGCGGCACGTTGACAGACCCGTCGATGTGGGCGGTCTCGAATTCCGCCGGGGTCCGCACATCGAGGATCCGCGGCGGCTTGTCCGCGGTAATGCGATCGTTCAATTCGGTTGAGGTGATGGCGGCAGTCATGACCGGGGGAATACCCGGCCGCCTCGTTGCCGGCGACGTTTCGATCGGCGTGAGTCTTGCAATCGCCGCAGGTCAGCCGTTCAGCAGGGCCGAGTCGGAGGCGCCCGTCTCGTCCGCCTCGTCGGATCCGGGTTGCGGCAGCTTCTCCGGATGCAGCATGTCGGCGTAGCGCAGCTGCTCCGGGATGCCGAATCCGTCGACGATGGTCTCGGCGTACGGACGCAGCAACCGGCACCGATCGTTGATGCCGCGGGTGACCGCCTTGGCCCGCTCGGTGGACAGGAAGCGGTGCTCGACGTACCACGCCTTATCGTCCTCGATGACGCTGAGCGCGTAGAGGTCGCAGAGCAGGCCGAGCACCTCGCGGGCTTCGTCGTCTTCACACGAGTCGATGCCGGCGACGAACGCCTCGAGCACCACCCGGTCGATGTGTGCTCGGGCCGCGTGCAGCACATGGTCTTGGACCGAGTTGAACGCGTCGAACGCCGACATCTCCTTCGACTTGGCCTGCAATCGCCGCGCCACCGAGGCGATCATGTATTCCTCGCGGTCCTCGAACATCTTGACCTGCGTGCCGCGGTTGAACAGGCTGCCCTCTTCCTCGTTGTCCTGCCGGGCGTCGATCACGGTTTGGATGATCGTCTCGGCCGCAGTGCGTTTGAGCACCCGCTCGCCGGCGAAGTTGGCCGCGAAGCGGACCCACTCGACCGGGCTCATGCTCTTGATGTCGTCGGCGTAGGCGGTCAGCAGCTCCTTGGCCACCAGCTGGGTCAGCACATGGTTGTCACCTTCGAAGGTGGTGAACACATCGGTGTCGGCGCGCAACGCGATCAACCTGTTGTCGGCCATGTAGCCGGCACCGCCGCACGCCTCGCGCGCCTCCTGAATCGCGGTCGATGCATGCCAGGTGTTGGCGGCCTTCAAACCTGCGGCCCGCGACTCCAATTCACGCTGCTCCTCGGCGTCGGGGGAGTCCGCGGTCTGCAGGTCGTGACATTTGGACACCAACTCATTCTGGGCGAATTGCAGCGCGTAGGACTTCGCGATCAACGGAAACAGCCGACGCTGATGCACCAGGTAGTCCATGATCAGCACTTCGCCGTCGTCGTCGGGCGCACTGAACTGCTTGCGCTGCAACGCATATCGGGTCGCGATGTCCAGGGCTACCCGGGCGGCCGCACCTGCGCTGCCGCCGACGGTGATCCGGCCCCGGATCAGGGTTCCGATCATGGTGAAGAAGCGGCGGTTGGGATTCTCGATCGGCGAGGTGTAGGTGCCGTCCGGTTCGACGTCGCCGTACTTGTTCAACAGGTTCACCCGCGGGACCCGCACGTGGTCGAACACGATGCGGCCGTTGTCGACACCGGGCAGGCCGCCCTTGTACTGACAGTCCGAGGTCGTCACGCCAGGCAGGTCGTTGCCGTCGGCGTCGCGAATCGGGACCAGCACGCAGTGCACGCCGTGGTTCACCTTCTCGCCATTCTCGGTGGTGATCAGTTGCGCGAAAACCGCTGCAATGGTCGCGCTTTCGGCGGCCCCGCCGATGTAGTCCTTGCGCGCGCTCGGTGTCTCGGAATGGATCACGAACTCTTCGGTCTCGGGATCGTAGGTCGCTGTCGTCTCCAGGGACTGCACGTCGCTGCCGTGACCGGTCTCGGTCATCGCGAAGCACCCACGTAGCTCAAGGTTGATGATCTTCTTGACGTACTTCTCGTGGTGGCGCTCGGTGCCGAGGTTCTCCACCGCCCCACCGAACAGCCCCCACTGCACACCGGCCTTCACCATCAGCGACAGGTCGGACATCGCGAGCATCTCGATCATCGCGACAGCCGCGCCGACATTGCCGTTACCGCCGTGCTCCTTGCGGAAGCCGTCTTCGGCGGCGCCCCCGGCGGCCATGATGCTCATCTGCTCGGCCACCTTGGCGCGCGCGATCACCGTGTTCGGTGTGTAGTGCGGACGGAAGATCTCCAGGGCGAGCTGCTCTCGCATCTGGTTCTTGACGTCGCGCCAACGGCCGTCGAGTGAGTTCCGCAAATGTTCCGCAATGGTGGTCATACCCGACGGTAACCGATCAGAATTGCCAAGCCGAGATCATCTGCAGACTTGAACCGACACTGCGGCGGCCCAGCACGCGAGTGAACGTCCCGTTAACCAAGGCTGTCTATAGTCTGCTCCGCGGTCGTGGTCAAGCGGTCGCAGAAAGGTGCGCTATGAGCGGGACCTCCCGCGCTTTCAGCAGCGAGGGCGCGGTCGACGTCGCCACCGTCGCGGCGGCCTTGCAACCCCGGTTCACGGTGGCCGCCGGCGAGCAGGCCACGGTCTTGCGCACCTGGCTGGACACCTTCGACTGGCGGTTACACGCTGCGGGGATCTCACTTCAGTACGCCGACGGCGGGCCGCTGGTCATGCAGTTCCCTGACGGCGCCCGGTTGCAGGCGCCGCTGGCCGGGGTCACGTGGCCGGCGCAGGCACACGATCTGCCGCCCGGGCCGCTGCGCGATGCGTTGGCTCCGTTGATCGTGCCCCGGGCGCTGACGCCGGTCGTCACCGTAGGCTCGGCGACCCAGGAACTCCGGGTACTCGACCGCGAGGAGAAAACCGTCGCACGGCTGTTGACCGACAGCGTCGACGGCGGCGGCAGCCAGCTGAGCATCCAGCCGTTGCGGGGCTACGACGCCGCGGGCGAGCGGATCGCCCGCTTGCTGGCCGGGGTGGACGGATTCGCCGCGGTAGCGATGACGCCCTACGACCTCGCGCTGACCCGCGCCCCCCGCACTCCGGTCAACGGCAGCGGTGCTTCGGCGCCGCTGCGCGCGAAAACGGTTGCGGCCGTGGCTGTTGCTGAGATGCTGATGGGATTCGCGGCGGCGATCGAGGACAACATCCCGGGGACGATCGCATCGATCGACGTCGAATTCCTGCACGACCTACGAGTCGCGGTGCGTCGCACCCGCTCGATTCTCAAGCTCATCGGCGACGTGCTGCCCAACAAGATGGCCGAGCGGTTCGCCCCGGATTTCAAGTGGCTGGGCGACCTGACCACCCCGGTCCGCGACCTCGACGTCTACCTGCTCGAGCTGGACGCCATGGCGTCCCGGCTAACGTCCGCGGCGCCCGGTGACCTGGACCCGTTCCGGGCGTTTCTCGTCAAGCACCGTGCCGCCGAACGGCGAAAACTGGTGCGAGGGCTGCGATCCAAGCGATTCGAGAACCTGCTCGGCGACTGGCAGGCGGAGCTGGTCGAAGTGATGAACGACGACCAAGGCGGGCCGACCGTCGCCAAGTTGGCGCGGCGGCGCCTGCGCCAGGCCTACCGCGACGCGGCGCGGCGCGGGGCACGGATCGACGCGAATTCGCCGAGCGGCGACGTCCACACGCTGCGCAAGCGGTGCAAAGAACTGCGCTATCTGCTCGAGGTGTTCAAGCCGGTGTGCGACAGCGCGCCGCATCGCGCCCTGCTCAAAGAACTCAAGTCGCTGCAGGACACGCTCGGCGACTTCCAGGATGGCGAGGTGCAGCGCGAAGCAGTCCGGGAGTTCGCGGCGGCGATGATGGAGCAGGGCGCGGCGCCCCCCGCGACGATGCTCGCGATGGGGGAGATGGCGGCGCAACTCGATGCGCATCAACTCAAGGCGCGCGCAGCGCTGGCCGGTCGGCTGCAACCCTTCCTGGCCGAGGACAATCGGGCTCGCGTCGAGGCGCTGGTGCGCCGATGAAGGTGTATGCGACCTACAACATCAAGGGTGGCGTCGGCAAGACGTCGACCGCGGTGAACCTCGCCCATTTGGCGGCGCTCGACGGGCACAACGTCCTGCTGTGGGACCTCGACCCGCAGGGCGCGGCGACATACATGTTCCGCGTGCGGCCGAAGGTCAAGGGGGGCGGCCGGGCCCTGGTGGACGGGTCACGAACGCTTGACGATGCGATCAAGGCCACCGACTTCGACGGGCTCGACCTGGTGCCGGCCGATTTTCGGTATCGCAACCTCGACGTGCAACTCGACGACATGAAACGGCCGACCCGTCGGATCCGTGAACTGCTGCAACCGCTGACCAGTCAGTACGACACAGTATTCCTCGACTGCCCGCCGAGTATCTCGCTGCTGTCGGAGAACGTGCTGCACGCCGTCGACACCCTGCTGGTGCCGATGATCCCGGCGACCCTGTCGGTGCGCACCTTCGATCAACTGACCGATTTCGTCAGCGACTTCGACGGCCGCCGCCCGCGGGTGCGTGCCTTCTTCTCGATGGTGGACAAACGGAAACGGTTGCACTGCGACTTGGTGCACCGCCTCGCGTCGGAACGGCCGGGCATCCTGGCGACGTCCATTCCGGCGCTGTCGATCATCGAGCAGATGGCCGAACAGCGGGCCCCGGTGACCGCTGCGGCGCCGAACAGTCCCGCGGCGTTCTGCTATAAGGCGCTGTGGTCAGAGATTCTGAGCGACGGACTCAGCTGATCCATCAGGCGTGGTGCCGGCGCGACGGTCGTCGCAGCCGCCAGCGCAGCGCCGCGACCGCGACGACGCCGAAGCCGAGCAGCAGACCCATGTCGAGCAGCCACTGGCCGGACGTGTGCTTCCACGAATCATCGGCCTCGGCAAGCGGATTGACGGCGTGCACGTCGACGGTCGACGCGGTGGCGGCGAAACCCCACCGGGACGGAACCAGCGCGGCGATCTGTTCGAGCGGGAACCGCCCGGATATCGGGAACAGCGCCCCGGCGAATACCACTGAGATCAGGACGATCAGCACCGCAATCAACAACACCTGCTCGTAGAGCGTCGCCAGCGCCGAGAATGCCAGTGCGATCAGGGCCGTCACGATGGCGATGGCCGCTAGCGCGATGAACAACTCGGTGCTGGCGGCGAGCTTGTTGTGACCGAGCAGGACCGCGCCGTTGGCGGGTGGTTCTTGCCCGACGGTCGCGACGACAGTGATCGCGGCGGTCTGGACGATTGCGGTCAGGCTGTAGACGATCACCTTGCCCGCCAGGAAGGCCGACGCCGACAAACCCTGCGCTTGTTCGCGCCGAAAGACGCGGTACTCGCCGAACAGGTCGCGGATACCCACGGCAGTCCCCATCACGATGGCGCCGAGCGTAAGCACGGTCAGGATTGCGAGTGCCTGATCGGGGTTGCTGCCGTATCGGCTTGCCGGGCCGAGCCCGGCGTCGCCGGGTATCAGCAGGCAGATCGCGCCGAACAACAGAGGAAGAATCGCCAGGAACGTGAGGTAGCGCTGATCTCCGATCAGCATCCAGGCTTGCCGACGAGTCGAAATGGCGATCTGCCGCAAGATGTTTCGATGCATTGTGGGCGCGGTCGGCGCTTCGGATGGTGTCGGCGGCGGCTCCGGTGGCGGCGGCTCGTCACGGCGAGCCAGATATGCGTCGTGCGCGCCGTAGGGATCGTTGCGGGCTCGCCGGATGATCTCGGTCCAGTCGGTGGTGCCCAGCTGTTCCCCGATCTGCGACGGCGGCCCGGCGAATACCGGAATGCCCGTCGTGGTCAGCAACACCACCTGGTCACAGACGTCGAGATCGGTGGGCGCCGTCGTTGCCTCCAGGACGACGCGTCCCTCGTCGGCGAGTTGACGCAACGTGGCTGTGATCCGTTGCGCGGCTGGCGGATCGAGGCCGGCGGTCGGCTCGTCGAAGACGATCAGCGCCGGATCGGTCAGAAGTTCCACCGCCAGCGAGGCTCGCTTGCGCTGCTCTGGGGTCAACGCGCCCGCCTTGGCCGTCCGCAGCGCCGTCAGCTCCAATCGCTCGAGCACCGAGCGAATAACCTCGCGTCGTCGATCGGCCGAAGTGCTTGGCGGCAACCGCAATTGGGCGGAATACTGCAGGGCCTGCTCGATGGTCAATTGCGGCCGCAGCAGGTCATGCCGCGGTACCACTCCGACGTGTGGCCGGACATCGTCGGCGGCGACGTCGTGGCCGTCGAAGTCGACTTCACCCATGCTCGGTTGCACCGTGCCGGCCAACACCTCGACCAACGCGGAGGTGCTGGCTTCGGATAGCCCGATCACCGAGGTCACTGTGCCCGGTGTGGCGGTGAAGGAAAGATCGGCCAACGCCTGCTCTCCGTCGACGCTGACGCGCACGCGGCGCGCCCGCAACCGACCGGCGATGGCCGTCGGGGGCGGAGGTTGCTCATCGCGTGGCGGTTCCGGCTCGGCCGCAGAGGGCTCCTCCTCCGGCGGCTCGGGCGCGGGCCGGCGCGGCTTCAGCTTCCGGAGCAGCTGTAGCTTCTGTCGCACTTCGGTGAGCCGGGCGGCCGCGTTCGGCTTCGGCGCAGCCGGTGCGACGGCTGCCGGGGACTCCGCCTGATCCTGTTCGGGCTGATCCTGCTGCGGCTGCGGGCCGACCGTGGGAACGGATGGCGGCGACGCTTGCTGCGGCCGGGGACGCGCGACCGGCTGCGGCGGCGGAGGAGGTGCTGGCTGCGGCGCCGGAGGTGGAGGCGGAGCCCACCGGGCCGGAGGCGGCGGTGGCGGCGCGACGGGGCGTGGCCGAGGGGGCGGGCCCGGTGGCGGGACCTGCGCAACGGGCCGACGGGGCGGCGGTGGTGGTGGCGGGAAGTGCGCGACTGGCCGCGGGGGCGGCGGTGGTGCCGGGTGTGGTTGAGGGGGCGGCGGCGCGAGTCGCCGTGGCGGTGGTGGCGGCGGTGGAGCGGGCAGCTGGAAGGCCAGCCGCGGGCCGCGTTGCGGGTCACCGAAGGTGATCACGCGGCCGTCGTGGATGAACACCGTCGACATGCGGACGCCGTCGACGTACATTCCGGCCTCGCTGCGGTCGACGGCGATCCACTCGCTGCCGTTGAAGTGCAGCAGGATCTGCGGTTCGGACAAACCACCGAGGCCGTGCAGCTGGATATCAGCTCCGCTGTTCGAGCCGATGGTGACATCGCGATGCGGGGGGAAGGCGAAGCGGTGGGAGCCCACCCAGACGACCAAGGGCGCGCCGAACCCTGCCATCGACACACCCACCCCTTTTGCCTCGCCCGATTTCTGGAGTCGAACTTTCATTATCCAGCTGGCGTTCGCCAGGACTCGATTGCACGCCCTCGGCGCTGGCCAGACGCGTCCGGGGCAGGGGGCTAGCGGGTTCCGCCGGCTCGCGGAACGGGCGCCGAATCGTCGAGAAGACGTCGCAACACCGCGACGGCGTCGACCAGGGTCTGGCGATCGGTGGTGTCCAGTGCGGCGAGTTGAGGCTCGATCGCGCTGGCGCGGTCGGCGCGGACGCGGTTGAGCGTCCTCATGCCCTCGGCGGTGATCTTGATCCGTACCGCCCTGGCATCGCCGGGGTCGACGGTTCGAGTGACCAGGCCGGCATCCTCGAGGCGTCGCACCTGGGTGGTCATGGTCGGCTGCGAACAGTGGTCCACCGCGGCCAGGTCGCAGATGCGCGCGTCGCCCTGGGCGTCGATGGTCGACAGCAAGCGGGCCTGAGCGGCCGGCAGTTGCAACTGGACGCGCTGGGTGGCATAGCGGTTGATACGGGCGACGACGGCGAGCAAATCCGAACCCAAACCGGCGACGGACTCCTCGGCCGCGGTTCGCTCAGCGGTTGCGGATGAGGTCATGCTCTACATAAGTAGCATAGGGTGGCTATCTAGGCCGCGATCCGACGAATTTGTCGATTGTCAACCGGCAAACGCCGACGTTTGCTAACGGAGCACCCTGCAGCCGACTGGCAGAATTGATCCAATGAACGCGACTCGCCCTGCGGGCGGGACAGCCACGTCCCGCTCGCTGCGCCCCGGCGAGCTCTCGCAGGCGTCGGTGATGGCCGCATTGTGTGCCGCGACCGCGATCATCTCCATCGTCATTCCCTTCGCCGGAGCGTTGGCGTTGCTGGGCACCGTGCCAATGGGGTTGCTGGCTTACCGCTACCGGTTTCGGGTGTTGGTCGCCGCGGCGGTCGCCGCTGCGCTGATCGCCTTCCTGATCGCCGGACTGGGTGGACTGATGACGGTCGCCAACAGCGCCTACGTCGGCGGGTTGACCGGGGTCGTCAAGCGGCACCGCCGCGGCACCGGCACGGTGGTCGTGGTCGCCCTGTTCGCCGGGGCGCTGTTCAACGTCTTCGCCGTTGCGGCGTTGGCGGTGCTGTCGCGGCTACGGCACCTGATCTTCGACGCGATCACCGCCAACATCGACGGTCTCGCGGCCGTCCTGCGGTCGACCGGCCGCTTCATCACCGAGCACCCGTTCCCGACGAGTCCGCGCATTGGGTCCGCGCTCGAATGGTCGGCCCACGAACTGCAGTGGCTCCTGGCCAAAGGGCTCCAGTACTGGCCGTGGCTGATCCTCGTCAACGGGATCGCGTCGATCGTCGTCGTGTCGTTGATCGGCTGGTGGGCGCTGTCTCGGGTGCTTGACCGGATGCGCGGCATCCCCGATGTGCACAAGCTCGACGAACCGGCCGACAACGGACCGGTCGGTCCGGTTCCGGTGCGCCTGAACCAAGTCCGATTCCGTTATCCCGGCGCCGACCATGACGCGCTTCGTCCGGTCGATCTCGCGGTCCAGGTCGGTGAACACTTGGCGATCACCGGCGCCAACGGGTCCGGCAAGACCACGCTGATGCTGGTCCTGGCCGGTCGGGAGCCCACCTCGGGCATCATCGAACGACCCGGCTCGGTGGGCCTTGGCCGGATGGGTGGCACCGCGGTGGTCATGCAGCATCCGGAAAGTCAGGTATTGGGCACCCGGGTCGCCGACGACGTGGTGTGGGGCCTGCCGCCGGGAACCACCACCGACGTCGCCGAACTGCTGCGCGAGGTCGGACTCGAGGCGCACGCCGAACGCGACACCGGCAGCCTGTCCGGCGGAGAATTGCAGCGACTCGCGGTCGCGGCGGCGCTGGCACGAGAACCGGCGATGCTGATTGCCGACGAGGTCACCAGCATGGTCGACCAGGAAGGCCGTGACGCGCTGCTCGGCGTCCTGTCAGGTCTCAAGCACCAGCACCGCACGGCCGTCGTGCATATCACGCACTACAACAACGAGGCCGAGTCTGCCGACCGCAGCATCAACCTCAGCGAGTCCGGTGACAACACCAGCATGGTCGACACCGTCGCCGCGCCGGCGCCCAGCGCTGCGCTGGATCACGGATCCGGGCCGGCCATCCTCGAGGTCGTCGGCGTCAGCCACGAATACAACAGCGGTACTCCGTGGGCCAAGACCGCTCTGCGCGACGTCAGCTTTTCGGTACATCAGGGCGAAGGCCTGCTGATCCACGGCGGCAACGGATCGGGAAAGTCAACGCTGGCATGGATTCTCGCCGGGCTGACAGTGCCCACCACCGGCGCCTGCTTGCTGGACGGGCGGCCCACTCACGAACAAGTCGGCGCGGTCGCCCTGTCATTCCAGGCGGCCCGCTTGCAGCTGATGCGCAGCCGGGTGGACCGGGAAGTGGCGTCAGCTGCGGGATTTTCACCCGAAGATCACGACCGGGTGGCAGCCGCGCTGGCTGTCGTTGGGCTCGACAGCGGATTGGCCACGCGGCGCATCGACCAACTCAGCGGCGGGCAGATGCGCCGGGTGGTGCTGGCAGGTCTGCTGGCGCGTTCGCCGCGCGCGCTGATTCTCGACGAACCGCTGGCCGGCCTGGACGCCGTCACGCAGGCCGGCCTGGTGCGCTTGCTCGAGGAGTTGCGCCGCGAACAGGGTCTGACCGTGGTGGTGATATCCCATGACTTCGCGGGCTTGGAAGACCTGTGCCCACATGTAGTGGATCTTCGCGACGGCGTGCTGCACGCGGTCTCGACGACGGCGGGGGAATTGTCATGAGTACGGCTGCGCCCGACCGACGCTCCGAACGCCGACCGTCGCGCTCGGTGGTGCTATTGCGCCCGGTGCCCGGCACCTCGGTGGTGCACGAGCTGTGGGCCGGCACCAAACTACTTGCGGTGGGGGGCATCTCGGTCCTATTGACCTTCTATCCGGGCTGGATCGCCATCGGATTGGTCGCCGCACTGGTCTTGACCACGGCTCGGCTCGCGCACATTCCGCGGGGCGCGCTTCCCGACATCCCGCACTGGCTGTGGGTCCTGCTGATGCTCGGCGGGGTCTCTGCGGCGTTCGCCGGCGGCAGTCCGGTCGTTCATCTGGCCGGCGTCCCGCTCGGCCTGGGCGGCCTGCTGAATTTCCTGCGGATCACCGCGTTGTCGTTCGTGCTGCTGGGTCTGGGCGGAATGGTGTCCTGGACCACGAATGTCGCCGAAATTGCGCCTGCTGTAGCCACTTTGGGCCGGCCGCTGCGCTGGCTAAAGATCCCGGTGGACGAGTGGGCCGTCACGATTGCGCTGGCGCTGCGGGCTTTCCCGATGCTCATCGACGAGTTCCGGGTGTTGTACGCGGCGCGCAGGCTCAGGCCCAGGCGGGTCGCGACCACCCGGCGGGCTCGCCGGCGGCGCGTGGCACGAGAAGCGGTCGACCTGATCACCGCGGCGCTCACGGTCACGTTGCGGCGCGCCGACGAAATGGGTGACGCGATCACCGCGCGCGGTGGCATCGGTCAGATCTCCGCGGCGCCGTCGCGGCCGAAGCACGCCGACTGGGTCGCCTTCGCCATCCTGGTGGCGGTGTGTGCCGCCGCTGTCGCACTGGAGGTTCGCACCGGGTTCAGCGGCGTGCCGCGGCATTAGCCGCGTCCTGGGCCCGGCGCAACGTGGTCGCTACATCGCTGCGGCCCAGGAACATTTCGTCGAAGTAGGGCTTGATCGCCTGATTTCCGGCCGCGTAGCCGGCCCCACCCGGCGCGGCGATGCGCGGCCCGTTGAGGACGTCAAAGAAGGGCGTAACGTCGACGCCTTTGCTCAGCCAGTGGTCGAAATAGGTTTTCTGCGCAGCGGTGACGGCGGGGATGGCGCTGCCCTGACGCCCGAGATACTGGTTGCCTTCCGTACTGCCCATCCAGGCCAGCACCTGACGTACCGCCGCGGGGTGCGGCGAGGCCGCATTGCCGGCCGCGGCAATGCCATTGGTGACGCTGACCCGGCCCTTCGGGCCCGACGGCAGGATCGCGACGCCCCAGCGGAATGCGGCCTGCCCGGCGATCGCGGCGAGGTTGTAGGTGCCCGACTGGAACAGCGCCATCTTGCCGGCCAGGAACTGGTTGCGGGAGAAGTCGCCGTTTTCGTTGGTGTCCGACGCCGGCGGCGCAACGTGGTCGTGGTTGATCAGCGTCACCAGATAGGTGAACGCCTCCACGGCAGCAGGGTTGTCGAACACGAACCGGTCACCGTCCTCGAACGCGCCGCCCGCCGACCCGATGAAATTGAGGTAGATGCCCTGCGGGTCGTTGGCCGCGTTGTAGGCCCAGCGCCGAATACGGTTCGGATCGAAACCCGGTGTGTCCGCGGTGTGTCCGTCGACGTCGACGGTGAGGTGGGCAAGCAGTGGCCGCAACGTGTCGTCGTCGCCCGCACCCCAATGCAGCGTCGACAGCGCGGCGGGGTCGACGCCCGCGGCGGCGAGCAGATCGGCGTTGTAGTACAACGCGATCCCGCCGTCGGTCAGTTGAGGAACGGCCCACAGTGTGCCGTGCCGGGTGAACTGCTGGACGACCGACGATTCCCACGTCGCCGCGATGTCGGGGCCGAACGTCGCGCCGATGTCCAACAGTCGGTTGCTGTCGGCGTATCCGGCGAGGTAGGCGTTGGACACCCAGAAGATGTCGTCGGCGCTGCCGCCTGCGACGTCGGTGCGCAGCGTGTTGAAGTACGTGGAATAGGAGACGACGTCGGTTTGCACGTCGATGTCGGGATGGGCCTTCATGAACGCCGCGAGCGACAGGCGGTACGCCTTGGCCACCTGCTGGTCCCAGAGTCGAACGGTGACAACGGTTTTGCCGCTGGGTGGTCGCGCGGCAACGTCTAGCAGCACCGCTGCGGCGACCAGCAGCACAGCTGCCAGCACCCAGGCCAACGCGGCCCGGGTGGAGAATCGGAGCCCGCTCACTTCAGCCCCGTCACGACGATCGAGCGGACGATGTGCCGCTGGAAAATCAGGAACAGGACCAGCAGCGGCACGACGGCCACCGCCACCGCGGCCATCACCAGCGTCCATTGCGCGTTGTAGCGCGACTGCAGCGCGGCCGTCGCCATCGTCAGTACCTGCCATTTGGTGCCGCTGGTGATGATCAACGGCCACAGGAAGTGATGCCATTCGGACACCACTGTGATCAACGCCAGCGTGACGATCACCGCGCGGCTGGACGGCACCACGACGTGCACGATCACGTCCAAGGTGTTCGCGCCGTCGAGATAGGCGGCGTTGATCAGGTCGTCCGGGATCGTCCGGAAGTGCTGACGCAGCAGGAAGATCGCGTAGGGGGAGCCGAAGACGAACGGTAAAACCAATGCCCAGAACGTGTTTCGCAGTCCCACCTGCGACATCATCAGATACAGCGGCACCACGGTGACCGTGCCGGGCACCATCAGCGTCGCCAGGTACACCCAGAACAAGGCGTCACGGCCGGGAAAGCGCAACCGGGCGAAGGCGTACGCGGCGAAGATCGACGAGGTCAGCTGGCCCAGCAGGCTGGTCGCGGTCATCAATGCCGTCACCGCGAGCGCACGACCGAATCCGTGGTCGGCCAGCCCGGAATAGTTGGCCAGTGTGGGCGGCTTCGGCCACGTCAACGGCGTGCCCGTGGCGAACTGATGCGCCGATGTGAACGAGGTCAGCAGCCCCAGGCCGAATGGCGCCAGCGTGATCACCGCTCCCGCGGCCAGGGCGAGGTAAATGATTGCCGCCGAGAGCTTTCTAGGTGAGGTCATAGCTGGTCCGTCGCCGGAAGTAGAGGTGCTGGACGAGGGTGACGGTGACCAGGATGACGAACAGCACCACCGCCATCACCGACGCCCGACCGACCGCCGCGGCCCCGAATGCCTCGGCGTAGATGCGGTGTGCGACCAAGTCGGTGCGGTTCTGCGGGCCGCCGCCGGTCAGCGCGTAGACGGTGTCGAAAACCTGTGCGGCACTGACCACTCCGGTGACAACCACGAAGAACATGGTTGGACGCAACATCGGGAGCGTGATGCGCCAGAACCGCTGCCAGGCCGTCGCGCCGTCGATGCGCGCCGCCGAGTGGATGTCGTTGGGAATGGCCAGGATGCCGGCCAGGAAGAACAGCGAGACGTAGCCGACGTTGCTCCACACCACGACCGCGCACACCACCGGTAGTGCCAGCCCCGGGTCGCTGAGCCATTCGATGCGATGCCCGAGCAGCGTGCTGACCGCGCCGTCGGTGGGCGCCAAGATCCAGCGCCACAGCACCGCGATGGCCAGCGGCACGCTGATCCACGGCAGCACGTAGATCGTGCGGAACAGTCCGCTGCCGGGCAATTCCCGGGCCAGCAGGGCGCCGACAACCAGCCCGAGCGCGGTCTGCACCGGAACCACCATCGCTACGAACGCGCATGTCACCAGCAGCGAGTTGCCGAAGGCCCGATCGGTGAGCACCGAACGCCAATTCTGGCCTCCGACATACTCGATGGGCCCGAGCAGATCCCACCGGTGCAGGCTCAGCCACAGCACCACCAGGATCGGCAGCAGCATGAACGTGACGACTCCGAATAGGCTCGGTGCGATCAGCGCGTACCCCAGCGCATGCGATCGGCGCCTGGCGGTCACCGCAGCGTCACGCATGCAGCCATTAAAGCGGGTCGATACGGTAGTTGTCGTGACACCGAACCGGGGGATCGATGCCGACTTCCTCAGCCTGCCGCGCCAGGCGTTAGCTGATGCGGCGCTGGCCGCCGCGACGGCAGCCGGCGCCAGTCACGCCGACCTGCGGATTCAGCGGCTGGTCAATGAGACCGTCCAGTTGCGGGACGGCGAGCTGGAGACCGCAGTGCTCAACCGCGACATCGGTCTGGCCGTCCGAGTGGTAGTCGACGGAACATGGGGTTTCGCGTCGCACGCCGAGCTGTCACCGCAGGTAGCCGCGCAGACCGCCCAGCGTGCGGTCGAGGTGGCCCGCACACTCGCGGCGCTGAACAGCGACCGCGTCGAGTTGGCGGCCGAGCCGGTGTACGCCGATGCCTCGTGGGTGTCCAGCTATCGCATTGACCCGTTTACCGTGTCGTTGGCCGACAAGATTGCGGTGCTCGACGAATACTCCGGCCGCCTGCTGGCCGCCGACGGCGTCAACCACGTTTCGGCCAGCCTCATGTCGGTCAAGGAGCAGACCTTCTACGCCGACACCGCCGGCTCGTCGATCATCCAGCAGCGGGTGCGGATCCAGCCGCGACTCGAAGCGGTCTCGGTCAACAACGGCTTCGAATCCATGCGCACGGTAGCGCCGCCGATGGGTCGCGGTTGGGAGGCGCTGGCCGGCGACGACGTATGGAACTGGACCGACGAGTTGGCGCAATTGCCGTCGCAGCTGGCCGAGAAGATCAAGGCCCCCAGTGTCACCGCGGGCCCGACCGATCTTGTGATCGACCCGACCAACCTGTGGTTGACCATCCACGAATCCATCGGTCACGCAACCGAATACGATCGCGCAATCGGCTACGAGGCGGCGTATGCCGGTACGTCGTTCGCCACCCCCGACAAGCTGGGCACGTTGCAGTACGGTTCGCCGATCATGAACGTCACCGCCGACCGCACCGTCGAACACGGTTTGGCCAGCGTCGGTTACGACGACGAGGGGGTGGCCGCGCAGAGCTGGGATCTGGTCCGCGACGGGGTGTTCGTCGGGTATCAGCTGGACCGGGTGTTCGCGCCGCGCCTGGGGCAGTCGCGGTCGAATGGCTGTTCGTACGCCGACTCGCCGCATCACGTGCCGATCCAGCGGATGGCCAACGTGTCGCTGCAGCCGGGGCCCGACGATCTGAGCACCGACGAGTTGATCGGCCAGGTCGAAGATGGCATCTACATCGTCGGCGACCGGTCGTGGTCAATCGACATGCAGCGCTACAACTTTCAGTTCACCGGCCAGCGGTTCTACCGCATCCGCGATGGACGGCTGGACGGGCAGCTGCGCGACGTGGCGTATCAGGCCACCACGACGGATTTCTGGAACTCGATGGAAGCCGTCGGCGGGGCGTCGACCTGGCGGCTCGGTGGGGCGTTCAACTGCGGCAAGGCCCAGCCCGGCCAGGTGGCCGCCGTCAGCCACGGTTGCCCGTCGGCGCTGTTCCGCGGCGTCAATGTGCTCAACACACGGACGGAGGGCGGCCTGTGATCGGCCCTCAGCAGGTCGTCGACCTCGCACTGGAGACAGCGGCCAGACTGGGCCGCGCGGCCGAGACCATCGTGCTGGTCACCGACCGTTCGGCGACGTCGCTGCGGTGGGCGAACAACTCGATGACCACCAACGGTGTGTCGACGGCTCGGCAGACGACCGTGATTTCGATTGTGCGGCATGGAGATACCGCACGGGTCGGGTCGCTGACGACGTCTGAGGTCGAGCCGTCGGCAATCGAGGAGCTGGTCGGTTCGTCACAGGCGATAGCGCTCGAGGCGCCGGAGGCTCGTGATGCCGCGCCGCTGTTGAGCAGCAATACCGCGCCGGACGATTGGGAGGCGGCGATCCCGTCGACCGGTCCGGACGTGTTTTCTGGCATCGCCGATCCGCTGGCACGCGGATTCCGCGGTGCAAACCAGTTGTTCGGCTTCGCCCAACACTCGGTGGAGACGACGTTGCTGGCGTCATCGACGGGTCTGCGTCGCCGCTACACCCAGCCCGCGGGGTCGGTGGAGATCAACGCCAAGCGAGACGGTGCCAGCGCCTGGGCCGGTGTCGGCACATCGGATTTCGTTGGTGTGTCGACGGATTCGTTGCTCGAGCAATTGGATATGCGGCTGGGCTGGGCCGGCAAGCGGATCGACCTGCCGGCGGGCCGCTACGAGACCATCCTGCCGCCGTCGGCGGTCGCGGACATGATGATCTACCTCGGCTGGTCGATGATGGGCCGCGGTGCACAGGAGGGGCGCAACGCATTGTCGGCCCCCGACGGTGGCACCCGGGTGGGGGAGAAGCTGACGGACCTTCCGCTGACCCTGTACTCCGATCCCGAGGCCCCCGGTTTGAGCTGCACACCGTTTGTCGCGGCCACGAGTTCGTCTGAGACGCTGTCGATCTTCGACAATGGGATGAAGATCGGACGGGTGGACTGGATCCGTGACGGGGTGATCAACGCGCTGGCCTACCCCCGCGCCGCCGCCGCTGAATTCGGCGCGCCGGTCGCCGTCGCCGCGGAGAACTTCCTGATGACCGGCGACAGTATCGATCTCGCCGACATGATCGCCCAAACCGAGCGCGGGCTGCTGTTGACCACGCTGTGGTACATGCGCGAGGTCGACCCCACCACGCTGCTGCTGACCGGCCTGACTCGGGACGGCGTGTACCTCGTCGAAGATGGTGAAGTCAGCGCCGCGGTCAACAATTTCCGCTTCAACGAAAGCCCGCTGGACCTACTGCGGCGGGCCACCCAGGCGGGTGTCAGTGAGCCAACGCTGCCGCGGGAGTGGGGCGATTGGGTGACCAGGGCGGCGATGCCGTCGTTGCGGATTCCGGACTTTCACATGTCATCGGTGAGCCAGGCGACGTAAGTCGTTAAGCAATTTGGCCTATTTGCTGCCGTTAGGCGCGATCCCAGCGTAACGTGACGAGGGTCACATCTACGGTCTGGGGGGATCCGATGTCCAAGCGTCGCTTTTCTCGTCTAGTGGGTGTCGGGTTCGCCCTTGCGGCCGCAGTCGGTTGGAGCTCGGTCTTGGCGGCGCACGCCGACACTGGCAGCGGCGCCGATTTCCTCGACGGGTCGACTCACGCGATCGTGATGGGTCCGACGTTCATACCCGACCCAACCATCTATCCCGGCTACATACCCGGTGCTGTCACGGAATACCTTCAGCCACTCGGCTTTTCGGATACCGGCACGGTGACCCCGCTGATCACCCTGGAGTCCGGGAATTTCGGCCCGTCGATCGCGTCCGGTGTCGACACCTTGGTCCACGAGATCGAATCCGAATACAGCGCCGGCGATTTCTCGACGAGTGATCCGCTCACGGTCTTCGGCTACAGCCAATCGGCCGTCATCGCCTCGGTGGCCGAGCAACAACTGGCCGCCGACCACATTCCGCTCACGGACTTGCGATTCGTCCTGATCGGCGACGCGGCCGCCAACCCGCCGTCGGGGCCGACCGGCCTGCTCGACACGTGGGGAGCCACGCCGTTCGGGGAGCAGCTGAATGCCTTCTTTGGCTGGTCGAATTTGGACAACGTCACGACCCCGAACGACCTCTATCCCACCGACGTGTTCACCGTCGCCAACGACTTCTTCGCCGACACCGCCACGCCCGCGGACTTTGCCGCCAACCCGCTCGCGGCATTGTGGCAAGACTTCCTTGGGTTCTTCGAACACGGCGTCTACCTCGGCGGGTTGCCCGAATCGGAGATCCTGACCGCGATCGACACCGCCGGTATCGCCGACGGCGCGACGACGTACTTCAATCTGGCCGACCCGGTGAACCTCCTCGATGCGCTCCTGCACACCACGTTGGGCAGCTTCGGCATCGTCTTCCCCTGAATGTCACGTGGCCTACTGTGCGTCGGGCCATAATCGGCGAGTGGCGGTGCACGACGATCTGACCCGGCTAGTGGCGCTCTCGCCCGATGACGGTCGCTTGACGGCGTTGGTCCGGCGAGTGTGCGGCCAGACCCTCGGTCTGCCGCTGCTTCCCTACGACGCGGAGCCGACCTCGGATGACGCTGTCGCGTCGTTCGTTCAGCAGTTCAGCATCGACGTGTCGGCGATCGATGGCGAGCAACGGTCGGTGTTGTGGAAAGTGCTGGGCAACAACACTTTCGGTGCCGTCGTGCAGATGTACATCGCGGACTTCGTGCCGCGGGTGCGGGCCGGGCTGGAAGCGCTCGGTGTTGGCAACGAATATCTGGGGTGGGTCGACGGACCGGTCGCGTGGGATTCCGACACCGATCCCTCCGACTTGGTGTTCAACACGTTCCTGCCGACGGTGGCGCGGTTGCGTGAGCTCGATGCGCTGACCGCGGAGGTGGTGCGGTTGCGCGGCGCGACCCAGCACAACTGCCGGTTGTGCAAGTCGTTGCGCGAGACGACCGCGCTCGACGCCGGCGGCACCGAGACGCTGTACGAAGACATCGAGCGGTTCGAGGAGTCGACGCGGTTGACCGACCGGCACAAGGCGGCGCTGCGCTACGCGGACGCGCTGATCTGGTCGCCTGCCTCCATCGGCGCCGACGTCGCCGCCGGGGTGCAGAAGCACTTCTCCGATGCCGAAGCCGTCGAGCTGACCCTCGACGTGATGCGCAACGCCAGCAACAAGGTCGCCGTGGCGTTGGGCGGCGATGCGCCACGCGTCGAAAGCGGGACCGAGCGGTACCTGCTCGACGTCGACGGCCAGACGGTGTTCAGCTAGCGCCGTGGTCTCGGCCCACATGGGCTTCGGCACGCATCCTTTCGACCATGTGTGGGTAGTGCAGTTCGAAAGCGGGCCGCTCCGAACGGATCCGGGGCAGCTCGGTGAAGTTGTGCCGTGGTGGCGGGCAACTGGTAGCCCATTCCAGTGAGTTGCCGTGACCCCACGGGTCGTCGACCGTGACGACTTCGCCGTAACGCCAGCTCTTGAACACGTTCCACACAAACGGGAGCACGGAGATTCCAAGGATGAATGAGCCGATCGTCGAGACGAGGTTGAGCGTCTGGAATCCGTCAGTGGGCAGGTAGTCCGCGTAGCGCCGCGGCATTCCGGAATTGCCCAGCCAGTGCTGAACCAGGAATGTGGTGTGGAAGCCGATGAACGTCAACCAGAAGTGCGACTTGCCCAGCCGTTCGTCGAGCAGACGTCCCGTCATCTTTGGGAACCAGAAGTAAATTCCGGCGTACGTGGCGAAAACGATGGTGCCGAACAGCACGTAGTGGAAGTGCGCGACGACGAAATAGCTGTCGGTGACGTGGAAGTCCAGCGGCGGGCTGGCCAACAGCACACCCGTCAGGCCGCCGAGCAGAAAGGTCACCATAAAGCCGAGCACGAAAAGCATCGGCGTCTCGAAGGTCAACTGCCCCTTCCACATTGTGCCGATCCAGTTGAAGAACTTGATGCCCGTCGGGACCGCGATCAGGAATGTCATGAACGAAAAGAACGGCAGCAGAACGGCGCCGGTGGCGAACATGTGGTGTGCCCAGACCGCGACCGATAGGGCCGCGATCGACAGCGTCGCGTAGACCAGCGTGGTGTAGCCGAAGATGGGTTTGCGGGAGAACACCGGAACGATCTCCGAGACGATCCCGAAGAAGGGCAGCGCGATCACGTACACCTCGGGGTGGCCGAAGAACCAGAACAGGTGCTGGAACAAGATCGGCCCGCCGTTGGCCGCGTCGTAGATGTGCGCACCGAGCCGGCGGTCGGCGGCCAAGCCGAACAGGGCTGCCGTCAACAGCGGAAAGATAATCAGCACAAGGATACTCGTGACCAAGATGTTCCAGGTGAAGATCGGCATCCGAAACATGGTCATGCCGGGGGCGCGCAGGCACGCCACCGTGGTGATCATGTTGACGGCGCCCAGGATGGTGCCGAGGCCGCCGACGGCCAGGCCGAGGATCCACAGGTCGCATCCGGCTCCGGGACTGTGAACCGCATCCGACAGCGGCGTGTAAGCGGTCCATCCAAAGTCGGCCGCACCGCCGGGAACGATGAAGCCACTCAGCGCGATCAGTGCCCCAAAAACGAACAGCCAGAACGAGAGTGCGTTCAAGCGAGGAAATGCGACATCGGGTGCGCCGATCTGCAGCGGCAGCACCAGGTTCGCGAATCCGAACACAACGGGGGTCGCATAAAACAGCAACATGGCGGTGCCGTGCATGGTGAACAGCTGGTTGTACTGCTCGTTCGACAGGAACTGCAATCCGGGTTTGGCCAACTCCGCACGGATCAACAGGGCCATCAGGCCGGCGATGAAGAAGAAGATGAAGCAGGCGACCACGTACATGATGCCGATCATCTTGTGGTCGGTGGTGCTGATGACCTTGTAGATCACGCTGCCCTTCGGGCCCATCCTCGGCGGGTAAGGCCGCTGTGCCGTGAGATCGGCGGCGGGTGGGGCTTCGGCAGTCATGCAGTACCTCCGGCTCGGCATTTCTCGGCCCGGCCAATTCTTTCGAGGCTCGTCAGTAGCGCATAGGGCCAAACGTCCCGAAGGGTCGGCTAATGCCGACTTTGGGACAGCGTGCCGTCAGGTCTGAGCGTTTTTGCGGCAGTGATGCTTTCGGCTTTACGGGCCTCGCGCTCGAGATAGCGCTGCTTGGAGATCTCGAATTTGTCGCACGCGGTCTCGAGTTCCTTGACCAACAGCGCGAGGTCGTCGCGCATCCGGGCAGCCTCGCCGGTGAAATCTTCGCGGTCAAAGATGCGCCACTTTCTCAACACGGGCATGACGACTTCGTCGAGATGGATGCGCGGGTCGTAGACACCGCCGACGGCGATGATGACGGCCTTGCGGCGGAATTCGGGGACCGTGAAGCCGGGCATCTGAAAGTTGCGCAGCACTCGATGTATCGATGCCATCGCCTGGTTGGGTGCGACATCCAGGCCGGCGTCGGTGATGTCGCGATAAAAGATCATGTGCAGGTTTTCGTCGTGCGACAACCTGGCCATCAGTTGATCGGCGATGCTGTCGTGGCACGCCTTGCCGGTGTTGCGATGAGAGACGCGGGTTGCGAGTTCCTGGAACGAGACATAGACGACGGCGTCAAACAGGCTCTCGGCGAACAGGTTTCCCTGACGGTTCTGACCCGGACTGAAGCCCCTGGTGAGCTGCTCCATGCGGAGACGCTCCAAATCGAAGGGGTCGACCGAGCGGGTCACCACCAGGTAGTCGCGCAGCGCGGTGCTGTGCCGATTCTCTTCGGCCGTCCACCGCCTGACCCATTGCCCCCAGGCGCCGTCCATCCCGAAATTCATGGCGATCTCGCGGTGATAGGACGGCAGGTTGTCCTCTGTCAGCAGGTTCTGCACCATCGCAACTCGAGCGACGTCGGACAGCGCGCACTGCTCGGGCGCCCAGTCGTCGCCGTTCGGGGTCTTGAAGTTCTTGCCCTGCGACCAGGGGATGAAGTCGTGTGGGTTCCAGTCCTTGAACATCGAGATATGCCGGTTCATCAGTCGCTCTGCGACCGGCTCGAGTTCGTGCAGGATCTGCTGCTGGGTCATGGCGGCGGCCACGGTGCCTCCAAGTTATGTGTGTATGCCAGTAGCAGTAAATGTATATGTGCATCCCAGTAACACACAAGTAAGGCCAGCCTTCGTGTCGCGAGCGCCCGGGCGCGGTGTCGAGGGCGGTGCCGCGGAGCGACTAATCTCTTGTTTCGTGCATAACGGCGCCGGCATGCTTCGGGGCCGACGCACGGGGCGGTAGCTCAGTTGGTTAGAGCCGCGGACTCATAATCCGTTGGTCGCGGGTTCGAGCCCCGCCCGCCCTACTTAAATCCTTGTATGAGCTCGGTTGATGCTTGACGGTTTGTCTTCGGGTGATGCCTGACAGTGTTTCGGCTGATGCTTTACACCTACTTCGGTTGATCCTTGACACTCCCTAGATGAGGGAGTTGAGCGTGGCTGAGCAGCGGTATCAGGCGGTGTTAGCGGTGATCGACGACGGTTTGAGTGTGTCGCAGGTCGCCGAGAAAGTGGGTGTGTCGCGCCAGACATTGCATGCCTGGTTGGCCCGCTATGAGGCAGAGGGTGTGCAGGGTCTAGTCGATCGGTCGCATCGGCCGGCGCGGTGTCCGCATCAGATGCCGGCCCCGGTGGAGGCGGCGTTGTTGGAGTTGCGGCGCACGCGGCCGTATTGGGGGCCGCGGCGGTTGGTTCATGAGCTCGGTAAGCGAGGCGTGGCGCCGTTGCCGTCAGCGGCGGGTGCGTATCGGGCGCTGGTTCGTGCCGGAATGATCGACCCGGCAGTTCGAGATCGCCGGTCGCGCAAGTGGAAACGCTGGGAGCGTAGCCGCCCGATGGAGTTGTGGCAGATGGACGTCGTGGGCGGGTTCGCCTTGGCTGATGGGACCAGCGCTAAAGCGTTGATCGGGATCGATGACCATTCTCGGATGTGTGTCTGCGCGCGGTTGATGGCTGCCGAACGCACCCGGGCAGTGTGTGACGGGCTGCGGTCGGCGCTTGAGACGTTCGGTGTACCGGAGCAGATTTTGACCGACAACGGCAAGGTGTTCACTGGCCGGTTCCATCACCGGCCGGTCGAGGTGCTCTTTGATCGGATTTGCCGGGAAAACGGTATCGAGCATCTGTTGACCCAGCCGCGCAGCCCGACCACGACCGGCAAGATCGAACGATTTCATCGTAGTTTGCAGGCTGAATTCCTCAGTCAGCAGCGGCCTTTCACGTCGTTGAAGACCGCTCAGCGTGCCCTTGATGAATGGTGCCGCTACTACAACACCGAGCGCCCGCACTATTCGTTGGACATGACCACACCAGCACAGCAGTTCAAGGCCGCCGAGCCCCCTCCCGCCGACAAACCGGTTCAGGGCTTCGACCGCACCGGCGATCAGTGGGTCAGCCGACGGGTGTGCGCCAACGGCATCGTCAGTGTGGCCTGCCAGCAAATCTCGGTCGGACTGCACCGCGCCGGCGCCCGCTGCGATGTCCACATCGACGGCGACGTCCTGCGATTTTGGATCGGCAACGAACTCGTCAAAACCGCCGCACGAACCAGCACCAACGCGATACGAAAGAAACACGCCTCCCGCACCAGCGACGAGAGGTAAACCCAACCAGAGTGTCAAGGATCAACCGACACTAAAACGTCAAGCATCAACCGACTCTGAACAAGTGGTCGCGGCCGCATGGTGGCAAGGATTTCGACCCACCCCTGCCCCTACGATGACGATTGGGCTCCTGCGGCGTCGTCGTCTTCCATCCACCCAAACGCTGAGTGGACATTCGCCGGATTCACATTGAGGGCTTCCAAACTCACCACGATGAGCGTGTAGAGGGAATCGAGCCAAGCGTCAGCTAGTTGTTCGCTACCGCCGCTCGGCAGCGACAGGCTCGCGATGAGGTGACCGCGATGCAGGATGTTGTAGCAACGTTCCATTGAATGCATCTCGACCGACCACCACTCCGAGTGCGATATTCCACTTGCAGGCATGTATGCGTGGCGGTAAAGGTATAGAAGGCCACACTCTTCGGCCATTGTGCGTAGAGACTTGCCGCCGGCGAAGCTATCTCGGGTATCAACTATGCGATGATCAATTATCGAGTCGTTGCGACTTAAGCTACTAAGGAGATTGATGGACTCCTGAACCTCCGGAGTCCGAACCTCTTCCGGCAGTTCCCCGGCGATCAGCGAGTACAGCTTTGCCTTACCCGCCCCGTATTCCTGGAACTGCCTGTATATCGATCGGTCCTGAAGCGCCATCCAGGTCAGGTAGATGCGCAACTCAACGAGCAGCCGGCCGATGTGAGCTCCGTGGTCGGCAGTCCACAGCTCGGGGTTTCCGAGTGCCGTGATCACTTCTCGGCCAGCTCGGAGTACCAGGCCTGTGTGCACCTCTTCGCGTTCAGGGTCGAAAAGATCTCTGGGGGAGGAGGTTTCGATAGCCTCGACGTAACTGGACACAAGGTCCTTGGCGCATTGTTCGCGGTTGAACGGTTCTGACTTACTGGCGTCATCGTCGCCAAAATTCTGCTCGGTTGTCGCGTGCATGGCTGATGCGGACTGATCCGGACCGCTAGCTGGTAGATCGCGCCGCCGAGTGCATTGGGTCGTCGTTGAGTTGAAGTTCCAAAAGGTGGCGGCCCAACTGAGAGTTTCGTCGAAGTAATTTGGGTCATTTGCGAGATTAGCCCCGCGGGTCGCGCCCCACGATGCTCTGACCACCGCGTCGGCACGAGATCGGTTACTCCGATTGCCTGGATAAGACTTGAGCAAATCGATCGTGGTCTGATCTGCGGTGAATGTCCCGGCCTGAACAGCGCTCCAGATGGAAATACACTTCACGAGCGACTCACGGTGCCCGTCGCCGAGAACTTCGACCATCGCACGCGCAAGTAGGTCCACGTCCGATTGAGCGGGGGGTCGGGCCTCTGTTTCGCCGAGCCACCGCGCAGGGCGCTCCGGGTATGTAGAAATTACGTCGATAATGTTGGTGGGCAACATATTTAACTCGGTTGCACGTCCGATCGCTATTTCTCGCGCTTCGGGGCAACCAGCTACAAGGCGGTCGAGGCTTGTTAGTCGTCCGTCGAGCCCCCTTGAGGCGTCCTGAGGTGAAACCGCGGTGTTGAGGTCGTGAATCACGGCTTTCTGCCAGTCGGCGAAAGCCCGGATGTAGGAGTTCCCGTGAAGTGCGGCAAGCAATATCGGCCAGAGCAAGTCGGGTAGATCGTCCCGAACCCAATCGCCGATGACCAGCACGCCCGTTGCAGCGAGTGGCGGAACGAATAACCTTCGGCCGTGCCGTACGTAGCCAGATAGCGAGCCACTGTCTTCTGTTGATCGCCGGGGCATGGTTCGAGACTAGATCCAGCGACTTCATCGGTTCGGCTTTCCTCGACGGTTAGTGACATCGGGCTATGTCGCAAATCTAAAGGATCGAGACAGGCTGGACTAGATCGCCTGTGAGACCGAAACTGCGAGGTCGAGTTGTCTCAAAAGATCACTCAAAACCCCAGTCTCATATTGCTAGGTTATGATATTTTTGAGACGCTAAACGCATGTCGACACACACAGTGCCCGCATCTACCGGAACCGTCTTGGGCTACGCCCGCGTCAGCACCGGGCACCAGTCACTCGACCAGCAGGTCGATGCTCTGACCGCCGCTGGCGTCGATGACGCTCGGGTCTACTCCGACAAGCTGTCGGGCACCTCCACCCGCGAACAGCGCCCCGGCCTCGCGGCCCTACTGGACTACGCCCGCGAGGGCGACGCCATCGTCGTGGTCGGCATCGACCGTCTGGGCCGCAACTCAGCAGAGGTGATGACGACCATTAGGGAGCTAAGTGAGCGTGGGATCGTGCTGCGGTCGCTGAGGGAGGGCATCGACACCTCGAACGCGACCGGGCGGATGGTGGCTGGCGTGCTGGCCAGCCTCGCTGAATTGGAGTTAGAACTTGGGCGTGAGCGACGCACTGCCGCGCGCGAAGCGCGCCGGGCTCGGGGGCAATCCATTGGGCGTCCGAAAGTTCTTGATAGGTCGAAATCGGCCCTCGCTCAACGAATGCACGCCAGCGGCGAGTCGGCGTCGACAATCGCGACGACCCTCGGAGTAAGCAGAGCGACCGTGTACCGTGCACTCGCTGAAAAGCCAGAGTAACGTCCGCGTGCCGCGTCGAATGTATCTGCTTTCAGCCGGCGGTAATGCACGCAGTCCGTTTTAGCGGCTCCCCGTCCGCCCGCGTGATCTGGCTTCGCCCAGCGGGCCGGGCGCACTGCTCACGGTAGGGATCGTATCGAAGCAAATGTAAAAAATGCCGAAAGCTCCTGCTGTTCGCAGCCATTGAGTCTATAGAGGCAGCTCGACAGATGCGATCGCTGTCTCGAATTTTGTCATAATGGGCTCGTATAACCATACGCTCGATTTCCGATTCGGCATCTATCTTGTCAGCTTTGTCGGGGACAACGCGCTTTGTGATTGGTTGATCGACTTTGAATCTTGCCGGGTATGCCCGCAAGGCATCTAAGTCTGATATCAACCAGTTTTCATATTTCCGATCCTTGAGCGCGACGTGAACTCTGATGTTCGTAATGCGCGCTAGGCCCGTTTCTAACGCAGATGCGATTTGACCAGGGCAGTCATCTTGCGTTTCTCGGTCTAATAGTATTATTGCTTTGTCCGCGTCGCGCGCCGCAATCGCGAGCGGTGCTCGGCATGCGGCGACTATCTGCAGAGGAGGTGCGTCGGGCGTCGCGTTTATCTTCAATGGCCTTAGCAATTGAGTCCGGACGGGCATTTTTTGATGCAGTTGTTCGTAGAGTAAAGGTAGCGATTTAAATTCACTTTTTCCCTCGGTCAAGATAGCGATTTTCATTAACTCGATAGCTCCGTCGTGTACTCTTCAGGCAAGTATTCCTCGACCAATCCCGAGTCGAAGATTTCAAAGCTACGCACTTCGCCCGACTTCCATAAGGCAATCGCATCAGGGTTTAACTCGGAAACACTAGCAAGGTGGCTCTCTCCACCGTTGCTCCACATTATTCGCAGATTCTCAGGCGATGTATAGTCAATCACCACCGGCGAATGCGTCGTAAGAAGAATCTGCTTATCTTTATGTAGCCGACAGAGGTCGAGGAAGTGTCGCAGAATCCACGGGTGCAACGCATTCTCGGGCTCTTCTACGATGAGAAGGGGGAAACGATCGTCGAACAGCGCGACAAAAAGAGCCAGTACCTGGACGGTTCCGTCGGAAACCTCGTTTGCGTTCCAGGGCTGCTCCAGCCCGGTTTCTCGGAAGATTAGCGCCAATCTTCGATCTTGAGCAAATGTTGTATCGATGGAGCTTAGCTGGGGAAGGATCGTTCGCATTCCGTCTTCGATCAAAGCCCACGATTGAGGCCGATGCCTTCGTAGATAGTCAGCGACAGCTGGCAGATTATCACCGTATCGATCTAGTCGCGCGTTCGGCGTCGAGACACCCGGCTGCCGACACTGTTGGGGACTCAACTGGAACACGCGAGCTTGGCCTAAAGTTGTAGTGATAATGTCGATCATTGAACCGCTAAATGTCATAGTTGACACGGCGAGTGTGGATTCGCTGACCGCGTTCTTTGTGAATCTAATCCAGTCATCATCCGAGAGTGGATAGAGGGCTTGATATAAAGCCGATCGAGCACTCTTCATACGTTTCGAGCGCCAGAACTTAGGCAGGTTGCTCGCCGCGCGAGTCATTCTGAGGATAAGCCCTTCAGCATCGCGGATCTCGAGGTTTTCTTCGATGATCTTGAACTCTGATGGATCAGCATCGTGGGGATGTTCTATAGTGAAGTTGTATTTCATTGATTGCGCTATGTCGTTAGGTCGGTCTAGGCCGTATCGCGCTCGTATCCGTCGAGCCGATCGGAGTACCTCTGAAAGCGTAAAGTCAACCTCGAACGAGCAGGTGACGGTCTCTGAGCTCTGATTCGTACCGCGAAAAGCAATATTTTCGTAGCCGCCAGCTCGCGCTACTGCAATTTCTAAACTATAGGCTAAGCATTCCGATAGAAATGTCAGACCTTCGACGAGATTGGATTTACCAGCACCATTAGGTCCTGTTATCACCGTTACGCCATCCAATTCGCACGTGATGTCGCGCAAGGATTTGAAACCCACGAACCCAAGTTGAGTGAATCGCACGTCGTCAGCCTAACGCGCCTCAGCGAACCTCCGCTTACAGCTTGCGGTGCGGCCTCTCGGCCGCTGCGAAAGCGGAGGGTTTGTCACGGTTTGCTGGTCAGTCGGTAGGGCCAAGACGGTGTAAAAGAAATTGGGCGGGACCCCCCACAGCCGCCGCTCCGCTCGAACAGCTGCGTGGCTGCTTTCGAAAGCAATGGGTTTCGCGTAGCGTCCGCAGCCCGTCCACAGTAGCTTCTCTTCGCGCAAGCTTGTGCCAGCGCCGACAACGCTGTGAGCAGCGAAGTTCTAAACCCCGCCAACAAAGTAAATCCCGCTAAACGCCCAAGTGGACTCGTTCGCATCGAGAAGTAACAGACAACTACCCTGGCCATGTGTCGAAACCATGGGACGAGCGATGGGAGCGTCAGGAGGGACCTTCGTTTCGGGGTGGCCAAGGGGCGTCGTTCGTCGCCACGTCGCGAGACGGAAGTGGAGTGATTGCTTTCGTGAAGACGCTTCACCGACATCGTGAGAACGATCTAAGAGCAAGACGTAGATTCCGGCGAGAGGCCGCGGCCTACGAAACACTGGAGGGTCTCGGACCTCCACGTTTGCTTGACGACAATGCCGACACCTGGGCCGATCGCAGCAAACCGATGTATCTCGCGTTGGAATACATTGACGGCCAGAATCTCCAAGCTTTCGTGCGACGAAATGGTCCAGTGGGCATGGAAGCCGCGCTCACTTGCGTGGCGGCCCTGGCAGACGTTCTACATCTATGCCACCAGAACAACGTCACCCACCGAGATGTGAAGCCTGCCAACGTAGTCCTGCGGGCAGGCGACATAACGGAGCCGGTGCTCGTGGACTTCGGGCTGTCGTTCAACGACGAGGACGAGGATGACTTGACTCAAATTGAAGAAGAGGTCGGCAACAGATTTCTTCGCCTCCCCGAGCATGCTTTCGGAGGGCGTGGGTCAGCAAGCGATGTCACTCAGCTTGCAGGAGTTTTCCTCTATACCGTGACGGGCTTGGAGCCAAGAGTCTTACTCGACTCCGATGGGTTGATGCCGCATCAACGTCCTGAGGTTCGCGCCGCACTGGAGAATCACCTTGGCGAGCGTGAGCGCCTGCGCTTAATGCGCGTCCTCGACCGGGCGTTCAGGCCAGAGCTTTCCGCACGCTACGCGACTGCACCGGAATTGGTTGCCGACTTGGAGAGAGCGATGACGAGTGAAACAGAAGATGGCGATGATCTCGATCGCTTGATTGCCCAGGTCGACGAGTTTGCGCTTAGCCGTAACCTGCCGGCTCAACAAGAGCGGCGTCAGAAACTGCACGCGTTACTGACCTCGATGAACCGAACTGTCGAGGCGTTCGCTACGTCGAAGGGCCTACAGCGATGGCAGACGCGCTACAAGGTGACAGTCACGGCTGACGAAGAGTGGGGCGCAACCAGTCTCGCGATTACGCTTGACGGTCAGCAGCCGGACTTCAATGAGTTCAAGGTGGATCCGCGTGGGCCAAGCGAGTATGTAGTTACTGCAGAAGGGCAGGAAATCTGGCGTGGCGGCGCGTTCGACCAGGGTCTGGCCGACGCGGTTACGAAGTTGGTTCTCAAAAGATTTTTGGACCGTCAGAGCGCCTGATCTACCAACGCTGTCGAGTGCGGCGTGAGTAGCGTCCAGTCCGCAGCTGGTCCGCAGAGCACTAATCAATAGCAGTTTCCTTCAGTTATTTCGCGTTGCTGAGACCTGTTGTCGCGCAGCTGCTTAACCCCTTTGCCAACTAGTTGCCACCACTACCGTTGATGACCAAACTCCAGGTCGAGCACTCTGATAATCCGTTGGTCGCGGGTTTGAGCCCCGCCCGCCCCACTTAAAACGCCCGCTTATGGCCCGTATGGCGCCTAGTGGACGGCGAGCGCGGCGCAGTCGGCGTGCTCTTTGGCCAACACCGACCGCTCATACGCTCATCGGGGCGGCGGGGGATCTGAGGATGAGGTGGTCAACCCCGACGTTCGGGTTATCCAGTGCGCTGGCGAAGATGCCCGCCATAGTGTCGGCCACGCCCTCTGGGCTCATGTGAACCGTTGGCACGAGCCCCCGCGAAATCCATTCACCCGCAGCAACTCCGAGCAACTCAGGGTCGAATTCGGAGACGAAGTCAGTCGGAACGGTGGCACCGATCTCCACGCAGCTGAATCGAAGCCCCGGGTGTTCGAGCCGCCAGGCAACCAAGCTTCGCTCCAACGCGGCCTTGCTGGCGGAGTAGGCGCCGAGCGCGCGATAGGGATGGCGGACCGAGTCAGATGACAACACCGCGACCACGGCAGAGGGGGCTAACACGGGAAGGTGTGCCCGGATGACTTGATGAACGCCGATCACATTCGTGGTCAGCACTTTGGTCCAATCGTCCGCGTCGACCTCGGAGAACGGCCGCAACGGCGCGTATCCCGCCGTGATCAACAGCAGATCGACTTCGCCAAGCGCCTCGGACGATGTTCGCCCGATGCGTGCGCAGTCGCTCGGAATTCGGATGTCGGCAGAGATCGATGTCGCGGCAACGGCGTCGGCCAGTACCTCCGCAGGCAACTCGCGACGCGCTACGACGACGAGTCGAGCGCCTTGGGCTATCGCGCGGCCCGCGAAAGCCCGGCCGATACCGGCCGAGGCGCCCACCACAACGATGCGCCGGCCCTCTAGATCGGGACCGTTCATCGCGAGTTCTCGTGCAATGACTGCGCTTTGCCACCGATGATGTTCATTGTGTCCTTCGACCTCGCCGCCTGGTGCACCCGGAGAACTCAGCGCGACCTCGAAGAGACGCCAAACCAAACTTTGTATCGCCGTCTTGGGTGTGAAGCGGGTCGAGATCAGCGCAGACCGTTGATTGCGAATGCCTCAACGTACCTGCCGACCGCGTCAGGCTCGGCGATATCGAAAGTCTGCGCCTTGTCTATCGCCGAGAAGGAGTAGATGATGCGCGCCAGCCACTCGCTCGCCGCTCGTACGTCGACTCTCGGGCCGACCTCACCCCGCACTTGCGCTTGACTGACGTAGGGCAACAGAAACTCCATCGAGCGCCGGACCGCCGCGTCACCGTCGGTGATCAGGTGCCGCATCAGCTCGGTGTCCTCGGACATCAGACCGCTGCGGGTTCGATGGTCCCGCAGAATGGTGGCGTGGACCTGCGCCATGGCGCCCATTTGCTCTGCCAGCGTGGACTTTTCGGCCATCGCCTCGGCGACCTGCTGGTAGAACTTCTCGGCCCCGAACTTGAGTGCAGCCTCCACGAGTTGTTTGCGGTCTTCGAAATAGCGGTACACCGTTGCGCGCGACAGATTGGCCACCCGTGCTACGTCGGCGATGTTCGTGCGCTGGACACCCAGATGGCCGAAGCACACGGAAGCGGCTTCAAGGATTTGATCGCGCCGATGATCCCGTTCGTCCGGATTCTCGACCTCTGCCGCCGCCTGTGAAGTCGCCATTACTTTCCCTTATCGTTTCGGATGCTGCTGCATGCCTCCCCGCACCGTTCGCATCGTACGCGGCACGGATGCCTTTCTGCCTTCTCGACGTAACACCGGACCGGCCCGACGTTCAGGCGCCTGAAACGGTGCGATCGCAACGAATTTCGTGCACTTAGACGCGGTCCGCCGGCTTGGCCGCCTTCTTCATCAGTTCGGCCATGTAGTCCATGAATTCCTTCGAACCGGTCACGACCGCCTGCAGGTCGTTGCTGGCTTGCTGATGCGTCCTGAATCCCATGTTCTCCCAGGCACGTAGGATCCCGGCCTTGGTCGCTTGCAGGGTGATCAGCGGCGCCTTGGCGATCTTCGCCGCCAGCTCTTCGACCTCCGCCTCGAGTTGATCCTTCGGCACGACTCGGTTCACCAGTCCAAACTCGAGTGCCTGTGCCGCGGTGATCTTCTGTGCGGTGTAAAGGTATTCGGCGGCGCGCTTGTAGTTCATGAACACCCATGGCTCGAACATGGTTTCCGATCCGGGAAGCCCGAAGCCGGGAACTAGCGGCATCTGAAACCAGGCGTCGTCGCTGCACACGGTGATTTCTGGAATAAGGGCCCAGGTCGTGCCGCCACCGATGGCGTATCCATGGACCTGCGCGATGACCGGCTTGGGAAACTCCCAGAGCTTGAGCACTGGCCATAAGAACAGCTGCGCCGCCGAGCGCCATATTTTCCCGGACGCCTCGCTTTCGGCCTTGAACTCCGGGTAACTGCCGTCGGGAATGTGACCCGAGCAGAATCCCTTGCCGTTGGCTTTGATGATGACGACCTTGATGTCGTAGTCGTACTGCGCGTCGTCGAGCGCTTGATTGACGCCATGGACCATCTCAGAGGTTTGGGCGTTGGCGCGATCGGCGTTATCCAGGATGATGCGCGCGATTGCCCCGTCCTTCTCATAGACGACATGGCCCAGCTGTCGCGTCTCCACCTGTTTACCTCCCGCTGTTGGTCTGCCTGGCTTTGAAAAGGTTAACGCACTGATGATTCTGTGAGACATTTTCTGTAATACTGTTCCAAACGGAAGGACGGTGCCGATGACAACGACGGATCTGCGCTGGGACCCCTACGACCGCGCTTTGCACGTCGAGCCGTACTCGGTGTGGAAACGGATGCGGGACGAAGCGCCGCTGTACTACAACGCGGAGCACGACTTCTATGCGCTGAGCCGATTCGACGACGTCATGGCGGCGTCGTTGGACACTGAAACATTCTCCTCTGAACACGGCATTATTCTCGACACCATCAGCGAGGAAGCATTGCCTGCGCCCCAACCCATGATCATGATGGATCCGCCCGACCACACCTGCCTGCGAAAGATGGTCAATCGCACGTTCTTTCGCAGCCGGGTCGCCGAACTCGAGGATCACATCCGCGAGCTCTGTAGGGGCTATCTGGATCGCTATGTCGGCACCGGTGGGTTCGACTTCGTCGAAAGCTTCTCGGCCAAACTTCCGGTGATGGTGATCAGCTCGCTGCTCGGCTTCCCCGAACAAGATCACGACAACTTGCGCGAGTGGTCGGACGCGCAGTTGCACCGCGATGAGGGGAGTACCGAACTCAGCGCCGAGGGAATCCAGGCCTCAGTCAACCTCTACGCGTACTACCAGCAGCAGATCGACCTGCGTCGAGAGCAGAGTGCAACCGACATTGTCAGCGATCTGATGACTTCGGATCTTGTGCTGCCCGACGCGAAACCGCGCCGACTTGACGACGGAGAGCTGCTGATGTTCATCGCGATGATCAACGTCGCGGGCAACGAGACGGTGGCGAGACTTCTCGGATGGGCGGCGCTCACGCTGGCGCGCAATCCCGAGCAGCGCGCAAAATTGGTGGCCGATCCCGGGTTGATCGGCGGCGCTGTCGAAGAGCTCCTTCGGTACGACGCACCGTCTCCGGTTCAGGGGCGGTTCGCGTTGCGCGACGCCAGTTTTCACGGCAGCGTCATTCCGGCTGGAGCAAAGGTCGTCTTACTGACCGGCGCGGCAGGCCGTGACGAGCGTCAGTACGAGCGGCCGGACGACTTCGACGTGACACGAACCGGTATCCGCCACGTCAGTTTCGGGCACGGCTCGCACTTCTGCTTGGGTGCGGCGCTGGCCCGGCTCGAGGCCAGGGTGGCTTTGGAGGAGACGTTGAAGCGCTTCCCCGAATGGGCCGTCGACGAGTCGAACGTCAAATTCGTTCACACCAGCTCGGTGCGCGGGCCGTCGAGCGTGCCGATCTCGGTGTGACAGGGAGCGCGTGCCGACGCGTGCAATTCGGATGTGAGAGGTAACAATGCCAGTCGTGCATCAGGGTGAGCTCGAGATCGAATACGAAATCATCGGCGACGGTGAGCCCTACATCCTCACTGGCGGTGGGCGTTTCAGCAAAGATGCTGGGGGTGTGCGCGAGCTGGCGGAGGCGATCGCAGATCGCGGCAAGAAGGTCGTAATCTACGACCGGCTCAACTGCGGCGCGTCCGCGGTGTGCTTCGAAGGCAGCTCGGAGTCGGTGATGCAGGCCGAATCGCTTGCCCAGTTGATCGTCGATCTCGACCTCGGCCCGACAGTCTTGGTCGGCGGCTCCGGAGGCGCACGGATCTCATTGCTCGCCGCGGCGCGACATCCGGAAATCGCGCGAGCCGTTGTCATGTGGTGGGTCAGTGGCGGCGCATTCGGCAGCATGTCGCTGGCCGAGGTCTACAACTTCCCCTCGATCCGGGCAGCGTGGAACGGGACCATGGCTGACGTAGCGGATCTGCCCACCTGGGCAGAGGTCATCGAACGGAATCCCCGCAACCGTGAGCGATTCCTCGCCCAGGACAAAAAGACGTTCATCGAAACAATGGAACGCTGGGCACACGCTTACTGCGCATGTGGCGACCCACTGGTCGCAGGCCTCTCGGATGAGGAAGCTGCGGCAATCACACTGCCGGTACTGGTGTTCCGCAGCGGCGAAAGCGACTACTACCACACCCGCGCGACATCGGAACGCCTCGCCGCGAATCTCAAGAACGCCCACATCATCGACCCCGTCTGGGGAGACCGCGAGTTCCTCGACCGGTTCGAAGACAGCCGGGACAACGGCGTGTCGGTATGGACGAATTGGAAGCAACTCGCACCGCAAATCGTCGACTGGGTCGATGAGAATCTCGGCGAATAGCCGGCGGTCACAGGCGCTGGATCGTCATCCTCTTGACACCATGAATGACACTGCTGCTGAGGTACTCCGGCGATCCGACCGTCACCTTGGGTAGCCGTGTAAGGAGCTCAAAGAACAGGCTGCGCAGCTCCATTCGTGCGAGTTGACTGCCGAGACAAAAGTGCGTGCCGCCACCGCCGAAGCCGAAGTGATTGTTCGGTGTCCGCTCCAGGCGAAACTCGTGTGGATCATCGAATACCGCCGAGTCGCGATTCGCCGAGCAATAAAACAAGCCCAGCTTGTCGCCGGCCCTCACTTGGGTTCCGCCGACCTCGGCGTCGACGACAGCCTGCCGCGCGAAAGATAGGACGGGAGTGGCCCATCGGACGAATTCGTCGATTGCGGTGTCGATGCGATTATCAAAATCCGCCATCAGCCAGGCCAGTTGCTCGGGGCGGTCCATTAACGCCTTGAGGGCGTGAGACGTTGCTTGCTTGGTCGTGTCGCTACCAGCCACTGACAGAAGGACGAGAAAAGCTCCTATCTCCTCGTCGGTCAGGCGGTGCCCATCGACTTCAGCGTTGACGATGTTGGTCATCAGGTCGTCGCGGCCTTCCACACGGCGTCGACGCGCGAGGTCGATGCCCGCTTGGGTCAGCACCCCGAACTGCGTCATCATGTGGATGGCTTTGTCTTCGGCTGCGGTGTAGTCGTCGTCGCTCGCGCCGGACAACGCCTCAGCCGCAGCTAAGATGGCGTCCCGGTCGGAGCGGTCTATGCCGATCATGTCGGAGATGGTGTGCATCGGCAGCTTGCAGGCGCACTCGGAGACAAAGTCGACCTTCGTCCCGTCCTGCAGAACGGTGATGAGGTGGTCGACGATCTCGCGGGCGTTGTCTTGGATCTGCTGCTCGATCATGCGCACCTGCCGTGGGGTGAATGCGCTGCTGATCAGTCGCCGGTACCGCGTGTGCTCAGGAGGGTCCATCGTCAGGAAAAAGGCAGTCGCACGCTGGATCTCGGCGGGCATCGGTTCAATCGAGATGCCCTCGCTAGAGACGAACATGTCGCTGTTCATGCTCACGTACTTGACGTCGGCGTGCTTGGTGACAGCCCAAAAGCCTTTCTCCTCGTGTGGAAACGGAGAGTCGAACGGCTCGTGCCAGGTAAGGCCGTCTTCGGCACGGAGTTCGGCGAACACTTGATCGCGTTCCTCAAAAGGCGACTCCCAGAACGTCGATGATGAGATTTTGTGACGATGAAACTGGCGCGCTGAACTCGATGTCGGGGTAGAAATCGCTGTTCTCCTAGCGTGAAGGACTTTCCGCGCGACTCCCACTCGAGCGTCAGCCGCGGCATCGTGGGGCCTAGGTGATGCGCTGGTCGGTGTTCAACAGCCACCCTGTCATGTGAACTCGACCTCAGAATGAGACAGTAATTCATAAAATGTCGCACCGTCAACTGAAGTTGAAGGTCGAACTGAAGTCCCGTCCATCTTGGCACCGGGCGTCGTTGAGTCGCCCAGTCATGTCCTGAAGACGTGCGTCGCGAGAGTCGCGCGTTGAGCTGCACTGCGGCGCCGCGGATTCCGGCTGTGTACAACGTGACATCGTCATCCCGCTCGGATCCCTAGTTCACACAGCGACAATGACTTGCTGCTGATCGACAGGAACCGTTCCGCCTGAACTTTGCTTGAGAATGTTAAGACATTCTATGTATGAGTGTTTTACGTCGGATCCTTCGCTGGTTCGAAAGAGGCGACATCACAACGTGAACGACTGAGGGGTGTGATCAGCAGTCTCGGTCATCTGATAGGCGGCCGCGCCGTTGGTCAATGCTGCCTGCAAATGCGACCAGGTGGAACACTTCTCGCACAGTGAGATGGCATCAGGAGAAATTATCGTCGAAAGTGCCTGCTCCGGGACTGATGATGAGCAGAGCGACGAGCTGCGTCGGGAGAATCGATTATCAACTTCGCTGCGCCGCATTGACCTCACCGGTGATCTTCATCAGCCTGATCGCATGCTTGCCGCGCAAAAACGGAAGTGGACCCAATCGGACATACCCGACCAGAGTGGGCGGGTCGCGATCGTCACCGGCGCCAATACCGGGCTCGGTTATGACACTGCACGCGCACTCGCCGAACATGGCGCCTCGGTAGTCCTTGCAGTACGCGATGTCGACAAGGGAGAGGCCGCCCGCAAGCGCATTCTCGACGTGGCGCCCGACGCCGACGTGAGTGTCCAAGAACTCGATCTGAGCTCGTTGCAATCGGTGCGCGCCGCGGCGGCCGAACTCCGAGCCGCGCACCCGCGGATCGACTTGCTGATCAACAATGCCGCGGTGGCATTCCCGGCCAAGACGACGACGCCTGACGGGTTCGAGTTGCAGTTCGCCACCAACCACCTCGGCCACTTTGCGCTCACGGGACTGCTACTCGAGGACATGCTCGGCGTCGACGGCGCCCGAGTGGTTGTCGTGGCGAGTTTGGACCACAAGCTCGGCGGTGCCATCCATTTCGACGATCTCCAGTGGGAGCGCCGGTACAGCAGCGCGCTGGCCTACGCTCAGTCGAAGCTGGCGAACCTGATGTTCTGCTACGAACTTCATCGGCGGCTGGTCACATCGGGCGCGCCACTGATCACGGTGACCGCGCACCCCGGCTATACGAAGTCCGATCTCTTCCGCAACATGGGCAAACCGGTCCAGACGATGATGAAGTTTTCGGACCTTTTCATCGGCCAGGATCCCGCGAAGGGCGCACTGCCACAGCTGTACGCCGCGACGATGCCCGATGTGCACGGTGGCCAGTACTGGGGACCGGATGGATTCCTGGAGATGGCGGGCTACCCGACGCTCGTCCGTTCCAGCAAGAAGTCCTACGACCAAAAAGTGCAGAAACAATTGTGGACTGTGTCGGAGGAGTTGACCGGTGTCACGTATCCGATCTGATCGCTACCACCCCGACTTGAGGGGTATCGCCCGGGTGCTTCCCCGGTCGCCGTTCAACAAAGTGACGCTGCCGGCGATCCGCCGCCTGACCCGATTCGTCCCGTCCGCGCGCGAGGGTGTCGAGGTCCTCACGATCACGTCAAGCGCGGGGATCAGGCTCTACCCGCCCCAGCGTGAGTGCGCGCACGGGGGCGCACTGTTGTGGATCCACGGCGGCGGATACGTCATCGGAACAGCGGCACAGGACGACAAGCTGTGCCAACGATTCGTTGAGCGCGTGGGCGTTCCGGTCGCATCGGTCGAATATCGGCTCGCTCCAAGGGATCCCTTTCCGGCCGCATTGGAGGACTGCTACTCAGCGCTGACGTGGTTGGCCCGGTTGTCCGGCGTGGATCCGGGTCGGATCGCGATCGGTGGCGCCAGTGCGGGTGGCGGTCTGGCGGCCGCGCTGGCGCTGCTGGCGCGCGATCGCGGCGAAGTGATGCCGTTGTTCCAGTTGCTGGTGTACCCCATGGTCGATGATCGTCCGTCGAGTCGCCCGGGCCTGGAGAGTCCGCACTACCGGATGTGGAGCGAAAAGAGCGATCGGCTGGGGTGGCAGGCGTACCTCAAGGGCGCCGATCGCCAGGCTGCTGTGCCGTCGCGGCGCGACGACCTATCCAATCTTCCTCCCGCGTGGATGGGCGTGGGAACGGTGGATCCGCTCTACGGCCAGGACGTGGAATATGCGCACAGGCTGCGCGCCGCGGATGTGAGCTGTGAGCTCGACGTCGTCGAAGGAGCTTTCCACGGATTCGACATCGTCGCCGCCAAAACCCCAGTGGCGCAGAGCTTTTTCGATCGGCAATGCGCCGCACTCGAAAAAGCATTCATCGCCTGACGATTCTTCACCCAGCTAGCCGCTTGCCGCCTTCAAGGTCAATGGCAAGAACGTCGGTCCACGTAGTGAGCTGTTGGTCGACCAGGTCGGGGGAGCGGTCGGAGTGATCTGCGAGACCCGGTTGACGAGTTCCCTCAGCACGGCGTGTGCCTCGAGCCGGGCCAACGGCGCACCGAGACACATGTGGGCGCCGTAGCCGAACGCGACGTGCATTCGCGGATTGCGGTCGACGCGGTAGGTGTCCGGGTCGTCGAAAACGAGGGGATCACGGTTGGCGGCGCCGAAGGACAACAGCACGCGTGAACCCTCCGGAATCGTCACCGACCCGACCCGGTAGTCCGCCCGGGTGTAGCGATACAGGTTTTGGATGGGGGAGGTGTAACGGAGCTGTTCTTCGATAGCCATCGGAATCAACTCGGGTTCGGCCCGGAGTCTGTCGAACAGCGCCGGATCATTGGCCAAGGTGTCGAGCATGCCGCCGAGAAGGTTTGTGGTGGTTTCGTTTCCGGCGATGAGCAACAGGATCGCGATGAGAAACAGCTGATCGTCGGTCAACGAACCTTCGGTGTTGTGTTCGACCAAGCGGCCCAGCACGGTGTCGGAGTCTTTGAGGTGCCCGGCGGAGAGCTGCTGCAAGAAATAGCGTCGCAGCGCGATGGCGCCGCCCAATGATTTCGCGACCTTCAGCATTCCCTTTGGCGTGGGAACGAAGTCGATCACCTGCACACTGCGTTCGGACCAACGACGAAAGTCAGCGATGTCGCTGTCGGGGACGCCGAGTATGGCGGCGATGACCCGCAACGGCATGGGGATCGTCAGCAGCTGCACCGCGTCGCCGCCGGGATTGGCGATCATCGTGTCGACGAGTTCGACAGCAAGCTTGTCGACGATGTCGTGCCAGCTGTCCAACGCGCGCTTGGTGAACGCCGGTTGGACCTGTTTGCGTAACCTGCTGTGCTGCTCACCGTCGGTGACGACGACCAGGTCGGCGGCGATCCGCATTCGGGTCACACCCTGGCTGCTGGTGACGAAGTCGGTGTCGCGCAGTGCGGCTCGGACGTCCTCGAGCCGATGCAGGATCCACGTAGCGCGCCGAGGGTTGTAATGCACCCGTCCACCGTTGTGCAGCGCTCGATAGGCTTCGTGAGGCTGCGCGGCAGTAGCCGGGTCGAGCGGGTCGTAATCGGTGTTGACGGCTCCGGTCCACCCTCGAAGTCCCCGTCTGCGAGTGCGGATTGCCCCGCCGATGTTCATTCGGATGGCGCTGGCCAGCGGATCGGCCAGCGCTGACGCATTACGCGCCCGGGCGGCGAGACTCATTGGTTTGCAGCAAGCCGAGAACGGGTCTTCACCGACTCAGGTTCTCGGGGTGTCGAGACGAAATCAATACGCGGCGGCAAACATGCGAACGTAGCGTTGCGCTCGGCGGCCTCGTTTTTCGCAGCGATGCGCGCTGACCAGTGCTTATCGATGCGAATTACCGTGCTCATTTTCTCACCGCGACAATTCCGCCAGTACATTCAGCCGCGATCACATCAGTGACCGAGGGTGTCGGACGCTCTACACCGATGCGGCGGCGACGAAACGGTCCGAAGCAAGATCTCGCCGACGACCGCGTAGCGTTTCTACAGCGGCCACCACTGTCGGTGTCAGCCCGGCCGCGAGCATCGCCTGACGCTTGAAGGCGCGGGCGGCGGGACCAAGCTGATACGCCACCTGCCCGATGTTCTTGCCGAGCCCCACGGGCCACTCGTCGCCGAACATCGCGGTGGTTGCTTGGCTGCGCAGCAGTGCTCGGGTGAAATAGTCACGCACTGCGATGTTGTCGCGGTAGACATGTGGCGACACGATGATCGCGTCGGGCCACTGCGCACCCTCCCGGAGGGTGTCGACGCTCGTCACTGACGTGGACGTGACGCCGAGTATCCGCAACGGCCTCTCATCGCCCGACGCGGCTAGACACACCACGACGTCCCAGCCCCCGGACGACCAGTCAAAGATCAGTCCTCCCGCTGCACCCACCACTTCAGACTCGTTGTCTCCGAGCACAAGAAGACGAGGCCGAGTCGCGCGACCGATCGGCTCAGCGTCAAGAGAGTGGTCGGCCCGGGTTGCCGCTGATCTCACGGGTGAAAACCTCCGTCGTTGGCCCCTGCGGGTGCGGCCTAATTGAACGCGATCACGCCGCGGATGTTATTGCCGGCGCGCAGGTCTTTCATGGCCTCGTTGATGTCGTCGAGTTTGTATGTCTGGGTGACCAGTTCGTCGAGTTTGATCTGGCCCGCCTCGTACATCGCCAATAGTTTCGGCATCGCCTCGCGGGGGTTCATCTCGCCGTAGAGCACGCCCTTGAGCGTTTTGCAGGAGCTGACCATGTCGGTCAAAATCAGCGGCACGTTCATGTCGGTGATCTTCGCCATGCCGGTCAGCACGCACGTGCCGCCCTTGCGGAGCAGCATCATGCCCAGCATGATCAAGTCCGGTGGCACCACTCCGGGAGTTAGGACGACCCGGTCGGCCATGACGCCCCAGGTGATCTCCTTGACCAGCTCGAGAGCGGCGCCGGCGTCGACGGCGGTGTGGGTGGCTCCGAAAGTCGGTGCGAGGCTTCGCTTGATCTCGCTGGGGTCGACGGCGACGATGTGTTTGGCTCCGGCGACCTTGGCGCCCTGGACGGCGTTCATCCCGATACCGCCGACCCCGATCACCACCACGGTGTCACCGGCCTCGGTACCGGCGGCGACCGAACCTGAGCCGAAACCTGTTGTCACACCGCAGGAAACCAGCGATGCGGCTTCCAGGGGGATCCAGTCGTTGATCTTGACCAGCGAGCGCTCCGATGCCACAACGTATTCGGAGAAGGTGCCGACCTGCATCATCGCCATCAGGTTCTCACCGTTGAGATGCCGCCGGCAGGTCCCATCGGTCGTCATCGCCTTGCTGTAGACGTCCGCCCCGACGTCGCAC
The DNA here is from genome assembly GCF_022430545.2 of Mycobacterium paraterrae. Taxonomy (NCBI): domain Bacteria; kingdom Bacillati; phylum Actinomycetota; class Actinomycetes; order Mycobacteriales; family Mycobacteriaceae; genus Mycobacterium; species Mycobacterium paraterrae. The sequence continues at coordinate 5,246,780 of NZ_CP092488.2, read as the reverse complement.
AGGTAGGTGTGACCAGTCACGCACCACCGACAGCGACCGCACGCCGGGAAGAACGAGACGGCGACGTGGTCACCCGGTGCGAGCGTGTGGACCTCGGGCCCGACCGCCTCGACGACGCCAGAGCCCTCATGGCCGCCGAGCATGGGGAACCACTCCGGCACATCGACGCCCGCGGCCCGCATCATCTCTTCCATGTCCGCGCCCGGCACACTGTCGCCGGTGTAGAAGTGCTCGTCGGAATGGCAAATGCCGGCATACGCCATCTTGACGAGAACTTCGCCCGCGTGAGGAGGGTCGAGATCGACCTCGGTGACCTCCCAGTCAATGCCGACGCCGCGCAACACCGCTGCTTTGGACTTCATCGTGCCTCTTTCGTCAGGGGGAGTCTGGTCAGGCGGCCGGCCAGCCGACAGTCTTTGTCTGCGTGAAGATTTCGAGCCCCTCGATGCCGCATTGCCGGCCGATGCCCGATTGCTTGTAGCCACCGAACGGCGCGTCTGCGCCGTACCAGAGCCCCCCGTTGATGCCGAGCGTCCCGGTTCTGATCCGGCTCGCCACCGACTTTGCACGCTCGAGGTCGCTGGCGAACACCACCCCTGACAGCCCGTAGATGGATTCGTTGGCAATCCGCACAGCATCGTCGTCGCCGTCGAAACCGATCACCGACAGCACCGGGCCGAAGATCTCCTCCTGGGCGATCGTCATCTTGTTGTCGACGTTCGCGAAGACGGTCGGCTCGACGAAGTAACCCTTCGGCAGATGCTTGGGAACCCCGCCGCCCGTTACCAGGCGCGCACCTTCCTGCCGGCCCTTCTCGATGTAGCCCAGAACCCGCTCGTGCTGCTTTTTGGAGACCAACGGCCCCTGGAGCACCGAAGGGTCGGTGGGGTCACCGTACTTGTTCTTCTGCATTGCCGCCGTGACGATCTCGACGGCTTCGTCGTAGCGTGTGTTGGGCACCAGCAGCCGGGTGGGCATCGCGCACCCTTGCCCAGCGTGCATGCAGATGAAGGCGCTACCGCCGACCGCACCGCTGATGTCGCCGTCCTCGTCGAGAATCAGATAGACAGACTTGCCGCCGAGCTCGAGGAAGGTGGGTTTCACCGTTTCTGACGCCGCAGCCATGATCCGTCTGCCGGTGGCTGTCGAGCCGGTGAAGGCGACCATGTCCACCAGTGGAGAGGTCGAAATGACCTCGCCGACAAGGTGGTCTGAGGAGGGGACGATGTTGATGACGCCGGGCGGAATGTCGGTGTGCTCGGCGATAATACGGCCGATGCGGGTGGCGTTCCACGGTGTGTCGGGGGCGGGCTTCAAGACACAGGTGTTGCCCATCGCGAGAATCGGCCCGATCTTGTTGAGGATGATCTCGAGCGGGAAGTTCCACGGCGTGATGACACCCACGACGCCGATCGGCTCTTTCCACACTTCACGCGTGGTGAGGCTGCCCATGCCGAACGCGTCCTTGTCGGGAAGCGAACGCTTCCAAGAGAACTGGCTGATCATGTCAGCGGGCCAGGTCAGCGCCTCGTTGAGCGGCACGTCGAGCTGGGGTCCATACGTCGACAGCAGGGGGCAGCCGACTTCCGAGATGAGTTCGCTGCGAAGGTCTTCGCGTTCGGCTTGCAGCGCCTCTTGGAGCTGGCGCAGACCGGCGGCGCGCGCTTCGCCGTTACGTGACCAATCGGTGTTGTCGAACGCGTGCCGCGCCGCGGCAATTGCGCGCTCCATGTCGGCGCGGGTTGCGTCGTAGGTGCTGCCGAGAACCTCTTCGGTGGCCGGATTGATGTTGTCGAATTGGCGACCGGTCTCGGATTCGACGAGCTTGCCGTCGATCAGCATCCGGGGTTCGTGATTCACCATTGCCGAAGTTCCTTCACAGCGTCGGAGGCGCGCGGCGCCAGCGTGAGATAGGGGATGAAACTGCTGTTACCGCAACGGATGACGGAGTCGACGACGTCGGTGAGATGCTCGGCGTCGACAAGGCCACCGACCATGTACTTGTTGTCCATCCAGTATCTGATGGCGGACTCCAAGACATCGGGGTCCCAGCTTTTGTTGAACTCGGTCTGGGCGTCACCTTTGCCGCCGAGGCTGTCGCCGACGGCGAGACGGGTGAAGCCGATCTCCGGGTGCTCGATGCGCCAGGCCTCGACGAGCTTGTCGAGTGCGGATTTGGTCACCGAGTAGGCCCCAAGCATGGGCCACGGCGTGGTGTAGGACGCACTCAGTGACGACAGGTACACCGCCGTGCCCGCGGCGGCGGCCAGGTGTGGCGCGGCGGCGGCGGTGATCAGCGATGCGCCGGTCACATTGGTGGCGAACATCTGCGCCCATTGCTCGGCGGTCATGTCGCGCAGCGGCGAAAGCACACCCATGCCGGTGGTGTACACCAGAGCGTCGAGACCGCCGAGGGCACCGACCACTTCGGCCATCGCCGCCTCGCAGGTGTCGGCGCGGGTGACGTCGCAGGCGACCGCGACGGCGCCGTTGCCGGCCTCCTTGGCCGCGTCGACCAACCTGTCGTAGCGACGTGCCAGCAGCGCCACATGCGCACCGCGTTGCGCGAGTCCGGTGCCGATGCACCTCCCGAGACCGGCGGAGGCACCGACGATTGCAACGCGCAGCGGCGGTTTAGCGTTGTCAGACATTGAGTTTGGCGCTAACCGAGCCGAGGGTTGCGCCCGCAGTGCGCTCGAATCGGCCGTGGTCGAAGCTGCGGATCTCGACGTCATGGTCGCCGGCCTCGGTGCGCAACGCACCGACCGTGCACTGTTCGCGGGTGCGATGTTCGAAGGGGTCGAACGAGTACCACCGGCAGGCGTTTTCGTAGGTGATCTTGTTGACCTCGTCGTCGGGCAGTCCACTCATCACGTAGGCCAACTCCTCGGCCGCCGCCGGCCACGACGAGTCGGAGTGCGGGTAGTCGCATTCCCAGGCGATGTTGTCGATGCCGATGTCGTGGCGCAGCTTGATCCCGATCGGGTCGGCGATGAAACAGGTGAGGAATCGTTCCCGGAAGACCTCGCTGGGTAGCCGGTTACCGAAGTCCTGTCCGGTCCACAGGTGGTGCATCTCGTAGGTGCGGTCGAGACGATCGATGAAGTAGGGGATCCAGCCCGTGCCGCCTTCGGACAGCGCGAAGCGGACGTTCGGGAACTCTTTGATCACCCGTGACCACAGCAGGTCGGCGGCCGCCGAACAGACGTTCATCGGCTGCAGTGTGATCATCACGTCGATGGGTGCGTTGTCGGCGGTCATCGTGATCTTGCCCGACGAGCCGAGGTGAACGGAGAGCACGGTGTCGGTGTCCGACAGGGCTCGCCACATCGGGTCCCAGTAGTCGTCGTGGAAGCTGGGGAACCCGAGCGTCGCTGGGTTTTCGGTGAATGTGACCGAATGGCAGCCTTTTTCGGCGTTGCGGCGAATCTCCTTGGCGCACAGCTCGGGGTCCCACAACACGGGAAGTCCCATCGGCAGGAAGCGCCCCGGGTAGGACCCGCACCACTCGTCGATGTGCCAATCGTTGTAGGCCTGGGTGACGGCGAGCGCGAGGTCTTTGTCGGAGTGTGTGGCGAAGAGTCTGCCGGCGAAGCCGGGGAAGGACGGGAAACACATCGATCCGAGCACGCCGCCGGCATCCATGTCCTTGATCCGTTCGTGGATGTCATAGCAACCGGGCCGCATCTCGTCGAAGGCGGTCGGTTCGATGCCGTACTCCTCGCGGGGGCGGCCCGCCACGGCGTTGAGGCCGATGTTGGGAACGATCGCACCATTGAATGTCCACACTTCCGAGCCGTTGGGCTGGCGGATGACTCGCGGTGCCTCGTCGGCGTATTTCGCGGGGACCCTGCCCTCGAAGAGGTTTGGCGGCTCCACGAGATGGTCGTCGACGCTCACCAGGATCATGTCTTCGGGCTGCATGGGTCTCCTTGCGCAGAGGTTGAGAGCGAGATTATCAGTAGAGCGGAGGAACTATATTCACTTAGCGTAAATACACGTTTACAGTTGAGCATGGGCGGCCCACAACGGGCAGCAGACAATCACCGCGGCAAAGCGTTTCGGGGTTCGGCGGCGAAAGCGAGCAGGAGGCGGTCGAGGATTTTCGCGGCCCGCCGGCGCGCTTTGTTCGGATCCGCGGCATGCGCGACCAGAAGCGAGGCCTCCTCGAGCGCAGCGACGATCATGTGGGTCAACTCGGAAACGGGTTGATCGTCGATCACGCCCTCTGCGATCGCCTCGCGTATCACCTCGTCGATCAGGGCGATGCTGTTGCCCTCCTGGATTTCGCGCAGGGTTTGCCAGCCGAGGACCACCGGCCCGTCGACGAGCATCACCCGTTGGACCGCGGGTTCCTGTGCGGCGGCGAGGAATCCGTGTAGCCCGCTGGTGAGTCGCTCCCACGCATCGGCGCCCTGCGGGGGAGCCGCAATCGAGCGCAGTGTCAGGTCGTTCTCGACGTCTTCGAACACGGCTCGGAACAGTTCGGCCTTGTCTTTGAAGTGGTGGTAGAAGGCGCCCCGGGTGCCGACGCCCGATTTCGTGACAAGGTCATTGATGCTGGTGTTGAAGAACCCGTGCGCTACGAACAGTTCTCGACCGGCGTCGACCAGCGCGCGGCGAGTTTGATCGCCACGGGCACGCCGGTCGATGTCTGCTCCGCCGCGCTTCGCCATGTCGACGATCGTAGCAACATTCGGTCTGTATGTTGAGCGCGGTCAGCGCACGATTCCTCGAACGGTCATGAGCCCGAGGTCGGCGTGGGATTTGAATCCCGGCGCGGCGTCGCAGATAGCCGGAATGGAGTTCACCGGTTCCATCGCGGTCCACGCGTATCCGATGTAACCGGGCTTGGCGTGCTCGCGGGCTTCCGGGCTTCCGCGCAGGATCAACTCGGTGCCCGGATCGCCCTCGATGACCACGCGATAGTGGTAGTAGGGCTCCCAGTCGGGCCGGGGGTCGATGGCGTCGTGCTCGGTGAACGCATAGAGCTCGTGCAAGGTGATGAAGGGCCGGTCGTCGACCCACGCCGTCCACAGGTGGTGCTGGGATGCGACGGTGCCCGTCCTGATCACCCCTTTGAGGCCGGGCATGTCCATATCGGGTGTGCCCTCGTAGGGAATGTCGCGGGTGGCGATACCGAGTTCGACGTCTCTGGTGAACTTCTCGACGGTCTTGCCCAGTCCTTCGACGACCATCGAGAGCGACTGCGCGAACAGCGTCCAGGCGTCCTGAAAAAGATTGCCCTTGGCGAACTCGGCGGGCGTCTTTCCGAATCCCATCTCGTCGAGATACTTCAGCGTGTCCTTGTTGAAGTTGACTGACTCATAGATGTGGATGTGGTCGGTCTTGCCGACGATGCGGGCCAGCGTCAGGACGAGGAGATCCGCGGCATAGCCGGGGTGGATCCCGCCGCCGTGGAAGGACGTGCCGCCTGCCTGGCAAGCCGCCTCGATTTTGTCGATGTCGGCGCTGTTGGTGTCTGTCCGATGCCACCAGGCACCGCCGGACGCCACGACACTCTTTCCGCCACGAAGCAGGCGGCAGATCTCGTCGACGTCCGACCACAGCGGTGCATAGAACACGCAGTCGGCGTCGAGCGCTTCCAGGGCGGACTTGTCGGTGGTCGCAAACACCCCGATGGGCGCTTCGCCGACCAGTTCGCCGGCGTCCTTGCCAACCTTCTCCGGTCGATTGCACAGCACCCCGACCACCTCGTACAAGGGATTGTGGGCAAAGTGCCGCAATGCCAACGTGCCGACATTGCCCATGCCCCACTGGATCACGCGGTACTTGCGTTGGGCGGGCTGGGTGCGTGCTTCCACTTCCGATGTCAGCGTCATCGCGGTCTCCTCTGAGCGGCCCCATCCGAACGGTACAACCGGCGAAAGTCCGATAGGCAGTTTTCGGAAACCGAGATTTACGGTGGAGTCCGGGGCGAGTCACCTGGTCACCGCCACAACCTTCGTCATGTATGTTGCCGCTATGGCAGACGACGAGGTTCGTGCATACGGTTCGGTGGCGCCGCTGAAAGTCGGCTTGCTGAATGACTATCCGACCACTGGCGACACCGACAACGACAGCGTCGACGCGCTGCGATTAGTGATGGACGAAGCCTTGGCCAGCGGGCTGATCGACCGCCCGATCGAACTGGTCACCCGCAACGTGGTCGGATTGCCCAACGGCACCTATCTCGCCGTGGAGCGAGCCTTCGACGAGCTGGTGGCCGAGGGGTGCCTGGCGATCTACGGGCCCTGGGTGTCAGACAACGTCGTGCCACTGAGCTCCCACGTCGATGCCACCGCGCGGGTTCCGATCGTCACCCTGTCGGGTTCGGAGGGTGCGCTCGGTGAATGGTGCTTCGCGCTGAACAACGGGTCGATGGCCGAGGAGCCGGTGATGTTGGCCGCGGTCATGATCGGCGACGGTCGCTCACGGATCGCCATCGCCTACGAGTCGTCACTGATCGGCAAGGAATATCTTGCCTTCGCGCAACGAGCCTACGACGCGGCCGGCTTGAACGTCGTTGCCGCCGTGGCGATTCCTCAGATCGAGGCCGACAAATCGGAGGCAGTCGAGGCGTTGCGCGCCGCGCAGCCCGACGCACTGGTGCACGTCGGTTTCGGGCACGGGCTGTGGGGCTTCACCGACGCGCTGCTGGCTGCGGGCTGGGATCCGCCTCGCTACACCACGACGGCGTTCGAGATGGCGCACATCAATGCCGAGTGGATGCGCCACCTCTCGGGATGGATAGGTCTGGACAGCTACGACGAACGCAATACCGTCGGCCAGGCGTTCCTCGACCGCTTCAAGGCCCGATACGGTCGCCGGCCGGGTCATTCGATGCCGGGCCTTTCCCACGACGCGGCCACCGTGATCGTGCGCGGGCTCGCCGCTGCGCGCCCGCTGACGGGAGAAGGGGTGAAAGGCGGGATGGAGCAGGTGAAGCTCGTCCCGTCGGCCAGCGGCGCCCCGGGCACCTTCCTCCGATTCGGGCGCTACATCCGTCAGGGATGGATGGGTTCTGACTACCTCATCGCCCGTCGGGTACTGCCCGACGGGAGCGCACACGTCTTTCACGCCGCGCCCAGCGATCACATCGCACGCGCGGTCATCCGCGGCTCACGCTAACTGGATCGCCCCGAAGACCGGCGCCGTCACGACACCGGGCGGTTGGGCGAGCACATAGGGGATTGCCCGCACCGCACCCATCGCGATCATCAGGTGACCCGGCATCGCATGCTGGCCCGCCGGCGTCGCGGTCTGCGAACCCACGTCGAGCTGCAGTTCGAAACTCGGCTCACCGGTGATGACGGCGCGGATCAGCGGCGCCTTCTCGCCGGGCGCCAGCGGCGTCATGCCCCACTGGGGGAGATCGCGGGTCAGCACCCACTCTTCGTGGATGGCCAGCAGGGGACGGCCGGACCAATGCCCGACCCATGAGAACCGCTGTCCGACAACAGTTCCCGCTTCGATCGTGCCGGCGAGGACTTCGATGTCATGGGAAAGCGTGGTGGCGTCGACGGCCACGTCGATGTGCGACAAGGTGATCCCCAGGACGTCGGCCGTGGCGTTGAGCGCCTGGCGGTAGGCGAGGTCCAGCTTTTTGATAATCGGGGAGTCCACGCTGACGTCTTCAGGTGGCCGGCCCATGCCCATCAGGTCGACGAGCATGGGACGGCTGTCGACCGCGGATACGTCGGTGGCCTCGTAGAGGTCGATTCGGTCGATGGTCTTGCTCAGCCCGGTCACCGTCGCGACGAGTCGCTCGAACATGAAGCCGGGGTTCTCGCCCGCGGCGTGAAATCGTGACCCGCCCTGTCGGCAGGCGTCGACGAACGCCGCCTCTGTGTCGGCGCCGTAGGTGGGCAGGTGGTTGTAGGACGTCGTCGTGATGACGGTGCTTCCCGCCGCCAGCAGGCGGCAGATGTCCTCGGCGTTCGTCTCGACGGCATGTGCCTTGCTGGCCGCGTGCACGACGACGTCGGCGTGCAAGGCGATGATCTCGTCTTTGTCCGCGGTAGCGACGACCCCCGTGGTCGGTGGGAGACCGCACAGCGCGCCGGCGTCGAGGCCGGCCTTGCCCGGGTCATACACCAGCACCCCTACCAGCTGATAATGCGGATTCTCGATAAGCTCCCGCAGTGCCGCGCGGCCCACGGCGCCCGTCGCCCACTGCACGACTCGTGTGGCCAATCGAATACTCCAGGTTGCACTTTCGCGATTTCGTCAGGTCGCTGGTTGGTTCAACTTACATCATGTACGGTTTTCAACCGACAGTATGTAGGTTGAGAGGCTGTACGAGAGGTGACTCGTGGCGGAGCCGGCGGTTACTGACGACATCGAGCAGCGCATCCGCGAGGCGCAGGAGAAGTTCAACGCGGGAATGGGCGCCGACGGTGACGCGACCCCATACCCGCTGCTGCGCGAGCTGCGGCTGAAGGCGGCAGTGCACCCGGGTTGGCCGGAGATGGGCGTCCCGGAGGACGGGCCCGACGGCAAGAAGACGTTCACGGCATATTCGTTCGATGCGGTCAAGGGCGTGTTCACCGACAACATCACGTTCAGCACCCGCATCTACGAGGACATGGTGCGCCCGCTGCAGGGCCCGACGATCCTCGAGATGCAGGAGCCCGAGCATGCGGTCTACCGCCGATTGCACGAGTTCGCGTTCGCCCGATCGTCGATGAAGCGTTGGGACACCGAGCTTGTCGGGCCCCTGGTGGACCGCACGATCGCGAAATTTCGCGACGCACACCAAGTCGACTTGGTCGATGCGGTGTTCATGCCCATTCCCGTGCGGATCATCGCGGCCCTGCTCGGGCTGCCGGAATCGGATATCGGTGAGTTTCACCGATTGGCGATCGACTTGTTGGGCTTTCGCGGCGACATGGATACCGCGATGAAAGCGTCAGCGCAGATGAAGGAGTACTTCGTCGGAATACTCGCCGATCGGCGTAAGTCGCCGAAAGACGACATGGTGACCATCCTGTCGCAGGCCGAGATCGACGGCGTCAAGATGTCGGACGAGCAAATCTACGGATTCATGCGCAATCTCCTGCCCGCGGGCGCGGAGACCACGTCTCGGTCGACCGCTAGCCTCGCGCTGGGGTTGTTGACCCACACCGACCAACTCGATGCGGTGCGTGCCGACCGCAGTCTCGTGCCGCAGGCGATCGAAGAGGGCATTCGGTGGGAGACCCCGCTGCTGAACTTCATACGCGAAGTCAGCACCGACACGACGTTCTTCGGTCTGGATATCCCCGAGGGTTCGACGATGATGGTCAACCTCGGCAGCGCCAACCATGACGAGACCCGCTGGGACGACGCGGAGTCGTTCAACATCTTCCGTGACCGCAAGCCGCACATCGGTTTTGGCCATGGTGCGCACGTATGTCTCGGTATGCACCTGGCGCGTCTGGAGAGCACCAAAATCTTCAACGCACTGTTCGACGCATTACCGGGCTTGCGTCTCGACCCCGACGCGCCGGCACCCTACGTCACCGGGACGATGTTCCGCTCGCCACCACGCCTCGACGTGGTATGGGATTGAGGAGACTGTCTGACATGACTCGCGTGATTCAGTGGGCGACCGGCGTGACCGGAATGATGTCGCTGCGGCACGTCGTGGAGCGGGCCGATCTGAAATTGGTTGCCGTGCGGGTATATGACCCCGCAAAAGCCGGGATTGACGCCGGCGCACTATGCGGGGCCTCCGAGGTCGGCGTCCTGACCTCCGACGATCGCGACGCCGTCATCGCCACCGACGCCGACGTGGTGCTCTACATGGGCAAGGTGGAGACTGACACGCCCGGCTGCTTCGCTGACGTCTGCGAGCTGCTGGCATCGGGCAAGAATGTGGTGGCCACCGGCAGTCGCTTCATCCATCCCCGCTCGCTGCACGAATCACTGGCCGATGACATCGAAAAGGCATGCCGCGCAGGCAATTCGTCTTTCCTGGGGCTCGGCCTGTACCCGGGTTTCATCGGGGAGTCGCTGGCGCCGATCCTGTCCCGGCTGACCGAGCGCACCACCCGGATCGAAGTGCGCGAGGTGTTGAACTATTCGACCTATGCCAGCCATGACCTGATCTTCAACGCGATGGGTTTCGGCCATGCCCCGGATGACACCACGCCGCTGCTGACCAACACCGACTACGCCGCGAGCGCCTGGATCGGTAGCGCGACAGTGCTCACGCAGGCGCTGGGGCTCCAGATCCGCTCGGTAGAGGGTTTCCGGGAGGTCGTGACTACGCCGAAAGCGCTCACGGTGGCCGCAGGGGAGATTCCGGCGGGAACCGTGGGCGCCATGCGGTTCGGCGTCGAAGTCGACTGTGGTGCAACGACAATCGCCGTCGAACATCTCACCAGGATGGCTGACGATTTAGCTCCCGACTGGCCCACGGACATCGGGTACGAGGTCACTTTCCACGGCAAACCGAACATGCGTCTGCATCTTGTGATCGGTTCGCACGAGGAGGACCACGCCGAGCAGGGGTGCCTGGCGACCGCCATGCACGCTGTGAATGCCATCCCGGCCGTGATTGCGGCTGACCCGGGCCTGTACGACCTGTCGACGATAACCCCGTTCGTTGCGCACTGGACCGAGCGCGGGGTAGCGCCCTCGCCTGCAGATCGCCGGCGCAACGGATGATTTCGTTCACCGACCGCGTCGTCTTGGTGACCGGCGGTGGTCGCGGCCTCGGTGAAGCGTACTGCCTCGAGCTCGCCCGGCGCGGCGCCGCCGTGGTGGTCCACGACAATGGTGTCGAGACCGACGGAAGCGGTGGCGATCCGGGCCCCGCCGACGACGTCGCCCGCTCCATCCGTGAGGCGGGCGGACGGGCAGTGGCGTGTGCGACCGACGCCAGCACCGAATCGGGCGGCCAGGCCGCCGTCGACCTCGCCGTGGAAGAGTTCGGTCGTCTGGATGCCATTGTCGCCAACGCCGGCATCATTCACGAAGACCCGATATCTGACTGGCCCACTGAACGCTTCGAAGCGCTGCTGCGCCACCATCTCCTGGCCGCTTTTCACGTTGTCCGACCGGGCTTCGCGGTAATGCGCTCCGCCGGATACGGGCGACTGGTGTTCGTGTCTTCCGCCGCGGGCGTCTTCGGACAACCTGGCCTGACGGGCTACGCCACGGCGAAGACGGGGATGCTCGGGTTGATGAATGTCGCCGCGCTCGAGGGTGCGGCGTTCGGCATAGGCGCCAATGCCATCATGCCGATGGGCGACACACGTATGGCCATGGCGCTCATGGGGGAGGCCGGCAAGACCGCTGACGCGCGAGCATTCCTGGAAACGCTGCGACTCGACCAAGTCGCTCCCGTCGTCGCCTACCTCGCCAGCGAGCAGTGCACGCTGACGCACCGGGTGCTCAGCGCATTCAGCGGCAGGGTTGCTGCGTTGCAGATCGGCGTCACCCGGGGCTGGGGCGGCCCTGGCGCCGCGTTCACCGCCGAGGACGTCGCCGCCAACCTTGATCAGATCCTCGACCCGTCGGGAATTTTGGTACCGGGCAGCATATTCGACGAGATGGAACATGCCCTGACCGCGGAACCGTTGCCGTCGGACGAGCAATCCCGTCAGCCCGAGACCATCCCGTCACCGAATCCGGTGTAGCTGCGGATCAGAGGTAGATCAGCCATCGTCGCGAAACCGGCTGGCGCGGCACAAATTGCCGGTATGGCGTTGACGACCTGCAGCGCAACCGCGACGAGCCCGGCCCTCACGTGCTCTTCGACCGAAGCCGGACGGGTGTAGCTGGCCAGGCAGAAAAAGTGCACGCGCATGGAGGGGTCCCCCTCGAGCGTGAGGGTCCAGCCGTCATCTGGTTTGGGCCAGTGCTCCGGATACTCACCCCCGACCGTCCACAGCGTTTCGAACTCGATGAGCGGTTCGCCTTTGCGGTGTCCGACGAAGTTCCACCGTTGCCCGGCCGTTGTGCCCGCGCGCACCTGGTGGCCGAAGATCTCGAAGTCCCTGGTGGCCGGCACCGCTTCGACGCTGACCCTCACGTCGTCGATGGCCGCGTTCAAGCTATCGGCGATAAACCAGGTCTGCTGGGTGAACAGCGCGGTGTTGAAGGTCAGAAAGTCGTTCGCTGTCGCGGAGATATCGGCGGGCGGCCGGCCGAACCACATCCCGTCGAAGGTGATGTCGGTGCTCTCCCACAGCGACCAGTCGGCTCGCTCTTGCAGGGTGAACCGATCGATGGAACGGCTCATCCCTGACAGCGCCAACGGCAACACACCGGACAAGTTGCCCGGATTGAGGCCGCTGGCGTGAATCGTGCTGTTGCCCTTATGACAGGCCGCCAGCAGTCGACGACGGTCGGCGTCGTCGATGCGCCGGGGATGAAACAGAAACGAGACGGTCGCGACGTTCTTGCCGCTCTCCAGCAGTGCGCAGACATCGTCGAGACTGGTAAACGATGGCGCGTAGAGCACGAGATCGGCGTCCAAGGCCAGGATTTCGTCGACGTTGGTGGTCGCGGTGACCCCGATCGGGTTGCGGTCGACAAGCGTGCCGATGTCGACACCGTTCTTGACATCGGAGTAGACCCGCGCCCCGACCAGCTCCAGGTCGGGACGACAGTCGAGGATCGTCTTGGCCATCTCGGTGCCCACCGCGCCGGTCGCCCACTGGATGATTCGCAACTGTCGGGAGCTCGCAGCCAATTGGTGGACCCCTTCCATGCCACGCGAAGATTTCCACTCTAGCCGTGGTGATAACGTGTGTTCTCGTATTCAGTAAGCTTCTGTTCTCTATGTGAAGGAACTGTCCCGTGAAAGATGCGCTGGGGTACGAAGGCAAACACGTCGTGGTCACCGGTGCCGCGTCCGGGATGGGTGAAGCGGCTGCCCAGATCCTCGTCGATCTCGGCGCGCGGGTGACGGCGCTCGACATCAAGCCGGCCAGCGTGCAGGCCGCCCGGTCTCTGCAGATCGACCTGCGCGACCGGGCGAACATCGAAGAAGTCGCCGCGTCCATCGACGGGCCCGTGGACGGCCTGTTCAGCTGCGCCGGGTTGCCCGGTCCGCCGTTCAGCGAGCTCGACACCATGCTGGTGAACTTCGTCGGTGCCCGCCACCTTGCCGAACAGCTGGTCCCGAAGATGCCGAAAGGGTCTGCCATCAGCGTCATTTCGTCCTCGGCGGCCATCGGTTGGCAGGACCACATCGGCGTCATCACCCAGCTTCTGGAGACCGATGGGTTCGACGCTGCCGTCGACTGGTTGCAGGCGAACGAGAAAACGTGGTCGTGGAGCGGCTACGCCTACTCCAAATACGTCATCGACGCCTGGGTCGGTTGGTGGTATCCGGTGCTGGCCCGCGACGGCATCCGCGTCAACTGCATCAATCCCGGGCCGACCGAGACGGCGATGATGCCGGCGTTCCAAGACTTCGCCGGCAAGGAGCTCGTCGACCAGTCGGTGGGACCCGTGGGGCGCTACTCCACTCCCGAAGAGCAGGCCTGGCCACTCGTTTGCCTGTGCAGCCCGCGCCTGAGCTACGTAGGGGGATCGATCTTGTGGACCGATGGCGGGTGGAACGGCGCCATGACCATGGGGCGCCACCAGGCGCAGTGGGCCGACCACCCAGAAGACGCGATTCCGGCGAAAAACGGCTGAGCGCCGGTCAGATGAAGTCCGACCCGCCGTCGACGTTGACGGTCGCCCCGGTCACGTAACCGTTGCGGCGCGAAGCCAGGTAGGTGGTGATCGACGCGATCTCTTCGGGCAAGCCGGCGCGACCGATATCGCACGGATGACCGTAGGTCCGCTCGACCCACGTCATGACGTCCTTTGGGTCCGAGGATTCAAGCCCGTCCCCGGCGAGCGTCTCGCGGAGTATCTCGGTGAAACTCGCGGTCACGATGGTGCCCGGACACACACAGTTGACCAGAATCCCCTCGGCGCCAAGGCTTTTGGACAGGTTCTTGGTGAAGCTGGACAGCGCCGATTTGGTGGCCGTATAGGCGACGAGGCGGGCGCTCTGGCGTTGGATCGAGTGCGCCGAGAGGGTCACGATCCGAGCCCATTCGGCCGAACGCAGCATCGGGAGCGCAGCCCGCACCGAGCGCACGGCAGAAAGCGTGCCCAGATCGAATGCGGCATACCAATCGTCGTCGTCGAGATCGTCGAATGCACCCGCGCCCGGTCCGACGGTATGCACCAACGCATTCACACTGCCCCAGACATCGGCAACGGACGCAAAAGCCGAGGAGATGGAGTCGGCATCGGACATGTCGGCGCTGAGCGCGAGCACCTCTGGCGCGCCGGCGTTACGGATGCGCTCCGCCGCCGAATCCAGCGCTGCGCGGCCGCGCGCCATGATCGCCACCGCGGCGCCCTCGGTTCCCAGACTCTCGGCGATCGCCAACCCCATACCTTTGCTACCTCCGGTGACGACTGCCGTCGCGCCGTGGAAACCAAGCTCCATCGAGTTGTCCTTTCCCGCCTCAGCTATGTCTAGTGGCTTCTGACGATTCGCGGTGCAAGATGGACGATCTCGCTGACCACCGTCGGATTCGCGCGCGACATCGCGACAAGCGACAACATCGCGTTGGCGACGTCGGAGACGCCCGACATGTTGCCCGGAATCTGGCCTTCCTGAGCCCAGGACCGATACAGGTCGGCGAGCAGGTCTCGATCGGCGCCGCGGAGGATTTCGGTGTCCTTGGTGGGTCCGACGCTCACCCGGATGACCGCGAGGTCGGGATGTTCGGCTCGCCAGGACCTCAGGATCTCGTCGAGCGCGGCCTTGCTGGCGTGATAGGCGGCCACGCCCGCGCGGGGCCGACCGACGTCGTGGCTCGACGCCACCACGATGGTGGCGTTGTCGTTCAGGTGGGGGAGGACCGTCCGTAACACGTGGGAGGCGCCCACGGCGTTGACGGCGTAGGCGTGCAGCCAGGTCTCCACATCGGTTTCGTCGATGAGCGCGAACGGCACCACGGCACTGGTGAATATCACCGCATCCAGCGTGCCCAAGTCGGCGGCGACGTCAGCGATGACGGATTCGATAGCGCGCGGATCGGAGACGTCGAGCTCGTATGCCGAGCCGTCGAGCTCATCGGCCAGGCCAGAGAGCAGGTGCAGACGCCGCGCGGCCAGGGCTACCTTGGCACCGCGGGAGTGCGCGGCACGCGCCAACGCTTGTCCGATGCCCGACGATGCGCCGATGATCAGCATCCGCGTTCCGGTGATGTTGGAGTGTCGGTCGTTCATGAGCTGCTTCCTTTGGGTGACGTCCTGGTCGTCGGGTGCGTTGCGTCGATGATCGAACGGATCGTTCGGCTGCACCGCCCGCATTCCGATCCTGCCTGGCAGGCGGTGGCGACCTGCTTGCATGTCGTCGCGCCGGCCACGACTGCATCGACGACTGCTTGGTTCGTGATGCCACAGCACAGACAGACATACATCAGAACCAACCCACCCCGGTGACTTCGTCCACCCGCATGGCAGCGACGAACTGGCCCACGAAGACCGGCGGGTAGGCGCCGATCCCAGCGGCGGCCAGCCAGGCGGACGCGATCTCAGAGCGGCTCACCCATTGCAGCGCGGTCTCGGTGCTGGCGAGCTGTTGGAGGAACATCACCTCGTGCGGTGTGTCGAAGGCGCGGTATACCAGTGTCTTCCGGATGTCGCTTGCGGCAAACTCGCTGACCGACTCGCGCACGTGCGCAACGAAATCCGCGACGTCTTCGACGGGCGTGACGGCGGAGACGACGATCTCGGCGCCTGCCGCCGGGGGCTCGCCGATATCGAAGCGCTCGACCGTTTCACCGGCGAAAACCGCGGGGAGGTCCTGGACGCCGACCGCATCGAACCACGCGAAGAAATACGGGGAACGCAACAGGCTGAGCAGCGGTTGTTCAGTGCGGATTCCGATGATCACCAGCACGCTCCCGCGCTCCACGATCGATTCGTAGACGAACGCGTAACGCGCACCGAGGTCGATCAGACTGTCCTGATGCCTCTGCAGAACGAGGCGGATACGGTCGCATTCGGCGATCCGAAAACCGACGGCGAACACGAAGCTATGAGCTGTCATCCGCCCCCTCGTGTCATTGCGCAGCCGCTTACGCAGAGTCGAGCATTCCGCGATTCTCGCATGCGAGAATAACCATTCTCGGATCGGGTCGGTCAATTCCACCGCCCGCGCATAGGAGGCGACGTGATCGATTTCAAGGACAAGGTGGTGCTGGTAACCGGCGCGGGCGCAGGCATCGGGCAATCGACCGCGGCCGAGTTTGCCGCCCTAGGTGCGTCTGTAGTCGCCCTCGAAGTCGACCCCGAACGCGCCGACAGACTTCAGGAACAGCTCGGTGCCGCAGCGCTCGTCGTCGCCGGTGACGCAACCTCCGGCGCCGACGTGTCGAAGCTTGCCGATACCGTCAGCGAACGGTTCGGGCACCTGGACGTGCTGGTGAACAACGTCGGTCATTTCGTGACGCGGCCCACGCCGTTTGAGCACCTGACCGACGAGCAGATCGACGACATCTATCGGGTCAACCTCAGACACATCTTCAGGGTCACGCGTGCCATGCTCCCACTACTGCGCGCCGCCGAAACGGGCGCGAGCATTACCAATGTCTCGTCGATCGAGGGCTTTCGCGGCATACCGCAATTCGCGGTCTACGGCGCATTCAAGGCTGCGGTGACCGGATTCACGATGAGCCTCGCCCTGGAGCTGGGTCCCGAGGGCATTCGGGTCAACGCGGTGGCACCCGAAACCACCGACACCGCTCAGGTCCCGCTCGACCGCATGATTCACCCGTCGCAGCGACACCACATTCCACACTGGATTCCGTTAGGCCGCTTCGGAACCCCGCGAGACACCGCGGGCTGCGTGCTATTCCTCGCCAGCCCGCTGGCTGCCTGGGTCTCAGGGACGGTGATCCACGCCGACGGCGGCGCCCTGGCTGCCGCCGGATGGTACCGCGACGACCAGGGCACCTGGACGAACATGCCCGTCATCAAAGGCAACAGCCTGAAGCCGGCGGAGGGTGTGGGCTGAAATTCAGGCGACTGGGCAAAAGCTTGTCCACGTTTTGCGATAACGCTTATTCTCGGCTGCTTAGAGCATGTTTCCCGCGATAGGGAATGAAGGGAACAGCGTGACGCGAGGGCTGGGGTCAGAATGCCGGTGCGCCTGACATGACGAATACCGTTGACTCGGAGGCTGCTTCAGACGCGGTCGAGTCGATCAGCGGCGCTTCAGCGCGCGCACGGCTTGGGTGGGGCCTGTTCATCGCGGCATACCTTGTCTTCGCCGTCGTGACTGTCGCGACCATGCAATCGGGCACACAGGGAGATCCGCGAACCACTAATCCCCACCCTGGGCCCGCGCCCTATCCTCCGTTTCTCGGCTTCGATAACTGGCCGCTGGCAATCGGTCTCAGCTCCATACCGATGGCGATAGGTTTGATCGGAACGCTGGTGTGGCTCTCGGTTCGACACCGCCACGTCCATTGGACCGTGGTGATCGCGTTTGCGGGGCTGGTGACGGGAGCGCTGGATCCGTTGGCCAACTGGGCTACTTTCGCGATCTTCGACCCGCGGATGCTGCACTTCCCATTGTCATGGCCCTACGTCAATATTTCGCCGAACCTCGAGCCTGCGTTGTCGTTCCTCGGTGGCTACGCGGCCTACTACCTCCTCAACGGACTAGGGATGCTGGCGCTGCATGACCGAATCTTCGACCCGCTGGCCCGGCGATCACAGTGGCTTGCGAGCCATCGGCTGAGCGCGGTCCTGCTGGGTACATTCGTCATCGCCATCCCGCTCAACGGGATCGTTCAGTTCACCTGGATGAGGTTTGGCATCTTCTACTACACCGAGGCGGTCGGGCCGACCCTGCATATCGGCCACATCTATTTCCCGCTCATCATGGCGGTGTACGACGCGTTCATCTTTGCGATGGTCGCCGTTCTGTGCGTTCGCAACGACGCCGGCGATCTCGTGCTGATCAACCGGATCGCGCGGCGACTGCCGACACGTGGTGGTGGTAACAACGTCAGCCTGACCCGTCAACTCCTGGTATCCGTCTCGGTCGGTCTGGTGTCGTTCGCGGTGCCGCTGGCGGTGCTGGCCGCGCTGCGCGTCGCCGGACTGTCCGAACCCGCATACGAGCAGAACCCTCTTCCGGGCATCAAGGTCTACGACCCCTACGGTCATCTCGAGATGGCGGGCAAACCGGGGCCGTTCTACAAATGAGGCCATTGTTCGTCTTGCTGCACGGCGGACTACATCATGGTTGCTGCTGGGATGCGGTCGCCGAGGAAATACGCGCGCAGGGACATCACGTCCTTGCGCCCGACCTACCCGTCGACGACGACTCGGCCGGCGCGCTCGCGTGGGCGCAGGTCGTGGTCGACGCGATCGAAGGATCCGGGGCCAACCCGGTATCGGACGACGTTGTCTTGGTGGCACATTCAATCTCCGGATTGTGCGCACCCGTGGTTGCCGCTCTGTACCCGGTACGCCAGATGGTGTTCGTCGGAGCCCTGCTGCCGGTACCCGGGCAGCCATTCGCCGAACATCTCGCCGAGAACCCCGACGCGATCACGTTCCCGGAACCTCAAGCGCAGGGCACGGGACCATTTGGGCTCACCTGGGAATCGGTGCGCGACGGCTTTTACCACGACTGCCCGGAATCCGTCGCGCGGCAAGCATTCCATGACCTGCGCCACCAGTCCTTCACGGTGTTCACCGAGCGCTGCCCAGTCGATCGGTGGCCCGACGTCCCGTCGGCCTACATACTCATGCGTGACGACCGCGCGGTCGGGGAGGCGTGGGCCCGCCGCAACGCGGTCGGCAGGATCGGCGCACGGCTCGTCGAGTTGGACGGTGGGCACTCGCCCTTCTTCTCCCGGCCGGTCGAGCTGAGTTCGATCCTGCTAGGCCTGGGCGACCCCGACGTCAACGGAAATAGCCGCGGCGGTAACGAACTTCGACTCATCTGAGGCCAGCCACGCGACGGCGTTGGCCACGTCCTCGGGCATCGTCACCGCATTAGGGATCAGTTGCTTGCTGAAGCCGTATTGAGGAAGTGAGTAGGAGTCCGCCGCCTCCTGCATGGCCTCGATCATCCGACCACTGCCCATCGGGGTCGCCACCGATCCCGGATGAAGACTGTTGACCCGGATGCCGTAGCGGCCGAGTTCCACCGCGAACGATCGAGCAAGGCCCGTCACACCGTGCTTGCTGGCGGTATAGGCCACCATGAACGGCTCGACCTTCAGCCCGGCGACCGACCCCACGAGGATGATCGACCCACCGCGCTCACCGGCGATGATGTGCTTAGCGCCGGCCATCACCGTATTCCAGGTACCCACCAGATTGATGTCGATGGTGTCCCGAAAATCGCTGGGGGACACCGTGTCCCACGGCGCAGGACAACAAATGCCGGCGTTCGCGACGATGACGTCGAGCCGGCCCAGCTCCGCCACTCCGTCGTCGACTGCGGTGCACAGCGCAGGGTGGTCGCGGGTGTCGACGACGGCGGTGAAGGCGCGCCGGCCGTTCGCCTTGACGAGTTCTGCGGTCTCTGCCAGGTCCTCGGGCGTCGCCGAATCGTAGGGGACACTGGACGGCAGTGGACCCGCGATATCGACAAGGATCACGTCTGCACCATCGGCGCTCAATCGGACCGCATGCGCCCGGCCCTGGCCACGCGCTGCTCCGGTGATGAGTACGACCTTGTCGGTCATGTCGGGCACGCCGTTACGCTACAACACGCGCGAGTGGTGAGAATATTGTTTGCCAGTTATTGAGAATAAGCATTTCGTTTGGTGGTAGCGTCAGCGTTCTCGACGAAGAGGGAATAACCGCATGGGCGCACTCGAAGGACAGACCGCCTTCGTTTTGGGGGCATCTGCTGGGATCGCCCAAGCGAGCGCCAGGTTATTGGCTGCCGACGGCGCCACGTTGTACCTCCTGGGAAGATCAGCCAAGCGCCTCGACGAGGCACGAGAAGGCATTCTCGCCGTGGCGCCGAGCGCGGAAATCGTTGTGCAGAAGGGCGATCCCGAAGACGAGGCCACCGTTGCGGCCGCGGCCCAGGCAGCCCACGACGTCCACGGCCGCTTGGACATTGTGCTGGGGACGGTGGCCAGCGGAGGCACCGGTCCGTTGACCCAACAGGACCTGGCGACCTTCACCGACTTCGTGATGGGCAACCTGCGGTCGAATTTCCTGGCGTTGCGCTACTCGGCGCCGCTGATGACCAACGGCGGCTCGATCGTCTTCATCTCGTCGACGTCGTCTAAGATCCCGATGGAGGGCCTGGGGCATTACTCAGCGGGCAAAGCCGCGCTGGAGATGTTGATCCGAGTCGCCGCATCAGAATTGGGTCCGAAAGGCATCCGCGTCAACGCTGTCCGGCCCGGGTTGACCGAGGCGGCCACCACCCAGGGCTACATCCACTTGGAAGAGTTGACCAGTAGCTTTCTCGAACGTGTCCCGCTGGGCCGCCTCGGCGTGTCCGCCGACATCGCGCCCGGCGTGCGGTACCTGGCGGGCCCCGAGTCGAGCTGGGTAACGGGGCAGAGCTTCGCGATCGACGGCGGCAACGAGGTCAGGGGCGCGCCTCGCGGCCCGATGTTCACCGTCTAGCCGAACTCCAAGGCGTTGCGGGGCGCGGTGATCGGAAGATCCAGCGACGTCGTGATACCGGGCGCCGCATCGATGACGTAGGGGATGGCGTTGACCACCCGCATGGCAGTGGCTTCCATCGCATCGTCGTTCGCTGACTGCGCGGTCGGTTCGGTACCGAATCGAAGGTCGCAGTGGATGTGCGGTTCGCCCTCGATGACGATGCGGTAGGTGCCGTGCGGGGCCGACGCCCAGTCGGGCGCTAGGTCAGGAGCCATGCGGTTGATGTGTTCGATGGTGATGACCGGATGGCCGTCGACGACCCCCGTCGTCTCGGCGCGCACGGCTCCACACGTACCTGCCGGAATCAATCCGCATGCCACGTGCAGGTCGCGCGGAGTGATCACCCGCTCGTAGCGTTCGGTGATCTCGTCGAGTTCGACGCCGAGCGCGCGCGCCACCAGTCCGATCGGTGGTCCCCAGGCGAACTGCTGTGCGCCCTCCAGTTCGAGCATCGGGGTGAAATCGAGTGGGCGTCCGAAGCCCATCGCGTCGAACATCAAGTACTCGTTGGGATAGGCGGAGTAGTCGAAAATCTCCTGCGCGCGGACCGACCGGATGGTGTTGGAGAGGGTCGACAACAGAACGGCGAATTGATCGCCGGCGAATCCCGGTTCGATGCCCGAGGTGTAGATCGTGACACCACCCGCGAGCGCCGCGGCGCGTACCTGGTCGGCAAGATCGGGAATCCACCTGTCGGGGAACATCATTCCCGGCGTGTTGGTAGTTACTACGTTGAGGCCGGCCCTGAGTAACCGGATGTAGTCCCGGACCGCGGCCGCATCCATCTCCGCGCTGGTGGCGGTGTACACCACGCAGTCGGGTTTGAGCTTGATGATGTCGTCGAGGTCGGCAGTGGTCTGAACGCCGATCTTGCCGATACCGACGACCTCGCCGGCATCGCGGCCCGTCTTCTCCGGACTGTGCACCCATACGCCGACAAGGTCGAGGTGCGCACGGCGGTGGATCGCGCGAACTGCGATGCTGCCAACACCACCGGTCGATATCACAGCGACGCGTAAGACCTTTTCTGCCATGACGTTTGCTCCTTCGGTGGGTTACAGGTCGGGTATGGGGAGCGAGGAATTGGGCCCTTGAAGGCCGCCGTCGACGACGAAGGTCGAACTCGTGGCGTAGCAGTCACGGGTGGACAGGTACAACGCCAGCCGCCCGAGGTCCGCGACATCGCCGACGCGGTGCAGCGGCGTCAGCTCCTTCAATTTCTCTTCCGAGCCCGGCATCAGGTCGAAGCTCGATTGCAGCCCGGTCGTCATGAAGGCGCCCAATGCGATCGCGTTGACGCGAATTTTGGGGGCAAGCTCCTGCGCCATGGCCCGTGTAAGTGCCTCGAGTCCACCTTTTGCCACCGAATACGGGAGCAGTCCACGGATTCCGAATCGCCCGGCTCCGGACGAGATGTTGACAATCGAGCCCCGCCCAACCTTCAGCATGTGCGGCACGACGAGTTGGCTCATGATAAACGCGGAGGTCACGCAGTAGTCGAAGGTCTGCCGAAGGTTGTCATCGGTCAGATTCAAGAATGGCCCGTAGGTTGCGAAACCGACGTTGTTGATCAGGATGTCGACGCGGCCGAAAGCGTCGATGGCAGCCTGCACGACCCGCTCGCTGTCAGATCGCTTGAGCGCGTCGGCGGTGATCGCCAGGCCTCGGCCACCAGCCTCTTCGATCTCGCTGACGGTCTGCTCGACCTCGGATGATGTCCGCGCCGTGCCGACCACGGTCGCGCCCGCCTCTGCGAGCACCCGGGCGATACCTTCGCCGACACCGCGTCCCGCTCCGGTGACGATCGCTACCTGACCATCCAGCTGGAACTGTTCGAGTGCCACGGGAGCGCCTCTCTGCGCGGAAGTGGGGGACGCAGCAGCGAATCTACCGCAATGAGAATATGGATTATCGAAAAGTGAAAATACGATTGTGGTCGCCGTACAGTCATCGTCATGTCGCAGGTCTCGCCGCAGTTGCACCATGTCGTGTTCGCGATCGACCCCGGGCGACTCGACCGTGCCGCGGATTACCTGAGCGCCCTCGGGTTTCAGTTCCAGGCATTCGAACTGGAGCATCTCGGCCTGCAGATCCGGCTGGATTGGGACCGCGGCTTCGAGCTCATCGCACCCACCCCGGCGGCACCCACCGGCCCGGGTACAGCCGCGGACTTCCTGGCCCGCAACGGCGATGGCCTTTTTTCCGTGGTGGTGCGTACCGCGGATTGCGTTGCGGGCGAACAGATCGCTGCCCGATACGGGGTCAACGCTGACTTCCGCCAGCAGCATGAAGGCGACGGGTTCGAGCTGAGTGAGGTCAAGCTGGAGCCGCTGTTCGGCATTCCCGTCACGTTGATGAGCACGAACATGGATGACGAGCAGCCCGTCACGCCTTAGCGGTGTGAGAGCAGGCCGCTGAGCTGCTGTGCCAGCTCTGATTTCTTGACCTTCCCAGTGGCCGTGAAGGGGAGGTCTTGCTTGGTGGTGACCCAGATGAACTTGGGCACCTTGTAGGCCGATAGCCGTTCGCGCAGCTGACTTCTCAGGGACTCACCGTCGAGGGCCGATTCGCCGCGCGGCACCACAGCGGCCGCCACCACCGTGCCGTCGCCGCCGTTTTCGGCGCCGACCACATACGCCTCGAGCACCCCGTCGCACTGCGCCAGCGCCAATTCGACTTCACTGGGAGTGACGTTGGTGCCGCCGCTCGTTTTGATGAGCTCGCCGAGCCGACCGGTGAATCGGATCCAGCCGTCGTCGTCCTCGACGCCGCAGTCGCCCGTGCGGTAATACCCGTCCGGGGTGAAGACATCCTCACGTTCGCGCTTGTGCAACCGCTGCATCAATGAGTATCCCCGGACCCAGATTTCGCCAGTTGTGCCGTGGGGCACCGGCTGACCGGTATCCGGATCGACCAGCACATGATGCAGGCCGTCAATGGGCAGGCCACCGGTCTCAGAGCGGTCAGGCGGTTGCGGCAGGTAAGGGTCGACGCCAAGATGATTGCCGCACAGCTCGGTCATCCCCAGTCCGCTGGAGCCCTTGGGGCGACGCTCGGGCGGAACCATCGCCGGCATGCTGGTGCGTCGGACCGAGCTCAGGTCACGACCGGCGAAGTCGGGATGTTCCGCCAGTGTCTTGCCCTGCTGCGGCCAACCGAGCGTGATGGTGGCGCGGTGACGCTCCATCAATTCCAAGGCATCGGCCGCATCGAACGCGGACTGGGTGATGAGGGTCGCGCCGTGATGAATCACCGCATGCAGCCCCGTGATTAAACCTCCGACCCAAAAGAAGGGCATAGCTGTGAACATGACGTCGTCGTGCGTGACGCAGTACATGAACGTGAGGTTGTAGGTATGGCGAATCAGCGTTCCGTGTGTGTGCACGGGCCCTTTCGGGTCGCCGGTGCTGCCCGAGGTGTAGATGATCGTCACGTCGTCGGCCGGGGTCACGCATGACTCCACCGCGACCAGAAACTCTATGTCGCTGTCAGACAAGACGCGATCGGGATCGATCGTCGTCGTCCAGGGCCGCTCGGAGGTCCCCCATGTCACGACGTTCCGCAGGAACGGGGCGTGGCGGATCGCGATGCGGCCCGGTTCGTGCTGATCGGCCAGACCGGGCAGCGCCTCCTCCAAGCGGGCGAGGAAGTCGTGATTGCGGAATTGCGGCCAGGTCAAAATCACTCGCAGATCGGCATGGCGGGCGGTCCACGCGATTTCAGACGCCTTGTAAAAGGTATTGAGCGGAACGGCGACCGCGCCGATTCGCGTGGTGGCGAACCAGGCCAGGGCCCAATCGATGCTGTTCGGCATCAGGATGCCCACGTGATCGCCCTTACCGATCCCCTCCGCCAGCAGGACGGTGGCCAGCGCTGCCGAGCGGCGGTCGAGATCGAAATAGCTCAGTTGCTCCCCGTCAGCGATCAGGAAAGGCTTGTCCCCGAAGCGCGCCGCGCAAAACCTGACCAGTGCAGGGATCGTGGGAGAGATGACGGGGAAGGGCATGACCGCAGGATAGTAGGGTTTCCAGAAAACGAGAACACCAGTTCTCGATAGGTTGCAGGCACCTACAATTTTTGCATGACCGCAGAGTCGATACGCCTGGACGACGTCGACCGGTTGGATCGTGTGGAGTCGAGCCTCGCGATCAGCCAATTGCCCAGCAGGTACGCGATGGCCCTGGACGCGCGCGACCTTGACGCGCTGGTGTCGCTGTTCGTCGACGATGTCGATGCGGGGGCGGAGGGCTGTGGCAGAGATGCGCTGAAGCGTTGGTATGACCGCGTCCTTCGGCGGTTCTACCGGAGCATCCATCTGATTTGCGGGCACCAGTTCGAATTCATCGACGCCGACCATGCGACCGGCGCCGTTTACTGCCGCGCCGAGCACGAAGACGGCAACGGGTGGTACGTGATCACGATGCGCTACGACGACGTCTACGAACGCCGCGAAGGCCAGTGGTGTTTCGTCAGGCGTCGAGAACATCCATGGTATTCAGTCGATGTCACGCAGCGTCCCGGACCGGAATTCATGCGTTGGCCAACCGATGTCGAGCTACGCGCCGCCATGCCTCAGCGGATGCCGACGTGGCGCGCTTTTTGGGCCGCCGGTGATCCCGCGCTGCCCGAACGGCTGTCGGCGCGTCCGTAGTACTCCGAACCGGTCATCTCGGTTTACAAACCTGCCCAAAACTGCCATTCTCGGACAAGTAAATGGCCGTTTCCGCCCTTGCTAATCTGTCAGTGCGCACGCGCTCGGATCCCTGCTACCCATGGAGGCCGTCATTTCCGTCGACAAAGTGCTCAGTGGCGTCCGCGTCCTCGAGGTTGCTGCGTGGACCTTCGTGCCGTCGGCCGGCGCGGTGCTGGCGGAATGGGGCGCCGAGGTCATCAAGGTCGAGCCGCGCGAGGGTGGCGACCCCCAGCGCGGGCTCGTCACCATGGGCATCGTCGACGAGGGCGGCGGCACCGTCAACTACATGATCGAAATACCGAACCGCGGGAAGAAGTCGATCGGCGTCGACCTGAGCACCCCCGGCGGCCAAGAGGTCGTGCACAAGCTCGCCGCGACGTGCGATGTGTTCCTCACCAGTTATCTGCCGAGCCGCCGCAAGAAGATGCGCATCGATGTCGACGACATCAAAGCCGCCAACCCGAACATTGTCTACGTCCGCGGATCGGGTCACGGGCCGCATGGCCCGGATTCGGACAAGCCGGGATACGACGGAGTGTCCTACTGGGCGCGCGGCGGCATCGCGACCGTGCTCACCGAGGACGCAGACGAGCTCGTGCGTTCGCGGCCCGCCTTCGGAGACCTGCTCGGGGGCATGACGATCGCGGGGGGCATCGCGGCCGCGCTGTACAAGAAGGCCACTACCGGTGAGGGGTCGGTGGTGGACGTCTCGCTGCTGGGCCTGGCGGCATGGAACCTCAGCCCCGACGTCGCGGTCAGTCAGATCCACGGGGGCAGCTCGATCCCGAAGTACAGCCACGCCGATGCTCCCAACCCTCTGGTCGGGACTTACCGGACCAAGGACGACCGTCACGTGCAGCTGATGATGCTGCAACTCGACAAGTTCTACCCGGAGACAATGCATGCCATCGGCCTGCCAGAGCTGATCAACGACGAGCGATTCGCTGATCCGGCAGCGCGATTCGCCAACCGACGCGAACTCATCGCACTCATGGACGAGGTGTTCGCCCGACGGACGCTGGCCGAATGGCGCGAACAATTGGCCGGTATTTCGGGCGCCTGGGGCGTGGTACAGACGCCGGCAGAGCTGTGTCACGATCCGGCGGTTATCGCGAACGGCTATGTTGCAAGCACCACCACGATGAACGGTGCACCGTATGCATTGCCCACCAACCCTGTCCAGTTCGACGAACAGCCGGTTGTTCCTCCGGGGGCCCCAGAGCATGGCCAACACACCGAGGAGGTATTGATGGACGCCGGCCTGGATTGGGACACCATCGTGAACTACAAAGAGACGGGGGCGATACTGTGAGTCCCGCTGCGTCGCACACTGTTTCCGACGAGTCCCTGGAGTTCGATCCTTTCTCGGAGGACTTCTTCAACGGGGCATTCGACACCTACCGGCGGCTGCGCGACAAGGCCCCGGTGTACTACAGCGAGAAGTGGGATTTTTGGGCTCTCACTCGCTACGACGATGTCGCGCCGGCGACCAAGGACCACGAATTGTTCTCGTCGGCCAAGGGCGCGACATTGGACATGGTGCACGCCCACGACGACGCGATACCGCTGCCCAAAGTGATCATCTCGATGGACCCGCCCGAACATCAGAAGATGCGCAGACTGGTCAGCAACGTGTTCACCCCGCGCGCCATCGCCGTGCTCGAGGACATGGTGCGCGAGAAGGTTTACGAACGTATCGAGGCACTCGATCCCTCGTCGTTCGATGTGGTGGCCGACTTCTCGGCGCTGTTCCCTAACGAGGTCATCACGACCATGCTGGGAGTGCCGAAGCAAGACCGCGATCAGATCCGACGGTGGCTCGACCTCCTGCTCGAGCGCCGCCCAGGTGAGATTGCCACCACCGCAGCAGGTTTCGAGGCTTCCACCAATACCGGGCTCTACTACTACGACCTTGTGCGGCAGCGTCGAGCCGAACTTCGCGACGACATGATCAGCCGTCTCATCGAGACAGAGGTCGAGCGCGACGGCCAGGTCGAGAAGCTCACCGACATCGATATCACCGGGTTCGCCACCATGCTCGGGGGAGCGGGCGCAGAGACCGTGACCAAGCTCGTCGGAAATGCGATGGTGGCCTTCGCCGATTTCCCCGACCAGTGGAGAAAACTGCGCGACGACCGCAGCAAGATTCCTGCGGCGATCGAAGAGTTGTTGCGCTACGAGGCGCCGTCCCAGTACCAGGTCCGCACGGCAACCCGCGACGTCACCCTGCACGGCAGGACAATTCCCGAGGGCAGCGCCGTCTTGCTCGTCACCGGTTCGGCGACTCGCGACGAGCGAATGTTCCCCGATCCGGATCGGCTGGACATCGAGCGGGAGCGCAAGATGGGCTTCAACCTGGCGTTCGGGTACGGCGTGCACAGCTGTCTCGGCGCGGCGCTGGCCAGGATGGAAAGCCGCATCGCCCTGGAAGCGCTGCTCGATCTCGTCCCCGAATTCGAAGTCGAACGCGGCGGGCTGCGCCGAGTGGCGATGTCCAACGTGTGTGGATGGTCGAACGTGCCGATCCGGAAGGTCAGCTGACGGTGACCGCCGATCGCGTCGCTCTGCACCGCAGGCTCGCTCACGCAAAGTGGGAAACCTATGCAACGGCGCCGGAGGCCAAGCAGATCAGTTACGGCGACGAGTGGGTCTACGCTCCCGACGCCGTCATGATGTGCCCGCTGTTCAACGACGGTTCCGAAAGCCGGATGGCCGACTTGGCTTCCGACGAGGTGCTGGCGGCGATGCAACAGTTCGCGCCCGACGGAGACATGCTTACCTGCGAATTCCGCATGTGGTGGAAGCACATGCCCGACTTTCGTATCGTCACCCCGTTCGACTGCGTTGCCGCCGAATGGGGTTTCGCGGTCCGCGACACCTACGCGGGAACGCTGGCCGATGGGACCGTGCTCACTCTTCATGAGTGGGATTACGTATGGACAAACGAAGACGGCCACATCGTTCGCTGGGACTGGTTTGTCGATTCCCGACAGTGGTATCCATTCCTCGGGCTGATCGGCCTCGATCCCAACGGTCTGACCTACGAGGCGTATACCGTGAACTTCCTCCGCAACGGCAGCCTTGCCTCGTAATTCACACGAAGTCTCTGCCGGCCAGTGATTAACGGCGCTTGATCCGATCGGCGACCAGGCCCCGCACCACATAGGAGCGGACGAAGTCAGCCACCATGTCGTCGTCAGTCATGTCGATATTCGGCGACGGTGTGGTGAACAGAGAGAACAAGATCCGCGCGATCCACTCGGTCGACGAGCGAATGTCGAGATCGCTGCGGACTTCACCTGTCCTCTTCGCTGCCGACACGTAGGGGGCGAGGAACTCGCCGCATTCCTGCAGCAGGGTCGACGCATTCTTGGTCAACATCAAGTTGACTTCTTCTGGGTCGAAATACAATTCGGGCTCGACGACCCGCCTGGCCTGTGCCACGAAGACGCCGGCGCGAACCAATTTGTCTTCGAGCGTGCTGCCGCCGTCGCGATCGATGGCGCGGGCGAGTTTGCGATAGAAGCTCTGCGATGCAGCTTCCGCGCAGGCCTCGACGATTGTCTCTTTGTCCCGGAAGTACTCGTAGAAGGTGCTTCGGGACACCTCGGCCGCGCGCGCGATGTCGACGATGGTCGTCTTCTGTAATCCGTGCGTGCGAAAGCACTTGAAAGCGGCCGAGATAAGCAGCGCGCGTGTGTCGACGGCGGTCGCGTATGTCATCGGCCCTCGCTTTCGGTGCTCAGTGATCGGGCGCGAGAATCAGACCGCTCGTCGGAACTCCCGTACCCGATGTGACGAGTACGTGCTCGACGTTGTCGACCTGATTGTGTGATGTGCCGCGTACCTGTCGGACACCCTCGGTGATGCCGTTCATTCCGTGGATGTAGGCCTCGCCGAGCAACCCACCGTTGGTGTTGATCGGCATCCGGCCGCCCAGCGACAGGTCCTCCACGGAGACGAAGTCTTTGGCTTCTCCACGACCGCAGAACCCCAGTTCCTCCAGCTGTGTGAACACGAACGGCGTGAAGTGGTCGTAGAGGAATGCCGTCGAGATATCTTGCGGTTTAAGACCGGAGTCCCGCCACAGCTTGTCTCCGACAACACCCATCTCGGGCAGCCCGGTGATGTTCTCGCGGTAGTAACTGGTCATCACCTCGCCGTCGTAGGCTGCACCCTGAGCGGCGGCGGTGATGACCGCGGGCGGCTTGGGTAGGTCCCGCGCCCGTTCCACGCTGGTCACCACCATCGCAACGCCGCCGTCGCTTTCCTGACAGCAGTCGAGCAACCTCAGCACAGGCTCGATGATCCATCGCGATTGTTGGTGCTGCTCAAGGGTGATCGGCTTTCCGTAGAACCAGGCGTCCGGGTTCTTGGCGGCGTGCTTGCGGTCGATCACGGAGATCTTGCCGAAGTCAGCGTTCGTCACGCCGTACGTCGACATGTACCGCTGTGCATGCAGCGCGACCCATGCAGCGGGCGTCATGAAACCGAACGGGGCATAAGGCGCCATCCATAGCGGCGTCACGCCGGGCTGACGGCCCGCGCCGCCGAAGCGAAAACCAGAGCGCTCGTTGAACGCCCGATAGCACACCACGGCTTCCGCGACGCCCGTCGCCACAGCCATCGCGGCTTGCATCACCGTCCCAGCGGCGGCACCGCCGCCGTGCGGAACCCTGGTGAAGAACGTCAGATCACGGATGCCGACGTTGCGGGCGACCTCGATCTCCTCGTTCTCGTCGACCGTGAAGGTGACCATGCCGTCGATGTCGGCAGGGCGCAGACCCGCGTCGTCGATCGCCGCTTTGACTGCCTCGCATGCGAGCTGCATCTCGGTGCGGCCCGATTCCTTGGAAAATTCGGTCTGACCGATCCCGACGACGGCCGCCCGGCCGCCAATACCGTTCCCGTCCGAACTCATGCATCAACCCCGTCGAGCAAGCTGAGGATCGCGGTTCCCGAGACGTGGTCGCCAAGGCTGTTGGTTCCCTTGAAGGTGACCTCGACCAAGCCCTCGTCATCTGTCGACGACTTGTCTGTCACCGAGCCGGTGAAGCGCAACGGGTCGTTCGGATACGCCGGCACGCCCAGCCGAATGGACAGCTTCTTGACCATCGCCTCGGGGCCGGCCCAGTCGTGCAGAAACTTCACACACAGCCCGTTGGTGGTCAGGATGTTCAAGAAAATGTCTTTGGAGCCTTGGGAATTGGCGAAATCACGGTCGTGGTGTACCGGCATGTAGTCGCGTGACGCGATGGCGCCGGCGACGATCAGCGTGGTGGTCACCGGGACGTCCATCGGCGTGACTTCGTCACCCACCTGGATACTGTTCCACGCCAGGGTCTGAGTGCGGTCGACAGTGGAGGTCATTTCAATCCTTCCGGATACGAGGCGCCGAGCCTGACAAGTTGTTGCGGAGCGGAACCTAGCGAAAGCTCGATTTGCTTGGCCCACAGGAAGTATCGGTGGAGCGGATACGTGACGTCGATACCCATGCCGCCGTGCACCTGCTGGGCGGACGCGACGACCCGAGCTCCGGCGTCGGCCGCCCAGAACTTGGCAATGGCCGCGTCGCGGACCGCAGGCCGACCCTCGGCGATCAGCCACGCCGCATGCCAGGTGGTCCAGCGAATCGCCTCGACATCGATGAACGCGTCGGCCAGCCGCTGCTGCACGGCCTGAAATGACCCGATGGGCCGGCCGAATTGCTCCCGCTCGCTGGTGTACGAGGCGGCGATTTTCAGCGCACGTTCGGTCACGCCGACCTGCATCGCGCACAGTCCCACGAGGGCCCGGTTGTACAGCTCGGCGACGGCGTTGGCCCCGCCGGCCTCGAGCCGGGATCCGACGGCTCCGGCGAGTTCGACATCGGCGTAGGGCTCGCCGTTCGTGGTACCTGCTGGAGTTATCGTGACGCCGTCGCCCGTAGCGTCGACCACGAACAGGCCAGGTCCGTCATCGGCTCGCGCCGAGACCACAATGGCGTCGGCGAGCTGCGCCGCCGGCACAAGCTCCTTGCTGCCGGTGAGGATCCACGTGTTGTCACCCCCGGCGCGTGCGGTGGTGCGCGGTGACGTCGGGTCGGAGTTGTTCGCCTCGACGAGTGCGCCGGTCAGAAACAGCTCGCCGCTGACCACTTTCGGGAGGTACTTCTGCTGAAGAGCCGAGTCACCATGACGCGCAATGACATCCGCGCCGAGTACCAGCGTCGCGTAGACCGGGACAGGCGCAACGCTCCAGCCGACCTCGGCCAGCAGCACGCACAGTTCGAGGAAGTCGCCGCCGCTGCCGCCGACCGATTCGGGCAATGCGATGCCCAGCAGGTCTGATGCGGCAAGCTCCCGCCACAGGGCATCATCGTGGCGAATCGGGCCCGCTTCGAGTTCGCTGAGATGTTCGGGGGTGGCGCGGTGCTCGAAGAGTTGGCGCGCAACCTTGCCGACGGTTTCTTGTTCTTCGGTGAAGGAAAAGTCCATGCTGGGTCAACGCCTCGCTTGTCAGCTAGCGGGACGGAACTGATGCAGCACCAGCTCGTCGCCGCTCGGGAGTGCTTCGAATTTCTCGTAAAAGACCTCGACGGGCATACCGACCTTGATATCCGAGGGATCGATATCGCAGAGGTTCGACACAATCCGTACGCCCTCGTCCAGCTCGACCAGGGCGACGACATAGGGATACTGAAGAAACGGGAGCGGGGGATACTGCGGCATGACGAAGCTGTAAACCGTGCCGCGCCCGGTTGATTCGACGGAGTCCCAATTGAGGGACTGACAGTTACCGCACATCGGCCGCGGTGGCACGCGCAACGTCTTGCAGTCGGTGCACCGTTGAATCAGAAGCTTGTGGTCCTTGAGCCCCGACCAGAAGAATTCGGTGTCCGGGCTGATCGACGGCGCGAGTCGGGTAGCCATCAGCTTCCCGTCTTGAAGCGCAGTGTGCGAAAACGCTGACGGCCAATCACTTCACCGTTCTGGTCGCGGTAGGTGGTGATCCAGGTGACGAAGTAACCTTTGCCCATCGCGGTGGTCTTCTCGTCGGAGATCGTCTCGAATACCGTCTCGGCGGTGATGTCGTCACCGACTCGTGGGTAGCGCTCCATCTCGAACTCGGAGTTGGTGGCGACCGTCCCGGTGTAGCCCGCGTCGGTGAGGAACTGCAGCGGGTTCTCCTTCAGCACGACCGGAACTCCGCCGCGTTCGTGGATGCCGACCAGCTTGGGCGGCGCCATCGTCCACGACTGGAGCATGACGGGGGGCGAGACGAGACCGCCGTAGCGTGAGGACGAGGCGAACTCCGGGTCCAGGTATGCGGGGTTCATGTCGTCGAGCGCGTATGCCCAGTGCCGAATCATGGCCGGGTTGACCGGATCTGGTGCTTTTGCCGGTCCGCCGACGCTGATGGGCTTGCCGATCAGCGCGTCCAGGCGTTCGCGAAGGTCGTCCTTGGTTGTCTCGGTCACGAGTTGGAGCTTCCTTTCTCCGATGCGCTGGCCCGGGTGTCTCGGGGTGCGCGTGGCATTCCGAGACCCGCCATGGCGATGATGTCGCGTTGAAGCTCGTTGGCTCCGCCGCCGAACGTGTTGATGACTGCCAACCGGTATGCGCTTTCCAACTCGCCCTTCAGTGGCGCCGCCGAGTCGTTGCGGACCCCGGCCTGTCCGATGACTTCGAGAAGTTCGCGGGCGACTTGCTGGGTGAGTTCGGTGCCGAACACTTTCGCTGCGGACGCTTCGCCCATGCCGAGCGCGCCGGCACTCATGGTCGCGTTCACTCGCAGATTCAGCAGCCGATACGCGGCGACTTGTGCTTCGACGCGGGCCAGAGCCTGCTGGACCCAAGGCTTTTCGATGACCAGACCGTCGTTGAGCGGCGTAGTGGACGCCCATTCGAGGGTTTTGCGGAACAGCGGCTCCAACGCGCCGAGATTGCCCAGTGCGGCGCGTTCCAGGTTGAGTTGATTGGTGACCAAGGTCCACCCCTGGTTCTCACCTAACACGATGGCGCTTTCCGGCACCCGGACGTCGTCGTAGAACGTGTAGTAGGTGGAGACACCCGGCATCGTGTGCAGAGGCTTCCAGGAGAAGCCGGGCGAGTCGGTCGGCACGATGAACAGGGTGATTCCCTTGTGCTTCTTGGCCGTCGGATCCGTGCGTGCCGCCAACCAGATGTAGTCGGCGAACTCGGCGCCGCTGGTGAACATCTTCGAGCCGTTGATGACGAACTCGTCGCCGTCGCGCACCGCGGTGGTGCGCAACGACGCGAGGTCGCTGCCCGCGCCCGGTTCCGAGTAGCCGATCGCGAACTCGACCGTGCCCTTGAGGATGGCCGGAAGGAATTTGGCCTTCTGCTCCTCGGTGCCGAACTGAATGAGCGTGGGCCCCACCGTGTTCAGAGTGATCATCGGCAACGGAGCGTTGACCCTGCGAGCTTCCTCGGAGAAGATCAGCTGCTCGAGTGCCGTCAGCCCCCCGCCGCCGTATTCAACCGGCCACGCGACGCCGAGGAGCCCGGCGTCCCCGAGGGCACGCCTGCATTCGCTCATCGCTTCGCCTCCCTCGGTGAGTTTGGCGACAGCGGCACGGCGTTCAGGAGTCATCACCGCCTCGAGGCGGGTGCGGTAGTCCTTGCGGAGCTGTTCCTGTTCTGGTGTGTAGTCGAAGTCCATCAGCTGCCCGTTCCTAGTCGAATCGGCATACGTTTCACACCGGGGACCATGGTGGCGCGCAGCCGTGTGACGTCACCGGTGAGTTCGATCGTCGGGTAGGTGCCCAGCAGTACCTCGAACATCACCCGGGCTTCCAGCCGCGCGAGCTGCGCTCCGAGGCAGGCGTGCTCCCCGGCCCCGAATGCGATGTGCGGGTTGGGGTTACGGGTGATGTCGAATTCTTCAGCCGTCGGTCCGAAAACCTCTTCGTCGCGGTTGGCGGCCCCGTAGAGCATCACCACGGTGTCGCCGGCCTTGATCTGCTGACCGCGGATCTCGACATCCTCGGTGGCGCAGCGGGCCATGTGCGTCACCGGGCTGGTGAATCGCAGCATCTCCTCGACCGCGCTGGGGAGCAGCGCCGGGTTAGCGCGCAGCAGCGCCATCTGTTCGGGATGGTCGATCAGCGCCAACGTGCCCAGTGCGATGAGGTTGCGGGTCGTTTCGTTGCCCGCGACCAGTAACAGGAAGGAGAAGTTGAGCAGATCCTCGTCGCTGAGTTGCTCGCCGTCGACTTGGGCGGCGGCCAGGATGCTCAGCAGATCGTCCTGGCCGCTGACTTCCCCAGATCGCCGGGCGGCGATGAGCTTGGTGAAGTATTCGTACAACTCGCCGAGCGCGACCAGGTGATCCATCTCGATGTCCGGATCCGCGGTACCGACCGCGGCATCGGACCAGGCGCGGAACTGCTCCCAGTCTTCCGGTGGCGCGCCCAGCATTTCGGCGATCAACCGGGTGGGCAGCGGTGCGGCGATCTCCTCGGCGAACTCGTACTCCCGGGATGTGTCCACGCCGTCGACGATGCCCTTGACGATCTCGCGCACCTTAGGCTCGAGCAACTGCACCTGCCGCCGGGTGAACCCGGAGTTGATGAGCTTACGCAGCTGCCGGTGCCGCGGCGGATCGGTGAAGATCAGGTTGCCTTCCTGAACGGGTTCGGGCTGGTTCGGGTCGGGGATCGAAATGCCCTTGGTTGACGAGAACGTCAGGGGGTGGCCTGACACGTAGCGGACGTCCTCGTACTTCAGCAGCGCCCAGAAGTTCGTGACGTCATTCCACACCACTGGTGTGGTGTTCCGAAGTTCCCGGTAGATCGGGTAGGGATCCCCGGCGTAGAAGTCCGGGGAGTGCAAAGGAACACTGGTAATCGGCACCGCACGCCTTCCTTGGAACCGCCGACGGCGGTCGAACAGATAATGTAAGAATGTCCGTTTCCAAGGTGTCTACAGGACACGCGACAAGTCTGTCAATCACGCTAGAACTGCGAAAAATATGGTGGATTGTTCGTTGACGGCCGTGCGCTTATCGGTGTACACACAATCGGAGTATGTAAGTTCTCACTGCGGTCTGTCTGCGCCGTACCACGATCAGGAAGGCAGGTAGGCGATGGCCGAGTCGACTTCTCTCATCGACGCGTACGAGCTTTACATCGACGGGCGCTGGACCGAACCGGACAGCGGACGTTATGACGTGGTCAACCCCGCCACCGAAGCGGTGATCGGCACGGCACCGGATGCCGGGGTGGCTCAGGTAGAAGACGCGGTCGCGGCGGCAAGGACCGCTTTCGACACCGGTCCGTGGCCGACGTTGGAACCGGCCGAACGCGCGCGATGCCTGCAGCAGCTCAGTGACGCCTTGATCGCTCGAGGTGAGGAGATCTACGCCCTGGCACAGGCCGAGTGGGGTTGCGCGGCCAACGAGCGGCTGATCCATGTCGAGGGGCCCGCCTTCATGGTCGGTCACGCCGCCGAACTGGCCGTAGAACCTGCCGAGGCGCCAATGGAAGCATGGGGCGCCGCAGGCAGGACGGTGTTGCGGTACGAACCGCTCGGTGTCGTGGCGGCCATGACGCCGTGGAACTTTCCGCACACGCTGAATGTGATGAAACTGGGCGCGGCACTCGCGGCTGGAAACACGCTGGTGCTCAAGCCTTCACCGCTGACGCCGCTGGCGGGGCTGGCGCTGGCTCGCATCATCGACGAGAACACCGACATCCCGCCTGGCGTCGTCAACGTCGTGACGCCGACGAGTATCGAGGCGAGCCGACGTTTGACGCTCGATCCCCGCGTCGACATGGTCAGCTTCACCGGCAGTTCCGCGGTCGGGCGCGACGTGATGGCAGGCGCCGCGTCCACCATGAAGCGGGTGCTGCTGGAATGCGGGGGCAAGTCGGCCACGGTGCTGTTGCCTGACCTCGATGTGACCGACGAACTGCTGGAGCGCCTGCTGTTCGAGGGATGCACGATGCATGCCGGTCAGGCGTGCATTCTCAACAGCAGATTGCTGCTGCCCGAAGGGATGCACGACGAGGTGGTGGGCCGTCTCGCCGAGATGGCCCGGGCGGTCGTGCTCGGTGACCCCGTCGATCCGGCGGTCACCATGGGGCCGCTGATCAGCCGTGAACACCTCGAGCGCGTCGAGGGATTCGTCAAACGCGCGGAAGCCGACGGCGCGACCGTCGTGACCGGAGGATCGCGTCCGAAAGATCTGAGCAGCGGCTTCTACTTCGAGCCGACCATTCTCACCGGTTCGTCGGCCGATGCGTACATCGCCCAGGAAGAGGTGTTCGGCCCGGTGCTGACGGTGTTGAAGTATCGCGACGACGACGACGCGGTGGCGATCGCCAACAACTCGGCCTACGGTCTCGGCGGCGCAGTATGGGGGAGCGATATCGAGCGTGCGGTGGGCATCGCCCGGCGGATCAGGACCGGGCAGGTATCGATCAACGGCACCATTCCGGGAGACGCGCCGTTCGGCGGCTTCAAGCAGAGCGGGATCGGCCGGGAGGGCGGTGTGATGGGGCTGCGGGCGTACATGGAGCCCAAAGCCATCGGGATACCGGCGTGAGGCGGCCCTTGGAGGGTGTGCGCGTCGTCGAGCTGGCATCTGAGATCGCGGGCCCCTACTGCGCGAAGCTTCTCGTCGACCTGGGTGCCGAGGTGTGCAAGATCGAACCGCCTTCGGGTGATCCGCTGCGTCACTGGGGCCCGTTTCCCGCCGGGCGCCCGGATCCGGACCGAAGTGGGCTGTTCGAATACCTGAACGCTGGAAAGCGCGGCCTGGCACTGGATTTCACGGATGAGGGTGAT
This sequence comes from Mycobacterium paraterrae, assembly GCF_022430545.2. Classification (NCBI taxonomy): domain Bacteria; kingdom Bacillati; phylum Actinomycetota; class Actinomycetes; order Mycobacteriales; family Mycobacteriaceae; genus Mycobacterium; species Mycobacterium paraterrae. Next base: position 5,209,625 of record NZ_CP092488.2, on the reverse strand, counting down.
CTTGCTGTCGCTCACCGGCTCATCTCCGCGGCGGATGTTCTCATCGAAGACCTCCCCGCGGGAGTGCCCGAGCGCCGGGAGTGGGGTCTCGATTCAGACACCCTCGAGCAGACCAACCCGAATCTGGTCGTAACGAGGATCTCGAATTTCGGCCAGGAGGGACCGCTGCGCGACCGGGTGACAACCCCGCTGACCCTTCAGGCCGCGGCAGGGTGGATCAACCTGCGGGAGCCCGGCCGCGCGCCGGTACAAGCCGGCGCCCGCATCCCGGAATACATCGCCGGCGGCTATGCGGCGCTGGGCACGCTCACCGCGTTGCGCATCGCGACCGCCCGGACCGACCGGCCCGTCGAGGTCGACGTCTCGATGTTCGAGTCGCTGCTGTCGACGCTGCCCTATCCCATGCTGATGGCCGCACGGCTGAAAAGCCTTGGCTTGCCGACCAATTCCAAAGCAGCGCCGATGCTCGGTATCGTGCGAGCGGCCGATGGCTGGATCGGTATCAACTGTCTGACCGGCCAGCACTGGCTCGACGTGTGCGCGATGGTCGGGTTGCCCGAATTCGGTGAGCATCAACTGGCGATCATGCTCGGCGGCCCCGAGCGCGACGAATTTTTCGCGAAAGCCCAGCCCTTCCTGGAATCGATGTCGGTGGCCGAACTGGTCGAGCTGAGTCAGGCGATGCGGATACCGGCGGCGCCGATCTCTCAAGGCGACACCATCCTGGCGTGTCCGCAGTATGCGGAGCGCGGATTCTTCGTCGAATCGGCCCCGAAAGATTGGCAATTCACCAGACCTGGTGCGCCTTTTCGGCTTTCGAAAACTCCGGTTCCACCGCCATTACCGGCGCCCGCCACGACGACGGCGGAACGGACCACTGGATGGGCCGAGCGTGACGCATCGCGTCCAGACGACGCGTCCCTCGACGTGGCGCTGCCGTTCGCCGGCTTGAAGGTGTTCGACATGAGCACCTTCTGGGCGGGGGCGTATCTGACCTGCTACCTCGGTGCGTTCGGGGCCGACGTAGTCAAGGTCGAGTCCGTTCAGCGACCCGACGGACATCGCTATTCGGGTTCGTTGTTGCGTTCGGGCGACGAGTGGTACGAGTGCGGACCGCTGTGGCAGGGAACGAATCTCAACAAACGCGACATCACGCTGGACCTCACGTCCGCGGCGGGCCGCGAATTGGCGCTGCGCCTGGCTGCTGAAGCCGATGTGGTGGTGGAGAACTTCTCGCCGCGTGTGGTCGAGCAGTTCGGGCTGGACTACGAGTCCATCGCGCGCGTCAATCCCGGCGTGATCATGGTGCGGATGCCGGGTTTCGGGCTCGAGGGTCCGTGGCGCGACTACGTGGGCTGGGCCCTGAACATCGAACAGGTATCCGGCATGTCGGCCTCGACCGGTTACGCGGACGGGCCGCCGTGCAATCTGCAGGGGCCCGCCGACCCGATCGCGGGCGTGCATGCGTGCGTCGCTTTGCTGGCGGCGCTCGAGCACCGACGGTCGACGAACGAGGGGCAATTGATAGAGGCCGCCCAGATCGAAATCGGCGCCGCCGTGACCGCGGAGCCCATCATCGAGTACTCACTGACGCAGCGCGTGCGTGAGCGGGAGGGAAATCGGCACCGCGCCTATGCGCAAGGGGTCTATCCGACCAGCGGGGACGACGAGTGGGTTGCCGTATCCATTCGCGACGACGCTGACTGGGCAGCCGTCACTGAATTGATCGCCCGTCCGGACCTCAAGGATGATTCGTCGTTCTCCTCGCAAGAGGCACGCCTGGACAACCATGACGCGTTGGACGAGGTGCTCACCCGATGGACTGCCACGCGTGCGCCGGATGACGTCGCCGACGCCCTTCGCGCCCGGGGTGTGCCCGCCGAGCGATTGCTTACTGCCGATCGGATGTATGACGTCGACCAGCTCGAGGCACGTGGCTTCTACGAGGAACTCGAGCATCCGCTGTCAGGCCGACAACGGTATCCCGGCTGGCCTTTTCGGATCAGCCCCGGGCCGGCACACCATCACCGCACGGCGTCGCCGACGCTCGGCCAACACAACGACGAAGTGCTTGGCGCGCTCGGGCTGGCGGCTGACGAGCTGACGGTGCTGCGCAAAGAACGAGTAATCGGCGAGCGGCTGCTCAACGCTTGACGCGCCGCGTCGTCAGGCGTCGACCATCGCGGCAATGGTGTCGACGACACACGCCGGTCGGTCGCTTCCCTCGACTTCGACGGTGACTCGTACGGTCGCGCGTCCGCCCTTGTCGTTGCGCTCCACTTTAAGAAGCTCCGCGCCTGCGCGGATGCGGGAATCGACAGGTACCGGTGCGGGAAAGCGCAGCTTGTCCGAGCCGTAATTCACCTGCATCGACAAACCGGTCACCCGGTAGATCTGTTGCACGAGAATAGGTACCAGCGACAAGGTGAGATAACCGTGCGCGATGGTAGCGCCGTAGGGGCCGCGGGCGGCCCTCTCCGGATCGACGTGGATCCATTGGTGGTCGCCGGTTGCCTCGGCGAACAGATCGATTTCCCTCTGCGTGATCTGACGCCAGTCGCTGTAGCCGAGGTGCTCGCCTACGTGAGCCTCGAAGCCAGCGATACCGTCGTACACCTTCAAAGACGCGGGCGCCTGGGTCATACCGTGACCTTGAGCCCTAACTGCTCAATCGCGTTGCCGCCCATGATCTTCGCTTTGGCCGTCTCGGACAGTCCGTCGAGTCGGTCGACGAAGCTCAGCGGGTCGCCAATCCCCTCGGGATGGGGGAAGTCGGAACCGAACATCACGTGATCCTCGCCCATGATGTCGACGATTTTCTGCACATCGTCTTCGAGGAACGGGTGAATGTAGATGTTGCGCTTGAACACCTCGACGGGATGCTCGTCGAATTCCTTGGGCATGGTCTTGTACGCCTTCTCCAGCAACCGGAGCAGGTTCGGCACCCAGCCGCTGCCGTTCTCGACGACAAATACCTTAAGGTCGGGGAATCGCGACAGCGCGCCGTGGCAGATCAGCGCGGCCAGCGAGTCCTCGATCGCACGGAAACCCATGACAACCTCGCGCAACGTACTGGTCTTGAACGACAGGTACTCGTCGCCGCCCTCCCACTCCATGAGGTGCTTCTGGTACCCGCTGTCGGAGGCGTGCATGGTCACAGGGATGCCGGCCTTGACCACTTCGGCCCAGAACGGATCGAATTCGGGTAGCCCCATAGACCGCGAGCCCCCGTACAAACTGGGCACCGGCGCGGGGCGGAGCAGGAACGTCTTCATACCGCGCTCGAGTGCCCAGTGGAACTCCTTGATGGCCTCGTCGACCAATGGCAAGCAGATCACCGGCGTGGCGAAGATGCGATTCTCGTAGTTGAACGTCCAGTGCTCGTGCATCCACTCGTTGAGCGCGTGGATGATGGCGTGGGTGAGGACGACGTCGTCGGTGGTGCGTTCCTCGATGAGGCTGGCGAGAGTCGGGTACATCACGCACTGGTCGATGCCCAGTTCGTCCATCAGTTCCAGGCGCGGTGCGGGCTCCTGGTACGCGGGAATGACATCCATTGCCTCGCCGATGAACTCGCGAAAGTTCAAACCCTCGGGATTGTTGCCGAGAAAGTAGTCCTCAGCGCTACCGGGCCGGGCGACTCGCTCGAACGTCGGGTTCGGAATCATGTGACTGATGTGGTCTTTGACGACGAGCTTCGGGCGGCCGTTGACCTCGACGTAGCCGACCTTTCCGCGGTGCTCCTTCGGCAGGAACTTCGTGAGCGCGTCCGTCGTCTCGTACATGTGGTTGTCGATGTCGAAAACCGGATACGGCAGAGACCGGGAAGGCATTGAACTTTCCTCCTGAGCAGCGAATACGGCCATTTACGCCTAGTGGAAACGACATTATCATCATCGCTTCGCAACATCCAGATCGGGTCACGAAGCACGGAGCTCTCGCCATGCTTGGACCACGGCATCGGTGGTGGTCACGGTGGCCAGCAGAGCCAGGGTGTTGTCGATGATGGAGTCGGCGTATTCCCGCGGATACCCGCTTACCGCATCGCGCGGCAGCACAAACAGGTAGCTGCGGTTGACCGCGTCCATCACGAAGTTCTGAATAGCGATGTTGACCGAAACACCAACTCCCACAATTGTTTTGATGTTCATATTCCGCAATACGGAGTCGAGGTCGGTGCCGGCCATGGGGCCGACGCCGTGCGTGCGAGTGAGCACGAGGTCGGAGTCCGCGGGTCCCAATTCGGGCAGGACAGATGCACCGGGACTGCCGGGCGTCAAGTCCGCGGCGAACGACTTGCCTGCCATGAACAGCCGAGCATTGGTGTTGGATCCGCGACTGTCCGCCCGCCGCTCGACCAGGCAATGCACGACGGCAACTCCTGCCGATCTGGCAGCCTCGACCAATGTGACGATGTTGGGAATCGCTTCGCGGCGAGCCTCTTCGGCGAGAAACGGCAGGCCGGCTTGGGGCCCAATGACCCCGCCCTGGCACTCCTGGGTCACGAGCGCGGTCGTCGCGGGTTCGAGCAGGTCTTGCAAGCGTGGGAGCGGCATGAGAACACACGTTATCGTGTGACGCACAGGCTGGTTCCGAATTGCGTCTGCGTGTGAGGAGGCTGGGTGGAGGCGTGGGAGCTCGAGGTGCGGGAGTCGGTTCGGCAAACCCTGGCCGATTACACCGCGGCCACCGACCGCTTCGATCTGCGTGCGCTGGCAGGGTGTTTCGCCGCCGACGGTGTGCTGGAATTCACCGGTGGGGGCGAGCCGCTGACCGGCCCAGCCGAGATCGAGGCGGGTCTTGGCGCCGCGGTCACCCGGCCGGCGACCTCGGGGCGGCAGGCGCCGACCCACGTTCGGCATCACGTCTCGAGCATCCGGTTCGCCACGGTGAATCGCGACAGGGTCGAGGTCAGTAGCTACTTCGCAGTGCACACCGACATCGGGCTCGACCATTGGGGCCGCTACCGAGACGTCCTCGTCCCGGTGCGGGGCCGCTGGTTATTCGCCCATCGTCGGATCGGAGTGGACGCATTTTCCGCTGACAGCCTGATGCGCTGACGGCGGGTCACGCCGTGATGAACTCCTTGGCGAAGGCGCGGGAACGCTCGATCAGCTCGGTCCTGTCCGCTCCCGTCGGCGCGATCGTCAGCCACGTCACTCCGGCGGCAGCCAACCTGGAAATGGTCTCGTGCCGTTCGTCGGCCGATCGGCTGTCGTCCAACAGGTTTCCGGCGGAAAAGCAGATGTCAAGCGGCTCGGTGCGGCCGATCTCGGCCGCGTAGCGCCGGGCCCAGTCGATCCCGAGTTCTAGATCCTCGATCGTGGAGATCTCGGCGGTGCGCGAAGCCGTGGCATAGCCGAACGTGTTGAACGGCGCCCATCCCTGAGCACGCGACACCGCCCGGCGGACCGCAGGTTTGCTGTTTCCGCCGACCCAGACGGGCGGGGGACTGGCCGGCAGAGGTCGCAGCCGAACACCGCGTGCCGCGAACGACGTTCCCTCGTAGGCAATATCGGCGCCGGTGAGCACTTGGTCCAGCACATCAAGGGCTTCATCGAGCAGGGCGCCGCGGGTGTCGAAATCGACTCCCAGCGCCTTGAACTCAGGTTTGAGGTATCCCGCGGCAGTACCCAGGATAAGGCGCCCGTTGGACAAGACTGCGAGACTCTGCACCGACTTCGCGCCGAGAAACGGGTTCCGGTACGCGGCAATGTAGACGTTGGTCAACAGCCTGATGTCGGTGGTGGCCGCGGCGGCGAACGCCAGCGCGACAAACGGATCGAGGGCGTGATGACCGCCATGGTCGAGCCACTTTGCGTCAGGCGCGGGGTGGTCGGTCACGTGGACCGCCGCGAACCCGGCTTCTTCGGCCACGCGTGCGATGTCGGCGATGGCCTCGGCGCTGACGAATTCCTCGACCGCCTCGATGCGCTGCGTGGGCAATTCGAGGGAAAACGAAATGGTCATTACGGTCCTTTCACTTCGGAGACGAGCATGGCCAGGCGCTGGGCGTGGCTGTCGGGGCTGCCGTAGATCAGCTGGCTGGCTTTGGCGCGCCGGACGAACAGGTGGGCATCGTGTTCCCAGGTGAAGCCGATGCCGCCGTGGATGCGCATGTTGTCGAGCGCCGCCTGCAGCAGGGCTTCCGAACAAGCCAGTTTCGCGACCGACGCGGCCGTTGCAAGGTCGTCGGCTTCGGCCGAATCGGCGATGTCGGCGGCGTGGGAGGCGGCCGAACGGGCGCCCTCCACTTGAACCAGCATGTCCGCACAGCGATGTTTGACCGCCTGGAAACTTCCGATCGGTCGACCGAACTGAATTCGGCTCTTCGCGTAATCGACGGCCATGTCGAGGCAGCGTTGCGCCGCGCCTACCTGTTCGGCCGCCAGCGCCACGATGCCGAGGTCCGAAGCTCGCGTCAGGAAGTCCGCCGCACCGCCATCGCCGCCGATCAGTTGCGCGCTCGCACCGTCGAATCGCACGCGGGCGAGCTTGCGGGTGCGGTCGAGCCCGGCCAGCGGTGTACGCGTGACCCCGGCTGCTCGGGCATTTACCGCGAACAACGAGAGCCCGGCGGCCGTATTTGCCGCGGCCAGAACGACATCGGCGGTGTGGCCGTCGATCACCAGCGGCGCCTCGCCGTGGATCCGGTGAGCGCCGCCGTCTCGGTCAGCCCGCAACGTCACGGCCGCCGGATCCCAGACGTCGAGTCGACCGTTCAGGATCAGCGTCGCCGTTGTCGAGCCGTCCGCAAATCCCGGGATGAACCGTTCGGCGGCCTCGTCGTCGCCGCTGGCGAGGATGGCCTGGGTGGCCAGGCCTACGGTGGCGTAGAAGGGCGAGCAGAGCAGCGCGCGTCCCATTTCCTCGAACACGACCGCCAACTCGGCGACGCCGGCACCGGCGCCACCCCAACGTTCCGGAACGGCGATGCCATGCAGTCCCAGCTCGCGGGCCATTTGCAGCCACCCGGCCTCGTCGTAGCCGTTTTCGGTCAGCATCAGCTTGCGGACGGTCTCACTCGGTGAGGTCTCGCTGAGGTACTCGCGCACCACGCCGCGGAGGTCGTCGGATTCAGTCATCGACCCGTTGATCCCGTTGTCCGTCAATGGCTTTGATGGCTCTGGGCCTTTCAGTCGACGGTCGTGGAAGGGCGCGGTGTGGTCGTTGCCGTACCGGTGACGCCGACAGCCGACGCCGGCGGGGTGTTACTGGCACCGTAGGCCCGGCATGGTCATTGCCGGTTGAGGATAGTATCTTTTTTGAAAATAGAGAATAAGCATTCTCGCTAAAGGAGCGACCTGGTGACGACGAAACTCGATTACGGCATCTTTGACTGTGACACCCACTGCTACGAGCCCCGGGACGCCTTCACCCGCTATCTGCCGGAGAAGTTTCGGGATCGGGCCATCACGACGGTGCGCGGCGCCGACGGAGTCGAGGTGATCCTGGCCGGGCATCGGGTCGCTACTTTCAACAGCGAGGGCGGTCTGGGACTCGATGTCGCCTACCGGCCGGGTTCGCTCAAGGAGATGCTGCGGCAGATGGGGTCGGGTAACCCGGAGGAGTCCTACGAGCCGCAGCCGATGCAGCCGGAATTCGTCTCGCGCGTCCCGCGGTTGTCGGTCATGGCGGAGCAGAACATCGACCGGATGGTCATCTATCCCAGCGGCATGGCATTGGCCGCCGAACACTATGTCGACGACACCGAAGCGCTGTATGCCAACCTGCGCTCGTTTAACCGGTGGTTCGACGAGGAGTGGGGTTTCAACTTCGACGACAAGATCTTCGCGACCGCCCTCTTGTCGCTGCGCGACTTGGATTCCGCGATTGCCGAGACGGAGGCGATCATCGCCCAAGGCGCGAAGTTCGTGATGTTGCCGACCGGTCCGGCGTACGGTCGATCGCCTGGCGATCCATACTTCGACCCCATCTATGCACGCTTGGAGGAGGCTGGCTGCGTCCTGGTTTACCACATCATGCCGTTCTGGTATTTCGACGCGATCTCGCCCGCCTGGGGCCAAAACTCCGACCCCGCGTCGTGGCACATGTCGGCGTGGCAGTGGATGAACATCTACGGTCAGCGGCCGATCGAAGATACGTTGTCTGCGCTGATCTTCGACAACCTCTTCGGTCGTTTTCCCAACCTCAGCGTTCTGGTCGCTGAGCACGGCGCGGAATGGGTGCCGTTTTTCGTCAGGCATATGGACAAGAGCCGGGGCATGGGCCGCAATGGTCCGTGGATCGGCGGAAAGCTGACCGAGCGACCGTCGGTAATTTTCCGCCGTCACGTCCGCGTGGTGCCCTATCCCGAGGACGACATTCCTGCGATCGTTTCCAGCATGGGGTATGACGACTGCTTGGTCATGGGTTCGGATTACCCGCACGCCGAAGGGATGGCCGAGCCCGCGGACTTCGTGAAGCTGCTCGACCCTCTCGACGACGCGGCGAAGCGGCGGATCATGCGGGAAAACGCCGAGCAGCTGCTTTTCCGAGGCTGACGGCCGCATGGCGGGCGAGGACTCAGCTGACGTCGACCTCGAACTGTTGAGGTTGTCGGCGCGCGAATTTCTTGCCGAACGGGGCGAGCGCGGCACCGTCAAGGACCTCGCGGCGATGGACTGGACCGGTTTGCTCGTCGACGAGGAACTCGGCGGCGCCGGATGGCGTCCAGTCGAGACATGCGTCGTGGCGGAGGAATTGGGGCGAGCGCAGGATGCTTCCGCATGGTGTGGAACCACGCTGGGCGCCGCTGCGCTTGCCTCGGCGCCGGAGCAGGTCAGGGAGCGACTGTTGCCGGGGCTGCTGGCAGGCAGTTCGTCGGCGGGTTTCGCGATCGCTGACGACTATGCACGGATCATCCGCGGCGACCAGATCGACTCTCTTTTTCTGTTGAACAGCAACGGAATTCACCTGATCAGTGAAATCACTCCGGAGCAGTTCGCGCTGGATGACGATCTGCTGGACGTCAGCAGAACGGCGTGGCGTACGGATTTCGACCTCGCCGCCGGCGAGTTGATCGGGTCGCCCGACCGGGCCCGGGAATTACTCCGGGTTGCCCGGCTGCTGATCGCTGCCGATTCCATCGGGGCCGTGGCGATGACCGTGCAGCGGCTGACGGACTACTTGAGGGAGCGGGTGGCTTTCGGGGCTCCGATTGCTAGTTTCCAGGCAATCCAGCATCGGCTCGTCGAGCTGTTGGTATTTGTGGTCAAAGCGCGAGCGGTGGTCATGAGGGCGGCTCGCGCGATCGCGGTCGCCGACGCCCGAGCGACCGCCCTCACCGCCGCGGCACACGCGTTTGTCGCGGCGAAATCCACGGCCGCCGTGGACGAGTGCATGCAGTTGTCCGGCGGTATCGGATTCACGTGGGAGTATCCCCTGCACTACGAACTGCGACGGGTGTTCACGAACTCCCATCTGATGGGCACCGCGCGCTCTAGTCGAGCGCTGTTGGCGACTGAGTCGGGCTGGTGAGCGTCGTCGGTCGCCGGCCTTCAGAATCGGAGCTGGCCTCGTTCAGGAATCGGGTCAAGGCGCACATCGCCGAGTATGCGCCGGCGATCGAGGCGCGCGAAGGACACCGGGCACCGGAAACGCCAGCGCAGGAAGCCCTGCTGCGCACGTGGTTTGCGAGTCTGTTCGAGGCGGGCCTGATAGGGGCCGACTGGCCGGTCGAGCACGGTGGCCGCGCGGATCACCATCCGCTTCACGACCGAATCGTGAGTGAGGAGATTTTGCGCGCCCGCGCGCCGCGGCCGGTCGACCAGGTCAACCTTGCCGCGCACGTGCTGCTGCACTTCGGTTCCGACGACCAGAAGCGCACCCTGCTGCCGCTGATCCGCTCCAGTCGGCACGTCTGGTGCCAGTTGCTCAGCGAGCCCGATGCCGGCAGCGACATCGCTGCGATACGCACCCGTGGCAGTCGGCACGATGACGGCGGGTGGGTCATCGACGGGCAGAAGACCTGGATCACCGACGGCCACTGGGCCGACATGGGTCTCGCGTTGGTCCGCACCGACCCGGCATCCGCGCGTCACCACGGCCTGTCGGTGTTCACGGTGCCGCTGGATGCCGAGGGTGTCGAGGTTCGACCGATCCGCACGATCGGCGACGCGATCGAGGTCAACGAGGTCTTTCTCACCGGAGTCCGACTCGGCCCCGATAATTTGATCGGCGAGGAGGGACAAGGCTGGTCGATCATCATGGCGGGCCTTGATTTTGAGCGATTCGGCATCGGCGGCAACGTGATTCTGCTGGAGTTGCTGATCGGTGATCTGGTCGAGGTCGCTCGCCACGCGTACATTGACGACGTGCCGGCGTTGGAGTCCACCGACATCCGCCAGAAGGTGGCCGAGCTGGCAGTCGAGGTCGAGGTCGCGAAGGCCTTCATCGACGACCACGTGGAGCGGTTGACATCGGGTGACGAACAGCCGGGTGACGGCTCGATCGCGAAGCTGAGCTTCGCCGAGACCTACCATCAGGTCGCGGCGTACGGTGCGGAGCTGGCGGCCTGCGTGACAGCGGTAGGCGATACCGCGCCGGCCGTGCAAGCGGCCAAACAGCGTCTACGTGAATGCTGGCTCTGGTCGCGCGCCTACACGATTTCGGGCGGTAGCTCGGAGATGATGCGCAATATCCTCGCCAAGCGCCGACTGCATCTGCCCAGCAGATGACTGAGCCGTCGTTGGCGCCCACCTATTGGTCTTTGGTCGAGACCGCGGCGCAGACGCATCCGGACAGGATTGTCCTTGCCGACGACTATGGACGCAGCCTGACTTGCGACCAACTCCGGATATCGGCACTGACGTGTGCCGCAGCGCTGGCGGCACAGGGCATCGGTGCGGGCACCGTCGTGTCCTGGCAACTGCCCACCACGCTGGAGACGATGGTCGTGATGGTCGCGCTCACTCGTCTTGGCGCGGTTCAAAACCCGGTGCTGCCGATTTGGCGCGAAAGCGAATTACGCTATGTGACAACGCAGCTCGACACCGATGTCCTCATCGTGCCGGGATTGTGGCGCGACTTCGACCATACCGCGCTCGCGCATCAGCTCGTCGACGAGCGGCCGATGGCAGTCGTCGTCATCGACCACGATGCGGCGATCGGTGACGGCCTTCGGCTGCCCGTCGGAGATCCCGTGGCGCTGCCGCCCGCGCCGACGAGCGGTGAGGAGCCGCGCTGGATCTACTACTCGTCGGGCACGACGGCAGCGCCGAAAGGCGCGCGGCACTGTGACCGATCGGTCCTGGCCGGGTCGGCGGGGGTCATCGGCATCGTCGGGGCGTCCAGCAGTGACGTCAATCCGATCGCGTTTCCGGTGTCACACATCGGGGGTGCGGCCATGCTGGCGGCCGGGTTGCACACCGGCATGCGATTGGTGCTTTTCGACTCGTTCGACCCCGTCGCTACTCCTTTCGCGATTGCGGCGCACCGCCCGACCTTGCTGGGCAGCGCCACCCCGTTTTTCGTCGCTTTCATGGTCGCGCAGGCCAAGCACGGCGACACGCCGCTGTATCCCGCCCTGCGCGGCTGCGTCGGAGGAGGCGCGCCTATCACTGCGGAGCTGGGCCACCAAGTGCGGCAGGCTTTTTCAGTGGACGGCGTGGCCAACGCCTGGGGCCTGACCGAGTTCCCGGTGGCCACTTCCCAGGCCCCGAACGGCCCGCCGGAGCTACTGGATTACACGGTCGGTAAACCGGTGCCAGGTGTAACGGTTCGGGTTGTCGACGAAGCCGAGCGTCCGGTCAAGGCCGGGGAGGTAGGGGAGCTACGGCTCAAAGGTCCGCAATGCTTCCTCGGGTATGTGGACGCAGCGCTGGATGCCGGGGCCTTCGATGCCGACGGATGGTTTCGCACAGGCGATCTCGGCCACGTCGATGACGACGGCAATGTGGTGGTCACCGGACGGATCAAAGACGCGATCATCCGCAACGCCGAGAACATCTCGGCACTCGAGATCGAGGGTGTGCTGGCCGGCCACCCGGCGGTCGCCGACGTCGCGGTGATCGGTGTGCCCGATGACCGGACAGGGGAGCGGGTCTGCGCGGTCGTGGTCGCGCACCCACATGCGACCCTGACGCTTTCGTCGATCTTCGACCACTGTCAGTCACGAGGACTCAGCAAGCACAAGACCCCGGAACGACTCGAACTCGTCGATGCGTTACCTCGCAACCTCACCGGCAAGGTGCTCAAAACCGAATTACGGGCCCGCTTTGCGAGTCGTTGACCCACCGTGCCGTCAGCGGGCGGCGATGTGAGGGACAGGTTTAGTTCGCGATTGCCGGCTCACGACTGCGGGACCCGCCAAGGGATGACCAAGCACTCCGGGCGCCGCTTCTATGACTGCGGGCACCGAGTTGACCGCGGCCAGCGCTGTCACCGCGACACCCGGATTGACCCGATCCGAGGCCGATTGCTCGAAGTACAGCTCCGCACACATGCTGGGCCGTCCCTGGACTCGGATGACCATGCCACCTTGGCCTTGCCGCGAGGGCCTGGGCCAGCGCTCGGGCCACGGTGTGGAACTTACCGTCGCGAAATACTGCACCGCGACCACGGGCCGACCATCGATGACGCCGGCGAGCTGCCAACGGTGTGCGCAAATCGTCCCTTCCGGAATCACACCGATTGCGGATTCTAGATTTGTTGGGGCCAGCAATGTTTCCCAATCCAGTTCCACACCGTCGAGTTCTAGTCCGAGGATGTCGGCGATGTAGCGAACCACGGTCTCCCAATCGTGGTTGACCTTGCCCGACGCGATTCGAGCGGGTACGTGCCCGTCTGGCTTTCCAAAACCCATGGATTCGTGCAGGACATCCCAAATGGGATAGGACTTGTCGAGGTCGATGGCGTATTCGTCCATCCGATAGGACTCGACGGTGCCGGCACCGGCCAGCAGGGCGGTAGGAATGTTCAGACTGACGAACCCCGGCTCGGCGCCGGTGGCATAAAAAGTTGAATTCCCTTTCGCCGCAGCGCCTTCGACGGCCGCGCGCCACTGCGGTGGCGCCGCAGGCGGATAGACCATCGGGATCGTCGAGATCGTTACCACGTTGATCCCCGCCTCGAGGTACGTGACGATGTCGGCAATGGCGTCGTTCTCGCGCCGGACGGCGGTGGCACAGTAGGTGACGCAGTCCGGTGTGAGAGCCAGCACCGCGTCGAGATTGTCGGTTGCCGCTATGCCGACATCCGCTCCGCCGCACAGGCGACCCGCGTCGACGCCGGCCTTTTCGGGCGTGGACACTTTGACTCCGACGAGTTCCAGTGCCGGATCGTCGATGATTGCCCGCAGTGCCTCCTTGCCGGTCAGCCCCGTACCTACGTGAACAACCCGATACGTTCTGGATTTCTCAGTCACCATCGCTCAATCTCCTATATGTGTTTTCTCAAGAGCGCCGGACCGCGGCCGCTGCGCCACCGCACGCACGGGTACGCGTCCCCAACCGAAGACATTTGGCATCTTGACCCGTTGCAGTCCTGCGACGTCTACCTCGAACTCGGGCATCAAGTCCAACAGGGCATCGATGGCAATGCGTCCCTCCATGCGCGCCAGTGCCGCGCCGAGACAGCTGTGTATTCCGTAACCGAACCCGAGGTTGTGGCCGGAGTGCCGGCGACGGATGTCGAAGCGATCGGGATCGACGAACGCACGCTCATCCCTGGTGGCCGATCCGTTGATGAGCATCACCGGCTTGTGCTTGGGTATCACCGTGCCATGACGCTCGACATCGACGTTGCTCCAACGGATGTCGTATTGCGAGGGCCCCTCGTAACGCAGCAGCTCTTCGAACGCGGCGGGGATCAGGCTCCGGTCTTGCCGTAATGCCTGCCATTGGTCCTGGTGCTGCGCAAACACCACTGCGGCGCTGGCGACTAGTTTGGTCACCGTCTCGGCGCCCGCACCGCCCAGCAACGACGCAAAGGCGGAAATCTCCATGTCGTCGAGGCGGGTCATGGTGCCGTCGTCGCGTTCGACCTCGACTTGGGTGAGCCGCGAAATCATGTCGTCTTGCGGGCTGGCGCGTTTCTCGACGACAAGGTCGTAGTAATACCTCCACATGGTCACCGCCGCCTCACGGCCGTGCGGCGTCGTGCTGACGTTTCCCGGCTCGCGTTCCAGCAGCGCATCGAGCCAGTGCCGGATCTGCTGGCGACCGTCCGGCGGCACTCCCAACATCGTGGTGATGATCTCGACGGGAAACAGCGCCGAGAAGTCCTCGACCATGTCGAACGATGTCACATCGATGGTTTGCGCGATCGAGTCGATCACGTTTCGGATCATCGGCTCGAGCTTGGCGATTGCGCGCGGGGTGAATACCTTGTTCACCAGCGACCGCATCCTGGTGTGCTGTGGAGGGTCCATCATGATGATCACTCCTTGCGGGATCATCGCGTCAGGATCGATGAAATGATCCAGGGTGACACCCTTTGTCGAGGAATATGTTTCGTGATCACGCATTGCGCTCGCGACATCCTCGTAGCGGGAAAGTGCCCAGAAGTCGTATTGCGTGCTGTGGTAGACCGGCGCCCGATCGCGCAGTTGGCGGTAAGTCTCGAACGGATCGTTGAAGAATTCATCCGAGAAGGGATCGAAGTGAACGGATTCCGGGGGCGCGTTCATTGCCGCTCTTTGCCTTTCGATTGCGCCACGGGTGGCTTCACGCGGTCCTGGTTCATCTGATGCCCTATCGGCTAATACAGCTCGGCGAATCTCTTCAAGTAGGGCCATGCGGTCGCGGGCGGGATCCCGCCGCACAAGGGCGAGATGTTGAACACCTCACCCGCGGCGATGCGCTGTCGCGCTTCGTCGACGGAGAGGATTACGTGTGAAGACGTGTTGCGAAGCTCGTCGACGGTCGTGGCGGTGGTGATGTTGGCGGACACCGCGTTGCCGGGATTCCACTCGGAGTAGGACATTGCATCGTGCAGGAGGTACTTGCCGATCTCGTCCCACGCCGCGTCGACATCGTCGGCGACGAAGCAGTTGGTCGCCACGTCACGCTCAGGGATGACCACGAGGCCGGGCTCAAATCCGTTGTCGCGGCATGCCTTTTCATAGGCTTCCCGCATTCCGGGGACTCCGCCGTTGGCAAGCAATCCGAGACCGTTGCGTCCAGCACGCCGGGCGGCTGCCAGGCTGGCGCCGCCCCAACTCAACATGGGTCCTTCCGGCGTGCGCGGTCGCGGGGTGACCTTCATGCGCCTGCCGTCGTGTTCGATCTCGTCGCCGGCGAGCAGGCGGCGTAGCACGCTGAGTTTCTCGTCCGCCAGCCTGCCGCGGTCGGACATAGAAAGTCCGAAGTGAGCGTATTCCTCAGCACGATAACCGATTCCGAACACATAGGTGGCTCTGCCCGCGCTGATGTGATCCAGCACGGCGATGTCCTCGGCCAGCCGCGCCGGATCGTAGAAGGGCAGCAAAATCGTCAGGGTCAGCATCAGCTGCTCCGTGCGAGCGGCGATGGCCGCGCCGAGCAGCAACGGCGCCGGCAGATATCCGTCGTCTGCGCAGTGGTGCTCGCACAGTACGACGGCGATACAGCCATGCTGCTCAGCCCATGCCGACATCTCGCTGGCCGCGGCGTACAACTCGGTGGTGGGCGCCCCGATGGATGGCGCTCGCATGTCGAAGCGAAGGGTGAACATGGCCGCGTCTAATTCGGCTGCCGTGCGTCGGAACCCATGACCTCGGCACTTACCTGCATGATCAGACGAACCACGTCGTTGCGTGTCATGGACCTGAAAAGTTCCGACGCCATGCGGACGTCGTCGCCCGTGGCGATCGTCGGTCCGTTGCCGAGGTTGGCGAACGCCTCGTCTACCACGCTCGCAGCGGTCACCGCACCCGGGGGAATCTCGTCGAGAGACGTGAGTCGACCGCGCTCGAACTCCAGTTGCCGCAGAGCCGGCGTGTCGGTCATGCCCGAGGACCAAACTCAGGACGTCGACGCCCTTGTCGTGCAACTCCGCCCACAATCCCTCGGTGAAAACCAGGTCGAAGGCCTTGGTTCCCCCGTATGCCACCATGTTTCGGCCGCCGGCCAGCGCAGCACCCGACGTGAAGTTCACGATGCCACCTCGCCTTCGCTCGACCATGAGGCCCGCGAAGTGGTGACACAACCGCATCAGCACCAGGCAGTTGCGTTGCAGCAGCGCTTCGGCTGCCGATACCGGATTGGCAAGGAATGGCTGATAGTTCGGATCCCCTCCGGCGCAGTACACCAGCATGCCGACCTCGATGTCTGCGGTGGCGTCGATAATGGACTGCGAGGCATCGGCGTGAGTGAGATCGATGGCGAGCGTCCGAGTTTCGACACCGGTGCGCCCGTGAATCGCCTCGGCCACCGAGTCGAGAAGCTGCCGGCGACGAGCGACGAGCGCGACGTTCACGCCTTGCTGCGCCAACCGCTCGGCGAACAGCGCGCCGCATCCGTCGGACGCGCCGACGATCAGCCCCCACGGCCCGTATTTCCGGGCGATGTCACCCATGAGCGGCCGCCACTGGGGTGAGACGCACCGAGGTGTAGGTACGGTGGTCGATCCGCCAACCATCTGCGGTGCGAACGGCGTGGTCGTCGTAGTATCCGACGGGGTTCGCACCCGAGCCGTCCTCCATCAGGATGAGAGCATCGACGTAGGTGCGCATCGTCGCGGTGTCGCCGTCGATCGCTATGGCCTGGTTGGTCATTCGATGGATCGTGTGCGCCGCGCCGACGTGGGCTGCCTCCATAAACTGTGCAACCGCTGCACCACCGGTCCACTGGCCCACCACACCGTAGTCGACGCGTGCCTCCTCGGTGAAAACTGTTGTGAGAAGCGAGTACTGGTGACTGTCGATTGCCGTCGCGTATCGGACCGTGAGGTCGAAAAGGTCGTCGTGGTCGGACATCAGTGGTCGCCGTTCGGGTGGATCACGACGCGGGGCGGCCCTTCGGAGCGCCGCGCCGCCTCCAGCGCCGCGGGCACCTCCTCGAGCCCGATGATCTTGCCGACGCTGGGCAGTGGGTCCAGTGTCCCCTCGACGACCGCATCGAGAACGCCGTACCAGTCCTGAGGTAGCGGCCCTCCACCGAACTGCAGAGTGAGGCCGTTTCGGGTGGCTGCGGTGATGTCGAGGGTGTCGCCGGTGTACCAGCCGCCCGCGCAGTAGATGCGCGACGAGAATTCAGCTTCCGCGACGATCGTGTCGATGAGTCCCGCAGCCCCAACGCATTCGAACACCACCGCGGAGCCGGCCAGGTGGCGTTCGGCACGAGTCTTGCGGAAGGCATCGAACACCGACTGTTGTGCCGGGTCGACCAGAATGTGGGCGCCGAATCCGGATTGGGCCAGTTCGCGACGATCGGCGCTGAAGTCCGAGACGATGATGGGATCGACCCCGCGGGCGCTGAGCGCAGCGACCGCGGACAGTCCGATGGCACCGGCGCCGAGGACGATCGGGATCTCGCCGGGCTGCAAGTTCGAAGCGCGGACATAGAACTCGCCGACCGCGAAGGCATCGACCACAGCGACCGCATCGCTGGATACCGAATCGCCGACCACCCTCGCGGTTGTCTCGGGTACGACGAGCAGCTCACCGAAACTTCCTTGCGCCTCGGGGTGCTGTCCGATGATGCGTAAACCGCCGGCGCCGCCATCTACCAACCGAATCGGCATCGACGTCACCCGGGCTCCGATTGGGAAGCCGTCGCCGCAACCAGGGCCGTGGCCGATCACTTCACCGACGAACTCGTGCCCCATGACGATGTCGCGGTCGGGGTCGTAGAGCGACCGACCCGTCGGATCGTCGATCGCCAACTCCGGATGGTCCATGTAGTGCACGTCGGACGCGCAGATCGCGGTGCTGAGGGTCTTGAGCAGCAAATCGCCCTGCCCGGGAACGGGATCGGCTGTCTCACGAACCGTAAGCTCACCGCCTCGCAGCACTACGGCACGCACCAGCTCTCACATCCTCATTGATAATCTCTATTATTCGAGATCAATTTATCTGGATACTGAGTCGACCGTAGAATGCGGCGTGAGGGGAGTCAAGATGCGCGGAGTCACTTCAGCACCGGCCGAGCGTGTCCTCGATGTCGTCGAGTTGCTCAGCAGGCCGGAAGGTGGGGGGCACCGCTTCTCTGACGTCGCCCGCGAACTCGGCCTCTCTCAGGCCACGGCGCACTCCATACTCAAGACCCTGTGCGACCGCGGTTGGGCGACCCGGGATCCCATCTCCAAGAAGTTCGACCTCGGCCCGTCTGTAGCCCTCCTAGCGGACAGGTTGCAAGCCGCGCGCCCTCTTCTGGCTGTCGCCCGCGAAGCCATCCGCCGTCTCGCTGATGCAACCGGTGCGCCGGCCTCCGTCGTCGAGCGCACTGGAGACGAACTGGTGATCACCGCGTTCGAAACGCCCGACGGGTCTACCCAGCCGGTCGCTCCCGTCGAGCGGATTCCCTATGCGCCACCGTTCGGGATCGCCTGCGCCGCATGGGATATGCCAAGCGAGCAAGAGTCCTGGATTCAGCGCGGTACGGCCGGAGACACGTCGCTCGCAGAGCGTCTTTACTCAGTGTTGGCCCAGACGCGAGATCGCGGGTATGACGTCGATTGGATGACTCCCGCGCTGGCGCAGGCTGCTCATGCGATCGAATCATTGTCCAACGAGACAGTGCCCCAGAATCTGCGCTCCGTCGTCGACCAACTGCGTGTCGAATTCATATCGGCAAACTTGCTCTCCAGCGACAGCGCCCGCGATGCTCTGCCGGTTGCCACCATCTCCGCGCCTGTCTTGGACGAAAGAGGCCATGTGCGACTCATTCTCGGGATCCATCCGCTACGCGTTATGACGACGAGCGAAATCGATGCTGCGGCACAACCGCTGCTGCGCGAGATCGACCGGGTGGCAGGGCCTAGCCCGCGTGATTGAGGACGACGCCTAGACGCCGATGAGTTCTTTGAGGTTGCGGCCCATGACTTTCGCCGTTGTCGCGTCCGGAAGGTTCTGGAGCTCCTTCACAAAATGCGCGGGCTCGGCGAGTCCCTCGGGGTGCGGGAAGTCCGACCCGAACATCACCCGGTCCGCACCCAAAGTGTCGATGAGGTGCGACATGTCTTCCTCGTGGAACGGGTTTACCCACACGTGCCGGCGGAAGACATCACACGGGTGCTCGCTGAAATCTTGTGGCTTCTTCCGATACACCCGGTCGAACGCATCCATCAGCCGGTTTGCCCAAGAGCCGCCGTTCTCGACGACTCCGATACGCAGGCCGGGAAATCGCTCGAACACACCGTGTGCGACGAACGCCGCCAGGGTGTCGAAGATGTGCCGGCTCTCCTCGTAGATAAACCCGCGGAATTTCGTCAGTTGGAAGCCCTGAAACTCGTTGCCGCTCTCCCAATCGGTGAGGTATCGGTCGTAGCCCGCATCGGAGTTGTGCATCTGGACCGAGATTCCCGACGACTCGACCAGCCGCCAGAAGTCGTCGAATTCGGGCAGCGCGGGCGACCGGGACGTGCCGTCCTCCCGCGGTACCGGCGCAGGCCGGATCAGCACGGTCTTGGCCCCGTTTTCCAGGCACCACTCGAGTTCGGCGACTCCCTTCGCGGGGTCGTTCAATGAGATTGCTGGCACTGGGAAGATTCGGTTCTGGTAGTTGAACGTCCAGTCGTCGAGTAGCCAGCGGTTGAATGCGTGGGTCACCGCGTGGGTCAACTCGGTGTCGGACTTCGTGCGCTCCTCGAGCATGCCTGCCGTGGTCGGGAACATCACCGCACCGTCGACACCCTGCCGGTCCATCAATGCAAGACGCAGGTCGGGACGCCGGAATTCGTCCGGACAGCGGATGGGCTCGGCGAGCTCACGAAGTGTCTTGCCCTCGGGGTTGATCCCTCGGTAGTAGTCGGCCCAGGCGCCGGGCGTGGGGATCACCTCGTAGGTCGGGTTCGGGATGGTCTCGGTGATCACGCCGAGGATTTGCAGCTTCTGGCGACCGTTGACGTCGACGAACTTCAATGCCTCGGAATACTTCTCCGGCAGGTATCGCGTGTAGGCATCGATCGTTTCGTACATGTGGTTGTCGGCGTCCCAGACCTCGAAGGCCTTCGGTTGCGTCATCGTCGGTCCTTTCGAAGGGTGGCCAAGATCGCCACTAGCCCGGATGGAATCCGGAAACATCACTATCTTAATCAGAGAACAAACGTTCTCAAGCCCTGGCGGCCAAACCGTGGTGGCGAAAGCAGTCACGACGTTTAGTTCGATCAACGGCATCAGGTTGGATTCAGCGGGTTGACAGACCTGTCATCAGAGTGTCAATGAGTCCGTTCAGCGCGTCGGCGGCAGCCTTGATGTCCCACATACATACTCGGCCTCAGAGATTGGTGAAGTGGCCGCCATCGACGCCGATCGTCTGACCGGTGACATAACGAGCCTGTGGGCTCAGGAGAAAAGCGACCGCCGAGCCGATGTCGGTTTCCGGATCGCCGATTCGGCCCAGCGGAATCCGGCGTGCGAGCCGTTGCTCCATCGCGGGGTCGGCCTCGATGGCCGCCGTCATCGCCGGTGAATAGGCAAGCGGCGAAATGACATTGACGGTGATGCCGTGTGGCCCCCATTCGCGAGCCAAGCTCTTGGCAAAGCCCCGCAGCGCGCCCTTCATGGTGGCGTAGAGCGGCAGCGTGGCGCTGCCTTCGATACCGGCCGGTGAGGTCATCACGAGAAAGGTCCCTGCTTGCTCACGCAGGGCCTCGAAGGCCGCACTCGCACAGTGGTAGGCACCGGTTAACGACACGGCGAAGTGGTCGTGCCACCGAGCCTCATCGACGTCCTCGAGGCGGTGTGGCTGGCTCGATGCGTTGCTGGTGGCGTTGTGCACCAGCGCATCTAGTCGACCGGTCTTGGTGACAGCCGCCTCGACCGCATCGGCAACGGACCCGGCGACCGTCACGTCACAACAGACCCAGCTGGCGCGATAGCCCTGCTCGGCGAGCTCTGAAGCGACCGTCTTTCCAGTCTCTGACCGGGTGCCGACGAACACGTGGGCGCCGTCGCGGGCAAGGGCGTGGGCTATGCCTTGGCCGACGCCGCGGCCGGCTCCGGTAACCAGCACCGTGTGTCCGTGTAGTGTCATGGCAGCATCATCGCCCCTCCATCGACGATGAGCGTCTCGCCGACCACACCCGCGACCTCGCGCTTGAGCAGGAATCGTGTTGCCTCGACCACCGATTCGATGATTTTCTCATCGTCGGGGAGAGCGGCCGTGCTCACGTGGGCCGCCGATGCGTCCAACCTCG
Organism: Mycobacterium paraterrae; assembly: GCF_022430545.2. Lineage (NCBI taxonomy): Bacteria > Bacillati > Actinomycetota > Actinomycetes > Mycobacteriales > Mycobacteriaceae > Mycobacterium > Mycobacterium paraterrae. The sequence goes on along the minus strand of NZ_CP092488.2, from coordinate 5,188,346 downwards.
GGGCGAACAGATGCAGCGGCGTGGCAATCAGGTTGACAATCACGCGTGCATGGGCCCATTGGCGCGCAGCGGATTTGGCCATCGCCCGGATCCCCTCGACAGCGGTGGCCCAGGCGACGATGTGCGGCCCGCCGGTCATCCCGACCGACGGCACTACCAGCACGATCCGTCCTCCGTCCTGCCGCATCGACGCGTACGAACGCTGCAACGCGGTCAGCGCGTGCCACATTGGTTGCTCCGCGAATAAGCGCCAGTCGGCCGCGCTGAGGGAGTGGAGGTGGCTCGGCTCGAGCGTCGGATCAACCCCCACCACGATGACGACGGAATCGGTTCCCGGCGAGATCATTTCGTCGCTACGGTGAACGACGGTCTTGAGGCTTGCTGCTACCGCCCACGAGATGGCGTCGCTGCGTCCGATCACATGGGGAGTCGTCATTGTCACAAGGCGGCTATGGTGTGGGGGCTGGGCCCGCTCCGCCTTGACGCGCGATCCGCTGATCATGGATCTTGATGAGTTCGCGAAAGCCGATCCGGTCGTAGCGCGGGCGGGGCTGAATTCCCCAATCGTCTCGCGCGCTATGTTGGCCTGCTGCTTCGGGAGCACCGCCGAACGGCGGACCGCTAATGGGATACGGCTGAAGGCACTCCAGCGTGTCGTTGGAGTACCGGACTTTGAGCAACTCGCTGCAGATCTGGATTAGCGACAACGTGGGCCACCCGTACCACACGGCGATCACGGGAACGGTCAGCGAACCCTCGATCACCAGACCGAAGAGACAGACGTACAGTCCTCGCTTCAGCCACTTGTGCATCCGCGCCCATACGGGCGCGGTGCCGGGCGGCAGCGACTCGGTTGGCACGTCCGCATTTATTGCTGGTTCAGTCACTGAAAACCTCACGGTTGACGGTGTGCAAGTAGGGAATTGCGAGAAACGGTGTGATGTAGAAAATGTTGTAGGCCCACCAGGCGATCACCGGAAGTCCAACCGCCGCGTAGCGGACGTCGGCATACAGCGTCATGTTGAAGATGTAGCCGGTCCACACCACCACGCCGAACCAGCACGTCACGATCATCCACTGGTGCCCCCAACGCCTCATCTGCAGGAAGCCGATCGCCGCAGCCATCCGCATGGGGAAGGCGATCAGCACGCAGACAAGCACCCATGCCTTTTCGCCGGGAGCGCTGGCGCCTCCGATCCAGAGTTCGTTGTAGTGCCAGAAGTACCCCGCGTCCATCAGGTTGCCCCAAGCCGTGAAGACGGTGCGGGTTATCAGCGCATGGTTGGCGAAAAGGTCCAGCGCCCAGCCGATGCTGTTGAGTGCCGCATCCAAAATGATGACGTAGCCGATCAGGGTGACCATGAGAGGGCGAACCGAGAGACCCGCTCGTTGCGCGTTGCGCAACAGGTATAGACCACGCAAGAACAACGGAAGCCCGATGGGTCCGAGAACTAACGTGCCCATCAGGGCTGTCCCAGAAATCAGCCATAGGTCGGCCTGCCGTTGAGCCTTACGGCTTGATATTTCGTGTTCGTCCAGTGTCGTCGACGTGGGCGCGAGCGTGCCGTGAGAACGTCTCATCGGTTCACCAGTTCCTCGTCAGCAGCATCGAGAGCTGAATGAGAAACATCGTCAGCAGCATCCCGTATATCCAGACCTGGAACACGATGAGCGCTCGTCGACGCTTGCGGTCCTGTTCTTCCACTGCGCTCCAGTCTTTGAATTTTTCGAGGACGCGATTCTGGTCATGGACGATCAGAAGGTGCCGATGTTCGACAGCATCCAGTAGAAGAAAGCGACGAGTCCACACATGACTCCCCAGGTGATCAGCATCCGCAGCAGTTCTTCGATCACAGGGGGTTGCTCCCGTCACGTCGATGTCGAGTGGAAATGTGCATTTCCGCATGACGCTATCACCGTTCTCATGAGCGAGAGTAAGTATTCTACGGGCGGGCCAGCTGGGCCAATTCGCGCTTGACCACTTTGCCGACGTCGTTGCGGGGCAACTGATCGACGAAGACGATCCGGGCCGGAACGCGGTAGGGAGTCAGGCGCTCGCGGCACCATGCGATCAGCATGTCCTCGGATACCTCGCGATCGCTGCGCGCGACGAAGGCCCAGGGAACCTCGCCGAGTCGTTCGTCGGCGATCCCCACTACAGCGGCCTCGCGGACTCCGTCGGCGGAGAGCAGGACATCTTCGACGGTGCCGGGAAAGACCTTGAGTCCGCCGCGGTTGATCATGTCCGACACCCGACCGTCGAGCCACAGGAATCCGTCGTCGTCGAACCAGCCCAGGTCGCCGGTGTGAAACCAGCCGTCGTCAGTGAGCCGGTCAAGGAACGCCGGATCGATCTTGCGTGCCGCTGTCGTCGGGGTGCGAACCATCACTTCGTCTTCTGCGATCGTGACATCGATGCCGGGCAGCGGTCGTCCGACCGATCCGAGTTTGGTTTCGCCCCAGTCGCGGGCGTCGGCGGCCGACCACCCGACGACTTCACCGCCGAGTTCGGTTTGGCCGTAGGAGTTCAGGACGACGACGCCGAACTTGTCACGGAATCGGCCCGCCTGAACGGGAGACAGGGGAGCCGTGATCGATCGCACGATCTTCAGGGGCGACAGGTCGGTGACGGAGTCGTCGTGCAGCACCATCGTGAGCGCGGCCGGCGGTAAGACCGTGGAGCGTAATTGGTGCCGCTTGACCAGCGCGGCGAACTCCGTCGCGGAGAACCGATCCATCAGGACGACGCCGGAGCCGGCACGAAAGGCGAACAGCACTTGGTAGATGCCGGCCCATAACGACAACGACAGCGGCACCAGGTTCGGCATGGGGGATCGCTTGGGTTTACTGCCAGCGGGTTTGGTGCCACGCAGTTTTTCGAGCAGGCGGTCGATGAGATCGAGCACCGTGCTGTGCCGCAGCGGGACCGGTTTCGGTGGCCCGGTCGTGCCGGAGGTGAACTGCAGCAGTGCGACGTCGTCTTCGTAGGATCGCGCATCGTCGGGCTGGTGTGATGATCCGACCGCGGCCCACGTCAGCGCCTCACCTGTGATGATCGGCAGGTGGAAACTCGAGAATCGTTGTGCGAGTTGGGGGGTTGTGATGACGGCAGCCGGTCGCAATGCCGCGATTTGGGTGACGATCTCGGCATCGGCGGCCCGGGGGTTGAGCGGGGTGTAGACCGCGCCGGCGCGCCACGTACCGAACAGCGCGGCGATGGTGGTGGCGTCGTTGGGCAGCATGGCAGCGACCACCTGCCCGGTGTGCAGCCCCGCTTCGGCCAGCAGCGCACCGAGTTGGTCAGCGCTGGTTGCCAATTCGTGGCGCGAAACATCAGCGCGCAGCGTGTGTACTGCGACGTCGGGCAGACCGTTCAGGAGCTCGGCGAGACTCACGAGTCGTTCTCCAGGGGAGCCCACTTCGGAGTTCGCTTGTCTGCGAAGGCCAGCGGTCCCTCGTTCTGGTCCGGATGTCCCCACATCGATGTCAGGTGCTTGGCACCCTCGCGGCACGCGTCCGTGAGGCCGAATTCCAGTGCACCCCAGAGTGCTCGCTTGGTGGCGCGCATCGCCGCCGGGGAGTTGCGCGCGATTTTTTCGGCGAGTTCTTGTGCAACCTCGCGAAGCCGCTCGGGCGGGTCGACGACCTGGCTGATCATTCCGAGCTCGTAGGCACGCTGGGCGCTGAGCCGTTCGTGGCTGCCGACCAGCGCCATTCGCAGCACGGCCTCCGCGGGCATCTTGCGCATCAGCGCGATTGTCTCTAGGGCGCTGACCTGGCCAATCGAGACATGGGGATCGACGAAGCTGGCGTCCGACGAGGCGATGACCACGTCGGCGTCCGCGACCCAGTGCAGTCCGCCTCCGGCGCAGACCCCGTTGACGGCGGTGATGACCGGTTTGTCGACGTGGCAGTGCCACGCGGTCAGCTTCAAATCCAGTGTGCGCATGGTCTCCTGGAACTGCAGCACCGCCTCGCCGTCGAGCTCCTCGACGTCGGCGCCCACCTGGAAAGCGCGTCCGTTGCCGGTGTGCACGATCACGCGAACGTCGGGGTCGGCGTTGAGCTCTGCCCAGGCCTGGGGAAATTCCTCGCGCATCGCGGCGTCATAGGCATTAAGGCGGTCCGGCCGGTCGTTGATGATCCAGCCGACCGGCCCGTGTCGTTCGACGACCAGCCGCCGATATGTCATGACACCTCCACTGGGTCCGACAACGGCTGCCATCGGGGTGTGCGCTTCTCGCTCCACGCCCTGGCCCCTTCGCTGTGATCGGGGTGATTGCGTAGCCGCCAAATCGCATCGGCGGCCTCGCTGCGGGCCTGGGTGAGACCGACTTCCAGGGACCGCCACAGTGCTTTCTTGGTGGCCCGCAGCGCGGTCGGCGAGTTCGCGGCGACCGCGGTGGCGAGCTTGCTCGCGGTGGCGCGAAGCTCCTCGCTGGAGACCACTTCGGAGACGATCCCCAGTTCGTAGGCGCGCCGCGCGGTGATGCGTTCACCCTTGCCGCTCAATGTCATCCGCGTAATCGCCTCCATCGGTGATTTGCGCAGCAGTGTGATCGCCTCGTAGGCAACGGCCTGCCCAACCGAGACGTGCGGGTCGACAAAAGACGCTTCTTCGGCGGCGATCACGATGTCGGCGTCGGCCACCAGATGCAGGCCACCGCCGGCGCAGACGCCGTTGACCGCCGCGATCACCGGTTTCCACACGCCGCAATGCCACGACGAGATCTTCAATTCCGCATCCCGGGTCCGGCGTGAATGGCGACGCATCGCCTCTTTGTCGCGCGCCACCTGCACCACGTCCATGCCGGTACAAAATGGCTTGCCGTTAGCGGTGTTGACGATGACGCGGACGGCTGGATCAGAGTCGAGTTCGGCCCACGCTGTCTCGAGTTCATCGAGCATCAGCGAGTCGAAGGCATTGCCGGCGTCGGGCCTGTTGAGGATCAGCCAGCCGATTCCGTCGGACTTCTCCACCACGAGACGCTGATAGGTGCTCACGAGCGCGGAATGTCCTTCCAGGGCTTGCCTTTCCACGGGTCGGGCTCCTTCGGCAGGCCTAGCACCCGTTCGCCGAGGATGTTCTTGTTGATGTCGGTGGTCCCGCCCTCGGTGCCGTTGGCGAGGCTGCGCATCATTCCCTGGACGTCGCGCGGCAGCGCATCGGGGTCGTCGGTGGCCGGCCAGGCGATCGCTTCGGTGCCCAGTAGGTCGACCATGAGGTCCTGAATCTGCTGATTCAGCACGGCCTGGTGCACCTTGCCGATCGACGATGCCGCTCCTGGCGATTGGCCAGCCGAAAGGGCTGCGCGCACACGGGCATTCGTCCAGCCACGGATCTGCTCCTGCGCCCACAAGCGCATGACCTTGTTACGGATCACGGGGTCGCTCCACTTGCCGGTCTGCTGCGCCAGCGTGATCAGGCGCTCAGCGCCGGAGCCGCCGAGGCGACCCATGCCCCCGGATCCGGAGCCCGACACCATCTGTCGCTCGCTGGACAACGTCGAGGCGCTGACCCGCCACCCGTCGTTGACGTCGCCCACCCGGTGTGCATCGGGGACTCGTGCATCGTCGATGAAGACCTCGTTGAACTCGGATTCTCCGGTGATCTGACGCAGCGGCCTGACCTGTACGCCTGATTGACGCATGTCGAGCAGGAAGTAGGTGATGCCCTTGTGCTTGGGCGCCTCTGGATCGGTTCTGGCGAGCAGGATCGCGAAGTCGGCTTGGTCGGCCCACGTGGTCCAGACCTTCTGCCCGTTGACCACCCAGGAGTCACCGTCGCGGACTGCGCGCGTCGCCAACGAAGCCAGATCGGAACCGGCGCCCGGCTCGCTGAACAGCTGGCACCACTTTTCCTCGTTGCGCACGATCGGCGGCAGGAAACGCAACCGCTGTTCTTCGGTGCCGTGGCTGAACAGAGCGGCCGCAGCATTGTTGAGGCCCAACGGGTTGAGTCGCGACAGTCGCAGCGGGCGCAGCACGTGTTCGATCGCCCGGGCGACCTCGTTGCCGACTCCGAGGCCCCCATGTTCGCGCGCCCAAGTCGGTACGACGAGCCCCGACGCGGCAAAGGTCGGATACCACTGCTGGTAGTCGGCAGGGCTGCGCACTGCCCGCAAGGCGGCTGGACCATTGGCCGCGGCGGTCCGCCAGGCGCCGGGGACTTCGGTGTCGACCCATTGCTGCACCGCGGCAACGGCATCGGCCACACTCGTGGTGTCGGTAATCGGCAGCGTCATCATCGACCCTGGAATTTCGCGTCACGTTTGTCGCGAAAGGCCGCTAGACCCTCCTTGAAATCTTCGCTGCGACTCGACAATTCCAGTGCCAGAGCCTCATTCTGCAGATGGCGATCGAGGTCGAGGCCGTTGCCGCTGTGCAACAGCCACTTGGTGAGCCCGAGTGATACCGTCGGCGCCTCGCTCAACTGAGTGACCAGATGCTCTGCGGCCCGGCTCAACTCAGTATCGGCGACCGCGGCGTGGATGATGCCCCACTCGGCCGCCGTGGCTCCGGTGATTTCCTGGCCGAGCATGAGCAGTTGTCGGGTGCGCACTAATCCGATGAGTCGTGGCAAGAGCCACGTTGCACCGCTGTCGGGGGTGAAACCGCGGGCCATGAACGGTTCCCAGAACCGAGCGTCGTCGGCGGCGATGCAGAAGTCGGACGCCATCGCGATGTGGAATCCCAGGCCGGCGGCCCAGCCGCGGACCACCGCGACGATCGGCACCTGCGTCTCGAGCAGTAACGGGATGAGCCGGTTGGCCTTGTTTGGCAGGCGGCGCTGGGTGCTGCCCACTCTTGGTTTGCGCTCGGAGCGAGTGTTGTTGGCCACCAAGTCGGACCCGGCGCAGAAGTCCGGCCCCTCACCGTCGATCCGGATAACACGCACCGACTCGTCAGTGCCGGCAGCGGCCAGGTGCGCGATCATCGCGTCCAGCACGACATCGTTGATTGCGTTTCGGCGGTCGGCGCGATCGAGGGTCAGCTGCAGGACGGGACCTTGCTGGTGGGCTCGAAGGCCCGGGACATCGGCGTAAGTCATGGGCTCAGCGCTCGGCAAATTGTGCCGATACGGCTGCGAGCAGTTCCGTCAGATTGGCCGCCTGGCCGGGTGGATCAGGCAATCGAACGGGTCCGCGTTCGTGGCTGGGTAGCAGAATCGTGGCGTGACCGGGGGACGTGATCTGGCCACGGTGGTTGGTTGCCGCGAGTTCGAGGTCGACTGCCGGTCGATTACCTTCAGCAAGGTACTTGCGCACGACCGTCCCGGTGATGGTGTGCAGATCGCCGACGTAGTTGAAAAGCCGGAACTCGCAGTCGAGCTTCCAGAGCCAGGCGTCGTCGCCCATCCAGTCCGTGCACAAGTGAATGAGCCACGTTTCGCGCATGCGTCCGTAGTCGAAAGTGGTGGGATTGCCGGCATTTCGCGCCGCGTCCGGCTCCCAGTGCACCCGCTGTTGGACGTCGGGGACACCGTGTTCATTCGGGGTGTAGAAACGGGGAATGCGCTGCCGGTTACGCCACGCGAGCCGCAGGGGCCGCACGCCGTACATGCCGGTCCCCATTCCGACATGCCAGCAGACCATGTCGGTCACCGTCAGTGGGCCTTTTGTCAGTGGGCCGACCTCGTCGCCCTCGTCGACGTCCTCCCACCACCGCGGCTTTGCGCCGCGCGGTGATTCGCGAGCCAGCCTTTGGTCGATGTCAGCGATCTCCTCCGGAGTCCATGACTTCAGCTCCACAGCGTCGTATTTCTTGCGGCCTCGCGCCTTGCTGCGCTCGGTCCGGATCATGTTGCGGTATTGGCCGCCGAGGATGACGCCTTCATCGTCACGGAACACTTGTGCCGACCATTCGTGGATAGCCCGATCGGCAAATTCGCTGCTTTTGTCCAGTGCCGCGACGAGAGCGTTGCGACGGAAGACCCGGTGATTCGTCCGAAGCGGTGCCCACCACTCGCGCGACGACGATGCATAGAACGCGTGAACGCCGCGCAACGGGTCGCCCTTGGTCAACATGCGGTCATCCTCGGAGAGCGTGGTGACCTCGTCCTCGCCGATGAGGGTGTCACCACCGACGAGGGCAGGTGGTGCTATCGACTCGCCCCAAACGGATTTCGCGGCGTATTCCGGATCGGTCCACAGCGGGTTGGCGTCGCCGTAGCTTTCCGCGACGTGCCGGAAGCTGTCTTCGTTCGGGCGAAAGTAATGCGGCGGCTGAGTGTGGGGGACAGCGATACCGATGGTGGCCCGCAATCGCGCCAGACCCTCGTCGGTAATCTGGCCGGTCTCGGACATGGAAATTAAGATACCCGAAAAGCGGAAACGCCGTTAACGCAGGGATGGAAACATGGGACACGAGGCATCCGGGATCGTTGTCGACGTCGACGACAACGGCGTGCAGCGAATCACGATCGATCGCCCGGAAGTCGGAAATTCGTTGTCGCCCTTTGCGCGTGACGCACTCACCGATGCGTTCGTGCGTGCGGATAGTGACCCCGGCGTGCGTGCTGTCCTGTTGAGCGCGGCAGGCGGCCGGCACTTCTGCGCTGGGGCGGGACTGGCCCCGCAGACGCCGGATTCACAGGCCGCTCCGAGCCCGGTCGCCGAACGGCGCGCGGGCGACATTGCGCGCATGCTCCAGCAGGGGTGGCAGCGGTTGGTCGCGTCAGTGTTGGACTGCGACAAGCCCGTTGTCGCCGCCGTCAGGGGAACCGCTGCGGGCGCCGGCGCCAGCCTGGTGTTGGCGTGCGATCTGGTCGTCATGTCCAGCGAGGCAAAGATCATCGAATCGTTCGTACACCGCGGAATCTTGCCCGATTCCGGTGCGATACACCTGTTGACGCGGATCGTGGGGCTGCGCAAGGCCACCGAATTACTGATGCTCGGCGAGTCGATCGATGCTGCCGCCTGCGAACGGCTCGGACTGGTCAATCGCGTGACCGCGCCGGGGGACACCGATGCGGTCGCCGAGGAGATCGTCAATCGCCTCGCCGCAGGGCCGACGGTGATGCTGTCGCTGACGAAGCGACTGCTGTCGGTGTCGTCGGAGTCGGGTCGCGATCGTGCGTTCGAGCAGGAAGCCTGGGCGCAGGAGGTGGTGTCGCGCACCGCGGACTTGCAGGAGGGGCTGGCATCGTTCGCCGAACGCCGGGAGCCGAAGTTCCAAGGTCGTTGACGGTCACGCCTTGGTCGGACCGCCCCGGATGGTGAAGGTCGAGCTGTCATCGATTCGATCGATCGAGTCGGCGACGGTCTCCGCGGTGAGCGCACCGTCCTCGATGCCCTTGGTGACCCCGATGAACACACGCGAGACTTTCCCGCCGCCGACCGAATAGATATGTGCCGTGCGATCACAACTGCGGTGTGACAGGTATACGACGACCGGGGTGACCAGCTCGGGGTCCATGGCCTTGCCGGCGTCTCCCATGATGTCCTCGGTCATCCTGGTGCGCGCGATCGGTGCGATCGCGTTGACCGCGATGCCGTTACGCTGTCCCTCGATCGCCAGTACGTGCATCATTCCGACCAGGCCCATCTTCGCCGCGCCGTAGTTCGCTTGCCCGAAGTTGCCGAAAAGACCGGTGCCCGAGGTGGTCTGCACAATGCGGCCATAGTTCCGCTCGCGCATGATCGGCCATACCGCGCGGGTCACGTTGAACGTGCCCGCGAGGTGAACCTCGATGACGGCGTCCACCTGTTCGGCCGTCATGTTCTTGAACGCGGCATCGCGCAGGATCCCCGCGTTGTTGACCAGGATGTCAACCTGTCCAAAGGCGTCCATTGCGGCCGCGACGATCGCCGCGCCCCCGCGATCAGTGGCAACCGAGTCGCCGTTGGCGATCGCGGTGCCGCCGGCCGCGGTGATCTCGTCGACCACGCTCTGAGCCGCCGACGTCGAGGCACCGCTGCCGTCTACCGCGCTACCCAGGTCGTTGACGACGACCCGCGCGCCGCGCCGTGCAAGCTCCAGGGCGTGACAGCGGCCGAGCCCGCCGCCCGCACCGGTGACGATGGCAACCTGGTTGTCGAAAGTCATTGACTTCATGGGTGAGAGGTTACATTTACTCAAAAGAGAACCTGCATTTGCATCGGAGGACGTGACCATGGGCGGCCCGACTGAGTTGCTGCGGTCTGCGCACCTACGCGCCGGCCAGTTGCGGGCGCGCTACCGGGCAGCCGGCTTCTGGACCGCGGAGCCGCTCGACGTGGTCCGGTCTGCGGCTGCGCGGCACCCGGCCGGGCTCGCCCTTGCGGCTCGCGGTGTCGAACTGACCTACGCCGAACTCGACGAGCGCGTCGACACCGCGGCGCGAGCGATGCTCGATGCCGGTGTTGGCGCAGGTAGCGCCGTTGTTCTGGTGGTCGGCAACGATGTCGATTCCGTCGTGTGTGTCCACGCCGCCGTGCGCATCGACGCGGTGCTGTTGGTGGTCCCCCGAAGCGCCGGGGCGTCGCAGGTCGTCGACGTCGTCTCCCGATCGGGAGCACGATTTGGGGTGGCGCCGAACTGGACCGCGATCACCGACCTTGAACTGTCAGAGCGCTGTCGCTGGATCCGACTATCCGACGGCGGCGGCCTGGTGGGGTCTGCTCCGCCCCCGAGTCCGGGCAGGGCAGCCGACGAGCCGTCGTTCGTCTTGTACACCTCTGGCACCACGTCGCGGCCGAAAGGGGTCATCCACTCACTGAGCACGCTGGCCAAAGCTTCGGCGAACTACGTCACGGCGGCGGGCTTGGGCCCGGAGGACCGGATCTTCCTGATCAGCCCGCTGGCTTCGGTGACCGGCGTGGTGCAGGCGCTGTTCATCGGCCCTGAGCTGGCTATACCGGTGATTCTCGAGGATCGCTGGGATCCTGAGGCGACATGCGATCTGCTGATCCGCTCCGGCGCGACGTGGTACGGCGGCCCAGACCGACTCCTGGACAGGATGCTCGACGAAGCCGCGAAACGTCGCGCCGACATCAACCTGCGCGCGGTATATCTCGGCGGCACGATGCTCGACCGGCGCATCGTCGAACGCATCGAAGACGAGTTCGGCATCGTGGTGATGCGCGCCTACGGCTCCTCGGAGATCCCGGTGAGCACGTCCGGCCTGCGCAACGAGCCCCGCGACGTGCGCCATGGTGACGACGGGGTGCCCCTCGGCGACGTCGACGTACGCGTCGGGTCGGCGTCCGAACCGACCGAGTGTTGCGTCAGGGGCCCGCATTGTTTTCTCGGATATACCGACGCCGATGATGACGTCTCCGCGTTCGACGGCGAGTGGTTCCGGACCGGCGACGTGGCGGAAATCGTCGGCGATCGGGTGCGAATAGTCGGACGTATCAAGGACATCGTGATCCGCAACGGGTTGAAGATCCCGGCCGCCGAGGTGGAAGAGGCGGTGGCGAGGATCCGGGGGGTCCGCGAATGCGCCGCCTATTCGGTCACCGACGCCACCACCGGTGAGCGACTGGCGGTGGCTGTCGTGCTCGATCCTGACGCCGAGTTCTCGCTCGCTGAGGTGGCCCGTGCTCTGACGTCGGAGGGGCTGCCGAAATACAAACTGCCCGAGGAACTTGTCGTCTGGGACGACCCGCTGCCGCTCAACGCCAACGGCAAGGTCGATCGCAAGGCGCTCGGCACGCACTCCGTCGGACGCCCGCGTCTACTGGCCGAGCGCCTAGCGCCGTCCGGCTAGCTAGTGGCCGGGCGGAATACCGGGACGACGAATCCGTCGTCGTCGTCGCGGAAAGCGATCTCCAGTTCTAGTTCCGCGCTGAGGTTTTCGGCGCTGCAATCGTCGAGAACCGTCATCAGTCGTGGTCCCTCGTGCAGATCGACCATCGCCAGCACGTACGGTGTCCGCGCATTGAACGGCGGGCCGTTCTGATGGATGACGCTCCAGGTGTAGAGGCGTGCGCGTCCGCTGGCCGGCACCAGCTCGACGTCATCGCCCCAGCAGTGCGGACAGAATGGCCTGGGGTACAGCGAGTTCTGGCCGCACGTCCGGCAGGCATTCACCATCAACGCGCGGTCCTGCACCGCCGACCACCACGCCTGCCCGTCGGTGTCGATCGTGGGCCGATCGGGGGTCGTCACTACTGCCTCCCCAGAATCATCGTCGCGCTGTGGGTAAAGAAACCACCCATCGCGTGTACGCACGCCAACTCGGCCCCGCTGACTTGGCGCGGTCCGCATTCCCCGCGCAGTTGCTTCACCGCCTCCACCATGAGGAACATTCCCCGCATCCCTGGGTGACACGATGCCAAACCGCCGCCGTCGGTGTTGGTGGGAAGCGCCCCGCGCGGCCGCAGCGCACCCGACTCGATGAAAGGGCCGCCCTCTCCCTTGGCGCAGAACCCGAGGTCCTCCACGGTCAAAAGGACAGTCGAGGTGAACGAGTCGTACAGCTGGCACACATCGATGTCGTGCGGGCTGACTCCGGCCTGCGCGAACGCCCGCGGCCCCGAGCGGGCGGCGGCCGTCGTCGTGAAATCAGGCCACTGGCTCATGCTGACGTGCGACGTCGCGTCGGCTGCGCCGAGAATCCACACCGGATCCTTCGCGCAATTCCTCGCCACGCGCTCGCTGGCAAGCACGACGGCACCGCCACCGTCGGTGCGCAAGCACACGTGCTTCGACGTGAACGGTTCGGCCAGCATCGGTGCGGCCGCCACGTCGTCGACGGTGATGCATTCGCGCTCAAAGGCGTTGTCGTTCATCGATGCCCATTCGTGGGCGGCGACGGCGACTTCGGCCAACTGCTCGACGGTGGTGCCGAATTCGATCATGTGTCGCCGGGCGGCCATGGCGTACTTGGCGATCAAAGTGGCACCATAGGGCGCCTCATACTGCAATGCGCCTCCGGTGCCCATTGCCGCCGCCGACGCGCGGACCTGACGTTTGACATCGGAGCGCGCGGTCGAGCCGTAGGTCAGCAAAGCAACCTCGATGTCCCCGGCTGCGATCGCCGCTGCGGCGTGGCCGGCCATCACTTCCCACGACGATCCGCCGACATTTGTCGCGTCGACCCAGGAGGGTTGCAGGCCAAGGTATTCGCTGACTTCCACTGGGGGAAGTAGCGATCCGTGACCGCCGAAGCCGTCGATGTCGTCTTTGGTGAGGCCGGCGTCTGCGACAGCGCGCCGCGACGATTGCGCCATCAGCGCCATCGCGGTCTTGTCGGGAACGCGGCCGCAGTCGGACAGGGCTGCGCCCACGATGGCGACGCGGTTGGACGGCATTGCTAATGGTTATCACATCGATGCCAGTACCGATAACGAGCGTTGACAAGATTGTGGAAACACCATTCTCGGTCCGCTACGGTTAAGCTCATGGCGACGGCGCTCAGGGACGCATTGCGGGGCGAAGCGCTTGTGCTGTGTCTCGCGCTGCTGAATTCCCGTACTCCGGATGTGCCCGCGATCGCGGCGGCCAGCGGGTATGACGCCGTCTACGTCGACCTCGAGCACACCGCAACGTCACTGGAGACAGCGCAGATGTTGTGCGCAACCGCGGCCGGTGCCGGAATCGCCGGTCTGGTGCGCGTGCCGTCTCACGATCCAAGCCTCATTGCGCGGGTCTTGGATGGCGGTGCAGTGGGAATCATTGTCCCGCACGTTAATTCGAAAGAAGAGGCCGAGGCGGTCGTTGGAGCTGCGCGGTTTCCCCCGATTGGGCATCGATCTATTGCCGGGCCCAACGCGGTCAGCGGATATCAGCCGCGAGCGGCAGACCAGTTGGTGGAGCTGCTGGAACAACGCACGGTCGTCGCCGTCATGGTCGAAACGCCGGCAGCTGTCGAGGCATCCGACGCGATCGCCGCGGTCGAAGGGATCGACATGATCTTGCTCGGTCCGAGCGATCTGACCGCCGAAATGGGTATCCACGGACAGTATGAGAATGCTCATTTCCATCGTGCAGTAGAATCGGTCGCGGCGGCTTGTCGTGATCACGGCGTGGCGCTCGGGATAGCCGGAATAAAGTCTCTTGACCTGCTGAATCGATTCGTGGGGATGGGACTGCGATTCATCTCGGCGGGAACTGACGTCGGGATGATGACCGAGGCGGCTACCGCCCGTGCGCGCGCGCTCCGTGGACTCGAAGGGCCGCAACGAGAACCCTCGTGATGAGTCCCAACCGATAGCTCGAAAGCGACGTCGACAAGACCTGGAGGACCGGATGCCCACCGCCATCTACACCGAACCCGTTGCCGATTCAATGGCGTGGACCGGCTCGGACTTCACGAGCAAGGAAGATTTCGCGTTCGACCTGTCGACGCGCAATGTGGCTGCGCTGGAGTCGATTCTGGTCAAGACCGCCCATAAGGATCGGGATGAGATCACGCCGGAAGACGCGCGGCACCCAGACCTCGATGACGACCTGGGCCGGCTCTACCACGACTTGATGTACGGCAAAGGGCTGGCATGTGTGCGGGGCTTTCCCGTAGAGCGGCATTCCATCGAGGATCTCGAGCGCATCTACTGGGCGTTCTGCACGCACCTCGGTTACCTGGTGTCCAACAACTCCTTCGGCCACCGGATGGTGCGCGTTCAGGAGGAGATCCTGCCCGGCGGCGTGCAGCCAGCCCGAGGCACGAAGTCGCGCGCCGAATTGGCGATGCACAACGATGCCGCCGACATCTTGTCGCTGCTGTGTGTGTACCCGGCGGCAGAGGGCGGGGAGAGCCAGTTCGCCAGCGGACCTGCCGCGCACAACCGGATCCTTGCCGAACGCCCGGACCTGCTCGAGGTTCTCTACCAGGGATTTCCTCACCACCGGCGTAGCGAACAACCCGACGATCAGCCCGACGTCACGCCCTACGACGTCCCGGTGTTCTCTCAGATCGACGGGCGAATCTGCATCAACTTCACCTACAGCAGCATTTTGCCGGCGATGAAGACGCTCGGCCGCGAATTCACCCCGCAACAAGAGGAAGCGGTGGAGCTGCTCCGCAACATCCTCATCGACCAACAGGTGGAATTCCGCTTGGAATCCGGGGAAGCGGCCGTCGCCAACAACTTTGCGATGTGCCATTCCCGTTCTGACTTTGTCAGTAGTAACGATCCCAAGAAGGCCCGCTGCTTCCTGCGTGCGTGGATGGAAGTCCCGCTCGCGGATCGTCGACTGCCCCTGGGCCGCGAGTACTTCCACATGGAGAACAAAGACCTGCGTCTCGGATACGACGTGGTGCCCGGACGCGACGGGACGATCGCGCGCAACGACTACCGCAACGTCGACACCGCACTTGCCGACATGTTCAAGGCGGCGCAGGCGAAACCCAAGGCCCGGCCGTGACGGACGGTGCATCGGGTCTCGACCGGAGATGACGAACGCGACACGACCGCGATTGGTTGTCGAGCGCTGGACTGACCCCGCTGCCGCCGATGTCCTCGCGCAGTCCGATATCGACATCGTTGCGCTCGACCTGACGGCGCCCGCCGAAGATGGTTGGGCTGCACTGGAGTCCGCGCATGGCTACCAAGTCGCGACGCGAACCGATGTTGCGCGTGCCAGCGACGGCGCCCAGTGGCTGGCCACAGAGGCACTGATCAAGCGCTGCCCGTCCCTCCTCGCCGTCTGTTCGGCCGGCGCGGGCTATGACGTCATCGATGTCGAGGCGTGTACGCGAGCCGGGATAGTGGTGTGTAACAACTCCGGGCCGGGGGCCGAGGCCGTGGCGGAGCACGCCCTGGGGTTCATGCTGGACCTGGCCAAGAAGATCACCGTCGCCGACCGGGCGTTGCGCAGCGGTCCGATCGGAGACCGAATGGCGCTGCGGGGAAGCCAGCTGTTCGGTAAGACGCTAGGCGTTGTCGGGCTCGGTGCCATCGGCGGCCGCCTGGTCGAGCTGTGTGCGCCATTCGGCATGGAAATCTTGGTCTTCGACCCGTATGTCGATCAGGCGGCCGCCGCGGCGCGTGGTGTGCGGCAGGTGAACCTCGACGAGCTCGTCGAGCGCTCGGACTTCGTCCAAGTCACGTGCCCCCTGACCAAGGAGACGCGCGGGCTCATCGGCAAAGAGCAATTCGCCGCGATGAAGCCGACCGCCTTTTTCATCACCACGGCACGCGGACCAGTGCATGACGAGGCAGCGTTGCTCGAGGCCCTCGTCAGCGGTGAGATAGCCGGAGCGGGCCTCGACGTGTTCCATGAAGAACCGCCGCGTCACGACAACCCGCTACTTCAGCTCGACAACGTGATAGCCACGCCACACACCGCTGGCATCACCGCCGAAGCCGCGCGGGACATCGCGGTCGCGACCGCGACCCAATGGCAGGCAATCTTTGATGGCCAGATTCCGCCTCGCCTGCTGAATCCCGATGTCTGGCCACGGTACTGCGAAAGATTCCACGAAATCCTGGGGATTCAGCCGACCGCCCAAGCAGCTACGATCTCGTCGACGCGGACATAGAAAGGCCCGATCCGGTGGCACAGTACGACACGATCGAGGTCGAGGTCAGGGGGCACACGGCCTGCGTGACCCTCAACCGACCTGAGGTGCTCAACGCGATCAACGACGAGATGATCGCGGAACTCGCGACGGCGTACGCGGACATCGAACGCTCACAAGATATCTGGACGGTGATCATCACCGGCGCCGGTCGTGCGTTGTGCGTGGGAGCCGACGTCAACAAGGCCGCCGATCACGATATGGAGAACGCGGCCGGCATTGACAATCAGGGCGAACCCATCCTCAGCTCGATGCGCCAATGGGACGCACCGCAGGAAGCGACACCCCCCTGGTTACAGATGACCAAGCCGATTATCTGCGCGGTCAACGGAATTGCGTGCGGTGCCGGCATGGACCTGGTGACGACGGCGGACATCACGATCGCATCCGAGCGTGCAACGTTGATGGACCCGCATGTCAGCATTGGGGTGACCTCGGGTCGTGAAGGGGTCAGGCTCGCCCGGATCTTGCCGCTGCCGATGGCGATGCGTCTGATTCTGATGGGCAAACACGAGCGACTCGATGCGCAGCGCGCCTACGATCTCGGGGTATTCACCGAGTTGGTCGCGCATGACTCGTTGATGACGCGGGCGTGGGAGATCGCCGACATCGTGAATTCCAACGCACCGCTCGCCGTCCGGGGTTCACGAATGGCCGTGCGCAAGGGGCTCACCCTGCCGATCTACGAAGCCGAGCTTCTGGCCGAGAACTACCGGATGAAGGTTGCGCTGACAAAAGACGCGATCGAGGGACCACGAGCCTTCTTGGAGAAGCGCAAGCCCGAGTGGAAAGCTCTGTAACGGACCGGAGCTCGCGCTAGACCATCCCGAAGAAGTTCTTTGCGTTAGTGGACAGCACCTTTCGCTTGGTCGCCTCGTCTAGTCCTTCGGTCGCCTTATTGGCAACTGCGGTGCTATGCGGCCAGTTGGTGTCGTTGTGGGGATAGTCGGTCTCGAACATCAGTTGGTCTTCACCAACCAGATCGAGAATGCGGAACGCGACCGGATCACCGAAAGTGGAGAACCACACCCGGCCGGGAACCTGGGTGCTCGGCGGCTCGGTCAGCAGCGGATGGATGCCGCCCCAGGCACGCCGGTCTTCCCAGACCTCGTCGACGCGTTGCAGGTAATACGGGATCCAGCCGGCCTGCGCCTCGGCGAATGCGAGTTTGAGGTTGGGGAACTGCCTGAGCTTGCCGGAAAATAGCCAGTCGACCATGGCGATGGTGCAGTTGACGGCCATCAGCGCGCTCGTGACCACGTGCGGTGAATCGGGCGAGGACTTGGTGAGCGACGAACTCGATCCAATATGCAGCATGATGCCGACCTGATTCCGCTCGCATGCCGCGAAGAAGGGATCCCAGTAGCCACTGTGAATGGAGGGCAGATCCAAACGAGAAGGCAACTCCGAGAAGCAGATCGCTTGCATGCCCTTTGCCGCGACTCGTTCGACCTCTTTCGCCGCGAGCTCGACATCCCATAACGGGATGATGCCCAGCGGGATCAGCCGTCCGTTCGAGCCGCCGCCCCACTCGTCGATCTGGAAGTCGTTGTAGGCCTGCACGCAGAGCTTCGCCAGCTCCTTGTCCTTGGCGTACAGGAAGCGTTGACCGCAAAAGCGCACCAGGGTATTCGGGAAACAGGCGGAGGCCTCGATCCCAGCGATATCCATATCGGCGAGGCGATCTTCGACGCGGTAACAGCCCGGCCGCATCTCGTCGTAGGTGATCGGCTCGGTGGTGAGCTCGTCGATTTCGTATCCGGCAGCCGCGCTGATGAGAGGGATCGGTATGACGGCATCCTCGTAGTGCCAGATGTCCGCGTCGCGACCCTCGTCGTCTTCGATGAATGCAACGTCGGAGGTGACGGCTGGGTTCATTCGTCCACGAGTGCGCACGATCCGCGGCCCGATGTCCCGGTAGCGTTCCGGAAGCCGGCTGGTCCACAGGTCGGCGGGCTCCACCAGATGGTCGTCCGGCGAGACGATAGGGATGTCGACGCTCAAGGCTCCACTCCTTCGGAACGGCCTGCGCTTCAGCTGCGGCACGTTGACTCGAATATTGAGAATGACCATTTTCACGGTACCCCATGTACGTCGCCTCGCGCGCTCGGGCATCGATCCGCGGCCAGGAGTCTCGGTGATGGAATTCCAATGCGCCCACGGCCGTGGGTGGTTGGCCATCGGGCCAACGCGCGGGCGGTGTGCGATGCCGAAGAACAAGGCTGAAGCGGAAACCAGTACTTCTGCGGAGTGACAATCAACCTACACGTGTAGGTAGAACGCGCATTTTGGTTGTTGCACGGTATTCTGGCAGAACTATGCCTACAAAAAAGCCTGCTGGAGCCGACTTTGAGTCCGGCTTGGAACTGGTCGATGCCGAGGTCGAAGTGCCTGGGACGTGGCAAGAGCGCACGATCGAGAGGCGGTTGAGTACGGCCAGAGCGCGCGCTCTCGCGCGCAGTTCGCGATTCCTGGCCACTGCCCTGGAACTGGTGGAGGAGTCGGGGAAGGCCGATTTCACCATCCAGACGCTGATCGACCGGTCGAATCTGAGCCTGCGGGCGTTCTACCAACACTTCGCCGGCAAAGAAGAATTGATGTTGGCGCTTTACGAGAACGTCACGAGTCAGTTCACCGAGAACATTCGGCAAGAGGTGGCCGCGGCTGACGGCCCGATGGAGAAGCTGGAGGCGTTCTGCCGCGGCGTGCTGTCGCGCGCGGAGTCCTCGGAAGCTGTCGGCGGCCGTGTCATGACCATCTACAACCTCAGCTTGGAGATTGAGCGGCCGGACGACTTCGCCAAGGTGTGGGAGCCGCACCTGAAGCTGCTGACCAAGATCCTCACATCGTGCGCTCGGGCGGGTCTGGTGCGCACGGACCTGACCCCTGCGCAGCTCACCACGTTGATGAACACGACGCTCACGGCGCTGGCGCAGATCGGCGTCTTCCATTTGGGCGGCAAGAGTCCGAAACTCACCGAGGACCAATTGTGGGCGTGGTGCAAACAAGCCGTCACGCCACCGATCGAAGGTGGGGCAAAGCGGACGCGCAAGGCGACACCGCGCGCCACTACAACCCGCCGGTCGGCAAGCTAGCGAGGTAGGCCCAGGCCGCGCTGCGCGATGATGTTGCGCTGGACTTCGCTGGTGCCCGCGTAGATCGTGGTGCCCAAGGAGAACCGCAGCGAGTGTTCGATCCTGCCCCGCTCCGGGGCGGTCGGTTCCAGATAGCTCCGTAAACCGTCGGCGCCGAGTAGTTCGATCATGTCCTGGCTGGCGCGCACGAGCGCCTCGGTGCTGAACACCTTGGACATCGGGCCTTCCGACACTGGAATGTCGCCTTGTTCGAGCATCCACACACACCGGCGCAGGAGCAACTCCGACACCTCGTTTTCCATCGCGACCCTGGCGAGTCGACGACGGACGTCCGGCTTCGTAATGGGTTGGGCACCTTGCGCGTCGGGCGAAGTGGCCCACCGTTCGGAATGATGAAGCAGTCGCGTCAGGTGCGGGCCCCAGCCCGATGCGTGCTCGTCCTGCAAGGACAGTCCGAGCACCTGCCACCCACCGTCGACTTCGCCTATCCGCCACTCGTCGCCGATGCGGACGTCGCTGTAAAAGGTGATGTTCGTGCGCTCCCCGGACAGCGTCCACACCGCCTGTGCATCGAAGCCGTCGGTGTCGCGTGGCACCAGAAACATCGTCAAACCTTTGTGCTTCGGTTTGTCGGGGTTGGTCCGCGCAAGCAGGAAAATGTAGTCGGCGATGTGGCCGTTGGTGGTGAACATCTTGGAGCCGTTGATCACCCAGTCGTCCCCGTCGCGAACGGCCTTGCTGGCGGCAGCGGCGACGTCTGACCCGCATTCTGGTTCGGTGAAGCCGAGAGCGATGGTGATATCACCGTTGAGCGCGCCGGGCAGAATGCGGTCCTTCATCGCCGGCGTGCCGATCTCACGGATGATCGACGCGACCATCCTGGTGGTTTCCGAGAGGTAGACGGGCGCATCGGCGCGCATCAATTCCTCTTTGAGGATCTGGTCGTCCCACAGGTTGCGGTCCTGCCCGCCGAACTCGACAGGCCACCCCGGTGCAAAGTAGCCCTTCGCGACAAGACCTTTCGCGAACTCGTCGTCGTGTGACACGCCGCTGTGATAGAGACGTTCCTCGAATTCGGGTGTCAGGACATCGTGTAGGTGAGCCCGGATTTCGTCGCGGTAGGCAGCGGTGTCTGCGTCGAGCTGAAAATGCATGTGTGCACGCCAATCTGTCGTTGCCTACGGCCAAGGCGGGTGTGCTCGATAATGTTACTCTCAAATCTGAGAGCAAAGATATCCGCACGTGATGGGACCGACAGCCGTGGACTTGAGCCTAACGGGTGAACAACGACAACTGGTGGACTCGTTCGCCGCCCTGTTCGCCCGCGAATCGACCTCTGAGCGAATCCGGGCGGCCGAGCCGTCCGGTTTCGACCTCAAGTTGTGGAGGGCGTTGCTGGAGACGGGCGCAGTGGAGATGTCGGTCGACGAGACTGCCGGCGGATGGGGGGCATCGGAACTCGAACTCGGTTTGATCGCTGAACAATTCGGTCGCGCTGTCGCCTCAGCTCCACTCATCGAGGCGCAGATTGCCGCGCGCCTGCTGGCGCAATCGGGCGAGGCTGCCAAGGACCTGCTGAGCGCGGTGATCGCCGGTGAGCAACTTGCCACGTTCGCGCCCCGCGAAGCTCAGGGGCCACGGTTGGGCATGGTGCCCGGCGGAGCGGTCGCGGACTACGTCGTCGCCCTGGTTGAGGGTCGGTTGTTGGCGGTACCGATCGGGAAGAACCGCGCCGCAGTGGCAAACCTGGCGTCAATGCCGTTGGCGGACATCGCGGTCGACGACGAATCAGTCGTGCTCGCCGAAGGAACAGGCGCACGGGAGATGTTTTCCACCGCTCTCGATCTGTGGCTGGCGCTGACCGCGATCGCGATGGCGGCCGCGGCCAAGCGGGCCGTGGAGTTAGGTGTCGACTACGCCAAACAACGCCATGCCTTCGGCGCCGCGATCGGTACGTTTCAAGCCGTATCGCATCCCCTGGCCGACAGCGCCACCGCCGCCGACGGGGCGCGGCTGCTCGGGCTCAAGGCCGCATGCGCCTTCGCGGACGAGCCCGATCGCGTTCGCGAACTGGCGGCGATGGCCTTCGCCTTCGCCTATGAAACGGCACGCGAGGCTACCCGGCGGAGCCTGCAGATCCACGGCGGATACGGATTCGGCATGGAGGGCGACATTCAGCTCTACTATCGCCGGATACGCGGCTGGGCAATGGTTTTCGGTGAGCCCGGCGTCGCCTTGGACCGAGTCGCAGATGCGCGTTACGGAGCGGTGGTGGGCTGAGCCGGTTCGCGAGGCTCCATCACCGCGAAGCTCAGCGTCGCTCGGGCGGCCAGCCGATCCTTGGCCACATCGACGACATCGACCGCGACGACGATCAATCGTCTGCCCGCGCGGACCAGGGTTGCGGTGGCCCGCGCAGGACCTTCGACTATCGGCGCAAGGAAGTGAATCGACATGTCGGCGGTACCCGCTCCGGCCTTGGCGTACTTGATGGCAAGCCGCCCGCCCGCCACGTCGATAAGCGTGGCGAGCAAGCCGCCTTGGAGCGCGCCACGAACGTTGACCAGATCTTCACGGTTCTGCAGATCGACCACCACCGTGTCGTCGTCGTCGACCACGTCGTAGAACGGCAGATGCTCGAACAGGTGGCCGGGGATGGTCACCTCCATCGGGCGCGGCGTGGGCGTCACGCGTCGGCCCGGACCCGGTCCTTCAGCGACGTAACGATCGGCGGAGCGGTCCGCCAATTCGGAACCCCCTGTTCCTCACCGGCAACCGCGCCTTTGTCATCGCGCACCCCGACCCAGTGTGAGTGGTTCAGCTGGTGCAACGTGAAACACGAGTGGAGTGCGTTGTAAAAGCCCATGTTGTCGACGGACTGGTTGACTGAATCCTTGATCAACAAGGCCGCCATCGTCGGCACCGTGGCGATGCGCCGAGCCATTTCCAAGGTCCGCTCCGGCAGTTCGTCGCGTTTGAAGATCTTGCTGACCATGCCGAGGCGGTAGGCCTCCTCGATCTCGATGGCGTCACCGGTCAGCATGAGTTCTTTCGTTCGGCGCGGCCCGAACTCCCAAGGATGGCCGAAGTACTCCATGCCGCACATGCCCAATCGGGTGCCCACGACGTCGGCAAATCGCACTTCTTCGCTGCCCACGATCAGGTCGCACGCCCAGATCAGCATGAGGCCCGCCGAGAACACGTCGCCGTGGACCTGGGCGATGGTGATCTTGCGAAGGTTGCGCCAGCGCAGGTTGTTCTGGAAAAAGTAGTGCCATTCCTGAAGCATGATCTTTTCGGCGCCTTCGCGGGTCCCACCGTTGATCTTGGTCGTGGGATGCTGGTCGGGTCCGGGAGTGAATTCGGCGCGGGCCTGCTTGGAGCCAATGTCATGACCCGAGGAGAACATCGGGCCTTCGCCGGCGAGGATGACGACGCGGACATTGTCGTCTGCCTCGGCCCGCGCGAACGCGTCGTCCAGTTCGACCAGCATGCCGCGGTTCTGTGCGTTGCGTTGTTCCGGGCGGTTGAGCGAGATGCGCACGATCTGGTCGTCGTCAAACGACTCCCACTTCAGGAACTTGTAATCGCTCATCGCTTCCTCCACGGTTCTCTCGTCCCGGCAATGGTGTTATCAATATGTGAGAAGCTATGTTCTCACAGGTCAATGGTGATGACCGGAAGGGGTGCGGATGGCAGACGGTCAACGCAGACCGCGAGTGATCCTGTGGGGTCCCGGCCAGGTGGGCGTCGGCGCGTTGCGTGCCCTGATCTCGCACCCGGGGCTCGAGCTAGCCGGGGTGGTGGTGCACGCCGAAACCAAGGCGGGCAAGGACGCGGGTGAACTCTGCGGGATGCCCGCGACGGGCGTCATCGCCACGCGCGACATCGACGCCGCACTATCGATCGACGCCGACGTGGTGGCCTACTTCGCCTCGGGTGACTATCGCTATCACGAAGCGGCACAAGACATTGCTCGCTGCCTGCGCGCGGGCAAGCATGTGGTCTGCACGTCGCTGGTACCGATGTGTTACCCGCCGGCCGCCGACAAAGAAACGGTCGAATTGCTGGAAGCCGCGTGTCGGGAGGGCGACACCAGCTTCTTCAACAGCGGTGTCGACCCAGGGTGGGCCAATGACGTCATCGCGTTGACGATGACGGGGTTCAGCAGCCGCGTCGACAGCATCACCATGCTGGAGATACTCGACTACGGCCCCATCAACCAGCCCGACATCATGTTCGACTTCATGGGCTTCGGCCACACCCCGGATCATCCGGCGCCGCTATTCGACCCCGAGCGTCTCGCCGCACTGTGGGCGCCCACCGTTCACCTAGTCGCTGACGGCGTCGGGCTGCCGCTCGACCGTGTCGACACCTCGATCGAGAAATGGTTGGCCACAACGCGATACGAGGTGGCATCGGGGTGGATCGAGCCCGGCACGATGGGTGGGATGCGCTTCAAACTTGCCGGGATCGTGGAGGGGGAGGAGCGTGTCGTGCTGGAACACGTGACGCGCATGGGCGAAGCTTCGGCACCACATTGGCCACGGCATCCTTCACCGCACGGCGGCTACCGGGTCATCGTAGACGGCCTGCCCACCTACACCGTCGACATCGAGATGCACGGCCGGGGTAACAACATGCGCGGCCTGACCTACGCCACCGTGATGCGCGAGCTCAACGCCATCCCCGCCGTGATGGCGGCGCCGACCGGGTTGCTGTCGACCCTCGACCTCCCACTGGTTACCGGCCCTGTCCGCGGCGGAAGCTGGCGGGGTGTGCTGCCCACGGCGGCGACCCTGTGAGCGGGCAGATCGTGCCACCGATGCCCGCAGATCTGTGGGACGTCATGCGGACGTCGTCGGCGGTTCGGCGCTATCGTGACGACCCCGTTCCCGACGACGCCATCGAAACCTGTCTGCAGGCGGCCACATGGGCGCCGTCCGGCGGCAACCAGCAGCCGTGGAAGTTCGTCGTGCTGAAGTCGAGCGCCGTGCGCGACGTGATCACCGCTGCGGCCCATCAGACATGGGATGTGATGGCCGAGTTCTATAAGTTCTCGATGCCCGATGAGACCGCCGACGATCCCAAGTCGCGGGTTCTGCGGGCGATGGCTGAGCACATGCGCGTCGGTGGGGCGGCGCCGGTGCTTATCCTGTTCTGCGTGCAACCCCAGCGGGGAACCACCGAATTGCAGCAGGGCGGCTCCATCTTTCCGGCCGTGCAGAATTTCCTGCTGGCGGCGCGTGCGCATGGTCTCGGCGCGGCAATCACGCTCTGGCACGGGTCGTGTGAAGACGAATTGCGTTCAATGGTCGGCATTCCCGACGACTGGAAGATCGCGACGCTGCTGACGGTCGGATGGCCCAAGGGCGGGCACCACCAGGTGCGGCGGAAGCCGGTCGGGGAGGTCGCAGCGATCGATCACTGGGATCAGGCGTGGAGGACGACAACGCCGTGACGCCATTCACCCCGCAGATCTCGCTGTATCTGAAAACCTTCACCGACGGCCCGCGGCATGATTGGCGCGCAACATTGGCTACCGCGCAGGCCATGGACATTGCCGGCATCGATCGGGTCGTGGTTTCCGATCACGTCGTGTTCGGCGAGAACCTCGAGGCCTATGCCGACCCTTCCAAAGGCGGCGCCTCCGGCGGGCGCCAACCCACCGGGCCCGACGGAAGCTGGTTGGAACCGCTCATTGTTCTCACTGCAATCGCTGCCACCACAACCCAGATTCGCCTCGGGACGTCGATATTGCTGGCAGCTCTGCGGCGTCCCGCGGTTCTGGCCAAGCAGCTTGCAACGCTCGACGTGGTATCCGGCGGCCGAGTCGATCTTGGTGTCGGCGTGGGTTGGCAGCGTGAGGAATACGACGCCGCCGGTCTGCCGTTCGCTCGCCGTGGTCGACTGCTGGACCACACGCTCGAGGTCTGCAAACTGCTGTGGACCACACAGCGTGCGTCCTATAAGTCACCCGAATTGTCCTTCGACGGTATCCACCAGATGCCCAAGCCGGTCCAGCCCGGCGGCGTGCCCTGCTGGATCAGCGGCACCGTCAACGACGCAGTCGCACAACGTATCGCGCGCTTCGGCAGCGGCTGGATTCCATGGGGTTCCGCCTTCGCCGACCTTCCTACCGCAATCACGGCGATGAAAGAAAAAGTGCTCGCGCACGGCGGGGACCCCGGCAATCTGCAGGTCCAAGGCGCGGCGCGAGCCGTCAAGGGCGATGACGGATCGATCGACTACGCCGCGTCGGTCGCATCGGTACCCGCCCTGGTTGCCGCCGGGGTGACCGATATCAGGTTCACGATCGCTGTGCCGCAGAGTGGTCTGCAAGCGGTCGAGGTGCTGTCCCCGCTCGTCGAGGCTTTCCGCGACGTCACCCGTTAGACCCATCTGCGGCGAAAGTTCTTCATGCAAATCCGTGATCACTCGGAATCCTCGAAACCCGCTGTCATTCTCTATCATTCGGGAATAGCGGTCAGCTTCGCGGATCTCGAAGCCCGCGCGAACAAGCTTGCGCAATTTCTGCGGCGTTCGGGCCTGGTTGCCGGCGACACCGTCGCAGTGCTGATGGAGAACAACGAGCACATCCACGCCGCGATGTGGGCGGCTAAGCGAAGCGGGCTGTACTACACGCTGATCAACACCCATCTGAGCTCCACCGAGGTCGCCTACATCGTGCAGGATTCGACAGCGAAAGCGATCATCGCCTCCCGCGGCATGCGAGACGCGTGCGAGCAGCTGGCACAAACACTTCCGGCTGGGCTACCTCCGGTTGCGCTGATCGCCGACGACGAATTGGCCGGCTGGCAGCGTTACCCCGCCTGCGTCGCGGGCGAGCCGGCTAGACCGATCGGCGACGAATGCGACGGCCAACTCCTGCAGTACTCGGCGGGCAGCACCGGGCGCCCGAAGGGGATTCGCCGACCCTTACGACCACGCGGTACCGCGGTGTCGAGTTTGTCGACACCTGTCTTCGAAGCGCTTGGGGTGGATCATAATTCGGTCTACCTCAGCCCCGCGCCCACGTATCACACCGCGCCGGCCATGTGGACCATGGCGGCTCAAGCCGCGGGCGCGACGACGATCTTGATGGAGAAGTTCGACGCCGAAGCTGCCCTCGAGTGCATCCAGCGCCACGGTGTGACACATGCGCAATTTGTGCCCACCATGTTTGTGCGGATGCTGCGGCTACCCGAAGAAACTCGGATGCGCTATGACCTGTCCACGTTGCGACGCGTCGTGCACGCCGCCGCCCCGTGTCCCCCCGAGATCAAACGCCAAATGATCGACTGGTGGGGGCCGATCATCGACGAGTACTACGGATCATCGGAAGGCGCGGGAATCTCATTCATCCGTGCCGACGAGTGGCTCGCACACCCGGGGTCGGTGGGCAAGCCGCTGCTCGGGACACCGCACATTCTCGACGACCGGGCAGCCGAACTCGGGCCAGGGCAAGTAGGCGAGATCTACTACGACGGCGGTTATCCGTTCGAGTACCTCAACGACGCGGCCAAGACTGCCGCCGCGCGGAGTGTCGAAGGTTGGGTCACCGTCGGGGACGTCGGCTATCTCGACGAGGAGGGCTATCTGTACCTCACGGATCGTCGCGATCACATGATCATCTCTGGGGGAGTGAACATCTACCCGCAAGAGACGGAGAATCTTCTCGTCAGTCACCCGTTGATAGTGGACGCCGCAGTATTCGGTGTGCCGGATCCGGTGATGGGTCAATCGGTGACCGCGGTCGTGCAGCTGGCCGATCCCGGCCTCGCGTCCGCCGGACTTGCCGACGAGTTGATTGCATGGCTGCGGAGTCGTATGGCGCACTACAAATGTCCGCGGACGCTGCACTTCGAGCCGCAGCTTCCAAGGACCGACGCCGGCAAGCTCTACAAGAGGGAACTGATCGCGCGGTATGCCAACGATGGCGTGAGTTAGTCCTCTTCAGGCCGAACATTGTCGCAGGTGCCGTTGCCATATCCGGGTATTCCGTTGTAGTCGCATTCGTCGCGGCTGCCGTCCGGGTACACGCAGGTGATATGCCCGCGCACGATGCCCAAGGTGTTGGCGAATGCTCCACCAGATTCGGTGCATCGCGCCGAGGCCTGGCTAATGCAGGTGTAGTACGTGCGGAGGCTGCCAGCGATCTGGTCAGCGCATTGTCCCGACGCGTGCGCAGAGGTGCCCGCCGTCAGCGAGACAGCGGCGGCTGCGGCCAAGCCCACGACGGCGGGGGCAGTCCAAAAGCCCATAGATGAGATCATCGCCGCGGTTACGCCGGACTGGGAAGGTTTGAAATCTCGTTATCCTGAAATTCGTTTGCTGGAAAGCCGCGAGTCGCCGCGACGTCGGTTCGCAGACCCACACGAGTTCCGGGAATGCATCTCAGTCGAACGGCCTGTAAAAGATTGCTCTTACATTGGAAAGATGAGCAGACCTCACCAGGACGACGCGCCCGACCACGTCGCCGACGATCCCGATGCCTCCGACGAGTCGGTAAAGCCAGAGGATGGTGAGGGACCGTTTCCGCCGTTGGCCGGTGAACCCAGGCCGCCGATCGGCAACTGACGACCGACGGGTCGCCTGACCCGTTGGCGAACACGTGCTTGTGAGACGGCAGCGGGGGTACCCGTCTGCACGATGACGAAGATCTCCGACCGGAATGCCACCGATGTAGATCCGTGCGTGCGCGTATACGGGACGCGGGTGCACAATCTTCGCGGCGTCGACGTCGCCGTGCCGCGTGATGCACTGGTCGCGTTCACGGGGGTGTCCGGATCCGGAAAGTCGTCGCTGGCGTTCGGGACCATCTACGCCGAATCGCAACGCCGCTATTTCGAATCGGTCGCCCCCTACGCCCGTCGCCTGCTGATGCCCGGCGGCGCCCCCAAGGTCGACGACATCACCGGGCTGCCGCCCGCCGTCGCTCTCCAGCAACGCCGCGGCTCGGCCACGTCACGGTCGACGGTCGGCACAGTCACCACTCTCTCCAACCTATTGAGGATGCTGTTTTCCCGGGCCGGAACGTATCCGGAGGATGCCACCGAACGGCTCGACTCCGACGCCTTCTCGCCGAATACCGCGGTAGGGGCGTGCCCTGAATGTCACGGGCTGGGACGCATCCATCGAGTCACCGAAGAGACGCTGGTACCGGAACCGTCGCTGACCATTCGCGAAGGCGCTGTCGCCGCTTGGCCCGGCGCGTGGCAAGGCCAGAATCTGCGCGACATCCTGGTCACGTTGGGCTACGACATAGACAAACCGTGGCGGAAACTCCCTAAGCGCCAACGTAATTGGATTCTCTTCACCGACGAGCAGCCCACCGTCGAGATCGACCCGAGCAAGCACCCAGTGCAGGCCGACTATTACTACAACGGCACGTTCTCCAGTGCCGAACGCCATGTCCGCCACACGTTGGCCAACTCCCACAGCGCGATGATGCGTCGTCGCGTGCTGCAATTCGTCGACAGCGTCGAGTGCCCGGTGTGCAATGGGTCGGGGCTGAGGCCCGAGGCGCTGAAAGTGACGTTCGCCGGGCAGACCATCGCCGACTACGCGGCGATGCCGCTGACCGACCTCGCTGATGCGCTGCGTCCCACCGCTTCTCGGACCGACGCCGCCGCGGCCTACGAGTCGACCGAATCCGGGGAGCTGACTGAAGTGGCGACGATGATCGCCGCCGATCTCGTCGCGCGCCTACAGGTACTGATCGACCTCGGCCTGGGCTACCTGACGCTCGGTCGCCGAACACCGACGGTGTCACCCGGCGA
Source organism: Mycobacterium paraterrae (assembly GCF_022430545.2). Taxonomy (NCBI): domain Bacteria; kingdom Bacillati; phylum Actinomycetota; class Actinomycetes; order Mycobacteriales; family Mycobacteriaceae; genus Mycobacterium; species Mycobacterium paraterrae. Next base: position 5,159,022 of record NZ_CP092488.2, on the reverse strand, counting down.
GCTGCAACGACTGCGACTGGCCACACAACTGCGCGCCGGCTTGTTCGGCGTGCTCTATGTGCTCGACGAGCCATCGGCCGGGCTGCATCCGGCCGACGCCGAGCCGCTGCTCGAGGTTCTCGATCGGCTACGGCGAGCCGGCAATTCGTTGTTCGTCGTCGAGCACGACATGGACGTGGTGCGTCGGGCGGATTGGATCGTCGACGTCGGGCCCGGCGCGGGGGAGCGTGGCGGCGAGGTGCTCTTCAGCGGGCCGGTGTCCGATCTGGCCGATGTCGACGAATCTGTCACGCGCAGATACCTTTTCGAGCGGACTGAACCGTCGCCGCGTGAACCACGGACGCGATCGGGCCGACTGCGGCTGCGCAACATCTGCTTTCACAATCTGACCGACCTCGACATCGACCTGCCGCTCGGGGTGTACACCGCCGTCACCGGGGTGTCCGGTTCCGGCAAGTCCACGCTGGTGGTCAAGGTTCTCGGCGATGTCGTGCACGGTCATCTCGGCACGGGACGATCCGCCGAGCCCGCCGAACCCGGCGACGACGAAACCGACAGCGGCATCGTCGACCTCGACCACGACGCGAGCATCGGCGTCACGGCTGAGGGCGTCGAGGGAATCAATCGGCTGGTATCGGTCGACCAACGCCCGATCGGACGCACTCCACGTTCGACGTTGGCGACTTACACCGGCTTGTTCGACGCTGTTCGGCGCGAGTTCGCTGCGACGCCGAAAGCGCGTCGACGCGGTTGGACGGCGGGCAGGTTTTCGTTCAACGTGGCCGAAGGTCGTTGCCCGACCTGTCAGGGCGAGGGATTCGTGTCGGTCGAATTGCTTTTCTTACCAGGCACATACGCGACCTGCCCGGCATGTCATGGCGCGCGATACAACGACGAGACGCTCGAGGTGCGTTACCACGACCATACGATCGCCGACGTGCTCGCGATGACCGTCGACGAGGCCTCGGAGTTCTTTGCCGACGTTGCCGGCGCGGCGCGCAGCCTGACCACCCTGCAAGATGTCGGACTGGGATATCTCCGTTTGGGACAGCCCGCAACCGAGCTGTCAGGTGGCGAGGCGCAGCGGATCAAGCTCGCCTCCGAACTACAGCGACCGCGGCGAGGACACACCCTCTACGTCCTCGACGAACCGACCACCGGGCTTCACCCCGCCGACGTGGACCTACTCGATCGTCAGCTGCACCGCCTCGTCGACGCGGGAAACACCGTGGTGGTGGCCGAACACGACATGCGCATGGTCGCCGGTGCGGACTGGGTCATCGATCTGGGCCCGGGAGCCGGCCGCAACGGAGGTCAGGTCGTTGCGGCGGGTCCGCCAACCAAAGTTGCGGGTGCGACGGGCAGCCGTACAGCGCCGTACCTCGCAAAGCATGTGGCGGCTGCCGCTCGATGACGCCTGCGAAGGCGGGCCCTCAGTCCAGCTCGGCGAGAGCTTTACGCGCAGCATCCAACTCGGCCTCGAGGGCGGCGACGCGGGCGGCCTGCTGGGAACGGGCCTCCTCGATGACCTGGTCGATCGGAGTGGCCAAATCCTCATGCAGCTCCTTTGCGGCGCGCGAGACTGCGGCCGCCGCGACCGCGAGGTTGCGCGCCAGGTAACTCGTGCCCTGCTTGAGCTCCGCGTGCCATTCACCGTCGGCGGTGCCGGTGACCGTAAGGGTCAGCTCGAGGGTCTTGGACTTCTTGCCGGCCGTCTTTTTGGCCGGAGCCCTCTTCGACTTCTCCTCAGTGACAGCGCTTGAGCCGGAATCCGCGGATGGCGTCAACTGGTCGACGGACGAGTCCCAGGTGGCAGAAATGTCGGAGTCGGCGTGTGACGCTTCCGTTGTGAAGGTGTCTACAGTCATCATTGGGGCGTTCTTCTCCTAGATATCGGATGGCCGCTGTCGGGCAAAGAATATTAGAACATACGTTCGATACATTCGCCAATCAATGACCGCGGCGGCCTCTGCCTCAAAAAGCCTGTCCTGCAACATCTCTGATGAGTTTGTCCAGGATTTTGCGCATCTTTCGCCATGAAGCACGGGCGCTGATCTACAGGGAGTTCACAGCCTGGTCAAAGGACGGCGTTGGGGCGGCCGTTTAGCGTTAAGCAATCCCAACGGCATCAGGAGGACCCGTGAGCAATTACCTCGTGACGATCGAGTTTGACGACGGTGCTCGGGCGATCACGGAGTACTCGTCACCGAGTGACGTGAGAACCAAACTGGCTGAGGTCGTTCGGGACTTGACCGACGAAAACGGGATCGAGCACTTTCGAAGCGTCACCGTCACCCAAGCGTTGGCTGCCTGAGCATCGCTCCAGGTCCTGGTCAGGCTCGGCGCTTGGTCATTCGCCGCTGAGAGAGGACCTGGCCAGAACAGCCTTGCCGACAGGTGGCTGACTGGGCGACCGCCGGAAGGGGACGGCCGCCCTTGGCAAAGTCCCGCTTGACCAGGACGTCGACCGGACCACCGCATATTGCGCAGACGTCTTCGTCGATCCAGAAATTCGCCGACATGGGTTGGCTCCCGTCTCACCGAACTGCTGTATTTCAGGCTAGAGGGTGCCACACAGGGATCGCCGGACGCCGACCGGCGCGCCATTCGGAGAGTTGGCGAGCCGCTGATCGCGCGATGTCACTGGTGCTTCGAGGCGAAGAATTGCCAGATGGTGTCGGTGGCGTCGAGCGCCGTCGATGGTGCCGGCATCTGGCCGAGGCGTTGCGCGATGGGGCTCGGTTGACCGCCGGGCCACTGATGGCCCGCGCCGTTCACCGTGATCAATTCCACGGTGCGCCCCTCCGCGCAGGCGGCGGTCTGGGTGGTCACGTCTCCGGCGGTCGTCGAATCAGGTTGTCCGCACGCATCGATGGCCCGCCAGGTTGCGTTGACGGACTCGACCGACGGGCCGTCCACGCGCGCCTTCCCGTCGGACGAGAACGCCTTACCCGGCCCGCCGTTATACGGGACTCGCTCGTCGGCCGTGCCATGAATCTGCAACACGGATGTCGGATGTGCCCGCGAGCAGTCGGTCAGCAGTGTGCCCGCAACCGGAGCGATCGCCGCGAATATGTCTGTCTGACAACCCAAGCGGAGCGACATCATCGCCCCGTTGGACATGCCGGTGGCATAGATCCGCGCACGATCGACTGGCATGGCTTGTTCGATGGCACCGACCATTGCGGTGATGAATGCGACGTCGTCGATGTTGGTGTTGTGCGGCTCTCCGCAGCAGCTCCCGGCATTCCATGCGCGCATGACTCCGTCGGGGTAGGCGACCAGGAAACGTCCGGCGTCGGCCTGGCTGTCCCAGTGATACGAGCGCTCGGCCTGAGCTCCGTTTCCGAAGCCGCCGTGCATCATCACCACGAGGGGCGCGCCATTGCCCAGCCCCGGCGGACGGTACAGATGAAAGGTGCGGCTGACACCGCCGACGTCGATGTTGCGGGTTGACTGCCCCTCGGGAATGGATTGCGCCCCCGGCGTCCCGCGCGCGTGGTTGCCGCCGAGGCAACCAGTCAGAACGACGACGAGGGCGGCGAGCGTGCCGACGACAAGCACCCGAAGGTATCGCGACTGCATGCGGCCATCGTCGCAGCCGCAACCAATTTTGACAAGCAACTTGTCAAAGTCATGGCACGTGGCAGACTGTCGGGCCATGGGAGCTGGCCGAAACACCGAGTGGGAGCCGACTGTGCCGGCTCTGCTGAATCTGGTGGCGGCATCCGGCGCGCCCGGACTGCGTGCGGCTTTTGCCGATGCGGGGCTCGAGGGGATCCGCCCCGCACAGGCGGTCGCATTAGTGCCGCTGGCGGCCGGGGGGCTGCATGCGTCCGATCTGGCCGACCGGCTGAAGGTCAGCCGGCAGGCCGTGGCGCAGGTGGTAGCCGTACTCGAACGCCACGACTACGTGGTGCGGAACCCGCATCCCAGTGATGCGCGTGCGCGAATCATCGAGCTGACACTGCGCGGCCGCCAGGCGCTGCGGGTGATGCGCTCCCATGCGCTGGACCTTGAGAAAAGATGGCAGAAAGCGCTGGGGCAGAAGCGCTTTGACGAGTTGCGGGAGACATTGGTGGAGCTGCTCTCAGTCGAGCGCTAGGGCGGGCCAGCGGGTCCGGGTTGGCAGGTGGGGCACCACCAAGTGCGTCGCCGCTCGGGATCGTTGGACACCTCGGCAACCACCTGAATCGTTGTGCCGCAACGCAAACAGGGACGATCGGCGCGCCCGGACACCCAATGCTGCTCACCCTTGCGCTTGATGCCGGTGGTGACCTGCATCGCCCCGGGGACGGTGGCTGAGTGGCGCAGCGCCCGTGCGCCCAGTTGAAGCAGCGCGGGAACATCGACCGCGCCCACCGGCGTCCACGGGTTGTGGCCGCGCAGGAACGCCAACTCGTTGACCCACAGGTTGCCGAAACCCGCGACGCATCGCTGATCGAGCAGTGCGGCCACCAGCGGCCGGTCGGGCTGTTCGGTCAGCCGCCGACTGGCCTCGTCGATGTCCCAGTCGTCGCGCAGCGGGTCCGGACCCAAGTAGCCGACGACGTCGACTTCGTCTCGCGTGCGTAGAAGCTCGACGACCGGGATCTTGACGCCGTACGCCGCGGGCCCATCCGTCCGCAGCACGACGCGGACGTCGAGCATCACCGCTTTAGGTAGCCAACGTCCCGCGTCCGAGACGGTCCACGAGCCCGACATCAGCAGATGCGTATGCAAAGTCAATTCGTCGGAAAGCCTTGTCAGCAGGTGTTTTCCGTGTGTGACGTGCTCCAGCACGGTCAACCCGGCGAGGTCGGCGGTGGCGTGTGCCGGCACCCGCAGCTTGCCGTGAGTCAGGACGCGACCGCGCAGCGCGGCATCGAGCCGACGAGCCAACGCGTAGACGGTGTCACCTTCGGGCACGCCTTCCATGGTCCACGACTGGCTGCGTGCGACAAATCAGCCCTTGCGCAGCTCCTCCAGCCGGGCAACCGCGACGTCGACGTCGGTCTCGTCGAACATCTCGAAGCGGTTGACCAGGTTGTCCTTCACGGTCAGCAGCGCATTTTCGCGCCATTCCGCGCTGAATCCTTCACCCGAGGTCCCGTATGCCACGTGGGTGACGACCACGCCCAATTCGGTCAGGCGATGCACCGTCTCGACGTGAAGCTTGATGTCCGAGGCAACGTCGAGGGTTGCTTGCATATAGGGGATAATCTCGCCGGGTGCAAAAGCGATACCCCGTCGATGGTCGAAACTCTTCAGATCCGTTGACATCGCTGGTATGTCGTGCCGGTTGAACGCGGCGGTGGTCCACATGATCGTGGACCAGGTGTCCGCGTAAGCCGCTGCTTCGCCGGCCAGGTAGCGGGCGTCCAGCTCGTCGAATGCTGCGTCGATCTCGGAGGGGTCGAAGCTGACGCTGTAACAGAGCAAGCCGCGGTCGTCGACCTCGGCGATTTGCAGCATTTCGACGGTAGTCGGCCGGTCAGCGTGCGCGGTGTCGAAATAGACGACGCGCATCAGAGCAAGGCGCGAACCTCGCGTGGCCATCGGCTGGGAGGTCATCTTGATGCTTGTCGGCGTGGCGTTGAACATGGCAAGCACCGCCCGGCGTTGCTCAACCCGGCCTTCAAACTCATCACGCATCCCGCGTCGCCGGTCTTCGTAGCGCATTTCCGAATTGCTCACCGCCACATAATTTTCGATGTCTCGACGATTGAAGGCGTCGATCAGCCGCGCCCAGGCTCGGATAGCGTCGTTCTCGGGCAACGGCGTGCGAATGAGCTCGTCGAATCGTGCGAGTGCGGCGTCGAGGTCTGCCTCGTCGAAAACTTCGACGCGGCTGAGCAAGTCGCCGTCGACGATCTGAAGCTCGATCATGCGCCATTCGAAATCGAAGCCGTCGAGCGAGGCCCCTTTCATCGTTTGGGTGTAGACGGCTCCACGATCGTCCAAGCGATGTACCACCTCGGCGTAGGCGACAAAGTTCGACGTGACGTCCAATGCACCACGGATGGCCGCCCTCAGGTCGACCCCGTCGACCCCCGCCACCAGGCGATGGTCGATATAACCCGGATGTGAAGTAGTTTCGGGGACTTCGCGTCGACTGACCGCCGCTTGAAATTCTGCGATCACCGACCACGTGTGCGCGTGCGCAGCCGCTTCGCCCGCGAGATAACGCGCGTCGAGCTCTTCGATGGCTGCTGCGATGTCGTCGGGATCAAAGACCACGATTGCCGCAGCGCGAGTCGCACTGTCGACTTCGATTACGCCTAGCATTTCGGCGTGGAAGGCGGGCGACTGCCGGTCTTGGGCGGAGAATCGGAAGTTGCCCAACGCGAGGCGTTCTCCGCGGGTCGCAAGGATGGCCGAGTCGATAGTCGCGCTGCCGACCTCGGCGGCGGCCCTCAGCGAGTCGATTTCGGCATCGCGACCATGCCGTAGGCCGGCGTTGACGAGTCGCCTGCGATCGTCGGTGTAGATCTCGTCGGAGAGCAGTTCTGCCGCGGCCGTCCAGTCCCTGGTCGCGAAGGCTGCCCGAAGGCGCTCGATCAGGTGGACTGCGTCGTTTTCCGGCTGCACTGTCCGGCTGAGCTCGTCGAATCGTGCGAGGGCAGCATTGAGATCCGCCTCGTCGAAGACTTCGAACCTGCGAATGAGGTCACCCTCAAATACGAAAAGAGCGACCTCGCGCCACTCGAACGAAAAACCCGCACTCGAGGTGCCGACGAGTACCGATGTGACGACCATTCCGACATCGCTCAACCGGTGTACGGCTTCAACATGGCCCCTGACATCCGGGGCGACGTCATAGGTGGCCCGCACATACGAAGTCGCCTCGCCTGCTGCGAACGCTCGACCGCGCCGATGGTCGATGTTCACCCAATCTGGTGTCGTTGGAAGGACATCGTGCCGGTTATAGGCGGATCGAATCCTTCTAGCGGTCGCCCACGTTTGAGCATGGACCGCCGCCTCGCCGGCTAGGTAGCGCGCGTCGAGTTCTTCGATCGCAGCATCGAAGTCGTTGACGTCGAACGAAACCCGCGCCACGATCCGGTCGTCGGCGTCGACCTCGATGATTCCGAGTACCTCAGCAAAATTCGACTCGGACGGATCACCGACCGAGAAGTGGTCTCGACCAAGCAAAAGGCGATCGCCTCGGGTCGCGACGACCGTCGTAGCGATCGCGGAAACTCCGAGATCGGCGGCCGCTCGCATGCTAGCGACCGTAGCGTCTCGGCCGTGCAACACCCCCGCGCTGACCACTCGGCGGCGATCGTCGTTGGCGATATCATTGCGTAGCGTTCGCGCAACGGCCTCCCAGTCGCGCGCGGCGAAGCGCTCCAAGAAGCGTTCGTAGATCTGGCTTGCTACATTCTCAGGACCTTTTGTCTGAGAGACTAATTCGTCGAACTTCGTAAGTGCGGCGTTGAGGTGTGTCTCGTCGAAAACTTCGATACGGCTGAGCCTGCCAGCATCGACCGTCACGACTTCGATGATTCGCAATTCGGTGTCGAGGCCCTCGCGGGTGGTCGCTTTGACCATCTGGCTGACGACGGCGGCGGAGTCGTCCAATCGGTGCACCGCCTCGACATACACACTGGACTTTGATGACACGCCCCACAACGCACGGAGGGATGCGGCGAGATCAACTCCCTCCACTGAGACGAGCGGCCGGTGGTCGATGTAGACGTGATTCTCTGTGGTCGAGGGTAATTCGCGCCGATTGACCGCGGCATGCATGTCGACGATCAGCGACCACATGTACACGTGGTCGGCCGCTTCACCGGCCGCGTAGCGGGCGTCAAGCTCGGCGATTGCGGCGTCGAAATCTTCGAGGTCGAAGCCGACGCGGGCCGCGATGCGATCTTCCTCATCGATCTCAACGACGCTCAGCGCGTGTGTTCCTCCCCACCGGTCTGAAACGAAGTAGTCAGCGAGTGCAAGTCGCTCCCCGCGGACCGCGATGACAGTTGGTGTCATGCCGGTGACGCCGACGTCGGCGATCGCTTTCAGTGCAGCGATCTCGCCCTCACGACCACGGCTTACACCGGAACTGACCGTGCGGCGACGATCATGCATACAAAAGTCGTTTGCAATCATGCCCGCGATGGCGTCCCAGTCGCGGGTACCGAAATGATTCATGAAGCGTTGCTCCACATGGCTTGCCGTGTTCGCCGGACCGAGGCACTTCGACGTATCAATTGCATCGAATGTGGCGAGCGCGGCATCTAGGTCTGCCTCGTCGAACATTTCGCAACGGTTGATGAGACGGTCGCGGACGGTGATGACGTTAGTTATGCGCCACTCGGCGTCGAACCCGCCGGGTGTAGTTCCGTTAGCAACGTGGGTCGTAATCGCTCCGGCGTCGGTCAGCCGGTGGACCGCCTCGACGTAAAGGTTGGTGCGGGGCGCATCGTCAATGCCGACGCGCAGGTATGCCATTAAATCGCCAGAATTGATGGAGGTAAGGGAACGATGGTCGATGTCGACGAAGTCTGAGCTGACCGCGGGTAATTCATTCCGATTGAGCGCGGCGTAGGCCTGCGCGATGACTGACCAGGTGCGAAAATGCGCTGCCGCTTCACCTGCGAGGTACCGGCGATCAAGCTCCTCGATCGCGGCCTCGAGCTTGTCGGGTTCGAAGATGACAGTTTGTTCGATTCGGCTGTCGCCGTTGACCTCGACGACCGCTAGTGCCGTCGCGGCAAACGCCTCGCGAGACTCGTCGTTGGTGAAGACGAAACGAAGCAGCGCGAGACGCTCGCCGCGAATCGCGACGGTAGACCAATCGACAGTGGCCCAAAGGTCAGCGGTTGCCCGCCAGTTCGCCATGTCCGCGTCGCGTCCTCTTCGAACTCCCGCGTTGACGACCGAGCGGCGATCCTCGGATAACAGATTCTCGGCGAGAAGGTTTTCCATCCCATCCCAGTCGCGCTGCGCGAAGTGATCCGCGAATCGCTCCGAGATTTGAGTCGCCAAGTTCTGTGGTCCGGATTGTCGCCGAGTCAGCCCTTCAAAGCGTGCGAGTGCGGTGTCGAAGTCTTCCTCATCGAAGAGTTCGACGCCGCTCATGCGGTCGCCTGCCGACGTCAACATGACTAGCTCTCGCCACTCGGCATCGAAACCGTCGTGCGTTGTGCCGCGAACCACTTGCGTGACAACCGCTCCAGCCTCGCTCAGCCGGTGCACAGTCGCGACATACATTGACGCGTCAGGCATGAGATCCCATGAGGCATCGAGCCATACAGCGAGATCTCCGGGCGCAAAGCCTCGGGCTCGTCGGTGATCGACATTGAGCGCATCGGGCGTCAACGGCGGCATCTCGTGTCGATTAAGGGCGGCGTAGCCCCGCATCAACGTCAACCACACCTTTGAATACGGTGCTGCTTCGCCAGCCAGATACTGGGCATCGAGCTCTGCAATGGCGCCGTCAAGATCGTCGGAATCGAGCATCAAGCAAACGGACATTCGGCCGCTGTCATCGACTCCGACTAGACTTAGGAGTTCCGTGCTCAATGCATCGAGGTGCTGATCGTTCATGCAAAAGCGCGCACGATCTAGGGATAGCCGGTCTCCGCGGGTTGCGATAACCGTCGATGTGATGTCCTCGGTGCCGATGTCGGCACCCACCCGAATGTCCGCGAGGTTGGCCTCGCGTCCGCGTCGGATGCCCAAACCGACCACCCGCCGGCGATCGTCTGCCACGAGGTCTTCGGCCAACACGTCCGTCAGACCGCTCCAGTCGTGAGTCGTGAAGCAAGCCCTTAGGCGCTCTGTCGCACGGGTTGCCGCGTTCGCGAGCAGGTGTGTGGGCCGTGCGAGTTCGTCGAAGCGGGCGACCGCACGGTCGACGTCCGCTTCGTCGAACAGCTCGATACGGCTTACCAATTCGCCTTCGACCGCGATGATGGCGACGCCCCGCCACTCGGCGTCGAAACCTTCTCGCGATACCTCTTTGGCCGCATAAGTCACCAGTGCGCCATGCCCACCGAGTCGGTGCACAGCCTCGACGTAAGTGCGATTGTTGGGATTAGGGACCGTCTCGGCGCTGATGTAGGTGAACAGGTCATCTGTCCCCATCGCAACTTCTCGCCTGTGATCAACGTTGATCCAGTCTTGGGTGATGGGCGGGAGCTGCTGTCGGTTGATCGCCGCGTAACTCGCCGAGATCACCGACCACGTTGTTGCGTAGGGAGCGGCCTCGCCGGCGAGATAACGGGCATCGAGTTCCGTAATGGCGGAATCAAAGTCGTCGAGATTGAATACGACGCGGGCGATCCCACGTCCGTCAGGGCCGACCTCCAGAACATCGAGATCTAACGACCCAAACCCCTCAGGGCCTTGATCGTGGCCCGCGGTTCGAAGACGGCTAAGAGCCAGGCGCTCACCGCGAGTCGCAACGACCTCCGACGTGACGTCGATACCCACGTCGGCCAACGCAACCATCTCCGCGATCAGTGCGTCTGGGCCACGGCGGACGCCAGAGTTGATCGGACGGCGCCGATCATCGGTGTAGACGCTGTCCGCAAGCAAGTCGGCGATCGCAGGCCAATCGCGAGCGGGGTAGCTCACCTCGAATCGTTCCCAGACACGACTCGCCGCGTTTTGCAGTCGTTTTGTGGGGCAGCACGTTTCGTCGAAGCGCGCGAGGGCGACATCCACATCCAAATCGTCGAAGACCTCTATGCGGCTCACTAGGTCGCCGTCCACTTCCATCAGGGTCGTCCCGCGCCGTTCGGCGTCGAAGCCGTCATGCGAGCTTCCGTTGCCCGCCCAGGTGAAGACCGCGCCAAGGCGGTTTATTCGGTGCACGTTCTCTACGTAGAGATCAAGGGTTTGACCCAGTTCCCATCCGGCCCGCAGATAGTCGGGCCCTTCACCGGGTCCAAAAGCTGCCGCTCGACGATGGTCGATGCTCACGACGTCGGACGTCGACGGGGCGATTTCCCGCCGATTGTGCGCCGTCAATGTATTGGCGATTACTGACCACGTATGCGAGTAGGCGGCGGCCTCACCTGTGGTGTAACGCGCGTCCAGCTCGGCGATCGCGGCGTCAAAGTCCTCGAAGTCGAACACCACGACATGTCCGATCTTTCCGTCGGCGTCGAGCTCGACGAGGTTGGCCGCATCGTTTTGGATCGCTTCCGGATCGCGGCCGGCAGCACGCACTCGAATGAGCGCGAGCCTGTCGCCGCGTACTGCGATGACGCTTTCCATCGTTATCGTGAAACCGAGTTCGGCGGCCGTCCGTAATTCCTCGATCCCGGCGTCACGGCCTTGCCGTACCCCGGCATTCACCACACGCCGACGATCCTCGACAATTTCGTCGTCGGCCACGACTTCGGCGATTGCCGCCCAGTCGCGGACTGCGAAGGATGCCCACATGTGATCGAAGGCCCGCGTTGCGGCATTCGCGAGCCGCGTCGGCGGACGATCGAGTTCGTCAAACCGGCGAAGTGCCTTATCGAGATCGACCTCATCAAAGAATTCGCAACGGTCGAACACGTCGCCGTCGATCGTTGTAAGGCTTAATCCTCGCCACTCAGCATCGAAACCCTGATCGGAAGTGCCGTGCGCCGAAAAGGCGCACACTCCGCCGATGTCTGTCAGCCGGTGGACGGCCTCGATGTAAGGCCGGATGTCTTGGCCTAAATCCCATCCCACGTGTACGACGGCCTTGAAGCTGGTAGGCCCGAACGACGTGCCCCGGCGGTGGTCAACGAATGCGGCCTGTGGGCTTATCGCTGAGAATTCTTGGCGGGCCAGTGCGGCGTATGACTCTGCAATCATCGACCACGCGTGGGCGTGAGACGCCGCTTCGCCGGCGAGGTAGCGAGCGTCGAGTTCTTCGATGGCACTTGCGAAATCGTCTACCTCGAACACCACCAATGCCGTGATGTGCCCCGCGGTATCGGTCTCGATGAGGTGAAGCACGTCGATACGAATCGCGTCCGGGTCCTGGCCTGTGGCCTGAGTGCGTGATAAGACGAGACGCTCACCCCGCGTCGCGACGACATTCGGCGTCAACGTCGTGAAGCCGACTTTAGCGGCAGCTTTTGAGTCTTCGATCTCTGCGTCTCTGCCGAACCGGAGTCCAGCGTTGGTCGCTGGCCGGCGGTCGTCGACAGCAACCTCCTCGTCCAGCAGAGTCGCCATCGAAGCCCAGTCGCGGGACGTGAAGCATTCCCAGAAGCGTTCGGCGACGCGGCTTGCGATATTTTCTAGCCGGCGCGACAACCCGCATAGTCGATCGAACGTCGCGATTGCGGCGTCGAGGTCCGTTTCATCAAAGAACTCGATATGGCAGACGACATCGCCATCGACCATTGCCACGTTGATGCCCTGCCATTCGGCCTCGAAGCCCTGCGCCGAGTTTCCTCGCGCCGCGTAACTGACTACCGCCCCGCGTTCATTCAGCCGATGAACGCTTTCCACAAATGGCCGGATCTCTTGTCTTGTTTCCCGCATGGTCTCGATGAAGGCGCGCAACTTGCTGGGACCGTACGCCGTGGCCCGACGATGGTCGATGGTGACGGCGTCCGGCGTTATCGGGGGTTGCCCGCCGCGGCACATCGCCGCGTACGAACGCGCAATTGGCGACCACGTGTCCGCATAAACCGCAGCTTCGCCAGCCATGTATCGCGCATCGAGTTCTGCGACGGCAGTGTCGAAGTCGTCGAGGTCGAAGACCGCGATCGAAATGATCTTCCCATCGGCGTCAATCTCGACGATGTTCAGTGCCTCGTCCTGGATCGCGTCGGAATCGCGACCCGAGGCTCGTACACGTGTCAGCGCGAGACGCTCGCCCCGAATTGCCATGACGCGTGTCATCGTCAAGGTGAAACCGATGTCACCGGATATTCGCATGCTCTCGATGACGAGTTCGCGGCCCTTTTGGTTTCCGCCGTTCACCACACGTCGGTGATCGGTGCCGTGGAATTCGTCGGCTATCAATTGCGCTACGGCGTCCCAGTCGCCTGCCGCGGAACACGACCAGAACCGTTCGAATACGGCTGTTGCCCGGTTCCCGACACTCGACGCCTGACGACCCGTCTCACGTTCGAGACGCACGTGCAACGCATCGAGCTCCGCCATCGCGGCGTCCAGGTCCTCCACGTCAAACCAAATTTGCCGCGCGACCCGCCCAGTCTCGTCGATCATGTACACCTGAAGAAGCTCGTCGCGCGGTGCCCCCGGGGAATCGTCTGCAAAGCTCGTTGTTAATCGTGAGAGCGCCAGTCGATCGCCCCGCGCAGCTACCATCACATGAGTTACTTGCACAGTGCCAGAGTCGATCTCGTGCCTGAGGTGATGCAGTGCCGTGTCGGATCGCACCGTGAGGCCGACAACCTTTCGCCGACTCTCAACCGTTACGTCTGGAGCGAAGAGTCGATCCACCTCATCCCAGGCCGACCGGTGAATAGCATCCATGACCCGTTCGCCCACCCGAACAGCCTCGTTGTCCGGCTTGATAGGTGGAACCTCGCTGACAACCGGCGCCGCCGGCGGGACCGGTGCCCCGAGAACACTCCGCGCCCTCTCGGCAAGGGCCACAGCGCCTTTGCGCTCGTACAACTCGGCTGCCTGCTCGGCAACGGCGCGGGCCCGCGCGGCGTCACCAGCGGCGTCCAACACCAGCGCCAGCGAAAAGCACGCGTCACCGTGGTCGACCAAGGCGTCGGTGCGCTCGGCCAACGACACCGCAGCTTCGGCAATCCGCCTAGCCTCGTCGTGGCTCCCGCTGCGCGACAACAGATGTGCGCGAAGCACGCGCCAGGCTATCGACGGCTTCAGTGCGTGGCCGGCGAGTTTCTCGCTTTCCGAGCATAATTCGTCGGCCTCATCGGTCCGGCCGACGTTTAGGCATGCGCGCCCCAGCAGCGCGGCGGTCTCGGCGGTGTCGGCGTCAAGACCCATCCGACGAAAACCGTTGTAAGCCTTACGCAGATGCGGTTCGGCCTCGGCCGGTTCCCCGACGACCAATTCGACTATGCCCGCGAATTGCTCGACCTCCATCAGGGCATGACGCAGGCCCAGGTCGGTCACAGTGCGGCGCGCCGCGTCGATCATCCGACGTGCTGCGGCGGCACGCCCCCGGAAGGCCTCTAACACCGCCTGGCAGCGGGTCGAGGTGGCTTCGACGGCAGGGGAGTCGGTCGTAATCCGCAGCAGCCGCACCACATCAAGGCACCGGCCACCGGCCCGCGGAACGGGATTGGGCCCCCAGAGCGCAGCCAGTGGCGCGTTGGCCAGCACGCCGTTAACCCTGCGGTGTTCACCAGCACGCCGAGCCGCCGTCAGCGCCTCGTCTAAGGCGATCTCGCAGTCACCGACCCGCCCGAGCCGGGCCAGGCAGCCGGCCCGCACGGTGTGCGCGGTGGCCTCCCCGGCGGCATCTCCCAACCCGGCCAGCTCCTGGGCGGCCGTGCGTAACGCGGCTTCGACCTCGTCGAGTCGTTCGGGATCCGTCAGCATCGAGAGCTGCCCCTCAAAACAGGTGGCCCATGCCGCGAGCCGAGTGGAATCGACTGTCGCGGATCGCAATTGAGCAATAGCACCCTTGGCTGACGTCACATCGCCGGCGGCGAGTGACGCCTCGCAGCGTGCCACCAGAAGCTGGGCGGCCTGATCCTCCCGATCGGGCAGTTCGTCGTCGATTTCCTCCATCGCGTGCAGGGCGCGGTCATACAGATCGGCGGCACCTTCGTAGGCGAGTCGTGCCATCGCCTGATCGGCGGCTCGTCGGCAGTACTCGACAGCCTTGCTTGCGTTACCTGCCCACGCGCATTCGAAATAGTGGTGCGCCAACTCCGCCAGTCGTTCGTCGTCGTATCCCGGCTGCGCCTCGAGGGTCGCGGCGATGCGTTGGTGTAACCGCATGCGCCGCACTGAGGCGAGTTCGGCGAGCAGCGATTGACGAACGATGGCGTGGTTGAATCGGTATCGGCCGCCGGGTTCTTCGATGATGATGCCGGCCTTGCTGGCATCCTCGAAGGCGTCTACCAAGTCTTGCTCGACGACCTGCTCGACCAGATCGACGGGGAATCGGCTGCCGACGACGGCCGCTGCGGCCAGTGCCTTGTTGGTGGCCTCCGGAAGCCGGGAGAGCCGCCGGCTCACGGCTTCTCTTACGCCTTGCGGCAGTGTGCTTTGATCCCACTTGCCGCCGCTTTCCTCGACGTGGCGCAAAGCCTCGATCAGGAAGAAGGGATTTCCGCCGGTCACTGACGCCAGCGCAGCGGCGAGATCTTCGTCGCCATAACCGGCTTCGGCGACGTAGGCCGTCACGTCCTGCCCGTCCAGCCCAGCGAGGTTGATGCGCTCAGCGGTCCCGTCGCGGTGCAGATCGGCGAGCATCGCGGCAAGTGGGTGAGAACGGTCCAAATCGGTGCTGCGGTAGGTCCCGACGATCTGTACTCGGGCGTGCTCACCGAAACGCAATACGTGCCGCAACAACAACAGGGTTGGCTTGGCCGCCCAGTGCAGGTCGTCAAGGATCAACACGACGGGCGCGCCGGCGGAAGCGGCCTCCATGACCGCGACGACCGCATCGAACAGTGCGTAACGTTCGGTATCCGGATCGGACCGCGTCGGAGCAGCCAAATCCGGTAGCACATCGGTCAATCCGGGAACCAGGGCGAGCAGAGCTTCGACACCGCGCAACGCTCGCAAGCGCTGAGAGCCGATGCACGGCACCAGCGAACGCAGTGCCTCGGCGAACGGCTGGTAGGGCGCACCAAGATCCTCATCGCAGCGGCCGTAGAGAACGATCGCTCCTTGTCCGTACGCCTGCTGCGACCATTCGCCGCCCAAACGCGTCTTGCCCACCCCGGGTTCACCGGCGATGAGCACCGAGCGCGTGCCGCCGGATAAGGCGGCCTGCCAGCCGAACGACAACCGCGCCAATTCCTCGACACGTCCCACGAATGGTCCCGGTCCGGTCAATACCGCCGGTAGCGCTGGCCTTTCGAAGGGCTCCTCAGCTGTCGGCGGCTGTGATCGGCCGTCGTCCGCTTCCACCCGCAGCTCGAATACATGCTCCGGGCGGGCCAGATTCTTGAGGTGCCGCATGCCCAGGTCGGCAAGGACCACATTGTCGGGCAAGGTGTCGATGACAAGTTCCGCGGTGGCCCCGGAGCAGAGGATCTGCCCGCCGTCGGCCAGTGACCGCAACCTGGCGGCACGGTTGACTGCCCGGCCGAAGTAATCGCCGTCGCGGAGTTCGGCCTCGCCGGTATGCAATGCCACGCGCACGCGCATCGGTTCACGCAGTGACCAGGGCTCTTGGGACATCGCGTCTTGCAATTCCATCGCGGCGGCGGCCGCGCCCGATGGCCGGTCGAACACCGAGAACGTGGCGTCGCCTTCGCCGCGGGTCTTGATCAACCTGCCACCGCGGGACGTCACAATTTGTTCGACGAGCTCGTCGTGGCGCGCGAGCGCGACGGCCATTGCGCCGGAATCGGCCTCCCAGGCCGCGGTCGACCCTTCGATGTCGGTCAGCATGAAAGTCACCGCGCGCATCACCGACGAAGCCTGCTGGAGCACCGGAGCATCCAATGCGTTGTCTTGCGCGACGATTGCGGCCTCGAGCCGGCGTAGCTCGGTCCCCGGGTCGACGCCCAGTTCGT
Source organism: Mycobacterium paraterrae (assembly GCF_022430545.2). Lineage (NCBI taxonomy): Bacteria > Bacillati > Actinomycetota > Actinomycetes > Mycobacteriales > Mycobacteriaceae > Mycobacterium > Mycobacterium paraterrae. The sequence goes on along the minus strand of NZ_CP092488.2, from coordinate 5,142,400 downwards.
CGGCGAGCAACGAACGTGCTCTGCGGTATGCGGCAAGGGCCTCACCCTGTCGCCCGGCGCGGTAGAGGGCGAGCATCAGCTGACCCCAACGCCTCTCGCGGAGTGGCGCGTCGGCCACCGCAGCTTCGAGTTCGCCGATGATCTCCGCTGCGCGACCGGTCGCGAGCAATGCATCGGCGCGATCCTCGACCAACGCGGCATGGCTTTCTATCCAGCGGGTCTTCTCGGCAATGCCCCTCCGGTTATCAGGAAGTTCCGGGGTTCCGCGCCACAGCGCGAGTGCCTCCTCGAAGCACGCCACCGCTTGGGTGATGTCACCGGCGCCAACCGCGTCGCGGCCGGTTTTGGTGAGCTGTTTGTAGCGTGACGCGTCGGTCGCGGGCGGGTTGAGGACCCATCCCGATCCCTGTGTCCTCACGAATCCGTCGCCGAGTGCGCGCCGCAACGCGGAGATATGTGTCTGCAGCGCTTTGGCGGCCGTGCGTGGTGGATCGTCGCCCCACAGCAGCTCCAGCAACGTTTCCGCCGAGACGACAGAACCACCGCTCAAACCGAGCATGGTGAGGACCGCGCGAGGTTTGGCGCCCGGTACCACCACCGCGGCGCCATCGTGCCGGACCTGCAGAGGGCCCAAAACCCCCAGTTCCACGGCTTGAAGCGTACCCATGCACCGATCGTCGGGCAGAGGATTCAACGCACGGTCAAGGTTGAGTAAAGACCGTCGCCACGCCCTCGTCGTCACCACATTCACGTAGTCGCGTGTCCGGGTGGCGAACAAGGCGCCGCGCCGCGTGACGTCCGCGGTCTAGATTCACCGGTTTATGGGTACCTGACCTGTCGGCGCGCCCTTCAGCCATCCGGCGCGGCTGCTCAGCAAGGAGGCAGTACATGACCGAGCGATACACCACCACCGACAGCGGCGCTCCCGCGCCCAGCGATGAGCGATCGCTGACCGTCGGGCCGGACGGGCCCATCCTGCTGCAGGATCATTACCTGATCGAGCAGATGGCTCAGTTCAACCGCGAGCGCATTCCCGAACGTCAGCCACATGCCAAGGGCGGCGGCGCCTTCGGGCATTTCGAAGTCACGAACGACGTCAGTCAATACACCCGCGCCGCTGTCTTCCAGCCGGGCACCAAGACCCAGACGCTGGCTAGATTCTCGACGGTCGCCGGCGAACGCGGCAGCCCAGACACCTGGCGCGACCCGCGCGGTTTTGCGTTGAAGTTCTACACATCCGAAGGCAACTTCGACATGGTCGGCAACAACACGCCGGTCTTTTTCATCCGTGACCCGATGAAGTTCCAGCACTTCATCCGCTCTCAAAAGCGTATGCAGGCAACGAATCTGCGCGACAACAACATGCAGTGGGATTTTTGGACGCTGTCTCCCGAGTCGGCGCATCAGGTGACCTGGCTGATGGGGGATCGGGGTATTCCGAAGAACTGGCGCCACATGAACGGCTACAGCAGCCACACCTACAGCTGGATCAACGCCGCCGACGACATCTTCTGGGTGAAGTACCACTTCATCAGCGATCAGGGCATCGACTTCCTGACGCAAGAAGATGCTGACCAACTGGCCGGTGAAGACGGCGACTACCACCAGCGCGACCTCTACGAGTCGATCGAGGCCGGTAACCACCCGAGCTGGACCCTCAAGATGCAGATCATGCCGTTCGAAGAGGCAAAGACTTACCGCTTCAACCCCTTCGACCTGACGAAGGTGTGGCCGCATGGCGACTATCCGTTGATCGAGGTCGGCAAGTTGACGCTCGACCGCAATGTCACCGACTATCACACCGAGATCGAGCAAGCCGCCTTCGAGCCGAACAACATCGTGCCAGGCACCGGGCTGAGCCCCGACAAGATGTTGCTGGCCCGCGGATTTTCCTATTCCGACGCGCACCGCGCGCGGCTCGGAACCAACTACAGGCAGATCCCGGTCAACACTCCGCACGTCGAGGTCAACAGCTACTCCAAAGACGGCGCAATGCGGATAAAGAACGTCACCGACCCGGTCTACGCTCCCAACTCGTATGGCGGCCCCCATGCCGACCCGGCCCGAGCCGCGGAGGTGCGCTGGCAAGCCGACGGCGAGATGATCCGCGCCGCGTACACGCTGCGCGCCGAGGACGACGACTGGGGTCAGGCCGGCACCATGGTGCGCGAGGTTTTCGACGACGCTGCGCGAGAGCGTCTCGTGCACAACATCGTTGGGCACATTTCCAAGGGCGTCAAAGAGCCGGTTTTATCCCGGGTATTCGAATACTGGCGCAACGTGGATCCCGATATTGGAAAGAAAGTTGAAGAGGAATTCCGATCCGGATAGTCGGATTCGTCCACCGATCGGTGGAATTTCTTGAGTTAACGGCGATATCCAGGGGAAGTGGCTCGCGCTGGCCTCGGCAATGAATTACCGTGCTCTTGACCTCGAATGCTGAGGTTAGGGATACAAGCTTTTCCGATCCGCTCCGGGACGCCTGCTCACGCGCATATTGGATTGGCTTGACCTATCCGTTCGACACGGGGGGCGCCGCATGAGCTACGTCAATGCGGCGTGTTTATCGAATCGCCAAGGCGGCAGCGTCTTTTCGGCAAAGGCGAACCGCGGCGGCGAATACGAGCGTCCTGAATCAAGCGGGACACACCTATGTCACTCGACGCGCTTTCGCGTCGACGCGCCCCGGAGAAACAGTCCATGTCGAAAGTCGCTGTCAGCATAGTTGTTGCGGCCCCGTCAATCCTCGCAAGTTCTTTCTTTCTGCTATCCGCCCCTACCGTCCGGCATCTCGATTACAAACTGGTCGACGACGAAGCGCTGGTCATCATTCCGGTTGACAATCCGGCATACGCCGACGCCGCCGCCGACCTGTATCTGAAAGCGGCGGGGATGACCGTCGATCCCGACTACAGCAACGTAGCAACTCTGGACATGCCGGAGGTCGTCTCGGGCGGCAGCCTCAACGATGCGGTCAACTACGGCGTCAGCGAGTTGGTCGGCAAGATCGAGACTGAGTACGACGCCCATGATTTCAGCGCTGATGACCCGCTGTATGTCTTCGGGTACTCGCAAAGCTCCGTCGTCATCGGCATGGCAGAACAGCAGCTTCATGACTACGGCATCGACAGCAAAGCCTTGGATTTCGTACTGGTGGGTGACAGCGCGTCGTCCCAAGGGGGATTCCTCAATTCCTTCCTCGACGAGTTCCCGACGTCATGGCAGCCATACATTGTCGACTTGTTCAAAGAATTCGGCGCCGACGAGGTGCTGGGCCAGGTCACTCCAAACGATCTCTTTCCGACGCAGGTCTACTCGCTATCGGGAGACGGCTGGTCGATCTACGATCACGGCCTCAACAACGCCGGCTTATTCACCGACCATCTCGAGTATCTCGGCCTCACCACCCAGGAAATTGCATCGGCGGGGGCGCCAGTAATCGACGGCATGACCGAGTACTTCACCATCCAGGACTCGATGGTCAACAGCCTCGAGGCGCTGCTGACCCAGCTGCAAATCGCCGACAGCATCCTGTTCTGATCACTCGGCCGCCGCCTGCCGATAGGCTCCCTCGCGAAGGTGGCACTGGCGCCACCTCAGTGCGGCAGGAGAGTTCGATGGCAGGTCGGTTGTCCGGCAAGGTCGCGGTCGTCAGCGGTGGGGCTCGCGGGATGGGCGCCTCGCACGTGCGGTCACTCGTCGACGAGGGCGCAAAGGTGGTCTTCGGCGACATCCTCGACAGCGAAGGTGAGGCGGTCGCCAAAGACGTTGGCGCACAGAGCCGTTACGTCCATCTGGATGTCACGCGGCCCGAAGACTGGGAGCGCCTGGTCACGGCCGCGGTCGACGACTTCGGTGGCGTGGACATTCTGGTGAACAACGCCGGGATCATCAACGTCGGCATCATCGAGGACTACGAGCTCGCGGAATGGCAGCGCATCCTCGACATCAACCTGACTGGCGTCTTCCTCGGTATCCGCGCCGTCGTGCCGACGATGAAGGCCGCGGGCCGCGGGTCGATCATCAACATCTCGTCCATCGAAGGCATGGCCGGCACCATCGCCTGCCACGGCTACACCGCCACCAAGTTCGCGGTGCGCGGGCTGACGAAGTCCACCGCACTGGAATTGGGACCGAGCGGAATTCGAGTCAATTCGATCCATCCGGGTCTGATCAAAACCCCGATGACCGAGTGGGTGCCAGACGACATCTTCCAGACCGCGCTCGGTCGAGCGGCCGAGCCCAAAGAGGTTTCCAACCTGGTGGTCTACCTGGCCAGTGACGAGTCCAGTTATTCAACTGGTTCGGAGTTCGTCGTCGATGGCGGTTGCACCGCCGGCCTGGGACACAAGGACTTCTCCGCTGTCGACACCGAACAGCAACCCGAGTGGGTCACCTAGTCCGTGACTGCTCCAAATACGTTGCAAGAGCGTTGGTCAACCCTTGACGTGCTTCGTCGAGGTCGGCGAACGAGCCGAGTTGGCGTTCGGACACCAGGCCGCGCATCGCGCCCGGAATAAGCGTGGCGACCTCCCGGACCCGCTGCGGGTCAACGCCCAGATCCGCGAACGCCCGTTGACATGTCTCCTGCCAGCTCTTGCCCCATGAGAACAGCTCGGCCGCGGTACGTGGAAACAGGCGCTCCAACTCGTCGGGCTCGCGGGGGAGTGCAGCCCGCAGATTCTCGATCGCCCGCGAATCCTGCGATGCCAGGCCGTGATACAGCGTGTCGATGATCGCCGCGACCCGCTCCCGCAAGGGGGCTTCCGGCGCAGCGCTGGTGAAGGCCGACATTGTCGCGTCCCGCCGCTCCGCGGTGTGATGCAACACCGCGGCCCAGAAACCGTCGACGTCGCCGAATTGGTACTGCACCGCACCCCACGTCGCGCCGCTCTCCTTGGCGATCCGACTCGCCGATACCGCACCCGGGTCACCAGAGGCCAGCGAGCGCACCGCCGCATCCAGCATCGCCTCGCGGGTGGCCAGGCCGCGTTTGTTGCTGCGCCGCTGCTGCACGTCCGCCGAAGCCATGTCCGCCGATGTTAGCCGCTCTGCAGTGCCGTTTCGACGACTCGCAACTCGGGCACCCCGGGCTACATGACCGAACTGAACGAGGACCCGCTGGGCCGGTCGCAGAAGCTCGAACGCCTGGTCGACGGTCTCGACCAAAAGGTTGCCGAAGAACACGAGGCGCAGGGCGTGCCCGGCAATGCCGCCGAGCGGGAAGACGTGGCAGTTCAGGAGCCGGAAACGGAAGCCCCCGAGCCGCCTGACTGATCACCGGGCCGCCATTTCATAGGACCCACTATGAAAATGCCCGCGAACTCGTTACTATCCCTCACATGGCAAAACCGCCGTTGTCGATGAAGCCGACTGGCTGGTTCCAGGTGGCCTGGTCAGACGAGATCGCGGTCGGTCACGTCCACACGATGACTTATTTCGGCCAGGAGATGGTTGCCTGGCGGGCGGAGTCCGGCGCGGTCACCGTAATGAACGCTTACTGCGAGCACCTCGGTGCGCACCTCGGGTTCGGCGGCAAGGTCGTCGGCGAGGTTCTGCAGTGCCCCTTCCACGGCTGGCAGTGGAGCCGCGAGGGTCGCAACGTGTGCATTCCGTACCAGGATCGCCCGAACCGCGGCCGGCGCATCAAGACGTATCCGGTCGTGGAGCGCAACGAGTCCGTCTACATCTGGCACGACGTGGACGGGCGTGAGCCGTTCTTCGAGGCGCCCGACATCTTCAGCGACTTCCACGACGGCAGCAGCAGCGCCGACTATTACCCGCAGCAGCGACTCTTCCGACAGCGCCTGGAGATGCATCCCCAGTATGTGCTCGAAAACGGCGTGGATTTCGCACATTTCAAATACGTCCACCAGACACCGATCGTGCCTGTCTTCACTCGCCACGACTTCGCCCAGCCGGTCTCCTTCGTCGATTTCACCATCACCTTCGAAGGCGACGACAACCAGAAGATCGAGGACATCGACAGCCGGGTCGAAGCGATCAACGGCGGGCTGGGCATCGCGGTCACCAAAAGCTGGGGGATGATCGACAACCGCACCATCTCCGCCATCACCCCGGTTGACGAGGCCACCTCCGACGTCCGGTTCATGGTGTACATCGGCCGAACGCCCGGCAAGGATTCGGAGCGAGCCGAAACCAAGGCCCGCGAATTCGGCCACGAGGTGATCCGCCAGTTCGAGCAGGACATCGAAATCTGGCGGCACCAACGCTATTCGGACCCACCCGCGCTGGCGCCCGCCGAGTACGAGGGTTTCACCGCGATCCGCAACTGGGCGAAACAGTTCTATCCCGACGGCATCGGTGGCAGCGCTGCCGAGGTGTACGCCGCGTCTGAGAAAGGCTGAAACGAATGACAACACCGCTGAGGGTGTTCCAAGTGGCCACCGGCAACGTCGGGTCCGAGATGATCAAACGCATCGCGCTGCGTCCCGACTTGGAACTCATTGGGGTGCACTGCTACTCGCCCGAGAAAGTCGGTAAGGACAGCGGCGAGCTGGCCGGTACCGCGCCGAACGGGGTCAAGGCGACGGGCAGCATCGAGGAGATCATTGCGGCCAAGCCGGACGTAGTGACGTTCCACGGCGTCTTTCCCGACGAGGACCTTTACGTACGGGTGCTCGAGGCAGGCATCAACATCGTCACGACCGCCGACTGGATCACCGGCTGGCACCGCGACACTAATCACCCGCACCCCTCCGGCAAGCCGGTGAGCCAACTGCTGCAAGAAGCCTGCGAGAAGGGCGGCTCGACGTTTTACGGCACCGGAATGAACCCGGGGCTCAATCAGATTCTGGGGGTGGTCTGTTCGGCCGATGTCGCCGAAATCGAGAACGTCACCACCATCGAATCGGTCGACGTCTCGTGTCACCACTCCAAGGACACCTGGATCGAAGTCGGCTACGGCCTGCCCGTCGACGATCCCGAGATCCCCTCCAAGCTCGAGAAATACACCCGGGTGTTCGCAGACAGCGTGCTGATGATGGCCGACTGTTTCGACGTGACACTCGACGAGGTCAAATTCAGCTACGAGCTGGGCGCTTGCACCAAAGATGTCGACCTGGGCTGGTACACGCTGCCCAAGGGGTCGCTGGGCGGTAACTACATCAAATACCAAGGCATGGTCGACGGGGTGCCGCGGGTGGAGACGCATTTGGAATGGCAGATGACGCCGCACACCGATCCCAGCTGGCACATCAAGGGCTGCTACATCACCCAGATCACGGGCGACCCGTGTGTTTACAACAAGCACATGATCTTTCCGAAGCCCGGTGTGGATCTGTCCGATCCGTCGAACTTCGCGTCCATCGGCATGACCGTCACCGGGATGCCGGCGTTGTCCGCCATCGCCGGCGTCGTCGCGGCACCGCCCGGCCTGCTCACCAGCGCCGACCTGCCGTTACGCGGGTTCGCCGGCCGGTTCAAGCGGTAGGTTTCGCCGGTGCTACAAATGAGCCCTAGCTACACGGAATATTTACCCCACAACCGGCGGGCGTGACAGCCTCGTAACATTCCCGGAACCGATCGTCCTTAATGTCAGCCGCACAAACCAGCTGACATCATGGCGATAGGGACTCAATTGAGCGGCAATGCAGTGCGCCTGCAAGCAATTACCAACGTCGAGGCGTACGAGCCTCCCGCGATCAGTTTCGACCCGGGCGAAGAGCCGGGCGAGATCTTTGCGGCGAACGTTTTCACCAAAGCGGAAATGCAAGCGCGGCTGCCGAAGGCGGCCTACAAGTCGCTCGTCGCCACCATCGACAAGGGCGCCAAGCTCGATCCCGCTGTCGCCGACGTGGTCGCGGTCGCCATGAAGGACTGGGCACTGGAGAAGGGTGCCACCCACTACGCGCACGTTTTCTACCCGATGACCGGGCTCACCGCGGAGAAGCACGACAGCTTCCTCGAGCCGGTGTCCGACGGCCAGAGCCTCGCCGAGTTCGCCGGCAAAACGCTGATCCAAGGCGAGCCGGACGCCTCCAGCTTCCCTTCCGGCGGGCTGCGCAGCACCTTCGAGGCGCGCGGTTACACCGGCTGGGACGCCACCAGCCCGGCCTACATCCTGGACAACCCGAACGGCAAAACGCTCTGCATACCAACGGTTTTCGTCTCGATGACAGGCGAGGCGCTGGACTACAAGACCCCGCTGCTGCGCAGCCAGCAGGCGATGGGCGCCCAAGCCGAACGCATCTTGAAGTTGTTCGGCCACAAGGACCTCAACCACGTCGTCTCGTTCTGCGGGCCTGAGCAGGAGTACTTCCTGGTCGACCGGCACTTCTTCCTCTCGCGGCCAGACTTGATCAACGCCGGCCGGACGTTGTTCGGAGCCAAGCCGCCCAAGGGCCAGGAATTCGACGACCACTACTTCGGCGCCGTTCCGGAACGCGTTCTCGGCTTCATGATGGACACCGAGCGCGAGCTGTTCAAGCTCGGCATCCCGGCCAAGACCCGGCACAACGAGGTGGCCCCCGGCCAGTTCGAGATCGCGCCGATGTTCGAGCGCGCCAACATCGCCTCCGACCACCAGCAACTGCTGATGACGGTGTTCAAGACGGTTGCCAAGAAGCACGGCATGGAGTGTCTGTTCCACGAGAAGCCGTTCGCAGGTGTCAACGGATCGGGAAAGCACGTCAACTTCTCGATGGGCAACTCCGAACTGGGTTCGCTGCTGGTCCCTGGTGACACCCCGCACGAGAACGCGCAGTTCCTGGTGTTCTGTGCCGCGGTGATTCGCGCCGTCCACAAGTTCGGTGGGCTGCTGCGGGTTTCGGTGGCCTCGGCGACCAACGACCACCGCCTGGGCGCCAACGAGGCGCCGCCGGCAATCATCTCGATCTTCCTTGGTGAGCAGCTCGCCGACGTCTTCGACCAGATTGCCAAGGGCTCGGCGACGTCGTCAAAGGGCAAGGGCACCATGATCATCGGTGTCGACACGCTGCCACCCCTGCCGACCGACGCCGGTGACCGCAACCGCACCAGCCCGTTCGCCTTCACCGGTAACCGGTTCGAGTTCCGGGCGCCGGGCTCTGGGCAGACGGTCGCCGTTCCGATGATCGTGCTCAACACGATCATGGCCGACTCGTTCGACTACATGGCGTCGATCCTCGAGCAGGCGGTCGCCGACGGGGAGGAGTTCGACAAGGCCGTGCAAACGCTGCTCACCGAAGTGATCACTGAGCACGGAGCGGTGGTGTTCAACGGCGACGGTTACTCAGACAACTGGCAGATCGAGGCCGCCGAGCGCGGCCTGCCGAACTTGAAGACGACGCTGGACGCAATCCCGGAGCTGATCAAGCCCGACGCGATCGAGCTGTTCGAGAAGTACGGCGTGTTCAACGAGCGTGAGTTGCACAGCCGCTACGAAGTTCGTTTGGAGCAGTACGCGCTAACGATCGGAGTGGAGGCCAAGCTGGCGCTCGAGATGGGCACCACGGTCATCCTGCCCGCGGCAATCCGCTACCAGACCGAGCTGGCGCAGAACGTCGTGGCGCTGAAGGCCGCCGGTGTGACGGCCAGCACGACTGCCTTGGAAACGGTTTCGGCTCAGATCGCGGACCTCGAGTCGGGACTCGCGGAGCTCAAGGCGGCGCTGGGCGATCACTCGGCCGAGACGGCGTTGGATGAAGCCAAACACGCACAGGAGAAGTTGCTGCCGGCCATGACCGCGATCCGCACTGCGGCCGACGAGCTGGAAGGCATTGTGGCCGACGACCTGTGGCCGCTACCCACCTACCAGGAGATGCTGTACATCCTTTAAGTCAGGGTCGCTCTATACTCTGGACTCGAAGTCTGTGCCCTGGTTGAGTCCGCAGCCGATGGCGTGTGCGAAGTAATTCGTCGGACATCGGTCGACGGCAACATATTGTCTCGACGCGCAATTTGTTGCGACAACGAAAGTGCGGTAGCAGCATGCCCACCTGGCACGACAATGGCGACCGCGAAGCGACGGCCCTGGCCAATCGCGAAGTCGGCGCGCAGATCGATGTCGAGGTCACCGCGCCCACCACACTGGAGTTCCAGGTGGCCGTGGCGCGACAACCCGGTCTCGACGTCAGCGAATCATTGGCGATTACGTTCAACGGCAACCCGATTCAACCCCGTGAGATCGTCGGACCGCATGACACCCGGATTCACTCGATAGAGGTCGGCGAGGGAGCGGTGAGCCTGTCGTATCAGGCGACGGTCGCTGGCGAGGCGGAGCCCGCGCCGGTCCGCGATATCGACGTCATCACCTATCTCCGGCCGAGCCGTTACGCCGAGGCCGACAAGTTCTTCGGCTTCGCCGCAACCGAGTTCGGGCAGTACACCGATTCGGCGACGTTGCTCGAGAAGGTTGCCGCCTGGGTCGGGGCGCGACTGGATTACGTTCCCGGATCCAGTGATCCGATCGACGGGGCCGCCGACACGCTTCTGGCCGGCGCCGGGGTGTGCCGCGACTACGCCCACCTCGTGGTTGCTTTGCTCCGTGCGGTCAACGTTCCGGCGCGACTGGTGGCGGTATACGCACCCGGCTGCGACCCGATGGACTTTCACGCGGTGGCCGAGGCGTTGGTGGACGGCGAGTGGCGGGTGGTCGACGCGACGTGCTTGGCGCCGCGGCAGTCGATGGTGCGCATCGCCACCGGCCGCGATGCCGCGGACACCGCGTTTCTGGACAACCACAAAGGCTCAATCACGTTGAACAACATGGTCGTAACGGCATACGTCGACGGGCAATTGCCTGTCGACTCGATCGACCACTTGGTGAGCTTGGGCTAACCGAGGTGTAGTCGCTCCCGAAGCGAGTCCGCCAGGAATCGCTTGGTGGACACCGGCCGGAAGTTGCGGGCCGCGTCGGTCAGCGCCGCGTGGGCCTGCGCACTCAGCTCGATATCGGCTGCGGCAACGTTGAATTCGAGCTGCTCGACACTGGACGCGCCGGGTATGGCGACCACGCCCGGCAGGTCGATCAGCCAGGCCAGGGCGACCTGCGCCGGTTTGGCGTCGACGTCATTGGCGACGTCGCGCAGCGTTTGCAGCAGCGGCTCTATGCGTCGCAGATTCTCGGTGCCGAACAGCGAGTTGATTGCACGGACGCCGCCTGGCCGGTTGTCCACGCCGTACTTCCCGCCGAGCAATCCCTGCGCCAACGGGCTGTACGCAATCACCACGCGGTTCTGCTGCTCGGCGAACGGAACCAGCTCCCGAAGCGCCTGCGGATGCGCGAGTGAAAAGTGCACCTGGTTGCTGATCACCGGTCGCCCGAGCGCCGCGTCGGCCTGCTTCCACCGGGACAGCGAGTAGTTCGAGACTCCGGCTGCACCGATCGCGCCGTTGTCGAGCAGGTCGCGCATGCCCGGCATGATCACCGAGTCGGGGACGATCGGATTGGGTTGGTGAATCTGGTAGAGGGGGATGCGGGACAACCCCAGTCGTCGCGCACTGGCGCGCTCGCGTTGCTTGACAACCGCGGGGAAAGGTGCGACGGGGAAGACCTTGCTGGCCACGGCGACCTGATCGCGTTCGTCGCCGAGCGCGTCGCCGAGGATCCGCTCACTTTTGCCGAGCCCGTACACCTCGGCGGTGTCGAAAAATGTCACGCCCAGTGCGCGGGCGCGGCGGACGATGTCGCGTGCGGGGCCAGAGGCGTAGCTGTCGCCGTAGCCCCATTCACGCGATCCGAATTGCCAGGTGCCCAGTCCGATGCGGCTGACGCGGCCGACGCCCTCGACGTCCAGGTACTTCATCTAGCTCACGGTACTGACGAGGGCAAGGCGGCGCCTAGGCCTAGGCGACGGCGTGATGCCTTTCCAGCACGGCCATCACGTCGCTGGTGCGGACCACCTCGCCGTGGGTGCACAACTCACGCAGTTCGTCGACCACGGTCTGAAGGTCATCGAGGCGCTCCGATGCCTGCGACAGCGTGGCCAACCAGTTGTCGTAATCGCGCTCGTCCTTGGTGATTTCGGAAACGGTCAAAGTAGTCATCTCGCTGCCCCAACTTCCGAGTGCGCTAGCGGCGCACATGCTGTTATCGAGCCTTGGTTAGCCCATAGCCGAACGTGTCTAAACTCACAATCTACGCACATCCGATTATCCGGACGGCCACGCAACGGTGTCGGAATGGGCTCGACTGTAGAACAACCCTGTGACGGCGGATACGCTGTGCCTCCAGCGGCAGCGTTACAGGAAAGGGCGAAAATGTCACGGACAGTCGTGGTCGGTGCATCGAGCGGGCTCGGGCGTTGTATCGGCATCGGTCTTGCGCAGCGAGGCGGCCAGATCGCGCTGTTGGCGCGTCGCCGGGCGCGGATCGAAGCCGCAGCCGAGGAAGCCGGTTCAGGCGCGGTCGCCATCGAGTGCGACGTGACCGACGAGCAATCCTGCCGGTCGGCGTTCGACCAGGCGGCTGAGTCAATGGGTGGCATCGACAACCTCATCTACACGCCCGCGATCAGCCCGCTGGTGCGAATGGTCGACACCGGGGTCGACACGTGGCGGCGCATCTTCGACACCAACGTCATCGGCGCCTCGCTGGCCACAGCGGCGGCGATCCCGCACTTGACCGCGTCGGCGGGCAAGGCGGTCTACCTCTCCTCGGACGCCGGCAGCTTCGGTCCGCCGTGGCCTGGCCTTGGCGCGTACGGCGTCAGCAAGGCCGCGCTGGAACGACTCGTCGAAGCGTGGCGAGCCGAACACCCCGACGTCGGCTTCACCTCGTTGATCGTGGGCGAATGCGCCGGCGGCGAGGGCGACGCGGCAACAGGAATGAACGCCGGGTGGGACATGGACTTGGCGATGAAGGCCTACCCGCTGTGGGTGTCCGGCGGCTGCATGCCCGGGAAGCTGATGCCCGTCGAGGACCTCATCGAAGTGGTGCAGACGATCCTGCAGACCAATTCGTCGACGTCGATGCCGGTCGTGGTGGCCCGGGGCGCGCCGGCCGCGCAGGTCGCCTTCCCCGACACCAATTAGCCCAAGCCGCAAAGCCAATCGACACTGCGGCTATCGCGCGTCCTCTACAGTTGCGCTGACACTCACGAGCGAAGGAGACGCGGATGGCGTGGTTCATGGCCCTCCAAGGCCCACACCACACAGCCCACCAGTCGATGGTCTACGAACTCCAAGACGGAGTGGACGTAGACAAGATCGCCCAGGAGATGGTCAGTTCCGCGACCCTGGACCGGGTCGTGGCCATTCCGGCGGTGCTGTCGGCGAACAAGCGCCGGCATCAAAAGGTGACGATCTACGTCCGGCCCTCCGCGTGGGGACTGTGGTCGTTCTACGAGCTCTCCGAAGAAGACCGCCGCGAAATGGCCAAGAACAACCCGGTGATCAACGCGCTGGCCGCGGCGCAGCAGCGCGCGGCGGCGGCGCAAGGCAAGCAAGGGCCCGGCGGTCCGATGACCGTCCAGGTCAATCCGTTGACGGGCCAGGTGGGGCCGGCCAACTCCGGCTAACAGCTAGGCGGTGTGCTGATTGTCGCCTGGACCGTCGTCCGTCGAGACGGCTCCGAGGGTGTGCAGCATCCCGACCGCGGCCCGCTGCCAGGTGAACATTTCGGCGCGTTGCCGGGCGCAGGCGCGTCGATGCTCCTCGGGGCGACTGACCACGCCGGCGACCGCTTCGGCGATGGCCTCGGCGTTGTTGTCGGCCAGCGCGCCGCTGTCGGCGGTGATGATCTCGCCCAGCGCCGACGTGCGCGACACCACCGCCGGCGTGCCACAGGCCAGCGATTCCAGTGCTGCCAGCCCGAAGGTCTCGTGCGGCCCGGGCGCCAGCGCGACATCGGCGGAGGCCAGCAGCTCGGCGACGCGGTGCCGGTCGGAGATGAAGCCGGTGAAGTCGACCGGCAGTCGGGCGGCCTGGCGCTGCAGCCTGGCCCGCAGCGGACCGTCGCCCACCACGACCAGCCGGGCCTCGACGCCGGCGTCGCACAGGGCGGCCACCGCGTCGATGCTGCGATCGGCCCGTTTCTCCACCGACAGCCGGCCGCAATGCACCAGCAGTATCTGGCCCGGTTTGGCCCAACGCTGGCGCACCTGCAGGGAACGCCGCGACGGGTGAAACGTCTCGAGATCGACGCCGAGTGGAATTGTCACGGTGTTGATCGCGCCGATGCGGTCGAATTCCTCACGCGCGAATCCGGTTGTGCAGACCACCGTGTCGTAGTTGGCCGCGGTGCGCCGATTGGCGAAGTCGGCGAACCGGCGTGCGATGTGGCGCGGAAGTATCTGCCCGGCAAGGCGATCCAGCCGCTCGTGGGAGATCATCACCGTCGTCGCGCCGTGATCGCGGCCCCAGCGGCCCAGCGACCGCAGCGTGAGCCGGTCGGACACCTCCAGCGTGTCCGGTCGCAACGACGTCAGCAATGTGCGCACCGGCCCGGGCAATACCGCACGATATCCACCGGTGAACGGAATCAGTTTGGCGGGCACGGTAATTCGCTCGACTCCGGTCGACAGATGCGCGTGTTCGGCATGACGCCCCGGCACGATCAGGAATACCTCGTGGCCGGCCGCGCAGTACTCCGCACCCAACCGGTCGACGGCCGTGCGAAGGCCGCCGGAGCGGGGCCCGTAGAAGTTCGCGACCTGAACAAGACGCATATACCCAGCACAACCGGCGCTCGTGTGCGGTCAACGATCTAACACTGACTTTTCGCTGAATACGGCATGAACACCGAAGATCGGGGTCCGAACGTGGCGCCTCGCCGTGCGCCTCGGGCTGGCACCGGCCGCCCGCGGGTAAAATTCCGGCTGCGGGTTCTGACCGGCAACGCCGATGGGTGTGACCGCAAAGCAGGTCGGGACGACGAGGGGATGGGAACGCGAAGAATGCGTCAGGTGGCGGCCGGTTTCGGTATGGCCGGTGTAGCGATCCTCGTTGCCGGGTGCGGCGGAAGCAGCCAGCCCAACCCGACGTCGACCACGACCATCACTTCGTTGATCCCGAGGCCGGTCGTCGAACGCGAACTCGACTCGTTACTGCTCACCCCCGCGCAGATCAACCCGCTGATGGGCGCCACCGCCATGGCGCTCGTCCGCCGGCACGACAAGATGTCGGACGACAGCTCCGCCATGAAGCCACCGGAATGCCTGGCCATCGATGGTGCGGTCCAGGCGCCGGTGTACGCCAACAGTGGCTACACCGGCATGCGGGATCAGGAGCTGAACGACGGCGACAACTTCACCCATTACGCCGAGCAGGCGGTGGTGTTGTTCCCGACCGTCAAGCAGGCGCACGTTTTCCTAGTCGCCTCTGCGCTGCGCTGGCCGGCTTGCCATCAATACACCCATACGCAATCGCGGACGGTGTGGGACGTCGCGCCGATTTCCTACGACAACGACACGGTGAGCACGGTTTCGACGCAGGAACAAGCCAAGGCCGGCGGCTGGGCCTGCGGTCACGCGCTGTCGGCCAAGAACAACGTCGTCGTCGACGTCAACACGTGCAGCCCGAATCCTGGTAACTCCGCGGTGGACATCGCCAGCCAAATCGTCGCGAAAATTGGCTCGCGTTAACGCGATCGGCTAGTCGGGTCCCGACGGCCCGAGCAGCCGGGCTTCTTCGAGATCCATCGATTCCTGAAGCTCGAGAAGAACGATGTCGTCGATCCGGCGTTCGTCACGCAGTTCGGTGATGGCGCGGCGCTTGTGTTCGAGCACGCCCAAGCGCACCTGGCGGATCAGGTCGCTCTTCGCCTCGGCGTCGTCGCGGGTCGCCCCGTCATCGCTGGCCCTGACCAGTGCCGCGTGCTTCTGGTACTCCGCGTGCAGACGATCCTGCAGCGCGTCGGGCACGCCGAGTTCGGCGGCGACCATCGGGAGGGCGTCGAGCGCGGCCTGCGCACCGGCGCAGCGTGCCAGCCGCAGCTCGTCGGCGTGCGCCTCGTCTTCGGGAAGCTTGGCCCACCGCACGACGCTGGGCAGGGTGCTGCCCTGGATGAGCACCGTCGTCAGGATCACGAAGGACACCACAAAAATGATCAGGTTGCGGTCGGGGAAGGGGGCGCCGCTGTGGGTGGTCAGCGGCACCGCGAGCGCCGCGGCGAGCGACACCGCCCCGCGGAATCCGGCCCAGCCGGACACCATGCGTTGACGCCAGTCGATCCGGCGGGCGCGCTGTGCTTCGCGGCGATCCACGGCGCGAAGCAGCCACGTGGTGGCTTCACCCCACACCAGTCGCGTGCCCACCACGACGACGGTGACGGCGATGGCCATCACGACGGCGCGGTGGATACCGCCGTCGACCCGCGAGACCCCGCGCACCGCGCTGGGCAGCTGGACACCGACGAACACCCACAGCGAACCGTTGATGAGAAACGTCGCGATGTCCCAGAATGCGAACGACACCAGCCGGGAACGCGCCCGGATCACCCGCGGTGAGGCGTAGGCGAGCACCAGCGCGCTGACCAACACAGCGACCACACCGCTGCACTCCACGGAGTTGGCGAGCAGGAACGCGGCGAATGGCGTGAGCAGACTCAGCGCCGCCTCTTCCTGCGGCGCATCGAGCCTGGTTCGGATGAACGTCACGGCACCGCCCACGATCAGCCCGGCGGCGATGCCGCCGGCGTAGGACACGACGAACCGGACGCTCAGGTCGATCGGGCCGACAGGCGCACCGCCCATGGCGACTGACACCGCCACCCCGAACAGCACCAGCGCGGTCCCGTCGTTGATGACGCTCTCGCCTTTCAGCACCGTCAGCGTGCGGCGCGGCAGCCGTTTCGCCAGACCGGCGACCGCGGCGGCATCGGTCGGGGAGAGGACGGCGCCGAGCACCGAGGCGGCATGCGACTCCATCCCGAACGCCCGCGCCGTCCACGACACCGCGACCGCGGTGGCCACCACCAGACCCACGCTGAGCAAGACGATCACGCGCATGTTCGCGCGTATTTCACGGATGCTGGTGTTCAGGCTCTCCCAGTAGAGGATGGCCGGCAGGAACAGCAGAAGCACGATCTCGCCGTCGAGCCGGACGTGGCCGAATCGCGGGACCAGGCCGAGCAGTGCGCCCAGGCCGATCAGCAACACCGGTGGACCCACCCGGTAGCGCCGGCCCAGCACCGTTCCGACAATGACGATGGCGATCAGCACCACGATGACGACGAGCCCGAACATCAGCACATCATGCGGTACGGACCGGGCAACTTTCACCTCGACGACGCAGGGCGGACCGATCGGAATACTACGCTTGGCGTACTACGTGCAACGTAGTAAACTGCCGCCATGGCGCGCTCTTCCCGCCCGACACGCAAACCGTTCCGGCGAAACGATCCGGGCGTGCTGATCATGACCAGCCTGGCCTCGGGCGCCAAGCACGGCTATGCGCTGGCTCGCGACATCGAACGGTTCGCCGGCGTGACACTGGGTCCCGGGACGTTGTACGGCGCGATCACCGCGCTCGAAGAGGCTGGGCTGATCGAACCGGCCGGCCATGAAGAACGCCGTCGCCCTTACCGATTGACCGCGGCGGGCCAGTCGGAATTGACCGCGGCGGTACGCAGCCTCGGGACGATCGCCGCCGAAGGTGCCCGCCGCCTCGGCATCGCGTTGCATGCCCCCAATCCGGGCTGGGCTCAGTGAATCCCCGCGACGCTGAGCGCGTACTGCGCTGGTACCCCGCAGCCTGGCGCCGCCGCTACGGCGAGGAGCTGATCACCATGCTCGACGACACCCACGGTGGGGACCTACCTCGGCGAGCCCGGCTATCGCTGGCCTGGTCCGGCTTCAGGCAACGAATCCGATTGTTGCGCAAGCACTCTGGTACCTACGTCGGGTACAGCGTCGCCTGCGCGGTGCTCTGGGCCGTCGTCCTGACAGCGGTATGGACGCACGCCGGTGACGGCACTCGGCACACGTTCCTGGTGTTCTTCGGCGGCTGGGCAATCGGCTGGCTGTCGGCGAGTATCGGGCGTCTGGTCTACCCGCCGCCGAAATCCCGGAGACGCGCCTGAGCGGTCAATTCGAGCAGACCGTGCGGGCCGGCGCCCCGTTCGCGGTCGCCTGATTGACGACCTTGCCGTCGACCAGGATTGTGCACGTGATCGACCCGGGGCTTTGCGCGCTGATCACAAAGACCTTGTTGCCGACGACGGTGAAATCGGTTTTCCACGGCAGCGTCACGTGCGTCTCCTGCCGTTGGCTTGCGTCCAATTGGTAGGACACATAGTCGGCGATCGGCGCGCTGCCACTCAATTGATACGTCACCTTGGTGGGCGGGTCGGCCTGAGCCGTTACACCCATACCCACCGTGGATGCGAATGCAGTCAGGGCCGCAATCAGAATCGCCTTGCCGGTCATGGTCATCTCCCGCGACGTCGTGGTCACACGGGATCGTGTCATCCGCGCCGGTTGCGCGGGTTGGTTTTGCGGCCTTTTGCCCACGACGTGCGTTTCTGGCATGCCGCCACCGAACCGATGCCCAAGAATTGACGTGGTTACCTCCAGGGACGCCGCGGAGAAGGAGCTCGCCGATGACCGAACCGACCGAGACCGGTCGGCCCAGCCGTCGCGACGTGGTGCGCGGAGCCGCGGCGGTGGGCGCTTTCCTCGCGGTCGACGCGGGGGCGCTCCTGACGGCCTTCAACTGGGTCGGCCCAAAGCGGATCACTCCGCAGGCATTCCTCGACGCGTTCAACAAGGCATTCGGACGACACCACGGTTACCGCACCAACCACGCCAAAGGCGTATCGGTCATCGGCTGGTTCGACAGCAACGGCAACGGCACCGAACTGTCGACCGCGACGGTGTTCGCGCCCGGCCGCACGCCGGTGATCGGTCGCTTCTCGGCCGCCGGTGGTAATCCGCACACCGTCGACTCGTCCGGGACCGGGCGTGGGCTCGGCCTTGCGTTCGGCTTCCCAGGCAGCGACCAGTGGCGCACGGCAATGCTGAATCTGCCTGTGTTCCCGGACCCTTCGCCGCAAAGCATGTACGACCGGCTGGCCGCTACGGTCCCGGACCCGAAGACCGGAAAGCCCGACCCGGCCGCGATGACGCGGTTCTACGCCGCCCATCCACCAGCGGCGCGGGCAATGGCGATCCTCAAGCAGTTCAAGCCAACGCCCGGCTTCGCCGACAGCACGTTCAGCGGACTGATCGCTTTCTATTTCGTCAACGCGGCGGGTCAGCGCTTACCGGTGCGATGGGCGCTGACGCCGTTGCAGCAGGCGCTGCCACCGTCGACCGGGCCGGACGCGCTGTTCGGTCCGCTCGTCGAGCAGCTGCGCGCCGGCCCACTGCGTTGGCGGCTGATGCTGACGGTCGGCAAGCCGTCCGACCCCACCACCGATGCGACGCTTCCATGGCCCGCCGATCGCCGCACCGTCGACGCGGGGGTGCTGACCCTCGACACGGTCGCGGACGACGGACGCGGCAATGCGCGCGACATCAATTTCGATCCGCTGGTGCTGCCGCCGGGCATCGAGCCGTCCGACGATCCGCTGCTGAGCGCACGATCAGCCGTCTACGCCGCGTCCTACCGCCGCCGCACCGGGGAGAACACACTATGACCGAGCCGAAGCGGTTCACCCGAACGAGTCGGGCGCTGCACTGGCTGACCGCCGCGCTGGTCTTCACAGCCCTGTTTGTCGGATTCGTGATGGTGAACTCCGTCGGCTCCTACGCCCGGTTGATCACCGTGCACAAGACGCTCGGTGCGCTCGTGCTGCTGGTCATGGTGGTACGCGTCGTCAACCGGCTCAGGCACCCCCCGCCGGCGTGGCCACCGACGATCGGGAAGCTGGAAGGCCGACTCGTGGGACTGTCCGAGAAGCTGCTCTATGCACTGCTGTTGGTGCAGCCACTGGTGGGTTGGGCGATGCTTTCCGCGGCCGGCGGGCCGGTCGTCGTGTTCGGCTCCGTCTACCTACCGCGTATCGCGCCGTTCGATGCGCAGCTGTATTGGGTTCTGCGCCAAGCTCATTCGGTGATTGCCTATACGCTGATGCTGGTGATCGCCGCGCATGTCTCGGCGGTGCTGCTGCATACGCTGACACTGCGCGACCGGCTGATCGAACGCATGACTTTCCGGTTTCCGACGAAGGGTGACCGCAGCCACGCCTAGGGTGATCGAGGGTTCCTCGAGCAAAGGTGACGCATGGCTAAGCGGGTGGTGGTGTGGGGTACCGGGTTCGTCGGCAAGATGGTGATCGCGGAGATCGTCAAACATCCGGAGTTCGAGCTCGTCGGCGTCGGCGTCAGCAACCTTCAGAAAGTCGGCCGGGATGTCGGCGAGATCTGCGGGCTGGCCGGCCCGATCGGCGTCACCGCCACCGATGACGTCGACGCGCTGATCGCACTCAAGCCCGACGCGCTGGTTCACTACGGTCCGACCGCCGCGCACGCAGACGCGAACATCGCCGTGATGACGCGGTTTTTGCGAGCCGGCATCGACGTCTGCTCGACGGCGATGACGCCATGGGTCTGGCCGACCATGCACCTGAACCCGCCTAACTGGATCCAGCCGATCACCGAGGCGTGCGAGCTGGGCGAGTCGTCATGCTTCACCACCGGTATCGATCCCGGTTTCGCCAACGACCTCTTCCCGATGACTCTGATGGGGCTGTGTTCGGAGGTGCGCACGGTCCGCGCCTCCGAATTGCTCGACTACACAAACTACGAGGGCGACTACGAGGTCGAGATGGGCATCGGGCGCGAGCCCGAATACCGTCCGATGCTGGAGAACCGGGACGTGCTGATCTTCGCGTGGGGCGGCACCGTCCCGATGATCGCCCACGCCGCCGGCATCATGCTCGACGAGATCACCACCACGTGGGACAAGTGGATCACCCCCAACGAGCGCAAGACGGCCAAGGGCGTCATTGCGGCCGGCCACGTCGCGGCGGTCCGTTTCACGATCAACGGCGTTTACAAGGGGCAAACCAGGATTCAGCTCGAGCACGTCAACCGCATCGGGCTCGACGCCGCGCCGGACTGGCCGGCCGGCACCAAGGACGACGTCTACCGGGTCGATATCGAAGGCACCCCCAGCATCTCCCAAGAGACCGCATTCCGGTTCACCGACGGATCTGGGCGGGACGCCGCCGCTGCCGGGTGCCTGGCCACCGGAATGCGCGCACTGAATGCGGTTCCGGCCGTCAACGACCTCCCGCCGGGCTGGGTGACCGCGCTGGACCTACCGCTGATTGCCGGCGTCGGCACGATTCGCTGACGACGTGGCTGCCAGCCACAACCGGTGCAGCCGATAAATTGGTGCCGATGCGCACGATGAGACGACATGGCTGACGCCGAACGGCTGGCACTGGGCCTTTCGATAGGGGCTACCAACCTCGCGGCAGTCACCGCCGATCGGGCGGTGACCCGGAAGCCGGTGCTGACGCTGTACCGACAACGCCCGCCCGAGGTCGGCGTGCCCTCAGAAAACCCGAAGCTCAACGAGCCGGGGCTGGTGATCAGCGATTTCGTGGACCGGGTGGGTGATTCGGGCGGCATCGCGGCTGCCGACAACACCACGCACCGCAGCGAAACACTGATCGCCGATGCGCTGCGGGCACTGGCCTATACCGCGACCGACGGACGACCGTTGCCCGACGCGGTTGGCGTCACCCATCCCGCGCATTGGGATCCGGCGGCGGTGAATTCGGTGCGACTGGCCTTGGGCCGGGTGTCGGAATGGTCGCGCGGGCAGCTGATCCTGTTGCCGGACTCCACGGCTGCGCTTTTCGCGTTGAACGCCAACCCCGGCGTGCCGAACACCGGGATCGTCGCGGTGTGCGACTTCGGCGGATCCGGCACGACGGTGAGCCTGGTTGACGCCGCGAACGGCTACCAGGCGATCACCGAAGCCGTGCGGCACACCGAATTCTCCGGCAACCGGATCGACCAGGCGTTGTTGACGCATGTCGTCGGTGACCTTTCGACCGCGGGATCCTTCGACACGGGTGGGACGTCGGCGATCGGATCGCTGAGCCAACTGCGGTCCGCGTGCCGCTATGCAAAGGAGCGGCTTTCGTCGGCGAATGAAACCGAGGTGACCGCCGAGGTCCCCGGGTTTCGCGGCGACATCCGCGTGACCAGAGCCGAGCTTGACGAAGTCATCCGACAGCCATTGAACAGCTTCGTGGATCTCTTTCACAACGTCTTGCAGCAGAACGGTATTCGCCCCGGCGATCTCGCGGCAGTCGCGTCGGTGGGCGGTGGCGCCAGCATTCCTCTGGTCACCAGGACGCTCTCGGAGGAGTCGGGCGCCCTGGTCATCTCCGCGCCGCGGCCCCAGCTGACCGCCGCCGTGGGAGGGGCGTTGCGCGCGGTGCGTGGACCCGCGGTCGGCGACACGGCGCTGGCGCCGACGGCTTTGGGGTCGGTGAGCGACACGGCGCTGGCGCCGACGGCTTTGGGGTCGGTGAGCGACACGCCAACCATGTCGGTGCCGCCGGTCGAGCCCGCGGCCGCTCCTGCGCTGGCCTGGTCGGAAGCCGACGACGATTCCGGCATCATGCCTATCCGTGCCGGCGAGTACGACGACGCACCTCGGACCACCGGCCGCACCGTGGCGCGGGCGGAACGCGCAGCCGAACCAGATCTGGTCGGCGCGCCCGTAGATCCCTGGTATCGCCGGCCTCTAGTCGTTGCGGTCATCACGGCGCTGGCTGTGCTGGCCATCGGAGCCGGAATCATGATCACGCTGCGACACAGTTCCGGCGACGCACCCGCCACTTCGGCGCCAAGTGTCAGCACGACTGCCGCGCCGTCGCTGCCCACGTCGTCGGCCGAGACCACCGCAAGCGAACAGCCGTCTTCGAATCCGACATCGTCGTCGTCACAACCCGATACGAGCACACCCGCTTCGACAACCAGCGAGGCGCCAACGACAACCACGACAACGACAACTCAGGCCCCGACGACGACGACCACCTCGCAGCCGCCGACCACTACCATCAGCAGGCCCGTGCGCCCGATATTTCCGCGACAGCCCGGCGGTCCGTTCTTCCCGCTGCCGGGCCAGGGCGGGCGCTAGCTGGCGTCCTGCTGCTGCTTGTCGTCCTGCTGTTCGTCTTTCCCGAACTTCGGGTTGCCGTCGTCATCCAGCCATTCGTTGACGGCGACGCCGGTGATGGTGTTGTCGGTGCCGGGAAGAACGGCCGTGGGTCGGTCGTCGTCGTAGGCCTGCTGCATCTGCTGGACCTTTTCCCTACCCTCGTCGCTCAGGTCGTCCGCACCGGGCGTGTGCTCCTGGTCGTGGGTGGATTCCTGGTCTTTGTCCTCGTCGCTCATGGCTCTCCGTCCTTACCGCGCACCGTCTTGGCGCTGTGCGGGGGCTACCCGATGCCGAGCGGTCCAAACGGCACGATCGCGGTTGCCCTCTGCAACACTGCGTGCATGAGCAGCAGACGGGTCGCCACCATTTCGCGGGCCGCCGCAGTGCTGGTGATGGTGGCCTCGGCTATCGGATTCATCGTGACCCTCGTGGTGGGCGCCTTCGTGCTCGACAACTACGACGCCTACGGCGAGGTGCCCATCCCGGGTACCGGCAAGGTGCATTTGCCCGTCGGCCAAGTCACCGTCAGCTTCCACACGGTGGTCATCGGTGACGTCAATGGAGGCGGACTGCCCGTGCCGCATCTGGTGCTGGACATCGACCCGCCACCCGGGGTGCCCAACCCCAAAGTCACCGAAAGTGTCGGCAGCTCAACGTCGGTCAATGGTGACATCCACCGTCGGGTCTGGGTGGCGCAGATCCCGGTCGACGGCGACTACGTCATCACCACCAGCGGGGAGGTCAACGGATTCATCTCTCCGCGCATGGCGTTCGGTCACGACAGCGACTCCAAGGGCGCCTGGTTGGGAATCTCCGCCGGTCTGTTTGTCGTCGGGCTGCTCGGCACGGTTTTGTCCTCGGTGCGGGTGTCGCGTCTCAAACGCTCCGCGCCGGAGCCTCGGGTCTGGCAGGGCAGCGCCCCCGCCACCGACGGGCCGCCGGTCGTCGTTCCCTCTGACCAGGGAGTAAAGATCGAGCAGCTGAAAACACTTGCGGCGCTGCGAGATTCAGGTGCTCTGACCGAGAAGGAGTTCCAGGCCGAGAAACGCAAGGTGCTCGACGGCGGCTAGTGGCCGCGGGCCACCCATTCGTCGTAGTGCACGATTTCGTCACCGATGTTGGTGGTGTCGCCGTGTCCGGTGTAGACGACGGTGTCGGCGGGCAGTGGGCCCAGGCGGCCGGAGATCGACGCCAGGATGGTGGGGAAGTCGGAATACGAGCGTCCGGTGGCGCCGGGTCCGCCGTTGAACAGGGTGTCGCCACTGAAGACCGCGCCCAGGTCGGGGGCGTACCAGCAGACCGATCCGGCGGAGTGGCCCGGTGTGTGCAGGGCGTGCAGTTCCAGTCCGGCGACGCTGATCTTCTCGTCATCGGTGACTGAGCGAAAGTGTCTGTCGGGGTGGGTCATTCGCCACAGCACGTCGTCGGCGGGGTGCAGCAGCACCGGGGCATCGAGGGTGTCGCCGAGTTCGGGTGCGACGGTGACGTGGTCGTTGTGGCCGTGGGTGCAGATGACCGCGACCACGTGGCGCCCGCGCACGGCGTCGACGATGGGCGCGGCGGTATGCGCGGCGTCGAACACCACCACCTCGGAGTCATCCCCGACCAGCCAGATGTTGTTGTCGACGTCCCAGCTGCCGCCGTCGAGCTCGAACGTCCCACTGGTGACGATCCGTTCGATGCTGGCGGTCACAGGATCACCACCGAGCGCAGCACGGTGCCGTCGTGCATGTTGTGGAAGGCTTTTTCGACGTCGTCGAGGGCGATGCGTTCGGTCACGAACTTCTCCAGTGGCAGGCGGCCTTGCAGGTAGAGGTCGATCAGGGTGGGGAAGTCGCGTTCGGGCAGGCAGTCGCCGTACCAGGAGGATTTCAGGGATCCGCCGTGGGAGAAGAAGTCGATCAGCGGCATCTCCAGGCGCATGTCGGGTGTGGGAACGCCGACCAGTACCACGGTTCCGGCCAGATCGCGGGCGTAGAACGCCTGCTTCCAGGTTTCCGGGCGGCCGACGGCGTCGATGACGACGTCGGCGCCGAAGCCCTCGGTGAGGTCTTGGACGGTCGCCACGACGTCGAATTCTTTGGCGTTGATGGTGTGGGTCGCCCCGAAGCCGCGGGCCCACTGCAGTTTGGTGTTGTCGGTGTCGATCGCGATGATCCGTCGCGCCCCGACCAGGGCGGCGCCGGCGATCGCGGCGTCACCGACACCGCCGCAGCCGATCACTGCGACCGTGTCGTCGCGGGTGACCGCGCCGGTGTTGATCGCCGCGCCGAGGCCGGCCATCACTCCGCAGCCCAGCAGCCCGGCCACTGCGGGATCGGCATCGGGGTTGACTTTCGTGCATTGGCCTTGATGGACCAGGGTCTTGTCGGCAAAGGCGCCGATACCCAGCGCCGGGGTCAGCTCGGTGCCGTCGGTCAACGTCATCTTTTGGGTGGCGTTGAAGGTGTCGAAGCACAACTGCGGGCGACCACGCTTGCAGGCCCGGCACTGGCCGCACACCGCGCGCCAGTTCAGGATCACGAAATCGCCGGGCTCGACGTTGGTGACGCCTTCCCCGACGGCTTCCACGGTGCCCGCCGCCTCGTGGCCGAGCAGGAACGGGAACTCGTCGTTGATGCCGCCCTCGCGATAGGTCAGATCGGTATGGCACACCCCGCACGCGATCACATCGACCACGACCTCACCCGGACCGGGATCCGGAACCACGATGTCGACCACCTCGACCGGCTTGCCCTTCGCCCGCGAGATCACCCCACGCACTGTCTGACTCATGTCGTTCAACCTAATGCTTCGCCGGTGGCGCCCATGCAACAGATCCCGACGAACGCCCGGCCAGACGGGCGTTCCCCGGCCAGTGCCCGGCCAGCCGGGCAGATGGGCCCGCATTAGGCTCGGCGCGATGCCCGGACTCTCCGCACTTCACGCGCTCGACGACTGGCCGGTGACCAACGCGGCCGCCGCCGTCGTCGGGCGGCACGGTGTGCTGGCCACCCACGGCGACACCGCGCGGCAGTTCGTCCTCGCATCGGTGACCAAGCCGTTGGTGGCGCGGGCGGCGCAGGTGGCGATCGAGGAAGGCGCGGTCGACCTCGACACCGCTGCCGGACCGCCGGGTTCGACGGTGCGGCACCTGCTGTCGCACACCTCGGGCCTGGCGATGCTCGACAACAAGACGCTGGCCCGACCCGGCACCCGTCGGGTGTATTCGAACTACGGCTTCGCGGTGCTGGCTGGCGCCGTGCAAGAGGCGTCCGGCATCGAGTTCAGTCGTTACCTCGTTGAGGCGGTGCTGGAGCCTTTGGGCATGACCGCGACCCGCCTCGACGGTGGCGCGCCGGCAGCGGGCTACGGGGCGGTATCCACGATCGAGGATCTGGCGGCGTTCGCGAGGGACTTGCTATCGCCCGCCATCGTGTCGCCCGAGATGCACGCCGGGGCGATCAGCGTCCAGTTTCCGGGTCTTGACGGCGTTCTCCCTGGCTACGGGGTGCAGCGGCCCAACGATTGGGGGCTGGGCTTCGAAATCCGGGACGCCAAAACGCCCCATTGGACCGGGGCGGGCAACTCGCCGGGCACCTTCGGTCATTTCGGCCAGTCAGGCACGCTGATCTGGGCAGATCCCGCGGCGAAGCTGGCATTGGTGGTGCTCACCGACCGCGATTTCGGCGACTGGGCGCGGCCGCTGTGGCCGGCGCTTTCTGACAGAGTGCTGAGGGAATACGAGTCGGACTAGCGCAACACAGGCCTCACGAGGCACAATAGACACGCACGGCACACAAATCGTTATAACCGCTCGTCGGAAACACCAGGTCGTTGGGGAAGACGTCCCTCGTGGATCCGAAGGAGCAACAGATGCGCGCGTCGAACCAGTTCGCGGACGTGACGACCGGTGTGGTCTATATCCATGCCTCGCCCGCCGCGGTATGTCCGCATGTCGAGTGGGCGCTCTCGTCGACGCTGTCGTCCAAAGCCAATCTCAAATGGACCCCGCAACCGGCGATGCCGGGACAGCTCCGTGCGGTCACCAACTGGGTAGGGCCGGTCGGCACCGGCGCGCGGCTGGCTGACGCGCTGCGCTCCTGGACGGTGTTGCGTTTCGAGGTCACCGAGGATCCGAGCGCCGGCGTCGACGGGCACCGGTTCTGCCACACCCCCCAGCTCGGCTTGTGGAACGGGGCGATGAGCGCAAACGGCGACGTGATGATCGGCGAGATGCGGTTGCGCTCGATGATGGCCGCCGGCGCCGACGCGCTGGCCGCTGAGTTGGACTCGGCGCTGGGCACCGCGTGGGACGACGCGCTCGAACCGTACCGCGACGGCGGTGACGGCGCCGAGATCTCCTGGCTCAACCGCGGTGTCGGCTAGAAGTCACATCAGCGGCGGCAGCGGAATCATCCAGCGCGCCGAAGGGTCGGTGCGTCCGACGTATTCCGGGCAGTAGGCCGAAATGGCGACGCCGACAACGTAGCTGGATTGTTTCAGCGACAACCCGCTTTGCTTCATCACCCGCATCGCCACGTAGCTGGATTTCTGACGTTGGTCGAAGCCGTCGCACACGGACTGTCCGATCGCCGTCGCGGAGTCGCGATCAGCAATGGGGATCCCATTCTTGGTCAGCGCGGAGATGAACGCATCGTCATTCGGGTCGGCGGTGGCCGTTCCCGCGGACAACAACGCCGCAGTACACAGCATGACCGCGCAGACTGCCGACCTCGCGCCGAGCATGTGCCCCTCTGTGTGAACGATGTAGTCACGCTAGTCGATTACGAAGCCGGCCGCAGGATGCGTAACGCGTCCTTTACGGCCGAGATTTGGGCGGGCAGCGCGCAGGCGAAGTCGCCGTCGGCGTAGACGTTGATGCCGGGCGATTCGACGTCGACCGTGCTGACCCGGGCAGTGGTCACCTCGTCGAGGTCGACGTGGGTGCCCTTGTAAACGGTGGGGAACAGGCGGATCAGTCGGGTCCGCGAAGCGGAGTGGACCATGGTGATGTCGAGTTGGCCGTCGCTCGGATCGGCGTTGGGGCAGACCAACATTCCGCCGCCGTAGCTGCGGGTGTTACCGAATGCGGCCAGCGTGAGGTCGGTGAAGATCTCGTCGCGGCCGTCGAGGACCAACCGGAAAGGCAGCAGGCGCAACTGCGACAGTTCGGCGAGCATGGCCAGGTTGTAGCGCATCCGGCCGCGCGGCCAGCGCATCCGGTTGGCCCGGTCGGTGACCAGGGAGTCGAATCCGGCGGCGGCGACGGTGCCGAAATATTTGGCCTTACCGTCGTGGTGGCGGATCCGGCCGAGGTCGATGGTCTGGGTGAAGCCGTCGGCGATGACGTCGGCGGCCGCGACCGGATCTTTTGTCGGCAAACCGAATTCACGCGCGTGGTCGTTACCAGTGCCGGCGGGGACGATGCCCAGGGGAATGTCGGTCTCGGCGAGGGCCTGCAACGCTTCGGTGACGACGCCGTCGCCGCCCACGACGACAAGGGCGTCGGTGCCGCTGTCGACCGCGGCATGCAGCAGGCGGCGCGCGTGCTCGGCGTCGCTGCCGACGATGGCCACCACGTCGACGCCACGCTGCTGCAGTCGAGTGATCGCCTTCTCGGCGGCGTGCGGCGCGTTGCCGTGCCCGGACGCCGGATTGGTCAGGACGGTCACCCGGCCAGTCACGGAATCAGCTTGCCAGGGTTGAGGATTCCCGCGGGGTCCAGCGTCGCCTTCACCGCACGCAGCACCCGCACGCCGAGCTCACCGATTTCGTCGGCCATCCATGGCCGATGGTCGGCACCGACGGCGTGGTGGTGGGTGATGGTCGCGCCGGCCGCGACGATCGCGTCACATGCGGCAGCCTTGGCGGCCCGCCACTGCTCGATCGGGTTACCGCGCTGTCCGGCGACGACGGTGAAGTACAGCGATGCGCCGGTGGCATACACATGGGAAATGTGGCACAGCACAAGGGCGGGCGTGCCGGATTCGGCTAGCGCGTTGGTCAGCGCCTCGGTGACCGCGGTTTTCAACGCGGGGATGTTCGACCAGTCGGTCGCCGTCTCGAGGGTCTCGCACAGTGCGCCGCCGGCCAGCAGTGCGTCGCGCAGGTAGGGAGCGCCGAAGCGGCCGCGTTCCCACGCCCGGGCCGGGCCCTCGCCCAGGGAGGTGCCGCCGTGGGCCGTCATCAGCGCCCGTGTTTCGGCGTGCCTGCTCTCGGCGTGCGCTTCGCTGCCTTCGAATACGGTGATCGCCAGACACCCGCCGGTGATCTCGTTCTCGCCGATGGATTCGGTGGTCGCCAGGTTGACCCCGGTCTCGGCCTCGTCAGACAACCGGATCACGGTCGGGCCGGTATCCGTCTGGGTGACAGCGCGCAAAGCCGCTGTGCCCGTGGCGAAGTCGGGGAACGACCAGGCTTCGTAGCGGGTGGCCTGCGGCTTCGGGTGTACGGCCACCCGCACCTGGGTGATGACCCCGAACACGCCTTCCGAGCCGATCACCAGTTGCCGCAGATCAGGACCGGCGGCCGACTGCGGGGCCCGTCCGAGATCCAGCACCCCGGCGGGGGTGACGATCCGCAATCCGCGCACCATGTCATCGAAGCGGCCGTAGCCCGCCGAGTCTTGACCCGACGAGCGGGTCGCGGCGAAACCACCGAGGCTGGCGAATTCAAAGCTCTGCGGGAAGTGCCCGAGTGAAAAGCCGTGCGCGCCAAGCAATTCCTCGGCCCGCGGCCCGGTGACACCGGCGCCGAATTCCGCCTCCCCGGACACCTCGTCGAAGGACAGCAGTTGGTCGAAGCGGCGTAGGTCCAACGACACCGCCGCGGTGAACCCGCCGCGGATCGGGTCGAGTCCGCCGACCACGCTGGTGCCGCCGCCGAAGGGGACAACCGCGATGCCGTGCTGGGAGCAGTACCGCAGGATCGCGGCGACTTCGTCGTCGGTGCCGGGCAGCAGGACGGCGTCAGGGGCGTCTTGGACGCCAGCGTCTTTGCGTCGCAACAGGTCGAGCGTCGACTTGCCGCCGGCGTGCAGCAGCCGGTCCCGGTCGTCGACGCGGCAGTGATCAGGCCCGACGATCGCGGTGAGCGCGTCGAGGCGGTCCGTCGTCAGCGCCGACGGACGCAACCGCACCTCGTCGGCCTTGAGTTCAGTCTCGGGAGCGCCGGTGACGCCCAGTGCCTGGACCAAGAGCGAGCGAATGCCGTCGGAGAGTGGTTTGGCTTCGCGCGGATCGCCCCAGGCATTCCACTTCATCGGGGGTAGCAAGTCGGCAGACATGCGTTACAGTATTACACATGCTGTCAATCAGTAACGCTCCGGTGCAGGACCGGATCCTGGCGGCCGCGGCGAGCTGTGTCGTCGATTTCGGCGTCGAGCGGGTGACGCTGGCCGAGATCGCGCGGCGTGCGGGCGTGAGCCGGCCGACCGTGTACCGCCGCTGGCCCGACACTCGCTCGGTGCTGGCCGCGCTGTTGACCAGCCACATCACCGAGGCGCTGGCGGAGGTGCCGGCGCGTGGCAGCGGACGCGCCGCACTGGTCGACCGGGTCGTTGCCGTAGCCGAGCGGCTGCGGGGTGACGAGCTGGTGATGGCCGTGCTGCGTTCGGAATTGGCGCTGGTCTACATCGCCCAGCGGCTGGGCAGCAGCCAGCAGATGCTCATCGAGGCGCTCGCCGACGGGCTTCGGGCGGCGCAGTCCGACGGCAGCGTGCGCCCCGGCGATCCTCGCCAGATGGCCGCGATGGTGCTGCTGATCACCCAATCGACCATCCAGTCGGCACAGATCGTCCGCCCGATCCTCGACGCTGATGCGTTGGCGACTGAGCTCGCTCACTCGTTGAACGGATACCTGGCGTGAACTCGACCGCTCTCAACGCCGCGCGTCGCACCGCCGACCTGACCGCGCTCGCCGACGGCGCGCCCACCGATGTCCTCGTGATCGGCGGCGGCATCACCGGCGCCGGCATCGCGCTGGACGCCGTGACGCGAGGGCTGAGCGTCACTCTTGTGGAAAAGCACGATCTGGCCTTCGGCACCAGCCGATGGAGCTCCAAACTGGTGCACGGTGGGTTGCGCTACCTCGCGACCGGCAACGTCGGGATCGCCCGGCGCAGCGCGGTGGAACGGGGAATCCTGATGACGCGCAACGCCCCTCATCTGGTCCGCGCCATGCCGCAGCTGGTTCCGCTGTTGCCCTCGATGAGCCGGCCGAACCGGGCGCTGGTCCGCGCCGGCTTCCTGGCCGGTGACCTGCTGCGCAAAACGGCCGGCACGTCGGGCACTGTTCTGCCTGGCTCGCAACGCATTTCGGCCCAACGTGTGATCGACCTGGCCCCCGCGGTGCGGCGCGAGGGGCTCGACGGCGGACTGCTGGCCTACGACGGACAGTTGATCGACGACGCCCGCCTTGTCTGCGCCGTCGCCCGGACCGCGGCGCAGCGCGGCGCCCGGATCCTGACCTACACGTCGGCGTCGCAGGCCACCGGCACCTCGGTGACGCTCACCGACCAGCACACCGGCCAATCGTTCGACGTCGAGTCGCGGGCCGTCATCAACGCCACCGGCGTATGGGCCGGCGAGATCGACGCGTCGCTCAAACTGCGGCCCAGTCGCGGCACCCACCTCGTCTTCGACGCCGCAACGTTCGGGAATCCCATTGCGGCGCTGACCATTCCGATTCCCGGCGAGCTCAACCGGTTCGTCTTTGCCATGCCCGAACAACTCGGACGAATCTATCTGGGATTGACCGACGAGGAATCGCCGGGCCCGATTCCCGATGTCCCGCAACCGACGGCGGGAGAGATCGCGTTCCTGCTCGACGTGGTAAACACCGCACTCGGGATCACGCTGGACACGGGCGACATCATCGGCTCGTATGCGGGGCTGCGGCCGCTGATCGACACCGGCGCAGGCCACACGGCCGACGTCTCGCGCGACCACGCCGTCGTCGAATCGTCATCCGGTGTGATCAGCGTCATCGGCGGCAAGCTCACCGAATACCGGCACATGGCCGAGGACGTCGTCGACCGTGCCGTCGAGTTGCGACACCTCGACGCCGGCGGGTGTCAGACTCGAAACCTGCCGTTGGTCGGCGCGCCGCAGAACCCCGGTTCGGCGACCGCGCCGATGGCCGGACTGCCGGAATCGCTGGTCCTGCGTTATGGCGCCGAGGCCGCCAACGTGTTGGCGACGGCTACCTGCGATCGCCCCGCCGAACCGGTGGCCGACGGAATCGACGTCACACGAGCGGAATTCGAGTACGCCGTCACCCACGAGGGCGCTCTGACTGTCGACGACATCGTCGACCGGCGCACCCGGATCGGCTTGGTCGCTGCCGACCGCGAACGCGTCATCGCGGTCGCGGAAGAGCTGCTGGCGGGGTAGGGGTCAGGATCAGGTCACGCACCGCGGACGCGGTATGCGGCTGCCACAATGCCTGCACCGGAACCAGCACGGGCTCCTCGAGTTCGAGCACCTGCACCGCGTGGCCGGCCGCCGGTCCGGGGGCGGAGGTGACGAACGAGACCCCGCCGTCGGTCAGTGGCGCGACCTCGGGCGGGCAGCCCTGCACTCGGCTGACCCGATACCGCGGCTCAAAACCCGCGCGGCGACAGACATTGACCAGGAAGTCGCTGTAATACGACGACCCGGGTGGCGCCCACAGCACAATGGTCTCGTCGGCCAGATCGGCGACGGACACGCTCGTCCGCCCGGCCAGCCGGTGAGCGCTGGCGACGGCGACCCGCAGCGCGTCGTAGCGGGCGATCCCGGTGGCCAGCGATTCCTGCGGCACCACTCCACGGCGCAGCCCGAGATCCACCGAGCCGTCGCGCACCGCGGCCACAAGCTGATCTGGAAACAGCTGCAGCGCCGTGAACGACGTGTCGGGCAGCGCCTCGATGGCCGGCGCCAGCATCGCGTAGACGTCGTTGTTGTCGATCGCTGGGGAGTGGCCGACGACGAACTCGTCGGGCTGCTCACTGGCCGCCGCCCGGGTGTGCGCGGCGATCGTGCGCGCGGCCGCGAGCAAGGTGCGACCCTCCTCGAGGAGCGTCTGCCCGGCCCGGGTGGGTGCGATCCTGCGGCCGGCGCGCACCAACAGCGTTGCGCCGACCTGCTTCTCGAGCTGTTGCACCGAGCTGCTCAACGCCTGTTGGGACAGGTGCAACTGCTCGGCCGCGCGGGTGAATCCGGAGGCATCGACGACGGCGATGAAGTGACGCAGGCGACGCAGGTCGGAAAGGCCGTCGAACGGTGGATCAGGCATCCGCCGACTCTATCCACAAACAGTGATTGTCGAAACGACGACAATCACTGTTTCTCATTTGTTCCGGCGTCGCCTAGATTCGTGGCGACCCGAAAGAGAGGAGTGCCATGACCAACCTCAGCGGCAAGTCAGCAGTGGTGGCTGCCGGAGCGAAGAACCTGGGCGGGCTGATCAGTACGACGCTGGCCGACAAGGGCGTCAACGTCGCGGTGCACTACAACAGCGCGTCGACCGAAGCCGAGGCCGACAAGACCGTCGCGGCCGTCGAAGCCGCGGGCGTCAAGGCGATCAAGGTCCAAGGCGACCTGACCAAACCGGACAACGTCACGGCGCTGTTCGACGCCGCGGTCGACGCCTTCGGCGGTGTCGACATCGCGATCAACACGGTCGGCAAGGTGTTGCGCAAGCCGATCGTCGAAACCACCGAGGCCGAGTACGACTCGATGTTCGACATCAACTCCAAGGCCGCGTACTTCTTCCTGCAGCAGGCCGGCAAGCGTCTCAACGACGGGGGATCGGTGGTCACGATCGTCACCGCGCTGTTGGCCGCGTTCACCGACGGCTACTCCACCTACGCCGGGGCCAAGAGCCCGGTCGAGCATTTCACCCGCGCGGCGTCCAAAGAGTTTGGCGTGCGCGGCATTTCGGTGAACAATGTGGCGCCCGGACCGATGGACACGCCATTCTTTTATGGCGAGGAGACCCCCGAGCGGGTCGAGTTCCACAAGTCGCAGGCGATGGGCAACCGGCTCACGCTCATCGAGGACATCGCTCCGCTGGTCGTGTTCCTGGTCGGCGAGGGCCACTGGGTGACCGGGCAGACCATCTTCGCCAACGGCGGCTACACCACGCGCTGAGGCTTACAGCGGGATGTTCTTGTGGCGTCCGCGCCGGGCCGGTGCCTCGGCCAGCGCCTCGGTGATCTTGCCGCGGGTATGAGCGGGGTCGATCTTCTCGTCGACGACGCCGATCTCGATGGCGTTGTCGACGCCACCGGCGATCCGCTCGTGCTCGGCGGCGAGTTCCTCGTGCAGCGCGTCACGCTCGTGGTCGGCCGCGGCGGCGAGCTTCTTCTTGTGCAGAATGCCGACGGCCGCCTTGGCGCCCATCACCGCGACTTCGGCGTCCGGCCAGGCGAACACCTTGGTGGCGCCCAGCGAGCGCGAGTTCATCGCGATGTAGGCCCCGCCGTAGATCTTTCGGGTCACCAACGTGACCCGCGGAACGGTGGCCTCGCCGAAGGCGTGCAGCAGCTTGGCGCCGCGACGAACGACGCCGCCCCATTCCTGATCCACACCGGGCAGGTAACCGGGCACGTCGACGATCACGATCAGCGGGATGCCGAACGCGTCGCACAGCCGCACGAAACGTGCTGCCTTCTCGGCGCTTTCGGAGTTCAGGCAGCCGCCCAGCCGCAGCGGGTTGTTGGCGAGCACGCCCACCGAGCGTCCGGACAACCGGCCCAGGCCGACCACCATCGACGGCGCCCACTTGGCCTGAAACTCATCGAAGGGTGCGTCGTCATCGAGCAACGCGTTGACCAGCGGGTGCACGTCGTAGGCCCGTCGCGGCGATTCAGGCAGCAGCGCGTGCAGGTCGGTCTCGTGCGCCTCGGCCTTGCTGCGGTCGAAATGCCCCTGCTGGCAGAACAATCCGACCAACCGGCGACCGCGCTCGTAGGCGTCGGCCTCGTCGTCGGCGACGATGTGGCACACGCCGGACTTCTTGTGGTGGGTATCGGGGCCACCCAGCGACGCCATGTCGACGTCCTCGCCGGTGACGCTGCGGACGACGTCGGGTCCGGTGACGAACACCCGGCCCTCCGGCGCCATGATGACTACGTCGGTGAGCGCCGGACCGTAGGCGGCACCGCCCGCGGCGAAGCCGACCACGACGGAGATTTGCGGGATGTAACCGGACGCCCGGATCATCGCCTCGAACACCAGACCGACGGCGTGCAGGGCCTTGACGCCCTCGGCCAGCCGGGCGCCGCCGGAGTGCCAGATACCCACGATCGGGCTCTGTTCCTCGATGGCGGTGTCGTAGGCGCTGACGATGTGCGTGCAACCCTCGAGGCCCATCGCGCCGCCCATCACGGTGCCGTCGGTGGCGAACGCGATGGTGCGCACGCCGTTGACGGTTCCGCCGGCGGCGAGTACGCCGGAGCGGTCGCGCTCGTGCAGCAATTCGATGCTGCCGTCGTCGAAGAACCTGCTCAGTCGCAGCAGCGGATCGCGCGGGTCGAGCGACTCGTCGATTGCCTCAGGGGCCAGGGTCGTCATCGCAGGTCTCCTCGTCTTAAGTGCTGATCGGTCAGTACCGGCCGAAAGTGAGTGCCACGTTGTGCCCGCCAAAGCCGAACGAATTGTTGATGGCGTAGTCGTAGTCGCCCGTCCGCGGCGTGCCCGCCACCACGTCGAGGTCGATCTCCGGGTCCAGGTTCTTCAGGTTGAGCGTCGGCGGGATGACCTGATCGCGGAGGGCCAGGACGGTGAGGATCGATTCGACGGCGCCGACAGCACCGACGGAGTGGCCGAGCGCGCCCTTGGGGGCGTACACCGCCGCGTTGCCGCCACCGGGACCCAGCGCCCGGTTGATCGCCTTGCCTTCGGCAACATCGCCGACGGAGGTGCCGGTGGCGTGGGCGTTGATGTGTTTGATGTCGGACGGCTGCAGCCCGGCGAGCTGGATCGCCCGGGTCATGGCGTGCCCGGCCCGCTCACCGTTGGGGTCCGGCGCCACCATGTGGAAGCCGTCGGAGGTGACGCTGGCCCCCATCAGCCGCGCCAAAATGTTGGCGCCGCGAGCCTTGGCGTGCTCCTCGGTCTCGATCACCATCAACGCTCCGGCCTCGCCGAAAACAAAGCCGTCACGGTCTTTGTCGAACGGGCGGCACGCACCGGCGGGGTCGTCGTTGTTGGTCGACATCACGATGCGCATCTGGGCGAACCCAGCGATCGGCACCGCTTCGATCTTGGTCTCGACGCCACCGCAGATCGCGATGTCGGCTTCGCCGAGTGCCAGCTGCTGCCAGGCGCGGGCAATGCCCTCGGAGCCCGACGCGCACGCCGACACGGCGGTCATCACGCCGGCCTTAGCCTGGTGCTGCAGTCCGACCGTCGCGGCGGCGGCGTTGGGCATGTACATCTGCACGGCCAGGGGGGAGACCGCCTTCATGCCCTTCTCACGCATGCCGTCATAGGCGAAGATCAACTCTTCGCTGGACCCGATGCCGGTGCCGATCGAGACCGTCAAGCGGTTGGTGTCGATCTCGGGCGAGCCGATGCTCTCCCACAGCCGCCGGTTCAGCACCGTGGCCATCTTTTGCAGGTAGCCCATTCGGCGGTTTTCGACGCGATTGAGCTGACTGTCGAATTCCTCGAGCAGGTGACCGCCGATACGGACTGGCAGATCGAACTCCTCGACGAACGGGTCGTCGAGGGTCCGGATTCCGCTTTGCCCGTCCAGCAGCATCTTCCACGTGGTCTCGGCGTCGGTTGCCAGAGCGGTCGTCATCGCGACACCGGTGACAACAATGTCGGGAAATCCGTTTCCCGTAGCCAACTTTGACGATGTGGTCATATGCCCTACGAACGTGCCTTTCTCAAACTCGGGTTCTGCGGCGGGCCAGCTTCTCCGGCCCGCCACGTCACCCGACGGTGTGTCAGTATCGACCGAAGGCCAACGCGACGTTGTGTCCACCGAAGCCGAACGAGTTGTTGATGGCGTACTGGTATTCGCCATAACGCGGCTCGCCGGCGACGACGTCGAGGTCGATCTCCGGGTCGGGAGTGGTGTAGTTAAGTGTCGGCGGAATGACGCCATCCCGCAGGGTGAGCACCGTCAGCACCGACTCGAGGGCCCCCACCGCACCGATGGAGTGACCCAACGCGCCCTTCGGGGCATACACGGCGGCCTCCGGGCATCCGGCGACCCGGATGGCGTTGGCCTCCGCGGTGTCGCCGATCGGTGTGGCGGTGGCGTGCGCGTTGATGTGGTCGACGTCCTTGGGAGACAAGCCGGCCAACTCCAGCGAGCGGGCCATCGCCCGTCCGGCGCGAACACCATCGGCGGCCGGAGCCACCATGTGGAACGCGTCCGACGTGATGCCGGCACCCATCAACCGGGCCAGCGGCTTGGCGCCGCGGGCCTTGGCATGCTCTTCGGTCTCGATGATCATCATCGCGCCGGCCTCACCGAACACGAAGCCGTCACGGTTCTTATCAAACGGCCGCGACGCGCCTTCTGGATCGTCGTTCTTGGTCGACATCGCGCGCATCATCGAGAACGCCGCGATCGGCAGGGCCTCGATGTTGCCCTCGACCCCGCCGCAGACCGCAAAGTCGGCGTCGCCCATGACGATTTGTCGCCATGCGTGCGCAATTGCCTCCGAGCCCGACGAACACGCAGACACCGGGGTCACCACCCCGGCGCGGGCGCCGAGTTGCAGACCCACGACGGCGGCGGCGCCGTTCGGCATGATCATCTGCACGGCGAGCGGAGACACCTTCCGTGGCCCGCCCTCGTTCATCAGGTCGTACGTTTCGACGATCTTCTCGGCCCCGCCCAGCCCTGTGCCGATCACGACCGCGAACCGGTCGGGGTCGACCTCAGGACTGCCGGCGGATTCCCACAGCCGGCCGCTGAGGTGCTTGGCCAGCCGCTGGACGTACGACATGCGTCGCAAATCCAGCCGGCCCATGTGGTCGTCGACGGGTTCCTTGAGGTGGCCGCCGATCTTCACCGGCAGGTCCCACTTCGAGACGAACTCGTCCTCGAGCACGCGGATGCCGGATTCTCCGGCCAGCAGACCCTTCCACGTGCTTTCGATGTCTGGCGCGATCGACGTCGTCGCCTCGACGGCGGTTACCACAACATTGGGGTAACCGCCGTTAGCAGTGGAAGGTTTTGTCACTTGCTCTCAGCCTCTGCCTCGAACTTGGCCCGCAGCGCCTGGGCGGCTTCGGGGTTCTCTTCTTCCAGCTTCTGGATGTAGTTCACGACGTCGCCGACGGTGCGCAGACCGGCGAGGTCCTCGTCGGGGATCTTCACGCCGTACTTGTCCTCGGTCTGCACGGCGATCTCCACCATCGACAGCGAGTCGATGTCCAGGTCGTCGACGAACGACTTCTCCGGGGTGATCTCCGACGGCTCGATACCCGTGACCTCTTCGATGATCTCGGCGATACCGGCGATGATTTCTTCCTGGCTGACGGACACGTTGTGTTTCCCTTCGTAATGTGTTGTGTACTGCTCTGTGGTTGTGATAACGGACAGATTTAGCGAATTCGGTTGCGAGCCACAGGTTTACAGCTCTGCCAAACCATCCAGGTCGGCGGGAGTCTTGACGGCGTGCGTCGGGGTCCCGCGAAGTTCGCGCTTGGCGATGCCGGATAGAGCTCCCGCCGGTGGGAACTCGACAATCGCGGTCACGCTGCGCTGACGCAGCGTCTCGGAGCACAGGTCCCAGCGCACGGGCCGGGTCAGTTGTGCCACAAGCTTTTCCATCGCATCGGCGGCCGAGGTCACCGGCTGGCCGTCGCGGTTGGACAGCAGCGTCGACGTCGGTTCGGAGGTCGTTACGCTCTGCGCCGCCGCGGCGTATCCGTCGAGCGCCGAGGCCATGAATTCGGTGTGGAAGGCGCCGGCCACACCCAACGCGCGGACGCGGGCCTTCTCCGGCGGGTCTTCGGCGAGTTTGTCCAGCGCACTCAGCCGCCCGGCGGCCACAATCTGCCCGGCGGCATTGCGGTTGGCCGCGACCAGGTCGAGCTGCTCGAGTCTCGCGAGGACTGCGGCCTCGTCGCCGCCGAGCACCGCCGACATTCCAGTCGGTTCGTTGGCGCATGCCTTCGCCATCTCAGCGCCGCGGGTGGCGGCGAGAGCGACAGCGTCGTCGGCGGAAAGCACCCCGGCGATCGCGTACGCGGCGATCTCACCGACCGAGTGGCCGGCAACGATGACGTCTTTACCCGCCAGCAGACCACGCGCGGTCAATTCCTGGTAAGCGAGCAGGGTGGCCGCCACGATCAGGGGCTGGGCGATCTTGGTGTCGGTGATCTCCTCGGTAGAGGCGGTGGTGCCGAGCCGCGCAAGGTCCAGTCCGCTCGCGGTCGACCACGACGACAGTCGGTCAGCGGCGCCGGGTAGTTCCAACCACGGCGAGAGCATCCCCTCGGTCTGCGACCCTTGTCCGGGCGCCAGCAACGCAATCACGTTATTAAGGGAACACTGTGAAGACGTCTTTGTGCCGTGTAAAGGATTATGAACCTTGTCTTATGTTTTTGTGGAAACTCCACAAAACAGCACGCGATGCGACATGTTCGATACCTCGCCGCAATCTGCTATCGGACATTCCCGATCACCGACGGCGCGACCAGGTCCTTTTCGATCGGCGGAGTGACAGGCGTCACCACGTTGCTGGCAGCGCTGGACTGTTGGGCCTGGTATGCGAGGTGCCCCACGGTCGCCGCGACGCGCAGGACATAGGCGTCGCGTGGCAGCGTCGGATCACGTCCGGTGAAGTCGGCGATACGTCGGAGCCGGTATCGCACCGTGTTTGGATGAACGAACAGTTTGCGGGCACAGGCCTCGATGGCGCCGCCGCAGTCCAGGTAAGCGTCCAGCGTCTCGGTAAGGGTCGGACCGGCGTCGGCCAGCGGTCGCATCACGTCGGTATGAAGGGCCGCGATAGCCGCCGCATCGCCCATCAGGGCCCGCTCGGGTAGTAGTTCACGAGCCAGCACCGGGCGCGGCGCGCCCCGCCAACCGGCCACCGCGTTCATCCCGGAGATCGCTTCGCTGGCGCTGTGGTAAGCCGCCGTCAGCATCGGCGCGGTCGGCCCGATCACCACCGGGCCGTCGGAGAAGGCGTCGAGCAGCGCGCCGAAGACCTTCTCGGTCGGCGTCAGCTGGCCGGACACGATGGCCACCAGATACGTGCCGTGCACGTCGGTCAGCGCTGCACGACCGTGACGCGCGGCGATGTCGCGAACGTCCTGGCTGGCATGGTTTTCCCGACCGGGAGCCGGAATGCCCACCACCACCGTTGCCGGGGCCCCGGCGTCCCAGTTCAGCGCCGCGGCGCGGGACAACAACTCGGGGCCGGTGTCGCCGCGGACCACTGCGTCGACGACCGTGGCCTCCATCCGGCTGTCCCAGGTTCCGCGCGCCTCGGCGGCGTCGGCGTAGGCCGTCGCGGCGCTGAACGCCAAGTCGCGGCTGTACTTCAAAATCCCGACCGTCAGCGCCGTCAGCTGCTCGTCGGAGCGGGCCAGCAGCGGGGCGACCTCCTCGAAGAACTCCAGCGTCACCCGGATCATGTCGACGGAGTGGCGCAGCGGCATGCGCTGGGTCAGATCCTGGGGCATCAGCTCGAATGCCCGGGCGGTGTAGTTGACGTTGCTGCTCGGGTCGGTCATCCACTCGACGAAGTTGGCGACAGCGGTCTGCACGACCAGGGCCAAGCTGGCCCGCTGGGAGGCCTCCAACTCCGCGAAGAACGGGAGCCGCTCCTGCATGGCGCTCACTGCTTCGGTGGAGAACCGGCCGGAATACTGCTTCAACCGCCGCAGCAGCGACTCCGGAACGGTGTCCAGCAGGTCCAGGGTTGTCGGGGGAGTGCGGAACTGCTTGTCGGGCATCCCTAAAAGCTACGCCGATTTTCTGGATGTTTCTGCCAAGGCGCGTGGCGGGTCACCCGCGGCGTCAGGCGCCGGGGCCGGGATCCGAGGTCTGCGCCGGAGCGGCCTGCACGTCGTCGATGCGGTACTGCCGCGCGGCCGCGACCGGCACCGAGGGGTCTATATCGCCGTCGCGGGCCAGCGCCTCGAGCACCGCGACGACCTGCGATTCGGCGTCGGTGTTGAAGTAGCGGCGGGCGGCTGGGCGGGTGTCGGAGAAGCCGAACCCGTCGGTGCCCAGCGTGACGTAGGTGCCTGGCACCCACGGCCGGATCTGCTCGGGCACGGCGCGCATCCAATCGGAGACGGCGACGAAAGGGCCGTTCGCCTTGGACAGCGCCGTCGTCACGTACGGCTCCGCGGCGGGCCGTTCGGGATGCCGCAGCCGTTGGGTCTGGATCGCGACGCCGTCGCGGTTGAGCTCGCTCCAGCTCGTCACCGACCACACGTCGGTGGCGACGTCCCATTCGGCGGCCAGCATCTCGGCGGCCCGCAGCGCCGAGGGCATCGAGACCCCGGACGCGAGGATGTTGGCGGTGTTGGTGCGGCCCTCGGGGGCCGGCCGGTAGCGGTAGACGCCACGCAGCACGCCCTCGGGGTCGAAGTGCTCCGGTTCCGCCGGCTGGACGTACGGCTCGTTGTAGATCGTCAGGTAGTAGAGGACGTTCTCGGGGTGCTCGCCGTACATCCGGCGCAGGCCGTCTTCGATGATGTAGGCGATCTCGAAGGCGAACGCCGGGTCGTAGGACAGCACCGCGGGGTTGGTGGCGGCCAGCAGCAGCGACTGACCGTCGGCGTGCTGCAGCCCCTCGCCGGTTAGCGTCGTGCGCCCGGCAGTCGCGCCGAGTAGAAAGCCGCGCGTCATCTGGTCGGCGGCCGCCCACAACCCGTCGCCGGTCCGCTGAAAGCCGAACATCGAATAGAAGATGTAGATCGGGATCATCGGCTCGTTGTGCGTCGAGTACGACGTGCCCGCCGCGGTGAACGACGCCACCGACCCCGCCTCGTTGATGCCTTCGTGCAGGATCTGGCCGACTTCGCTTTCCTTGTAGGCCAACATCAGATCGGCGTCGACGGCGGTGTAGAGCTGCCCGTTGCGGTTGTAGATCTTCAGCGACGGGAACCACGAGTCCATGCCGAACGTGCGCGCCTCGTCGGGAATGATCGGCACGATGCGCGGCCCGATCTCTTTGTCGCGCAACAGCTCTTTGAAGGTCCGGACCGTCGCCATCGTGGTGGCGACCTCCTGGTGGCCCGACCCCTTCTTCAGGGGTGCGTAGATGTCGCGGCCTGGCAGGCGCAGGGCCTTGGTCCTGGTGCGACGCTCGGGGACGAAGCCGCCCAACGCATGTCGCCGCTCCAGCAGGTAGCGGATCTCCGGCGCCTCGGCGCCCGGGTGGTAGTACGGCGGCAGGTAGGGATCCTGCTCGAGTTGCTCGTCGCTGATCGGGATGCGGATGGCGTCGCGGAAGTCCTTGAGATCTTGCAGTGCAAGCTTTTTCATTTGGTGGGTGGCGTTGCGGCCCTGAAAGTGGGCGCCCAGCGAATAACCCTTGATGGTCTTGGCCAGGATCACCGTCGGCTGCCCGTGGTGGTCGACGGCGGCGCGGTAGGCGGCATAGACCTTGCGATAGTCGTGACCGCCTCGCTTGAGGTTCCAAATCTCGGCGTCGGTCATCGACTCGACGAGCGCCTTGGTGCGCGGGTCT
This sequence comes from Mycobacterium paraterrae, assembly GCF_022430545.2. Classification (NCBI taxonomy): domain Bacteria; kingdom Bacillati; phylum Actinomycetota; class Actinomycetes; order Mycobacteriales; family Mycobacteriaceae; genus Mycobacterium; species Mycobacterium paraterrae. The sequence continues at coordinate 5,099,745 of NZ_CP092488.2, read as the reverse complement.
CGGCCGAAGAAGTGGTCACGCACGTAGGCGCCGTCGTTGGCTTTGTACGTCTGGTAATCGCCATCTGGCGTGGTGTTCATCAGGTTCACCAACGCCCCGTCGCGGTCGGCGTGCAGCAGCGCGTCCCACTCGCGGCCCCACACCACCTTGATCACGTTCCAGCCAGCGCCACGGAAGAACGACTCCAACTCCTGGATGATCTTGCCGTTACCGCGAACCGGGCCGTCGAGTCGCTGCAAATTGCAGTTGATGACGAACGTCAAGTTGTCCAGACCCTCGTTGGCCGCGACCTGGATGAGCCCGCGGCTCTCCGGCTCGTCCATCTCGCCGTCGCCGAGGAATGCCCACACGTGCTGGTCGGAGGTGTCCTTGAGGCCGCGGTCGTGCAGATAGTGGTTGAACCTGGCCTGGTAGATGGCGTTCATCGGGCCGAGGCCCATCGACACCGTCGGGAATTCCCAGAAGTCTGGCATCAACCGGGGGTGCGGGTACGACGGCAGACCGCCGCCCGGGTGGCTGTGCTCTTGACGGAAGCCGTCGAGTTGATCGGTGGTCAGCCGGCCCTCGAGGAAAGCCCTGGCGTAGATACCGGGGGAGGCGTGGCCCTGAATGAACACCTGGTCGCCGCCGCCGGGGTGGGACTTGCCCCGGAAGAAATGGTTGAAGCCGACTTCGTACAGCGCGGCCGACGACGCATAGGTCGAAATATGGCCTCCTACACCGACTCCCGGGCGCTGGGCGCGGTGCACCATGATGGCGGCGTTCCACCTGATCCACGCGCGGTAGCGGCGTTCTACGTCCTCGTCACCGGGAAACCACGGCTCCATCTCGGTCGGGATCGTGTTGACGTAGTCGGTCGATGTCAGTGACGGCAGCGCGACTCGCTGCTCACCGGCTCGCTCGAGCAATCGGAGCATCAGGTAGCGGGCACGGGCCGGTCCCGAACGCTCGAGGAGCTCGTCGAAGGATTCGAGCCACTCGCCGGTTTCCTCGGGATCGATGTCGGGAAGGTAGGAAGCGACACCTTCGCGGATCACCCGCACCCGATCGGGTTCGCTTGTGGCGCTTGATGTTTTAGCCAGATCCTGGCGGGCGAACTCGGTGGTCAACGCACTACTCCTTGGTAGGCGGCTGACCGGCTTGTGGCTGATCGAGCCGTCGCGGATTGCTGCGGCCCCGGTGGGGGCTTCCCCTATCGTGCCGCACCTGATCGTGGCGTGTGACGACACCTGTCGACCCAACCGGTAACGTCATAATTTGTGCGGATCGGATGGCTCGGCTGGCCCGGATGGCCCAGCGCGGCGCGCGCGGCGGGCTGCATCGCGGCCGTCCTGATCGCCGTCGTCGGCTGCAGCACGATCACCGACGGCTCGCCGAGCGCCGACACGGCCATCGCCCCCGCCTACCGGCAGTCGGTCTCGGCATCGGTCTCCGCCTCGGCGGCCACCTCCAGCATCAGGGAATCACAGCGGCAGCGGTCGATCACGGTCGCCGCGGTGGTCAAGGCCTGCGAGTCGTTTGCCATCAGCAGCAAAGAGGCCGTCGACAAGGTCAACGACTTCGTCGCCGCCTACAACCGCGGCGGCGACACCTCCGGCGCCGAGCAGCCCGCGATCGACGCGCTCACCCACAGCGCCGACACGGTCGAAGGCGACAGCAACGGCCCGCTGTCACGGCAGCTTCGCGAGGCCCTCAACGCCTACAACGACGCGGCCCGCGAGGTGGCGAACGCGATCCGGTCACACGCCGGGACCGACCAGTTCAACCAACGCGTCAACCAACTCAACGACGCCAAGACCGAAGCCGTGAAGCGTTGTCGGGCATTCGGTTGAGTCGACGGATGTGCAACGCTGCGCGCTATGCGACGATAAATTGCATCACACGGCGTCTTTGACGCTCAAGCTGCTGTAACGGACAAGGAGGTCGCACGGTGGTGGCCGCGGATGACGCCCCGAGCTCTGCCCGAAAACTGGGCATCCAACCAGGGCAGGTTGTCCAGGAGTGGGGTTGGGACGAGGACACCGACGACGACATCCGCGCCGACGTGGAGGATGCGTGCGGCGGCGAGTTGCTCGACGAAGACACCGATGAAGTGGTCGATGTCGTCCTGTTGTGGTGGCGCGACGACGACGGTGACCTGGTGGACACGCTGATGGACGCGATCGCCTCGCTAGCCGACGACGGCGTGGTCTGGGTGCTGACACCCAAGACCGGCAAGCCCGGTCACGTGCAGCCCGCCGAGATCGCGGAGGCGGCGCCCACCGCCGGTCTGATGCCGACCTCCTCGGTCAACCTCGGCGACTGGGCCGCCAGCCGGCTGGTGCCGCCGAAATCGAAAGCAGCCGGGCGGCGTTGATGCTGCCGGTCGGTAGCACCGCACCGGACTTCACCCTGCTCGACCAGAACCGACAGCCGGTCACGCTCAGCGACTTTCGCGGCACCAAAGACGTGCTGCTGGTGTTCTTTCCGCTCGCGTTCACCGGCATCTGCCAAGGCGAACTCGACGAGATCCGCGACCGGTTGCCCGTCTTCGAGAACGACGACCGGGCGGTGCTGGCCATCTCGGTGGGGCCGGCGCCCACCCACAGGGTGTGGGCCACCCAGAGCGGTTTCCTGTTCCCCGTCCTCTCCGATTTTTGGCCACATGGCGCCGTCAGCAAGGCCTACGGGGTGTTCAACGACGACGCCGGCGTCTCAAACCGCGGCACCTTCGTCGTCGACCGGTCCGGGGCGATCAGATTCGCGGAAATGAAACAGCCCGGCGAGGCTCGCGACCAGCGACTGTGGCTCGACGCACTGGCGGCGTTGACCGCCTAGCGGGTTTGGGACCGGGGCCACAGAAGCGCGAGCGTGCGTGTCTGTACAGCGACACGCCGATCAGCCGTACGACGGTGCACTCTCGTCGCGCAACGCCTGACCGTTTTGGGGCCGGGGCCACCCTGACGGTATCTTTGCCCGGCACGGGCGCGTAGCTCAGTGGTAGAGCTCTGGTTTTACACACCAGCGGTCGGCGGTTCGATACCGTCCGCGCCCACCAAATGTCGTGCGCAATCGGAGCGTCGAGCGTGCGGGGCGGCCGCATACGAACTCCCGACCGGGCGTTGCATTCAGCGTGGCATGTCGCCGTCAATCGGTGAGTAAAGGGCCACGGGACTTGGTGTGGTATCTCGACGTTGAAATCGCGAATTGTGCTCGGGGGGAAGCAGTTCGAGGGCACGGGCCACGGAGGTGGCGATCGTATCCGGTCTTGCTCCGAGTCCGACAATCAGCGCCTTCATGAGCGGAAGGAAGACGTTCCTATACGGATCGTCGGTGATGTCGAGCATGTTTGCATTCTCGAGGATCAGTTGTCCGTGCAGAGCCGACCACAACTGTGCAGTGACCAGGAACGCGTCCCCGGCCTTGATCAACCCATGGTCCATGGCTTCGGCGACGGCGTCGACGCCGACCTGGAAGGTGTCGATGCCTTGGGTGAGTTCATCGCCGGTCCGACGGTAGCCGCCGAGTTCGGCGGCGCCGAACATCACGCTGTAAAGGTGCGGTCGCGATAAGGCGAGCGCACGGTACGTCGCGCCAACTAGCAGCATGTCGCAGATCGGGTCGTCGGTCCGCTCCAACGAAGCGAACGACCGTCCGAGTTCGGCGAAGCCGGCATCGACTACGGCGCGGACGACGCCACCCATCGACCCGAACTCCGAGTACACGGCCATGGTGGTCATGCCCGCGTGCTTGGCCAGTTTGCGCGTGGTCACCTCGGCCGGTCCAAATTCGTCGAGCACCGCGAGCGCCGTTGCGAGTAGGTGCTCGCGGCGGGAGTCGGGGTCGCGTGCGTTCATGGTGTTCATCGTAAGCGAGCTGCATGTATCAGTGCTATAACTTAGATATGATACGTCTGACACGAAGCAGGATACGGCGGGCGGGAGCGATCGCCCTTGCTGCAGCGGTGTTGTTTTACGCCCCCTTGGCGTTTACCTATTTCCTGGCCGGACCCACCGCGGATCGCCCGCAGTGTCAATGGACAGCTGAAACTGCCCGTGGGCGGACATGAGAACTGCCCGTAGGTGGCCAATAAGAACTGCCCAGTGGCGGACACGAATCTGCCCATTAGGGTGTGTCCGCCACCGGTGGTTGAGGCCGTTGTCAGCTCAAGGGTTTGACTCCCTTCCCGTGCAGGGCTTGGGCCAGCCGCACGGAGTCTCCGCTGGTCTGGCACAGGTGCGCGTGATGCAGCAGCCGGTCCACGGTGGCAGTCGCCAACGTCTTGGGCATCAGCTCATCGAAACCACTGGGGTGCAGGTTCGATGAGATCGCCACCGAGCGCCGTTCATAGGCGGCCTCGACGATGCGGTAGAGCCCTTCAGCGGCATCGGCACCGACGGGCAACAGTCCAACGTCGTCAATCACCACGAGCTCGGCACGCACGATCTTGGCCACGGCCTTGCCCAACGAATCGTCAGCGCGGTGCGCCCGAACCAGGACCCCGATCTGCTCGAGGGTGAACCACGCCACCGGCATCCCGGCTTCGATGACCTTCTGCCCCAACGCTTCGAGGAAGAACGTCTTGCCGGTGCCAGCGGGCCCGCAGACCACCAGGTTCTCCCGACGACCCACCCACTCCAGGGTCTGTAGCGCCTGCTGGGTCGGTAACGGGATCGACGACGCATTGGGGTCCCACACGTCGAATGTCTTCCCGGTCGGGAAGCCGGCGGCTTTGCGGCGGGCGGCCAGCATGGACCGGGCCCGGCCGGCGGACTCCTCGGTCAGCAGCGCTTTGATCACCTCGGTGGGGTCCCAGCGTTGAGCTCGGGCAGTGGCCAGCACGTCGGCGGCGATCGCGCGGGCGTGCGGCAACCGCAGCCCACGCATCAGCGCTTCGACGTCGGCGGGTAGCGACGCGGTGGTCGTGGTGGTAGTCACGCGATGCCTGCCTCGTCAGCGTCGATAACGTTGCGGCCGAATAAGTTCCACCCACTGGTTCCTTGCGCCAGGGAGGTGTCTTCGTCGGCGCCGCGGCGAGTGGTGTCCATGCCCTTGCTGGCGAGGATGGAATCAAGGTCACCGGTGGCGAAGCGACCGTGCACGCCAGCATGCCCGAGCGCCCAGTCGACATCGGCGCGGCCGGTTAACGCCGACAGTTCCACCGCGTGGGCCATCTTCTGCAGGATCCGTTCGGTGCCGACGGCGGCGGCTTCTTTGAGCCACACCGCCGCACCCGGCCCCAGCGCCAGGAAGGTCTGCTCACTGACAGTGCGGGCCCGCACCCGGTAATCACCGGGCACCTTGTCCCGATGCTCAGGGAAGTGGTCATCGTTGATGGCGGGACTACCGGGGGCGGCGCGGCGATGCCGCGCCACCTCCACCGGGCCGCCGCCATCAAGAGCGCAGATCACCACCTCATCGGTGCCGTCGTGGTCACGGATCCACACTGTCTGGCCCAGAAGAGTTGCGGGCAGCGAGTATTGGCAGTGGTCGAAGGTGACCATCGGGGTGTTGTCGGGAACCCGGCGGGTCACCCCCAACGCGGCGGTGTGGGGCAGGTCAGGAACCGCGTGCAGGGCCGGGCGTTCCTGAATGAGCATCTCGGCCGGCCGGCGTCCCGTGATCCGGTGCACGCGGGCGTTGATCTCGGTGGTGAAACCGGCGCATGCGGCTTCGACGTCGGCGAACGAGTCGTACTGCGGCAGGAGGTTGGTCTCAGTAGGCACGATGTCGGCTTTGGCGAGCTTCACCGCGTTCTCCACCCCACCCTTGGTGGCTGGGTCGGCGGGTTCACACGTCAGCACCGAAAGGCCGTAGTAGCGGCCGAAGGTGACCGCGGCCCGGTTGCGGACCGGAACTCCGGCGATGTGTCCAGTGGTGACGGTCTTCTCGTTGTCGGTGAGCAGGTAGGTCGGAGCACCACCGACGATGCGAAAGATGCGGTCCAGGCCGGCGAAGACACTGGGTGCGGTGCGGTCCCGCAAAGCCACCACGACGCGGTAGCGGCTCCACGCCAGCCACGCCACGAGCAGCACGATCTTGCGGCCGGCGACAAGGGGGCCGTCGGCGAAGTCGTACTGTAGCCACAGTCCTGGCTCGGTGATCCAGGGCCGGTGCACGCGTGTATTGCCAAGGCGCCATTGCGCTTTGATCTCCGCCAACGAACGGCGGGTGGTGCGGTCGGTGCCGGTGTAGCCCAACGCCACCAGCTTGTCGTGGGCTTTGTCGCCGCGGATCTTGCCCTTCGAATCAGCGACCCAGGTTTCCAGCAGGTCGCGCCAATCATCGATCATCCGGGCCCGCCGCGTGGCCGGGGGCAGCCCAGCGTTGCGATCCTCGACCGCTTTCTTCACGGTGTGGTGCGAGCACCCACACAGCTCGGCCGCGGCGCGGTAGGACCCGGTCAGGTCGTAGGCATTGAGTATTTCCATGAGTTCTCCGTCAGACTTCAAGTAGGTCTCTCCTGGGGTTGTCGGGTCGACTAGGCATCGACATCGAAACCGCAGGAGAGGCCGCCCCAGCGCAGACGCGCCGAACGACATCAAGTAGGTCTGGGCAGATTCATGGCCGCCTGCGGGCACTTTCGTATCCGCCGGTGGGCAGTTCTTATTGGCCGCGAACGGGCACTTTCATGTCCGCCAGTGGGCAGTTTTTCATGTCCGCCGACACCGCAGGACCATTTGCTCGAATTTCTGGTGTCACCGGCATTCGCCTTCGGTTTGGGTTCCGGTTATGACGGGCACATGGCGACCTTCGCGCATTCCTACGCGGTGATGTGGATACACACAGTGGTGGGATCGGTGACCGTTGTAGCAGGCCTGATGCAGTTTTCCGATCGGATCCGCCAATCGAGGCCCGAACTGCACCGAGCCATCGGGAAGCTGTTTCTCGCCGGATCGGTGGTGGTAAGCGTGTCGGGTGCGGCGTATCTGCTGAGAACTCCGGCGCAGCAGGTGTTCTCCGGTGTCGCGTTCGCCGAAGTCTTGTGGCTGCTGGCCATTGGAACGTTCACGACAGCGGTCCTCGCGCTTATCGCTATTCTGCGGCGCGACGTGACTGCACACCGAGAATACGTCGCAGTTCTCTTCGCGTTGATCTGTTCTGCCCCCATGCTGCGTTACGGCTGGCTGGGAGTCACAGCGATCTGGGACACCAATAAGGAAATGGCTAATCTCGTCGAAATCAGCTGGTTGGGGCCACTTTTGGTCACCGCCGCGATCATCTACACCCGTCCGTTCGGCAATGGCCGCGACCGGGGAAGCAGCCCCCTGGCCACCACTCAGGCGCTGCAGATCTCGGCGGCCCTCGGCGGAGCCGGGATTGCCATTCTCGGGGTCATCGCGTTGAACACCCACTGGTCCATGAGGGCCCCTATTTGGTTCACAGGTGGATGGTTACCGTTGGTCGCCAATTTCGTGTTGCCGTTCCTACTCCAGACGGTCGTGTTCGCGGTCTTGGCCGACCGGGCTCGCCGCCTCGGGTACGCCCCTGCGGCGGTGGCGTGGCGCACTTATCTGTGCGGTAATTTCGCCAGCCCAGCGGTAGGTGTCGCCTTCCTGTGGTTCACCATCGCCGCTTACGGCGTGCCGCTGACGCAAGCGTGGTGGACGGTGCCCCTGGGCTGGAATCTCGCTCTGTTTGCGGCTTATGTCGGCCACACCGCACTGACCACCCGGCGCGAAATGCCCCCAAACGGCGTCGTCGGCGTTCGCGCGCCCCAGCAGTCAGTGAAAGCGGGCTCCTGACTTCTCGGGCAGCCGTCAGAGCTGCCAGTCGTTGGAGCCGTCGTGCCGGGAATAGGTGCCGCCACTGGTGTGGGTCACGACGATTGGATCTCCGGCATTGAAGTTGTCGAAGAACCACTTCGCGTTGGACGGGCTGATGTTGATGCAGCCATGGCTGACGTCGCGCTTGCCCTGGTCGTCCACCGACCACGGCGCGCTGTGCACGAAGTCGCCGCTGTCGTCGAATCGGACGGCCAGCTCGACGGTCGTCCTGTAGCCGTACGCCGAGTTGACCGGAACGCCGTAGGTCGAAGAGTCCATCACGACCGAAGGCATCTTCTCCTGCACGTAATACGTGCCGTTCGGGGTTTGATGCCCGCCGGACGTCATTCCCATCGACATCGGAATGACCTTCTCTACGGCGCCGTTGCGGGTGACGGTGAGCTGGTGCGTGGTGTCGTCCGCTGTGGCCAGCAGGGTGTCTCCGGTTTGGAAGGTGGAGACGCCCGCACCCGTGTCGACGGTGACTGTGGTGTGCGCGGGCCAGAAGCTCAACGGGCGCCAGCGCAGCTGCGTCGGCTTCATCCAGTAGAACTTGCCGTCGACCGGCGGGTTCGACGTGATGTGGATGGCGTTCTCGGTGGCACCCGCGTCATCGACCAGCCCGGGGAAGTTGATGATGATCGGCTGGGCCACACCCACCGTTGCTCCGTTGGCAGGAAAGACCTTCGGCGGAGGTGGGCCTGCGGGCGGCGGAGGTGGACCCGGGTTCTGGCCCGCCCCCGGATCGTCGGGCGGCGGATCGGCCAGTGCGGGAACCGCGCCCAGCACCAACGCCAAGGCCACGGTCGAAGCAATACCGGCTGCCTTCAAAGCGGCGAACATTCGTTGTCCTCCAGTCGATCTGTGGCTAGCTAGTGGGCCGCACGGGCCAGGTCAACGACGTACTGGTTTACGAATGTTCCCGCCGGTGGGTCGCCTTTGTCGCACGATCCGTCGGATTCACCCGGGCGTTTGATCCAGAGGTAGGCATCGGCATGCGCACCCGCGGTGGCCGCCGTCGGCGGGGTGCCGAGTGCGCGTCCGCCCGGGTTGCACCAGTCGAGCCTGGAAGCGGGCGCGGGGCCGGCGCCGTTGCGGGAGGTGTCGATCACGTAATGCGAACCGTTGGTGAGCCCCGAAATGGCTTCGCCGTAGCCGATTTCGTCCTCGGTGGTGAAGAAGTTCGCGACGTTCAGGCTAAAGCCTCGCGCATGCCCAACACCGGCTTTGTTCAGCCGGTCGGCCATGTCTGCAGGGCTGTGCCATTTGATGTGGCCACCGTCGACGTACACCGCCGCGGCCGGGTTGCGGGTCAGCGTGTCGACGGCGTAGCGGATCAGGTCGTAGCGTTCTTCGCGCTGGCTACCCGACAGGCAGTCGGCCATGGCCAGGGCGTCGGGTTCGACGATGATCGCTGCCCTCGACCCGCCCACTTGCGATGCAATGGTGTCGATCCAACCGCGGTAGGCGTCACCCGATCCCATGCCGCCTGCGGCGAAACTGCCACAGTCGCGGTTCGGGATCCCATAGATCGTCAACACCGGAATCGCGCCGGCCGCCGCCGCGTCGCCGGTGTACTTACCGACGGTCGAGGCCGACGAGCCTGGAACGATCCAGTACGCCTGCGGGGTGTTGGCGACCGCGGTCAGCTCAGGACTCGGCGGATCGGCATGCTGCGCGGCTCGCATCGCCGCGGAGGTGGGGTTGACGTAGAAGGGGGCGCCGGCCAGGGGATTGCCGGCGTCGGCCAACCGCACCGACGGGGCCCGATGCGCCGGAACCGGATCGGCCACGACGCCCAGGGCGACCATGGCGGCCACGGTCAGAAGGGGAGAAATCCATCGCGCGACTGCACTGGCAGCGGAGAACGTCACCCTTGGGAAATTAGTGCTACCGGACAGCGAGCGCCAATCGCGGTCGACGGAGGCCTCCCCATCGCGAATCTGTCGAACTCGGCTCGCGAGGTCCGGGCGTGGTGGATAGTCCCCGCCATGAGCGAAGACGTGTTTCCCGATGTGCGGTGGGGCCGCGAGCCTGGGCGGCTCGTGCTGCGGCCGATCACCGCTGTTCTCGGCTCGAAGGCGGGGGCGTGGTGTGTCCGGAAGCTGACGCCCTTGGATCACCGACTGCTTCGACGTAGTCGTGGACGCTTCACGATCTTCGGTCCGGTCGGCGTGCCGCTGCTGCTGCTCTCGACGACGGGCAGCAAGACGGGACAGCGACGGGAAATACCACTGACGTATTTGCGCGAGGGCGACCGACTGTTTCTGGTGGGCAGCAACTTTGGGCAAGCCCGGCATCCGGCGTGGTCGTCGAACCTCCTGGCCGATCCCAACGCGTGGGTGACGATGGGTGGACGCGAGATACCCGTCGTCGCCAAACGCCTGACCGGGCCCGAAAGTGAGCGCGTCTACCAGCGTTTCGCCGACTACGCCAGCAACTATGACGCGTACCGGAACCGAACCGACCGCGACATCCGGGTCTTCGAGCTGACGAAGCGGTAGCGACGTTCGTCGCGGCTATAGGTGACTTGCTACGAAATCGGCTGCCTGCGTGGGCATTCCGGAGTGCGGATAGGAGAGGTGCGCTGGATTGCGCATCTCTTCGGGCGTCGGCGCGGTGAACATGGCGCCGGGGGTGCAGACCGGGTCGCCGGGCGCGCAGAGGTCAATCGCCTTCGCCCCGTACCACGGGCTGACGGTGCTCACCGGAGCGCCCAGGAATCGGTCCGACGGATTGCCGAACAGGGCGAGCGCCGCCACATGGCCGGCGACTTCGGCGGTCAGGATGTCCGGCACGAACCCTGCCACCGGGGCCTGGGCAATGGTGATCTGGTCGATGACAAGCGCGCCCTGCGAGTACCCGCCTAGCACCAATTTGGTGTTGGGGCAGCTTGCGGCGACCCCGTTGACGTGTGCGTTGGCGTCCTCGGTTCCGGCGTTCGCCGACGGGACGAAGTCTTCCGTGGCGGGATAGTTGACCGCGTAGACCGCGATGGAACGGTTACCGGCACGCGTGCGCAGAGCATTGATGAATTCCTGCCCGACCTGGCCTACGCCGGGCGGTTCGCCGGTGGCGCGGGCGAATGTCACGTCAACGTCCGGACATGGAGCGGCGGAAGAGGTAGGAGGAGTGGTGGCGGCGCCCACCAACGCAGACCAGGTCGCGACTGTCATGGCGCCCACCAGCCGGGCGGTCCTCGGCGCGCTCATTCGCTCATGCTGGCACATCGTCGACGTGCGTGGGGAGCCATCAGCCGGCTGAGCCCGGCGGTGCGAAGAACTCCAGCGCAATGCCCTCGGGATCCCGGAAGCTCAGCCCCGAGCCGTAGGGAGCGTCGACGATGCCGCCATGCTGGATGCGGAGTTCGTTGAGCCGCTCCATCCACCTCTCCAGCTCGGTGCGATCCGCGCAACCGAACCCGACATGGTCAAGCCCAACCCGAAACTCGCTGAAACGCTCGTCGGGCGCTGGATGCTCGTGCTGGTGGATGCCGACCAGGGTGCCGCCGTCGAGCACCCACACCAGATGCCGGAATCCGGCGGCGGTGTGCTCGTCGAGGACCGGTTCGGCGTCAAATAGCCGGCGGTACCAGGGACCGCTCACCGCCATGTCGCGCACGGTCAGGGCCACATGGTTCAAGGCGGGGAAAGCCATGACGGGAGATCCTTTCGGGCGGCCAGCACCGACGGGTCGCCGGCGTCCAACCAGTGTGACCCATGTCTCATCATCTGGTTTAGCGTGGCGAGCGCCACATTTACTTCGGCACTCTAATTAGTCATGCTTGCTACATGACTTCGCAGCTTTCTTCCAAGCGCACTGACAGCGACGTCCTCCCCAAGGACTTCGACCAAACCACCGGCCCGATCTTCTTGCAGCCGTGGTTCTGGTTGGCCATCGTCGGCATCATCGGCATGGTCGCCCTGACCATCTTCGGCTAAGGCCAGCACCGCTCGATTTCTCGCTGCTGGTTTCTGAGCAGAACGGTCCCGTCGAGCGCGCGCAGTGGTCACGGAAGAAACGCCATTGTCGCGGCGCCGCGAGGCCGTTTCCGGCTAGATCAGGCATGAGACGCTGCCGGGGTGATTAACACGGCGCGGCAAACCAGGGTCGTCGGTGTGGTGGCGGGATACCTGGCCGACGTGGTCCTTGGCGATCCGCGGACGGGTCATCCGGTAGCCGGATTTGGCACTGCCGCAGGCTCGCTTGAGCAATTCACCTATCGCGACAGCCGGTCCGCCGGGCTACGCCACGTCGCCGTCCTGGTCGGCTCGGTCAGCGGGTTCGGTGCCTTTTTGGAGTGGCGGGCCAGCCGGTGCGGTGTCTTGCCATCGGTGATGACGACCGCGGTGGCGACCTGGGTCGCACTCGGCGGAACATCGCTGGCGCACGTCGGATCGCAGATGGGCGACCTCCTAGCTCGCGACAACCTGGACGGTGCCCGACGGCTGTTGCCCTCGCTGTGCGGACGTGATCCGGCCACGCTCGACACCGCCGGTCTGACCCGGGCGACGTTGGAATCGTTGGCCGAGAACACCTCCGACGCGCAGGTGGCACCGCTGTTGTGGGCGGCGGTCGGCGGCGTGCCCGGCGTTCTCGGGTACCGAGCCGTCAACACCCTGGACGCAATGGTCGGGCACCGGTCACCGCGCTACACCCGGTTCGGTTGGGCGGCAGCGCGATTGGATGATGCGGCCAACTACGTTGCGGCGCGGGTGACGGCGGCCCTGGCCGTGGTGTGCGCGCCGCTCGTCGGTGGGTCGCCGGTGGGCGCGGTACGGGCGTGGCGCCGCGACGCGGGCCGTCATCCCAGCCCGAATGCCGGTGTCGTCGAAGCGGCGTTTGCCGGCGCGCTGGGCGTCCGGCTTGGCGGCCCGACTCACTATCACTACGAGCTCCAGATCCGCCCGACCCTGGGTGACGGTTCGCCGCCGAGGGTGTCCGATGTGCACCGCGCCGTGCGGCTTTCGCGGGCCGTGCAGGCGGCTGCGGCGTTGACCGTCGCCGGGCTGGGCGCGGTCAGCGTCGCCGTCCGTAGCGGTCGGTGAGTTTTTCCTCGACGGTCGTCGGGGCCGGTTTCTCCGCCCGTACGTTGCCGTGCTCCTTCTCGGCGCGCCTTGCTCGCACTTCGGCATAGGCAAAGTAGCCCAACAGGATCGGGGCCACGACACCGAACGTGATCCATTGAATGCCGTAGGACAGGAAGGGTCCGGCGTCCAGGTGCGGCAGGGCGATGACGCCCAAACCGCCCGGTTGGTCGTCGACCAATTGCAGGTACGAGCCGGCCAGGGGAGTGCCGATCAGCGTCGCGATCTGACTCGTGCTGATCGAATACACTTGCCGCACACCGTCACTCACGAAAGACTCCTTGTCGAGCACCGGGCCCTCGGAATCACGTAGCCGAGCCGTCAGCGTCACGGCGTCGCGGGGCGGCGGGGGGATCGGGGGCACCCGCGAACCCGGTAGCGGCCGCACGTAGCCTCGGTCGACCAGCACGGTCGGCCCGCCGTCGACCACGAACGGCAGCAGCACTTCCATCGCCTGGTCACCGTCGGCGACCCGCAGCCGGGCCACCACCTGCTTGTCCGGCAGATAATGCCCGGTCGCGGTGACCTTGCGCCACTGCCCATCCGGAGCCGACGAATCCTGCTGCGGCAATAGCGTTTTCAGCGCGACCGGGTCGGAGGTCAGCGAGCGTTGAATCTGGTTGTTCTCCCGCGAGGTCTTGGTGTTCTTCCCCAGCTGCCATGGCGCGAGGACGCTGAAGCACAGGTAGGTGAACGCGATCACGACGATGGCCAGCGCGATCCAGCCCGGCCGCAGCAGGAAGGCCAGCCGGCGCATCAGCCGGACCCGCCGTTGGCCAGTTGCTCGTCGACCCACGTATGCAGTCCGGGCAGCGACGCTTCGATGGCGGCGAAAGTGATCTCGAAGTCGTGGTTGTCGCCGTAGTAGGGGTCGTCGACGTCGAGAACAAAGGCGCCCGAGCGCGGGTCGAAGGATCGCAGCATTCGGATCCGATCGGCGTCGACGCCCATCTGCTGCAGCAGCGGCACGTGATTGCGGGCCAGCGCGATCACCAAGTCGGCGTTGATGTGGTCGATATCGACCTGTGCCGCGCGGTGGTCGGTGGGATAGCCGTGGGCGCGCAGCACCCGGTTGGCCCGCTCGTCGGCGGCCTTGCCGATGTGCCACCCGGCGGTGCCGGCGCTGCTCACCCGCACGACGTCATCGAGGCCACGTTCGGTGATCTGGTGGGCAAACATCTTCTCCGCCATAGGCGATCGGCAGATGTTGCCGGTGCACACGAACGTGATGTGCAGTTTTTGGTCAGACACCCAACGCCCTCCGCAACTCGTCGATCGTCTCGACGTGCAAAGGGCCGTTCGGCCCATCGTCGTGCGTGAAGTCGGACCGCCCGTAGCCCCAGCCGACCACCACCGCGTCGATGCCGTGTGCGGCCGCGCCCTCGACGTCATGGCGACGGTCGCCGACCATCAGCACCCGTGCGGGCAGCGGCTGCAACTGGGCAAGCGCGTGGGCCAGCACGTCGGCCTTCTCGGCCCGGGTGCCGTCGACGCTGGCGCCGGCGATGACGTCGAAGTGCCCGTCGAGGCCGAAGTGTTCCAGAATGCGCTGCGCCGTCGGCTCCGCCTTCGAGGTGGCCACCGCTAGGCGCACCCCGGCGGCCCGTAAGTCGTCCAGCAGTGGACCGATGCCCTCGAAAAGGCTGTTGATGGCCCACCCGCGGGTGGTGTAGTCGGCTCGATAAGCGGCGAACGCATCGTCGGCATGCTCGCCCAAACCCATGGTCTGGAAGGTGTGGTGCATCGGCGGGCCCACGATTCGGCTGGCCAGGTCGCCGTCTGGGACAGCGGCGCCGATTGCGCCGAGCGCGTGGCGGAAGCTGGACACGATGCCCTCCGCGGAGTCGGTCAGCGTGCCGTCGAGGTCGAAGATCACCAGATCTGCCGGGATCGTGCCTGTCACGTCCCTATTGTCCATGTCCCGTACCCGGCCGCGCCGCGCGGTCGTTACTGTTTCAGGTGTGGCGAATCCCGAGTCGAGCGCGTGGTTTCCGCTCGCGGCGGCCCGTTACCACGGCGATCAGGCCGCCGAACCCGGAATGCTCGACTTCGCCGTCAACGTCCGCGACACCCAGCCGCCCGGCTGGTTGACGGATCGGCTCGCTGCACGGCTGCCGGACCTCGGCCGATACCCGGGGGCCCACGACGTGCTCGCGGCGCGTCGCGCGGTCGCACAGCGGCACGGCCGCGATGTCGACGAGGTCGCGTTGCTGGCCGGCGCCGCCGAGGGGTTCGCGCTGCTGGCCCACCTGCGCCCGACCCTCGCGGCGCTGATCGCGCCGTCGTTCACCGAACCAGACGCCGCGTTGCGCTCGGCGGGCGTGGCCGTGCAGCATGTCGTGCTCGACCCGCCGTTCGGCCTGGCCGGCGCGCGAGTGCCCGACGAGGCCGACCTCGTCGTGGTCGGCAACCCGACCAACCCGACCGGGGTGCTGCACCCGCGCGACCAGATCATCTCGCTGCGGCGTCCCGGCCGCGTCGTCGTCGTCGACGAGGCGTTCGCCGATGCAGTGCCGGGCGAACCGGCATCGCTGGCCGCCGAGTCGTTGCCCGACGTGCTGGTGCTGCGGAGCCTGACCAAAACGTGGTCGCTGGCCGGGCTGCGGGTCGGCTACGCGCTGGGTGCGCCGGAGGTGTTGGCGCGCCTGACCGCGACCCGGCCGCACTGGCCGATCGGCACCCTGCAGTTGACGGCGATCGAGGCGTGTTGCGCGCCTGAGG
Source organism: Mycobacterium paraterrae (assembly GCF_022430545.2). Lineage (NCBI taxonomy): Bacteria > Bacillati > Actinomycetota > Actinomycetes > Mycobacteriales > Mycobacteriaceae > Mycobacterium > Mycobacterium paraterrae. The sequence goes on along the minus strand of NZ_CP092488.2, from coordinate 5,084,192 downwards.
CTGTCGCCGAAGCCGAGGCGGGCGCGCGAAGGCTGACGGCGCTGCGCGCCGAGATGGTGGCGGGCCTGCGCTCGGCTGGCATCGAGGTCGTCGACGGCGACGCGCCGTTCGTGCTGTTTACCGTCGGCGACGCCGCCTTAGTGCGAAAGCATTTGCACGCCAAAGGTATTGCGGTCCGTCGCTGCGACACATTCGTCGGACTGGACGGGCACTACCTGCGGGCGGCAGTGCGGCCCGAGTGGCCAGCGCTTGTCGAGGCGATCGTCGACAGCGGGGCGGCGCGATGACGGTTCGGTTGGGCGCGGTCATCGAAGCGCTCGATGCGGCGTACCCGCCCGCACTGGCGCAGTCCTGGGACTCGGTCGGCTTGGTGTGCGGTGACCCCGACGAGACGCTGACGTCGGTCACCATCGCGGTCGATGCCACCGCGGCAGTCGTCGACGCGGTTCCCGACGGCGGCCTGTTGCTAGCCCACCACCCGTTGCTGCTGCGCGGGGTCGACACCGTGGCGGCCAGCACCGCCAAGGGCTCGTTGATCCATCGCCTGATCCGTTCTGGGCGTTCGCTGTTCACCGCGCACACCAACGCTGACTCGGCATCCCCCGGAGTCTCGGACGCGCTGGCGCAGGCGCTCGGGCTGACGGTCGAGGCAGTACTGGAACCCGCTGCAGCACAACAGGAATTGGACAAGTGGGTGATCTTCGTCCCGGTCGAGAATGCGGACGCGGTGCGGGAGGCCATATTTGCCGCCGGAGCAGGCCAGATCGGCGACTACTCGCACTGCAGCTGGACCGTCACCGGAACCGGCCAGTTCCTGCCTCATGACGGCGCGAACCCGGCGATTGGCAGCGTCGGCGCGGTAGAGCGGGTGGTCGAAGACCGCGTCGAGGCGGTCGCACCTGCCCGGGCGCGGCGGCAGGTGCTGGCGGCGATGCGGTCGGCGCATCCGTACGAGGAGCCGGCGTTCGACGTCATCGCGCTGGCGCCGGTGCCCAGGAATGTCGGGTTGGGGCGAATCGGTTCGCTGCCTCAGCCGGAGCCGTTGAGCGCGTTCGTGTCTCGGGTCCGGTCCGGTCTGCCTGCGACGTCTTGGGGGGTGCGCGCCGCAGGGGACCCGGACGCGACGGTGTCGCGGGTGGCGGTGTGCGGCGGGGCCGGCGACTCGCTGCTGGGCGTCGTCGCGGCCGCTGACGTGCAGGCCTACGTGACCGCGGACCTGCGGCACCACCCGGCCGACGAGCATCGCCGCGCCTCGGATGTCGCGCTGATCGACGTCGCCCACTGGGCCAGCGAATTTCCGTGGTGCGAACAGGCCGCCGACGTTCTCCGGTCGGCGTTCGGGTCCGCGCTGTCGATCGAGGTGTGCCGGATTCGCACCGATCCCTGGAATGTCGACAACGCCACCGGGGGAGAGGACGCATGAAAGCCGATGTCGCACAGCAGCGCTCGCTGCTAGAGGTCGCCGAACTCGACGCCGAGCTGGCCAAGATGGCCCACCGTGCCGGCCACCTGCCCGAGCGCGCCGAGAGCGAGCGCATCAAAGCCGAGCAGGTTGCCGCCAACGACCGGCTGGGCGCACTACAGATCGCGTTGGAAGACCTCAACACCGAGGTCTCGCGCTTCGAGTCGGAGATCGACGGCGTACGCCAGCGCGAGGACCGGGATCGCTCGCTGTTGCAATCCATCGCCGACTCCAAGCAACTGTCCGAATTGCAACACGAACTGGAGACGCTGCAGCGTCGTCAGGCGAGCCTGGAGGATTCGCTGCTGGAGGTGATGGAGCGACGCGAGCAGCTGCAGGCGCAGCAGGCGGCGGAGCAAGCGGTCGTCGAGGGCCTGCGCGCCGACCTGGCCGCCGCACAGCAGGCCATCGACAGCACCCTGGCCGACCTCGATCACCACCGCCGGGTCCATTCCGCGCGCCGCGACGAGCTCACCGCCGACCTGGACTCCGACCTGCTCGCGCTCTACGAACGCCAGCGGGCCAGCGGCGGGACCGGGGCGGCATTGCTGCAGGGCGGCCGCTGCGGCGCGTGTCGAATCGAGATCGACCGTGGCGAGCTGGCGCGCTTCGCGGCGGCCGCCGACGACGAGGTGCTGCGTTGTCCCGAGTGCAGCGCAATCCTGTTGCGAATCAAGGGCATCAACAAGTGAAGGTCATCGTCGAGGCCGACGGCGGGTCGCGTGGCAACCCGGGGCCGGCCGGCTACGGGTCGGTGGTGTGGAGCGCCGACCGGTCGGTCGTGCTGGCCGAAGCCAAGCAGTCAATCGGACGTGCTACCAACAACGTCGCCGAATACCGAGGCCTGATAGCCGGTTTGAAGGAAGCGGCGAATCTGCATGCCACCGACGTCACGGTCGCGATGGATTCCAAGCTGGTGGTCGAACAGATGGCCGGGCGGTGGAAGGTCAAGCATCCGGAATTGATTGAGTTGAACGCCCAAGCCCGTTCGCTCGCATCGCGATTCGACCGGATCACCTACCGGTGGATCCCTCGGGCCGAGAATGCCCACGCCGACCGGTTGGCGAACGAGGCGATGGACGCGGCGGCTGAAATCTCGGTGCAAGCCGACGCCGCGCCGGCCGCCGCCGTCGGCGAGACGCAGTCGCCGGGATGGAGCGGCGCGCAGGGGGCCGCCACCCGGCTGCTGCTACTACGACACGGGCAGACCGAATTGTCAGTGCAGCGGCGCTATTCGGGTCGCGGAAACCCGCCGCTGACGCCGCTCGGCCGACAACAGGCCGAGGCGGCCGCCAGTTATCTGGGCTCCCGCGGTGGAGTCGCCGCGGTGATCAGTTCACCGTTACAGCGATGCCACGACACCGCGACCGCCGCGGCCAAGCGGTTGGGCCTCGACGTCACGGTCGACGACGACCTGATCGAGACTGACTTCGGCGGGTGGGAGGGCCTGACGTTCACCGAGGCCTCAGAACAAGATCCCGAGCTCCATCGACGCTGGCTGCGCGACACCAGCACCGAGCCGCCCGACGGCGAAAGCTTCGACGAGGTCGACAAGCGAGTATCGCGCGCGCGGGATCGCATCGTCGCCGAGCACGGCGGGAGCACGGTGCTGGTGGTGTCACACGTGACCCCGATCAAGATGTTGCTGCGCGACGCGCTCGACGCCGGCCCCGGAATTCTCTACCGGTTGCACCTGGATCTCGCGTCGCTGAGCATCGCGGAGTTCTACCCCGACGGAGCATCGTCGGTCCGGCTGGTCAACCAGACCGGGTATTTGGGTTAGAGATCGTCGGCGTCCGGGTAGTGGGCCAGTTGTGCAGTGGTTAGCGTCGCACGCCCTGGCCATCGGGTCGGCTTTGCTGGCGGCGTTGTTCGCCGCCATTGGCATCGTCGTGCGGCAGCGTGCCATCCAGATGGAGGCCGAGGCGTCAGCGGATTCGGGCGCGATCGTCACCTCGTGGGTCCGTCAGCCGGCGTGGTGGCTGGGAACGGTGGGTGCGATCGGCGGATACGTGTTCCAGGCGCTGGCGTTGGCGCACGGGTCCTTGCTGCTCGTGCAGCCCTTGCTGGTGTCGTCGCTGCTTTTCGTGCTGCCGCTGGGAGCGCGCTTCTCCAACCAGCACGTCCGGGCCCGGGACTGGGGCTGGGCGTTGTTACTCACCGCCGCACTCACGGTATTCGTTCTGGTGGGACAGCCGCGTGAAGGCCACTACCGGGCGCCGGTGCCGGCATGGAGCGTGGCGCTGGCGACTTCGGTGCCGGTGGTGACTATCTGCGTGCTGTCAGCTCGTCGCGCCGATGGCCGGCGCCGGGCGATGTTGTTGGCTGGTGCCGTCGCCGTGCTGCTCGGCATGGTCGCGGTCTTGACGAAAGTGAGTACCCACCGCCTCGTCACCCATGGCTGGCACGGTCTGTTGATCGTGCCGGCGCCCTATCTGTTGGTGGCGCTTGCGATTACGGTGACCGTCTTGCAGCAGTCGGCATTCCATGCCGGCGCGTTGCAGGCGTCGGTGCCCGTGATGCTGGTCGGGGAGCCGGTGGTGGCGGTATTGCTGGGTGTGGTGATCCTCGGCGAGCACCTGGTGGTGCGCGGCGCGGGTGCGGTGATCCTGGTGGTAGCCGTCGCTGCGATGACCGCCGCGACGATCGCGCTGGGACGGGATTCGGCAGCGGGCGGTCCACCGGCCAAAACGTCCATGCAACCGGAAATGTCCCGGTAAAGCACATTCCGTGGGTATGCTCTCGGCCCATAGTCCTCCTTGAGTCCAGAAAGCGGCGAGGGATGATGCTGACCAGTACGACGCACGCGCGCGCTGACGCCACCGTGGTCCGGCTGCGCGGAATCCTGAATGCGCGGACTTATTCTCAAGTGCGCGACACCGTGATCAAGGTCGCGGCCGACCGAGCCACTGCGGTGATCGTCGACATCAATTCGCTCGAGGTGGCCGACGTAGAAAGCTGGGCGGTGTTCACCAGCGCGCGGTGGAGCGTCCAGCAGTGGCCGGAGGTCCCGATGGTGCTGGTCACCGGCGATCCATTGATCCGGCGGCGACTGGTCGACCTCTCGGTCGCCCGCTATGTCCCGGTCTACGAGACGCTGGCTGAGGCCACCGAGGCGATAAACGGCGGAACCTGCCGCTATGTCCACCGCGCCCGTGAACATTTCGACGCATATCCCTGCAGCGTGAACTCGGCGCTGATCTTCGTGAGCGAACATCTGGTGGCATGGTCGTTGCGCGACCGGATCCCAGCGGCAAGCACCGTGTTGACCGTCTTCGCGGAGAACGCCCTGACGTATGCGAGCGGCGGTTTCGACGTGCGCGTGGAAGGCACCGACGACGAGGTCGTCATCGCGGTGTCCGACTCCAGTCCGGCTCTGGCGGTTCTGCGCGAGCGCCCGCTTGGCAGTAGTCCGGCGGGGCTGGACATCGTGTCGGCCCTGTGCCGCCGCTGGGGCAACACGCCCACCTCGACGGGAAAGACGGTGTGGGCGCGGATGGGGCCCGGCGACTCCTTCGGCAGGATCGCTGAAGCTGACGACTCAGGCGGCGTCGTGGAAGATCAGCCCGAGGGCGTAGCGTTCTCCAGACCTGACCACCGACAGTCCATGGCGCACCGCCGCCGCCGACCAACCGCGGGCTGACTTCACCGGCCGGTCGCGGGTAGTGAACAGGTAACCGTGACCTTGCGGCAATTGCGTTGCGGTACCCCGTGATTGGGCTCGCGCCCGTTGCTCGACCAGCATGAACTCGCCGCCAGTGAACTCGGTGTCGGGGTCGCTCAAGTTGATCACCACCTGCAGCGGAAACACCAACTCGCCGTAGAGGTCTCGATGCAGTGCGTTCCAGTCGCCGGTGTTGTAGCGAAGCACCAGCGCGGTCGATCGCGTCTGACCCGCCGCGTGGCACATCCCCAGCCACTCGTCGAGGCTGTCAGGCCACGGAGCGTCGCGGCGCAGCTTGGCCCACCAGTCCCGGGCAATCGGCAGCAGGCGTGGGTACAGCGCCTGCTTGAGGTGCTCGATCGGCTCGGGGTAGGGCGAACGGAAGTAGCGGTATTGCCCGGACCCGTAGCGCCGCGGGGCCATGTCGACGGTCGAACGGAACAAATCGTCGTCGTCGAAGAGGGAGCGAATCCGTCGTGCCTCGGACGGCGTGACGAGTCGAGGCAGCAATGCCCCGCCGAGGTCGCCCACGGTGGCGCCGATCGCGTCCCAGTCTGCGCGATCGACACGCGTGGCCCATTGATTCACCGGCATTCGGCAGTGGCCTCCCTTCGTCCCCGATCCTGCCAAAAAGTATGAGTCGGTAGACAGTGCTATACTCGAACGTATGTTCGAATCGCTGTTGACGGTAGACCCCGAATCCTCGGAGTCCGACCTCATCGCGTGCATCGCGGAGCTTGAACGACTGAAATCCGCGGCGGCGGCAGCTCAGGCACGGGCTGCGGCCGCGTTTGACGCCGCGCGTCGAGCCGCAGAGGACGCCGCCGGAGTACCGGTAGCAAAGCGCGGGCGCGGGGTGGCCAGCGAAGTCGCTCTCGCTCGACGTGACTCGCCGTCTCGCGGCAGTCGCCATCTCGGCTTCGCCAAGGCCTTGGTGCACGAGATGCCGCATACGCTGGCCGCCCTGGAGCAGGGTCAGCTGTCGGAGTGGCGGGCCACTTTGATCGTGCGCGAAAGCGCCTGCCTCGACGTCGACGACCGTCAGCTCTTGGACGCCGAACTGTGCGGCGACCCGGCCGGCCTGGAGGGGATGGGCGACGCACGCGTGGCCGCCGCGGCCAAAGCCATCGCCTACCGCCTCGACCCGCATGCCGTCGTCGACCGGGCCGCGAGAGCGGAAGCCGACCGGATGGTGACCATTCGGCCCGCGCCGGACACCATGGCCTACCTCACGGCGCTTCTCCCTGTGGCGCAGGGAGTTTCGGTCTATGCCGCGCTTCGGCGAGCGGCCGACACCACCTTCGACGGCCGGTCCCGCGGCCAAGTCATGGCCGACGCTCTCGTCGAACGCACGACGGGACGAAGCGCGGCAGCGGCGACACCGATTGCGGTCAACCTGGTGTTGTCCGACCGTACGTTGCTGGGCGGCGACACCTCGCCGGCGGACATCGCCGGTTACGGTCCTATCCCCGCGGAGGTTGCCCGCAGGCTGGTCATGGATGCGGCGATGGATCCACGGTCACGAGCGATGCTGCGACGGCTGTACAGCCATTCGAAATCAGGCGCGCTGGTGAAAATGGAGTCACGCGCCCGCCGATTTCCGCGCGGGCTCGCCGCCTTCATCGGACTGCGCGATCAGCGCTGTCGCACGCCCTATTGCGACGCACCGATCCGACACCTCGACCACGCTCGGCCGCATGCCCGCGGTGGCGCCACGGACGCGGGCAACGGGCAGGGGTCTTGCGCGTGCTGCAACTATGTCAAAGAAGCTGCCGGCTGGCGGGTCGCCACCGAAATTGACGAAACCGGTAGGCACACAGCCGAATTCACCACTCCGACCGGACGGGCGTACCGGTCGACGGCACCTCCGCTACCGGGTTCGATGGCGCGTGTCGACATCAGTGAGGTGGAGGCCGCGGTCGAGATCACGCTGTCACGCTTACACGCCGCATAGACAGCCGCTGGCCTGCGGATTGCCTTACGAGTACGGTGTTAGCGCGGACGAGTTGGCTGGGCGGCCGCGGCTCGCGCTTCGGCGCCGAGTCGAGGAAAGTCCGGACTTCACAGAGCAGGGTGATTGCTAACGGCAATCCGAGGCGACTCGCGGGAAAGTGCCACAGAAAACAAACCGCTACCTAGTAGTAAGGGTGAAACGGTGCGGTAAGAGCGCACCAGCATTCCGGGTGACCGGAGTGGCTTGGCAAACCCCACCCGAAGCAAGGTCAAGAAGACCGCACCGCGGTGCGGTCGCGCAGGTGTTTGAGGGTTGCTCGCCCGAGCCTGCGGGTAGACCGCTCGAGGCACCCGGCGACGGTGTGTCCAGATGGATGGTCGCCGCCGCGTCAACGACGCGGAACAGAATCCGGCTTACAGGCCAACTCGCCCGCCCGCACTACAGCTTGCGGACCGCCTTGAACAGCTTGCTCAGTTTCGGCTCGAGTTCGCGACGGCTCTGCCGCGCCAGTTCGGCCTCCCGCTGGTAGAGCAGCCCGTAGGTGAAGGTGTCCTCGCCCGCGGCGTGCGCCGCGTCCGCTTGCGCAAGCAGATGCTCGCGGCTGACCACGCTGTCCTGGTGGTCGCCGAGCAGCGACTGCAGATCTTTGGCCCGCTTCGACACCTTCTTGGTGCCGGTGGCGTCTGCGGTATAGCGAAGCCGCTTGGCGCGCTTGCGGATTCGGTGAATTGCATCGTCGCGTTCAGTTCCGTTGTCGGCATGCCTCGCGGCCTTGGCGGCCTTGCGCACCTTCTTGCCGGCCGCGGCGACGGTCTTTTGGGATGCGCGTTGCTCGTCTGGCGGAGATCCGGCGACCAAAGCGTCCAGTCCATCGAGCAGCCGGAAGTATCGCGGTAACCGTAAGGCGGCCAACGCATGTCGAAGGCCGGTGCGATAGCGCCGCTCCGCGCCGCCAACCAATCGCTCCCGAATCGGACCGCGCACCAGTTGGGGCGGCACGTCGTCCAATGCGCTGCTGTAGCGCTCGGCCAACACTTCGGCGTCACGAGCCACGCCCAGAACGTTGCCCAGCTCACGAAGCTCGTCGATGATCGGTGCGTCGCCGGTGAGCCCGAAGGAGGCCGGCGAAGCCTGGAGCAGGCTGCGAATTTTGCGGGCCGTCACCCGCATCTGGTGAACCGAGTCGTCGACCTCGCCCCGGACCGCGCGATCCCACACCAGCAACTCGCCGATCTGCTCGGCCATCGCCCGATGCAGCGGATCGGCCGGCGGGTCTTCGGGCGACGTGCCGAGCACGCGCGCCAGCTTGGATCCGACCCCGGCCGGCTTCGCGCCCGCATCGAGCAGGCGCTCCGAGACGCGATCCAGCAGTTTTGCGTTCGCCGCGTCGCCGACCAGCTCGAGTTCCCACTCGCGCCACTGCTGCGGAAACTCGGAGCCGTCAGCGCCCTGACCCGCGGTGACCTGGTCGTCGCAGAACTCGGCGACCACGGCGTCGTCGGCGTCGTGCAGCAACTGAACCTCGCGGGCCGTGCTGATCCGCGCCACCGGAGCCAGCGGGCGGTCGCGCACGATCGCGAGTATCACGTCCCGCAGTTCGGCTGGCACCTCGTGGTGCTCACCGGCGTCCAACGGCGCCCGCACCTCGGTGCGCGCGTCGGGACCGGCCGGCAACTTCAGGTGCCAACCCTCGTCGGGCCCGCCGGTGCGGCGGCGCAACGTGATTCGGCTGGATGCCAGGTCGCGGTCCGGGGTGTCGTAGTACACCGCGTCCAGCGTCTGGGTCGGGGCCTGCTCCACCCGCGCGACGCCCGGAACGCCGTCGAATGACGGCGGTTGCGTCGACGTGTCCACGTCGAACTTGCGCTCGACCTCGAGATAGCGCGACGGGCCGCTGGCAGTCATGGCCGCTAGCGTGCCACGCCCGGACGACGCCTAAACGGGAGGGGCTAGAAGCTGTGCTCGTCGTCGGGGAAGGTTCCGGACGCGACTTCTTCGGCGTACTGCGTTGCCGCGCGGTGCAATTCGCCGCCGACGTCGCCGAACCGCTTGACGAACTTGGCGGTCTTGCCGCCGGTGAGTCCGGCCATGTCCTGCCACACCAGCACCTGAGCGTCGCAGTTGCGTCCCGCACCGATCCCGACGGTCGGGATGGTGAGCTTGCCGGTGATCTGGGTGGCCAACTCGGCGGGCACCATCTCCATCACGACCGCGAACGCGCCGGCTTCGGCGACGGCGATCGCGTCGTGGATGGTCTGCTCGGCCGCATCGCCGCGGCCCTGCACCCGGAAACCGCCCAGGGTGTTGACGCTTTGCGGGGTGAACCCGATGTGCGCCATCACCGGGATGCCGGCGGCGGTCAGTGTCGCGATCTGCGGGGCGACCCGTTCGCCGCCTTCAAGCTTGACCGCGTGCGCGCCTGCTTCCTTCATGAAGCGGATCGCGGCGTCCAACGCCGCAGCTGGGCCGCCCTCGTAACTGCCGAACGGCAGATCCGCGACCACCAGGGCGTGCGGGGCGCCCCGCACGACACCGCGGACCAGCGGGATCAGTTCTTCGACCGAGACGGGCACGGTGGTGTCGTAACCGTAGACGACGTTGGCTGCCGAGTCGCCGACCAACAGCACCGGGATGCCGGCCTCGTCGAAGACGCGTGCGGTGGAGTAGTCGTAGGCCGTCAGCATCGCCCACTTGTGGCCTTCGGCCTTCATCTTCTGCAGGTGGTGAATGCGGGTCTTGGGCCGCGGGCTCGACGAATGGGCACCATAAACAGTCTGTTCAGACATCGTTGTCCCTCAATGTGGTCTGGTCGATCCTCGAGGCCCATCCGGGTCCCCGGGTTCGTCTGACCCGGTCATTGTGTCACCTGAGGTGCTCCCTGCGCGATTCCGGCTCAGTGGATTTGCTCACACCGGGGCCCATCCTTCGATTCCGGTACCGCCCTTCCGCGGCAGACATAGCATCGGCGCATGCAACGACTCAGTGGGCTCGACGCCAGCTTTCTGTATCTCGAAACGCCATCACAACCGTTGCATGTCTGCTCGATTCTCGAGCTCGACACCTCGACGATGCCCGGCGGCTACACCTTCGACCGCCTCCGGGACGAGCTGGCCTTGCGGATCAAGGCCATGCCCCAATTCCGCGAGAAGCTGGCCGACAGCGCCTTCAACCTGGACCATCCGGTGTGGGTCGAGGACAACGATTTTGACGTCAACCGGCATCTGCACCGAATCGGTCTGCCGCCGCCCGGCGGGCGCCTCGAGCTCGCCGAGATCGCCGGCCACATCGCCTCGTTGCAGCTGGACCGCACCCGCCCGCTGTGGGAGATGTGGGTGATCGAAGGTGTGGCGGGCACCGACGCGCACGAGGGTGGCCGGCTGGCGGTGATGACCAAGGTGCACCACGCCGCGGTCGACGGCGTCACCGGCGCCAACCTGATGTCTCAGCTGTGCAGCACCGAGCCCGACGCCCCGGCGCCGGACCCGGTCGAGGGCGTCGGCGGCGCCAACGAACTCGAGATCGCGCTGACCGGTGCGATGAAGTTCGCGGCCCGGCCGCTGCGCCTCGCCAACGCGTTGACCGATACCGCGTCCACAGTGCTCAAGACCGTCTTGCGGGCGCGCAGCGGCCAGACGATGGCGCCGCCGTTCGCCGCGCCGCGCACTGCGTTCAACGACACCATCACCGCGGAGCGCAACATCGCCTACGCGCAGCTGGACCTCGACGACGTCAAGACGGTCAAGGACTACTTCGGCGTCAAGGTCAATGACGTGGTGATGGCCTTGGTCTCGGGCGTGCTCCGGCAATTCCTGCTCGACCGCGGCGAGCTGCCGGAATCGTCACTGGTCGCGATGGTGCCGGTGTCGGTGCACGAGAAGTCGGATCGCCCGGGCCGCAACCAGGTCTCCGGCATGTTCGCCAGCCTGCAGACTCACATCGCGGATCCGGTCGAGCGGATCAAGGCGATCGCGGACGCCAATTCGGTTGCCAAACAACACAGCTCGGCGATCAAGGCGACGCTGCTCCAGGATTGGTCGCAATTCGCCGCGCCCGCGGTGTTCGGTGCGGCGATGCGGGTCTACGCCCGAACGAGCCTGACCAAGCGCATCCCGGTGCACAACCTGGTGGTCTCCAACGTCCCCGGCCCGCAGGTGCCGCTCTATTTCCTGGGCAGTGAGGTCAAGGCGATGTACCCGCTGGGGCCGATCTTCCAAGGCTCGGGCCTCAATATCACCGTGATGTCGTTGGCCGGCAAACTCAACGTCGGCATCATCGCCTGCCCCGAGCTGCTGCCCGACCTGTGGGAGCTGGCCGACGACTTCGGGGTCGGCATGGAAGAACTGCTGCTCGCGACACGGTAGAAGCCCCGGCGACCGGGGGACTGCGCGCACGCATGGCACCATGTCTGGCATGGGGACCCCTCGCCGCGGCTGGATCGCGCGCACGATGCTGATCTGGACCGCGATGGCGGTCGCCGCGGTAACGGTGGCCGGCTGCACCCAGGTCGTCAAGGGTCGCGCCGTGATGTACGGGCCCAAGGTGGGCCAGCCGATCGAGTGGGGCCCATGCCGGGTGGTCGGCGGCAACGGCGCTCCGGCGAAGCTGCCCAACGGTGTGCAGTGCGGCAAACTCGCCGTGCCGGTCGACTATCGGCATCGCAGCGGAGACGCGACGACGCTCGGGCTCGTTCGCTTCCCGGCGACCCGCGACAAGATCGGCTCGTTGGTGATCAATCCGGGCGGACCAGGGGAGTCCGGGATCGAGGCCGCCGTGGGCCTCGTGCAGTCGTTGCCGACCCAGATCCGCGAGCGCTTCGACCTGGTCGGTTTCGACCCACGCGGCGTCGCCACCTCACGGCCGGCGATCTGGTGCAACTCCGACGCCGACAACGACCGGCTGCGCACCGAGACCCAAGCGGATTACAGCCCGGCAGGCGTGGCGCACATCGAAAAGGAGACCAAAGAGTACGTCGACCGATGCGTGGCGAAGATGGGCAAGAAGTTTCTCGCCAATGTCGGAACCGACAACGTCGCACGCGATCTCGACACCATTCGTGAGGCGCTGGGCGACAACAAGCTGACCTTCCTGGGCTACTCCTACGGCACCCGCATCGGCGCCGCGTACGCCGAAGCGTTCCCGAAGAACATCCGGGCCATGATCCTCGACGGCGCCATCGATCCCAACGCCGACCCGGTCGAGTCAGATCTCCGGCAGGCCAAGGGCTTTCAGGACGCATTCAACGACTACGCGAAAGACTGCGCCAAGTCGCCGACCTGTCCGCTGGGCACCGACCCGGCGAAAGCCGTTGACGTATATCACGATCTGACCTACCCGATGGTCGACAAGAACGACCCGACGCGGGGCATACCGATGCGCACCAAAGATCCCCGCGGGCTGAGCTACAGCGACTCGATCATCGGCACCATCATGGCCTTGTATTCGCCGACGTTCTGGCACAACCTGACGGCCGCGCTCACCGAGATGTCGCACCACCGCGGCGACGTCATGCTGCAATTGGCCGACCTTTACATGCGTCGCGACAAACACGGCCACTACAGCAACTCCACCGACGCCCGAGTGGCGATCAACTGTGTGGATCAGCCGCCGGTCAAGGACCGGGCCAAGGTCATCGACGAGGACCGCCGCTCCCGCGAGGTCGCCCCGTTCATGAATTACGGGAAGTTCACCGGCAACGCCCCGCTCGGCACCTGCGCGTTCTGGCCGGTACCCCCGACGAGCAAGCCACATGCCCTGTCGGTGCACAACTTGACGCCGACGCTGGTCGTGTCGACCACCCACGACCCCGCGACCCCCTATCAGGCCGGCGTCGACCTGTCGAACCAGTTGAAAGGCGGGCTGCTCACTTTCGACGGCACGCAGCACACCGTCGTCTTCCAGGGCAACAGCTGCATCGACGACTACGCGACGGCCTATCTGCTCAGCGGCACCGTGCCGTCCAAAGGGGCCAAGTGCTGACGACGGTTGGCGTCTGACACATCACGACCACCATCGATAACGAGACCAAGGTGTGACCAATGGGATCACGGCCTGTGGCCGACGCATGCCACGATTGACGACCATGTGGCGCACGAGGCAGATGAGCTCTGCGCTGTTCTCTCTCACGCTCACCGCGTCGGTCGCCGTTGCCGCCCCGGCTGGGTCCACGCCGGGATACGACGCGGGTCCAACCCCCAGCCCGGCCGCACCCCAGCCCGCCTCGGCGCCGAAGCTGAATTGGGGGAGTTGCAGCCAGATCGTCAAGGGCACCAAAGGCGTGCCCGGTGCCCAATGCGGGACCGTGACGGTCCCCGTCGACTACGCGAATCCCGCTGGGGCGCAAGTGCAACTCGCGGTGATCAAGATCCCAGCCACCGGGCCGCGGATCGGCGCGCTGCTGGTCAACCCGGGCGGGCCCGGGGCATCGGCGGTCGACATGGTCGCCTCGATGGGGCCGGACTTGGCGGGCTCCGAAGTCAGCCGCCGCTTCGATCTGGTCGGATTCGACCCGCGCGGGGTCGGACATTCGACGCCCGGCGTGCATTGCCAGACTGACGCCGAGTTCGACGCCTACCGACGCGACCCGATGGTCGACTACAGCCCTGCCGGGGTCGCGCACATCGAGCAGATCTATCGGGACATCGCTGCGCGCTGCGTTGCCCGCAACGGCTCGGCGTTCCTGGAGAACGTCGGAACTGCTTCTGCGGCAAGGGATATGGATGTCGTGCGTCAGGCCTTGGGCGACGACCAGATCAACTACCTGGGTTACAGCTACGGCACCGAATTAGGGACCGCCTACCTCGAGCGCTACGGCGAGCACGTTCGGGCCATGGTGCTCGACGGCGCGGTCGACCCGAGCATCGGCCCGATCGACGAGCTGATCAACCAGCAGGCCGGTTTTCAGACCGCGTTCAACGACTACGCCGCGGACTGTGCGCACTCGGCGGACTGCCCGCTGGGCACCGACCCGAATCAGTGGGTCGCCCGCTACCACCAGCTGATCGACCCGCTGGTGACCAGGCCCGCACCGACCCCCGAAGGCCGTCCGCTCGGCTACTCGGATGCGATCACCGGCACCATCAACGCGCTCTACACCCCGCAGTTCTGGAAGTACCTCACCAGCGGTCTGCTGGGGCTGCGGCGCGGGAGCGATCCCGGTGACCTGCTGACACTGGCCGACGAGTACTACGGCCGCGACGCCAAAGGGCACTACAACAGCTCGCAGGACGCGTTCAACGCGATCCGCTGCGTCGACGCGCGCGAACCGACGGACCCGGCGACGTGGGCGGACACCGATCAACGAATCCGCCAGGTCGCGCCTTTCTCGTCCTACGGCCCGTTTACCGGTCACGCGCCGCGCGACCTGTGCGCGCTGTGGCCGGTGCCCGCGACCTCGTCGCCGCATCCGGCCGCGCCGGCCGGCCCCGGCAAGGTGATCGTCGTATCCACCACACACGATCCGGCAACCCCGTACCAAGCCGGCGTCAATCTGGCCAACCAACTCGGCGCCGGCCTGATCAGTTTCGAGGGCACCCAGCACACCGTGACGTTCAACGGAAACGAGTGTGTAGACGACGCCGTGGTCCGCTATTTGGTCGACGGCATCGCGCCCGGAAACTTAAGGTGTTAAGCCGCGCTGGTAACACAGATTTAACGGTGTGTGCATACTGTTCCAGGTATGGATCGACAAAAGGAATTCGTGCTGCGCACGCTGGAAGAACGGGACATCCGATTCGTCCGGCTGTGGTTCACCGATGTGCTCGGTTTCCTGAAATCTGTCGCGATCGCGCCCGCTGAACTCGAGGGCGCATTCGAAGAAGGTATCGGCTTCGACGGGTCGTCCATCGAGGGCTTTGCGCGCGTCTCCGAATCCGACACCGTCGCCCACCCCGACCCGTCGACGTTTCAGGTGCTGCCCTGGACCACCCGCAACGGCGACCACCACTCGGCCCGGATGTTCTGCGACATCAAGATGCCCGACGGTTCGCCGTCCTGGGCAGACCCGCGCCACGTGCTGCGCCGTCAGCTAGCTAAAGCCAACGACCTGGGTTTCTCCTGCTACGTGCACCCCGAGATCGAATTCTTTCTGCTCGAACCAGGTCCCGAAGACGGAACAGAACCGGTTCCGGCCGACAACGCCGGCTACTTCGACCAGGCCGTGCATTCGGCATCGAACTTCCGGCGCGAGGCGATCGACGCACTGGAATCCATGGGCATCTCGGTCGAGTTCAGCCATCACGAAGGCGCGCCCGGCCAGCAGGAGATCGACTTGCGCTTCGCCGACGCGCTGTCGATGGCCGACAACGTGATGACGTTCCGCTACCTGATCAAAGAGGTCGCGCTGCTCGAGGGTGCGCGGGCGACGTTCATGCCCAAGCCATTCGGGCATTTCCCGGGGTCCGCGATGCACACCCACATGAGCTTGTTCGAGGGTGAGGTCAACGCGTTCCACAGCCCGGACGACCCTCTGCAGCTTTCCGACGTGGCCAAGTCGTTCATCGCCGGGATCCTCGAGCACGCCAGCGAGATCAGCGCCGTCACCAACCAGTGGGTCAACTCCTACAAGCGCTTGGTGCTCGGCGGCGAAGCGCCCACCGCCGCGTCGTGGGGTGCGGCGAACCGCTCGGCGCTGGTCCGCATCCCGATGTACAGCCCGAACAAGACCTCGTCGCGACGCGTCGAAGTGCGCAGCCCCGACTCCGCCTGCAACCCCTACCTGGCTTTCGCCGTGCTGTTGGCCGCCGGGCTTCGCGGAGTGGAGAAGGGTTATGTGCTTGGCCCGCAAGCCGAGGACAACGTGTGGGACCTCACTCCGACCGAGCGCCGCGCGATGGGCTACCGCGAACTACCGTCGAGCCTCGATGAGGCGCTGCGGGTGATGGAGGGCTCCGAACTCGTGGCAGAGACGCTGGGAGAACACGTCTTCGACTTCTTCCTGCGCAACAAACGCACGGAGTGGGCGAACTACCGCCGCCATGTCACGCCCTTCGAACTGAAGACATATATTTCGCTCTAGCCGTTTCCGGCGATGAGGATGCATCCGGAACCGAAGACGACTGCGCTACCGTCAATGGCGTGAACCAACCAGTGACGCAGCGGCCCAAGGTACCCAGCCTTGGCCGTCTCGGGCTGGTCGACGACCGTGCGAGCGCTAATTTGGCGCAGCTGGGTTGGAACACCGAAGACCGCATAGAACTGCTGTGGTCGCTGTCGCGCGCCCCTGACGCCGATGCCGCGCTGTGCGCGATGGTCCGGCTGGCGGATGCGCTCGGCGACCAGTGGCCTGAGCTCAATGCAGCACTGACGACCGACCGCGGCCTGCGGGGCAGGCTGTTCGGAGTCCTCGGGTCGTCGCTGGCGCTGGGCGATCACGTGGTGGCCCACCCGCAGGCCTGGCATTTGTTGCAGGGCAACGTGAAACTGCCCTCGGCAGACGAGCTGCGGTCCGCGTTCGCCGAATGTGTGGCCGGGCCCCCGACCGCGGCGGGATCGGTGGTGTGGCGACTTCGGGAGCTCTACCGCAACCGGTTGCTCGTGCTGGCCGCGATGGATCTGGCTTCGGTGGTGGAAAACCTGCCGGTGTTGTCCTTCCCGTCGGTGGGCGCACACCTGGCCGACTTGGCCGACGCCGCGTTGGGGGCGGCATTGACGGTGGCCGAGGCTGCCGTCTGCGGCGACGACACACCGCCGCGGCTGGCGATCATCGCGATGGGCAAATGCGGTGCGCGCGAACTGAACTACGTCAGCGACGTCGACGTGATCTTCGTTGCCGAGCCGGCCGACCAGGTGTCGGCGCGGATCGCCGGCGAGGTGATGCGGCTGGCGTCGGACGCCTTCTTCCAGGTCGACGCGGGACTGCGACCGGAGGGCCGGCACGGCGAACTGGTCCGCACCCTCGAGTCTCATGTGGCCTATTACCAGCAGTGGGCCAAGACGTGGGAGTTCCAGGCCCTGCTCAAAGCGCGGCCGGCGGCAGGCGACGCCGAACTGGGCAAGCAGTACATCGACGCGTTGATGCCGATGGTCTGGAACGCCTGCGAGCGCGAGGATTTCGTGCCCGAGGTGCAGGCCATGCGACGACGGGTGGAGCAGCTGGTGCCGGCCGACGTCCGAACCCGCGAGTTGAAGCTCGGCAGCGGCGGGCTGCGCGACGTCGAGTTCGCCGTGCAGCTGCTGCAGCTCGTCCACGGCCGCAACGACGAGACGCTGCATGTGGCGTCGACGGTCGACGCGCTGGCCGCGCTGGGCGCCGGCGGCTACGTCGGTCGCGACGACACCGCGAACCTGACCGCGTCGTACGAATTCCTCCGGCTGCTGGAGCACCGGCTGCAGTTGCAGCGGCTCAAGCGCACGCACATGCTGCCCGCGCCCGACGACGACGAGGCGATGCGCTGGCTGGCCCGCGCCGCCCACATCCGGCCCGACGGCAGCCACGACCGGCTCGGGGTGCTGCGCGAAGAGCTGAAGCGCCATCACCTGCGGGTGTCGCGGTTACACACCAAGCTGTTCTATCAGCCGCTGCTGGAATCCATTGCGCCAGAAGGACTGGAATTCTCGCAGGGGATGACGCCCGCGGCGGCGGAGCGGCAGCTGGCCGCTCTGGGCTACGACGCTCCGCGCAGCGCGCTGACCCACCTTTCGGCGCTGATCAACCAAAGCGGCCGACGCGGCCGGGTGCAGTCGGTGTTGCTGCCCCGGCTGTTGGACTGGCTCTCCGACACCCCTGATCCCGACGGCGGCCTGCTGGCTTACCGTCGGCTCAGCGAGGTAATGGTCTCGCAGCGCTGGTATCTGTCGACGCTGCGTGACAAGCCGGCGGTGGCCAAGCGGCTGATGCACGTGCTGGGTACCTCGGCCTACGTACCGGAGCTGTTGATGCGCGCACCCGAGGTGGTGCAGAACTACAGCGACGGGCCAGGGGGACCCAAGTTGCTCGACGTCGACCCCGAGGCGGTGGCCGGCGCGCTGGTCGCCTCGGCGGCCCGGCAGAGCGACCCGGTGCGCGCCATCGCGATCGCACGTTCGCTGCGCCGCCGCGAGCTGGCCCGCATCGCCTCGGCCGACTTGCTGGGCATGCTCGACGTCACCGACGTGTGTGCGGCGCTGACCAGCGTGTGGGTGGCGGTATTGCAGGCCGCGCTGGACGCGGTGATACGGGCCAACCTCCCGGAGAGCGGCCGTGCTCCGGCGGCGATCGCGGTGATCGGGATGGGTCGGTTGGGCGGCCGCGAACTGGGATACGGGTCGGACGCCGACGTGCTTTTCGTCTGCGAGCCGGCCACCGGCGTGCAGGATTCAGACGCCGTGAAGTGGGCGATAACGGTGGCCGAGCAGATCCGGGCGCTGCTTGGTACTCCGAGCGCGGACCCGCCGCTGGAAGTCGACGCGAACCTGCGGCCCGAGGGGCGCAGCGGCCCGCTGGTGCGAACCCTCGCCTCGTATGCCGCCTACTACGAGCAATGGGCGCAGCCGTGGGAGATCCAGGCGCTGCTGCGAGCCGACGCGGTCGCCGGCGACTCGGATCTGGGTCAGCGATTCCTGCACCTGGTCGACAAGACCCGCTACCCCGCCGGCGGGGTGTCCCCCGAGGCGGTCCTCGAAATCCGGCGGATCAAGGCGCGGGTCGACTCCGAGCGGCTGCCGCGCGGTGCCGACCCGAAAACCCACACGAAGCTGGGACGCGGGGGACTGGCCGACATCGAGTGGACGGTCCAGCTGCTCCAACTGCGCTACGCCAGCGAGGTCGAGGCGCTACACAACACCTCGACGCTGGAGAGCCTGGACGCCGCCGCCGAAGCCGGGCTGATCACAGGCGAAGACGCCGACCTGCTGAGGGAAGCGTGGCTGACCGCGACGCGGGCCCGCAACGCCCTGGTGCTGGTTCGCGGCAAGCCGACCGACCAGTTGCCCGGCCCGGGACGGCTGCTCAACACCGTCGCGGTGGCGGCCGGGTGGGCCAAAAACGGCGACGGCGGAGAATTCCTGGACAACTACCTGCGGGTAACTCGCCGCGCAAAAGCAGTGGTGCACAAGATCTTCGACGAATGACCCAACCCGGTCGTGCTGTCTGGGAGACCTCGGTGTTAGTAAAGACGTAACGGTCGGCTACTGACACAGCCCGCCACGAGCTACCAGGAGCGGGCTTGGACGCGAGGATCTCCTACGAGGCGATGAGCGCCGACGAGCACGATCGACTCGCGGCACTCTATGGTCCACTGACCCAGGACGTGCGCGACCTGATCGAGGCGGTGCTGGACACCGACGCCGATCCCGCCTCGCTTGACGCTGCACGAGAAGCAATCCGCACCGCGGCCGACGCGCTGCGCCGCCGGCAACGCGACCCGACTCAGACGGTGCGCTATGCGGTCGGCGGACGGCCAGTCGTATGGAACAACGCGGCGATCGGATTGCGCAATGCGGTCGCCCCACCGTTGACCATCCAGCACGGCGACGACGGGTCCAGTTGCTGGAGCGAGTTCACGCTCGGCGCCGCCTACGAAGGTCCACCGGGCTGGGTGCACGGCGGTGTGTGCGCCCTGGTGCTCGACCACGTCCTCGGCGAGGCGGCCAGCGCGGGGCTGACCAAGCCGCTGTTCACCGGCACCCTCACCCTGCGTTTCGTCCGCGGCACGCCGCTGGGCAGGCTCCGCGCAGAGGCCGCGGTCGAACGTACCGAAGGGGTCAAATCGTTTGTCTCCGGCCATCTTTCCGATACCGACGGGGTGACCGTCGAAGCCGAGGGGATATTCATCACCCCGGCATGGGCGCGGGTGGGCGAATGAAGTTCTACGTCAGCAGCGCGTTCCTGGACACCAAAGAAATCGTCGAAATCGCCAAGGTGGCCGACGATCTTGGCTACGACGGGATGGCGATCCCGGACCACGTGGTCAACCTGGAAACGCTGAAAACCCCGTACCCCTACACCAAGGACGGGCAGCGCCGTTGGCAGCCCTTCACCGAATGGCCCGACCCGTGGGTGCTGGTCGGCTCGCTCGCGCAGGTGACGAGCCGGCTGCGGTTCGTCACCACGGTCTACATTCCGGCGATGCGCAACCCGTATTCGGCGGCCAAAGCCATTGGCACTGCGGCATATCTGGCCGACGGCCGCGTCGAACTCGGCGTCGGAGTCGGCTGGTGCGAAGAAGAGTTCGACCTGATGGAGCAACCGTTCGCCAAGCGGGGCAGACGCACCGACGAGATGCTCGACCTGATGCGGACGCTGTGGTCGCCCGACTGGACAGAGTTCGACGGCGAGTTCTACCAAACGCCGAAGCTGGAGATGCAGCCCACGCCGCCGCGAATCCCGATCTACGTCGGCGGCCTCAGCGACATCGCGCTGCGGCGCGCAGCGCGCAACGACGGCTGGATCGGCGATTTGATCGACACCGAGCGGGCGATCGCGGCGACTGATCGGATCCGTGCGTTTCGGGCCGAAAAGGGGCTCGGCATGGACGATTTCACCGTCTTGACGCCGTTGACCGACGCCTTCACCTCGGCTGATTACCGGCGGGCGGAGCAGGCCGGTATTTCCGGGATTCTGACCATGCCGTGGATGTTCTATTCGGGCCCGCTGGCGACGTTGTCGCAAAAGATCGACGGCATGAAACGGTTCCGCAAGGACCTCGGCCTCGACGGCTGAGCGTCGGCCTGCATGATGAAGGCCATGACGGAAATCAGGCCGTACCGCATCGACGTTCCCGCCGCTGTTCTGGATGATCTGCAGGAGCGCTTGGCGCGCACTCGATGGCCGGAACCCGAGACCGTCGCCGACTGGAGCCAGGGCATCCCGCTGGACTACACCCGCCGGTTGGCCGAGTACTGGGCCAATGACTACGACTGGCGCGCGCGGGAGGCCGCGCTCAACCGCTTCGACCAGTACCTCACCGAAATCGACGGGCTGGACATCCATTTCATCCACCAGCGTTCGCCGCATGACGACGCGCTGCCATTGCTGATAACCCACGGCTGGCCGGGTTCGGTGGTCGAGTTCCACAAGGTGATCGAGCCGCTGGTCGACCCCCCGTCCGGGCGCGGCGAGGACGCCTTCCACGTGATCTGCCCGTCGCTGCCCGGTTACGGGTTCTCCGGCAAGCCCACCCGCACGGGATGGGGTGTCGACAAGATCGCCCAGGCGTGGGAGACGCTGATCGGTCGGCTCGGCTACGACCGCTACGGCGCCCAGGGTGGCGACTGGGGCGCGGCGGTCACCACGCAGATCGGCCGCAACGGCGGACGCTGCGCGGGAATTCACCTGAACATGCCGATCGCCAAGCCTGTGAAGGACGCGGAATTCAGCGATGACGATCAGCAGGCGCTGGCCGCGTATTCCGAACACCGCAAGTGGGGCACCGGCTACTCCAAGCAGCAGTCCACCCGACCGCAGACACTGGGGTACGGCCTGGTCGACTCACCGGTGGCGCAGTTGGCGTGGGTGGTTGAGAAGTTCTGGGCCTGGTCCGATTGTGACGGGCATCCCGAAAACGTCTTCACCAAGGACGAATTGCTCGACAACGTGATGCTGTACTGGGTTACCGGGAGCGGTGCCTCGTCGGCGAAGCTGTACTGGGAGAGCTTCAACCAGTTCGTCAGCGACGGCCACGTCGACCTGCCCACCGGGGTCGCCTCGTTCCCGAAGGAGATCTTGCGGACACCGCGCAGCTGGTGCGAGGCGGCCTACAACATCACGCACTGGACGACGATGCCGCGTGGCGGGCATTTCGGCGCCTTCGAGCAACCGGAGTTGTACGTCGACGACGTGCGCGCGTTTTTCACGACGCTGCGTTAGCGCCGGCGGTCCAGACCGTAGGGCCCGCCGCCGGTGAATACGAGCAGCAGGAACGCGAAGCAGAACATCACCGAGTCTTCGCCATGGTTGTTGATCGGCCAGAACCCGTGCGGGAAGTGAACGGTGAAGTAAGCGAATGCCATTTCGCCGCTCGCCACGAATGCCGCGGGACGGGTGAACAGCCCGAGCGCGATCAGCGCACCGGTGACCAGCTCGATCCAGGCGGCGTAGAAATCGGGCCACTGTCCAACCAGCGCAACGTGACCGGCCGCGGGCCAACCGATCACACCGGACAGGCCGTGGGTGAGGAACAACAGCCCGAAGATCACCCGAAACACCGATAGGGCGATCGGCCGATACGCGTTCAACCGGGCCTCGAGAGTCTGCGCCATGCGCAGAGGATACGTGCCTAGAGCTGCATCCAGACCGACTTGGTCTTCAAGTAGATGTCGATGCCCTCTTTGCCGAATTCGTGTCCCCAGCCGGATTGCTTGTAGCCGCCGAACGGTACGTCGTGGTCAAAGACCAACTGGCAGTTGACCTGTACGCTGCCCGCTTGCATACGCTTGGCGAGCCGATGGGCGCGGCTGAGGTTCTCGGTGTAGGCGGTGGCGGCCAGGCCATAGGTGGTGTCGTTGGCCATGGCGATGGCCTCGTCTTCGTCGTCGAACGGCAGGATGGTGACCACCGGGCCGAAGATTTCCTGCCGGTAGAGCCGCATGGCCGGGTCGACGTTGGTCAGCACGGTCGGGTGCACGAAGTAGCCCTTGCGGTCCAGCCGGTGCCCGCCGGTGACCACCTCGACGCCCTCGCTTTTACCCTCGTCGATGAAGCCCATCACGCGGGTCAACTGCTTCTGGCTGATCAACGGGCCGCTGACGCAACCCTCCTCGCTGGGCGCGCCCAGCTTGAAGGTGTTGGCCATCATCGAAATGCCTTCCACCACACGGTCGTACACGCCGCGCTGGGCGAAGATCCGCGACCCGCAGACGCAGCCCTGCCCGGAGTGCACGAAGATGCCCAGCGACGCCATCAAAATGGCCTTGTCCAGGTCGGCGTCGTCGAAGATCAAGACCGGCGACTTGCCGCCGAGTTCGAGGGTGACCTTCTTGAGGTTGTCCGCCGATGCGCGCACGATCTCCTTCCCGACCTCGGTCGAGCCGGTGAAGGCGACCTTTTCTACGTCGGGGTGCGCGGTGATCGCCGCGCCCGCGGTGTGGCCGTAGCCGGTGAGCAGGTTGACGACGCCGTCGGGGACACCGGCCTCGTGGACCAGCCGGTCGAGCAGCACGGCCGAAAGTGGTGTCTCCTCGGCGGGTTTGACCAGCAGGCTGCCGCCGGCCGCCAACGCGGGAGCGAGTTTGGCGCTGGCGTTGAAGATCGGGCCGTTCCACGGGAAGATCAGGCCGACCACGCCGTAGGGCTCTTTGAGCGTGTAGGCGTGCATGTCTACGAAGGCATCCGTTGCGATGCCGTCCGTCTTGACGTCGTAGGCGACACCGTTGAGCTTGGAACACCAGCCGGCGTAGTAACGGAAGAACTCCGAAACCGTCGACATTTGCAGGGTGGCCTGCATCAGCGGCATTCCAGTGTTCAGCGAGTCGAGTTGGGCGAACTCGTCGGCGTGCTCGTCGATCAGGTCTGCGATCTTCCACAGCACCTTGGCCCGCTCGCGGCCGGGAAGCTGCGACCAGACACCGGATTCGAACGTGGCCTTGGCCCGTGCGGCGGCTTCTTCGACCGCCTTTTCGCCGCAGTCGGTGAATTCAGTGATCGTCTCTTCGGTCGCGGGGTCGATGACCGCGATGACGTCGCCCGTGCCGGGCCGGTCGCGGAGGTCGTCCAAAATTGTCTGCAGCGCCATCTGATCCCTTCCACCGATTGCTGAGCACCTGCTTAGCATCGCTGACGATACCCGATCGGTTCGGGGATGGACCATGGTCCGAGACGTGTTCTGCGCTGGCCGGTTAACACAAAGCTTTTTCCCAGCTTTCACTATTCTTCATGTGTTTACCGCAGACTGACGGCACATCAACGTCGATCAGTGAAGGAAGTGCACGCCGATGCAAACACCCCGCTGGCTGGTCAGCCTCGTCATCCCGATCGTCGCCGGCGCCGCCTTGGTCACCACTGCAGCCGTTGCACAGGCCGGCCCCAGAGACGACGACTACCTCAACCAACTTCGCGGCTCCGGTTTGACGTGGCCGCCGGGCCACGAGGAGGCGTTGATCGGGACGGCGTACCTCGTCTGCAACGACCTCGGCTGGGGATGGACTCCGCAACAGATCGCCAACAGCATCCACGCCAACCTGGACCCCGACGACATCCACGTGCACGACGTCGGCGCCATGGTGAACATCGCCCGAGCTGTCTACTGCCCCAACCAGCGGTGCTGGGCCGCCCACTGCTGATCATGCTCTCGCCACCGCTGGTTCCCCGGATCACCAGTCGCGCAGTGGCTTTGACGACGGCCGCACTGTTTCTCGCGGCCAACCTGGCTGCTGGCCCGGCGAGCGCCGATCCGAGCCCACAGGAACAGCAGGATCAATTTGTGGCGCTGCTCGAAGCTGACCAAGTTCCCATGATCGACAACTTGCCTGCTCTCGTGGCCCGGGCCCACCAGATCTGCAAAGAACTCAACAGCGGCACCTCGGTCTACGCCGTGGTCGAGGAGGAGATGAACGGCATCTACGACGAAGACCCGAGCCTGCGCGCCCAGGCCGGTCGGGTGCACAGGACCGCGGTCAGATTCATCGCGGTCTCGTCGGAGGTCTATTGCCCGAGCCATCTCACCGATCCGTACGTCAGCGACGACGTCGGCTTCTTCGCGCACGGTCCTTCGGTGGGGATACGTCAACCGACGTAGGTCGAGGACCGCGCCGATCATTGGTTACAGACGGTGACCATGATCTGGTTTTTACTGCCGCCGGTGCCGGGGATGGTTTCGGTGCTCCCCGGCGCTGCGGGCACGGTGCCGGTGGTGTTGTCGTGTGTGAGGTTGAGTTCGCCGCCGTCGAGGGTTTTGTGCCAGTTGACTGCACCGTCTTGGTACCAGTACGTCACTGTGCTGTCGAAGGTGATGCCGAAGTTGGCGTTTTCGTGGCTACTGGCGACCAGTTGGGCGCCGTTCAGCGGTAGGCAGCCCGGGACGTTGGCGCCCGCGACAGGGCTTGACGCCAGTGCGAACGCCGAGGCGATCGCGGTGATGGTGAAGCCGCGTTGAACAGATGCCATGGTGCACATAGTCAACCCTCCTGACTGGTTAGCCGGATTTGCGTTCAACTTAAGTTGGACCAGCAAGATTTGCCGTCTGAGCAGGTACGAACCTGCTGTGGGTTTGCTGGTAGCGCAAGAAAGCCCCAGCCGGGATGGCTGGGGCTTTCTGCGTACTGCGACCGTATTTACACGTCGTAGTAGAGCGCGAACTCGTACGGGTGAGGCCGGACCTGGACGGGCAGGATCTCGTTCTCCCGCTTGTAGCTGATCCACGTGTCAATCAGGTCGGGTGTGAAAACGCCGCCCTCGGTGAGGTATTCGTGGTCCTCTTCCAAACGGTCGATTACTGCCGACAGCTGGGTGGGGGCCTGCGGAATGTTCGCAGCCTCCTCCGGCGGCAGTTCGTAGAGGTCCTTGTCGACCGGAGTCTGCGGCTCGATCTTGTTCCGGATGCCGTCCAAACCGGCCATCAGCATCGCCGCGAACGCCAGGTACGGGTTACCCGACGAGTCGGGGCAGCGGAACTCCAGGCGCTTGGCCTTCGGGTTGCTGCCGGTGATCGGGATGCGGACACAAGCCGAGCGGTTGCGCTGGCTGTAGACCAGGTTGATCGGCGCTTCGAACCCAGGGACCAGACGCTTGTAGGAGTTCACCGTCGGGTTGGTGAACGCCAGTAGCGACGGGGCATGGTGCAACAGGCCGCCGATGTAGTGGCGAGCGGTGTCCGACAACCCGGCGTAACCGGTCTCGTCGTACATCAGCGGGTTGCCGTCTTTCCACAGCGACTGGTGGGTGTGCATACCCGAGCCGTTGTCACCGAACAGCGGCTTGGGCATGAACGTGACGGTCTTGCCGGCCTGCCAAGCGGTGTTCTTGACGATGTACTTGTACAACTGCATGTCGTCGGCCGCGTGCAGCAGCGTGTTGAACTTGTAGTTGATCTCGGCCTGGCCGCCGGTGCCGACCTCGTGGTGGCCCTTCTCCAGCGAGAAGCCAGCCTTGATCAGGTTCTGCAGCATCTTCGAGCGCAAGTCGACGTAGTGGTCGACCGGCGCGACAGGGAAGTAGCCACCCTTGGGGCGGACCTTGTAGCCGCGGTTCGGACTGCCGTCTGTCTCGGTGGGCTCGCCGCTGTTCCACCACCCGGAAATCGCGTCGACCTCGTAGAAGGTTCCGTTGATCTTCGAGTCGAACGCAACCGAGTCGAAGATGTAGAACTCCGCCTCGGCACCGAAGTAGGCGGTGTCGGCGATGCCTGTGCTCTTGAGGTAGTTCTCCGCCTTGCGGGCGATGTTGCGCGGGTCGCGGGAGTACGGCTCGAGAGTGAACGGGTCGTGCACGAAGAAGTTCAGGTTCAGCGTCTTGGCCTGGGTGAACAGGTCGATGTGCGCCGTGTCCGGGTCGGGGAGGAGCAGCATGTCGGACTCGTGGATGGACTGGAATCCGCGAATCGAGGAGCCGTCGAACGCGAGGCCTTCCTCGAACACGCTCTCGTCGAAGAACGAAATGGGAATTGTGAAGTGCTGCATGATGCCTGGCAGGTCACAGAACCGGACGTCGACGAATTCGACGTTCTCGTCCCTGGCCAGTTTGATGATGTCGTCGGCCGTGTTTTCGGACACCGAAGCGCTCTCCTTTGCTGCGAGCTTCGAACCACTGTGGTCGCTGATGAACTTTCTGTTACGTGGCCGTAATTGAAAGCCCGGTCAGACGCTAAGGACGCAATGTTGCCGAGTCAAACCTCGTGTTACATCCACGTTAACTAGCAGCATGTAGCCCCTCGGTGCCTGGCCACAGCTGACCTTATTCTGGAGAGATGACGCCCGGCGACCGACCCCCTCAAACCGGTGAGGCGGCGCAAGCAGACGCCTATCCGGGCCAATCGCTCGGCCTGCCGGAAAGTGGTTCAGGCGCGCTGGCAAGCCTGGGCCGCCGGCTGGTGGCGCTGCTCGTCGATTGGTTCATCGCCTACGGCCTGGCCCGTCTCACCGTCACCGCGGGCCTGATGACGAGTCGACAGTTTCTCTACGGGCAGGCCGGAGCGGCGGTCGTGCTAGCGACCTGGCTGGTGCTGGGAGTGGTGGCCGTGCGGCTGTTTCAGTTCACCCCGGGGCAATTCGCGCTCGGATTGCGGGTGGCGTCGGTCGACGGACGGCTGAACGTCGGCCTGGGCCGGGCCGCGGTGCGCGGGGTCCTGATCGCGTTCGTCATCCCGGCGTTGTTCGTCGACGTCGACGGGCGGGGGATACAGGACCGGGTCACCGGAACCGCTGTCGTGCGGCGCTAGTACCGTGCGCCGCTTCTCCTCAGGACCCCCTGCATCGTCGCGGCGCTGATTTCGGGCGCCGCTCCTCCTCAGGACCCCCTGCATCGTCGCGGCGCTGATTTCGGGCGCCGCTCCTCCTCAGGACCCCCTGCATCGTCGCGGCGCTGATTTCGGGCGTGTCAGGAATCAGCGCCGACGAACCGTGCGCTGGACGCCGCGCATCTTGGCGCCGCCGGGCATTGGGCCCTTGGGCATCGCGGCGGTGCCAGCGCGCGAGCCCAGCGCGGCCAGCCGCGACTCCAGCGAATCCATCTGCTTGACGGTGATGTTCGACGGCAGCTTGGTCAGGTGACGCTCCAGCTTGGCGAGGGGAACCTCGCCGTCGCCGTTGCCGACGATGATGTCGTAGATCGGCACGTCGCCGACCAGCCGAGCCGTCCGCTTCTTCTCTTGCGCGAGAAGAGGTTTGACCCGTGCCGCCGAGCCCTCGCCGACCAGGATCACGCCGGGCCGGCCCAGCACCCGGTGCACGGCGTCGAGGTGACCCGTGGCGGCGACGCCGGGGGTGACCCGCCATTTGCCCCGCAGGTTGTCCAGCGCCCAGGCGGCCGCGCCGGCTTGGCCTTCCGCCTTGCCGTACACCGACTTCTGCGCGCGCCGGCCGAAGATGATGAATGCCACCAGCGCGCCGAGCACGACGCCGAGGATGGGCAGCGAGACCGCCGAGAAACCACCGGCGAACAACCCGATCACCACCGCGATCACCACGATCAGCAGGAACGCGCCGACCATGTATGGCAGCAGCCGCTTGTCCTCTTTGCGTTGGATGTTGAACGCCTGCCACAGCTGGCTACGACGTTCTCTGCTGGCCACCTTGCGAGCGGCTTTCGCCTCGGCGCGGGCGGCCTTGCTGGGCTTGGCGCTGCGGGATTTGGCCATAATCGCCAAGAATACGCAAACGCCGGTGTCAGCCCGGCTGTGCGGTCGGCGTCTCGAACCGCCGCTGATGGGCCTGCTGATACAGCCGGCCGGCGCGGTACGAGGAGCGGACCAGCGGA
Source organism: Mycobacterium paraterrae (assembly GCF_022430545.2). Classification (NCBI taxonomy): domain Bacteria; kingdom Bacillati; phylum Actinomycetota; class Actinomycetes; order Mycobacteriales; family Mycobacteriaceae; genus Mycobacterium; species Mycobacterium paraterrae. Next base: position 5,055,790 of record NZ_CP092488.2, on the reverse strand, counting down.
CCGGCCAGCACCCCGGCGAATCCCAGGTGCTCGGCGTATCGCTCGTAGTCGACGAACTCGTCGGGGTGCACCCAGCGATCGACTGGATGGTGCCGCGCCGTCGGGCGCAGGTACTGGGTGATCGTGACGATGTCGCAGCCGGCCTCGTGCAGATCGGTCAGCGCCGCGCGCACCTCGTCGGGCGTCTCGCCCATGCCCAGGATGAGGTTGCTCTTGGTCACCAGACCGAAGTCGCGCGCGGCCGTGATCACCGCGAGGCTGCGCTGATAGGAGAAGGCCGGACGGATTCGCTGGAAGATGCGCGGCACCGTTTCGAGGTTGTGCGCCAACACTTCTGGCCGGGACTCGAAGACTTCGCGCAACTGGTCTGCGTTGCCATTGAAGTCGGGAATCAACAATTCGACGCCGGTGGAGGGGTTCAACTGCTTGATGGCGCGCACGGTTTCGGCGTACAGCCAGGCGCCGCCGTCGGGTAGGTCGTCGCGGGCCACCCCGGTGACCGTGGAGTAGCGCAGGCTCATCGCCTGCACGCTTTCGGCGACCCGTCGCGGTTCGTCACGGTCGAGCGGCGCGGGTTTGCCGGTGTCGATCTGGCAGAAGTCGCAGCGGCGGCTGCAGACTTCGCCGCCGATCAGGAAGGTGGCCTCGCGGTCTTCCCAGCACTCGTAGATGTTCGGGCAGCCGGCTTCCTCGCACACGGTGTGCAGGCCCTCGCGGCGGACCAGCTTCTTCAGGTCGGTGTACTCGGGTCCCATCCGCAGCCGGGTCTTGATCCACGGCGGTTTGCGTTCGATCGGGGTTTCCGCGTTGCGCACTTCCAGGCGCAGCAGTTTCCGACCTTCTGGGGCGACGGTCACGAAGACGATGCTACGCGCGCGGCGGGTTGCTCAGCGGTCCGAGGACGATGCGCGCGCGATGGCGTGCTCCGGCGTTGCGCAGGGATGCACGGCAACTGCCAGCCGCCCGTCGAGGGCATCGCAGACCGCCTCGGCGACTGCTGACCGCACGTCGTTGACGCCCACCCGCCGGCCCAGTTCGGCCGACAAAGACGTCACTCCTGCATCGCTGATACCGCAGGGAACGATCGCCTGGAAGGCGTCGAGGTCGCAGTCACAGTTCAGCGCGAAGCCATGCAGCGTCGTTGCGCGTGACACCCGTACCCCGATGGCGGCGACTTTGCGCGCCGGCTGACCGGGCCCGGCCGGCAGCCACACCCCGGAACGACCGTCGACCCGACCGACCTGCACGCCTAGGTCGGTGCAGACCTTGATCAGGGCTTCTTCGATGCGGCGCACGTAGTTGACCACGTCGAGCGGCTCCGCCAGCCCGATGATCGGATAGCCGACCAGCTGGCCCGGCCCGTGCCAGGTGATCTTGCCGCCGCGGTCGGTGTCGACGACCGGCGTGCCGTCATGCGGCCGCTCCTCGGCGGCGGTGCGCCGCCCGGCGGTGTACACCGACGGATGTTCGAGCAGCAGCAGCGAATCCATGCCACCGGCTACCCGCGAATCGGCCAACTCCTGCTGCAGTTGCCAGGCGACCCGATAGTCGACGGTGGCCATCTGCCGGACGTCGATGGCGGCGGTGCTCGAACGGATCGAACTCACACAGCGACGGTACAACCCGAAGCTGGTGACAGGCTGGCAGCGGCGAGAACTATTCCGCGGAGCCCTTCGCCGTCGCGTAGCGCAGGGCCTCGCCGACGGTGTTGTGGTGGAATTCGAAGCCGGTCCGCTCCAGGACGCCGGGAATGGCGCGTTGCCCGCTCAACAGGGCCTCGTCGGCGAACTCGCCGAGCGCGGCGCGTACCACGAACCCAGGCACCATCAGCGGGGTCGATCGGTTCAGCGCCCGGCCCAGGGCCGTGGTGAATTCGGCGTTGGTGACGGGAGCGGGTCCGGTGAGGTTGGCCGGCCCCGACAGCCGCTCGTCGAAGATCGCGAACTGCAGCGCCCGGACGGTGTCCTCCAAGCTGATCCACGACATGTACTGCCGGCCGCTGCCCAGCCGGGCGCCCAGCCCGAGCGAGAACAGCGGCCGCAGCTGACGCAACGCGCCGCCCGCTGCGGCCAACACCACGCCCGTGCGGGCCAGGACCACCCGGGTGCCGGCGTCGCGGGCGGGCGCGGTGACAGCTTCCCAGTCCACGCACAGTTGCGCCAGGAAACCCGTTCCCGCCGAAGCGGTCTCGTCGACGGCGTGGTCCTTGGTGTTGCCGTAGTAGCCGACCGCGCTTGCGTTGACGAGCACGCCGACGCCGGCGTCGGCGACCGCGTTGGACAACACTTCGGTCGGGGTGATGCGACTGTCGCGCAGGTTCTGCTTGAACGCACCCGACCAGCGACGCTGGCCGACGTTGATGCCGCACATGTTCACCACCGCGTCGACGCCGCTCAGCGCCCCGGCGTCGAATTCACCGCTGTCGGGGTCCCAGTGCAGCTCTCCGGCATGCGCCGGCGCTCGCCGCACGATGCGCAGCACTTGGTGGTCGGCGGCGCGCAGCGCGTTGACGAGTGCCGAACCGATCAGGCCGGACGAGCCTGCGATCGCGACGGTAGAGCCCACGAGTCGAGTATCCCCGGCGGCCTCAAAGACCCAGGTCGGCCTCGAATGCGCCTTCCTCGAGCCGATGCCTGACGGTGGTAAGGAATCGACCGGCGTCGGCACCGTCGATCAACCGGTGGTCGTAGGTCAGCGGCAAGTAGCAGATCGACCGCACGCCGATCGACTCGTTGCCGGTCTCGTCGACGACCACGCGGGGCCGCTTGACGATCGCGCCGGTGCCCAGCATCGCCGCTTGCGGCGGAACCAGGATCGGCGTGTCGAACAGGGCGCCTTGGCTTCCGATGTTGGTGATGGTGAAGGTGCCGCCGGACAGTTCGTCAGGCCGCAGGTCACCGGAGCGGGCGCGGGCGGCGATGTCGGCGATGGCGCGGGCCAGTCCGGCCAGCGACAGGTCGCCCGCGTTGTGGATCACGGGGGAGAGCAGGCCTTGCTCGGTGTCCACCGCGAAGCCGAGATGCTCGGCGTCGTAATAGGTGATTTCCTTGCTGTCTTCGTTGTAGCTCGCGTTGATGTTCGGGTGCGCCTTCAGCGCGTCGATGGCAGCCCGCGCAATGAACGGCAGGAACGTCAGGTTCACACCCTCGCGCTCGGCGAAGGCATTCTTGGCCTTGTTGCGCAACGCGACGATGCGGGTCATGTCGACCTCGTGGGTCTGCGTCAGCTGCGCGGTGGCCTGTAGCGACTCCCGGGTCTTCTTCGCGGTGAGCTGGCGAATCCGGCTGGCCTTCTGGGTGGTGCCGCGCAGGTGGGCCAGCGCGGGCGCGGGCGTCGGGGCGCTCGGCTTCGGGGCGGCCGGGGCCGGCGCCGGGGCGGCTGCCGCAGGAGCCGGCGCCGAGGCGGCCTGCTTCTTCTGTTCGGCGGCGGCCAGCACATCCTGCTTGCGGATGCGACCGCCGACCCCGGTTCCGGTTAGCGAGCCGAGGTCAACGTTGTTCTCGGCGGCCAGCTTTCGGACCAGGGGAGTGACGTAAGGGGTGCCGTCGGTAGTCGGTGCGGCTTCGGCTGCCGGTTGCGGCGCCGCGGGTGCGGGCTGCGCGGCGGGAGCAGGGGGCGCCGGCGCAGCCGGGGCTGCCGGTGGGGCCGGGGCCGCCGGTGGGGCGGGAGGCGCGGGCGGAGCCGGCGGCGCGGGCGGAGCGGGAGCTGCGGCGGGTGCCGGTGCGGGTGCGCCGGTGCCGATTCGGGCAAGTTCACCGCCGACTGAGACGGTGACGTCCTCCTCGGCAGTGATGCTGAGCAGGGTGCCCGCCACCGGTGACGGGATCTCGGTGTCGACCTTGTCGGTGGAGACCTCGACCAGCGGCTCGTCGACCTGGACGGAGTCGCCCACCTTCTTCAGCCAGCGGGTGACCGTGCCTTCGGTGACGGACTCGCCCAGTTCGGGCATCAGCACCGGCTGCGAGTCTGCGCTTGCTCCCTGCTCACTGGCGGCCGGCGCGGCAGGAGCCGGTGGTTCAGCCGTGGGTTGCGGCTCCGGCTCGGGGGCGGCCTGCGGTTCGGGTGCCGAGGGGGCCGCCGGCTCGGGTGCCGGTTGCTCGGCGGGCTGGCCGCCTTCGGATGCGTCGCCGATCACGGCGAGCTCGCCGCCGACCTCGACGGTGTCGTCCTCGTGGGCAACGATTTTGGTCAGCACACCCGCTGCGGGCGAAGGAATCTCGGTGTCGACCTTGTCGGTGGACACTTCCAGCAACGGCTCGTCGACCTCGACCGCGTCGCCTTCTTGCTTCAGCCACCGGGTGACAGTTCCCTCGGTAACGCTCTCACCGAGCGCCGGCATCTGCACTGAGAAGGCCATGTGAAGTCGACTCCTCGATTGATCAGTCGGTGGACGCAGTTCGACCTCTGGCTTACCACAGTGTGGTGTACCGAAGCTGCAGCCCGGATTACCGAAACCATCCTGTCACTGCGGCCACGTCGGTACACATCCAGGGCGAGCTCTGACGGTCGTTTCGCACTGCCGCGATGCAGCGGACACGCGGCGGCGTGTGTGAGACAAATCTCAATCGCACCGTTGCTGAGAGCAAACCAGAAGGCCACAGACATTGTGACGTCCGATAAACCGGACTTTCGATCCGAAGTAAAGGATGTGCGTTACCCGAAAAGCGCCCAATAATCGGCTTTTAACGCGAATGGCATTCCGGAAAGCCGAGAACTTGGATATCTTGTTCGACGTGTATCCCGATGACAGCGGCAAGGAACTTGCCACCGTGCTCTCCTACCTGGCAGGTCGCTCACTGAGCAGGGAAGAGATCTGGACCGCGATGGAACTCCCGCGTTCGACTTATTACGACCAATTGGACAAGGGAACGCTGATCACCGCCGATAACTTGCGGGTGGCTGCGGCCAATCTCGGCATCAACCGCGCCGAGTTGTTGACGCGGTACCGGTTTATCGAGCCCGAAGAGGTCACCGCGCTGGCCGAGGAGATTCGCGGCGGTATGCAAATTCACGCGGTCGGGGCCGGCACTGTCAAGACCCTGCAGCAGCCGACGAAGATCTCGGAATGGCGGCCACGCTCGGACGCGCCGCCGCTGTAAATCGTTAATTTGTACGAGGTACTGCTGTGGCACTGAGCGCTCTGATCATCGTCACCCTGGCCTGCATCGGCTGGAGTCTGTGGATCCGCCGATTCACCTGGAGCTGCCGGTGGGAAGTGGCCGCGACATTGAACATCGCCCTTCAGGGGCTCGCGGTCGTATTGATGTCGCCGTTAGCGGCCAACACCCTCGGCGTGGCACTTCATGACCTGACCGGCGTGTGGAACCTGCAGAGCTATATCGGTCACGACAGCTACATCGTCGCGGCGTCGGCGATCGTCTACAACGCGCTCGGTCGAGTCGCCGACGACGGAGCGCTGCAGCGATCATTCACGCAATACGTAGAACGGCCCGCTACGTTGTGCATCCCGCTGCTGTTGGCGGCATTCACGCTCAGCCGCGGTAGCAAGGTCTATACGCGCGATTTCTTCGCGCTGCCGACCGATTTCTGGTTGAGCGTCTACTGGCTGACGCTCTGCATCACGTTGTCGTACCTGCTCGTCTTCGGCTCACGTGCGTTGCTGGTGCTGCGACAGGACCCCCGGTCGCGCAACATGGCCAATTTGTACCTGATCGCCTCGGCCTGTGGCGTCGGGGCCTGCGCGGTGCGCATCATCACTGCGCTAGTTCCCGTGTTCCAGAACGAGGCAACCGCCGCGATGGTCTGGTTCTTCGCGTGTGCCTGCGGCGCAGGGTTCGCGCTGACGTCGGCGCAATCGTGGCGACAGAAAGTTCGCTGGTTCAGCCGTCCCACCGTCGGTGGCTGATTAGCCGTTCGCGGCGATGTCCTCGAGCACCGCGAACATGGTGCGAGTGGGGACGCCCGTCCCGCCCTTCGGCGTGTAACCCCACGGGCCGCCGGTGTTGTATGCAGGTGCGGCGACATCGATGTGCGCCCAGTTGACTCCATCGGCGACGAACTCGCGCAGGAACACCCCGGCCACCAGCATCCCGGCAAACCGTTGACCGCTGATGTTGGCCAGGTCGGCGACGGTCGACTTCAGGTCGTCCTTCAGTTCATCCGGAAGTGGCATGGCCCAGCCGTTTTCGCCGATCCGTTGTGAGATGGTGGCGACCCGGTCGCGGAAATCGTCGCTGCCCATCACTCCTGGCGTGCGGGCGCCGAGCGCAACCGTCTGCGCGCCGGTCAATGTCGACGTCTCGATGAGGTAGTCGGGGTTGTCCTCGCATGCCCGCACGATCGCGTCGGCCAGAATCAATCGTCCTTCGGCGTCGGTGTTGAGGACTTCGACCGTCGTTCCGCCGTATTGAGTCAGCACATCGCCGGGGCGTTGCGCCGTGCCCGAGGGCATGTTCTCGGCCATCGGCACGGTGGCAATGACGTCGATCGGAAGTTGCAGCTGCGCGGCGAGCGTCACGGTCGCGATCACCGCCGCAGCACCCCCCATGTCCGAGGTCATGTGGTGCATCGACGCCGCGGGCTTGATCGAGATGCCGCCGGTGTCGAAGGTGACGCCCTTGCCTACCAGCGCGACACGTTTCGCCTGCTTCGGCTTCTTGGCCAACCGCGATCCGTGATGCGACAGCCGGACCAGCCGCGGCAGCCGCGACGAACCCTGCCCGACGCCGATGATGCCGCCATAGCCGTTCTTCTGCAGTGCCTTGTCATCGAGCACTTCGACCTCGAGCCCGACGGAGTCACCCAAAGTCTTTGCCCTTTTGGCGAATTCAGCGGGGAACAGGTGGCTGGGCGGGGTGTTGATCAGGTCGCGCGCGGTGGCGACGGCTGCGGCGACCGCGGCGGCATGCGCGGCCTGCGCCTTGGCGGCTTTGTCGGCGGACAGCACGGTGATGCTGCGCAGGCCTGGATCTTTCGGGGCCGTCTTGTCGGTGCGAAACGCGGTGAACCGATAGCTGCCCAGGATCAAGCCCTCGACCGCGGCTTCGAGCGCACCCTCGCCGGGCAGGGCGCCCAGCGTGGTGATCGCGGCGTCGGCGCCACTGAGCGAACGTGCGGCCGAACCGGCCGCGCGGCGGATCAGGTCTGAGGGCCATTCGCTGCGCTGCTTGCCCAGCCCGATCGTGAGCACGCTGGCCACCGGCAGCGACGTCACCACGAGGCGGTGCACCTGCTCGACGGCGCCGGTGGCGTTGAGAGCCCGCAGACCCGCTTCGATTTCGGTCACCGCGTCCTTGGGCAACAGTGAGCCGGCGTCGACGACGACGGCGCCCGGCTCGTCGTTGACGTCCGCCGGACCCGACGACGCCACCGGAACGATCAGCACCGCGGACTTGGCGCCGCGACGGGGCAGCGAGGTGGCGGTGGAGACGGTGGGGGCCAGGTAACCGGGTTGTGTGCTCACGAACGTCAACCCTAACGATCGAGTCATCCGGTTGCCCGCCGGTGATGCGCAGGTGAACCCGAGTTCGTGTCTACGCCCTGTTCACACCCTCGCGCCGATTACTATTTCGCCGATGCCGACGGGACAGATCGCCGATCCTTGCGCGCTGTGGACGGGCTTCGACATATCGATCGTGGCAAGGAATTATGCCCAGCTGGCGGGGGTGCTCGCCGGCTTCGCCTTCGTCGTCATCAACCTCGTGCTCGATCGCGGCTACCGGCGTCGCGGCGAGGGCAAGCCGCGCGCAGCGCACGAGGTGGAGCACGAGACGCTGACCGGCGTCGCCCTGATGAACGCGTTTCTCGGCCTGTTCCTCGCGGCCATCCAGTACAGCTTGCTCGCCGGTGAGAACGGTTGTTCGCTCACCGGCGGGCGCGCATCGTCCGCGGAATTGTTGGGCGCCATTTCCTTTGTGGCGTCGGTGTACATGCTGCTCTACGCGGTGGTGCAGTTCGTCTCGGGGACGGCGGGGACGCTGGCCAAGCATTGCGTGTTCATCGTCGCAGTGCTGGTTCCGCCGATCGCGGTGTTCTTCATCGAAGCCACCGTCTCCGACTTGGCGCTGGCCTTGGCCGACCAGAAGACGCGCGAGCCGCTCGAGCCGCTGTGGCACGACGCCAACACCTTCGGGGTGCCGATCGCGCTGGCCGTGCTGGTGGTGTGCGGGGCCGTGTGGTGGTTCGGACGCGGCCGGCGCAGTGCGGAATCGCCGTCGAGCCCGCGGGTGCAGACGTTTCGGACGGCCTTGCCGTACGTGACGGTGATCGTCGTGGTCTCGGTCGTCGTCCGCGCTCTGACGGCCCTTCCGGTGCGTAATACCAGTGCGCACCTTTCTCCCGGCGAGGCATGGCTGTGGGTGGCGGTCTTCGCGACGTTGCTGGTGAGCCAGAGCTCGGCGCTGTCCCTCCAGAGCGGTGTCGAGGTGGCCTACGCGGAGCCCGAGCGGTCGAGCTCGTAGGCGACCACCGGGGAATCGAAGCCCTTGAGCAGCAACGGTTCCTGTTCGACCGCCGGCCAATCCGGCAGCAGCTGGAACACTTCGGCCGACACCAGAATCTGGCCCGGTGCGGCCGCGGCCACCAGCCGAGCGGCCAAGTTAACCGCGTTGCCGAAGTAGTCGCCGTTCAAGGTGAGAATGGGGCCGTAGGCCAGCCCGGCGCGGACCTGCAAGCCCGCATCGCGCGCTCGCGGATGGCGGACCAGGTCCAGGGCCGCCGTGGCCAGTCGCTCCGGCTGCGGGCTGACCCACATCACCGCGTCGCCGAGAAACTTCACCACCCGTCCGCCGTCGGCGTGCACCATGTCGCTGACAGCGGCCCCGAATTCGGTGAGCAGCGAAGACAATTCGGCCGGCGTGAGGGTCTGCGTCAACGCCGTGAACCCGGACAAATCGGCGAACCCGACGCCGCAGAGAATGCTCGAGGACGGGCCTCGCTCGACGCCCTCGATGAAGGTGCGGGTACTGACCAGGTGGTGGCGGTGGATCGCGTCCAGCATCGACCCGAGTCGTGGAACGAAACCGGCGACCTCCCGGTAGGCCTGCGCGGTGGCGAGCTCGTCGCCGGTGCTGCCCAGCCATAGCCGCGGTGTGGTGGTCCGAATCATCGACGACACGGCCTCGGCCAACCGGGCGAGAGCCGCGCCCAGGACTCGCATGTAGCCGTCGGCGGCATCGTGGCCCAGTCGGGCCCGCATCGCGATCCACGTGCCGAGCGCATCGACGTCAGCCTGCGTCAACGCCGGAGTATCGGAGTCTTCGACGGTCAGGCCGAGCATTGCCCAGGCATATTCGACGTCGGTGACCGGCACAGCGAGCGACTGCGCGGCGGTGCGCAGCGTGAACGTTTGCGGCCCGGACTGCAACAGGGCGTCACCGGCCAGCCCGAACAGCCGGCCGCGGCGCTCGGCCTGCGCCATGTCGTCGACGGTGAAGCCGAGGCTGGCCAGGTATTCGAGCAGGCCCGCGCGGGCCTGCGCGTCAGCGATTCCGGCGGCCTGGATCGCCTCGAAGTCCAGGGAATCGACCACCGGCCAAGTGTGCCAGTAGCTGGTCGGATTAGGGTGAAATGCCCGCGAGTTGAGGAGGAGCAGCGCCGATATGTCTGACCCGTTGCGTGGACCGTTGGAGGAACGTCACCGCGAGCAGGGCGCGAGTTTCGCCGAGTTCGGGGGATGGCTGATGCCCGTCTCGTATGCGGGGACGGTCGCCGAGCATGCCGCGACCCGTAACGCCGTCGGCCTGTTCGACGTGAGTCACCTGGGCAAGGCGCTCGTCAAGGGGCCCGGTGCCGCGGAATTCGTGAACTCGACGCTCACCAACGACCTCAACCGCATCCAGCCGGGCAAGGCGCAGTACACGTTGTGCTGCAACGAATCCGGCGGCGTCATCGACGACCTGATCGCCTATTACGTCTCGTCCGATGAGATTTTTCTGGTGCCCAACGCCGCCAACACCGCCGCCGTCGTGGCTGCGCTCAAAGATGCTGCCCCAGAAGGGATCAGCGTGACCGATGAGCACCGGTCCTATGCCGTGCTCGCCGTGCAGGGACCGCGCTCGAGCGAGGTGCTCAGCCAACTCGGTCTACCCACCGACATGGACTACATGGGTTACGCCGACGCTGCTCTCGACGGCGTTCCGGTGCGGGTGTGCCGCAGCGGCTACACCGGTGAACACGGCTACGAACTGCTACCGCCGTGGGATTCCGCCGGGGTGGTGTTCGATGCGCTACTGGCCGCGGTCAAGAGTGCCGACGGGCAGTTGGCGGGGCTCGGCGCACGCGACACGTTGCGCACCGAGATGGGCTATCCGCTGCACGGCCACGAACTCTCGGCCGACATCTCGCCGCTGCAGGCGCGATGCGGCTGGGCGATCGGCTGGAAGAAAGACGCGTTCTTCGGCCGCGACGCGTTGTTGGCCGAGAAGGAGGCCGGTCCGCCGCGACTACTGCGAGGTCTGCGCGCGGTGGGCCGCGGAGTGCTGCGGCCCGACCTCACCGTTCTCGACGGCGACCGGAGTGTCGGTGTGACCACCTCGGGCACGTTCTCACCGACCCTGAAGACCGGGATCGCGCTGGCGCTCGTCGATGTCGACGCCGGTATTGAGGACGGCCAGCACGTCACAGTGGACGTCCGGGGGCGCGGTCTCGAATGCGAAGTGGTCAAGCCGCCGTTCGTCGGCGCAAAAACTCGATAGCGCCCGGTTATACAATCGCCTCATGCTCAGCGACGTCCTCGAGTTCACGGTGTCTCGCACCGCAAACCCGGCCAGTGACGACGCCCGCCAAGCGATTCTGGCCGACCCCGGCTTCGGTCGGTATCACACCGACCACATGGTGTCGATCGACTACTCCGAGGACCGGGGATGGCACGACGCGCGGGTCGGCGCGTACGGGCCGATCGAATTGGACCCGTCGGCGATCGTGCTGCACTACGCGCAGGAGATCTTCGAAGGACTCAAGGCGTATCGCTGGGCTGACGGGTCGGTCGTATCGTTCCGTGCCGAGGCCAACGCCGCGCGGCTGCGCAACTCCGCCCGCCGGATCGCAATCCCCGAATTGCCCGACGAGTTGTTCCTGGAATCATTGCGCCAACTGGTCGCCGTCGACAATGCCTGGGTGCCGCCGGCCGGCGGCGAAGAGTCGCTGTATCTGCGGCCGTTCGTGTTCGCCACCGAGCCGGGTCTGGGGGTGCGTCCGGCCAAGCAGTACCGCTACATGGTGATCGGTTCGCCAGCCGGTGCCTATTTCAAGCACGGCATCAAACCGGTAACCGTCTGGGTGTCAACGGATTACGTGCGAGCCAGCCCAGGTGGTACCGGCGCGGCCAAGTTCGGTGGTAACTACGCCGCATCGCTGGTCGCCCAGGCCGAGGCCGCGGAAAAGGGCTGCGAGCAGGTGGTGTGGCTGGATGCGGTCGAGCGTCGCTACATCGAAGAGATGGGCGGCATGAACCTGTTCTTCGTGTTCGGCAGCGGTGGGTCGGCGCGACTGGTCACTCCGGAGCTGTCGGGCTCACTGCTTCCCGGAATCACTCGAGACTCCCTGCTGCAGTTGGCAACCGACGCGGGTTTCGCCATCGAAGAGCGGAAGATCGACATGGAAGAGTGGCAGAAGAAAGCCGCTGACGGTGAGATCACCGAGGTGTTCGCGTGCGGCACCGCCGCGGTTATCACTCCGGTGTCGCAGGTGAAGTACGGCGACAGCGAATTCACCATCGGTACCGGGGAGGCCGGCGAGGTGACCATGGCTTTACGCGACACCCTCACCGGCATCCAGCGCGGTACCTTCGCCGACACGCACGGTTGGATGTCACGGCTCGGCTGATCGAGCTACGGGCGGCGCCGCGTTCTACAGGCGCGTCAACGCGGCCAGCAGCACGGCGCTCACGGTCGTCGTCAATTCGATTGCGGCGCCCAACACGTCGCCAGTGACGCCGCCGAACCGCCGCACGCAGTGGCGAACCATCAGCGCCGAGGCGATCACGGCGGCCAGCACCGCGACCGGCCCGTGCCACGGATGCCGACCCGCCGCCAACGACGCCGCCAGTAGCACGACCACCCACGTCGCGACGACCAACGCAGGCTGACTACCGACGACTCGAGCACCCAGCATGCTGCCGGGCGCGGACGGCAGGCCGCGGCGGCACGCTGCCACCGCCGCCACCCGTCCCGCGGCCACGGTCACCGCGATCCCAACCGGGTGCAGCGCCGAAAACGCAAGTCCCTGAACGACAATCGCTAACACGACAGTCGCTACCCCGAATGGGCCCGTCGACCCGTCGCGCATGACGCGCAGCGCCCGATCCGGCGGTCCGTAGCAGCCGAGTCCGTCGGCGGTGTCGGCAGCGCCGTCGATGTGTAGGCCGCGCGTCGCGATCAGCAACGTAGCCACCCCGAGCAAGCCGGCCAAGGGACTGGCCGCGCCGAACGCCCACCAACCCGCCCACGTCACGGCGGCGACCAGCGCGCCGAGCACGGCACCGACCACCGGCAGCGCGGTCATCGCGCCGCGGCCGAACGGCCGGTCGTGCCGTCCGGGCAGCGGGATGACAGTCTCGAACGCGAAAGCCGCTGCGAGCGAACCGATCACGGTAATGACGGCCGGTCGGTGACATTTGCGTCGGTGAACGTCGCCATCGACGCGCACGTCGCTACGGCGGCCCGCAGCACGGGTAATGCCACCGCGGCGCCGCTGCCTTCGCCGAGGCGCATGCTCAGATCGACGATCGGATCCAGGCCTAGCCGGGCCAGTGCGAGCGCGTGCGCGGGCTCGGTTGACCGGTGACCGGCCTGCCACCACAGGCGCGCGCCGGGCGCCAGCTGCTCGGCGATCAAGGCCGCCGCGGTCACGACCATGCCGTCGAGCAGCACCGGGGTTCGCCGCACCGCGGCTTGCGCGCAGAAGCCGGCGATGGCCGCCAGATCGGCTCCGCCGCAACACTGCAGGGTGGCAACGGGGTTGGCCAGTACATGTTCGGCGCGGAACAACGCGTCGCGCACCGCCGCCGTCTTGCGAACCCATCCGGCGTCATCGATGCCGGTACCATAGCCGACCGCGGCGACGGGTTCGACACCAGTCAATGCCGCCACTAAAACCGTTGCCGCGGTGGTGTTTCCGATACCCATGTCACCGGCGATCAGCAGATCGGCGCCGCCGTCGACTTCCTGATCGGCGACCTGGCGGCCGGCGTCGATCGCATCGCGAGTCTCCTGCTCGGTGAGGGCATCCTCGACCGCGATGTCGCCGCTGCCGCGTCGCACTTTGTGGGCGCCGATCCGGGCGGACAACGGATCGGCGTCCACGGCGATGTCGACGACACGCACGGTCGCACCGGCGATGTCGGCGAGCGCGTTGATCGCGGCGCCGCCGGCCGCGATGTTGGCGACCATCTGCGCGGTGACTTCGGGCGGGTAGGCCGACACCCCTGCGCGTGCGACGCCGTGGTCACCGGCGAACACCACAACCCTGGCGCGCTCGAATTGCCGTGGCGGGCAGTGTCCCTGGCAGGAGGACACCCAGACGGACAAATCTTCGAGGCGGCCCAACGAGCCACGTGGTTTGGTGAGGGTGTCTTGACGGGCACGGGTGGCCGCCGCTGCGGCTGTGTCCGGCGGCGTCACCGGCGCGAACATCGTCATACGCCCGGCTGCTTGATCGGCAGTGGCTGACCGGCCACCACGAGGACCACTCGCTGGCACAGCGCTGCCAATCGTTGGTTGAGGGCGCCCAGTTCGTCGGCGAACCGGCGGGCGGACGGGGTGGCGCCGTGCACCGACAGCCCGACCTCGGGGCTGACCAATACGAGTGGTGAGCTGAAATCCGCTACGGCGGTGGTCAGTTCGTCGAGATCGGTCGACACCGACCCGCCCTCCCACGCTTGGCGCCGATCCAGAACGGCGGTCAACCATCCGCCGATGTCGTCGACCAGGGTCGCGGTGTCGGGTGACCGCTGCAATTGCGCTGCGATGTCATGCGTCTCGACGGTGCGCCAATGCTGCGGGCGGCGATCCCGATGCTCGGCGACCCGTTGACGCCAGGCCGCATCCGACTCGCCGAGTTGTCCGGTGGCCACGTAGTGCACCGGCTGATCCGTTTCCAGCGATTCGGCGATGGCCGTCTCCGCCCACCGCGACTTTCCCGACCTGACCCCTCCCAGCACCAAGGTTCGCACTGTGCGTCAGTCAGCCTTCCGGCGTGGCCTAGTCGACACTGGCGCCGTGTTTGACCTGAGGTCGCGGCGCCCGCATCCGGCGCATTTGGGAGGCCCGGCTAGCCGCGTAAAGGCCGAGCTTCCATCGGCTTTCGGTGTCCTCGGGAAACTTTTCATCGACCTTGCGGGAAACCTTGCGGCCGAGGATCAGGCCGTCGAGCGCCATCATCAGCATCAATGCCAGCATCGCCGGCGAGACATAGAACTGAAGTTGGGGGACGGCGAACATGATGAACATCAGGCCCAGGGCCGCCGGCAGGAACAGCCCCAGCACGTTACGTCGGGCGTCGACGATGTCACGGACATAGCGCCGCACGGGCCCCTGGTCGCGGGACAGAAGGTACCGCTCGTCGCCGTTCATCATGCGTTCGCGGCGCTCAGACATCTGCGCGCGGCGCGCGGCGCTTTGCTCCTTGCGTTCTTCGCGGCTGAGTTTGGGTCCGGCCAGCGACTTGCGCCGGGCCCTGGCCTCCGAGGACGTCATCGGCGCCGGGGCGACCGGACCCTTGCGCCCGGCGTCGCGGCGCGGTGTGGGCCGACCTTTGGGAGCTGTGGTCCGCGGTGAACGCGACGCCGGTGTGTCGATGACCTCGGCCACCGGTGCGGCGTCGCCTGAGTCCTCGTCTTTGTTGCGGCCCAGCAGTTTCACGCCCGCCAGATTACTTCGCCGTTGACACCGCAGAGAAACGGCCGCGTCCGCGTAGCGTCCTACTGTTGTTTTATGACAGGGACGGCACCCGACAAGCCGACCCTTCGCCTGCTCATCGCGCCGGACAGCTTCGGTGACTCATTGACCGCGATCGAGGCGGCCGCGGCCATCGCAGCAGGCTGGAACCGGGTGCGCCCGGGCGATCGGATCGTCATCGCGCCTCAGTCCGACGGTGGTCCAGGCTTCGTCGACGTGCTGGCCAGCCGGTTAGGAGAGCGCCGGGCAGAGACGGTTGCCGGCCCGCTCACCGAAGACGTGCGTGCCGCCTGGGTGCTGGATACGGCGACACACACCGCTTACCTGGAGTGTGCACAGGCGTGCGGCCTGTCACTGCTGGGTGGTCCGCCGACGCCCGAGACCGCGCTGGCGGCGCACAGCGGGGGAGTCGGCCAACTCATCGCCGCGGCGCTGGATGCGGGTGCGGACCGGATTGTGGTCGGGCTGGGCGGCTCGGCGTGCACCGACGGTGGGCGCGGGCTGATCGAACGACTCGGCGGTTTAGACGTCGCGCGGCAGCGGTTGGCGGGTATTGAGGTGGTGGCCGCCTGCGACGTCGAATATCCGCTACTGGGACCGTGGGGCGCGGCCCGGGTGTTCGGGCCGCAAAAGGGCGCCGACAGCGACACCGTGGCCGCCCTGGAAGACCGGCTGACGCGGTGGGCCGTCGAGCTGGACACCGCAGCCGGGCGTGCAATCAGCGCGGAATCCGGTGCCGGAGCCGCCGGCGGCATCGGGGCGGCGCTGCTCGCGCTCGGCGGTCGCGTCCAATCGGGCGCGTCGATCATCGCCGAGCACACCGGCCTCGCCGACGATCTGGCCGTCGCCGACCTGGTGATCACCGGCGAAGGCAAGTTCGACGAGCAGTCGCTGCGCGGCAAGGTGGTCGGAACGCTGGCGAGAACGTCGCACGTTCCGGTGGTGGTGCTGGCTGGTCAGGTCGAGCTCGACGAGGCGACTTTCCAGGCCGCCGGCATTCTCGGTGCGGCGAGTGTTTCCGATCACGCCGGTTCCGTGCGGCTGGCCGTAGCCGATGCCGCCAACCAGCTGATGGGACTGGCCGCTGAGGTCGCGGCGCGACTGGAGAAGAATAGTGGCGCGACAAGGTACCTTTGAGTAGGTGGGTTGAATCGCTTTGCGCGGACCCATCAGCACACACGCTATTACTCAGGAGAAGCAATGACTGTTCAGGACGAGTCAACCGCCACCACGCACGGCGTGATTCTGACCGACGCCGCAGCAGCCAAGGCTAAGTCACTGCTGGACCAGGAAGGGCGCGACGACCTGTCGCTGCGGATCGCCGTCCAGCCCGGGGGATGCGCCGGCCTGCGTTACAACCTGTTCTTCGACGACCGCGCGCTCGACGGCGACCTCACCGCCGACTTCGGCGGTGTGACCCTGACCGTCGACCGGATGAGCGCGCCGTATGTCCAGGGCGCTTCCATCGACTTCGTCGACACTATCGAAAAGCAGGGTTTCACCATCGACAACCCGAACGCCACCGGCTCGTGCGCCTGCGGCGACTCCTTCAACTGACGCTCAGTACACGCCGGCGCCGTGCAGCACGTAGGAGCACACCAATATTTGGTTGTGCTGGCTGATTAGCTGCGCGACACCCTGCAACTCAGTGCGGGCGCTGCTGCCGGTGGACGGCTGCACGCGCATGGTGAACAACACCTGGGCCTGATAGTCCGACCAGTAGACGATCTTGTCGATCGACGTCACCTGTGCCTCGGAGAACTGCTTGCGAAACGCGTCGCTGCTGAGTTTGGCCAGCGCCTGGTCGGATCGCCGGTCCCGAACACCGTCGTAGATGCCGCACAGCGTGTTGCGCGCGACGGCCTCGGTGTCGCGGTTCTGCAGCGCGTTCAGGTATCCCTGAATCGCCGACTTTGCGGTCGCGTCGGAGAAGGCGCCGGCCCCGCGGGCCGGACTGCGGTGCGTGAGGTATAGCAGCCCGGTGGCCACCGCGGCGACGACCAACAGAGCGACACCGACGCCGACGAGACGGCGTCGCCCTCGACGCGGCGGCTGGAACGGCGCCGCAGGCGGGACCGGGCCAGTGTACGGCGGCGCTGGATAGCCCAATGGCGGTCCCTGGGAGCCCGGCTGGTGGTCCGACGACGACGGACCGGGCATAAAGGGATCTCCTCGGATAGCGCGGCCGCGGGGCCATGAGGACACGTCAGGCCGCCGCGGGATTCTCCTAGGGAGGCTAGCGGGCGCCCGCCCGCGATGCAGAGCCGACCATGGCCCCGTTAGGCTTCGATAGCCAAACTTAGGATTCGAAGGGGTGGAGTTCGTGACGATTGCGGTAACCGGTTCTATTGCCACCGACAATTTGATGCGGTTTCCGGGTCGATTCTCCGAGCACCTGCTGGCCGAACATCTGCAGAAGGTGTCGCTGAGCTTCCTGGTCGACGACCTGGTGATCCACCGGGGCGGGGTCGCCGGCAACATCGCCTTCGCCATCGGCGTGCTCGGTGGCGACGTCGCGCTGGTCGGTGCCGCCGGTGACGATTTCGTCGGCGACTACGGCAAGTGGCTACAGGCGCACGGCGTCAACACCGACCACGTGCTGATTTCCAAATCCGCGCACACTGCGCGGTTCGTCTGCACCACCGACGAGGACATGGCGCAGATCGCATCGTTCTACCCCGGGGCGATGTCCGAGGCGCGCAACATCAAGCTGGCCGATCTCGTCGAGGCCCAGGGCAAGCCGGACCTGGTGATCATCGGGGCCAACGACCCCGACGCGATGGTCGTGCACACCGAGGAATGCCGGGCGCTGGGCCTGCCCTTCGCCGCCGACCCGTCGCAGCAGCTGCCGCGCCTGTCCGGCGAGGAAATCGACAAGCTCGTCGACGGCGCGGAGTACCTGTTCACCAACGACTACGAGTGGGAACTGCTGCAGTCCAAGACTGGCTGGTCAGACGCCGACGTGCAGCAAAAGGTCGGCCTGAGGGTGACCACGCTGGGCGCCAAGGGCGTCGACATCGTCGATCGTGACGGCACCACTGTGCACGTCGGCGTCGTCCCTGAGACCGACGCCACCGATCCGACCGGTGTCGGTGACGCCTTCCGGGCCGGCTTCCTCACCGGCCGCAGCGGCGGCCTGAGCCTCGAGCGTTCCGCGCAGCTGGGTTCCTTGGTCGCGGTGCTGGTGCTGGAGTCGACCGGCACCCAGGAGTGGACGTGGGATGCCGCGACCGCCAAGACCCGGCTCGCCGGGGCCTACGGCGACGAGGCGGCCAACGAGATCGCCGCGATCCTTCGGTAGCCGTGTCGCGACACTGAACCAGAAGCGCCGACACGCCGTTGGAGGCCGCCACGGCTGCAGTCTCGGCGAGCGTTTTGGCGCGCAGCGATTAGAGCTCGACGGGGTAGGTCGGTTCCGGGATCTGGGGCACCACTCGCCGCTCCACGAAGATCGCGTGCCACAGCATGAAGATCAGCACGGTCCATAACCTGCGGCTGTGATCGGCTGTGCCGCAACGGTGTTCGTCGAGCATCCGCTGGACTGCGGGGCGGTCGATCAGGTAGTCGGTGGCCGACGCGTCGATCGTCTCGTGCGCCCACTCCAGCAGCGGACCGGCGCGCAGCCAGTGCCGGATCGGCACCGGAAAACCCAATTTCGGACGGTTGAGCACGTGCGGCGGGACGATCGGCTCCAGCGCCCGGCGCAGCGCGTATTTGGTGGTGGTGCGGGTGATCTTGGCGTCGACCGGCAACCGTGACGCGACCGCGAACACCTCGGGGTCCAGGAACGGGACCCGCAGTTCCAGCGAGTTGGCCATGGTCATCTTGTCGGCCTTGACCAGGATGTCGCCGCGCAGCCAGGTGAACAGGTCGATGTGCTGCATCCGCGCCACCGGGTCCCAGTCGGCCGATTCGGCGTAGACCGGCGCGGTGACGTCGACGTGGGTCCACTCCGGCCGGAACGCCGCGAGCACGTCCCGTAGCTGCGCGTCGGAGAAGCTGCGGGCGTTGCCGTAGTAGCGCTCCTCGAGTGTCAGCGATCCCCGGTGCAGCAGGCTCTTGCCGCGCATACCCTCCGGAAGCGGCCTGGACACCTTGCCCATCGAACGCCGCAGCGGCCGGGGGAGATAGTCGAAAGGCTTCAGCGACAACGGTTCCCGATAGATCGTGTAGCCGCCGAACAGCTCGTCGGCCCCTTCTCCGGAGAGCACCACCTTGACGTGCTTGCGTGCCTCGCGGGCCACGAAGAACAGCGGCACCAGCGCCGGGTCGGCGACCGGTTCGTCCAAGTACCAGACGATTTCGGGCAGCGCTTCGACGAACTCCTCGGGCGAGACGACCTTGGCGATGTGGCGCGCACCGATCGCTTCGGCGGACGCGACCGCCACGTCGACCTCGGAGAATCCCTCACGTTCGAAGCCGGTGGTGAAGGTGATCAGCCGGGGATTGTGCCGGATGGCGAGCGCGGCAATCGCCGTCGAGTCGATGCCCCCGGACAGGAACGCGCCGACGGTGACATCCGCGCGCATGTGCTTGGCCACCGAGTCCTCCAGGACGGCGGTGATCTCGTCATAGCGGGCCTGCTCGCCGCCGCGGGCGATAGGAACAGCTTGGAAGCGCGGCACGAAGTAGCGGGTGGTCGCCGGTTGCCCGCCGGGGCGGATGCGGGCGTAAGAGCCCGATTCCAGCCGGCGCACGCCGCGGTGCAGGGTCTCCGGTTCCGGCACGTACTGCAGGACGGTGTAATGCTGCACGGCGCGCTCGTCGATGCCAGAGATCCCAGCGTCGAACCCGATCAAATTGGCCAGTTCCAGCAGGCACTTCTTCTCGCTGGCCACCGCCGTGCCACCGGTTCCGGTGGCCATGAACAGCGGCTTGATGCCGAACGGATCTCGGGCGCAGAACAATTCGCCGGTCACGCTGTCCCACAGCGCGAACGCGAACATGCCTCGCAGTCGCGGCAGCGCGTCGGCGCCCCAGTAGTGGTAGGCAGCCACGACGGCTTCGCCGTCACCGTCGGTCGCAAAGGAGGCGCCGTGTTGTGCGGCGAGTTCCGCCCGCAGCTCCAGGTAGTTGTAGATCTCGCCGTTGAACACCAATTCGTAGCGGTCGGGCGTTTCCGGTGGACCCCAGCGCAGCGGTTGGTGGGAATGGGCGATGTCGATGATCGACAGCCGGTTGAAGCCGAACACGACGGTCCCGGCCGGGTCGACCCAGGTGCCCGGCTCGTCGGGGCCGCGGTGGCGCATCAGGTGCGACGCCCGGGCGATGGCCTCAGCGGTCGCGTGCGCCCCGCTCGTCGGCTCGGCGTCGGCCGGGGCAGCCACGAAGGCCAGCAGTCCACACATCGCGGATCAGTATGCCGCAAGCGATGGCCGATCATGGCTGCCGCAACGGGTGGCGCGACAAGCGGCGGGCCTGCACTCGGCTCCGCTGCGTGCGTGGTCTACGCTGCGTAGTATTCGACGTGCGAGTCAGCCGACAGTCCCCTTGAGCGGGGATGTGCGACGTCGATCCAGCGTGTGAATCTCAGGAGGCGCGACCGTGACATCTCGCGAGCCAGGCTGTTCGCAGGGCTTGTTGAAGAGCCGTTCGTCGGGTTTACACCGGCTTCGCAAGCCGGCGATGTTCGGCATGCTGGGCCTGCTTGCGGTGAGCCTGAGTGGCTGCAGCTGGTCGGAGGCCCTGGCCCTGGGTTGGCCGAGAGGCATCACCCAGGAGGGTGACTGGAACCGTCAGCTGTGGATCGGCTCGGTGATCGCCGCCCTGGTGGTCGGCGCGATCGTCTTCCTACTGATCTTCTGGTCGTCGGCATTTCATCGCAAGAAGGCGACGGACACCGAACTGCCCCGCCAGTTCGGCTACAACATGCCCCTGGAACTGGTGCTCACCGTGACGCCGTTCCTGATCATCTCGGTGCTGTTCTACTTCACCGTGGTGGTGCAGGAAAAGATGCTGCACCTCGAAGCCGACCCCGAGGTCGTCATCGACGTCACCTCGTTCCAGTGGAACTGGAAATTCGGCTACCAGAAGGTCGACTTCAAGGACGGCACCCTCAAGTACGACGGCGCTGACGCCGCCCGTAAGGCGGCGATGGTCTCCAAGCCCGAAGGCAAGGACTCCCACGGCGAAGAGCTGGTCGGTCCGGTCCGCGGGCACAACACCGAAGACCGTTCGTACCTCAACTTCGACAAGGTCGAGACTGTCGGGACTTCTACCGAAATCCCCGTCCTGGTACTTCCCGCGGGCAAGCGCATCGAGTTCGAGCTGGCGTCGGCCGACGTCATTCACGGGTTCTGGGTGCCGGAGTTCCTGTTCAAGCGTGACGTGTTGCCCGACCCGGCGGCCAACCACTCGGTCAACCGCTTCCAGGTGGCGAAGATCGACCGAACCGGTGCGTTCGTCGGTCGATGCACCGAAATGTGCGGCACCTTTCACGCGATGATGAACTTCGAGGTCCGGGTGGTTCAGCCCAACGACTTCAAGGCGTACCTGCAGCAGCGGACCGCCGGCAAGACGAACGCCCAGGCGTTGCAGGCCATCGCGCAGTCGCCCGTCGCGGTCACCACCCACCCGTTCGACACCCGGCGCGGCGAGCAGGCTCCGCAGGCGAGCAAGTAGGACCTCGGTAAGAGAGTAGGCCCAATGCATATCGAAGCCAGGCTGTTCGAGTTCATCGCAGCGTTCTTCGTTTTCTGCACGTTTCTCTACGGCATTCTGACCAGTCTGTTCGCCACCGGCGGCATCGAGTGGGCCGGAACCACTGCGCTGGCGTTGACCAGCGGGTTGGCGCTGATCATCGCGACGTTCTTCCGATTCGTCGCCCGTCGGCTCGACACCCGCCCCGAGGACTACGAAGGCGCCGAGATCAGCGACGGTGCAGGGGAATTGGGATTCTTCAGCCCGCACAGCTGGTGGCCGATCTTGATCGCGCTGTCCGGCTCGGTAGCGGCGGTGGGCATCGCGCTGTGGCTGCCCTGGCTGATCGGCGCCGGAGTTGTGTTCATCCTGAGTTCGGCGGCCGGTCTGGTCTTCGAGTACTACGTGGGTCCCGAGAAGCACTGAGACGCCCTCGCCGGTGAGCAGTTAGGTCACAATCCGGGCGTCAGTTGCCCCCTGAGCAGGTCGCCAAGAATGTCGCGCAAGATCCCGTTGGGTAGGGTTTCCCGGGGCATAGTGAGCAACATCGGAGTACGCGACCGCGGTACTGCGTGCACCGGTGAAGTAGTCGAACAGGACAGACGATCATGAGCGGGCCGAATCCACCCGGGCCGGAGTCCGAAGAATTGGGACCCGGCGCCGAGGCCAGCCACAGCGGCGGCGAATTCGACGGTGGCGATACCGAATTCGGTCCGGGCGTGGGGGAGTCCGACGCCGAGAACGCGACCGGTCAGACCGACGTCTACTCACGGGCCTATTCGGCTCCAGAGTCCGAGCACATCACCAGCGGACCGTATGTGCCGGCAAACCTCGACCTCTACGACTACGACAACTACGACGACGCGGTTCCCGACGGGCAGGAGGAGAAAACCGCCCGCTGGCCATGGGTCGTCGGCATCGCCGCGATCGTCGCGGCGATCGCGCTGGTCGTCTCGGTGTCGCTGCTGTTCGCCCGAACCGACACCAACAAGTTGGCCACGCCCAGCACGCCCACGGTTTCAAAACCTCCGATTCAGGACGAGATAACCACCACGACCCACTCGCCGGCGCCGTCGTCGTCCAGTGAGGCGTCTCCTCCTCCACCACCACCGCCGCCGTCGTCCAGTGAGGCGTCTCCTCCTCCACCACCACCCCCGGCGCCATCTCCGGAGCCCGCGCCCGCGCCCGCGCCGGCCCCAGCCCCGGCCCCGCCCGCCCCCGCGACTCCGCCGGCGCCCGCCGGGCCCAAGCAGTACACCTATTCGGTGACCGGCACCAAAGCACCGTTCGACCAGATCACGATCACCTACACTGATGCGTCCGGCATGCGGCGCACGCTGTCCAACGTTTACATCCCCTGGACGATCACGCTGACTCCGATCTCGGCGTCCGACGTCGGCTCGATCGAAGCGTCCAGCCTGCTGCGGCTGAGCAAGCTGAATTGCAAGGTCACCGCCAGCGACGGAACGGTGTTGTCGGCCAACGAAAACAACCAACCACAGGTCAACTGCTGATGGTCGAGAAGTACTCCTGGGGGTCCCGGGGCAAGGCCGCCGCGTGGGCGTCCGATCGCGTCCTGATCGGGTCGTGCGCGGTCGTCTGGCTGGCGCTGGTCGGGGTCGGCGTCGCCGCGCTGGTCGCGCTGATGGATCTGGGGCGCGGCTTTCACGCCGCCAAAGGCAACCCGCACACCTCGTCGGTGCTCTACGCGATCATCATCATCTCCGCGCTGATCATCCTGGCGGCAATCCCGATGCTGCTCCGGGCACGCCGTATCACCCGGGACGCGCCGGAAGCGCGATCCGCGGTTTCACCGGTGCGAACCGTGAGTGCACGCTCGATCAGGTCGGGACCGATCGCGGGCTCGACCTACAGTTCAGCCGAGCAGATCACCACGCAGCGGCCCGCACTGCCCGACGCCGAAGTCGACCGGTTCTGGCTACGGGGAACAGTCGCCCTGATGGGCGCCATGGGCGGCGCGTTCCTTGCGGTGGCAGCCGCGACCTATGCGATGGCGATCGGCCATGACGCCTTGGCGTGGACCGGGTACGCGATCGCCGGTGTCATCACATTGGCCATGCCGCTGGTGCCGTGGCGTCAGGTGCGCCACCTCCGCAGCATGCTCACCGCCTGAAATACTCCGCGCCGCAACCGAACCCGGGCACACGTAGTCAGCTGCGACCTACGCCATAAACGAGTCGATCCCCGCTTCGTTGCCAAAGCGGGGATCGACTCAGCGTTCGTTACTAGTGGTGACCGTTCGTCGAGCCGTGGCCGTTCGAGGAGCCGTTGCCGTTGCTGCCACCCTGGTGTTCCCGCAGCGCGGTGAGCGCCCGGGCAGCGGCGGCGTGGTGAGCCTCGTTCAGAGCGGCGTCCTCGGAGGCTGGGTCGGCATAGAGGAAACTGCCTGAGCCAGGGGAGCCACCGGAGCCGAGCTTGTTCATCTTCACCGGCACCGGCGCGCCCTGGTATTCGAGCGGGATCGGGTGGCCGTGGTCGTCGACCGGACCCAGCGGTTGGTGCAGTTCGATGTAGGCACCGTGCGGCAGGCGCTTGATGATGCCGGTCTCGATCCCGTGCTCGAGAATCGCCCGGTCGCTGCGCTGCAGCGCAATGCACCACCGGTAGGTGACGAAGTAGACCAGCGGCGGCAACACCACCATGCCGATGCGGCCGATCCACGTCGTCGCGTTCAGCGAGATGTCGAACTTCAACGCGATGATGTCGTTGATCGACGACAGCGTCAGCACCATGTAGAAAGCGATCGCCATCGCGCCGATCGACGTGCGCACCGGCACGTCGCGCGGGCGCTGGAGCAGGTTGTGGTGGGCGGTGTCGCCGCTGAATCGCTTCTCCAGGAAGGGATAGACGATCAACAGTGCGAAAACCACCAGCATCAGCGTTCCGACTGCCACCGTCGCGGGAACGGTGTGGTGGAAGAAGTAGAACTCCCACGCCGGCCAGAGTCGGGCCAGCCCGTCCGGCCACATCATGTAGAAGTCCGGTTGTGAACCCGCCGAGACCTGAGATGGCTTGTAGGGGCCCAAGTTCCAGATCGGGTTGATCTGCAACAGCCCACCCATCAGGCCGAGGATGCCAGTGGTGAACGCGAAGAACGCGCCGGACTTGACCGCGAAGACCGGCATGACGCGGACGCCGACGACGTTGTTCTCGGTGCGGCCCGGCCCGGGGAACTGGGTGTGCTTCTGGAACCACACGAACGCCAAGTGCAGGCCGATCAGCGCCAGGATGATGCCCGGCAATAGCAGAATGTGCAGGCCGTACATCCTGGGGACGATGTAGCCGCCTGTCGCGCAGTCGTTACCGGCTCCGCCGCAAGGGAAGTCGCCACCGAACAGCGCCCAGTGCAGCCACGTGCCCACCACCGGCATACCCAAGGTGATCGAGGACAGCGCCGCACGCAGGCCGATACCGGACAGCAGGTCGTCAGGCAACGAGTAACCGAAGTAGCCCTCGAACATGGCCAGGATCAGCAGCAGCGAGCCGATCACCCAGTTGGCTTCGCGGGGCCGGCGGAAGGCGCCGGTGAAGAAGATTCGCGCGAGGTGGACCATGATCGAGGCCGCGAACAGCAGCGCGGCCCAGTGGTGGACCTGGCGGACGAACAACCCGCCGCGCACCTCGAAGCTGATATCGAGGGCCGACGCGAACGCCTTGGACATCTCGACACCGCGCAACGGCTGGTACACGCCGTTGTAGGTGACGTCCTGCATCGACGGATCGAAGAACAGGGTCAAATACACGCCCGTGAGCAGCAGCACCACGAAGCTGTACATGGCGATCTCACCGAGGAGGAACGACCAGTGAGTCGGAAAGACCTTGTTGAGCTGGCGGCGGGTCGCCGCCGCGAGGTGGTAACGCGAGTCGACGGCGTTGCCCTGGTGGGCCATGACCTCACCGATGCTGGGGGGACTCAGTTTTGGACTCATGTTGTTGTGCGCTCCCAAAATGCCGGACCGACAGGTTCGATGAAGTCACCGTTAGCTACAAGGTAACCGTCGGCGTCGATCGTGATCGGCAGCTGAGCCAAGGCGCGCGCGGCCGGGCCGAAAATCGGCTTCGCGTAGTGCAGGGCGTCGAACTGCGACTGATGGCACGGGCACAGGATGCGGTAATCCTGCTGCTCGTACAGCGATGCGGGACAACCGAGGTGCGAGCACACCTTGGTGTAGGCGAACAGCTCCCCGAAGTTGAAGCTTTCCTGGCCCTTGCGTTTGACCACCTTCGGCAAGTCGGCGGACTTGATGCGGATCAACATCACCGGGTTGCGGACAGCGGACAAGATCAGGGTCAGCTTCTCGTGGGACTCGACGGTGGTGCCGTCCCCGTCGGACTCGCGCCACGGGAACACCGTCTCCATGCCACCGGCGTCGATGTCCTCGGGGCGGATTTTGACGAACGGCGCACCTGAGGTCTCGCCGGTGGCCCTCGCGAGGTAAATCGTCTCGCCGTGATAGCGGGGGGTCCAACCCGAGGTCCACAGCACGGCCTTCTTGCCGTCGGCGGTCTCCACGACCGGCTTCCACGGGTTTTTGATCAGACCGCCGGCAAACGCCACCAGGGTGCCCAAACCGAATGCGCCCAGGCTTGCGCCGAGGGACAACCCGATCAATTTGCGGCGGCGCAGCGTCGTCCCTTGGAACGCGTCGTCCAGGTTGGCGGCGACCGTCTTACGGTCGATCTCGTCCGACCCGGAGCCGCCGTAGTGACGATCCTGGATCGAAATCTCTTCCGGGATGAACTTTTTCTGGAAAAGCACGGCGCCGATCGCGATGCACAGCACCGACCCGCCGAAGGTCAGGCCGTACAGGGGAGTCGCCAGCGAATACACCAGGTTGCCCGACGAGCCCTCGGGCTGGTACTCCCACGGCCAGAACAGGAACACCAGCAGCAGGGCGAGTCCCAGCAAACCGCCGAGCAGGAGCCAGATGGCCACCTGCCGCTCGGCACGCTTCTCGGCTTTGGTGCCCTCGACCGGCCAGCGCGGCTCCTTGAAGACGGTCTCGACGCCGTCGAGGCGGCCTCCGAGCCGAACGAGGTCCTCTTTGGACATCGCATTCAGCTCGTCTTCGGTGGGCTGCGTGCCTGTGTGTTCGTCGCTCATGACCGTGCCCCGATCCACAACGCGCCGCCGATGAGGGCGACCATGCCGATAATCCACGCCGCCATGCCTTCTGGCGCCGGCCCGAAGCCGCCCAGGCCATTACCGCCCTGGCTGCGAGTCTCGGTGGCGTTCTTCACGTAGGCGATGATGTCCTTCTTGGCGTCGAAGGAGAGCTGACGGTCCGAAAATTTCGGCATGTTCTGCGGCCCGGTCCGCATCGCGGCAAGGATCTGCTGCTCGTTGGCCGGCTCGAGCGGAGGCGCGAACTTGCCGGAGGACAGCGCGCCGCCCTTACCGGTGAAGTTGTGGCAGGACGCGCAGTTGAGCCGGAACAGGTCTCCGCCGCGGCCCAAGTCGTTGCCGCGCAGCGAGCTCATCGCGATGCTGCCGTCGGCATTGCGCTCCACGGTGGGCCCACCGCCGTTGGCTTGCACGTAGGCGCCGATCGCGTCGATCTGTGACTCGTCGAAGATGGGCTCTTTACGCTCGGCCTGGGCCTCGCCGCGCATCGCGGGCATCCGTCCGCTGGACACCTGGAAGTAGACGGCGGCCTCGCCGACGCCGATCAGGCTGGGTCCGCGCTCGGCCACACCCTGCAGGTTGGCGCCGTGGCAGGTCACGCACGAGGTGTCGAAGAGCTGCTTGCCGTTGCGCAGCAGCGCCGAGGACGACTCGTCGGCGACGGCGACCTGGGGGCTGGGCGTCAGGACGGCGGCAAGGCCGCCGGCCACCACCAGGGCCAGCACCAGCAGCAGTCCAGCCGACAACCGGCGACGCAGGCGGCGGCGTGCCCGGTCACTCAGCGATCGGTTCAACCCCAGTTTCTTCAACCGAGCACTCCTGTTCTCGAGCCTGCTGGTCATCGGATGAAATAGATCGTGGCGAACAGCGCGATCCAGACGATGTCGACGAAGTGCCAGTAGTAGGAGACGACGATCGACGCGGTGGCCTGCGCGGGCGTGAACTTGCTCATCGTGGTGCGAGCCAACAGGAAGATGAAGGCAATCAATCCGCCGATGACGTGCAGCCCGTGGAATCCGGTGGCGAGGTAGAACACGCTGCCGTACGCGCTGCCCGGGATGGTGGTCCCGTGGCTCATCAGGTGGTGGTACTCGTAGCCCTGCCCGAGGACGAAGAACAGTCCCATCCCGAACGTGAGCAAATACCAGCGGCGCAGCCCGAACACGTCACCACGCTCGGCCGCGAACACACCCATTTGGCAGGTGAATGACGACGCGATCAGCACCAGCGTGACCGGCACGGCCTGGTACAGGTTCAACTCGGTCGGGTGCGGCGGCCAGTCGCCGGCCGCCTGCGCCCGGGCCGTGAAGTAGAAGGCGAACAGCCCAGCAAAGAACATCAACTCGCTGGAAAGCCACACTATGGTGCCAACACTGACCATGTTCGGGCGGTTGAGCGAATGAACTCGCGCCGTGATTGCTGTACCCGAGGTCCCTACCGCACTCGTCACATCCGCAAGTATGACGCTTTGTAGTTGTCGGCTTCTACCCGGGGCGGCAATTTGGCGCGTGATATTCACATCCTTCTGGCTGCCCACGCCGGGCTCAACCCTGGCTGCCGGCGCAGCGCCCACGCCGTGGGACGATTTCGGGTGTGCCGGCATCGTCATCTGGGCCCTCTGAGCGCTCGCTGACGTGGCCGCACGTCCTGGAGATGTTGACCGCGGGCCGTGATCTAGCGCGCGGTCAGGCCGCCTGGGCGATGGAACAGGTCATGGCCGGCTCGGCGTCGCCGGCTCAGCTCGCCGCGTTCGCCGTGGCCATGACGATGAAAAAGCCGACTTCCGCGGAAGTGTCCGAGCTGGCCGAGGTGATGCTGCAGCACGGTCGGCGACTCCCGACCGAGCGGATCGGCCCCGACACCGTCGACGTGGTGGGCACCGGTGGTGACGGCGTCAACACGGTCAACCTGTCCACGATGGCGGCGATCGTGGTGGCGGCCAGCGGTGTGCCGGTGGTC
Organism: Mycobacterium paraterrae; assembly: GCF_022430545.2. Classification (NCBI taxonomy): domain Bacteria; kingdom Bacillati; phylum Actinomycetota; class Actinomycetes; order Mycobacteriales; family Mycobacteriaceae; genus Mycobacterium; species Mycobacterium paraterrae. The sequence goes on along the minus strand of NZ_CP092488.2, from coordinate 5,027,191 downwards.
AAGCACGGCAACCGCGCGGCGTCGTCACTGGCCGGTGGGGCCGACACGCTCGAAGCGCTCGGCGTGCGCATCGACCTGAGTCCCGACGACGTCGCGCGCAGCGTCGCCGAGGTGGGAATCGGCTTCTGCTTTGCCCCGCAGTTTCACCCCTCCTACCGGCACGCCTCGACCGTCCGGCGCGAGATTGGTGTGCCGACCGTCTTCAATCTGCTTGGGCCGCTTACCAATCCGGGCCGGCCGCGAGCCGGGCTGATCGGCTGCGCGTTCGCCGACCTGGCCGAGGTGATGGCGGGAGTGTTCGCCGCACGCCAGTCCAGCGTGCTGGTCGTGCACGGCGACGACGGCCTCGACGAGCTGACGACGACCACGACCAGCACCATCTGGCGGGTGCAGGCCGGGACGGTGGACAAGCTGACCTTCGATCCCGCGGGCTTCGGGTTTGCGCGCGCCGAACTCGACGAGCTGATGGGCGGGGATGCCGCCGCCAACGCCGACGAAGCCCGCTCGGTGCTGGCCGGCACCAAAGGGCCGGTGCGCGACGCGGTCGTGCTCAACGCGGCGGGTGCGATCGTGGCCCATGCCGGGCTATCCAGCCGCGCCGAGTGGTTGCCGGCGTGGGAAGACGGATTGGGCCGCGCCGCCGAGGCGATCGACAGCGGTGCGGCCGAACACCTGCTCGCGCGTTGGGTGCGGTTCGGTCAACAGCTCTGAGTCGCGGCTGGTGACGGCCTGTTCGGCGGCCACGCGGGCCGAGCGTGCCGCCGCCGCCCACCGCGCCCACGGGCCGGCCGACCGAAGCGGCGAACACCAGCCCTGCTCGCCGCTCGTCCGCACGATGCGAACCCCGGGGGCCGCGAGCCAGCGCGCGATCAGCGCCGTCTCCTCGACCAGCGCGCCGCCGAGCGGCGCAGGCTCCGGCAGGATCACCTGGGCCGCGGCCCCGACCGCCTCGACGACGGGCATCGGCGGAACGCCGCGGCGGGCGAGCCCCGCAGCCGCGAGCTGGCCGTGCCGGACGACGGCAAGCTGCCAGCCGCCCGCCCCGTCCGGGGCCGCGGCGACCAACTCCGGCAGCGCGGCTAGCGCGCGCAGACGCTGGCCGCGCCACAGCACCTCCACGGCGGCGACCGTATGGTCGCGCAACCGCGCCGCGCTTTCGTAGCGCTGCCGTACCGCCAGATCGGCAATCCGCTGGGCGGCGGCCCTCAGCGCCGCGTTGTCCAGGCCGTCGATCAGCGCCGCGGCTGCGCGGGCTGCCTGGGCGTAGTGCGTCGCGGTGACGTCGCGGTCTGCCGGGCACGGCGAAACCTCCAGGTGTGGGCAGGTCGGACCGTGTAGTGCCGTGCGGGCCAGCCGCTTGGTGCAGGTGCGGATTCCGGTGAAGCGGGCCAGCAGGTCAGCGGTGTCGACGGCGTCGGCTCGGGATCGAAACGGACCGACGGCGCGGTCGTGGCGTGGTGTCCGGACGACCGAGAATCGGGGAAAGGCTTCGTCGGTCAGCACGAGCCACCACCAGCGCTGCGGGAATTTCGACCGGCGGTTGTACGGCGGGGCGTGCGCGCTCAGCAACCGCAACTCCCGCACACCGGCTTCGAGTGCATGCGCACATTCGACGTGCTCCACCTTGGTGGCCAGCGCGACCATCTCTTTCATCCGAGTGCGCTGATCCGAGCCGTTGAAGTACTGGGTTACCCTGCGCCGCAAGTCAATTGCCGTACCCACGTACAGCACCTCGTCGGCCGGGCCGTGGAACAGGTAGACCCCGGGCCGCCGCGGCAGGCCTTCGGCGAGCACTCTCTTGCGGCGTTGCGCCGGAGACACGTGGGGGAGATAAGACCGCAGCGCGGCGAAGCTGTGGATGCCCTGGTTGCCGACCCGCTCGATCAGCGCGTGCAGCACCTCGACGGTGGCGCGGGCGTCGTCGAGGGCCCGGTGGGTCGGCTCGTTGGCGACGGCGAACAGCTTGGCCAGCGCCGCCAACCGCACGCTGGGCGCCTCTTCGCGGCTGAGTACCCGGCGGGCCAACTGGACCGTGCACAGCGTCTGCGGCCGGGTCCAGCGAATACCGCATTGATCGGCGGCGGCACGCAGAAAGCCCATGTCAAACCTGGCATTGTGGGCGACCAGCACCGCTCCGCGGGCAAACTCCAGGAACATCGGCAAGACCGCCGCGATCCTGGGGGCATCGCACACCATCGCGGTGGTGATCCCGGTGAGCTGGACGATCTGCGGCGGAATACTGCGTTGCGGGTCCACCAGCGTCGCGAATTCGCCGAGCACCACCCCACCGCGCACCTTCACCGCGCCGATCTCGGTGATGGCGTCCGCGGGTTTGCCGTCGCCGCCCGTCATCCGGCCGCCGGTGGTCTCTAGGTCGACAACCACGAAAGTGGTTTCCCGGAGCGACATTTCGGTCGCCTCGTCCAGCTCGGGGAGACTCAGCTGCTCGGCAGCGGGCGCGGCCATGGGGCGACATTAATCAGTAACACCGACACGGCCCGGCTCTGTCGCGGCGCGTCGCGCCGGCGGCAGCGTCGAGCGGGATCCGCGGCGGCAAAACTTGTCGGTGGCCACCGTTAGCGTCTGGTGCAAGACCGATCGACACGACGGAAAGGAGCAGCCAGATGGCGCTCAACAGGGAGCCGGAACGAACGCCGGAACCGGTGGTCATCGACTGCGACGACTGCGCGGTCCGCGGCCCGGGATGTCGAGATTGCGTCGTCAGCGTGATACTCGGGGTACCGGAAACTTTGCTGGAGGACGAGCGTGCGGCACTCGAAGTGCTTGCCGACGCGGGGATGGCTCCGCGACTACGGCTGGTGCCGATTCATCGCCGTCGACCAGGCGTTGCCTAACGCCGTTAGCCTGAAATCTTGCTGTTTTCTTAACAATCCAGAGTTGGACAACCTCGAAGCCGTTTCGTAACCTATCTGAGACCTAGACCAGATCCGGCCATGGGGCCGACGGGTTTTAAGGATGCAAGGTTTGCGAAAAAGGCTTCAAGGTGATCGCGTTTCTTTGCGCGTCGCTCAGCGCTTGGCAGTTGGAGCGCTAGCCGGATTCGTCGCTCTCTCCGGAGTGGCCGCCAGCGATGTGCTGGCTGATCCGGCCAACGACGCGATGGCAAAGCTCAACGAGCTGTCACGGCAGGCCGAGCAGACCACCGAAGCGATGCACAGCGCGCAGCTCGACCTGAACAACAAGCTGGCCGCCCAACAGGCTGCCGACAAGAAGCACAACGACGACGTCACCGCGGCCGAGGCCGCGAAGTCGAAGCTGGCAACCTTCCAGGCCGGCGTCGACAAGTTTGCCGCCGCGATGTACATGGGCGGCCGCACCGACGGCATGAATGCGATCATGACCGCCGAGTCGCCCCAGCAGCTGATCGGCAAGCTGGCCGTCTCCCGGGTGATCTCCACCGCGATGCTGCAACAGATGGCCAACTACCGCGCCACCCGCGAAGAGGCCGCCAAGGCCGAGCAGGAATCGGCCAAGTCGGCCGACGACGCCAAGAAAGCGGCCGAGCAGGCCGCCTCGGTGCGCGCCAACCTTCAGTCCAAGCAGAGCCGTCTGCAGCTGCAGATTGGCATCGTCAAGTCTCAATACCTCGCGCTGACCCCCCACGAGCGCACCGAACTCGCCGCGCCAGGGCCGCCTCCGCCGCCAGCTGTGACCGCCGGCGCCGCCGCGCCGGCGCCGGAGGCGTTGCCGCCGGGCATCGGACAGCCGGGCGGACCGGGCGCCGGTCCCGGCTCCGGCCAGGGCGCGATCGCCGTCCAGGCCGCGTTGACCAGGGTCGGCGACCCCTACTCGTGGGGTGGCGCCGCACCGGGAGGATTCGACTGTTCGGGCCTGGTCATGTGGGCGTTCCAGCAGGCCGGCATTGCGCTGCCGCACTCGAGCCAGGCGCTCGCGCACGGCGGACAGCCCGTCGCACTGTCCGATCTGCAGCCCGGTGACGTGCTGACCTTCTATTCGGACGCGTCGCACGCGGGCCTCTATATCGGCGACGGCCTGATGATCCACTCGTCCACCTACGGGGTCCCGGTAAGGGTGGTTCCGATGAACTCCTCCGGCCCGATCTACGACGCTCGCCGCTACTGATCGAAGGCGGGCGCGCCGGTTACTGGCCTGCGTGCTCGTCGTCGAGGCGATCGTGGGCGCCGTCGTGGCCGAGCCCCGCGGCGGCCCGTCGCCGACCGTCGCCACCCCACAGCGGATCGAGGTCGGTGACCGCACCCTGCGGATGACCAACAGCGGAGGACCGGCACAGGCCGCGCTGTTGACGCGGATTGCAACAGACATCGCCCCGGCGATCCACGACGTGGATGCGTTCTGGGGTCGAGACTGGCCGCACGACATCGACGTGACCGCGGCGGGCAGCCAGCTTCAATTCGGGGCGCTGGCCGGCGGTGGGCCCAGCGCGCAATGGGCCGACATTGCCGCGATCGCTGTCGCCGATCGCGTCGATCCGCCGCACCGAATCGCGCTGGGGCAGCGGATCGTTTTCGCGCCGGGCGCAGCGGGCATGAACGAGCGCGCGCTGCGAATCGTGTTGACCCACGAGCTTTTTCACTACGCGGCCCGCGCCGACACAGCGCTTGACGCGCCGCGGTGGCTCACCGAGGGCGTCGCCGACTACGTCGCGCGGTCACCCGCGCCGTTGCCCCGGATCGCCCCTCCAACCGCCTTGCCGTCCGACGCCGATCTGAACGAGCCGGGGCCGTTGCGGTCGCAGGCCTACGATCGCGCCTGGCTGTTCGCCCTGTTCGTCGCGGCCACCCGTGGAGCGCCGACGCTGCGTGCGCTCTACCTGGCCGCGTGCGGAGTTCGGCACACCGACCTGGTCACCGCTATCGGCGATGTCCTGGGCACCGACGAGGCAGGGTTACTCGCCGCGTGGCGGCGCTGGCTCACCCGCTAGCCTTCCTACGTGTCTCGGGTCCTGCTGGTAACCAACGACTTTCCGCCCCGCCGCGGCGGAATCCAGTCGTATCTGGTCGACCTGGTCACCCGGCTGGCCGCCGCGGGGGAGCACACGCTGACGGTGTACGCACCGCAATGGAAGGACGCCGACGCATTCGACGCCCACACCGCCGGGTACCGGGTCGTGCGTCATCCCCGGACGCTGATGCTGCCGGTACCGTCCGTCGACAAGCGGATGCGACGACTGATCGCCGAGCACGACATCGACACGGTCTGGTTCGGTGCCGCCGCCCCGCTGGCGTTGCTGGCTGAGCGAGCCCGGCAGGCCGGCGCCACTCGGGTGCTGGCCAGTACGCACGGCCACGAGGTGGGTTGGTCGATGCTCCCCGGCGCCCGATCGGTGCTGCGCCACATCGGTGATCACAGCGACGTCGTCACCTACGTCAGCCGCTACACGCGGGGCCGCTTCGCCTCGGCGTTCGGGCCGCGAGCCCGGTTGGAGCATCTGCCGCCCGGGATCGACACCGAGAGATTCCGGCCCGATCCGGCCAGTCGTGCCGAGTTGCGTTCTCGCCTCGGGCTTGGCGAACGGCCCACGGCGCTGTGCCTGTCGCGACTGGTGCCGCGCAAAGGTCAGGACATGTTGATCCGCGCGCTGCCCGCGATCAGGCGGCGCGTGGACGGGGCCGCGCTAGTGATCGTCGGCGGCGGCCCCTACCTGGACACGCTGCGCGGGCTGACCGAACGCTGCGGCGTCACCGAGCACGTCACATTCACCGGCGGTGTGCCGTTCGCCGAACTTCCCGCCTACCACGCGATGGCCGACGTGTTCGCGATGCCGTGTCGGACCCGCGGCGCCGGACTCGACGTCGAAGGCCTCGGCATCGTCTTCCTGGAGGCGTCGGCCACCGGCGTTCCGGTGATTGCCGGTTCTTCCGGCGGCGCGCCGGAAACGGTGCAGCACAACAAGACTGGGATGGTGGTCGACGGCACCTCGGTGCAACAGATCGGCGACGCCATCAGCGAGTTGCTGGGCGACCCGGACCGTGCCGCCGCGATGGGCGCCGCCGGCCGGAGCTGGGTCACCGCGCAGTGGCGCTCGGACGATCTGGCTGCGCGGTTCTCCGACCTGATCCGCGGCTAGTCGGTGGTGTAGATCGCCTCGATGTCGTGGGCGAACTTCTCGGCGACGACCTTGCGCTTCACCTTCATCGTCGGGGTCAACTCCCCGGTGTCCTCGGTGAAGTCGACGGGCAGGATGCGGAACTTGCGGATCGACTCCGCATGCGACACAGCCAGATTGGCCTGTTTGACGGCGGTGTCCACCTCGGCGCGCAGATCGGGGTCGTTGGCCAGATCGGCGACCGACGCGCCCGCGGGCTTGCCGTTGCGCTGCTTCCATCCCTCAATCGCCTCCGGGTCGATGGTGATCAGCGCGCCGATGAAAGGCTTGGCGTCACCGACCACCATCGCCTGGCTGATCAACGGGTGCGACCGCAACTGGTCTTCCAGCACCGCGGGGGCGACGTTCTTTCCGCCGGCGGTGACGATGATTTCCTTCTTGCGGCCGGTGATCGTCAAGAACCCGTCGTCGTCGACCGCGCCAAGATCGCCGGTCTTGAACCAGCCGTCCTCGAACGATTCGCTGGTGGCTTGTTCGTTGTGCCAATAGCCGTGGAACACCACGCCGCCGCGCAGCAGCAGTTCGCCGTCGTCGGCGATGCGCAGGCTGTTGCCGGGCACCAACTTTCCGACCGTGCCGATCTTCAGCGCGTTGACCTGGTTGACGGTGATCGCCGCGCTGGTCTCGGTCAACCCGTAGCCCTCGTAGACGGTCAGGCCGACGCCGCGGTAGAAGTGGCCGAGCCGCGCGCCCAGCGGCGCGCCTCCGGACACGGACGCATGGCAGTCGCCGCCGAGGGCGGCACGCAGCTTGTGATAGACCAGCCGGTCGAACAATGCGTGCTTGGCCCGCAGCAGCAGCCCGGGGCCGCCGCGATCGCAGGCCTCGCTGTATTCGACGGCAGTCTGGGCGGCCGCCTCGAAGATCCAGCCCTTACCGTCGCTGGCTGCGTTCTGCGCTGCGGTGTTGTACACCTTCTCGAAAACCCGGGGGACCGAAACCACGACCGTCGGCTTGAACACCCCGAACATCGGCACGAGGTTCTTGATGTCACTGGTGAACCCGACGACGACCTTGTTGTGGAATGCGCACAGCGTCAGCGCGCGAGCCAGGACGTGTGCCAGCGGCAAAAAGATCAGCAGCCGCTCGCCCTTCTTCAACAGCGTCGGCAGCACCTCCTTGGTCCCGCGGGTCTCGTACACCAGGTTCGCGTGGGTCAGCTGGCAGCCCTTGGGGCGACCGGTGGTGCCCGAGGTGTAAATCAGCGTCGCCGGGTCGGCGCTGCGCAGCGCTTCCACCCGGGCGGTGAGCTCCGCCGGGTCGACCGACGCGCCTTCCTCGTGCAGCTGGTCGAGCGCCTTGGGCCCGGACCCGTCGATGTGCAGCACTCGCCGCAGTTCCGGCAGCTCACCGGTCAGTTCGGTGACGATCTTGGCGTGTTCGTCGGTCTCGGCAAACGCGATCACCGCCGCCGAGTCGCTCAACACCCAGCGCACCTGCTCGGCCGACGACGTCTCGTAGATCGGGACCGTGACTGCCCCGGTCGCGAGGATGGCCTGGTCGAGGATCGCCCACTCGTAGCGGGTGGCGGAGAAGATCGCCACCCGGTCGCCGGGACGTACCCCGGATGCGATCAAACCCAGTGCAGCAGCCCGGATCTGCGCTGCGGCCTGCGCACACGTCACGTCGGTCCAGCTGCCGTCGACCAACCGCTGGTAAATCACCGCGTCGGGATCGTTACGCTCATGCTCGAAAACCGTGGACACGACATTGTCGTGTTCGCCGACCGTGAACTCGGCGGGAACAGTTAACTCGCGCACTCTTGGTGACCTCGCTTCGATGATTTGCGGCGAACAAACGAAGAACAGCCTAGTCCGTTGCCGTGCGGGTGATTCCCGGCCGACGCCCCCGTATGTGAAGCTATTGGCCGTGCACAGCGTTCAGATTGCCGACGAGACGTACGTCGCCGCCGACCCGGCGCGCATCGGCGCGGCCGTCGGTGATCCGTCTAACTGGCGACGATGGTGGCCCGACCTGCGCCTCGAGGTCACCGAGGACCGCGGACCGCAGGGTGTTCGCTGGGGCGTGACGGGGCCGCTGACCGGCACCATGGAAATCTGGCTCGAGCCAATGCTGGGCGGTGCGCTGCTGCACTACTTCCTGCACGCCGAGCCGACCGGGGTGACGCAGCAGCAGTTGGCCAAGTTGAACCTTGCGAAAATGACCCATCGTCGCCGGGTAGCCGGCAAGAAGATGGCATTCGAAGTGAAGATGACACTGGAAAGCTCCCGTCCGGTGGGGGTTTCTCCGGTGCTTGACCAGGCCTGAGCAACGCCGGGGAGTACCGTTTCTGCCGTGGGCGCGGTTGAGGCCCGACGACGCAGGGCATACCGGCGGGCACGGCAGCCCAACCCGCGTAGTGCGGAGAAGGAAGCAACCAGGTGGCGGAAAAAACGGCCCAGACGATCTACATCGACGCGGCCCCCAGCACGGTGATGGACGTGATCGCCGACATCGGCTCCTATCCGACGTGGGTGTCGGAATACAAGGAGGCCGAGGTCCTCGAAACCGACCCCGCCGGCAATCCGAAGGTCGCGCGCCTGGTGCTCGACACCAGTGTGCTCAAGGACACCCTGGTGCTGTCCTACACGTGGCCCAAGGACCGCAAATCGGTCAGCTGGTCACTGGTTTCCAGCTCGTTACTGAAATCTCTTGATGGCGTATACCGTTTGGCGGCCAAGGGATCCGGAACCGACGTCACCTATGAGCTCACCGTCGATCTGGCGATCCCGATGATCGGGCTGCTCAAGCGAAAAGCCGAGCGCAGGCTGACCGACACGGCGTTGAAGGATTTGAAGAAACGAGCCGAGGCTGAGTGAGTCCGGGTGACAGTAGGTGATTCCGCAGCGCCTGCTGCCGCCCGGATCAGTCTTTTCGTCGGCAAGGGTGGGGTAGGAAAGTCCACACTGGCGGCCGCGACGGCCGTGCACGAAGCGCGCGCGGGTCAGCGCGTGCTGCTGGTCTCCACCGATCAGGCGCATTCGCTCGGTGACGTACTCGGCGTGCCGGTTACGCCGAACGGCCAGCGCGACGCCGCGCGGGTGATGGCCGACCTTGACACGGGTTCCCTCGATGCGCTCGCGATGGACACCTTGTCGCTGCTCGAGGCCCACTGGCGCGCGGTGGTCGAGACGCTCAGTCGCCGGTTTCCCGAATCGGAGTTGAGTGACATTGCGCCGGAAGAGCTTTCGGCCCTACCCGGTGTTCAGGAAGTGCTCGGACTGCATGAGGTCGGCGAACTGGCCCGAAGCGGGCAGTGGGATCACCTGGTGGTCGACTGCGCCTCGACGGCCGACGCGCTGCGGATGCTGACCCTGCCGGCGACATTCGCGCTCTACGTCGAGCGCGCCTGGCCGCGGCACCGCAGGCTTTCCACCGGCGCCGACGACGCGCGGTCGACGTCGGTGGTGGAATTGCTGGAACGCATCAGCGCCAACGTCGAAAAGCTCAGCGCGCTTCTCACGGACGGGACGCGGGTGGGCGCCCACCTGGTGCTCACCCCGGAGCGCGTAGTGGCGGCCGAGGCGATCCGGACGCTGGGCTCGTTGGCGTTGATGGGGGTGAGGGTCGAAGAACTCATCGTGAACCAGATTCTGGTGCAAGATGATTCGTACGAGTATCGCAACCTGCCCGCGCACCCGGCGTTCGACTGGTACGCCGAGCGGATCAGCGAGCAGCGCACCGTGCTCGACGAACTCGATGCCGCGATCGGTGATGTGGCGCTGGTGCTGACACCGCATTTGGCGGGTGAGCCGATCGGCGCGAAGGCGTTGGCCGAATTGCTGGACAGCGCGCGCCGTCGGGACGGGTCGCCGCCACCCGGGCCGCTGCGTCCGGTGGTGGATCTCGAATCCGGCTCTGGCCTGCAGTCGGTTTACCGGATGCGGTTAGAGTTGCCGCAGATCGATTCCGGCACGTTGAGCCTAGGACGCGTCGGCGACGATCTGATCGTCGGCGTCGGCGCCATGCGGCGCAGGGTACGGCTGGCGTCCGTTCTGCGGCGATGCATTGTTATCGACGCGCGTCTTCGCGGCAGCGAATTGACGGTGCGTTTCCGACCCGATCCGGAGGTGTGGCCGAAGTGACGCACCCCGACCTGGGCCCGGAGTTGCGCAAACTCGCGCAGAGAATTCTCGACCAGATCGACCCCGCGATCCGGCTGGCGGCCACGCGCGCGACGGGCAACGGCGCCGGCACCGGGGCCTGTCAGCAGGTGTGGTGCCCGGTGTGCGCGCTGGCTGCGGTCGTCACCGGTGACGAGCATCCGCTGCTCACCGTGATCGCCGAGCACAGCGTCGCGCTGCTGGCGGTGGTCCGAACGATTGTCGATCCCGTTCGCCAGCCGACGCCGCCACCCCCGGACGGGCCATCCACGGGTCCGGGGCCCGACCCGGCCGTCGGTGAACCGCCGCCGACAAGTCGCTACCAGCCGATCGCCGTCACCGTCGAGGAATGATCGCGGTAGTTGCCTAGCACATTCGCCGACGCCCGGTGACGCGTCGGCACGTCACACCTGTCCTGTGGTCGCACACACAGTCGGTCGGTACTCTTGGGCCTGACACTGTTGGCACGGCTGAGCAGGAGGCCTGATGGCGTACTGGATTTTCAAGTACATCCTCCTCGGCCCTTTGCTCGCGCTGATCGGCCGGCCGAAAATCGAAGGACTGGAACACGTCCCGCAGTCCGGCCCGGCGATTCTGGCCAGCAATCATCTGGCCGTGATGGACAGCTTCTACCTGCCGCTGGTGGTGCGCCGCCGGATCACCTTCCTGGCCAAGTCGGAATACTTCACCGGCACCGGATTCAAGGGCTGGTGGAGCCGGTGGTTCTTCACCGCCGTCGGCCAGGTGCCGATCGACCGCAGTAGCGCCGACGCGGCGCAGGCAGCCCTCGACACCGCCAAGCGGGTGCTGGGTGAGGGCAAGTTGCTCGGTATGTACCCCGAGGGCACCCGGTCACCCGACGGCCGTCTCTACAAAGGCAAAACCGGCCTTGCTCGGCTGGCGCTGGAAACCGGCGTCCCGGTGATCCCGGTCGCGATGATCGGCACCAACAAGGTCAACCCGCCCGGGACGTCGATGCTCCGGTTCGGCAAGGTCACCGTGCGGTTCGGCAAACCCATGGACTTCTCCCGGTTCGACGGCCTGGCCGGCAACCGCTTCATCGAGCGCGCGGTCATCGACGAGGTGATCTACGAACTGATGGGGCTTTCCGGACAGGAATACGTCGACATCTACGCCGCCACACTGAAGAACGGCGACGGCTCGGAGCCGCCGGGAAAAGCCGCGCCGTCTCGGATTCCTGAGACGGCGGCCGGCTAGAACTCGGTTGGGGGCCGTCTGGGTGCGGTGTCTGTCGCCAGCGCGATGATTCCGCCTTCGGCGAAGCGCACCAGCGCGTGGTGGCGTTCGTCGATGTCATAAGTGTGCATGCGGCCTTCGGTGAGGCTGTCCAGGCGCAGGTTGTTGGAGTAGGTGTGCAGGCTGGCCGCGACTAGATGCAGGTAGGCGTCGTGGATCGCCGCGTCGGTGGCGGCCGGGAACAGAGCGTGCAGGTGGGCGATGAAGTCGGCGGCCATGACGTTGTACTCGTCGGCGATGAATCGTCTGATCGGGTGTCCGGAGTTGGCGAGTTGGGCAATGAAGCGAAAGTAGTTGTCCCAGCCGGGGTTACGGGCTCGTTGCCGCATGGGTTCGGCGAACGCGTCGATGATCGCGCGCAGGCGCTGGGTCCGCGTGCCGCGAACGGGTAGCGCCGCCAGCCGGGCTCGCCGGTCGTCGTTGAGCGGCTGGATGCGGCGCAGCAGCACTGCGCGGAAGAGCCCTTCCTTTCCGCCGAATTGCTCACTGATAGAGGCCAGGCGGGTGCCGGCGTGGTCGGTGATGTCGCGGACGCTGACCCCGAAGTAGCCGCGGTCGGCGAAGAGTTCTTCGGCACTGTTGAGCAGCCGGTCCCGACGGTCCTCGCGGTTGACCGCTCGCGTGGAGCGCGGCGGCTGGTTGCCCGGGGCGGGAGCGGTCACGAGCCGACGGTGTGTTCGATGCGGCCGATGCCGTCGATGCTCAACTCCAGGGTGTCGCCGGGATGGAGCCAGTGGCCGGTTTCCATGCCGCTGCCGCCGGGAAGCGTTCCGGTGCCGAAAAGCTCGCCGGGGCGGAGGTGTTCGCCGCGGGAAGCGTGGGCGAGGACTTCGCCGAGTCCGTGTTGCATGCCGGCGCTGGACACGGTGGACACCGTCGCACCGTTGATCGTCACGGTGCCCCGAAGCGCGTCGACGTCGGGCAGGATCTCCTCGGCCGTGACGGCGACCTCCGACATCGAGCTGGCGAAGTGTTTGGCCTTCTGGGGCCCGAATCCGCTGTCCATCTCGGCGCGCTGCACGTCGCGGGCGCTCCAATCGTTGAGTACGACGAACGCGCCGATGGCGTCGAGTGCCTCGGCCGGGGTGGCGTTGAACAGGCCTCGCGCCAAGACGAACCCGATCTCCAGCTCGTAATCCAGGGCGTTGGTGTAGGCCGGTGGGGCGATCGGTGTGCCGGAGGGGACGAACGTCATCGCATTGGACATGTAGTACATGGGCTGGGCGTAGAACAGCGGCCTGGGTTTCAGCAGCGGGAACGTGCGCCGGGTGATCGTCTCAACGGTCTCGACGAGTCGATATTGGCCGGGATGAAAGCGCCGGACGAGCCCTCGGCTGGCGTCCAGGACGTGCTGCTCATAAAGCATGAAATCGCGGAACGACGCCGGCTGGAACGGCAGCAATGCGGTGCTGTGACGTAGGTGTTCATCGGCGCGGGCCAACTCCCAGTCGGCGTCGAAGATGCGCCCGCCCAGCGGGGTGCGGTCGTCGACAGGATGCCAGGCGCCGTCGGCGTCGCGGGTCTGCAGCTCCAAACCACCGGTGGTGCGTATGCGCCTCAGCTTCATCGTGAATCGATCCTCACCTCGGAGCGGAACAGTCGTTCCAGACTATCGCAGATCGATGCTACTGTCGGAACAATCGTTCCGCATTCTTCTGCCCACGTCGAAAGGACGCCGATGGCCGCGCCCACCCTGCCGCAGAAGCTCTTCGTGACGGCGTGCGCGGTCACCCGCAGCAGTGATCTGGCGGCTCGGTGGACCGGGGCTGCGCCGTTCCTGCCCGCTCTGTTTGTGTTGCGCTACGCCAACATGGGCGGGCTCGACCACGACGCGTTCGCCGCGCAAATTCGCGGGGCCCGGTCGTTCCGCGGCGACCGCTGGTGCAGCTATTGGAACCGCATCGCCGACGCTCACGCCCGGCAGGTCACCGACCTGCTCCGCAGCCTGGCCGGCCCCGAGTCCGACGCGGTCCCCGATGTGCTCGACCCGGGCATCGGTCCCGAGCACGTCGACGGGCTGACCGAATTGATCGCGCCCGCAGTGGAGCTGTTCGCCGACCACGGACCGCAACCGGACACCCGCACGATCACCGCGCTGGTCGACGAGCACGCGTCCACCGGAGACCGTCACCGCATCATATTGGCCTACCGGGCGGTTGACGCATGGGTCAAGGCGATCACCTACTACCAGGTCAGCGCCTTTCCCGGGCATGACCCGGATCGAATGCAGGCCTACTGGCGCTCGGCACACCTCTTCGACGGCTTGATCGGGGCGGCGGCGCCCACGCTGGGACTCACCATCGAACACGTCGACATCCCACTGGTCGGCGGTGACGTCGTCCGCGGCTATCTCATCGTGCCGCCTGGAGCGGGGCCGCACCCGGTGGTGTTGACCACCAATGGTCTTGAGGGCACCGTCCAGGAGCTGGCGATCCCGCAACTGCGCTACCGCGATTCGGGCCTGGCGACGTTCGTCATGGAGATGCCCGGCAGTTACGCCTACACCGATCCGATGAGCCCGGAATCCGAGGTGGTCTACCACCAGGTCATCGACCACCTCGCCGCCGACGAGCGGATCGACGCCGATCGCATCGCCATGGTCGGGGTCAGCTTCGGCGGCTACTGGACCGCGCGCCTAGCCGCCACCGACAACCGGCTGGCCTGTGCGATCGCCTGCGGTGCGCCCACCCACCGGTCCTTTCACGGCGGCGCACTGGGCACCCCGCAGATCATCCTGCACGCCCTGGCCAAGACCGTCGGCGCGAACCATCCGATCGACTTGATGCGCAAGCTCCGGGCATTGTCGATCCGAGATCGCTACCCGGACATCGTGATTCCGCTGCTGGTCATCAACGGCGACAACGACACCCTGATGAGCAGCCAGGACAGCAGCGACCTCGCCGACGCCGCTGGGAACGCCACCCTGCTTCTGTATCCCGACGACGATCACTGCGCGATGGGCCACTACCGCGAGTGGCTGGACTATTCGCAGCGCTGGCTTCTGGAGCACCTCACGCCCGCGGCGACGTAACCAGGCCGGCTCGCAGGTCAGGCGGATACCGGCGCGGGAGCGCTGGATGCCCTCGGCGCCGTAGCGGCAGTGGTTCTGACAGTGACGGTGGCTCCGGTGGCGACGAGCGTGGCCAACGCCCACCACAGATACGACACCCCGACCAGCTGCCGCCACCACGCGATGCCGACCTCGTGGTGCTTGGGCATCAGATCGATCGGCGTCCATACCATCGCCGCCACCCCGGCGGCGCTGACCACGGCCAACGCCAGGCTGCGCCGCCGCCAGGCCACCACCGTCGTGACGATCACCGCTTCGAGCATCCAGACCCAGTGGTGCGACCAGGACACCGGCGACACGGCCAGGCCGAACAGGGCGATGCAGACCACCGCCAGCACCGACTCACCGGCAGACAGGGCCCTGCGCGCCGCCCAGACTGTCAGGCCCAGCACCAGGAAACAGGCCACCACCCAGGGCGCGAATCGCTGATGGTCGTCGAGTCCGAGCCGAGCTAGCGTGCCGGCGATGTTCTGGTTGGTGTTCAGACTGGCCGATCCGATCCGATCGGTGTTGCGGACGGTGTGGGTCCAGTACTCCCACGAGTCCTGCCACGCCAACGCAAACCCGGCCGCGATCGTGGCCACTACGGAGGCCAACGAGGTGATCACTGCGCGGCGGTCCCGGTTCAGCAGGAAGTACAGCAGGAACACCGCCGGTGTGAGCTTCAGCGCGATGCCCAGCCCCAGCAGCACACCACGCGGCCACGGGGTGTGCCTGGGTACACATTCGGCAATCACCAGGGTCATCAGCACCACGTTGATCTGTCCGAAGGCGAAGTTCGCCTGAATCGGCTCCCAGTACAGCGTCGCCCACGCCACGATCAGCGCGGTCAGCCACCAGCGGCGCAACCACGCCGGACCCGGCACCACCCGGCTGGCGGTCCAGACCTCGAGACGGGTCAGCACGATCATCGTCGAGACCAACAGCAGCACCAGCGTGATCGCGGTGATCGTGACGCTGGCGGCCGGCATGCCGAGCCACGCGAATGGGGCGAAGATGACCGCGGCCAGCGGGGGATAGGTGAACGGCAAATTCAGCCCGATCGGGGTGTGGAACTTGACGTCGGGGCTGTACAGCGGATGGCCGTTCAACCAGGCCTGACCGCCCATGCGGTAGACGTCGATGTCGATCCGGTAGACCGTGCTGCCGAGGACCCGCCAGGCGGCGTAGCCCAGCGCTGCCAGCGCAGGCAACTGAAGCAGCAGCCAGCACGCTTTCCGCCAATTGCTCGGCTGCGCGCCGGCTTCCCGCCCGCCCGAACTGCCCGCATCGGGCGAGCGCCATCTAGTCATGTCGGGGGACAGCCTATCGGTGCTGGCGGCCCAACAGGTGTCGCGGACGGTTATCGAGGCTTCGTGCGCGTAGCTTTTGAAGGGTGCTGCACTGGTTCGAACACGACATCATCGGTCGCGGCCGGCTGCCGCTGCTGTGCTGTCTGGTCGCGTTCATCCTGACGTTCTTCGTGACCCGCACCTTCGTCAGACTGATCCGACACCGCACCAGCATCGGCCGGGCGCCGCGCTGGTGGGAGCCGCGCAACATCCACATCGGTTCCAAGCACATCCATCACGTGGTCGTCGGCGTCGTGCTGGTCATGGTGTCCGGCATCACGCTCGTGACGCTGTCGGTGAACGGTACGAAGCTCGAATTCACTGCCGCGTCCATCGTTTTCGGTGTCGGGGCGGCTTTGTTGCTCGACGAGTACGCACTGATCCTGCACCTGTCCGACGTCTACTGGGAGGAAGACGGACGCACCTCGGTCGACGCTGTCTTCGCTGCGGTGGCGGTGGGCGGGCTGTTGGTGCTGGGTCTGCACCCGTTGATGTTCTTCATCAGTCTCTGGCAGGACACCACCCACTCGGTGGTGCTGCGCGCCGCTGTGGTTTTCGCGATGGCGCTGACGTTGCCGCTGGCGGTGCTGGTCTTGCTCAAGGGCAAGGTATGGACTGGGCTGATCGGCATGTTCTTCGTTCCGCTGCTGGTCATCGGGGCGATCCGGTTGTCGCGACCGCAGGCGCCGTGGGCCCGCTATCTCTACATGCGCCGGTTGGACAAGATGAGCCGCGCCTTGCAGCGCGAGCGGACGCTGCGGCGGCCGGTGGTGCGGGCCAAGCTCTGGCTGCAGTACACGATCGCCGGCACGCCGCGGATGCCGTCGCATCGCGTGGTCAATGCGCAGCTGGATCGTGAAGTGCATCCCGCGCCGCCACCGGAGCAGGTCCCCAGTGTGCTCGCCAGCGGGCTCGGGGTCGGGTAGCGGCCGGTGCGTTACTTCTACGACACCGAATTCATCGACGACGGTTACACCATCGAGCTGATCTCGATCGGGGTGGTCGCCGAGGATGGCCGCGAATACTACGCCGTCTCAACAGAATTCAATCCGGAGCGAGCTGGAAAATGGGTTCGCGCAAATGTGCTGCCGAAGCTGCCGCCACCGGCCTCGCAGGTGTGGCGGTCGCGCTCGCAGATCCGCAGCGACCTCGAGACGTTCTTCGACATCGACGGGGCCGAACCGATCGAGCTGTGGGCCTGGGTCGGCGCCTACGACCACGTCGCGCTGTGCCAGCTGTGGGGCCCGATGACCCACCTGCCGCCGCCGATCCCGCGCTTCACCCACGAGCTGCGCCAACTGTGGGAGGACTGCGGCAGCCCCCGGCTGCCCCGCCGGTCGGAAAACGTGCACGACGCGCTGGTCGACGCCCGCGACCAGTTGACCAGATACCGGGTGATCACGGGCGACGACGATGCGGGCGGCTCGACCGCCCGTTGAGGAGTCGGCCAATCCAGCTATGGGCGACGACGATGCGGGCGGCTCGACCGCCCGTTGAGGAGTCGGCCAATCCAGCTATGGGCGACGACGATGCGGGCGGCTCGACCGCCCGTTGAGGAGTCGGCTAATCCAGCTATGTCCGACGGCGACGGGCGCTAGATCGGCCTGCTGGCATCGGCGCTGATCGCGGCCGGATTGGGGGCGTCTGGGACCCGTTACCATAGACGGGTGAATTCGACCGTCGACCTTCCCATCGAGCAGCTGCCAACTCTGCCGCCGCTGCCTGCGGATTTACGGACCCGGCTGGACGCCGCGCTGGCCAAGCCAGCCGCCCAGCAGCCGAGCTGGACCCGTGAGCAGGTCGAGCCTTGGCGGACGGTTCTGGAGAGTGTGCCGCCGGTAACGGTGGCGTCGGAGATCGTGCGGCTGCAGGACATGCTGGCCCAGGTCGCTCGCGGCGAGGCGTTCCTGCTGCAGGGCGGGGACTGCGCGGAGACGTTCGTCGACAACACCGAGCCGCACATCAAAGGCAACATCCGCACGCTGCTCCAGATGGCGGTCGTGCTGACCTACGGCGCCAGCATGCCGGTGCTCAAGGTGGCCCGCATCGCCGGCCAATACGCCAAGCCGCGGTCGGCCGACACCGACGCGCTGGGCCTGCGGTCCTATCGCGGCGACATGGTCAACGGGTTCGCCCCCGACGCGGCCATGCGCGAGCACGACCCGTCCCGGCTGGTGCGCGCCTACGCCAACGCCGCGGCCGCAATGAACCTGGTGCGGGCATTGACCTCGTCGGGGCTGGCCTCCTTGCATCTGGTGCACGACTGGAACCGTGAATTCGTCCGGACCTCGCCCGCTGGGGCTCGCTACGAGGCGCTGGCGTCCGAGATCGACCGCGGCCTCAAGTTCATGAGCGCTTGCGGGGTGGCCGACAGCAACTTGCAGACAGCCGAAATCTACTCCAGCCATGAGGCTTTGGTGCTCGACTACGAAAGGGCCATGCTGCGCCTGTCCTCCGAAGAGGACGACGGCGCGCCGCAGCTCTACGACATGTCGGCGCACTACCTGTGGATCGGTGACCGCACCCGTCAACTCGACGGCGCCCACATCGCTTTCGCGGAGGTGATCGCCAACCCGATCGGCGTCAAGATCGGTCCGTCGACGACACCGGACCAGGTGGTCGAGTACGTCGAGCGCCTCGACCCGCACAACAAGCCTGGCCGGCTGACGCTGGTGAGCCGAATGGGTAACAACAAGGTTCGCGACCTGTTGCCGCCGATCATCGAAAAGGTCCAGGCGACAGGGCATCAGGTGATCTGGCAGTGCGATCCGATGCACGGCAACACCCACGAATCGTCCACCGGGTACAAGACCCGGCACTTCGACCGCATTGTCGACGAGGTGCAGGGCTTCTTCGAGGTGCACCGCGCACTGGGCACTTTCCCCGGCGGCATCCACGTCGAGATCACCGGTGAGAACGTCACCGAGTGCCTCGGTGGTGCGCAAGACATCTCGGACACCGACTTGAGTGGCCGCTACGAGACCGCTTGCGACCCAAGGCTGAACACCCAGCAGTCGCTGGAGTTGGCGTTCCTGGTCGCGGAGATGCTGCGCGACTGAAAGGTAGCGCAGCAGGCTCCGCGTGTGACGGGGCGGAGATGCTGCGCGACTGAAAGGTAGCGCAGCAGGCTCCGCGTGTGACGGGGCGGAGATGCTGCGCGATTAGATCAGTCCGCCGATGTTGCTGCCGACGGTCCACGCCGCGGCGGCGATCATCCCGGTGATCGACAACACGATCGCGATCCAGATGAGCATCATGCGCCGGGCCCGCTGGCGCTCGTACACGAACTCGGCAAGGTCGATGCCGGCGAATTGCGCTGCAACTAAGCCTTGCTCGGTCTCGACCGGGACGTCGCGGGTCAGCTGACGGGTCGGCCGGTGGGCCGGCGGCCGCCCGGCCGCAGACTGACTCAGCTCCGCGGTGCGGTTCTGATCGAGGGTCACGTCGTTTCGGCGCGCAGATGCCGAGCGGTGCTGGGCCGAGTTGCGCGGTGCCGGTACCCGGAATGCGGGCAGCCGCAGGGCGTCGACGATGGCGTCGAGCTCGGCGCCCATCTCCTGGGCGTCGGCGTAACGGCCCGCGGGGTCGCGTGCGGTGGCACGCTCGACCAGGTCGTCGAATTGCGCAGGCACGCCGCTGATCACGCTGCCCGGCGGCGGCACGTCGGTGTCTAGCCGCCGGAAGGCGACCGACAGCGAGGTGTCGCCGGAGAAGGGCGTCTGGCCGGTCAACAGTTCGTAGGCGACGATGCCGACCGCGTAGACATCGCTGCGGGGGCTGGCCATTCCGTCCTTGACCTGTTCGGGCGACAGGTATGCCGCGGTGCCGAGAATGACGCTACTCGAGGTGATTCCGGCTTCGGCGACCGCGCGCACCAACCCGAAGTCGACGAGCTTGACGTCGCCGTCGTCGGAGATCAGCACGTTCTCGGGTTTGACGTCGCGGTGCACCAAGCCGGCGCGATGGGCGGCGGCCAACCCGCCCAACACCGGGCGCAGTACCGCGGCGACGGCGTGCGGCGGCATCGGGCCGCGCTCGGTGAGCAGCTCGCGTAGCGTGCCGCCCTCGACGAGTTCCATCACCAGGAATGGGTGCCGGGCGTCCAGCCCCTGGTCGTAG
The DNA here is from genome assembly GCF_022430545.2 of Mycobacterium paraterrae. NCBI lineage: Bacteria > Bacillati > Actinomycetota > Actinomycetes > Mycobacteriales > Mycobacteriaceae > Mycobacterium > Mycobacterium paraterrae. The sequence goes on along the minus strand of NZ_CP092488.2, from coordinate 5,007,202 downwards.
ACGGCGACCAGGCCGGGGTCCTTCAGGCGGGCCACGCTGCGGGCTTCCAATTGGAATCGGGTCAGGAACTGCTGGTCGCCGGCGTAGCGGGAATCCATCACCTTTAGTGCGACCGGCCGGTCCAGCCGCGTGTCCAGGCCGCGATAGACCGTCGACATGCCGCCAGTGGCGATCTTGGCCGCCACCCGATAGCGCCCGTCGAGCAATGCGCCTTCGAGGTCGTTGCTCGCCGCTGCAGTCACGCGCTCATCGTAGGCGGCGTCCGGCCCTGCGCCCGAAACCTTTACGCCGCGAGCACCGAACTTGCGGTCCGCCCGGCCGTACACTGTTCCGGTGAGCAGGATTCCGGCCGGGGAGGATGTTCTCGACCCCGACGAACCCACCTACGATCTGCGCAATGTCGCCGACTTGCTCGGCGTGGCGGTGACGAAAGTCCAGCAGCATCTCAAGGACGGACACCTGGTCGCGGTACGGCGGGCCGGCGACGTGGTGATCCCGCAGATTTTCTTCACCAGCAGCGGGGAAGTGGTCAAGAGCCTCCCCGGGCTGTTGGTGGTGCTGCGCGACGGTGGCTACGGGGACACCGAGATCGTCCGCTGGTTGTTCACTCCGGACCCGTCGCTGACGGTGACCCGCGACGGCTCGCGTGACGCGCTCAGCAATGCGCGTCCGGTCGACGCGCTGCACGCGCATCAAGCGCGGGAAGTGCTGCGCCGAGCGCAGGCTATGGCGTACTGACTTCCGCCGTTGGCGGGCGGTCCAGGACCCGCCAGACGAACACCGCGACGGCGGTCGCCAGCAGTACGTGCGGCCACGAGTACATGCCATGCGCGCCATCGGGTTTGAAGATGACCATGATCCACGTCGAAAACGCCCCGACCGACGCGACCGCGCGGCGTGACTGGGCGAGCGGAGCCAGCACGGCCAGCGGCCACGAGTAGTACCACGGCAGCGCGGCCGGAGCGAACAACACCACAACCAACATCACCCAGGCAATGCCGACGAGTGCCTCACGATCATCATGGCGGAAGCGCCACCACAACAGCGGCAGCGCTATCGCGATGATCGCCACCCCGATCACACGGGTAACTTGCAGCACCCCGTAGAAGCTCACCGCGAAGAACAGGCCGCCGACAGCGTGCACCAGATTCGCCGTCGCAGTCGGAACGCTCAGCCAGTTGATGATTTTCACCGAGCCGGCTAGCGCGGTCAGCCAGCCGAGGCCTACCCCGGCAACACCGGATAGTGCTGCGAACACCGCCACGACGATCGCGACCGACATCGCCGCTGTTGCCGAAAAGGCCTGCAATGGCCGGTAGTCACGGCGATCACGCAGATGACGCATCCACACCCAGACCATGAAGGGCAGCGCGAGTCCCGCGGTCGCCTTGACCGCCATCCCGACGGCGATCACCGCGATTCCGGCGACGTGACGTCGCTCGAAGGTCAGTGCGATGCCCGCGGCCATCAGGCCCACCATCAACATCTCGTTGTGCACGCCGCCCATCAGGTGGATGATCACCAGTGGGTTGAGCACGCAGACCCACAGCGCCACAGGCACATTCGCCCCGACGTGCCGGGCTATCCGTGGTGTCGCCCATACCAACAGGGCCAGCCCCGGCAGCATGCACAGCCGCAGCAGCATGGTCCCGGCGATCACGTGGTTGCCGACCAGCATCGTCACCAACCTGGCGATCATGATGAACGCCGGGCCGTACGGCGCGGTGGTGATCGTCCAGATCGGACTGACGTTGTCCAGCAGAGGGTTCGGGTTGTCGATCGGCCCGACCGCATACGGATCAAGCCCGTCGCGCAGCAGCGCCCCCTGAGCCAGATACGAGTAGGTGTCTCGGCTGAACAGCGGCACGGACAGCAGCAGCGGCGCAAGCCAGAACGCGGCGCTGGCCACCATGGCGTATTCGCTTGCGCGGCCTACCAATGCGCGACGGCCCAGCCACAGCCAGGCGCTCAGCATCAGGGTCACGCCGACCCACAGCAGCACCGACGACAGCACCAGGCCGTGACCAAAACGCAGCCAGGACAGATGCAACGACTCCAGCAGCGGATCGTGCTGTTTGGTGCTGCCCGAGCCCAACCCGCCGGTTGTGATCAGTGCCGCACCCACGAAACCCAGCAGCGCCGGCCGTCCCTCGTCGGCAGCGGCGAATTCCCGCAGCCGTGAAAGGGGTTGCCGGGCAGCGGTGCTCGAAGCCGAGTCGGGGGCCGAGGTCGGAACGGACATCGTGTCAGGCCGATCGGTTCGCGGAGAGCTCGGCGAGGTCGGCGAGCCCGGCCTTGGCCGCCTGGTGAATGGGTGCCTCGGCGACCAGATCGAGCGCACTGCGGGTGAGGGCGGCGATCTGCTCCTCGACCGAAGCCAGTGCGCCGACCCGTTCGATCACCGCGCGGAGTTGTCGCACCTGATCATCGCTCAGGTCGGTACCGACCGACGCGCGTATCAGCTTGGCAGCGGCCGGGTCTGACGCTTCAGCCAGCTCGAGCGCGGTGGCCAGCAGCACGGTTCGCTTTCCGGAGCGCAGGTCGTCACCGGACGGCTTGCCCGTCACGGCGGGGTCGCCGAATACGCCGAGCACGTCGTCGCGCAGCTGAAACGCCACACCCAGCTGGTTGCCGACCTCGTGGAAAAGCGTGTGGACATCGGGCCGGTCGGCCGCTGCGGCCGCCCCCAGTTGCAGCGGCCGGGCCACCGTGTAGGAAGCGGTCTTATAAGTGTTGACGGCCATCGCCGAAGCGATCGACTCCGCGGCGCTGGCTTCGGCCACGATGTCGAGGTACTGCCCGCCGAGCACTTCGGTGCGAATGTCGGCCCACACCCGGCGCACGCGGTTGTGGGCACCCTGCGGCAGTTCGACGCCGGCGACGATGTCGTCAGCCCACGTCAGCGCCAGGTCGCCGAGCAGGATTGCCGCCGAGACCCCGAACTGGTCGGCCGGCCCACGCCACCCGCTGTCGCGATGTAACGCGGCGAATCGGATGTGGGTCGTCGGCCGCCCGCGGCGGGTGGCCGAGCTGTCGATCACGTCGTCGTGGACCAGCGCTGAGGCGTGCAGCAGCTCCAGCGCGGCGAACAGCAGCAGCGCCTGGTCGTCGGCCTCGTCGTCACGAACAGCCCGCCAGCCCCAATAGGCGAACACCGGGCGCAGCCGTTTGCCGCCGCCGAGGACGAAGTCCTCCAGGTGGGCGATGAGTGCGTCGTAGTCCTGGCCGATGTGCGCAGCCTCGCCTCGACGCCGGCGCAGATAGCTACGCAACTGGTCGGTGACGGCGTCGGCCAGTTCGACGGTTGCCGCTGCTCCTGCGCTCAGCGCCACACCCCTTCCCGGTTCCTTGCGATGATGGCCCGCCAAGTCTATTCGGCGCGGTCACGTGCAGCGGGTTTTGGCGGCCGTAGGTGAACTCCGGCGGCGCGCTCGACCGTCGCCGGGTGGTCAGCCGAGCGGCGTCACTATGCTGTCGTGATGCCTGGCCCGGGTCTGCGGCGGGGGACTAGTCGTTGATTGAGGAGCAGCTCGTTGACTTTGAACACCATCGCGCTTGAGCTGGTGCCGCCGAATCTGGAAAGCGGTACGGAGAAGGCTCTCGAAGACGCCCGAAAAATGGTGCAGCTGGCGGCGAGCTCGGGCATCGACGGTCGGATCGGCCACGTGATGATGCCTGGGCTGATCGAAGAGGACGACGACCGTCCGATCGAGATGAAGCCCAAGCTGGACGTGTTGGATTTCTGGTCGACGATCAAGCCGGAGTTGCCCGGCGTGCGCGGACTGTGCAGTCAGGTCACGGCTTTCATGGACGAGCCGGCCCTGCGTCAGCGGCTCGGCGCGCTGGTCGGTGCCGGGATCGAGGGCATCGTGTTCGTTGGGGTTCCGCGCACGATGGCCGACGGTGAGGGCTCGGGGGTGGCACCCACCGACGCGCTGTCGATTTACCAAGAGCTGGTTGGCAATCGGGGCGTCATCCTGATCCCGACCCGCGAGGGAGAAACGGGCCGGCTCAATTTCAAATGCGAGCGGGGCGCCACCTTCGCGCAGACGCAACTGCTGTATTCCGATGCGATCGTGGGCTTTTTGACCGACTTCGCCAAGGAGACCAACCACCGCCCGGAGATCCTGCTCGGCTTCGGGTTCGTGCCTAAGCTCGAGGAGCGAATCGGATTCATCAACTGGCTGATCCAGGATCCGGGCAACCCCGCCGTGGCCGCGGAGCAGGCATTCGTCACGAAGCTGGCGAACACCGAACCGGCGCAACGCCGCTCGCTGATGCTCGATCTGTACAAGCGGATCATCGACGGCGTCGTCGACTTGGGCTATCCGCTGAGCCTTCATCTGGAAGCGACCTACGGGAACTCCGCGCCGGCGTTCGAGACGTTCGCCGAGATGCTCGATTACTGGTCGCCGGGCAGCTGATCAGCTGGACGAGGGGTCGCTCGGCTCGGCGATCTTGGGTGACCGGTCGCGGGTGTACCAGGCCAGACCGGCCACGGCGCCGGCGACCGCCAGCGACGCCAACGCCAGCCACAGCGCGGCATGCTGGAACGAGCGCGTGCTCGGGTCGGTGTAGCGCGCCTGCGCGGTCAGCAGGCTGACCACGCCGGGCTTCAGCTTCCACTGCACGGTCTGCTCGTCGACGCGGTCACCGTTGGTGGAGGTCACCGACCCCGGGAACGCCACCGACAGTTCCACGTCAGCGTCGGGATCGGTCAGCGACGTCAGATCCGCGCGTCCCTCCAGGATCACCAGGTCACCCGCGCGTCGTAGCGAGAGGTTGACGCCTTGGGCGTCGGAATTCATCCGCGCCAACTCGGGCAGTTCGGCAAATGTCAGGTCGGAGAACGTCGCCTGCGATCCGACGTAGCCGTCGCGGTCGTACTTGGACACCGCGACCTTTTGGCCGAAGGCCAGGTTGGGGTCGAGTTGCGGCCCGTTGTCTTTCTCGTTGCGAGGTTTCGACGCCGCGATGATGTCGCCGGACACCAAATCTTCGGGAGAGATGGTGATCGATGCTTTGATCCGCACGCAGCCGGCGAGCATCGGTATCGCCAGCAGCAGCAAGCCCCATGCCGTGAGGCGGCGAGCTGCCCGCCGCGCTGGGAAGATCCGGGACGAGAGCTGTATACCGCTGGCGCGCACCCGGTCATCGTGCCAGACGAGGACGGTGCCGGTGCCACTACAGCGGCAGCTCGCGTCCCAGGATCGCGAAAGCCCGTGGGTCGCCGGTGAAGTGGTAACCGCGGATGATGTCCATGAAGCCCAGTCGGCGGTATAGCCGCCAGGCCCGGTTGGCTTCGCCGTTGGTCTCCGGCGTAGAAAGCAGAACGTTGGCTTCGCTGCGCTCGGAAAGGAGTCGACGCGCCAGCGCCTCGCCGAGTCCACGACCCTGAGCCCGCGGGGTGATGTGCAGCTCGGTCAGCTCGAAATAGCTGGCCATCAGCTTGCTGATGTCGGGGTCGGGATAGCCACTGCGTTGCAGGCCCGCGACGACCTGCTGCTGCCACCACTGGTCAGGTGCGCCGCAGTAGCCGTAGGCCACGCCCAGCAGGGGCGCGTTGCTCAGCTCGTCCGATGACGGCTCCACCCCGGGCGGGGCGTCAACCTCGACCGCGGCCACCGCCTGCCAGCCGCGCCGCCGCGTGTGTTCGAGCCACATCGCGGCGCGCTGATTTTCGGTGCCGGGCGGATAGCGCATGGCGTCGACGTACACGCCCAAGGCTTCCGAAAGCCGCCGCTGCATGTCCTGCGGCGGCAGGTTGATGAGGAACGTCACCAACGTGCGGTCTCCTCTTCGGTCGTCCAGTGCGGTGCGCCATTTCATTATCGGGCGCGCCGGCACTGCGCGGCCCCCCGACCGTCACGATTACAATCAGCAAGCGAAGCGGTGGTAACGCGCAGATTGACCTCGTATCATTCTTATTAGTTGTCCCCGCAGCGGGCGCAGCCGTGCTATCGGTAATAACGTGACATGTTTTCGGCAAGGAGGGACGGATGCCACTCTCCGATCATGAGCAGCGGATGCTCGACCAGATCGAGAGCGCTCTCTATGCCGAGGACCCCAAATTCGCCTCGAGCGTTCGGGGCGGCGGGTTGCGTGCGCCTACGGCTCGCCGACGGCTGCAGGGTGCGGCGCTGTTCGTGCTGGGCCTCGCGATGCTGGTCTCAGGAGTGGCGTTTAAGGCCACCATGATCGGAACGTTCCCGGTCTTGTCGGTGCTCGGTTTCGTGGTGATGTTCGGCGGCGTCGTGTTCGCCATCACCGGACCGCGACTTGCCGGCCGCGGCGAGCGCTCGGGACCGGCCGTAAACGGACGTCAACGCCGAAACCGTAGTGGGGGCGGGTCCTTCACCAGTCGCATGGAAGACCGGTTCCGCCGGCGCTTCGAGCAATAGTCGGCGGGACATCCAAAGGGCAGCCACCTGGCTGCCCTTTTTTGTGCCCCACGGACGGGCCAGGTGGGCGAAGCGTCGACCATGCAGCCCCACTGTGCCCCACTTCAGGCTATAAACCCAGCTCACGGCCATCTTAGGGGGCTTGTGGCAGGGGTTGTCGTGACTCTCGTCAGCGACGACGGTGGCCGAGAACCTGCAGAAACGACACCAAACGGTGACATGCGTGTCGTTAAATGGAGCGAAGTGGGGGATTGTGGGGTATCGTGGCGGAAGTCGAAAGGCATGGAGGTAGCCAGATGTTTCTCGGCACCTACACGCCAAAACTCGACGACAAGGGGCGACTCACATTGCCCGCCAAGTTCCGCGACGCGCTGGCAGGGGGGTTGATGGTCACCAAGAGTCAGGACCACAGCCTCGCCGTCTACCCGCGAGCAGCGTTCGAAGAACTCGCCCGCAAGGCGAGCCAGACGTCGCGCAGCAATCCCGAGGCGCGGGCGTTCCTGCGTAACCTGGCCGCAGGCACCGACGAACAACACCCCGACGCGCAAGGCCGAATCACCTTGTCGGCCGACCACCGTCGCTACGCGAGTCTGTCTAAGGATTGCGTCGTCATCGGATCGATTGACTACCTGGAGATCTGGGACGCCGCGGCCTGGCAGCAGTACCAAGAAGCCCACGAAGAGAACTTCTCCGCAGCCAGCGATGAAGCACTCGGCGACATCATCTGAGGCGCGCGCCCGTGCAACGTGGCCTCTGCCCGAACCGACCCTGACGTACTTCCCCAACGCCAGGTTCGTGCCATCGGACAGGGACCTCGATGCAACGGGGCGCTGCCGGTCGCAAGCGCGGCGAAGCCGCGTGCAGCGGGCCGGCAACATCGGGACCTGCCGGTCGCAAGCGCGGCGAAGCCGCGTGCAGCGGGCCGGCAACATCGGGACCTGCCGGTCACGTCGGGAAGGTGCGCTCATGCCTGACGCCACTGGTGGTTTCGGCCATGTGCCCGTGCTGCTCGACCGTTGCTTCGAATTGCTCCGACCCGCATTAACCCGCCGCGATTCCGACGGATCGGGCGCGGTGCTCCTCGACGGGACGGTTGGTGCCGGTGGTCATGCTGAGCGCTTCCTCGCCGAATTGCCCGGTCTGCGCCTGATCGGTGTCGACCGCGATCCGACCGCCCTCGACATCGTCCGTGAGCGCCTTTCCCGCTTCGGGGACCGGCTCACCCTGGTGCAGACCAGGTACGACGGCATCGTGGATGCGTTAGCCGAATCGGGTTACGGCGCAGACGAATCCGTCGATGGGATGCTCTTCGATCTCGGAGTTTCCTCGATGCAACTCGACCGGGTCGAGCGAGGCTTTTCCTATGCGCAGGACGCGCCGCTGGACATGCGGATGGACCCGACCTCGCCCTTGACCGCCGCCGAGATCCTCAACACCTATGACGAGGCCGAGATCGCTGACATCCTGCGGCGCTATGGCGAGGAGAAGCTGGCCCGCCGCATCGCGACGCACATCGTCCGTCGCCGCGCACACTCGCCGTTCACGACGACCGCCGAGCTGGTCGAGGTCATCTACCAAGCCGTTCCGGCGCCGGCCAGGCGGACCGGGGGACACCCGGCCAAGCGGACTTTCCAGGCGTTGCGGATCGCAGTCAACAGCGAATTGGATGCCCTGCGCGACGCCATGCCCGCCGCGCTCGATGCCCTCGCCGTAGGCGGCCGCATGGTGGTGATGGCCTATCAGTCGCTCGAAGACCGCATTGTCAAACGCGTCTTCGCGGAGGCCACGACGTCGAGCACGCCGTCCGGCTTGCCCGTCGAATTACCCGGACACGCACCGCAATTCACGCTGCTGACCCGCGGCGCCGAACGTGCCGGAGACGCGGAAGTCCAGCAGAACCCGCGCAGTGCCGCGGTGCGATTACGCGCCATCGAGCGGGTGCAGTCGAAGTCGAACGCAGCGAGGAAGGGAGGCGCATGAAAGCGAAGCGTCCAGCGCACCCGGCCCGCGCCGGTGAACGGCGTGGTGGCTCGGTCAAGGCTTCGCGGGTGGCCGACGCGACGCCGGCTCGCCGCGGCCGTCCCCGCTCCGGAAAACCCACCGCACCGGCCCGCGAACCGCGTACGTCGCGGTCAGCGCCGCACACCTCACCGGTCGCCCGGCCGGTCGAGAAACCAGCACGCGCCAAGAGCGCGAACCAAGCCAAGGCCCGCGCCAAGGCACGGAAGGCCAAGGCGCCGAAGGTTGTTCGCCCTCCGCTACGCGAACGCCTGATCAACCGGTTGGCGTCGCTGGACCTGCGGCCGCGCACCCTGGTGACCAAGGTCCCGTTCGTCGTTCTGGTGATTGGTTCGCTGGGCGCCGGGCTGGGCCTCACCCTGTGGCTTTCCACCGATGCCGCCGAGCGGTCCTATGAACTCGGCAGTGCCCGCCAGCGCACCGAATTGCTGCAGCAGGAAAAGGAAGCGCTCGAGCGCGACGTACAAGAAGCGCAATCCGCACCCGCGCTGGCCGAGGCGGCTCGCGGCCTAGGCATGATCCCGACCCGCGATACCGCGCATCTGATTCAAGATCCCGCCGGCAACTGGGTGGTGGTCGGCACGCCGAAGCCGGCCCAGGGTGTTCCACCACCACCGCTGAACACGAAGCTGCCGGACGAGAAGCCAGCCGCGCCGCCGGCTCCACCGCTGAATGCGGTCGAGGTGCCGTCAGTCGTGTTGCCTGGCAACGGCCCTCAGCCCGTGCCGCTGGCGCCGGGGCCGAACGCTCAGGTTCGCACGCCCGACGGCGCAACCACCGTTGGTCCTCAGCACCTGCCGTCGCCGGACGCTCCGCTGCCCATGCCGGGTGCCGGACCGGGGCCGGTGCCGGGAATGCCTGTCGCGCCGGGCTTGCCTATCGTGCCGGGGGTGCCGCTGGCGCCCGGGACACAACCGCTACCCACTGCGCCGGCCGCGCCGGTCGTTCCGGTTGCTCCGGCACCGGCTGTGGCGCCCGCACCGATCGCTCCGGTGCTGCCGCCGCCGGCTGGCGCAGCTGTGCCGCTTGCCGGCGTGGCACCGCCACCCGCCGCGTCATCGCCGGCAGACTTACCAGGTATGCCGCATCACCCCGCGCCCGCTGGTCCGCTGGTCGGCGAGCAATTCGGTCCGCTGACGGTCACCCCGCCCGGCCCGCCGCGATGAATCGGCCTGCCTCATCGCGTAGGCCGCGCCGCGCCAAAGCCAGCACGCCCGACCGCTCGGCCCGCACGCGTCGAACCCGCCAGGCGGTAGAGGTGGCAAGCCGCGGTGCGTCATTCGCCTTCCGGCACCGCGTCGGCAACGGCGTCATCTTTCTGGCGCTGCTGATTGCCGGCGCCCAGCTTTTCTACCTCCAGGTCCCCAAGGCGGCCGGACTGCGCGCCGAGGCCGCCGGGCAGCTGAAGGTCACCGATGTCGAAAAGGCGGTCCGCGGCAGCATCGTCGACCGCAACAACAATCAACTGGCTTTTACGATCGAGGCGCGCGCTTTGACCTTCCAGCCGAAGCGCATCCTCAAGCAACTGACCGAAGCCAAGCAGAAGAACGCCAAAGCGCCTGATCCGCAACGGCGTTTGAACGAGATCGCGAAGGATGTGGCGACCAGGCTGAACAACAAGCCGGACAAAGCCACCATCTTGAAGAAGCTTCGTAGCGACGAGTCGTTCGTCTACCTGGCCCGAGCCGTAGACCCCGCCGTCGCGACCGCCATCACCCGTAAATTTCCCGAAGTCGGGGCCGAGCGTCAGGACTTGCGGCAGTATCCCGGTGGATCGCTGGCCGCCAACGTGGTCGGTGGAATCGACTGGGACGGGCACGGTTTGCTCGGCCTGGAAGACTCGATGGACGCCGAGCTGGCGGGCACCGACGGCTCGGTAACTTACGACCGCGGCTCCGACGGTGTCGTCATTCCGGGCAGCTACCGCAACCAGCACCGTGCGGTCAACGGGGCGACGATTCAGCTCACAATCGACGACGATATCCAGTTCTACGTCCAACAGCAGGTGCAGCAGGCCAAGAACCTATCGGGCGCCCGCAACGTCTCGGCCGTCGTGCTGGATTCCAAGACCGGCGAAGTCCTGGCGATGTCGAACGACAACACCTTCGACCCGTCACAGGACATCGGGCGTCAGGGCGACAAGCAACTCGGCAACCCGGCGGTGTCCTCACCATTCGAGCCTGGGTCGGTCAACAAGATCATCACCGCGTCCTCGGTGATCGAATACGGCCTGTCCAATCCCGACGAGGTATTGCAGGTCCCGGGCTCGATCAACATGGGCGGCGTCACAATCCACGATGCATGGGAGCACGGCGTGGCGCCGTACACCACCACAGGAGTTTTCGGTAAGTCGTCCAACGTCGGCACGTTGATGCTGGCGCAACGCGTTGGGCCGCAACGATTTTACGACATGGTCGAAAAGTTCGGCCTGGGTCAGCGCACCGGCATCGGTCTTCCCGGCGAGAGCGCGGGCCTAGTGCCGCCCATCGGGCAGTGGTCCGGCAGCTCGTTTTCCAACCTGCCGATCGGACAAGGCCTTTCGATGACACTGGTGCAGATGGCCGGCATGTACCAGGCCATCGCGAACGACGGCGTGCGGATGCCGCCGCGGATCGTGAAGTCCACGGTCAGCGCCGACGGTTCCCGCACCGAAGAGCCGCGCCCGGAAGGAGTTCGGGTGGTGTCGCCGGAGACCGCACGCACAGTGCGCAACATGCTGCGCGCGGTGGTGCAGCGCGACCCACGGGGTGTCCAGCAGGGGACCGGCTCGGCGGCTGCGGTCGAGGGCTACCAGATTGCCGGAAAGACCGGTACCGCACAGCAGATCAATCCGGCGTGCGGCTGCTACTACGACAACGTCTACTGGATCACCTTCGCGGGCATGGCCACCGTCGATGACCCGCGTTATGTCATCGGCATCATGATGGACAATCCGGTTCGCAATGCCGACGGAACGCCCGGCCACTCGGCAGCCCCGCTCTTCCACAACATCGCCGGATGGCTACTGCAGCGCGGGAACGTCCCGTTGTCGCCCGACCCGGGTCCGCCGTTGTTGTTGCAGGCCAGCTGATCTCAGCTGGTGCTGTAAGACCAGTAGTCGTAGGAGCCCGCCACCGGGCACAGGTCGCGGTAAGCGGCCAGCACGAAATTTGCCGCCTCCTGCGTGGTGACCCCGGGATGGTCGCGCGCCAGCCCGGCAGCGACCGCGGTGCCCTCGACGCGTTGATTCCATAGCTTCCAGCAGACGTCGTAGCCGTCGGCCAGCATTGCCGGATCGGCTCCGCTGACGCCCGCGGCGCGCGCGGCGGCGAGGAAGGCCTGCGGGGTGGGTGATGGTGCGGGGGCTGATGCGCCCACGAGGTCCGGATTGCCGGGCGGCGTCGCCGGGTCGGCGTTGGCCGGGATGGCCAGCCCGATGGCAATGGCAGCCCCCGCAGTGCCGATCAAGGCTTTTGAGATCACGAGTGGCTCCGTTCACTTTATGTTCATGCCTGATATATCCGTGGTTCAGATTATGGACGCCAAAACTTAAGATTGGCTGTGGATACGGTGAAGTGCCTCTGTCGGGGGCGCCGTCTGGCAGCCAAATAGCGGTTGAGCTGCGTGATCGTCCCGATTTCGGCAGCACGATTCGCGCACGCCGTCAGCGTGTCGAGATTGCTGCTGACGAATCCGGTGGTGAGCACCAGCGGAAATGCGCGCTCGAGACGTGTACTCGCGTTGGCAGCTAATTCACCGTCTGTTCACCTTCGAGCAGTCACCCGGCCGTGGCCTGATTCAGCGAGGCCGGAGGCAGAAGTGTGTCAAAACCTGCTCTAACGGTTACTTCCCATCGGTGACAGCCGAGGCCGGTGCCGTCGTCGTGGTGCCCGCACACAACGAATTTGATGCGTTGTGGCGTTGCCTGAGCGCGGTTCGGACAGCAGCGGTAGCTGTCGCCATTCCCACCGAGGTAGTCGTCGTCCTGGATGCATGCGAAGACGACAGCGCCTCCCTGGAAGGGCAATTCGGACCTGCCGTGCACTTCCTCGCCGTCGACGAACGCAACGTCGGCGCCGCGCGGTCGGCCGGTTTCCGCTACGCCAAGACGGAGCTGCACGCCGTCGGCCCGCGCATCTGGTACGCAACCACCGACGCCGACACCGAGGTCGGTGGCGACTGGCTGATGCGACAACTCGGCTGGGGCGCTGACATGGTCCTTGGCCAAGTGCGAGTGGCCGAATGGCGCCACCACTCGCCCGAGGTGGCCGCCGAGTACGAGGCGCGCTACCGCGCCGAGACGCCGTTTCACCAGCACATTCATGGCGCGAACATGGGTTTTCGGTCCGAGGCCTACTGGCGTGTCGGCGGATTCGCTGCGCTGCGCAGCGGCGAGGATGTCGATTTGGTCGACCGGTTCCGGGCGGCGGGGATGCACATCGTTTCCGACGACGAACTGTCGGTCACCACGTCGGACCGGTGGAACGCGCGGGCACCGGGAGGGTTCGCCGATCACTTGGCCGAGGTGTCGAAAGAGGTGCTGGGCAGAGCGGACGAGGTGTCGTGACGGCTGCTCAGGTCATGGAGTGGCTGGAGACTGGTCGGCTGCAGCTGCCACCCCCGGGGTCGGGCCAGACCGCGCAGCGCTGGCGGCGACTCTCTCAACTGGCCGAAATCGACATTGCGGCAGCGCGTTTGGCCGAGGCACACACAGACGCGGTCGCCATTCTGATCGAACTCGGCGGACCGCTGCCCGGCCGAGACGAACTGTGGGGCGTGTGGGCTGCCGAAGCTCCGAACGCGATCGTGACGGCCCACGGCAAGGGCGACGCGGTGACGCTCGACGGCACCAAGGCTTGGTGCTCGGGTGCCGAACTGTGCACCGATGCGCTCGTGACGGCTCGGCTGGCCGACGGCCGGCGAGGGCTGTTTGCGCTCGATCTGCGCGCTCCAGGAGTTCATCCACTGGAGCACACGTGGCGAAATGCGGGCATGGCCGAATGCGACACCAGATCCGTACGATTCGACAACGCCCCGGCGATTCCGGTCGGCGGCCCGGACGACTACCTGGACCGACCGGGCTTTTGGTTCGGCGCGATCGGGGTCGCGGCCTGTTGGCTGGGTGGCGCCCGAGCGGTTGCCGCGCCGCTGTACCAGCGTGCCGCACGGCTGTCCGCCGACGATCACGCGTTGGCTCATCTCGGCGCGATCGACGCCGCGCTCAACGCCGCCGACACCGCTCTTCGCGCGGCCGCCGGTCAGGTCGACTCGGACCCCGACAATCGCTCCGGGCTCGCGGAGCTGACCGCCAGGCGGGTGCGCGCAGTGGTGGAAGTCGCGGTCGAGGAAGCGCTCAACCGAACCGATCGGGCGCTGGGGCCGGGACCACTGTGCCTCGACGAAAGGCATGCTCGCGCTGTGGCTGACTTGCGCGTGTACGTCAGACAGAGTCATGCCGAACGTGATCTCGCTGTACTCGGCTCGATTGCCGCAAAGAACTATGAATCCTTCTGACGAGGGGTCACGCACAGCGCGTTTCCAGACGAGTCCCGTCGCCGAGGGTGGGACTTCCGTCGAGGCATGGACCTCCTGGGACGACGGACTGTTGACGCTGGATCTTCGTCGGTGCCCGGGCCTGACGGTCGTGGCCCCACACCCCGACGACGAGACGCTCGGCCTGGGAGCGACCATGGCCGCGCTGTCGGCCGCCGGCGTCGACGTTCAGGTGGTGTCGGTGACCGATGGCGAATCCGCTTATCCCGACTCCACCCCACAGCAACGCAAGGAACTCAAAGCGTTGCGCCGCAAAGAAGTTCGCCGCTCTGCGCGAATCCTCGGTGTCGCCGAGCCGATCAGCCTCGACTTCCCGGATGGTGAATTGGCCGGACTGGAGCACGACATCGCTACTCGGCTTGCGTCGCTGCTAGGCAGCCATCCGGCGGGCAGGTGGTGCGCGGCGACCTGGCGTGGCGACGGCCATCCCGACCATGAGACGGTCGGCCGCGCGGCTGCCGCGGCCGCCGCGCGCACCGGCGCGGAGCTGGTGGAGTATCCGGTCTGGATGTGGCATTGGGCGCAGCCGGGCGATCCCGCGGTGCCGTGGAGCAGGGCCAGGCGCATCAGCCTGACGGATCGGGCAATCCAGGCCAAACATGCCGCGGTGAAATGCTTTCCAAGCCAGACTCGGCCAACGTCGGACGGGTACACGGTGCTGCCACCGACTGTCGTTGCGCGGGCCTTGGCGGTCGGGGAGGTGATGTTCATCTGAGCCGGTTACCTGACGACTATTTCGAGGCGATGTACTCGCGCTCATCTGATCCGTGGCAGCTCGGCACCCGCTGGTACGAGCAGCGCAAGTACGCGCTCACCCTGGCTATGCTGCCGCGGGCCCACTACGAGCACGCGTTCGAGCCGGGTTGCTCGGTCGGAGTGCTGACCAATTTGCTCGCTGAACGGTGCACCCAGGTCACCGCCACCGACATCGCGTCGACCGCCCTGGACGGTGCCCGACGGCGACTCGCCAACTCCGGGCACGGTGAGCGGGTGACGCTACTTCGCCGATCCATCGACGAACCCTGGCCCACAGGCCCATTCGATCTCCTCGTGCTCTCCGAGGTCGGGTATTACCTGGCCCCAGAGGCGCTGGGCGAGCTGCTGGAGCGCGAATGTCCGCGACTGGCGGCCGGCGCGACGGTGGTGGCCGCGCACTGGCGGCATCGGGTCGACGATTACCTGATGGGAGGCGACGAGGTCAACGAGATCGTGGCCGGCGTTGCCGGAATGCAACGGATCGGGAGCTATCGCGACGCCGACGTCGCGATAGACGTGTTCGACAACGCTGAGGGGACGTCGGTCGCAGCGAGCAGCGGCGTCCCCATGTCATGACCTGGATCCTGTTGCGTCAGAATGGAATTGGCTTACGATCCCGGATCAGCTTTTCGCCACGGTCGTAGTCGTCGTCGGCGTTGAACGTCAGGACACCGACGGTCACACCACGGGCTTCGTACCAGGCGGTGAAGCCGCCGCTGTGTTCGATGAGGCGCGCGCGGTCGAAGCCGTCGCCCCAGGCGTGATACTTCAGGGTCGCCTCGCCGATGGTGGTCCAGAATCCCGGGATCGCGTCCCATTCACCGTCGCGCCCTGCAGCGGCGGCACCAGCCAGCGCACCTTGATCCATGGCGTCTTGCCAGTGCTCCACGGCAACTGGGCGGTCGGCCAGACTGTTGTAAGCCAGCGCCACATCGCCGGCGGCGTACACGTTGTCCACCGACGTCCGCATGCGTGCGTCGACGACGATCCGTCCGTCGCGGGTATCGATGCCGGCGTTGGCGGCGAGATCCGATTGTGGTGTGACACCGGTTGCAGCCAAAACCAGGTCGCAGTCGATACGAGTCCCGTTGTCGAGGTGCACCGCTTCGTCGGTGACTTCGCTGACGTGCGCCGAGCCGACGTAGCGCGCGCCGGCGTCGGCGACGAGACGTTTGATTCGCTCGCCGGCCTCGTCGCCGAGTCGCTTGGCCTGCGGTACTGGGTCGGGGGCGACCAGCGTCGTGGCGACCCCGCGCATAGCCAGCGATGCGGCAGCCTCGCAGCCGATGAAGCCGGCGCCGACCACCACCGCCGCGCCTGCCTTCGTCGCGGCCTTACGCAGTGCCTGCGCGTCGGCCATCGACCGCAGCTGCAGCGCTTTCTCGCCGCCGCGCACCGGAAACCCGGACGGCTTTGCCCCGCAGGCCAACACGAGCGACCGGTAAGAATGACGGATCCCGGCGGCGGTGAGCTGATGTCGGGCCGGGTCAATGTGCTCCACGCCGGTCGTTCGCACCAACTCGATGTTGTTCTCGTCGAACCACTGCGCAGGGTGCAGCTCAGCGTCGCCTGGCTCGGCGTCGCCGCGGAGGAACTCCTTGCTCAGCGGCGGCCGTTCGTAGGGCAGCGCCGCGTCGTCGGTCACAATCTGGACCCGGCCATCGTGGTTGTGTTGGCGGAACGCTTCGGCCGCGCTGACGCCTGCCGGCCCACTGCCGATGATGATGAGTTCGGTGTCGTTCACGTCCGGTCGGCTACCCCGGTCGCGGGCGCTTTACGCCGACGACTCCTGCTTCCTGGGCGGATCGACGTCGGGCGGCTCGATAAGGTGTCAGGGCTGATCTGCAGACGGAGGTGATGATTGTGCCCGCTGCGCTGCGTCCCTCGTCGTGTGCGGGCGTGCCGCTGTCGATGCTGGCTTTCCAGGTGGGGGCGGTTCCCGCCGAGGGCAGCACGGAATCGGACTTGCAGATCACCGGGGTCACGTTGCGCGCCCAAGACGTGCAGCCGGGTGACCTCTTTGCGGCGTTACCGGGCGCGACCGTCCACGGCGCCCGCTTCTACGGCCAAGCGGTCGAAAGCGGAGCCGCGGCGGTGCTCACCGACGCCGACGGGTTTGCGCAGCTGAACCGTGACGCAGGTACCGTGCCGGTGCTCGTGCACCCCCAGCCGCGCGGCGTGCTAGGCGAGATCGCCGCCACCGTGTACGGGCACCCGTCCGCGCACCTGGCCGTCGTAGGGATCACCGGCACCTCGGGCAAGACCACGACGACCTATCTGATCGAAGCGGGGCTGCGCGCGGCCGGCCGGTCCGTCGGATTGATCGGCACCGTCGGCCTGCGGATCAACGGCGAGGACATCCCCAGCGCGCTCACCACCCCGGAAGCGCCGGCACTGCAGGCGCTTCTCGCGGCGATGGTCGAGCGCGGCGTCGACACGGTGGTGATGGAGGTGTCCAGTCACGCGTTGACCCTCGGGCGCGTCGACGGCACCGAGTTCGCGGTCGGCGGCTTCACCAACCTGTCTCGCGATCATCTCGACTTTCACCCGACGATGGAGGACTACTTCGACGCCAAGGCGCGGCTGTTCGACCCGACCTCACCGCTGCGGGCGCGCCGGGCGGTGGTGTGTGTCGACGACGACGCCGGCCGCGCGATGGCCCACCGCGCAGACCAGGCCGTCACGGTCAGCACCAAGGGCCGGCCTGCCGACTGGCGTGCCGAGGCCGTCGTCGTGCAGGCGGGTGGGCAGGAATTCACCGCCGTCGACCCGGCCGGTGTTCATCACCGGCTGGCCATCACGCTGCCCGGCGATTACAACGTTGCCAATTGCCTTGTCGCAGTGGCGGTCCTAGACGCTGTCGGCGTCTCGCCGGAGCAGGCCTGCACGGGCCTACGGCACACTCAGGTTCCCGGCCGCCTCGAGCAGGTCAACCGCGGCCAGGACTTCCTCGCACTGGTCGACTACGCCCACAAACCGGGCGCGCTGCGCGAGGTGCTCCGCACCCTTCGACGTCCGGACGGCCGGCTCGGTGTGGTATTCGGCGCCGGTGGCGATCGCGACAGTGGCAAGCGGGCCGAGATGGGCCGTGTCGCTGCAGAACTCGCGGACCTGGTGGTGGTGACCGACGACAATCCGCGCAGCGAGGACCCGGCCGAGATCCGCCGCGAGATCCTCGGCGGCACAGCGGAAGCCGGCACCGACGTCGAGGTGGTCGAGATCGGCGACCGGCGCGCGGCGATCAACCACGCGGTGGGCTGGGCGGCGGCCGGGGACGTGGTGCTGATCGCGGGCAAGGGGCATGAAACCGGTCAGACCCGCAACGGGCAAACGCAGCCGTTCGATGATCGGATCGAACTCGCCGCCGCGCTTGAGGCCCGCAAGTGATCGACCTCACCGTGGCACAGATCGCCGCGATCGTCGGCGGCGAGCTGGCCGACATCTCCGCCGCGGACGCCGCGAAGCTGCACGTCACCGGGACAGTCGAATTCGATTCCCGCAAGGTCACTTCCGGCGGACTCTTCCTGGCGTTGCCCGGCGCCCGCGTCGACGGGCACGATCACGCGGCGTCGGCGGTGGCCGCGGGAGCCGTCGCGGTGCTGGCCGCTCGTCCGGTCGGCGTCCCCGCGATCGTCGTCGCGCCGGCGGAGCACGTCGACACGGCCGCCGGTGTGCTCGAACACGACAGCGACGGGTCGGGCGCCGCCGTGCTCGCGGCATTGGCCAAGCTCGCCGCCGCGGTGGCTGCCGAGTTGGTGGCCGGGGGACTCACAATCGTCGGCATCACCGGTTCATCGGGCAAAACCTCCACGAAAGACCTGCTTGCCGCGGTGCTTTCGCCGCTCGGCGAGGTGATCGCCCCGCCGGGATCATTCAACAACGAGCTTGGCCACCCGTGGACCGTGCTGCGTGCCACGCCGAGCACCGACTACCTGGTGCTCGAGCTGTCGGCCCGCCATCCCGGCAACATCGCCGCGCTCGCCGCGATAGCGCCGCCCGCGATCGGAGTGGTGCTGAACGTCGGCACCGCGCACCTCGGCGAGTTCGGCTCGCGGGAAGCCATCGCGCAAACCAAAAGTGAACTGCCTCAGGCTGTCCCGCGTTCCGGGGTGGTGGTGCTCAACGCCGATGATCCGGCCGTCGCCGCGATGGCCGAGGTGACGGCGGCCCGCGTCGTGCGGATCAGCCGAAACCGGGAGACCGACGTCTGGGCCGGGCCGGTGACGCTTGACGAGCTGGCGCGTCCGCAGTTCACGCTGCACGCGGGCGACGTCGCGATCGACGTCAACCTGGCCGTGCATGGCGATCACCAGGTCAGCAATGCGCTGTGCGCCGCAGCGGTCGCGCTGGAGTGTGGGGCCACCGCCGCGCAGGTCGCGCAGGCCCTGGCCGACGCCGGGCCGGTCTCGGGCCACCGGATGCGGGTCAGCACCCGCACCGACGGGGTGACCGTTATCGACGACGCCTACAACGCCAATCCGGACTCGATGCGCGCCGGGTTGCAGGCGCTGGCGTGGATTTCGGCCTCCGGTGACGCAGGCCCCGGCGGGCGACGCCGCCGCAGCTGGGCAGTGCTGGGCGAGATGGCAGAACTCGGCGACGATGCGATATCCGAGCATGACCGCGTTGGACGGCTGGCAGTGCGATTAGATGTGTCTCGACTCATTGTCGTCGGAACGGGGAGGTCTATGAGCGCCATGCACCAGGGCGCCGTCATGGAAGGTTCGTGGGGCGACGAGGTCGTGATCGTCGCCGACGCCGATGCCGCCCTGGCCGTCCTGCGGGCTGAGTTGCAGCCCGGCGACGTGGTGCTGGTCAAAGCCTCCAACGCGGCCGGACTTGGGGCGCTGGCCGATTCGCTGGTGGCGGAGAGCCAGGGCGACACCCGATGATCGACATTCTGCTCGCCGTCGCGATCTCCGTGACGGTCTCGATCCTGCTCACCCCGATGCTGATCCGGCTGTTCAACAGGCAGGGCTTTGGCCACGAGGTTCGCGAGGACGGCCCGCCCAGCCACAAGACCAAGCGCGGCACACCGTCGATGGGCGGGGTCGCGATCCTGGCCGGCATTTGGGCGGGCTACCTCGGCACGCACCTGGCCGGGCTGGCGTTCGACGGCAACGGCCCGTCCGCGTCAGGTTTGCTGGTGCTGTTCTTGGCCACCACCCTGGGTGCCGTGGGGTTCGTCGACGACCTGATCAAGGTCCGGCGATCCCGCAACCTCGGGCTGAACAAAACCGCAAAGACCATCGGGCAGATCGTCGCCGCCACCTTGTTCGGCGCCCTGGTCCTGCGATTTCGCAACGACACAGGGCTGACCCCGGGGTCCTCGAGCCTGTCTTACGTACGCGAAATCGCCACGGTCGCACTGGGTCCGGCGCTCTTCGTGTTGTTCTGCGTGATCGTCGTCAGCGCGTGGTCCAACGCGGTCAATTTCACCGACGGACTGGACGGACTGGCGGCCGGATCGATGGCGATGGTGACCGCCGCCTACGTCCTGATCACCTTCTGGCAGTACCGCAACGCGTGCGCGACCGCGCCGGGGCTGGGCTGCTACAACGTGCGCGATCCGCTGGACCTAGCCATCATCGCCGCGTCCACCGCCGGCGCGTGCATCGGCTTCCTGTGGTGGAATGCCGCGCCCGCCAAGATCTTCATGGGCGACACCGGCTCGCTGGCCCTCGGCGGCATCATCGCCGGCATCTCGGTGACCAGCCGCACCGAGATCCTCGCGGTGGTGCTCGGCTCGCTGTTCGTCGCCGAGATCGTCTCGGTGGTGGTGCAGATCTTGGCGTTCCGCACGACCGGCCGTCGAGTGTTCCGGATGGCACCCTTCCACCACCACTTCGAGCTGGTCGGCTGGGCGGAGACCACGGTGATCATCCGGTTCTGGCTGCTCACGGCCATCAGCTGCGGCCTGGGTGTCGCGCTGTTCTACAGCGAATGGCTCGCGGCCACCGGCGGCGGCTGAGATGACCGGCCCCGGGCTGGAGGTGCTGTCGGCCGGAGCGCCAGTGCTCGTCGCGGGCGGGGGAGTGACCGGCCGCGCGGTGGTGGCGGCGCTCGATGCGTTGGGCGCGGCGGCGACTCTGTGCGACGACTCCGCGGCCACCCGTCAGCAGTTCACCGACGCCGGTTACCCAACGGAAGACTCGACCACCGCGGCAGCGCACGTCGCCGACTATGTGCTGGTCGTGGTCAGCCCGGGTTTCGCACCGAGCACTCCCGTGCCGGCCGCCGCGGCGGCCGCCGGAGTGCCGATCTGGGGTGACGTCGAGCTGGCCTGGCGGCTCGACCAGGCCGGGCGCTACGGCCCGCCGCGACGCTGGTTGGCGGTCACCGGCACCAACGGCAAGACCACCACCACGTCGATGCTGCAGGCGATGCTGGTCGCGGGCGGTGTGAACAGCCGGTTGTGCGGCAACATCGGCAACCCGGTGCTTGACGAGTTGCACGAGCCCGCCGACGTGCTGGCCGTCGAGCTGTCCAGCTTTCAGCTGCACTGGGCACCGTCGCTGCGACCCGAGGCCGGCGTCGTGCTCAACATCGCCGAGGACCACCTGGACTGGCACGGCAGCCTCGCCGCCTACGCCGCCGCGAAGGCCGGGGTGCTGCGCGGGAGGGTCGCGGTCGCCGGGCTCGACGATCCGCGGGCCGCTGCGCTGCTGGCCGACGCCCCTGCACCGGTGCGGGTCGGCTTCCGGCTGGGTGAACCGGGCGACGGCGAGCTCGGGGTCCGCGACGGACTGCTGATCGATCGCGCTTTTTCCGGCAACTCCGCGGCGCTGGCTCCGGTGTCGACGATTTCGGTGCCGGGTCCGGTGGGTGTGCTCGACGCGCTGGCCGCCGCCGCGCTGGCCCGCAGCGTCGGGGTGCCCGCCGAGGCGATCGCCGCGGCGCTGTCGGCGTTCCGGGTGGGCCGGCATCGGGCCGAGCTTGTCGCAGTGATCGACCAGGTCAGCTACGTCGACGACTCCAAAGCGACCAATCCGCATGCCGCCGAAGCATCGCTGCTGGCCTACCCGGGCGTGGTGTGGATCGCCGGCGGTCTGCTGAAGGGCGCGTCCGTCGACGAGACGGTCGAACGTGTTGCGTCGCGGCTGGTCGGAGCGGTGCTGATCGGCCGCGACCGGGCACTGGTGGCCGAGGCGTTATCGCGACACGCGCCGGATGTGCCCGTCGTACAGGTTGTGGCAGGCGAGGATATTGATATGCATGCGACTGCTGAGTCTCCTCTCGCATATGTGACACATGTGGTTCCGCCGTCGGATGAGACTGTCGGTGTTCGCGTCATGACCGCGGCCGTGGCCGCCGCGCGTGACCTCGCCCGCCCCGGCGACACGGTGCTACTGGCCCCGGCCGGCGCGTCGTTCGACCAGTTCAGCGGGTACGCGGACCGCGGTGACACGTTCGCGGCCGCGGCCCGCGCCGGACGCCGGTAGCAGCGGTGAAACCCGCACTGGCCCGGCTGCTGCGCCGGGGGACCAACGACGGCCAGCTGGCGGAGCAGGCAGCCGCTGACCCGGCCGCGGCCGACGTCGAGAACGGCAAGCCCGCCAAGCCCGCCAAGGCCGCTGAGGCCGCCAAGGTCGTCGTCGGCGAGCCGCGCACCCGGTTCGGGGCCTGGCTGGGCCGGCCGATGACCTCATTTCACTTGATCGTCGCGGTGGCTGCCCTGCTGACGACGCTCGGCCTGATCATGGTGCTGTCGGCGTCCGGGGTGCGCTCCTATGACGACGACGGCTCGGCCTGGACGATCTTCGGTCGCCAGGTCCTCTGGACCGTCATCGGCCTATTCGCCTGCTATCTGGCGCTGCGCTTGCCGGTGCGGTTCATGCGTCGGATGGCCTTCACCGGCTTCGCCACCACCATCGTCATGCTGGTACTCGTGCTGATCCCGGGAATCGGCAAGGAAGCCAATGGTTCTCGCGGATGGTTCGTGATCGCAGGCTTCTCGATGCAGCCCTCCGAGCTGACCAAGATCGCGTTCGCTATCTGGGGCGCACACCTGCTGGCGGCGCGGCGCATGGAACGAGCCTCGCTGCGCGAAATGCTCATTCCGTTGATCCCGGCCGCGATCATCGCGCTGTCGCTCATCCTGGCCCAGCCCGACCTCGGCCAGACGGTGTCGATGGTCATCATCCTGCTGGGTCTGCTGTGGTACGCGGGGTTGCCGCTGCGCGTGTTCCTGAGTTCGCTCGGCCTGGCGATCGTCGCGGCCGGCGTTTTGGCGATGACGGCTGGTTACCGCTCTGACCGCGTGCGGTCGTGGCTGGACCCGGGCCAAGACCCGCAGGACTCGGGATATCAAGCCCGGCAGGCCAAATACGCGCTGGCCAACGGCGGTGTGTTCGGTGACGGGCTGGGCCAGGGCACCGCGAAGTGGAACTACCTCCCCAACGCGCACAACGACTTCATCTTCGCGATCATCGGCGAGGAGTTGGGCCTGGTCGGCGCGCTCGGTCTGCTTGGCCTGTTCGGTCTGTTCGCCTACACCGGAATGCGCATCGCCCGTCGCTCCGCTGATCCGTTCCTGCGACTGCTGACCGCGACCACCACCCTGTGGGTGATCGGCCAGTCGTTCATCAACGTCGGCTACGTGATCGGGCTCTTGCCCGTCACCGGCATCCAGTTGCCGTTGATATCGGCGGGCGGAACATCAACGGCGACAACGCTAGTGATGATCGGCATGATGGCGAATGCGGCCCGTCACGAACCCGAGGCGGTCGCCGCCCTGCGCGCAGGCCGCGACGACCGGATGACCCGCATTCTGCGGCTGCCGCTGCCAGAGCCCTATTCGCCGACCCGGGTCGAGGCGCTGCGCGACCGGTTGCGTACCAAGCCGCAGCAGGCCAAGCCGCAGCGCAAGCCCCCGCCGGGGCGCGCCGCGCGACCGCCCAAGCCACCTGCGGCGGACAAGCGCGCCGCACGCGCAAGGCATCATGTAGGCGGACAGCGGTACACCGGCGAGCGTCAGGCACACGGCCGTCGAGCATTGGAAAGGCAACGCTACGGGTGAACGACTCGGTCAGAGAGCCAGCCGGGCCTTCGTCGCTGTCGGTTGTGCTTGCGGGCGGCGGCACAGCCGGCCACGTCGAGCCCGCGATGGCCGTTGCTGACGCCCTGGTCAGCCTCGAACCCGACGTCCGCATCACCGCGCTGGGCACCGCACGCGGCCTGGAGACCAGACTCGTGCCCGAGCGCGGCTACCCGCTCGAGCTGATCACCCCGGTCCCGTTGCCCCGCAAACCCACCGGCGATCTCGCCCGGTTGCCGGCACGTGTGCTGCGCGCCGTGCGGCAGACCCGGGCCGTACTGAACAAGGTCGACGCCGACGTCGTCATCGGATTCGGCGGCTATGTGGCGCTGCCGGCCTATCTGGCCGCTCGCGGCGCGGCGCGGCGTGGCCGTCGGGTGCCGGTGGTGATCCACGAAGCCAACGCCAGCGCCGGATTGGCCAACCGGGTCGGAGCCCGCAGCGCGCAGAGGATCCTCTCGGCGGTGCCCGACCCGGGACTGCGCCGCGCCGAGGTGGTCGGCGTCCCGGTTCGCGAGGCGATCACCTCGCTGGACCGTGCCGCGCTGCGATCGACCGCGCGGGCGCACTTCGGCTTCGCCGACGACGCCCGGGTGCTGTTGGTGTTCGGCGGCTCGCAGGGCGCGGTGTCCATCAATCGTGCGGTCGCCGCGGCGGCCACCGATCTGGCGGCCGCAGGGGTGGCGGTGCTGCACGCGCACGGCGCTAAAAACACGCTCGACCTTCCCGATCCGCGGCCGGGCGATCCGCCCTACGTTGCGGTGCCGTATCTGAGCCGAATGGATCTCGCGTACGCCGCCGCCGACCTGGCGATCTGCCGGTCCGGCGCGATGACCGTCGCCGAGGTGACCGCGGTCGGTCTGCCCGCGATCTATGTGCCGCTGCCGATCGGCAACGGCGAGCAGCGCCTCAATGCGTTGCCGGTGGTCAAAGCAGGTGGGGGAATGGTGGTCGCCGACGCCGACCTGACCCCGAGCTTTGTCGCCGAGCAGGTGGCCGGCCTGCTCGGCGACGAGTCGCGGCTGGCGGCGATGACGGCGGCCGCGACGCTGGTCGGTCACCCGGAAGCGGCTCGGCAGGTGGCCCGCGTCGCGCTGGACGTCGCGCGCGAAGCGCGGGACGGGAGGCGCGCGCAAAAAAGGCGCCGTGCGCTGGACGTCGCGCGCGCGGGGAGAGCGGACCGATGAGCCAGTCGCTGCCTCCCGAGCTGCAGCGCGTGCACATGGTCGGCATCGGGGGAGCGGGCATGTCGGGGATCGCCCGCATCCTGCTGGACCGGGGCGGACAGGTCTCGGGATCGGACGCCAAGGAGTCGCGCGGCGTGCGTGCGCTGCAGGCGCGCGGCGCGGAGATCCGGATCGGTCACGACGCATCGTCGCTGGACCTGTTGCCCGGCGGACCGACCGCGGTGATCACCACTCACGCCGCGATTCCCAAGACCAACCCCGAGCTCGTCGAGGCCCGCCGTCGCGGGATTCCGGTGGTATTACGGCCGGCCGTGCTGGCCAAGCTCATGGCGGGGCGGACCACGCTGATGGTGACCGGGACGCACGGCAAGACGACCACCACGTCGATGTTGATCGTGGCACTACAACATTGCGGGCGTGACCCGTCCTTCGCCGTCGGCGGTGAGCTGGGTGAAGCGGGCACCAACGCCCATCACGGCAGTGGCGACTGCTTTGTCGCCGAAGCCGACGAGAGCGACGGCTCGCTGCTGGAGTACACCCCGCATGTCGCGGTGGTCACCAACATCGAGGCCGACCACCTCGACTTCTTCGGCAGCCCCGAGGCCTACACCGCGGTGTTCGACTCTTTCGCCGAACGTATCGCCCCAGGCGGCGCGCTGGTGGTCTGCGTCGACGACCCGGGGGCCGCGGCGCTGGCGGATCGCGTTGCGGCGCTGGGTATCCGGGTACTGCGCTACGGTTCGTCCGGCGACGGGCTGGCCGGGACGCTGCTGTCGTGGGAGCAGCAGGGCACCGAGGCGGTCGCGCACATCGCACTCGACGGTGAAACCCGTCCGCGGGCGATGCGGCTGTCGGTGCCCGGCCGGCACATGGCGCTCAACGCGCTGGGCGCCCTGCTGGCCGCCGTCGAGATCGGCGCCGACGTCGAATGCGTACTGGACGGGCTGGCCGGTTTCGAAGGTGTGCGCCGCCGCTTCGATTTGATCGGAACCGCCTCTGCGGTAAAGGTGTTCGACGATTATGCGCACCACCCGACGGAGGTCCGCGCCACGCTGGGGGCGGTGCGGACGCTCCTTGAACAGGCCGGCACCGGGCGTTCGCTGGTGGTGTTTCAGCCGCACCTGTACTCGCGCACCCAGGCTTTCGCCGCCGAATTCGGGGCGGCCCTCGACGGCGCCGACCAGGTATTCGTGCTGGACGTCTACGGTGCCCGCGAGCAACCCATCGCCGGAGTGAGCGGGGCGAGCGTCGCCGAGCATGTCGGTGTCCCGACGCAATACCTGCCGGACCTGTCTACCGTCGCCGAGGCGGTGGCCGCCACCGCGCTGCCCGGCGATGTCGTAGTGACCATGGGCGCCGGCGACGTCACCATGCTGGCACCCGAGATCGTGACCGCGCTGCGGGTCCGCGCCAACCGCAGCGCGCCGGGGGCGTCGCGGTGACCGAGGCGCACGGCGAAACGACGGACGAGCCCGTCGACGACGTCACCGCCGACCCGATCACCGAAACGAGCGATGGTGACGGCGAATCGGAGCCGGCCGGCGAACCCGAGCCGGTCGAGGGCCCGAGGCGGCGCGAGCGCCGGGAACGCGCCGAGCGCCGGGAGGCGCAAGCCCGCGCGATGGCGATCGAACAGGCTCGTCGGGAAGCCAAACGCGCAGCCCGCGGACGAGGTGCGGCCGCATCGAAACCCGTTGCGCGCGGGACGGTCCGGGGCCTGAAGCTGTTTCTGGTGTCGCTTCTGCTGGTCGTCGGGATCGTCGGAGCGGCGCTGATCCTGTATTTCACCCCGCTGATGGCGGCCCGTGGCATCACCGTGACCGGCACCGGCGCGGTGACCCGCGACGAGGTGCTCGATGCGGCACACGTCAAGCCCGGTACTCCGCTGCTGCAGATCAACACTGACAACGTCGCCGACCGAGTCGCCGCGATTCGCCGAGTGGCCAGCGCACGTGTGCAGCGTGACTATCCCTCGACGCTGATGATCACCATCGTCGAGCGCATTCCCGTGGTGGTCAAGGACTTTCCTGACGGCCCGCACTTGTTCGACCGCGACGGCGTGGATTTCGCGACCGCACCGCCGCCACCGGCGCTGCCGTATATCGACGTCGACAACCCGGGCCCGGCCGATCCGACGACCAAGGCTGCGCTTGCGGTGCTCACCGCGTTGCGGCCCGAGGTTGTCGCGCAGGTGAGCCGGATCGCGGCGCCCTCCGTCGCGTCCATCACGTTGACGCTGACCGACGGGCGCAAGGTGATCTGGGGGACCAACGACCGGACCGAGGAAAAGGCCCAGAAACTCGCGGCGCTGTTGACCCGGCCGGGGCGGATCTACGACGTGTCCAGTCCGGATCTGCCGACGGTCAAATAAGTGTCCGGCGACCATCCGATTTCGCCGTAGATTCGGTCCGTGAGAAAAAACGTCGTCATCGTGCTGAGCCTTGCCGCCGCCGTGTCGTGCACGCCGCAGGCGCAAGCCGATCCCGGATCACAGATCGGCACCGCGACGATGCGGGTCAGCGGCGCCACCGGGCCGGTGACTATCCGCTATCAGATCAACGGCGGCCCGCAGACCACCGAAACCGGCGTGACGCTGCCGTGGGAAAAGCAATATCCCGTGTATGACGAAGTGTCGACCTCCGTCACCGCTGACGGTGGTGACGACGCCATCACCTGCACGATCACGATGGACGGCAAGTTGTTGTCGTTCAAGACCGAACCTCGGCCCACCTGCAGCTTCGCCTATTACGGCTAGCCCGCCGCGGCGCTGAAGGCTTTGTGCCGCAGGCGGTGACGCGCGGCAGAAGGCACGCCGGACAAATCGGCTGAAATTCGCCCGGCGTGTTTCGGCGCGCCTGCATCGATCCCACGCATGGCGGCCATACCGTTCTGTTTGCGCGAATCAACTTGACATAACTCTAACCCTTTACTAAAGGTTGAGGTTTGCCACCCGGTTCGCTTTCACGCAGTCCCACCAGGGAGGAAGACAGCATGATGACCCCGCCGCACAATTACTTGGCCGTCATCAAAGTCGTGGGTATCGGCGGCGGTGGTGTCAACGCCGTCAACCGCATGATCGAGCAAGGGCTCAAAGGCGTGGAGTTCATCGCCATCAACACTGACGCCCAGGCGCTGTTGATGAGCGATGCCGACGTCAAGCTCGACGTCGGTCGCGACTCCACCCGTGGTCTGGGTGCAGGTGCCGACCCCGAGGTCGGCAAGAAGGCCGCCGAGGACGCCAAAGACGAGATCGAGGAACTGCTGCGCGGGGCCGACATGGTCTTCGTCACGGCGGGTGAAGGCGGCGGAACGGGTACCGGCGGTGCCCCCGTCGTCGCCAGCATCGCGCGCAAGCTGGGCGCTCTGACCGTCGGCGTCGTCACCCGGCCGTTCTCCTTCGAGGGCAAGCGCCGCAGCAATCAGGCCGAAAACGGCATCTCGGCGCTGCGGGAAAGCTGTGACACGCTGATCGTCATCCCCAACGACCGCCTGCTGCAGATGGGTGACGCCGCGGTGTCGCTGATGGACGCGTTCCGCAGCGCCGACGAGGTACTGCTCAACGGTGTCCAAGGCATCACCGACCTGATCACCACTCCGGGGCTGATCAACGTCGACTTCGCCGACGTCAAGGGCGTGATGAGCGGCGCGGGCACCGCGCTGATGGGAATCGGGTCGGCCCGCGGCGACGGCCGGGCGTTGAAAGCCGCGGAGATCGCGATCAACTCGCCGCTGCTCGAGGCGTCGATGGAAGGCGCTCAGGGCGTGCTGCTCTCGGTCGCCGGCGGCAGCGACCTCGGGCTGTTCGAGATCAACGAGGCGGCGTCGCTGGTGCAGGACGCGGCCCACCAAGACG
Source organism: Mycobacterium paraterrae (assembly GCF_022430545.2). Taxonomy (NCBI): domain Bacteria; kingdom Bacillati; phylum Actinomycetota; class Actinomycetes; order Mycobacteriales; family Mycobacteriaceae; genus Mycobacterium; species Mycobacterium paraterrae. The sequence continues at coordinate 4,978,417 of NZ_CP092488.2, read as the reverse complement.
CCAACATCATCTTCGGGACGGTCATCGACGACTCGCTCGGCGACGAAGTGCGGGTGACAGTGATCGCCGCGGGCTTCGATGCCGCGGGTCCCGGTCGCAAGCCGGTCGTCGGCAACGCCGGTGCCCCGTCGACATCGGGCATCGTTGCGTCGGGCAAACACGGCAAGGTCAGCTCCAGCTTGTTCGAACCCGCCGACGCGGTCAGCGTCTCGGTGCCGACGAATGGCGCCACCTTCGACATCGGCGGTGGCGAGGATGACGATGTCGACGTGCCGCCGTTCATGCGGCGCTAGCCGGACGACGATGCAGGCCGCGACGCGGCGTGCGGAGGAGTGCGGCAATCAGCCGCAGCGGCACCACGCGATGGCGGCCTTGCTTCCGCCGGATACTGGACTGGTGAGTGTTCGCATCCGGCGGGTCAGCACGACCCGAGCCGGCGGTGTCTCGTCGCCGCCATTCGACAGCTTCAATCTCGGCGACCATGTCGGCGATGACCCGGCCGCCGTCGCCGCCAACCGCAAGCGGCTGGGTACGGCCATCGGCCTGGGTGCCGACCGGGTGGTCTGGATGAACCAGGTACATGGCGACCACATCGAGGTCGTCGACGGCCCACGCCCTGCTCCGCTCGACAACACCGACGGACTCGTCACGCGCACACCACGATTGGCGTTGGCGGTGGTGACCGCCGACTGCGTTCCCGTGCTTTTGGCCGATGCGCGGGCCGGTGTGGTCGCGGCCGTGCACGCCGGCCGGGTCGGAGCCCGCGACGGCGTGGTGGCTCGTGCCGTCGAAGCAATGGTCGGCCTCGGTGCCCACGAGCAGGACATCTCCGTGCTGCTGGGCCCGGCGGTCAGCGGGCGCAACTACGAAGTGCCAGCGGCGATGGCCGACGACGTCGAGGCAGCGTTGCCGGGCAGTCGCACCACCACCTCGGCGGGCACACCAGGCCTGGATCTGCGCGCCGGAATCGCCCGCCAACTCACGACATTGGGGGTGAGCGCGATCGACGTCGACCCGCGGTGCACGGTCGACGACACCGACCTGTTCAGCCATCGTCGTGGCGCCCCGACCGGACGCCTGGCCTCCGTGGTGTGGATGGAATGAGTGTGGCGCTCGACGAATCGACTCAGCCGGACCGAGAAAAGGAATTGACCGATTCTTTGTCGGCCGTCCGTTCACGGCTCGCCGCGGCCGCCAAAGCGGCCGGCCGCAAACTCGACGACATTCAACTCCTGCCTATTACCAAATTCTTTCCGGCAACCGATGTCGCGATTCTGTCGCGATTGGGATGCAGCGACTTCGGTGAATCCCGCGACCAGGAAGCGGCGGCCAAGGTCACCGACGTCGAGCGGTTGCTGGACCGCTCGGGGGAGGCGGATCGCGCTGCCGCTCAACGGCACTGGCACATGGTCGGCACCATCCAGCGCAACAAGGCCCGCTCGCTTGCCGGCTGGGCGCATACCGCGCACTCGGTCAGCAGCAGCCGCGTGGTGACCGTGCTCGATCGGGCCGTGGAGGGGGCGTTGGACGAGGGGCGACGGACCATACCGCTGCGCGTCTACGTCCAAATCAGCCTCGACGGTGATGTGTCGCGTGGCGGGGTTGACATCTCCGATACCGGCGCGGTCGACGAAATCTGCGCGCAAGTCGACGCCGCCGACGCATTGGAACTGGTTGGGCTGATGGGTATCCCGCCGCTGGATTGGGAGCCGGATCGCGCGTTCGCACGGCTGCAGTCGGAACATCAGCGGGTGCAACAGACTCACCCTGACGCGGTCGGATTGTCCGCCGGAATGTCGAACGACCTCGAGACGGCGGTCAAACACGGTTCGACGTGTGTGCGTGTCGGTACCGCATTGTTGGGTCAAAGGCCTCTATCGTCACCGTCAATAGTCACTCCAGTCACATCTTCATCACAGACACCGGAATCCTGAGAGCTGTAGAAGGGTCAAGCGATGAGCACATTGCACAAGGTCAAGGCTTACTTCGGGATGGCTCCCATGGAGGACTACGACGACGAGTACTACGACGACCACGGGCCGGGCCGGCCCAGCGGCTACCCGCGGCAGCGATTCGCCGACGACGGTTACGGCCGTTACGAGGGTCGCGAATACGACGATCCGCGCGGCGAACCCGCCGAGTACGGCGCCGGGAGCTACCGCGGTGGTTATGCCGACGAACCGCGTTTCCGCGGACCCGACTACGAGCGCAGCGACATGCCCCGATCCCGCTTCGGGTCGCTGCGTGGCTCTACCCGCGGTGCTCTGGCGATGGACCCACGCCGAATGGCGATGTTGTTCGACGAGAGCAGCCCGCTGTCGAAGATCACCACGCTGCGCCCGAAGGACTACAGCGAGGCCCGCACCATTGGTGAGCGGTTCCGCGACGGCACCCCGGTGATTATGGACCTGGTCTCGATGGACAACGCCGACGCAAAGCGGCTGGTCGACTTCGCCGCCGGCCTGGCCTTCGCGCTGCGCGGCTCATTCGACAAGGTGGCCACGAAGGTGTTCTTACTCTCGCCGGCCGACGTCGACGTCTCTCCCGAGGAGCGTCGACGCATCGCCGAGACCGGGTTTTACGCTTACCAATAGCCGCACGGCGGCTCGGAGCCCTAGCCGGTAGGCTGACTTCGCCCTGCTCGAATGCAGCGTGGGCTGTCGCCAAGGTCACATCTTCATCACTAAGGTCGGGCTGTCGTTGACGCTGTTAGTGCACATCATCGGTTTTGCGCTGTTCATCTTTTGGTTGTTGCTGATCGCGCGCGTGGTCGTTGAGTTCATTCGGTCGTTCAGCCGGGACTGGCACCCGCGCGGGCTGACCGTCGTGGTGCTGGAAATCATCCTGTCGGTCACCGATCCACCGGTAAACCTGCTGCGACGGCTGATCCCACAGCTCACGGTCGGTGCGGTGCGCTTCGACCTGTCCATCATGGTGCTGCTGCTGGTGGCCTTCATCGGCATGACCATGGCGCTGGACTACCACGCCTGAGGCGCCTCGGAGCGTGCCGGCGAAGGCAGTTTGCTGGGACGCGGATTCGAATCTCGTAAGAGGCCGAATTGTTACCTCTTAATCTTTGAAATTCGGTCTTAATTATTAGCCGATTCGGCAACCGGCGGGTCTGGTGTGACAGGATGGGCGGCAGTTGCAGCATGGCTACGACACCGTTCTACGCGTTCTACACTTTCCCGGTCGGTAGAACCGTCCACACCCAAGGGGGCTAAGAATGCCGCTGACACCCGCAGACGTCCACAATGTGGCGTTCAGCAAGCCGCCGATCGGCAAGCGTGGTTACAACGAGGATGAGGTCGACGCGTTCCTCGATCTGGTCGAGAACGAGCTGACACGGCTCATCGAGGAGAACTCCGACCTGCGCCAGCGCGTAGCCGAACTGGACCAGGAGCTGGCCAGCGCCCGTGCCGGCGGCGGCACCAGTGCGCAAGCCACTCAAACGATTCCGGTGTACGAGGCCGAGCCCGAGCCGGTCAAGCCGCCGCAGCCCGCTCCCGTCGCGGCACCTGCTGCCTCGCCGTCGCTAGGTGAAGAGCAGGCCATTAAGGCCGCCCGCGTGCTCAGCCTGGCGCAGGACACCGCCGACCGGCTGACCAGCACCGCCCAGGCAGAATCGGACAAGCTGCTGTCCGACGCCCGCGCCAACGCCGAGCAGATTGTCGGCGACGCCCGCCGCGAGGCCGAGACCACCGTCTCCGAGGCTCGTCAGCGTGCCGACGCTCTGCTGGCCGACGCGCAGACCCGGTCCGAGACCCAGTTGCGCCAGGCTCAGGAGAAGGCCGACGCCCTGCAGGCCGACGCCGAACGCAAGCACTCCGAGATCATGGGCACGATCAACCAGCAACGCACCGTGCTGGAAGGCCGGCTCGAGCAACTGCGCACCTTCGAGCGCGAATACCGCACCCGCCTCAAGACCTACCTGGAGTCTCAGCTCGAGGAATTGGGTCAGCGCGGATCCGCGGCGCCGGTCGATTCCAGCGCCAACAACGATTCAGCGGGATTCAACCAGTTCAATCGCGGTAATAACTAGGCCGGTCAGCGATACTGACCCCGGCTGTCGCTATCCTGCGCAGTTGGCAGTGTCGCCTTGTCGGCTGGAGGTTGATCGATGCTGATTATCTCGCTGGTGCTCGCGGTGATCGGCCTTGCCGCGCTCGTATTCGCCGTTATTACGAGCAACGAGCTGGTCGCGTGGGTGTGCATCGGCGCCAGCGTGCTCGGTGTGGTGCTGCTGATCGTCGACGCGCTGCAGGAACGGCAGCGTAGAGGGACGGGTTCGACGGCCAGCGATTCATCGACGCCCGACACACACGACGACGAGCCCGCCGCCGACTATCCAGACGACGCGGACGAGGAGTCCGAGGAGGCTTCGGCCCATCCGGATTCCGAGCACGCGGACGACAGCGTCAGCGACGATCACACCAAGCACTAGCGGCGCGGCGCGGACTGCAGCAGTTCGCGGACCTCGTCGTCGCTGACTTGAGTGAAGTCGGCGAACACCTGTCCTACCGCGCCGAAATCTTCGGGCATCGTCGCGCACACCACGTCGTCGGCCTCCTCGGCCAGTAGTTGGCACACCGACCGCGGGCCGACCGGCACAGCGGCAACGATCGCGGCCGGCTTGGCCGCCTCAAGGGCCCGCACCGCGGCAAGGATGCTTGCGCCAGTGGCGATGCCGTCATCCACCACGATCACGGTCCGGCCGCGCGGGTCGGCCGGCGGTCGTCCACCCCGGTAAGCCTGCTCGCGGCGATGCAGCTCGGCGGTCTCCCGATCGATGGCGCGGCGCACCTGGTCCTCGCCGATCTGCAGGTTGGCGACCACGCTGTCATTCATCACCACACCGCCGCCGCTGGCCACTGCGCCCATGGCCAGCTCGGGCCACTGCGGCACGCCGAGCTTGCGCACCACGAACACGTCGAGTTCGGCACCCAGCGCCGCGGCGACTTCCCAGCCGACCGGCACGCCGCCGCGGGCCAACCCGAGCACCAGCAGGTCGGCTTTCCCGCGGTATGACGCCAATTCCCCCGCGAGCACGCGTCCGGCGTCATGGCGGTCCCGGAAGGTGCGCATGTCTCGAGTGTGGACCCGTCAGCGCCGAGCCGCGCCGGAAGTGCAACTGCCGACAGGTTCACTCGGAAAAAGACGTCGCTGGTTGCACTTTCGCGATCCCTGGCGGTGCGCCTAGTCGGCCGGTTCGTCGGTTCCGTCCCTGGCGGCTTGGGCGTCGGAACGATCCTGTCCCGCAACCCGGCGGTATCTGGTGGCAGCCTCGTCATGAAGGTCGGAGTTACCTCCGAGCTTCCCGTCGGCGGCCCACTCGTGGCCTTGAGCTATCTGTTCGTTGAGGGTCGCCGCGCGGTCGTCGGCGTCCGCCCTGTCGCGCGCTGATTCCTGCATATCTATTACGCTACGCGCGCAATGCGGCCCGACCGATTCTCAGTCGGTCAGGTGTGATCGCGGCTTCGCCGCTCACCACACTTCCAGAACCAGTTCCGGCTCCGGTATCCGAACTGCCGGCGCCAGTCGAGGGCCGTGTTCATCTTTAAACGATGGTCCGACTAGGTCACACGGAGACGGTCCGTCGAGGTTGCTCCGCGCGGGGCAAAGCTGAAATCGTCACTGCGGGATGGAGTTTGGGTCGAGACGGTCGGCTGGTACCCCTCTCACATAGGTTGCCACCCCCAGGCCCATGGAGAAGTCCGCGGGCCCAACCGTCATGAGGTTGAAGAAGACGTCCTCGGGCCGCACTTGCAGCTTCTCCTCCAAGTCGTTCACGACAGCCTCGTAGAATTTGGCCTTTTGCTCCGGGGTCGCGACGTCGAGGAAAATCAGCTGGATAAAGATGCAGTTCTCGGACCTGTAGATGCCGAGATAGTCGGCGTCGAAGAAGAAGTTCTCCGCCTTGTGTTCGCTGATGGTCTGAAATCGATCCTCGGGTACGCCAAGGCATTTGATCATCTGGTCGTAGACGACATCGGCAATGGTACGGCGGTACTCCGCTGACTTGCCCTCGATGAGGTCGATACGGGCCAGAGGCATACAGTGCTCCTAACGGGGTTGGTGAAGGACCCGGGAGTTGCACCCGGAACTGATGTGGATGTCGACTACTTTCCGTGCCGTGCCAGTCATCCCCGGGCCGCTGGCGGTCAACTAAAACAAAAGCCCCGGCCCAAAGCCGGGGAATCTGTAACCCATGACGCGACTCATTCGTCACCTACGACTCGAATCATGACAACGCGGCTTCGCCACTCACCACACCCCGTCGGCTCGGAAATGAATGCAAGCATTCATTTCGCTCGCCTCCGTCGGGTGTCCGAGGGGGGACTTGGCCACTTACGACACGGGTTCTGACCTGGCGAATCGGTACCTGATCGTCATCCATGCCGGGGTCGACCCACCTCTGACGTCGAGCGGTCGGATTAGCGGTCGAGTTGGGCGGGGGCGAGTCGGCACCCGGCGGCTTGGGCTCCGGCGTGCAGGCGTCGGTCCCAAACGGCGACGATCAGGCCGGGGTCGCCGACTGCCAACGCGCTGGCCAGATGGACAGCGTCGGCTCCGCGCAAGGCATGGGCGCGGGCGAGGCGGCCGGCGTGCTGTTCAATTGTCGCGGTGAGTTCGACTGGGCGGGTGGCGGCCCAGAAGTCCTCCCAGTCACGCTCGGCAGCGGCGAGCTCGGATTCAGTTAGGTCGTGATTGCGGGCTGCTGCAGCGAGTGCGGCGCGGACTTCGGGGTAGGCCAGACGGCTGGACAATGCGGCGTCGCAGCCGTCCCATAGCGCGGACGCCAGCGAGCTCCCTGTCTCGGTGGTGAGAAGTTTGACGAGGGCGCTGGCGTCGAAGTAGACGAGCGGCACCGGTCAGCGCCGCTGGTCGCTGACCTGGTCAGACACCGGCCGCCGCGGCCTGGGCCGGGACCGTCCCGCAGCGACGGGCCGCTGCGCGGTGGCCCTGCCAATCACGCCTTCGGCCGTGAGACGCTCCAAGGTGCCTGCGCTGTCCAGCGCAGCGAGTCGCGCGACCGGAATCCCGCGGTCGGTGATGACGACCTCACCACCAGCCCGAACTCGATCGAGCCAATCGCTAAGGTGCGCGCGCAACTCGGTCACGGATACCTCCACACCGTGAACTGTACACTCGCTGAACCGTGATTTGTACATGTCACTCCTGAGTGTGGCAACGACGACCTGAGAGATTGACCTGCGCAAGCCGGAGGCGAGGTGGCAACGGGCCGGTACACCGATTCGTCCGCGGTGCTGGCGACGCCGAGACGGTCGATATCATGGTGGCTGGTGGCCTTCCGTCCAAGCTGCATCCGAAGGTGTTGCGGCGGAAGGTGTTTGCCGTCCCCGGTGGGACTTCGGCGCAGCTGGCGTTCGTGGTCAGCTGCATGGAGGCGGCAGCGCCTCGGTGTCGGACGCCGGGTCTAGCTTGCAGCAGCGGGCTCTTGAATTCTCTGCTTGAGGTGCTGTGTGCGGTGACTGCTGGCGATCGCCTTCATTGGCGTTCTGTTGCCAGCGACCCGATTGAACGACTCTCCCAGTAGTAACAGTTGGCCTGAGTCGCGAAGAACCTCGACATGCCTTGGATCGTATTCGTATGACGGAGCGTGCTTCAGCTGGCGGCTTGACTCACGAAAAGTGCCCGCGAAACGCCCTCGGTGCCTCACGTAAGAATGCCCGCGAAATGGTGATCGTCGTGGAGCATGGGAAGTGGGTTGTCGATGGCGTCTCGTGCCGAGGTCACCGCCAGGTACGCCAAGGCGTATGTGAGGGCTTCGAAGAAGGACCGGGGCCGGATTCTGGATCAGGTGGTCGAGGTGACCGGCTGGTCGCGTGATAACGCCCGCCGGCGGCTCACGGTAGCGGCCAGGCGCCCGCCGGGTGCGGGCCGCAGTGTCGCAAAACGGCCGCGCAAACCGCGCTCGCCGAAGTACAGCTATGACACCCGTAAGGTGCTGCAGAAGGTCTGGGCCGCCTCGGGTGGGCAGTGCGGCAAGTACCTGGCTGCTTCGATGGCCCTGCAGCTCGACGGGTTGGAGCGCCACGGCGAGTTGGTCTTTGGCCGTGACCGTTACAGCCCGACGGTGCGCGAGGAGCTGTTGGCGATGAGCGCGGCGTCAAGGGCGTGTCATTCCATCTGTGTAAGTCCGGGGTGGTCCAAGATCGGACCGCCGTTGGGGCGGACAGAAGGAGTGTTTTGTGACGAAGACCACGCAGTCGTCGGCTGAGGAGAAGTCGGCGGCGCGGCGGCTGGCCGAGACGTTTTCGGCGGAGACGCTGGATTCGCTGATCAAGGATGCGGTGAAGTCGGGCACTCCGATCGACGGCGCGGACGGTTTGCTCAATGAGTTGACTAAGGCGGTGCTGGAGCGCTCGCTGCAGACCGAGATGACTCATCATCTGGGCTATGAGTCCGGGGATCTGGCCGGGCGCGGGTCGGGCAATTCGCGCAACGGGTTCAGCTCGAAGACGGTGTCCACGGTCAACGGTCCAGTGGATATCTCCGTGCCGCGCGACCGCAACGGATCGTTCGAGCCGGCGATCGTGCCCAAGAAGACCCGCCGACTCAATAACATCAATTCCGTTGTGTTGTCGCTGTATTCGCGCGGGATGACCACCCGCGACATTGAAGCCCATCTGCAGGAGGTGTACGGGGCTGCCGTGTCGCGCGAGCTGATCTCTAATGTCACCGACGTCGTGGTCGATGAGATCAAGGCCTGGCAGTCCCGCCCGCTCGATGAGGTCTATCCCATCCTCTACATCGACGGGCTGCGGTTGCGCATCAAGGACAACGGGGTGGTCACGACCAAGGTGGCCTATCTGGCCATCGGGGTGGATCTGGAGGGCCGCAAACACGCCCTGGGGGTCTGGATCCAAGACTCCGAGGGCGCCAAATTCTGGCAGAAAGTCGTCATCGACCTGCGCAACCGCGGGGTGCGCGACATCCTGATCGCCTGCTGCGACGGGCTGACCGGGCTGCCTGATGCGATCCGCTCGACCTTTCCCGACACCGTGGTGCAGACCTGCGTGGTGCACGTCATCCGCAACGCCATGCGCTTCGTGTCCTACAAGGACCGCAAGAAGGTCGCGACCTCGATGCGCGCGATCTATGGCGCGTCGACCACCGAGGCCGCCGAGCTCGCGCTCAAAGAGTTCGACACCGCCTACGGGGCCCAATATCCTGGGGCAATCGACGTTTGGCGCAACGCCTGGCCAGAGTTCGTGCCGTTCCTGGATTATCCGGTGGAGCTGCGCAAGATCGTTTACACCACCAACGCCATCGAGTCGATCAACTTCCAGCTGCGCAAGATCACCAAAAACCGCGGCCATTTCCCCGACAAGGACGCCGCGATGAAGTTGCTGTATCTCGGATTGCGCAACATCTCCAGCGACAGAGGAGGATTCTCGGGCACCGGAACGTACAACTGGACTGTGGCATTGAACACACTCGCCAGACTGTTCCCGGGACGAATTCCGTTGTGTTAGACTACAATTCGTAGTCAAATCACCTCTGACTTACACAAAATTCGTGACAGGCTCGGCGTCAATCGACCGCTATCTGGCGCCGGTGAAAGCCAAAGACCAGATCAAGGGCAAGTCCACCACCAAGCCCTCGCCGCTGTTGCGCTCGTCGGTCAAGATTCGCAAGGCCACCGACGAAATCGAAGCTGCGCCAGGCTTTTTCGAAGGAGACACCGTCGCGCACTGCGGGCCGACGTTGAAGGGCGAGTTCGCCCGCACCCTCAACCTCACCGATGTGCACACCGGCTGGACTTTCACGCGGACCGTGCGCAACAACGCCCACACCCACATCCTGGCCGCCCTGAAAGCAGGTGTGCATGAAATACCGTATGAGGTAACTGGTTTGGACTTCGACAACGGCACCGAGTTCCTCAACAAAGCCGTCATCAAATGGGCCGGGCAGATGGAGATCTTCTTCACCCGCTCCCGGCCGTACAAGAAGAACGACCAGGCCACCATCGAGTCCAAGAACAACCATCTCGTCCGCAAGTACGGGTTCTACTACCGCTACGACACCGACGAGGAACGTGCGGTGCTCAACCGGCTCTGGCCTCTGGTCAACGACCGGCTCAACTACCTGACCCCCACCATCAAACCCATCGGCTACGCCAGCAGCGGTGACGGCCGGCGCCGCCGTCTCTACGACCAGCCCAAGACCCCACTGGACCGGCTACTGGCGGCCGGCGTCCTCTCACCAGCCCAAGAATCGGAGCTCCTGACCTACCGCGACAGCCTGAACCCGGCCGCGATGGGACGCCAGATCGCCGACCTGCAGAACCGACTTCTCCAGCTGGCCAAGGAGAAAACCGAACAGCTCTACCTCGCCAGCATCCCCACCGCCCTACCCGACACCCGCAAAGGCATCCGGATCAAGGCCTCCTGACCCAACGCCGTTTCGCGGGCATTCTTACCTGAGGCATGGATCAGATTTCGCGGGCATCTTGATCTGAGGCATCACGGCTGGTGTAGGCGTCCCAGAACAGTTGGCTCCACATGTTTAGTTGGTGGCATTACCCCGAGACCGTGGCTATGAGACCGAAATCACAACTACCCGTTTGAAATTCAATAGCCCACAACTGACTAGGAACATAAGGGGTAACCGAGCTTCAACTTGGGTGCGACTGCTGAACAACCGGTTTTTACTCAATCGTCACGTCGAGGGGCTCGCCCATCGGGCGGCCAGGAGTCGGTACCCGACTCAAGCGGAATATTCAAGGATCGAAGCAGGATCGAAAAGAGCCGCCAATTGGCGATCGCTCCGACAAGTTCGACCAAAACCGCGTGATCGCCATTGAATGCCTTGTGGCACGCGGCCCAGTTTTCCTCGGCAATGACCCCGTCACGTACCACATCATCGGTCGCCGCCAGGACTGCACGCTCGGCATGGCCCAGACGATTGGAACTTTGCCAGTCACGCACCGCCAGAAGGTCATCCGAAGCCACACCGAGCAGCGTCGCGATTCGCCAATGCTGTGTCCACTCATATACCGACCCCGTTACCCAGCCGATGCGCATGATGATCAATTCGCGTAGCCGGGCGTCGAGCACACCGTTAAATAGCAGCGCCTCGAGCATTCCGTACAGGGCCACTGCGAGGCTCGGCTGGTGAAGTGCCACGCGAAATACTGACAGTTCTGCCATCTCTTCGGGCAGCCCACACTCGGCAGCCCGCAGCCGGGCCTGCTCAAGGTCGAGCATCGGTACGCGTTCCGTCCTCGTCACGTGACCTTTCTCTGTTGAAGCTCCGCATGCTGTGAGGGCGTGGGCACGAAGACGTTGTGCAGGGCCGCACTCGATTTGGCATTTTCATCTGCAAGCGAACTGAGCAGCGGCGCGAGACCAGCGAATCCGGTTGATTCTCTTGTGATCCGGTCGAACGGCCAGCGGCGCGTGGCCAGAATCTCGAGGGCTGCCCGGTAGGCGGGATACTCCACGCCGAGTGCACCGGAGATGTGTAATTCCTTATACACCAGCGTGTCTGGTTCAAAGCCGGGCGCGCCGCCTCCGCCGCGGGTGCCGGCAACCACGACCGTGCCGCCAGGCCTGGCAAGGGCGACGGCGTCGGCGAACGCGGAGGGTGCTTTGGCGGTGACATCGACGACCACGTCGGCAAGCTGTCCGCCTGTCTCACGCTGGAGCGCTGTCACTGCATCGTCCTGCGATACGTCGATGGGCAGGTCGACACCGAATGATCTGGCTATGGCCAGTCGCTGATCGTCGCGTGGACCGATGCCGGTCATCGCGACGAAAGCGGCTCCCGCCTCGTTCGCCGCCACCGCCGCGCAGATCCCGCGGATGCCCGGTCCCAGTATCGCTACGATACCCCCCGCCTTGGTGTCGGGAAGAGTTTTCCCCCATTGGATACCGGCCCCGAGAGGGTTGAACAACGTGGCGAGAACGGGGTCCATGTCTTCGGCAATCGGGAGTAGCATCGCGTCCCACGGAAGCTCCACATGGGTGGCGTATCCGCCCCATAACCCGGCGCCGATCTCCACGTCGACGAACCCGAACATGGTGGCGATGCCGTTCACCGCACATCGCCGGTATTCGCCGCGGCGACACTCCGGGCAGTCTCGGCAGGACCGGAACACCTCGACGGCCACGCGCTGGCCGGCCTGGACGCACAAGCGTTCGCTGGCCGCATTGCCGACATGTTCGACGATGCCGACGATTTCGTGACCTGGAACGAATGAGAAGCCGGCAGGCAGGTGTCCGGTGAATTGTTCGTGATCTGTACCGCATAGACCACATGCTTCAACTCGCAGGATCGCACCGCGGTCACCGACGTCGGGGATGGTCATCTGGCGCCGCTCCAGATTCCGCGGTCCGGTCAACACCATGGCCTCGGCGATCATGGAAGCTCGAATCCCGTGGACGACCCTGTGTTTCGGAGGCAAACCGTTCTGCCAACGTACATCTCGCCCGCCATCGCCTCGGCAATCTGCGGATCGTCGCTGCGTGCGACGACTCTTCGCCCGTCGGACAGGTGCGCGATGATCGGTGTCCATCGAGGTCGCCCGTCTCGGTCGTATTCGACCGTGTACCCGTCCACTGTCGCGCGACCGGTCGCCTCGTCGACGCCTGCGACGGCCAGCCGCGATGAATCGATCTGAGCTTGTTCGTCTGCCGTGTCGATCAGTCGCCACCCGGTTGGTGGAGGGGTGGCCGACCACACACCGACCGAATGTTTCGTCGAATACCAACCGAGGCCGGTGACGACGTCGTCCCCGCGATGGGTTACTTCGCCTACGCCGACCACCACCGGAGTACGCGCTTCTACCGACAATCGATCACTCGCTCAGGGCCACGGGCTGTTGTGAGACACGAATGCGATGGTGTCATATCTGCAGTCAAGCCACAATGGTGTGCGCCCGCGGCATACTGGCTGTTGTGTCGACGAAGTTGGTGCGATGGGGTGCCGCCGCGCCGTCAGATCGTGGTTCCGCTCGCGACCGATTGCTAGATGCTGCCGAGCGGTGCCTAGAGAGTTGCGGCGTGGTAGGCACGACCATGGAGGACATCGGCAGAACAGCGGGTGTCTCCAGGGCAACGGTGTATCGCTACTTCCCTAATCGGGAGGCGGTGATGTCGGGCGTCATCATTCGCGCCGCCGAGCGCTATCTCGATCGCATCAACCCCCGGATCGCGGAGCATACCGATCTGGGCTCCGCTCTCGTCGATTTCGTGGAATACACAGTTGAGGCCGCGCGCCGCGAAGAGATCATCGGATTGTTGTTCGGCAGCGACGAGGAACTCGCCGGCGTTGGCCTCGCGGCGGGGACCTCGACGTCACTCTTCGAACTCGTCACCGAGTTTCTCCGTCCCATCTTCAGGAGACACTGGAGTTACGTAGAACCGGGCGTCTCCGTCGACGACGCCGCCGAGTGGGTTCTCCGCACGATACTGAGCCTGCTGACTGTTCGAGGACCGCGGGAGCGCAGTCGTGACGGGCTCCGGACATTTCTTTCAAGGTTTCTCCTTCCCGCAATCCTGGCGAGCGACCATTGTCGACCGATGTGACAGACAAGGCGTAATGTCTCAACCACAGCTGAGGTAGGAGGCCGGACATGTCTGTGCAGTTCACCACGTTCAACCAGCAGGTCGCTGAACAACTGCAGAGCGCAGCAGAAACCACGGGCGGGTTGGCCGGTTACCTCGGCTTCCGGCACACTGACTTCACTGCTGGACGGCTCGTCGCGGAGATGGACGCACGCGACGACCTGAAGACGCCTTTCGGCAACTTGCATGGCGGCTGCTTGTCGGCCATGGTCGACCATTGCCTTGGAGTGGTGTTTTATCCCGTGATTCCGATGGGATCCTGGGTCGCGACGACGGAGTTCAAACTGAATTTGCTTCGTCCAGTTTCCAGCGGAACCTGTGTAGCCACGGCTGAGATCATCTCGCTGGGCAGAACCAGCGGTGTGGCACGTATCGACATCTGCAACGACGGCAGAGCGGTGTGTGCGGCGCAGGGCACCGTCACCGTCGTCGCACCGAAGGCCATCTCTTGATGTCTGCAAACAGAGCACATGATTTGTCCGCTCCTGTCGTCGAGCGCGTGCCCACGGTGGATGGGCTCTCGCTGGCGGTCGACTTCTACCGCTGTGACGGACCGCGGGCGGTCGTGTTGCTCCTTCACGGCGGTGGTCAGAGCCGGCACGCCTGGGATGTCACCGCCCAACGATTGCATCAGCGGGGCTACACCGTTGCCGCCTACGACGCAAGGGGACATGGTGACAGCGACTGGGATCCAGACGGACGCTATGACATCGAACGGCTGGGGTCCGACCTGTTGGCCGTGCGCGCGTACGCCGGCTCCGCCCGCCCAGTTGCCGCGATCGGGGCATCGTTGGGCGGTTTGACCATCCTCGGCACGCACTTGCTCGCCCCATCGGAGCTATGGCAGGCCGTCGTCCTGGTTGACATCACTCCGCGAATGCAGATGCACGGCGCCCGCCGAGTCCTATCGTTCATGTCGGCCCATCCCGAAGGTTTCGACAGCCTAGAGTCGGCCGCTGACGTGATCGCCGCCTACAACCCGCACCGCCCTCGCCCCGAAAACGTCGACGGCCTTCAAAAAGTCCTCCGCCGACGTGGAGACGGTCGCTGGGCCTGGCGATGGGATCCGGCGTTTGCGACGTCGAATTTTCAGTTCCTGCAGAGTGATTCAGACGACGGCGCAGAGGAGTTCGAGATGATGAGCGCATTCCTTGTCGATGGCGCGCGACAGGTGTCCGCGCCGGCGCTGCTGGTCCGCGGCCTGCTGTCGGACATAGTCTCCGAAGAGACAGTGAAGGATTTCCTCACCTTGGTTCCCCACGCGCAAACCGTTGACGTGTCAGGCGCGGGCCACATGGTTGCTGGCGACAACAACGACGCATTCTCGACGGCGGTCGTCGACTTTCTCGACCGTACCGTTTGACGCCAGTCGTCGGGCTGCGCGGGAGATCCCAGTTCGCCACCTATTCTGCTCGTATGCCAACTGATTCGGCGCGGATGTCGTTTCGCCGACATATCCGCGAGCAGGTCTTGAGGGCGACACGGGAACTCACCATTGAGAAGGGCTGGGAACAAGTCCGAGTGAGTGAGGTCGCCGAACTTGTCGGCGTCTCCCGACCGACGCTATACAAGGAGTTCGGCGATAAGCAGGGACTTGGTGACGCGCTCGTGGTGGCCGAGGGTCAGCGCTTCCTGGAGGGTATCCACGCCATTCTCGCCGAACACACCGGCGACGTTCAGGGCGGCATCACCGCAGCGGTGCGGTTCACCCTGCGTGAAGCAGAAGCCAGTCCGCTCCTGAAGTCGGTGCTGACGTCCAACCACTCAGGGGATGATCGCGCCGGTGCGCCGACGACGGGCGTTCTTCCTCTCCTGCCGACATCGGCGTCCCTGCTCCAGCTCTCCTCCGCGGCTTTGGTCGCGTGGTTTCACGACCACTTCGCCGATCTCGACTCCGAAGACGTCGAGGAGGTCGCAGACGTTCTGGTGCGGCTCACCGTGAGTCACGTCGTTCTTCCCTCCGCGGACATCGCCACCACGGGTGCGCGGATCTCGCGGGTGGCGCTCCGCTACCTCGGCGTTGGCTATAGATAGCTGTGACTTGAGCGGTCTTGGCCTCGATCCACTGACAATGGACTGTTTGTCGGGGTGTCGGGATAAGGAAAGTGCGTTCTGAGCTGGGAAGATTGATATTGTTCAGGCAACAATCGGTCCAGTTCGAGAACGGCACTTCCGGCGCGAGTGTCCCACACGTTCACCCCGCGGTCCGATGTGTTCGATGAGGATATCTGGTGTCGTGCGCGGGCCTGGTGCCGGTGATGGCGCTGGCTGAGCAGGCAGGCCTATCGGAGTTGTTGGCCAACAAGATTCACATCGCAGCTCCCAGGGTCAAGTCGAGGTCGGCCAATCCGGCTCCGAAACTGGCCACCCTGATCGCGAGCATGTAAGCGGGCGCGGATTACATCGATGATGTCGACCTGGTCCGCGCTGGCGGCATAAATCCCTTTTTCCGCCGGGTGTATCCCCCGTCAACGATGGGAACGCTGTTGCGGGAGTTCACTTTCGGTCATGCCCGCCAATTGGATTCGGTGCTGGCCGAGCATCTGGCCGGCTTGTGTGACCGGGTGAATCTGCTGCCCGGCGCGCAGGCTCGGGCCTCCATCGAACACCCGGGGAGAGGCGACGCTGCAGAAAGACGCCGCAAAGGTCGGATCTCCGGACCCGCCGGGACAGCTCAATGTGGTGAGAGCCGGAACTCGCTCGGAGAGCGGCCGGTCCATCGCTTGAAGGCGTGTGAGAAGTTGGCGAGGTCGCTGTATCCGAGATCCGTGGCTATCTCACTCACCGATAGGGATCGGTCGAGTAGCTGCAGCATCGCGCGCTCGCGCAGGAATGCTTGGCGCAACTCGCGAAAGGTGGTCTCCTCTTCGGAGAGGCGCCGCTTGAGTGTGCTGGTGGACATTGACAGCTCATGTGCGAACCAATGTTTACTTCGGCGTCCGGGCTCCTTCTGCAGCAGCCGTCTCACCTTCTCCGAGAACGACGTGGTTTCGCTCCGCTGGTCGAGAGTTCGCTGCAGATCGACGATGGCGAGTCGGTATGCGACGGGATCGGAGAACCGGCACACCTCGTTGAGCGTGTCCGCGGGAACATGGAGGAAGGACATCGGAGCGTCGAAGAACAGGCGCCCGGCGGTAAGGTCGTCCTCGCGATCTTTCAAGGCGGCGGGCGCTGGCCAACTCAAGTGGAGTGTGAGGGTCGGCGCCGCACGGACGAGCATGTCCAGCAGTCGCAACAACGCCAACCCGGCGTACGTGACGGCGAGGCAGTCCAGGGCCCGATCGCTGGTGTGTCCCCAGAGCCCGACGGTGAGGCCTTGGTCATCTGGATGAAACTGTGCTTTGACAGCCGTCGTGATCAACGGCAGATAAGTCAGCAGCTCTACGATCTCGGCCACTGAGCCCGCGCTGACCAGCGGAACACTCAGCGGGCCGAAGGACGTCAACTGTGCCTGTTCGGCTAACGCAAATCCGAGCAGCGTTGCCTGATCGATGTCTAGACCGGGGTACGCCTCACGAAACCACCGTAACGGGGCCTGGACATCACGCTGAATCAGCGTCGCCTCGTCGGTTCCTTCGCGAGCCATGATGTTGCGAAGCCGCGCGACGGCGTCTGGGTCAAACGCCGGGCTCTCGAGCATTTGCACGAATGCGAGTGGGGGCACACCCGCGTCATTGGGGTTCACTGACCATGGCCCCTTTGAGCCGAAATCACAAGTTTCTGACTCCGGCGAACATAGCCGCAGCGCTCATCTGGCGCAAGACTTGTGTCAAGTAACTGAGGACACGCAAGGAGCCTGGCTATGGCAGTTGTCACATTTGTCTCCCACGGCGGCGAGAAGTATGAGGCGCCTCTCGAGGAAGGTCAGTCACTGATGCGGGTCGCGACCAACAATGCGGTGCCCGGCATCGACGGCGACTGCGGAGGCGAAGCCGCGTGCGGCACCTGCCATGTGATCGTCGATCCGCAATGGTCCGATCGGGTCGGCCTCTCCGGGGCCAATGAAGAGGAGATGCTCGCGATGAACCCCGAGCGTCAGCCGACCTCCCGGCTGTCCTGCCAGATGCAGGTCTCTGAGGCGTGGGACGGTTTGATCGTCCATCTGCCCGAGTTCCAACTGTGATGACGAAAGAGAGGTGAGACGTGAGCAATATTCGCGAGGCAGTCACTGCCAAGGCTCAGGCAACAATTCCGATGGACCGAATAATCCAGGGCGCCCACCTCTACGACAGAACGCGGCGCTGGGTCACCGGCACCAACGGTGAAAAAATCTTCATCGAGCGACCGATCCCGCCGGCTGACGAGGTTGAACTGACCGACATCGACCTTAGCAATCCTTTCCTCTATCGTCAGGGTCGCTGGAAGTCCTATTACGAGCGCCTACGCAACGAGGCTCCCGTGCACTATCAGGCCCACAGCGCGTTCGGCCCGTTCTGGTCGGTGACGCGGCATGCCGACATCGTGGCCGTCGACAAGAACCACGAGGTCTTCTCCTCCGAGCCGTTCATCGTCATCGGGAGCCCGCCGCGCTTCCTCGACATTGCGATGTTCATCGCGATGGACCCCCCGAAACACGACCGGCAACGGCAGGCTGTCCAGGGTGTGGTCGCACCGAAGAACCTGCGTGAGATGGAGGGCCTCATCCGCGAGCGGGTGGTAGACGTGCTCGACGCTCTGCCGCTTGGCGAACCGTTCAACTGGGTGCAGCACGTCTCGATCGAGCTAACCGCGCGCATGCTGGCCACGCTGCTGGACTTCCCGTACGAGCAGCGGCGCAAGCTCGTCCAATGGTCCGATCTCGCCACCTCCATGGAGCAAGCCAACGGTGGGCCCTCGGACAACGACGAGATATTTCGCGGCATGGTCGATATGGCTAGAGGTCTCAGCGCTCACTGGCGGGACAAGGCAGCCCGGAAAGCTGCCGGAGAGCTGCCCGGCTTCGATCTGATCACCATGTTGCAGAGCGACGAGAGCACCAAGGACCTGATCGATCGCCCGATGGAGTTCTTGGGCAACTTGGTATTGCTGATCGTGGGTGGCAACGATACGACCCGCAATTCCATGAGCGGTGGTGTTCTGGCGCTGAACGAGTTCCCTGACCAGTTTGAGAAGCTGAAGGCGAACCCCGAGCTGATCCCCAACATGGTCTCGGAGATCATCCGGTGGCAAACCCCGCTCGCGCATATGCGCCGGATCGCCAAGGCCGACACTGTGCTCAACGGGCAGTTCATCCGCAAGGGCGATAAGGTCCTGATGTGGTACGCCTCGGGCAACCGCGACGAGCGCGTGTTCGATCGGCCCGATGACCTGATTATCGACCGGGCCAACGCCCGTAACCACATCTCCTTCGGTTTCGGCGTGCACCGCTGTATGGGTAACCGGCTGGCCGAGATGCAGTTGCGGATCCTGTGGGAGGAGCTGCTTCCGCGGTTCGAGAACATCGAGGTCGTCGGTGAGCCCGAGTACGTGCAGTCCAACTTCGTGAGGGGGATCAGTAAGCTGATGGTCCGCCTCATCCCGAAAGGTGGCGCATGACCGTGCAGCGAGCGGTCATCGCGGGGGCCAGCCACGCGGGCACCCAGCTCGCCGCCAGTCTTCGCCGAGAAGGGTGGGACGGCGAGATCGTCCTCGTCGGCGATGAGTCGGCGTTGCCCTACCAGCGGCCCCCGCTGTCCAAGTCGTACCTGGCCGACAAATGCGAACTGGCCGAACTCGCGATCCGCAACTCGGATTTCTACGCCAAGCAGCGGATCCGACTCCTGGATGCGACGGTGGCGGCGATCGACCGCTCGGCTGGTCATGTCGTGCTGAGTACCGGCGACGCACTGCCCTACGACAAGCTCGCGCTGTGCACTGGCGCCCGGCCTCGTCGGCTCCCCACCCCGGGAGCGGACCTGGCCGGAGTCTTCTACCTACGCACCGCCGCGGACGGCGAGATGATCCGAGAGGCCGCCGGCCCCGGGCGTCGGGCGGTGATCGTGGGCGGCGGCTACATCGGACTGGAGACAGCCGCCTCGTTGCGTGCACTGGGTCTGGAGGTCACCCTGCTCGAGGCGACCGGGCGCGTCCTTGAACGGGTCACCGCCCCGGAGGTATCGGAGTTCTTCGACCGGATCCACCGGGAGGAGGGCGTCAACATCCGGACGGGCACGCTGGTCGAGGCTCTGTCCGGCGACGGCAGGGTCCGCGAAGTAATCCTGGCCAGTGGCGAATCAATTCCCGCCGACCTCGTCATTGTCGGCATCGGCGTGGAGCCGAACACCGAGCTCGCCGCCACCGCGGGCCTGGTCGTCGACAACGGCGTCGTGATCGACGATCGGGCCCGGACTAGCGACCCCGACATCGTGGCCGCCGGGGACTGCGCCAGCCACGACATGGCCCGTTACGGCCGTCGCATCCGCCTGGAGTCCGTGCCGAGCGCGGCCGAGCAGGCCAAGGTCGCCGCCGCGACCGTCTGTGGGAAGTCCAAGAAGATTGCGGCCCTTCCATGGTTCTGGTCAGATCAATACGACCTCAAGCTCCAGATCGCCGGTCTCAACACCGGGTACGACGAGGTCGTCCTCAGCGGCGACCCGACCCGGGACCGCGACTTCACCTGCTTCTACCTCCGTGCCGGCGAGCTCATTGCCGCCGACTGCATCAACCGTCCCCGCGACTTCATGTTCAGCAAGCGGGTCATCACGCAGCAAGTCGCCGTCGAACGGGCCGAACTGGTGCTCGCCGGCTCGGACTGAGGTGCCGGCGGTGCGTAGGCGGTGGGAACGACGACGGCGGATGCGACGCGTGTCTTGGAGAGGTACTTCAGTGACAATTGCCATCCAGCCCCGCTGGCAAAGGAACGCTAGCGGCTGCCCGGCGGTCGCCTTGGCGCAGCGCATCAGGACCTAGTGGGGTTTCCCAACGAGCATGACGATTCTATCCGGAGGAGCAGCGTCAGAAGTCGGTGCCTGTTCTGTTCTGTTCTGTTCTGACAATGAGGTTAGTTGAGGTTGACGGTGGCGGTATTTAGGGACGAGGACGAGGTCTATGCCTTCCTGGGCGGGATCTTTCGGCGGGGTTTGGAGAAGGAAGGTCTGGCGGACAAGCTCGCGAATTCGGGTGTGGTGTTGCGGGTGCATTACACAGATCCGGATGCGGTTGTGACGGTGGACATGCCGAACAAGGTGGTGGAGACCGGAGCGGCCAGTACCGCGGTG
Source organism: Mycobacterium paraterrae (assembly GCF_022430545.2). NCBI lineage: Bacteria > Bacillati > Actinomycetota > Actinomycetes > Mycobacteriales > Mycobacteriaceae > Mycobacterium > Mycobacterium paraterrae. The sequence continues at coordinate 4,957,626 of NZ_CP092488.2, read as the reverse complement.
CCCAACGTGGAGTTGTTCATGTCGGCAGACACGGGGAACAAGTTCTGGTTGGGGAAGGTGAACTTGACGATGGCGATGGCCAAGGGAACGGTACGTGCGAAAGGTCCGGTGCCGAAGTTGATCAAGTTGATCCCGCAGGCCAAGAACCTGTTCCCCGAGTACCGGTTGATGCTGGAGAGCCAGAATCGGCAGGACCTCATCGATGCGTGACCCTCGCCTCACCGCGGGCTGTAGGGCGGGTGTGCGATGAGGAGCACGATGCAGGACGTTGCGTTGACTGTGCCCGCGATCGTGGCCCATGCTTCGGCAGTTCATGGCGATCGCGAGGTGCTGACTGCGCGCGGACCCCGGCAGATCTCTGGGGTGTCCTATCGCGAGGTGGGTGAGCGTGCGGCACGGTTGGCAAATGCTCTGCGCCAGATCGGCATCCGTGGAGATGAGCGTGTCGCGACGTTACAGTGGAGCAACCAGGAGCATCTGGACTGTTACGCGGCGGTGCCGTCGATGGGCGCGGTGCTGCATACGTTGAACCTGCGGCTGCCGCCGGAACAGCTGACGTGGATCGCCAATCATGCCGAGGATCGGGTGATCATCGTCGACAGTACGGTGCTGGCCCTTTTGGCGGCGGCGTTGCCGTCGATGACCTCGGTGCGCACGGTGCTAGTGACCGGAACCGGCGATCTTGCCGCGGTCGAGGGGTGCGGAAAGGACGTCCTACGGTACGACGATGTGGTGGCCGCCCAGTCGAGTACGTTCGACTGGCCCGACGTCGACGAGCAGTCGGCCGCAGCGATGTGCTATACGAGCGGTACCACCGGGCACCCGAAAGGTGTTGTCTACAGCCATCGTTCGACGTGGTTGCACTCGCAGGCGGCGTGCACCTCGAATGCCTTGGGCATCGGTCATGACGACACGGTGTTGGCGATCGTTCCGATGTTCCACGCCAACGCGTGGGGGTTGCCGTATGCGGCGATGATGGCCGGCGCGCAGCTTCTGCTGCCTGACCGTTTCCTGCAGGCGGGGCCTCTAGTGGAGATGATCGAGGCGGTGCGACCGACGATGGCGGGGGCGGTGCCGACGATCTGGACCGATGTTCTGCACTACCTGCGCGACAATCCCGGCCATGACGTGAGTTCGCTGAAGATGGTGGCCTGCGGTGGTTCGGCGGTTCCGCGGTCGTTGATGACCGCCTATGACGAGCTGGGCATCCGCATTGTGCAGGCTTGGGGGATGACTGAGACTTCCCCGCTGGCCTCGGTCGCTCTGCCGCGGAGTTCTGATACCCCGGAGAGGTCGCTTCACCTGCGCGCAACCCAAGGCCGGGTGGTGGCCGGTGTGCAGGCCCGCATCGTCGATGACAGCGGTGCAGAACAACCGTGGGACGGAAAATCGGTGGGGGAGATTCAAGTCCGCGGCCCGTGGATCACTCAGTCGTATTACGAGAATGACAGTCCGGCGGCGTCGCCGGACGGGTGGTTGCGTACCGGGGACGTCGGGACGATCAGCGCGGACGCGTTCATCGCGCTGACCGACCGCTCCAAGGATGTCATCAAGTCCGGGGGCGAATGGATCTCCTCGGTGGAATTGGAGAACGAGTTGGCCGCTCACCCTGCGGTGCGCACCGCCACGGTGATTGGAGTGCCCGACGACAAGTGGCAGGAACGGCCGCTGGCGGTGGTCGTCCTGGCTGCCGACCGCACCGCCACCGCGGCGGAGCTGACCGAATTTCTGCGTGCGCGGGTGGCCAAGTGGTGGCTACCGGAACGGTGGGCGTTCGTCACCGACATTCCGCTGACTTCCACTGGCAAGTTCGACAAGAAGAAGCTGCGCCGCCAGTTCGGCGACGGTGACCTCATCATCGAGACGCTGGCGTGAATCATCAATCCACTGCGACCGAAACACTGACGTTAAGGAGACACACATGAAGACACGTGCTGCAGTGCTGTGGGGCCTAGGAGAAAAGTGGGAAGTCGAGGACATCGAGTTGGATCCTCCCGGCCCCGATGAAGTGCTCGTCCAGCTGACCGCGACCGGGTTGTGCCATTCCGACGAACACCTCGTGACCGGCGACCTGCCCATTCCGCTGCCCGTCGTCGGTGGCCACGAGGGTGCCGGCACCGTGGTCGAAGTGGGTGCGGGTGTCGAGAACGTCGCCGAGGGCGATTCGGTGATCCTGACGTTCCTGCCGTCGTGTGGGCACTGTTCCTATTGCGCGCGGGGGATGGGGAACATGTGCGACTTGGGTGCCGCGCTCATGATGGGACCCCAGATCGACGGCACTTACCGTTTCCATGCCCGGGGTGAGGACGTCGGCCAGATGTGCCTGCTGGGCACGTTCTCGGAATACACCGTGGTCCCCAAGGCGTCTCTGGTCAAAATCGACCAGGGGACACCGCTGGACAAGGCGGCGTTGATCGGGTGTGGTGTGACGACCGGGTACGGGTCGGCGGTGCGCACCGGTGAGGTGCGTGCCGGGGATACCGTGGTAGTGATCGGAGCCGGTGGCATCGGCATGAATGCGATTCAGGGTGCCCGCATCGCGGGCGCGTTGAACATCGTGGCTGTCGATCCGGTGGCGTTCAAGCGTGAACAAGCCGGCGGTTTCGGTGCGACGCATGCCGTTGCCACGATCGACGAGGCCTGGTCACTGATCAGTGACATCACCCGCGGCAAACTCGCCGATGTCTGCGTCTTGACCACCGATGTCGCCGAAGGGTCCTACATCGGCGAGGCGCTGTCCTTGGTCGGTAAACGCGGCCGTGTGGTCGTTACCGCGATCGGGCACCCCGAAGACACCTCGATGTCGGGTTCACTGCTGGAATTGACGCTGTATGAAAAGCAGATCCGCGGCGCTCTGTACGGTTCGTCGAACGCCGCCCACGACATCCCGCGGCTCGTCGAGCTCTACAACGCCGGACACCTCAAGCTGGATGAGCTGATCACCCGTGAGTACACCCTCGATCAGATCAACGAAGGCTACGCGGATATGCGATCGGGCCGCAACATCCGAGGACTCATCCGATTCTGATAAAGCAGCCGAAGCGCGGGAGCGCGACCACGGGAGCAAGCGAGCTGAGTACAACGGTTGAGTGCTGCGCGTCTGTGGCTCTTACCGTTGACGTGTTGATGCAGGACTAGCGATCGAAAGTCAATGTGCCCCATCGCCATAGGCGGTCGAGATGCGCGGCTGAGGTTGGCTGCGGTCACGCGTGTTGGTGTTGGCACCTACTGTCAGCCGGGAAGCCGTGATGAAACGTAGCTTTTGACGAGTCTCAACAGTGCTACTGACAAGGAAGGAAGCGGCGATGACGAGGATTCAAATTCCCTATCCCCATAGGAGGGGAGGGCACTGTGGTTCCGGTGCGCTTCGTGACCTTACTGAATGGGCCCAACTCGGATGGGGGACAGAAGCACTCAGTGAAGGATTGGTCTTCACCCTCGGCGGAGCCTTGGACTTCTCGTACGTCCGCTCTACGCAGTTGTTCCCCCAGGTGTACCTGGTAGGACGAGGAAGCGACCTGGAACAGGATTACCTCTCCCGGGTTGGCGCAAAGTTCGTCGTGCGATCGACCGATGACCCGGACGTGGGATGGGCATTTGTGACCGACGAAATCGACAAAGGTCGACCCGTCATGGTCTGGGCTGACATCGGCGAACTTCCTTACCTGCGCGTCCGATTGCACATGAGCCGTCACGACATTGTCATCACCGGATACGATGACGAACAACGGGTCGCCTATGTGGTCGATAATGACCGCGAGACAACCCAGACGGTGGCCTACGACGACCTACGCCGGGCGCGGTCCTCGGTCGGGTTTCCCACACCTACCCGGCACACCACATATCACGTCGACTGGCCAGAGCGAGTGCCAGACCTTGGGCCGATCGCGGCCGCTGCACTCGCCGCGAGCGCAGCGTTCATGCGCGGCGGTGCCGTAGGTGCGCCGCTACTGCGCATCGAGGCAGCTGAAGTCGAATCTTCCGGTTTGAAGGGTGTGCAGGACTTCGCCGATGACGTAGGGCATTGGCCAACGCTGTTCGATGACGATGCCCTGACCGCGGCATTGTTCGGGCTCGGGGCGTTCATCGAGAAAGCCGGTACCGGCGGCGGGCTCTTTCGTACGCTGCAGGCAGACGGTTGCCAGAACATCGCCGATCTCCTAGATGACGCCGCCACTGCCGAAGCGGCTGCCGCGGCCCGACATGCTTCCAAAGCGTGGTCTACGCTTGCGGCCGCAGCCACGGATGCCGGCACATCGCTACGGAGTCGTAGTCTAGCTGCGGCCAAAGTCGCCGCGACGATCCCGGACGCCGAAACGCGCCTCGTCGAAGCCCTCGAAACGGCCAGTCGATCCGTTGGCACTGTCGATACCGGCATCGAAGCTCATCTGAAAGGCTATCCGTGAGTGGCACTTCAAATCAATCGAGTTTCCTGAAGACTACTGGTTTCTCGATTGGCAGCATGACGATGTTCAGCGCTTCGCCCAGAACGCGGTCGGTGACGTTCGTGACCCTTGTGCAGAAGGCGAGGTTGACCGTCACCGCTGTGGGGGACAGGATTTGGTATGACCCCTATAGCACCGACGACGACCCCGAGCATTATCGGGCGAGCTATGCGGCGACAGCGTCGAGGGCGTATTGCGGGGCAGGACCAAATGGCTGATAGTGACGGAACTGGAAGGTGTACCGCAGCGATGATCTCGGCGGGCTAACGAGTCCTTTACATACTCTTCGGGCGATCAGCCCAGCCGACGTCGGCGCAGTTCTTCAGTCGCATGGTGGTCCATGCACTGCGTGGTCCTATTTAGGAGGATTTCGTCATCGACGAGCAAGCGGAAGAAGATTCGGCCATCGCGTGGTGGCATAACTTTCAGAATCGTGTTATCGCCGCCGACGGCGACTACCTCGATGCGCACCATCCGTGGTGCCTTGGTTGCGGCACAGACAATCCGCACGGTCATCGCCTGCGAGCGCGTCGGCGTGGCGACGGGGTGGGCGCCAGGCATATCTTCGACGGCCGACATCGCGGCGCACCCGGGATCGCACACGGCGGCGCAGTCATGACGGTTCTTGACGACACGGTGGGCATGCTGCTCTACGTCGTCGGTGAGATGGCCGTCACCCGTAAGCTCGACACCGAGTTCTTCGCGCCGGTATTGCTGGGGGTTCCCTACGAGGTCAGCGCGGAGCTCGTGTCCAGAACCGGCCGGAAACTCGAAGTGCGGACAGAATTGCGCGAGGAAGCCACCGGCCAGCTGGTCGCGTCCGCGTCCGGGTTATTCGTCGTCGTCACGCTGGATCACTTCACTAGCTCCATACAGAAGGCGTCGTCAATACGCTGCACTGCGCGACCACCCTGGGAAGGATGACTCAACCCGTAAATCTGCTCATTTTTCAACCGGCGCAGGCTGCTCAGGATTGAACCGGGGCCGACAGGGGGTTTGCTAAGCAAACGCGTACTCGACCACATCGTGGTGTACCAGCCTTCGGTAGCGTGACGCCGCAGCGTGTCGGCGAAAATACCGCCGGTCTCATCTGTTGTGGCCCGCCGGGGAGTTGATATCGACCTGGATGTGCGAAGCGGCCGGGTCAGGTTTCTGGCCGAGGGTATACAGGCCAAGACTGCCGAGAAAACCCGCACAATGCTCGATAAGCACTTCGGTCGATAGGTTTAGTTGTCCGTCTATCCAGCGACGGAGAATCTCGAACAGGCCCCCGACACCGTAGGTAGCGGCGAGATCTGCGACCTGAATCACCTCGCTGGGTATATCGAGATGCAGGCGGGCCTCTCTGAGGACGAGCTCCGCAAATTCGGACATCAGTTCGCTTCGCAGCTGCCGAAGCAGGGGTTCAGCGCCCGATTCGACAAACAATATGCGGGCCATGCTGGGATCGTTCTCGATCATCTGAACCAGGGCCTTTATCGGAGCGTAAGCGAGTTCTTGAGGAGCAACGGTGTCATCCGGTATCGCCTTGGTGATCACGGCTTGGAAGGTGGTGGAGATCTTGGTGAACATCGCACGCAGGAGCGCGTCTCTGTCGCGAAACTGCTGGTAGAAGTACCGGCTCGTCACTCCTGACTCCGTACACACAGCGGTCACGGTGCACGCGGCGGCTCCCTGCTTGCCCATGAGCGCGACCGCGGCGTCAATCAGCAGTGCGCGGCGCTGCGCATCGCGTTGAGTTGCGGACAGCCCGCCATAAACACGTGCTGGACTCATGCCCTACATTCTGGCAGTCTCATGTGACAAGGCCTAAAGTCAGATCACGCAACGGAGGAAGGACCCCGTCAAGATGCCGGAAGATCGAGCCTCGACCAAGAGCCGTGTATTGCCAAAACCCCGGCGCGTTCGTTTCCCCATGCCCACCTCCACGAAGCGGCGACACTTCGTGGATGGCGACCTGGTGATGAGCCATTTCATCTCGGTGCTTTCTGCGACCTTCCCGGAAGGGGAAGACTTCTTCATCCGCTCGGTCAAGTATTTCCAGAGTTCCATCGACGATCCCCAATTGCTGACAGCGGTCAAGGGTTTCATCGGGCAAGAGGCCACACACCGACACCAGCATCGGCTCCTCAACGAACGGCTCCAGGCCATGGGTTATCCGACCGCGCGGATCGACCGCCACGTCGCACGCCTGATCAAGCGATTGGAGCGGCGCTTTTCGCCAGAAATGCGGCTGTCGATGACCTCTGCATTGGAGCACTACACCGCGACGCTCGCTGAAATCATTCTCACCAGCGATGACGCGCAGAAGCTCATCGGACAGACAGAGGTTCGACCGATTCTGCTGTGGCATGCGTTCGAGGAGTCGGAGCACAAAGCCGTCGCCTTCGACGCCTATCGGCTGATTGGAGGCACCGAGCGCACCCGCGTACGGGGCATGCGGATCGCCTCTGCAATTCTGTTCGGCGAACTCATTCTGCAGACTGCGCTGTCGATGGCCTCTGACAAGGCCTCGTATAACCCGGTCACGTTGGTGCGTAGCCTACGTCGCTTCAGTCGCACCCCGATGTTCACCGCCGATGCGCTGCAGCGATTCCGTTCGTACAACCGCCCCGGCTTCCACCCTGATGATTGGGACAGCACCGCGGTCCTGGAGCGATGGAGCAAGGAACTGTTCGACCAAGACGGCTCACAGAAGGTCATCGCTCAGCCGGGGTAGCAAAAGTGCGTGAGGAGGGCGACGCAGAAAGACACTGTTTCTGCGTCGTTCCTCCAAACAAGCGACAGCGCGCCTGTCGTCACGGATTGGATGCCCGGTGGCGGGTCAAGGCGACAGTCATACAGACAAGTGCAGTCGGCCTCGAAACTCACGGAAAGGTTAAGCCTCAGCCGCTGACGACGTAGCGTTGAGCCAAGGTTTCAGCCAGTCGGCTCGTGTGCGCGACCACTTCCTTTTCGGTCACCGCGAGCAAACCGGAGTGCCAGGCCGTGATGACTTCGACGAACCCCCCCACCGCAACCAAAGTGTCCATACGAAGGGCCGTCTCGTCGGCGTCTTCTCTGAGATGTGGCCGGCTTGCCTCGACGACCAACTGCGTTGCGTCCTGCAGCGCCACAGCGCGGCGATCTTGCAGCGGTGAGCTACCTACATGCTGAGCGAGGAGGATGTGCGCCCGGCCAGGATCGCGTGCGATCCGGTCGACCACGATGGCGATCGCCGCGGTGATGGTTTCGATCGGCGGCCGATCCACACGCTCGTCGAAGAGCGCGGAAACCTCGCCGAGCATGTCATTGCGAACGCCATCCCACGCTGCGACGAGAAGATCCTCGCGCGTCTTGAAGTCCTCGTAGAAGTATCGATCGTTGAGCCCTGTCCGGGCGCACACGCCGCGCATAGTCACTGCGGCCCAACCGCTCTCACTCCAAATCTCGGTCGCAGCCTCGATCAATTGCTGCCGTCGCTCTGCTCGACGCTCAGCACCGGTCCGACCACCCCAGCGCGTGTTTCTCGACCGCACATCAAACATCTTGACAAAACGTCGGGCTCACGACCAAACTGGTGGCATGCGACACCAATGGTGGCTGATGCCCCCAAATCAATGGTCTCCCGCACCGGAAATCAGTGTCGCGATCCGAAAGGCAAGCAGATGAGGTTCTTGCCGTTCGGTAGTTCACCAGGTAGAACCCACCGCGCCCACGCAGTAGTCACAGGCGCAGGGAGCGGTATCGGCCGCGCGTTCGCCGTTGAGCTTGCACGCCGAGGTGGACGTGTTGTGTGTGCGGACAAAGACCCCATCACTGCGAAAGAGTCGGCCGAGTTGGTGAGGCAGGCCGGCGGCGAGGGTTTCGACGTCGTATGCGACGTCACCGACCTTGAGCAGGTCCGTAACCTCGCTGATGCCAGTGAAGACTGGTTTGGCAAGGCGGCGAGCCTGGTGATCAACAACGCCGGAATCGGTGCGGGCGGCAATCGCATCGGCGCTACGTCGGTCGAGGACTGGAACGCTGCGATTTCTGTCAACCTTTGGGGTGTTATCTACGGGTGCGAGACTTTCGTTCCCCGGCTCCGGAGCAACGGCCGTGGCGGAGTGATCAATGTGGCGTCCGCCGCGAGTTTCGGCTCGGCGCCCCGAATGGGGGCATACAACGTGAGTAAGGCCGGAGTGCTCGCTCTGTCCGAGACCTTGGCGGCCGAACTGAGCGGTACTAACGTCAATGTCACAGTGCTTTGCCCCACCTTCGTCAAGACGAACATCGCCAAAAATCCTCAGATTGAGGAGTCGGCGGCGAAACTCGCGACCAACCTGATGAGGTGGACCGGCATTTCGCCGGATCAAGTGGCTCGAACGACCTTGAACGCGCACGATCGCGGACAAATCTATGTAGTGCCCCAACTGGACGCGAAAATTTTGTGGCAACTGAAAAGAGCTTTACCCGGTCAGTTTACGCGGGCGTTGGGGCTGGTGGAGCGCGTGGCCTCATGGAACGATCCAGCCGAACAGAGGGAGCAGTGAAATGGCGTTCGCATATAGCGACATGCTCGAGACGATCAAGAACAAGCAATGGGCTCTCGCCGATATCGATTGGGGCGCCCCTGGTGCGGAGTTGATCACCGACGAACAGCGTCCCAAACTCAAGCAATTCATGTCCGACGTGGTGTGGATTGAGCATGTCGGAGCGCGCGCCTTTGCTGCGATGGCCCCGAAGGCGCCCTTCGAAGCGCTCGGAGACATTTACCGTTACTTTCACGCCGAGGAGCAGCGTCACGCCAACGCCGAACTTGCTCTGATGCGTCGCTGGGGCATGATCGAGGAAGGCGAAAAGCCTGTACCGAATAAGAACATCCGTCTCGTGATCGAGTGGCTAGATCGGTACGCTGAGGCTCTTCCTCTGACTGTCATCGGCGCCGCGATTCCCGCACTGGAGACCGCGCTGGACGGGGCCCTGCTGAAATTTCTCCTTGATGAGGTCGACGACCCAATTTGCGGGGAAGTATTCAATAAGGTCAACAGCGACGAATCGCGGCACCTTGCAGTAGGTTTTCAAGTCCTGAATGACCTCGGCGCCAGTCCCATGCGAATCCATGCAATCCAAACGGTCGGCGCTGTGATGGACCCCCGTATTCTCACTGGCGCGTTGCTGTATATACCGCTTCTCACGCGCATGTTGATGAATCTCAACGCGATGGGGCTATCCGAAGAGAAGCTGTACAACGCGGTGACGCGATATGGCAATGTCGGGGACCGCAGTGAGCACACGCGGAGGGTGCCTGGATATCACATCTTGAAGGCCCACATGTCCTCCTCGATCAAGCGGTCCCAACCCCTTCACTTCGTTTCCCAGCGCTTAGGCAATGCGATCGACATCTTCCCCGTGCAAGTACTCGGGCGACCGCCTTCATGGACGGATGAACTGACCTATGAACCGGTCGCTAAATGACGGACACGGTAACGACTTTGATCGTCGGCGCCGGCTTCGCGGGTATCGGTACGGCGATGAGAATGCTTCAAGCGGGCGTTAACGACTTTGTCATCTTGGAGCGATCACATCGCGTCGGGGGCACCTGGCGTGACAACACTTACCCCGGCGCCGCCTGCGACATTCCGTCATTGCTGTACTCCTACTCGTTCGAGCCGAACCCAGGCTGGACTCGCGCATACTCGGGGAGCGCAGAGATTCTCGCCTATATCGACGCGATTGTCGCGAAATACGATCTTGGGAGGTTCATTCATTTCGGTGCGGACGTGAGTGCACTGGAATTCGACGAGGATGCCGGAGAGTGGGTTGTCGACACGACCGGCGGCAGGCGGTATCGGGGCCGTTCAGTCGTGATGGCTAGCGGACCACTTGCTGACGCCAGTTTCCCGGATATTCGTGGCATCGAGTCGTACGAGGGGAAAAAGATTCACAGTGCTCGGTGGGACCACTCCTATGACATGAGCGGTAAGAGGGTGGCGGTTATCGGGACCGGGGCGAGCGCTGTGCAGATCATCCCCGAATTAGTCGGGTTGGCGGCGTCGGTCAAGGTGTTTCAGAGGACGCCCGGTTGGGTGCTACCGAGGGTCAATTTCCGGCATCCGGCCTGGGCGCGTTCGACTTTCAAGCGCACGCCGGCAACCGAACAGGCCCTACGAGGTGCGTGGTTTTGGGCGCATGAGGTCATGGCCGTGGGCATGGTTTGGGATACCGCTGCAACATCTGTCATCCAAGCGGTCGCAAAGGCGAATCTGCGTCGGCAGGTGAAGGACACCTGGTTGAGACGTCAACTAACGCCGCAGTTCAGACCTGGGTGCAAACGCATGCTTATGACTAGCGACTATTACCCTGCGCTCCAGGCCGATAACTGCAAACTCGTCAGCTGGCCGATCGCCACACTGGCTCCGAACGGAATTCGAACCGCCGACGGCATCGAGCATGAGGTGGACTGCATAGTATTCGCGACAGGCTTCGATGTGTGTAAACGCGGTACGCCATTTCCGATCCGGGGGCGCGACGGGCGAAAACTCGAAGACGAGTGGTCTGAGGGGAGATTTGCCTACAAGAGCGTGAGTGTGGCCGGCTATCCGAATTTGTTCTTCACTTTCGGGCCTAATTCCGGTCCTGGCCACAACTCCGCTCTTCTATATATGGAGGCGGCAATCGATTACATCGTAAAAGCAATCGAGCTCTTGCGCGACCAAGGCAACGGAGTCCATACCCTGGATGTGAAAGAGAATAGCCAAAACGCGTACCACTCCAATATTCAGCGGCGGTTACGGCGCACCACATGGAACTCGGGTTGCAACAGCTGGTATTTGACGGAGGATGGCTATAACGGCACGATGTATCCCGGCTTTGCGACTCAGTTCATTAGGGAACTGTCCCGTCTGGATATGCGCGATTACGAGATCACTCGGCGTGACGATGCTGACCTGAAGTTGACACAAACACGCTGAACCGAAGCAGCGGATATAGGTTGGACATCGAAGCGCACGTGAGGAAGTAATGGGTTCTGAGTCTGGGCAGCACTACGAAATTGCAATAGTCGGAGCCGGGTTTTCTGGGATTGGTACAGCGATCAGCCTGTTGAAGGCCGGATTTACGGATTTTCTGGTAGTCGATGAAGCCGATGGCGTCGGCGGTACATGGCACTGGAATACGTATCCGGGAATAGCGGTCGATATTCCGTCCTATAGTTACCAGTTCTCTTATGAGATGCGAACATCCTGGTCACGAACTTATGCTCACGGGAATGAGCTGAAGGCTTATGCAGAGCGGTGCGTAGAAAAATACGGACTCCAAAATTACATCCGGTTCAACACGACTGTGGACGAGGCTTGTTTCGACGAATGCGCAGCACTATGGCGGCTGAGCTGCTCCTCTGGTCAGAATCTGACCGCGCGTTTTGTGATAAATTGCTCTGGCGTCCTCAGTCGGCCGAAGTGGCCTGATATTCCAGGAGTGCGCGACTTCGCCGGCGTGACGCTGCATACGGCCAGATGGGACCATACGAAAGATCTCACCGGTAAGCGGGTGGCGGTGATCGGGACTGGGGCATCTGCGGTGCAGCTGATTCCCGAAGTCGCGAAGATCGCATCAAGTCTGACGGTATTCCAGCGAACGCCGATTTACTGCTTGCCGAAGCCGGATTTCTCCATACCGAGCTGGGCCGCGACAGTGATGCGGTTGGTGCCGGGGGCACAGCTGATGACGCGCACTGCGAGTCAGGTGTTCGTCGAGTTCACATTTCCCATCGCAGCTCATTTTCACTCGTTGATCCCTGTGTCGGATCTCATGGAAGAGGCGGCGAAACGCTATATGCGTCGGGCGGTCGATGATCCGGTGACTCGAGACCAACTCATTCCTCGCTATTCGTTGGGTTGTAAGCGACCGAGTTTCCACAATTCCTATCTCGCGACGTACAACCGTCGCAATGTTTCGCTCGAGACCAGCGGCATCACCCATGTCGACCATGCCTCGGTTCACACTGAAGATGGCAAGAATTATCCGATCGATGTCATGGTCTTGGCCACCGGGTTCAAAGTGATGGAGTCGGGCAATATGCCGACTTATGTGCTGAAGGGACGCGGTGGAGTGGAGCAGTCTGCTTGGTGGGATGAGCACCGCCTCCAAGCCTTCGAGGGTGTGAGCGTCCCAGGGTTCCCGAATCACTTCAATATCTTCGGCCCCTATGGTTACAACGGCTCCTCGTACTTCACACTCATCGAGGCGCAAAGTCGGCATATCGTCCGCTGTCTTCGTCGTGCGCGCACGCTGAAGGCTGATCACGTAGAGGTCAGACAGCAGGCGAACGACCGCTACTTCGGTGACATGATTAGCCGCCGACATCGACAGGTTTTCTGGCAGCCGAGCTGTTCCAATGCCAACAGTTACTATTTCGACAAACACGGCGATGTTCCGTTGCGTCCGTCAACTACCCTGGAGACTTACTGGCGTAGCCGCACCTTCCGGCTCTCCGATTACCGATTTGAACGTCGCGCAGAATCCGTTGGCGCACGGTGACCAACACTGATGCGGCGGACCGGCGCCCCAGTCTTGCAAGTCATTTCGTGGCAATGACTTCGCGAAACACACTGCGTCCGCTGTCGCAACTCATCCCGTCGAGCGCCCACGGCCTCGCGGTGATGGATCGCGTACTCCGGATGGCGCTTGTGGGATCGCGGCCCCGCCGAAGCGTGGCGGTTCGCACAATAGATACCGAGTTCGCCGGGAATCAGATACGCGGGGATTGGATCACTTCTCCTGCGGTCGATCCACACGCGGTTCCGTTGCTCTACATTCATGGCGGCGCCTACTCCATGTGCTCACCGGCTACCCACCGCGGCCTGCTCGGTGAACTTGCCTCCGCGAGCGGTCGGCCCATCTTTGCCGTGAGGTATCGGCTAGCTCCACGCTATCCCTTTCCCGCTGCCGCCGACGATGCACTGAACGCATACCGCTGGCTCGTCACCGGGCAGCCATCGGCTTCCGGCGAACGCGGTGTTGCGGTGGCCGGGGACTCGGCGGGCGGCCAGCTCACGATGGCCACCGCCCTTGGCGCACGTAGTGACGGACTGCCGCTGCCGGATTCGATGCTTCTCATGTCTCCGGTCCTGGATCTGACATGTGAACTCGCGAGGGCACGCGAACTTCGCCGCCGTGATCCTTTCGCCTCTGCTCGGTCCGCGGCCCGCGCTCTTGACCTGTACGTGGCTGGTGCAGATCACCGCAATGAGCGACTCAGCGTGCTCGACGCAGACCTCAGGTCCATGCCACCGATCCTGATTCAGGTAGGCGGAAGAGAAATGTTGATCGATGACTCGAGGCATCTTGCCGACCGTCTCCGATCGGCCGGATCAAGCGTTGAGATACAGGTGTACCGGGGACAGATCCACGTGTTCCAAGCCATGTTCCGAATCCTGCCCGAGGCTCGTGAGGCGATCCACCGCGCTGGAAACTTCCTGAAAGCTTCGGCCCACCGGTGAAAGTGTTGGGACCGTGGATGCTCCACTGCCACCGCGCCATCAACTGCTTCTTAGCTGTCTCATGACAGGCGGCTTTGCGAGGGATCCCCGAGGACACGATCCGTCGATAGTGATCATCGGGGCCGGCGTCGCGGGTATCGCCATGGCCCATCAGCTGAAGAGAGACGGATTCACCAACTTCACCATGGTGGAACAGGCTGCAGACATCGGCGGCGTCTGGCGCGACAACACCTATCCAGGAGCGGCTTGCGACGTGCCGTCAGCGTTGTACTCACTCTCGGACAAGCCCAACACTCGTTGGTCGAGACGTTATGCAGAACAGCCCGAGATACTCCAATATCTTCGCCGACTCGTCCTGGCCGACGGAATGGACCTGCAGCTGCGCACGCGGACCGAAGTCGTCGAGATGACCTTCGATGAACAGGCCGGCCGTTGGCGTTTGGTGACCGGATCCAGCGAGACGATCTGGTGCGATGTCGTGATTTCGGCCGTGGGGCAGCTCTCGCGACCTCATACGCCGAATATTGCCGGCGAAGACACCTTCGAGGGGCCGCGTTTTCATTCGGCGCGTTGGGACCATTCGGTATCGCTGCGCGGCAAGGAAGTAGCCGTCATCGGGACAGGCGCAAGCGCGATACAGTTTGTGCCACGGATCGCACACGAGGCACAGCGCGTAACGCTGTATCAGCGCACGGCGCCTTGGATTTTGCCGAAGTGGGACAGCAGGTACGGACGTCTTCACCAACAGCTGATTAAGGTTCTGCCGCTGTGGCTGCGTCTTGAGCGTTTCGCGGTATGGCTGATTTTTGAAGTGCTCGCAGTGACGTTGGTCGACGCGAAGCCCTTGTCACGCATTCTCGGCGCGGTCGCCCGCTACCACCTCCATCGGCAGGTTGCCGATCCAATGCTGCGCCGGCAACTCACGCCATCAGATGCGCCGGGGTGCAAGCGGGTGTTGTTCTCGAATGATTACTACCCCGCGATTGCCAACGGTGAAGTCTCGTTGGTGACCAACGCGGTTGCGAAGCTTTGCGACAAGGGAGTCGTGACCGACGATGGCGTACTCCATCGCGCGGATGTCGTCATTTACGGAACAGGTTTCCGCGCTACCGACTTCCTCGCCCCGATGCGTGTTCGCGGCTGGGGCGGAGTGACTCTGGACGAGGTGTGGGGGACGCAGGCGCACGCATACCTGGGCATTACAGTCCCGATGTTCCCGAATCTCTTTCTCCTCTATGGCCCGAACACGAATGTCGGTTCCGGGTCGATCATTTACATGATCGAGTCTCAGGTCCGCTATGTCGGTGCCCTCATCAAGATTTTGGCGAGTGACCCAGGGCGTACGGTCGACGTCAGGCCAGACATCGAGCAAAGCTACAACACACGATTGAGCCGGCGGCTGCGAAGGTCGGTGTGGGCGCTTTGCGCGAGCTGGTACACGACCTCGAGTGGCGCGATCCCGACGAACTGGCCTGGGCCTACATTTGCCTACCGGATCCTCACCCGCAAACCACGCAGTCACGATTATCTATTCAGGCACGTTGAACGCCTTCAGTTAGACGGCCCGAGTGAGAACCGCGCGAGGCTGCGCAGATGATCCGGGTCGCAGGCGGTGTCTAACATTTCACTGTTAACTGTTCGAATATTGACATTCAGCACATCTATGTAAACTACTACCAGATATCCGTGCAGCAGAGCGCCCAGGAGGCATCGTGGCTAATCAGCTTCTCGCAATCACGCGTCACCCCAAGGAGCGGTTGACGTCTGTCCTGTTGGCGCCCGCCCCCCGCGTCGTCGATGACAAATGGCGACAGTGGAGTCGGGACTGGAGAGTCCGGGAACTTGCGCCGGCCCCCGCCGGATCTGGGCTGAGAGCCGTCCTAGGGGACGCTGGACTCCCGTTGCTGGGGCACACTGTCGACTACATCCGATTTGGTTCAGAATTCAGTCGGGAGCGTTACGAACGTTTGGGCTCGGTGTCGTGGATGGGCGCATTCGGTACCAAAATGGTGGTCATCGCCGGTCCAGACGCAACGCGTGAGGCGTTCACAAGCGAAGCCAAGGCCTTTTCTCAAGATGGCTGGTCCTTCCTGATCGATGCTTTCTTCCATCGCGGGTTGATGCTCATGAGCTTCGACGAACATTTGATGCACCGGCGCATCATGCAGGAGGCGTTCACGCGTCCTCGCCTGACCGGATATGTCGGGCAGGTGGCCCCGTGCGTTCGCGCAGCCGTGCCCGCGTGGCCGACCGGTCCGTCGGTCCGGATCTACCCGTTGTTGAAGAATCTCACCCTCGATATTGCCACGGATGTCTTCATGGGTGGCCGCGGCAAGGACGAGAGCGCTGCTGTCAACGAGGCGTTCGTGTCCACTGTTCGCGCGGCGAGTTCCTTTGTGCGAGTTCCACTCCCGGGCACCAGGTTCCGCGCCGGCGTGCATGGGCGGCGCGTGTTGGAGGACTACTTCTCCCGACACCTGCCGGCCGCGCGTGCAGGCGAGACCGACGATCTATTCGCCGCCCTCTGCCAGGCGACCACAGAAGACGGTGAACGGTTCTCCGACGAGGATGTGATCAACCACATGATCTTTCTCATGATGGCCGCCCATGACACCTCCACGATCACCACCACTGCTGTCACCTACTTCCTCGCTAAACATCCTGAGTGGCAGGAGAAGGCAGCGGCGGAGGCGCGGTCCTTCGGTCACGATTCGCCAGATATCGACGAACTGGAGCGGATGACGGTCCTCGATCTGATCCTCAAAGAAGCTCTGCGTCTGCTGGCGCCCGTTCCGCTGGTGATGCGCAAGACCGTCCGTGATGTCGCCATCGACGGCTATCACATCCCCCGTGAAACCTTGTGCGCAATCACACCCGCCGTAAATCACTTCGACCGCAGAATATGGAGCGACCCGGACCGTTTCGATCCGTCGCGCTTCGATGAGCCCCGGCGCGAGGACCAACAGCACCGATTCGCCTGGGTGCCGTTCGGCGGGGGGGCGCACAAATGCATTGGGATGCAGTTCGGCACACTCGAGGTGAAGGCAATCCTGCACCAGATGTTGCGTACCTACGCTTGGACGGTCCCAAACGACTATCACGTGCGTTGGGACAACACCTCGCTGCCCATTCCCGTGGACGGACTGCCTGTGACGTTGCGGCACCGATGAGCGGTGAGAACTCGCCTTACCTGGAGCCCACGGAGTTCCTCGATTGGCAACATGAATCGGTACGCGACTTCGTTGCATCGGCGACCCGCGGCGCGGTCGACGACACCATGAAGGCCATAGCCATCTTCACTGCGGTCCGCGACTCGATTTGGTATGACCCCTACACCGTGACCGATGACCCGCATGCGTATCGCGCCAGCACCATCGCAACTGCAGACCGCGCTTACTGCGTCCCGAAGGCGGTGCTCTTGACGGCGGCCTGCCGAGCAGCAGGCATCCCAGCGCGGCTGGGGTTCGCCGATGTCCGAAACCACCTTCAGACCGAGACATTGCGTGAGCGGATGGGCGGTACCGACGTCTTCGTCTACCACGGATACAGCCTCATGCATCTCTGCGGTGTCTGGGTCAAGGCAACTCCGGCGTTCAATCGCGAGCTATGCGCACGGTTCGGCGTCCCGCCAATTGATTTCGACGGGCGCACAGACGCCCTGCTGCACGGGTTCGCCGGTGACGGCACACAACACATGGAATATCTGAGGGATCGAGGCGCCTTCGACGATCTACCGCTGGCAGAGATCCTGCAAGCGCTCAGAACCCACTACGGGACGCTCATAGGCGATGCGAGTCGCCATCCAGACCTGTTCGCCTGAAGGGCCGATGCGTAATGCACAGCACGATGCAAGACGTCCAGCTCACAATCTCGGCAATTGTCCGCCATGCCGCCTCCATTCACGGAAACAGCGAGGTGATCACCCCCGACGGAATTGGATACCGAAGTATGTCCTACCGTAGCGTCCTGGGGCGAGCGGGCCGACTTGCCAATGCGTTGCGCGGGCTCGGAATAACGGCAGATCAACGGGTGGCCACTTTTCAGTGGAGTAACCAAGAACATCTCGAGGCCTACTGCGCGGTTCCCTCCATGGGCGCGGTGCTGCACACCCTCAACATTCGTTTGGCTCCAGAGCAACTCGCGTACATCGCCAACCATGCCAGCGATCAGATCATCCTGGTGGATGCGTCGGTTGCGCCATTGTTGGCTAGTGCGCTACCAGCGATGGAGTCGGTGCATACGGTCATCGCCACCGGGGGCGGCGACCTCGCTCCGCTGCAGCGATGCGGGAAGACGGTGTTGCGTTACGAGGAGATCCTGGCGCAGCAACCGGAGACTTTCGATTGGCCCGAGATCGATGAGCGTTCCGCCGCGGCCATGTGCTACACCAGCGGGACTACTGGAAATCCCAAAGGTGTTGTCTACAGCCACCGTTCGACCTACCTACATGCACTGACCGCCTGCACGTCGAACGCCCTGGCAGTGAGCGAGGCCGACCGTATCCTGGCCATTGTCCCGATGTTTCACGCCAATGCGTGGGGACTGATCTACGCGGCGTTGATGTCTGGTGCGGACTTGGTATTACCCGATCGCCATCTGCAAGCCGCGCCGCTGGTGTCGATCATCGAAGAGACTCAGCCGACTATCGCCGGTGCAGTGCCGACGATCTGGAACGATGTCGATCGATACCTGGAATCGAATCCCGCCCGGGACATCTCCTCACTTCGGCTGGTTGCCTGCGGCGGATCGGCAGTCCCCGTCTCGCTGATGCGGGCATTCGAAGACAAGTACAACGTGCCTATCGTGCAGGCATGGGGCATGACCGAAACCTCGCCGCTGGCTACCGTCGCACGCGCAGCGCACGGAGTAGGCGAGACCCGTGCGTGGGAGATGCGCGAAAGCCAGGGTCGGCCGATGTGCGGTGTCGAGATCCGGTTGCGTGACGACCACAAGAAGACAGTGCCGTGGGACGGTCGATCAGCGGGTGAAATACAGGCGCGAGGCCCGTGGATCACCGGCGCCTACTTCGGCGACGATGATCCGGACAAGTTCGACGGAGGGTGGCTGCGCACCGGCGACGTCGGCCGGATCGACCCGGACGGGTATCTCACGCTGACCGATCGTGGGAAGGACGTCATCAAGTCAGGTGGAGAATGGATCTCCTCAGTCGAGCTGGAAAACACGCTGATTGGTCACCCGGCGATCTACGAGGCTGCGGTGGTGGCAGTTCCCGACGACAAATGGCAGGAAAGACCGCTCGCCCTGGTCGTGGTTCACCGTGGAGCCGAGGTCGACATCGACCGACTGCGCGCGTTTCTGTTGGACAAGGTCGCCAAGTGGTGGATCCCGAAGCGGTGGAGCTTCGTGTCTGAGATTCCTCGAACAAGCGTCGGAAAATACGACAAGAAGGCCATACGCGCGCGTCACTCCGCCGGCGAGTATCAGATCGAAACGTCCTAAGAAATCAAACCCATTGATATTGAACAGCCGAGAGGGAATCCTGTGACAGCATCAATTTCTCCCTGGATGAGCGCCGAATTGCTCGAGCTTCGTGACCTTGCCGCGAAGTTCTTCTCGACCGAATTGGCACCACATGCGCAACGTTTCGCAGACCAGCACCAAGTTGACCGAGAATTGTGGCACAAAGCCGGCGAACTAGGCCTGCTCTGCATGTCCATACCCGAAGAATACGGCGGGGGAGGCGGCACATTCGCGCACGAAGCCGTCGTACTCGAAGAGCAAGCCCGAGTCGGGGACAGCTCATGGGGCGCAGGGCTGCACAGCGGAATCGTCGCGCACTACATCCTCCAGTACGCGGCCGAAGAACTACGGAGGCAGTGGCTGCCCAAGATGGCCTCAGGCGAAATGATCGGTGCTATCGCCATGACGGAGCCAGGGACCGGTTCTGATCTGCAGAGTGTCAAGACCAAAGCAATTCTTGACGGTGACGAGTACGTGATCACCGGCGCAAAGACCTTCATCACCAACGGTCAGCAAGCCGACCTGATCATCGTCGTCGCCAAGACAGATCCAAGTCAGGGCGCCGCCGGCATCTCGCTGATCGTCGCCGAAGCCGATCGACCCGGATTCCGGCGCGGCAAGGTCCTCGACAAAATCGGCCAACGCGGACAAGACACCTCCGAGTTGTTCTTCGACGACGTAAGAGTTCCCCGCTCGCACCTCCTGGGCGAGACCGAGGGTCAGGGTTTCATTCAGCTGATGACGCAGCTACCTCAAGAGCGGCTCATCGTCGCGGTTGGGGCGGTCGCGGCGATGGAACTTGCCGTGGAGCAGACACTCAAATACACCCGTGAGCGGGAAGCGTTCGGACGGCCCGTCTTCGGCTTTCAGAACACGAAATTCATCTTGGCCGAAGCTGCAACCGAAACGCGCATCGCACGAGTATTTTTGGACTACTGCATCGACCTACACCTCGCGGGCCAACTCGACGTCCAGACCGTCGCCATGGCGAAATGGTGGACCACTGAGCGAGCGATGAAGGTGCTCGATGACTGTTTGCAGCTCCACGGCGGATATGGGTACATGACCGAGTATCCCATCTCGAGATTGTGGGTGGACCAGCGCGTGCAGAAAATCTACGCCGGCACAAATGAGGTGATGAAGGAAATCATCTCGCGTTCCCTATGACCCTGAACGATTAGCCACCTGCACATTACTCACCTGGGAGGAGGATTGATGGCATCTACAGAGGTGCCATATCGCCACGAAATGGGTGGACATTGCGGATCGGGTGCCCTTCGGGAGTTGATACCAGATGCTCCTATCTTCAGGCAATGAGTTCGTTGGTTCTTCTGCTGGGTTGGCGGAGGGCATGGTAGATCTCGCGGGCGATGTAACGCTTGATGCAGCGCATGATCTCGTTCTTGGTTTTGCCTTCGGCCAGGCGGTGAACGAAGTAGTCGCGGGTGGGCTGGTGACGGCGCATGCGCACCACCAGGATGACGTGCAGGGCACGGTTGGCGTCGCGATTGCCTCCCCAATTGAGCCGGTGGCGGATCGTTTTGCCGCTGGAGGCTTCCAGTGGGCTGACCCCGCACAGTTTGGCGAAAGCGGCGTCGCTGCTGATCCGAGCGGGGTTGTCGCCGAGGGCGGTCAGCAGCGTGGCAGCGGTGTCGGGCCCGACGCTGTAGCTCGGGTGCGGCGGTGGCGGTGATGGTGTCGACGTGGCGTTCGAGTCGGGCGGCTGCGGTGTCGAGCTGGTGGCAACGTGCCGCCATCGACTTGATAGCAGTAAAGAAAGTTCTCACATCGCAGGCCAGCGGCGGTCAGGCGGGCGTTGGTCGCGCCTGCTGCCCGCGGCGTCTCGATGCGGCGAGGAGCGAGGAGTCCTGGCTTGTCGTGGTGCCAGGATGCCGTGGCCGTTGAGATGTACAGCGCTCGTCGTCGTGTGCAAGCTTGTGTGGCGGCGGACGGAGGGCGAAGCGTAGCGAGCGGCGCGGACGGGAGCGCCAGCGGACGGGAGCAGAGGGAGCGTAGCGAAGCCCGCAGGTAGCCGCCGGTTCCTCGCGGGCTATGGCGGCCCGGGCTCCGCTGAGCATCAGTTGCGGGTCCGCGCCATGGCGATGGGACTCGTAGGATGGCGGTTGTGAGCGGGATGCTGGCGCAGCGTGCACGGCGAGAGGCCGAGGCACGGCTGGCGGGGCAGCCTCGGCGGCTGGCGCATGTGCGGGGTGTCGCGACGACTGCCGAGCGGCTGACTCGGCGTTTCAATGCGCAGACAGCGGACTGTCTGGTGGCGGCGGCGTGGCTGCACGATATCGGCTACGCACCATCGGTGCGCCAAAGTGGGTTTCATCCGCTCGATGGCGCGGAGTTTGTCCGATCGGCCGGCTTTGGGGAGATGGTCGCCTCCTTGGTGGCGTTTCATACCGGAGCGCGCGTGGAAGCCTCCGAGCGGGGCCTGTCGGGTTTATCGGAGTTCGGCGAGCCGCCCAGCGATGTTCTGGATGCGTTGAACTATTGTGATCTAACGACCGGACCCGACGGGTCGCCGATATCGCCGCAGGATCGACTGGGTGACGTGTTGGCGCGCTATGGGCCCGAGGATCCGGTGCATCGAGCGGTCGGTGCGGGCCGCGAGGATCTGCTGGCGGCGGTGCGGCGGGTACGCCATTGGCTGTAGCAGCCGTAGGTCAGCCGAGGTAGGGGCGGTCGCGGTGCTGCAGGTAGTGCTCGATTCGCAGACGCATCGACGGATGCATGTCCAGGTTGGGGATGTCGTCGGGGGCAGTCCAGGCGATGTCGGTGCTTTCGTGGTCGATGGCCAGCTCACCGCCGAGCACGGTGGCGGTGAAGCACAGGGAAAATTGTTGGCGGACTTCACCGTCGGTGAACGCGACGACGTGGTGAGGGTTGGTGTAGACACCGACCAGGCCGGTGACTTCGACGTCGAGACCGGTCTCCTCTTTGATCTCGCGCACGGCGGTGTCTGCGATGGTTTCGCCGATGTCGTGTCCGCCGCCCGGTAGCGCCCACAGCGTATTGTCGCGGCGTTTGATCAGCAGGATACGACCGTGTTCGTCGGTGACGATGGCCGAAGCCGACGGGACGACACTGTTAGGTGCCGGAGCGTTGGGGTCGTTGTAGTAGTCGATGCGCATCGAGGGTCAGCCTTTCGCGGTCAGGGGTGTGGCGTGGTCCCAGACCTGGGTAAAGGCCTGTTCGAGAGTGGCCCAGAGCCGGGGTTCGTGGTGGCGCGACAGCGCCAGCACCGGGTTGTTGCGCCCGGGTGAGCCGTAGATGTGGAAGTTGACGATCATGGCGTCATCCACCCGAAAGATCGACGTGTACAGCATCGTGTCGTGGGTGCGAATGTCCAGGCCCGGTGTGCCGGCATGCGGGGCGAGTAGTTCCACGGAGGTGCGGCAGCGGGCTATGACGGCTTCGCCGATGCCTTCCTCCTCGCCGCGCAGGATCATGGTGGGCGTGTCGGGGTCACCGACGAGAAACCGCACCGCAACGCCGCGGGCGGCGGCGTCGAGCAGGGTGTCGAGGAATCCGTCGAGGGTGTCGAACAGGAACGTCGCCGCCAGGACGAGGATGTCGATGCCGGTGGTGGCGCCGGCGAAATGCTGCTGCCATGCAGTGATCGGTAACTGGGTGCGGCTGGCATACAGCGTCGCGGTGAACGGACCACCCAGCGACGTCGTCGCCAGCGCGCTCGCGGTAGGGGCAGGATACTGGTTGGGCCACAGGTTGTGCGGTGTGCAGCCAAGCAGCTTAGCGGCGCGGCGGGCGTTGTCCTCGCGGACGTTGTAGTCGATGTTGGCCAGCCAGCGGCGCACCGTCTTGATATCCACGCCCACCGCAGTGGCGAACCTCTGTGGGGAGAGTCCCTTGGCGTGCAGCCGTTGGGTGAGGCGATCGTTGGGGATCGTGGCGGCCTCGGCGTCGCCGTCCTGATCGCCCATCGTCTCAGCGCACATCTTTCCGTGTCATCCCTGTCCATCCTCAGCGCGTGGTTCCTAGTTTGCCATGCGACTGCCGCCGCCCCGCGGCGGTGATGCCCGTCCGATGCCCACGGGCATGTCCCTGTCGTGTCCGAAATGTCTGCGGCAGTGTCGGCAATGCCTGCCAACGTCCCTCGCTACGTCCGCGATGTCCACGTGAACTGAGCCCAGCGCCGCAACGGGCGCAAACAGATCACGAAAGGAACAGCGGGACAATGCGTTTAAGGATCGACACATCAGGCACACGGTTCATCGTCACCCGAGCGGCCGAGCCGCGGCTGAACTTCGAGACCGGCAGCCCAAAAGTGGACACCGCCACCGGCGTGCCACTGTATGCCGCGCAGCTGTTGGCGTTGGATGACACCGGTGGTGAAGTGCTCAACGTCACCGTCGCCGGGGATCCGAAAGTGACAGTCACCCAACCTGTTTCAGTCGCGGGTCTGGTTGCTATCCCTTGGGCTCAAGGTGATCGCAGCGGCGTGGCGTTCCGTGCCGACGCCATCACCCCCACCAACCCCGCGGCTGCGCCGAGCGATCAAGCGTCCCGCGCGCAGAAATAACCCCATTTGCTGGGGCGCGGCGCTCGTGGGTGTCGCGCCCCAGCACGTGAGCTGCTATCGACCATTCACTCACCAGAGGGACGCCTGTCATGGCATCAAACTACAAAAACAGCAAGAACTCTCAATCCAACGACGACGACTGGATCACCGACCTCATCCTCTCACTGTTCAAAGCGGCCGGGTATCTGCTGTGGTGGGCGGTCCTGTTCCCGGCCATCAGCATCCCGATCATCGCCAGCGTGGCGATGGCCATTACCCATGGCTCACGCGCGGGTCTGATCATCGGTATTGCTTTCGCTGCCGCGTATGCGGGCTGGGCGTGGCTGGACCCGCGATCGTTTCACGGATGGGTCACCGAGCCGGTGCGGCGGCGCTGGTTGACCTGGTCGCGCTACACCCGCACCTGGCAATCGGTGTGCACCCTGCACGGCCTGACCGCCACACTTGGCGAACGCACCTTGGTGCCGACCTTGCAGTCGGTGCGCATCGGCAAGACGACCGACGTCCTGGCGCTGCGAGTGGTCACCGGCCACTCCCTGGCTGATTGGCACAAGCAATCGGAGGCGCTAGCCGCCGCCTGGCGTGCCGACCGGATCGCCATCCGCGCGACCGCGCCCGGAGAGCTACGCATCACCCTGATGCGCGGCGACGTGCTGGCCGACCCGATTGCCCTGCCCATGCCCACGACGGCGACTGCGGTGGATGTGGGGTCGGTGCGGGTCGGGATCACCGAAACCCGCCACTGGTGGCACCTACCTCTGCTTGGCCACCACCTGCTCGTGGCTGGCGCGACCGGCGCGGGGAAAGGTTCAGTGTTGTGGTCACTGATCGCTGGCCTCGCCCCCGCCGTGAAAACCGGACAAGTGCGGCTCTGCGTCATCGACCCGAAAGGCGGCATGGAACTGGGCGCCGGAGCACCCATGTTCACGGTGTTCACCCACGACGCCACTGGCACCACCCTGTACCTGCTGCGGCAACTAGTGGAGGTGATGCACGCCCGCGCCAATCGGTTACGGGGCAAGACGCGCATGCACACCCCGACTCCGACTGAGCCGTTATTCGTGGTGGTGATCGATGAGATCGCCGCGCTGACTGCGTATGTGACCGACCGCAAGGTGCGCAGCGAAATTGAACAGCTGTTGGGCCTGCTGCTCTCCCAAGGCCGGGCCGTCGGCATTTCGGTGGTGGCAGCGGTGCAAGATCCGGCCAAAGACACCCTGCCGGTGCGGCAGCTGTTTACCGTGCGAATCGGGTTGCGGTTGACCGAAGCCACCCAAACCACCATGGTTTTGGGCCAGGGCGCCCGCGACGCGGGGGCCGACTGCGATCACATCCCCGACACCACTCCCGGTGTGGGCTACATGATGATCGATGGCACGGCCCAACCGGTGCGGGTACGGGCATTTCACGTCGCCGACCACGACATCGCCACTCTGGCAGCACGATTCCGGCCACCTCGTGCCGCGACCCGAACCAACCAGTCCAACAGCGGGCGCACCGACACCGCCCGGGGTCAACGGTGACTACTGCAACGACAGCCCCCACGCTGGTGTTGCCCGGGGTTCCCGGCTCGATCGACACCAATGCGGTGGTGGATCAGATGGTGCGCCGCGCGTCCTCGACGGGGTTCGAATCGTGGTGGCGGCGCGCGGAATCTGTTGGCTTCTGCGCCCACCCCATCCAACTCAGAGGTACCGACGAGATAGGCCGCGATCGGGTGGTGTGGACACGGTGCAACAACCGCCGCGCTCAGGTATGCCCATCGTGCTCAGACCTGTACGCCCGCGACACGTGGCAGCTCGTGCACGCTGGCACCGCCGGCGGCCACCACAACATCCCCGCAGCAGTGGCCGATCGTCCGCAGGTGTTCGTCACCCTCACCGCACCTAGCTACGGGCCTGTTCACGCCGCCGCGCGTGCAGGCGACAAGAAGCAGCGTGTGTGTCGCGACCACCACCACACTGGCGGCTACCGCCGTTGCCCGCATGGAAAACCACTGTGGTGCAGCACAACCCACGGCGAAGGTGATATCTATGCGGGACAGCCGATCTGCGCGGACTGCTACGACTACACCGGGCATGTCCTGTTCACATGGCACCTGCCCGAACTGTGGCGACGCTTCACCATCACCCTGCGACGCACACTGCGCCGAGAGCTACGCGCTTCGGGCGCCGACCCGGATGCGGTGCAGGTCAGCTTCATCAAAGTCGTCGAACTGCAAGCCCGGCTCATCCCGCACATTCATGCCCTGATCCGCCTCGACCCGCCCGACAGCGATGACTCTGGCGGTCATGACTGGCATGCGCCCCTTGCGGCAACCGAACTGGCCACCATCATCCAACAGGCCGTTCGAACCGTGGCCGTGACGGTCACCGACTCATCCTCAAATACAGCGACACGGGTGATCAGGTTCGGCACACAAGTCGACACCCAACCCATCGACAACCGGCACGCCGGCACGGACGGCTCTGCTGTGCAGGAGGATTCACCACACGGCGGGGTTCTTCCAGGCCGCCGCGTAGCTCGCTACCTCGCGAAATACGTCACCAAATCCTTAGCTGACGTCGGGATCAGCGCGCGACGCATCTCCACCGAGGCCATCGCTGACCTCGATGTCTGCGACCACGTTCGGGCGATCCTGACCGCCATCAGCCAACTCGCCGATAAGGGACTGGCCGGTGTCGGTCGGTGGCTGCACACCCTGGGCTACCGGGGCCACATCACCAGCAAATCCCGCCGCTATTCCACCACGATGACCGCGCTGCGCGAACGTCGCGCGGCCTGGACCCGTGAACAACGTTTAAAAAGCACTGCGCACCAACATGATCTCGGCCTCGACTCCACCGATGGCGATGATCTGGTGGCATGGGAATTCGATCGTGCCGGCCCCACCAGCCTCGGCGACCGGACCCTCATCTACTCCGCGGCCGTCCAACACATCCACACCCGCCGCATCGGACTGATCGAAGTCCGTGGCCAAGCCCGCAATCAACAATGGGATCCGCCAGGGGGAAGCGATGGCTGACAGGTCCCGAGCAGCACGTGCTCGCTCCGGGTGTGACGCTCGTCCCGATGCGCCGACGGTGTCAGAGGGGGGTGTTGAAATTGTTGTGCCCAACCAATATCGACTTCCGTCCGAGGCCAACCGCGCGCTGGTACACGTGATAATGGCTGTGCGGGACCGGATGCTTGGATCAGGGAGGGGAGTGGCGTGAGCCTGAGGTTCGCCTTCTATGGCCGAGTGAGCACGGAGGACGCTCAAGACCCGGAGGCGAGCCGCAGCTGGCAGAAGCGGCGTGCCATGGACCTGATCACTCCGCACGGCGGATTCATCGCCGCCGACTACTTCGATGTGGGACAGAGCCGTTCACTGCCGTGGAAGCGCAGGCCAGAGGCGTCACGTCTGCTTGCTGATGTCGCTTGTCGGGACCGTAGCTTTGATGCCGTAGTGATTGGGGAACCCGCCCGTGCGTTCTACGGGCCGCAGTTCGCGCTCACCTTCCCTGTCCTCACGCACTACGGAGTTGGCCTGTGGGTACCCGAGGTCGGCGGAGCGGTCGATCCCGGCTCCGAGGCACACGACCTGGTGATGACTCTGTTCGGCGGCATGAGCAAGGGAGAGCGCGCTCGAATCCAAATGCGCGTCCGTACGGCGATGTCAGCACTCGCGCAGGACACCGCCAGATATCTCGGTGGTCGACCACCCTACGGTTACCGGCTCGTCGATGCCGGCCCGCATCCAAACCCTGCCAAGGCCAATCTTGGGCAGCGGCTTCACCGCCTCGAACCCGACCCCGCGACATCTTCGGTCGTCGAGCGGATCTACCGCATGTACGCCGACGGAGCGGGCCTGCGCTATATCGCGCAACTGCTCACCGACGATGGTGTACCGTCACCGAGCCAGTACGACCCGGCACGGAATCGGCATCGTGACCCACGAGGATGGTCCCATTCGGCGATCCGCGCGATACTCGACAACCCGGCGTACCGCGGTATCCGTGTTTGGGGCAAGCAGGAGAAATACGAGGTTCTGGTCAACCCCGATGATGTCGCTGCGGGGTATGAGACTCGTATGCGGTGGCGTGATGAGGCCGACTGGATCGCACCAGAACGCCGCACGCATGAAGCGCTGATCCGTGACGAACTAGCGCAGGCTGTCCGTCTTCGGATGCAGGCGCGGCGGGGTCCCGGTCTTGTTTGCAGCAGAGAGTCAACAGTGCCATATGCACTGCGTGGGCTGCTGTTCTGTGCCGCATGTGGACGGCGGATGCAGGGCGCTGCCCGCGTCGGGAAGCGAACAACACGCATCCTCTACCGTTGTGAGCTCGGTAAGTCGCGTTCGGTACCCGCGGACCTGAGTGATCACCCGCGCACCGTCTACCTCCGTGAAGATGAGGTGACTGCGCGACTTGACGAATGGATCGCCACCCTGGCCGATCCGGCCGACTTGGCACGCGGGCAAGACGCGGACCCGGTAGCAGGGGCTGGCTACGCGGCCTTGCAGCGCCAGCTCAGCGAGGCGAATGCGAAGGTTGCTGCTCTGGTTACCGCCGTGGAGTCTGGTGTGGCCGTTGAGGATTTGACTGTTGCATTGCGCCGCCGCACCGCCGAGCGCGACGAGCTGAAGGTCCGTCTTGA
Source organism: Mycobacterium paraterrae (assembly GCF_022430545.2). Classification (NCBI taxonomy): domain Bacteria; kingdom Bacillati; phylum Actinomycetota; class Actinomycetes; order Mycobacteriales; family Mycobacteriaceae; genus Mycobacterium; species Mycobacterium paraterrae. The sequence goes on along the minus strand of NZ_CP092488.2, from coordinate 4,929,049 downwards.
GCAAGCGGAGCGACCTCGCGTCATGACTGCCGCACAAATCAGCGAGTTGGTTGAGGAATTGGGCGGGCTGTCAGCAGTGCTTGGTGAGGCAACCGGGGCGGAACGCGCTCAGGTATACGCAAGCCTGGGCCTGCGCCTCGACTACGACCCGCATCTTCAGCGAGTCACGGCGACTGCCGACTTAAGTCGTGTCGCCGGACGTGTCCGAGGGGGGACTTGAACCCCCACGCCCATTAGTAGGGCACTAGCACCTCAAGCTAGCGCGTCTGCCATTCCGCCACTCGGACCGAGCCTGATTTGGCAGCTAAGGCTATCGGATTCCGGCGCCCGCACCCAAACCAGCCCGGCGAGCGGCGCGGCGCGCATCGGTGTGGCCGTCGATGGTAGGAAGGGTGACTGTGACGGTGCCCGGCCAGACTCCAATGGACGACGTCGTGGACGTGGTCAGCACGCTGATCCGCTTCGACACGACCAACACCGGTGACCTCGCCACCACCAAGGGCGAAGCCGAGTGTGCCCACTGGGTCGCCGAGCAACTCGAGGAGGTCGGCTATCAGGTCGAGTACCTGGAGTCCGGCGCCCCGGGCCGGGGCAATGTCTTCGCTCGCCTGAAGGGCGCCGACAGCTCACGCGGCGCGCTGCTGATCCACGGACATCTCGACGTGGTGCCCGCGGAGCCGGCCGAATGGAGTGTGCATCCGTTCTCCGGCGCCGTCGAGAATGGCTACGTCTGGGGCCGAGGCGCGGTCGACATGAAGGACATGGTCGGCATGATGCTGGTCTTGGCCCGCCATTTCCGCCGCTCCGGCATCGTCCCGCCGCGCGATCTGGTGTTTGCGTTCGTCGCCGACGAGGAGAACGGCGGCAAGTGGGGGTCGCAATGGCTGGTCGACAATCGGCCCGACCTGTTCGAGGGCATCACCGAGGCGGTCGGCGAGGTCGGCGGCTTCTCGCTGACCGTGCCGCGGCGCGACGGCGGCGAGCGACGGCTGTACCTGGTCGAGACAGCCGAGAAGAGCATGCACTGGATGCGGCTGACCGCACACGGTCGACCGGGCCACGGCTCGATGGTGCACGACCGCAACGCGGTCACCACGCTCGCCGAGGCGGTGGCAAAGCTCGGGCGCCACGTCTTTCCGGTGGTGCCGACCGACAGCGTCACGCAGTTCCTGACCGCCGTCGGTGAAGAAACCGGATTGACCTTCGACACCGACTCGCCCGACGTGGATGGCGCGGTGGAGAAACTCGGCCCGATCGCGCGAATCGTGAAGGCCACGTTACGTGATACCGCCAACCCGACCATGCTCAATGCCGGATACAAGACCAACGTGGTGCCGGCCACCGCCGAAGCGATCGTTGACTGCCGAATCCTGCCCGGCCGCCTCGCCGCGTTCGAGTCCGAGGTCGACGAGCTGATCGGACCCGACGTCACGCGCGAATGGGTCACCAGCCTGCCGTCGTATGAAACGACGTTCGACGGTGCCCTGGTCGACGCGATGAACGCGGCATTGCTGTCCGTCGACCCCGACGCGCGGACGGTGCCGTACATGCTTTCCGGCGGGACGGACGCGAAAGCGTTCGAGCGCTTGGGTATTCGCTGCTTCGGCTTCGCCCCGCTGCGCCTGCCACCCGACCTCGATTTCGCCGCGCTGTTCCACGGCATCGACGAACGGGTACCTGTGGACGCGTTGAGGTTTGGCACCGAGGTGCTCGCCCACTTTCTGTTGCACTGTTAGCCGATCACACGAGAGGGGATTCACTGATGACCACAGCACCCGACCCGTACGCCGCACTACCGCCGTTGCCGTCGTTTCACTTGGAGTCGGAATCGTTCGCCGATGGGGAGGTGCTGGCGAACCCACACGTCAGCGGCATCATGGGCGCCGGCGGTGACGACGTCAGCCCGCAGCTGTCCTGGTCGGGATTCCCCGAGGGCACAAAGAGTTTCGCCGTGACGGTCTACGATCCGGACGCGCCGACGGCGTCCGGCTTCTGGCACTGGGCGGTGGCCAACCTGCCTGCTTCGGTCACCGAGCTTCCGGCCGGCGCGGGTGACGGCAGCGACCTGCCCGGCGACGCCCTGACGCTCGTCAACGACGCGGGGCAGCGTCGCTACATCGGTGCGGCGCCCCCTGCCGGTCACGGGCCGCACCGCTACTACGTCGCCGTGCACGCCGTCGACGTCGACAAGCTTGACCTACCGGAGGACGCCAGCCCGGCCTATTTGGGCTTCAATCTGTTCCAGCATGCGATCGCGCGAGCGGTGATCCACGCGACCTACGAGCAGGAGTAATCCGCTTAGCCGGAGCCCACCGCGTCGCTCAGCGACGCGAAACCACCGTCGCGCAGCCGAACGGCCAGGCCGTCGTGAATGTGCTTGGCCCACAAGCCGCCGCCGTAGACGAAGCCGGTGTAGCCCTGCAGCAGTGAGGCTCCGGCGGTGATCCGGTCCCAGGCGTCGTCGACGGTTTCGATGCCGCCGACGCTGATCAGCGTCAGCCGGCCGCCGACCCGACCGTACAGCCGCCGCAGCACCTCGCCGGCGCGGGCGCGCAGCGGCGGACCGGAGATGCCGCCGCTGCCGAGCCGCTCGACACCGGGCGTGCGCAGGCCGGCCCGCGACACGGTGGTATTGGTGGCGACGATGCCGGCCAACTTGAGATCGACTGCCAGATCAGCGATCTCGTCGATATCGTGGTCGGCTAGGTCAGGTGAGATCTTGACCAGGACTGGCGTCGACGTCTCCGCCTGCACACCGGTCAGGATGTCGCGCAGGGATTCGACGGCCTGGAGGTCTCGCAGCCCGGGTGTGTTTGGCGAGCTGACGTTGACCACTAGGTAGTCGGCGTACGGTCCGACCAGGCGGGCGCTGGCCCGGTAATCGTCGGCGGCGTCCTCGACCGCGGTCAGCTTGGTCTTGCCGATGTTCACGCCGATCGGCACATCGGAACGATGGCCGGCCAGCCGCTTGGCAAGTGCGGCAGCGCCGTCGTTGTTAAACCCCATCCGGTTGAGCAGCGCGCGATCGTCTGGCAGTCGGAACAGCCGAGGCGACGGGTTTCCCGGCTGAGCGTGAGCGGTGACGGTGCCGACTTCTGCGTAGCCGAAACCCAATGCGCCCCAGACATTGAGGCCGGTGCCGTCCTTGTCGAAGCCGGCGGCCAGACCCAGCGGCCCGGGGAAATTCACGCCGAACACCGTGCTGGCCAGCACCGGGTCCATCGGTGCCAGTCTGCGTCCCAATTGTCGCCGAACGGGCGCCGCGGCGGTGGCGCCGCGCAGCCCGGCGAACACGATGCGATGAATGCGTTCCGCGGGTACCAGGAACAGTAGGCGACGCAGTGCTGCGTATGCCGATGTGTCGGAATCCACCGTTACAGGTCGGGCTGGTCGGGCCGATTGTCGATGCGAGACTTCTTGCGGCGCAGCAAGACTCGCCTACTTCCGTCGTTGTAGAGGCGCACCCGGGTCAGCTCCCAGCCGCGATACTCTGCTTCGATGGACAACCGGGTGGAGGCGCTGAGCCGGGTCACCTCCGGCGGCAGACGCAACGGCGCCCATTCGTATTCGTCGGACAGATCGGTGTTCCACTCCACCGGCATCCGGCCGTGTCTGGCCGCGGTCATCGGGTGCCCGTTGCCGCGTGCTCGATGATCTGGACACCCTCACCGACGCCCGAGGCGACGTATAACGTGCCCGCGGCATCGTCGAAGGCCAGCGCGTTGGGTTGCCGCACGGATGGGTACCGTACCTTCTCCAGTGGTATTCCGGTTGACAGATCGTAACCAATGACAGTATTCGCCGAAGTCTGCGACACCCACGCCAGCCCGCGCGAGCCAGCGACGCCGTACGGGGCGTCGGCGACCGGGTATGCCTGGCGCAGAATCAGCGGGTCGACCCCGAACACCAATAGCTGACCGCCTCGGGTATCGGCCACCAGCAACCGGCCTGCAGGATCGGCGACCATCGTGGTCGCGCCCTGACCAGCCCTCAGTGATTGCCCGATTCGGCCGTCGGCGCCGACGGTCACGACCGAGGTCTGCCCACGGTCTAGGACGGCGACGGTATTCCCTTGCGCAGCAAGCGAATCGACGTGCGCGTGGATCGTGGTGCGGGCGGCTTCCGTCGCGCCCGGCCGGAGGCTGAATAGCTCCCCGTCTGCGGTGCCCAACACCACCGTGCCATCCGCGCGACGGGTAATCGCGGTGAAGTCGGCGTGCTCGGCGTCACGGACGCTCACCAGCGTGGCGTGTCCGACGGACAAGTCGACCGCGAAGTAGCCGCCACGCGTCGACACGTAGGCCGTGCCGTCACCGTCGCCGGCCAGCCCGGTCGCCGGCCCGGATAGCGGTATCACCCGCGATCCAGTTTGCTGAGAGCCCATCATCAGCAGGCTCGACGGGGTGCCCGCGGTGAGTATCACCAACTGGGCGGTCCGGTGGTCGTACACCGCGGCCTGCGCTCGCCCGCCCAAGGGGCGGACCACCCCTGCGGGAGCCCCGGTGAGCGGGGGAGACTGCGCTGCCTGCGCCGGGGAGACCGCGGCGGGAATGTCGTCGAAAGACTTCTTCGAACACCCGGTTGAAGCGATGAGCAAACACACCAGGCCCATAGTGGCCATCCGGCGCATGCGCATACCGCGTTTGAAGTTTGCTGACACAGGGTAGCTCTCCGGTACTCGGGGGTTCGCCGGTGGTGACGGGATGGTCCGATTGGAATTCGATCCTAGGAAAACTTGTCCAACTGGGCGCAAATCTGCCCCAGTTGCCCAGGGCGGGTGCCGGGGTATGGTCGGCCTATGAGCGTTGCCGAACACGGCCGATTCTCAGAGCGAGAGTTCGCTATCGAGGACATGTGGTTGGGTGTCTTCTCGACCAAAATCCTGGCCAGCGGCTTCGGGCAAGTTGGGGACGGGCGAAGTTTCGCGTTCTGCATCGAGGGCCAGAATTTGCTGGTCGAGGTGTACCGGCCGCGCCTGAAAGGCCTCGTTCCGCAACCGGAGGATGTTGTAGCCACGGCGCGCCGAAATGTGGTCGACGTCGACATCACCGACGAGCGCAGCCTCGGTGCCGCAGTTCGTGACGCCGTCGCGGTAGCCGAAGCGGCCTCGTAATACCGGCGGACTGTTTGGCATAGCGAACCCTGCCACCCGGTACGGTCGTCGTCGTGCATGCGGTAGCGGCGATGTCGTGGTTGCAGGTTGTCGTGTTGGCCGTCGTCCAGGGTCTCACCGAGTTCCTGCCGGTGTCATCCTCGGGGCACCTGGCGATCGTGTCCCGGGTTTTCTTCGCCGACGATGCGGGCGCATCGTTCACCGCCGTCACTCAATTGGGCACGGAGGCAGCGGTTTTGGTGTACTTCGCCCGCGACATCGCGCGGATTCTGGTGGCGTGGTTCAAGGGCCTGGCGAACTCGGCTCACCGCGACGTCGATTACCGGCTGGGCTGGTGCGTGATCATCGGCACCATTCCGATCTGCGTGCTCGGGCTGTTGTTCAAAGACCAAATCCGCTCGGGTGTGCGCAACCTGTGGGTGATCGCGGCAGCGTTGGTCGTTTTTTCGGCGGTGATCGCCCTGGCCGAGCGTGTCGGGCGGCAACGCCGCAACGTCGAGCAACTGACGTGGCGCGACGCCGTGGTGGTGGGCGTCGCCCAGACGCTGGCGTTGGTTCCTGGAGTGTCGAGGTCAGGGTCGACGATCAGTGCGGGTCTGTTCCTTGGCCTGGAACGTGAATTGTCCGCCCGGTTCGGCTTCCTGCTGGCGATTCCGGCAGTGTTCGCCTCGGGGCTCTTCTCGATACCGGATGCATTCCATCCAGTGCTGGAGGGCATGAGCGCGACCGGCCCACAACTGGTCGTCGCCATGGTGATCGCATTCGTGGTCGGTTTGGCCGCGGTGGCGTGGTTCTTGCGATTCCTGTTGCGCCACAGCATGTATTGGTTCGTCGGCTATCGCGTGGTGGTCGGCGCAGCGGTGATGATCCTGTTGGCAACCGGGGCGGTGAGCGCGACGTGACCGCCGGCGACGATGCAGAGCGCCCCACGAGCGGCGCCGATGCTGAGGAGCGGCGCCTATGACCGTCATTCTCCTGCGGCACGGCCGATCTACGTCGAACACCGCCCATACTCTGGCCGGCCGTTCCGAAGGCGTCGAGCTTGACGACAAGGGTCGCCAGCAGGCCGCCGACCTGGTCGACCGGCTGGGCGGGTTGCCGATCCGCGCCGTGGTGACTTCGCCGCTGCTGCGATGCCGTCAGACCGTGGAGCCCCTGGTCACCGCGCTCGGCGTCGAACCGCACGTCGACGACAGGCTGGCCGAGGTCGATTACGGCGAATGGACGGGCCGCAAAATCGGCGATCTCGTCAAAGAGCCGCTGTGGGCGGTGGTCCAGGCCCATCCCAGCGCGGCGGTGTTCCCCGGCGGCGAGGGGCTGGCCGAGGTCCAGACGCGCGCGGTCGCCGCGATCCGCGACCATGACGCGAGGCTCGCCGAGCAACACGGTGGCGACGCGCTGTGGCTGGCTTGCACTCACGGCGATGTCATCAAAGCCGTCGTCGCAGACGCGCTGGGTGTGCATTTGGACGGCTTCCAGCGGATATCGGCCGATCCGGCGTCGGTCAGCGTCATCCGCTACACCCGGCTTCGCCCGTTCGTGCTGCACTCCAACCACACCGGCGCGGACCTGACGTCCGCCCTGACACCCCCGCCCGCCCCAGACGCCGACACGCCCGCCGACGATGCCGTCGTCGGCGGTTCTACCGACTGAGCCCTCACGCCGGCCGAAAACCCCGCCTGGATTTACGACTCAGCTGCAATAGCCGGTATTTTGGAAGTGCCATGTCTCGTGCGATCCATGTCTTCCGCTCACCCGACCGCTTCGTCGCCGGGACCGTTGGGCAACCCGGAAACCGCACCTTTTACCTGCAGGCCGTCCACGACGCCAGGGTGGTGTCGGTGGTGCTGGAAAAGCAACAAGTTGCGGTGCTTGCCGAGCGGATCGACGCATTGCTGGTCGAGGTCAACCGCCGCTTCGGCACCCCGGTACCGCCCGAGACCGACAAAGTCGAAGATCTCAGCCCACTGGTGACGCCGGTCGACGCGGAATTCAGGGTCGGCACCATGGGGTTGGGATGGGACTCCGAGGCCCAGACCGTGGTGGTCGAGCTGCTGGCGGTCAGTGACACCGAATTCGACGCGTCGGTGGTGCTCGACGACACCGACGAAGGCCCCGACGCGGTTCGGGTGTTCCTGACTCCTCAGTCGGCGCGCGAATTCGCCACCCGTTCCAACGCCGTCATCTCCGCGGGGCGCCCGCCGTGCCCGCTGTGCGACGAGCCGCTGGACTCCGACGGACACATCTGTGCGCGAACGAACGGCTACCGGCGCAGTGCGCTGCTCGGCCCGGACGATGACGCCGAGGCCTGACGATCGCGAGGTCCTGCGTACCGGCGAGTTGACGGTCCTGGGACGTATCCGCTCCGCGAGCAACGCCACTTTTCTCTGCGAGGCGACGCTCGACGACCACACCGTGCATTGCGTGTACAAGCCGGTCTCCGGTGAGCAGCCGCTGTGGGACTTTCCCGACGGCACGCTGGCCGGTCGCGAGCTCGGGTCCTACCTGGTGTCGGCGCATTTGGGCTGGAACATCGTGCCCTACACCATCATTCGGCACGGTCCCGCCGGTCCCGGCATGCTGCAGTTGTGGATCGACCAGCCGGGTGACACCCCGGATTCGAAACCCGGTCCCGAGTTGGACCTCGTCGACTTGGTTCCGGCCGACCGTTGCCCGCGTGGCTACCTTCCGGTGCTACGGGCATACGACTATGCCGGCGACCCCGTCGAACTGGTGCACGCCGACGACGTCCGGTTGTGGCGCATGGCGGTGTTCGACGTGCTGGTCAACAACGCCGACCGCAAGGGAGGCCACGTGCTGCGCGGCGCGAATGGCGACGTGTACGGCGTCGACCATGGCGTGTGCCTGCATGTCGAAGACAAGCTGCGCACGGTGTTATGGGGATGGGCCGGCAAGACCATCGACGACAACACGCTGGAGAAGGTGTCCTGCCTGATCGACGGGCTGAGTGATTCGCTGGGTGACGCGCTGGCCGAGCACATCACCAGCGCCGAAATCGCGGCATTACTGTTGCGGGCCCGCGCCATGCTGGCTCGCCCGGTGATGCCCGGCCCCGATCGGCACCGCCCGATTCCGTGGCCCGCGTTCTAGCCCGGACACCGATGTCTCGTTCCCTCACGCTGTCGCTCGACGCCCCGGTTGGCGTCGACGAGATCCTGGTGGCGTTCGCCGACGTGGATTACTGGCGGGCGAGACTGGCCGCCTTCGACGGCGGCACCGCGACGCTGGACGGGCTGACCGTCGACCCGGATCGCGCCGTGACCGCGCAACTCACGGTCAGCCTGTTCGCGAATCGGCTTCCCAAGGTCGTCACCGCTTTGGTTCCCGGCGAGTTCGAGATGGCCCGCACCGAGACCTGGCGCCCGGTCGGCGACGGCACAGCGCGCGGCGCGATCACGGTGAAGGTGCCGGGTGCGCCGGTGTCCGCGGTCGGGACGGTGTCGCTGGTGCCCGCGGGAAGCGGTTCGCGGCTGGACTTCAGCACAACCGTGCGGGTGAACATCCCGCTGGTCGGCGGCCAGGTGGAAAGCTTCATCGTCAGCCGCCTCGGCGAGGAAATCAGCGCCGTTCAGCGCTTCACCAACAACTGGATCGTCACGAACCGCTGAAACCGTCAGTGATACTGGACCGGTGACCCCCGAACCCAAGAGCGACGCAGCGCTGGCCGCTGAGCTTGCCGAAGAGGCGGGTCAGCTGCTGCTGAGGGTGCGTGACCGGGTCGGATTCGACCACCCGTGGCTATTGGGCGACGAGGGCGACAGCCGTGCCAACGCGCTGCTGCTCGAGCGGTTGCACGCCGAGCGTCCTGGCGACGCGGTGCTCAGCGAAGAGGCCTACGACGACCTGAACCGCTTGCGGTGCGACCGGGTCTGGATCGTCGACCCACTCGACGGAACGCGCGAATTCTCCTGGGAGGGCCGCGACGACTGGGCCGTCCACGTCGCGCTGTGGCAACGCTACGGTGGGCCCAACGGCGCCATCACCGACGCCGCGGTCGCCTTGCCTGCGATGGGGGAGTTGTACCGCAGCGACACTGTAACTGCGCCCGCCCCAGGGCATTTCGAGCCGACCGGCCCAATCAGGATCACGGCCAGCTCGAACCGCCCGCCCGCGGTGCTGTACCACCTTGCCCGCCAGCTCGACGTCGAATTCGTCCGGATCGGCTCGGCCGGCGCCAAGGCGATGTCGGTGATCCGCGGCGACGCCGACGCCTACATCCACGCCGGTGGGCAGTGGGAGTGGGATTCGGCCGCACCGGCGGGGGTGATTCTGGCTGCGGGCATGCACGCCTCCCGGCTGGACGGCTCGGAGATGATCTACAACCGGCCCGACCCGTATCTGCCCGACTTCTTGATGTGTCGCAGCGAGCTCGCAGATCTGTTGCTGGGCGCGATCCGGGTCGCGAGCTAGCGGTCGCGGAATTCCCGCCCGGTCACCGCGGTTGTCGCTCGCATGGTGTCTGCCGCGCAACCTGGGATTTCACCAGCCCGCTCCACGGCCCGTATCGTCGCCGGGCCTGCCGAATTGCCCGCCTCCTCCCCGGGCCGCTCCACGGCCCGGCCTAAAGTCATCGCTATGCAGTCGTGGGCCCCGGCACCCGTACCGGTCCTGTCGGGACGCGGCCCGGAATTGCGTCTCTACGACAGCGCCGACCGCCAGGTCCGTCCGGTGGCGGCCGGTCCGACCGCCACCATGTACGTCTGCGGCATCACGCCCTACGACGCCACCCACCTCGGCCACGCCGCCACCTATCTGGCTTTCGACCTGATCCACCGCATCTGGCGCGATCTCGGCCACGACGTGCACTACGTGCAGAACGTGACCGACGTGGACGACCCGCTGTTCGAGCGCGCCGACCGCGACGGCATCGACTGGCGCGAGCTTGCGGCCCGCGAAGTCCAGCTCTACCGCGAGGACATGGCCGCGCTGCGGGTGCTACCGCCGCGCGAGTACGTCGCGGCCACCGACGCGGTGGCCGAGGTCGTGGAACTCGTCGAAAAGATGTTGGCCTCGGGGGCGGCCTACATCGTCGAGGACGCCGCATTCCCTGACGTCTACTTCCGTGCCGACGCCACGCCGCAGTTCGGCTACGAGTCCGGCTACGACCGCGACACCATGCTGGCGCTGTTCGCCGAACGAGGCGGCGACCCCGACCGCTCGGGCAAGAGCGACAAGCTCGACGCGCTGCTGTGGCGCGCCGAACGGCCCGGCGAGCCGAGTTGGCCGTCGCCGTTCGGCCCCGGCCGGCCCGGCTGGCACGTCGAATGCGCGGCGATCGCGCTCAGCCGCATCGGCAGTGGCCTGGACATCCAGGGCGGCGGCAGCGACCTGATCTTCCCCCATCACGAGTTCACCGCCGCGCACGCCGAATCCGTAAGCGGCGAAAGGCGATTCGCCGGTCACTACGTCCACGCGGGAATGATCGGCTGGGACGGTCACAAGATGTCCAAGAGCCGGGGCAACCTGGTGCTGGTGTCTCGGCTGCGCGCCGAGGGCGTCGACCCCGCGGCGATTCGACTCGGCCTGCTGGCCGGGCACTACCGGGCCGACCGGTACTGGACAACCCAGGTGCTCGACGATGCGAACGCCCGGCTGCACCGCTGGCGGTCCGCGACCAGCCTGCCCGCGGGACCGGACGCCGTGGACCTCATCGCCCGGGTCCGGCAATACCTCGCCGACGATCTCGATACTCCCAAAGCGCTTGCCGCGCTTGATGGTTGGACGACCGACGCGTTGGAGTACGGCGGCCACGACGCGGACGCTCCGCAAGCGGTTGCCGTGCTGATCGATGCGCTTCTTGGTGTGGAATTGTCGCCAGCGCGCACCTAACAGGTAGGTTGCCGCCATGACGTCAGTGAACTCGCAAGTCATATTCATCACCGGTGGCGCCCACGGGATCGGCGCTGAGGCGGCTCGTCGGCTGCACGCCCGCGGTGCCAAGCTGGTGCTGACCGACCTGGACGCCGCCGCGCTGTCGGCCATCGCCGACGAACTCGGCGGCGAGGAGCATGTCCTGACCGTGGTGGCCAACGTCTGTGACCTTTCCGCTATGGAGTCCGCCGCGGAAGCCGCCGTCAAGAAGTTCGGCGGTATCGACGTGGTCGTCGCCAACGCCGGTATCGCCAGCTACGGCTCGGTGTTGCAAGTCGACCCGAAGGCATTTCAGCGGGTTATCGACGTCAATCTGGTCGGGGTTTTCAACACCGTGCGCGCGACACTTCCGGCGGTGATCGGGCGCAAGGGCTATGTGCTGATCGTCTCGTCGCTGGCCGCGTTCGCCGCCGCCCCGGGCATGAGCCCCTACGACGCGTCGAAGGCCGGTGTCGAGCACCTCGCCCATGCGTTACGCCTGGAGGTCGCCGGCCACGGCGTCACGGTCGGTTCGGCCCACATGTCCTGGATCGACACCGCGCTCGTCCGCGACAGCAAGGCCGACCTGCCGTCGTTCACCGAGCTGCTGGCCAAGCTGCCCTGGCCGCTGAACAAGACCACGTCTGTCGACGCCTGCGCGGACGCCTTCGTCAAGGGCATCGAGCAGCGCAAGCGCCGGGTCTACTGTCCTGGTTGGGTGGCCTGGTTCCGCTGGCTCAAGCCGCTGCTGTCGACCCCGGTCGGCGAGGGCGCGGTCACCAGGACCGCGAAGGAAATCCTGCCGCGGATGGACGCCGAGGTCGCCGCGTTGGGCCGGTCGACCAGCTCGTACAACGCCAAGTTCGACAAGCCTTGAGCCCCGTCACTCGCGCGAGCGTGCGTGTCTGTACACGACACGCCGGGGCGAACCGGCATTCTGTGCACGTTCGTGCCGGGTCGGACGCTCCAACCCCGGGCCGCGACAAGCCCTGACGGCCTAGCGCCCGAAGCCGGGGCGTCGGCGTCGCAGGTAGCGCTCGAACTCGGCGGCCAACGCGTCGCCGTCGATTTTGCCCAGCGCCTCGTTCATGTCGACCTCGGCGTCGCCGCGCTGCTCCAACGACTGGACGTATTCGGCGATCTCGTCGTCGTCGGTCGTCATCTCAGTGACTGCCTGCTCCCACTCCTCGGCCTGGGCGGGCAAATCAGCCAGCGGCACTTCGATGTCCAGCACTTCCTCGACCCGGCGCAGCAGCGCAACCGTCGCCTTCGGATTGGGCGGCTGGGACACGTAGTGCGGCACCGCCGCCCAGAAGGTGACGGCCGGTATCCCGGCCATCACGCAGGCGTCCTGGAACACCCCGGCGATGCCAGTCGGGCCCTCGTAGCGGGTTTCCTGCAGTCCGAACCGGCGGGCCGACTCGGGGGAGTAGGCCGCCCCCGATACCGGCACCGGCCGAGTGTGCGGCGTGTCGGCCAGCAGTGCACCCAGGATCACCACGGTGTCGACGTTCAGCTTGTCGGCCACGGCCAGCAGCTCCGCGCAAAACGTGCGCCAGCGCATGTTCGGCTCGACGCCGTGCATCAGCACGATGTCGCGATCGGTGCCGGGCGGGCGGCAGTGCGAGATCCGCATGGACGGCCACACCAACTCCCGGGTGACCCCGTCGACCTGGCGGATCACCGGGCGATTCACTTGGTAGTCGTAGTAGGCCTCGTCGTCGATTTCGACGATCGGGTCGGCCTCCCAGATGGCGTCGAGATGCTCGAGTGCGTCGCTGGCCGCGTCTCCGGCGTCATTCCATCCCTCGAACGCAGCCACAACGATCGTGTTGTGCAGGTCGGGAAATGAGGCGCTGACGTCTGGCGAGGTCACGCAATTAGCGTACGGCGTGATCATGTTCGAGGCGCGCGGTCGGTGACGATGCCCACGGTGTGCGTGGGAGGAGGAGGCGGCCACCAGGGGCCGGTCGGTGACGATGCCCACGGTGTGCCGCGGGAGGAGGAAGCGGCCACCGAGCCCTCAGCAAGGGCGAAATTTGCATAGCTGAGCTATGCTTGTTGAGATGACGCGACCGAATGCTCACACCCAAGACACCGAGGTCTTGGCGACGAAATACCTTCGGCCGCAGTCTCGTTAACCTTGATAATTGCGACATTGCCGATCCGATGCGCGAAGCGGGGTAAAGGTCACCGCGCGGTCGGGTCGAGCAGGGCGTCCAGACGTCGGGTGACGACGTAGACTTTTCACCGTCGAGAGGCGTTGCAACGGTTATTTCGGGGGGCCGGTGCCCCCAGGAATCCGCCACGCTCGGCAGAGTCAAGGACGCCTTCCGCTACGGAAGGAATGCATGCGTGAACGCGTCTGAGCCGAATGGTTTCGAGCCGAACATCCGCCCCGACTGCACCGACGAACTGAGCGCCGCCCTGCGTCAACGGATCCTGGTGATCGACGGCGCGATGGGGACAGCGATCCAGCGGGACCGCCCTGATGAGGCCGGCTACCGAGGTGACCGGTTCACGGAATGGCCGACGGCGCTGCAGGGCAACAACGACCTGCTCACATTGACACAGCCGCAGATCATCGAGGGGATTCACCGCGAGTACCTCGACGCGGGGGCCGACATCCTCGAGACCAACACGTTCAACGCGAACGCGATCTCGCTGTCGGACTACGACATGGCCGACCTCAGCTACGAACTGAACTACGCCGGCGCCGCCCTGGCCCGCAAGGCCGCCGACGAGTACAGCACCGCAGACAAGCCGCGCTACGTCGCCGGCGCCATCGGTCCGACCACGCGCACCGCGTCGATCTCTCCAGACGTCAACGACCCCGGGGCCCGCAACGTCTCCTACGACCAGCTGGTCGCCGCCTACCTCGAATCCGCTAATGGCCTGGTCGACGGCGGTGCCGACCTGATCATCATCGAGACCATCTTCGACTCGCTGAACGCCAAGGCGGCGGTGTTCGCCGTCGAGACGCTGTTCGAGGAGCGCGGACGCCGCTGGCCGCTGATCATCTCGGGCACGATCACCGACGCGTCCGGGCGGACCCTGTCCGGCCAGGTCACCGAGGCGTTCTGGAATGCGATCAGGCACGCTAAACCGCTCGCGGTGGGACTGAACTGTGCCCTCGGTGCACCCGAGATGAGGCCCTACATCGCCGAGGTGTCGCGAATCGCGGACACCTTCGTCTCCTGCTACCCGAACGCCGGCCTGCCCAACGCTTTCGGCGAATACGACGAATCCCCGGAGCGTCAGGCCTCCTACATCGCCGACTTCGCCGAAGCCGGGCTGGTCAACCTGGTCGGCGGTTGCTGCGGGACGGCGCCGCCACACATTGCCGAGATCGCCAAGGTCGTCGAAGGAAAATCGCCGCGCCAGGTGCCGGAGATCGAGGTGGCCACCCGGCTGTCCGGGCTCGAGCCGCTCAACATCACCAATGACTCCCTGTTCGTCAACATCGGTGAGCGCACCAACATCACCGGCTCCGCTCGATTTCGCAACCTGATCAAGGCCGAGGATTACGACACCGCGTTGTCGGTAGCCCTGCAGCAGGTCGAAGTCGGTGCGCAGGTCATCGACATCAACATGGACGAGGGCATGATCGACGGCGTCGCCGCGATGGACCGGTTCACCAAGCTGATCGCAGCCGAGCCGGACATCAGTCGCGTCCCGGTGATGATCGACTCCTCGAAGTGGGACGTCATCGAGGCGGGCCTGAAGAACGTGCAGGGCAAGCCAATCGTCAACTCGATCTCCATGAAGGAGGGCGAGGAGAAGTTCATCCGCGAGGCACGGCTGTGCCGCAAGTACGGCGCCGCTGTCGTCGTGATGGCGTTCGACGAGAAGGGCCAGGCCGACAACCTGGAGCGCCGCAAGGAGATCTGCGGGCGCGCCTATCGGATCCTGACCGAAGAGGTCGGCTTCCCGCCCGAGGACATCATCTTCGACCCCAACTGCTTCGCGTTGGCGACCGGTATCGAAGAGCACGCCACCTACGGCATCGACTTCATCGAGGCCTGCGCCTGGATCAAGGAGAACCTGCCCGGCGTGCACATCTCCGGCGGCATCTCGAACGTGTCGTTCTCGTTCCGGGGCAACAACCCCGTGCGCGAGGCGATCCACGCGGTGTTCCTGTTCCACGCCATCAAGGCCGGGCTGGACATGGGCATCGTCAACGCCGGTGCGCTGGTGCCCTACGACTCGATCGACCCCGAGCTGCGCGACCGCATCGAGGACGTCGTGCTGAACCGTCGCGAGGATGCGGCCGAACGGCTCTTGGAAATCGCCGAGCGGTTCAATTCCAAACAGAAGGGTGAGGATCCGGTTGCCGCGGAGTGGCGATCCCTCCCGGTCCGCGAGCGGATCACGCATGCCTTGGTGAAAGGCATCGACGCTCACGTCGACGACGACACCGAGGAATTGCGGGCCGAGATCGCCGCTGCGGGTGGTCGCCCGATCGAGGTGATCGAGGGTCCGCTGATGGACGGCATGAACGTCGTCGGCGACCTGTTCGGCTCGGGCAAGATGTTCCTGCCCCAGGTCGTGAAGTCAGCTCGGGTGATGAAGAAGGCGGTCGCCTATCTGCTGCCGTTCATCGAGGAAGAGAAAGTCACCTCGGGAGCCACCGCCGCCAAGGACACCAACGGCACGATCGTGATGGCGACGGTCAAGGGCGACGTCCACGACATCGGCAAGAACATCGTCGGAGTCGTCCTGCAGTGCAACAACTTCGAAGTGATCGACCTCGGCGTGATGGTGCCTGCGGAGAAGATCCTGGCCGCGGCGAAGGAGCACGACGCCGACATCATCGGGCTGTCGGGGCTGATCACCCCGTCGCTGGACGAGATGGTCAACTTCGCCGTCGAGATGGAACGCGAAGGGCTGGAGATCCCGCTGCTGATCGGTGGCGCGACGACCTCGCGCGCCCACACGGCCGTCAAGGTGTCGCCGCGTCGCAGCGGCCCGGTGGTGTGGGTCAAAGATGCCTCGCGTTCCGTTCCCGTTGTCGCCGCGCTCCTCGACGACAAGCAGCGTCCGGCGTTGCTAGAGGCGACCGAGAAGGACTACGCGTCGCTGCGGGAACGGCACGCCCAGAAAAACGAGCGGCCGATGCTCACGCTGGAGAAGGCCCGGGCCAACCGGACGCCGATCGACTGGGATGGCTATACGCCGCCGGAACCGGTGCAGGGCTTGGGTGTGCGCGAGTTCCTCGATTACGACCTCGCCGAGCTGCGCGAGTACATCGACTGGCAGCCCTTCTTCAACGCCTGGGAGATGAAGGGCCGCTTCCCCGACATCCTCAACAACCCGGCCTCCGGCGAGGCGGCCCGCAAGCTCTACGACGACGCCCAGCAGATGCTGGATACCGCGATCAAGGAGAAGTGGCTCACCGCCAACGGTGTCATCGGGTTCTTCCCGGCCAACGCCGTCGGCGACGACATCGAGGTCTACACCGATGACACCCGCACCGAGGTGCTGACCACGCTGCGCAATCTGCGCCAGCAGGGCGAGCACCGGGACGGCATCCCGAACCGGTCATTGGGCGACTTCATCGCCCCCAAAGAAACGGGGCTCCGGGATTACGTCGGCGCCTTCGCCGTCACCGCGGGCCTTGGCGGCCAGGAGAAGATCGCGGAATTCAAGGCAGCCCTCGATGACTACAGCGCGATCCTGCTGGAATCGGTGGCCGACCGGCTCGCCGAGGCGTTTGCCGAAAGGATGCACCAGCGGGTTCGCAAGGAATTCTGGGGATTCCAGCCGGACGAACAGCTGGACAACAACGCGCTCATCGACGAGAAGTACCGCGGAATCCGCCCGGCTCCCGGCTACCCGGCCTGCCCGGAGCACACCGAGAAGGTGACGCTGTTCGAGCTGTTGGACGTGACACAGCGCACCGGCATCGAATTGACCGAGTCGATGGCGATGTGGCCTGGTGCTGCCGTCAGCGGCTGGTACTTCTCGCATCCGCAGTCGCAGTACTTCGTGGTCGGCCGGCTGGCCCAGGACCAGGTAGCCGACTACGCCAAGCGCAAGGGCTGGACCCTGCAGGAAGCCGAGCGCTGGCTCGCCCCCAATCTCGGCTACAACCCGGAGGATTGAGCCCCTTTGGGCGCTGACGAACACGTCGCCGGCCAGCCGCTGCCGGCCGCGCACGAAGACCTGCCCGTCGACCCGCGAGCCGCGCGGGCAGCCTTCGGCGCCGCGATCCGTTACACCTCGGTGGCCGCGATCGGCGGATTCCTGTTCGGCTTCGACATCTCGACGACCAACCGTGCGGTGAAGGCTTTGCAGGCCACCTTCCACATCGGCAACGGGATTCTCGGCTTTGCCGCGGCTTCAGGCGTGCTCGGTGCCGCGCTCGGGGCGGTCTGGGCCGGCCGAATCGGCGACCGGCTGGGCCGGCTGGCACTGCTGAAGCTGTCGGCCGCGTCGTTTTTCGTGTGCGGGCTCGGTGCCGGCTTGGCGAGCAGCATCTGGATGTTCATCGCCTTCCACCTCATCGGCGGTATCGGGATCGGCTTCTCCTCGGTGGCCGCTCCCGCTTACATCGCCGAGGTTTCGCCGCCACGTTTCCGCGGCCGGCTCGGTTCGCTGCAGCAGTTGGCGATCGTCTGCGGTCTGTTCGTGGCACTGGCCTGGACGTGGGTGCCGCTGCACCTCGCCGGTGGCCCGGATAAGCCACTGCTGGGCCTGGTGGCGTGGCGCTGGACCTTTCTCACCGAGTTGGTGCTGGCGCTGGTCTACCTGGTGCTGCTGTTCACCATTCCCGAGTCGCCGCGTTATCTGGTTGCCCGTCAACGTATCTCGCAGGCCACCCAAGTGCTCCGCACGCTGTTGGGTGAACGCGACGCAGAGCGCACGATCGCCCGGATCGCCGACACCCTCGAGCAGGAGAGGCCGCAGTCATGGCGTGATCTGCGCAAGCCGACCGGCGGGCTGTACGGCATCGTCTGGGTCGGTCTGGGGCTGGCGGTCTTCCAGCAGTTCGTCGGGATCAATGTGATCTTCAACTACTCCGATTTACTTTGGGAGACGGTCGGTTTCGGCGAGAAGTCGTCGTTCACCATCGGCCTGGTCACCACCGGGGTCAACGTGCTGATCACGTTGGTGGCGATCGCGCTGATCGACCGGCTGGGACGTCGGCCCCTGCTGCTTGCGGGGTCGACGGGCATGTCGCTGATGCTGATCACGATGACGGTGGTCTTCGCCGGGGCATCCGTCCACGACGGTCGGCCACGGCTCGACGGGGCTGCCGGGATCGTCGCGTTGGTGGCGGCCGACTTGTTCGTCGTCTCGTTCGCGGTGTCCTGGGGGCCGGTGCTGTGGGTGCTGCTGGGCGAGATGTTCCCCAACCGGATCCGGTCGGCGGCGCTGGGTCTGGCCTCGGGAGTGCAGTGGATGGCGAACTGGACCATCGCAGTGACGTTTCCCGCTCTGCGTCACGTGCTTCCGGTCGCCTACGGCTGCTACACGCTATGCGCTGTGCTGTCACTGTTCTTCGTCTGGCGTTGGGTACGGGAGACCAATGGCATGTCATTGGAAGATATGCCCGACGAGGTGCCGCATTCAGGCGGCTCACTCGCAGCCAGCTGAAACCGCCGTGACTTCGATCAGCTGCGCATGAAACAATCGCTGGCCGTGAAGACCTTCGAGGATCTGTTTGCCGAACTCGGCGAACGCGCCCGCACCCGTCCACCGGGCAGCGGCACCGTCGCAGCGCTGGACAGCGGTGTGCACAACCTGGGCAAGAAGATCCTGGAGGAGGCCGGCGAAGTGTGGTTGGCCGCCGAGCACGAATCCGACGAGGCGCTGGCCGAGGAGATCAGCCAGTTGCTGTACTGGGCCCAAGTGCTGATGATCGCGCGCGGGCTCACCCTCGACGACGTGTATCGGAAGCTGTAGATGACCGCGCACGAATCCACGAACCTGCGAGTGGCGGTTCCCAACAAGGGAGCGCTCAGCGAGTCGGCCGTCGAGATTCTGTCCGAGGCCGGATACCGCCGCCGCACCGATCCCAAAGACCTGACCGTCATCGATCCGCACAACCACGTCGAATTCTTTTTCCTGCGGCCCAAGGACATCGCGATCTACGTCGGCTCCGGCGAGCTCGACTTCGGCATCACCGGGCGGGATTTGGCGCGTGAGTCCCGCGCACCCGTGCACGAACGTCTCGCGCTGGGCTTCGGCTCGTCGACATTCCGTTACGCCGCGCCGGCCGGCACCCGGTGGACCATTGACGACCTTGCCGGCAAGCGAATCGCGACCGCCTATCCGAATATCGTGCGAGATGACTTGAAGGCGCGCGGTATTGACGCAACGGTGATCCGGCTCGACGGCGCCGTGGAGATCTCGATCCAACTCGGCGTGGCCGACGCCATTGCAGACGTGGTGGGCTCGGGTCGCACCCTGAACCTGCACAATCTTGTCGCATTCGGCGAAACGGTCTGCGATTCCGAGGCTGTGCTGATCGAGCAGATCGATCCGCACGCGGCGGAGCGGCCGGACGTCGTAGCCCGTGACCAATTTGTCGCGCGAGTGCAGGGCGTGGTATTCGGCCAGCAGTACCTGATGCTGGACTACGACTGTCCCCGTTCAGTTCTCGACCAGGCGACCGCGATCACGCCCGGGTTGGAGTCACCGACGATCTCCCCGCTCGCCGATCCCGATTGGGCAGCGGTGCGCGCGCTTGTACCGCGACGGGGAGTCAACGCGTTAATGGACCAACTGGCCGCGATCGGCGCCAAAGCAATACTGGCGTCCAGTGTCCGGTTCTTCCGCTTCTAACTGCCACGCCTCCCTTCGAGGGCGTTCCTGTGTTAGCGTCCGGCTACATCCGCGGTTGTTGGCCCATCCCTGAGGAGGGGAAGCGATGTCGCACACCACCCATTTCTATGTCTTGCTTCTTGCCCTTGGAATCGGCGTGGTCGCCGGCCTGCGAGCGTTCACCGCGCCGGCAGTGGTGTCATGGGCGGCGGCGTTGCACTGGATCAACTTGAACAACACCTGGGCGTCCTGGGTCGGAAAGTTCATTACTGCCATCATCTTTAGCGTGCTGGCGGCGGGCGAGCTGTTCCTCGACAAGCAGCCCAAGACACCGCCCCGCACCGCACCGCCGTCGTTCATCGCTCGGCTCGTCTCGGGTGGGTTCGCCGGAGCCGTGGTGGGCACCGTGTGGTCGGTGACCTGGAGCGCACTCGGCGCCGGCGTGGTCGGTGCGGCGGCGGGCACGCTGCTCGGATACCACGGGCGAGCCCGGCTGGCCGGCTCATTCGGCCGCGACCTGCCGGCCGCGCTTCTTGAAGACGCCATCGCGGTCGGTGGCGGATTCGCGCTTGCCGCCGTCATTGCCGCTCTGTGACACAGCGTTTCGATGCGATCGTGGTGGGTGCCGGCCAGGCCGGGCCGCCACTAGCCGGGCGACTGACCGCCGCCGGGAAGACCGTGGCGATGGTGGAGCGCAAACTGTTCGGCGGCACCTGCGTCAACACCGGATGCATCCCGACCAAGACGCTGGTGGCCAGTGCCTACGCCGCGCACTTGGCTCGCCGCGGCTCTGACTTCGGTGTACGGACGGGCGAGATCAGCGTCGACATGTCGAAAGTCAAGGCGCGCAAGGACGGCGTCGTGCTCGACGACCGCAACGGTATCGAAGGTTGGCTGGACGGCATGGACGGCTGCACGGTCTTTCGCGGTCATGCCCGGTTCTCCGACCCGCACACGCTGTTGGTCGGAGACGACACGTTGCAGTCCGACCGGATCTTCCTCAACGTCGGCGGGCGTGCCGTAATCCCCGACATCCCCGGTCTGGCCGACGTCGACTACCTCACCAATGTCTCGATCCTCGAACTCGACACGGTGCCCGAACATCTCGTGATCGTCGGCGGCAGCTACATCGCGCTGGAATTCGCGCAGATGTATCGCCGTTTCGGCGCGCGCGTCACCGTGGTCGAAAAGGGTCCGCGGCTGGCCTCCCGCGAAGACAACGACGTATCCGACGCCATTCGGGAGATCTTGGAGGGTGAGGGCATCGACATCATCGTCGAAGCCGACAATGTCCGAGTAGCCAAACGCGACAACGGGTTCGAGCTAACGCCGCGGACCGGCGCCGCACCTATTGCGGGCAGCCACCTGCTGTTGGCGGTGGGGCGACGACCCAATACCGATGATCTCGATCTCGATCGGGCTGGCGTCGGGACCGACGACCGCGGCTACATCACCGTCGACGATCAACTGCGAACCAACGTCGAACACATCTGGGCGATGGGCGACTGCAACGGCAAAGGCGCATTCACCCACACCTCCTACAACGACTTCGAGATCGTGGCGGCAAACCTGCTCGATGACGACCCGCGCAGGGTGAGCGACCGGATTTCTACCTACGCGCTCTACATCGACCCGCCGCTGGGACGCGCCGGGATGACCGTCGAGCAGGTGCGTGCCTCGGGGCGCCCCGCGCTGGTCGGACAGCGGCCGATGACGCGCGTCGGGCGGGCCGTGGAAAAGGGTGAGACCCAAGGCTTCATGAAGGTCGTCGTCGACGCCGAGACAAAGCAGATCCTCGGGGCGGCCATCCTGGGCGTGGGCGGCGATGAAGCCATTCACGGGATCCTCGACACGATGTCGGCGAAGGCGCCCTACACCACGCTGGCCCGCACCATGCACATCCACCCGACGGTGAGCGAGTTGATCCCGACAATGCTGCAGGAGATGTCCCCGCTGGAATAGCCGCTCAGGCGGCTGGCTCGGCGCTGTGCTGCAGCACGGCGCCGGGATTGCCGTCGTCGGTGACCTCCGGCCAGCCCGGGTACGGCGGCGGCGTGCCGCCGAAGGCCGGGCAATGCGTTTGGTGCGCACACCAGTCGCACAGCCTCGATGGGCGGGGTCGGAAATCGCCTGTTGCACCGGCGGATTGGATGGCATGCCAGATCGCCATCAACGTCTTCTCGAAGCGCAGGAGCTCGGCTTCGTCGGGGGAGTAGTCCAACAGCTGTCCGTCGGACAAATAGATCAGCCGCAGGCGTGTCGGCAGCACACCGCGGGAACGCAGCAGCGCCACCGCATAAAACTTCATTTGGAACATGGCCTTGAACTCGGCCAGGGCCCGTGCCTCCGGCGGAGCTTTACCGGTCTTGTAATCCACCACCCGCAACTCGCCCGTTGGCGCGACGTCGATGCGATCGATGATCCCGCGAAGCAGTGTCCCGTCGGCCAGCTCCACCTCGATGCGCTGCTCGCAACTTTGGGGGTCGAACCGGGTCGGGTCCTCCAGGCTGTAGTAACCGGAAATCAGCTTGCGTGCCTCGTCGAGCAGAAGGGTCCGCTGTTCGGCATCCCACAGCTCAGCCAACTCGGGTTCGGCGGCGATCACCTGCTCCCACGCCGGGCCGACCAACGCGTCGACGGTCTGCGGGCCACGCTGCTCGGCGGGTAGACCGTAGAGCTGCTCCAGCGCCGCGTGCACCACTGATCCACGCACCTGTGCGGTGGATGGCGGCTCAGGCAACCGGTCGATGGCCCTGAACCGGTAGAGCAAGGGACATTGCTTGAAGTCCGCGGCCCGCGACGGAGACAGAGCCGGCCGACGCCTGGCCGCAGTTTCCGATTGGTCGCTCATACCCGCAGCCTAGAAGCCGGGTCCGACAACCCCGCGCACCTCAGGCGGCGCGTCTGCTGGCAGGCTTGTCGGCTGTGTCTACAACCGGCCCGTTCGTCATCGGTGATCGCGTGCAGCTCACCGACGCCAAAGGCCGGCACTACACGATGGTGCTCAGCGCGGGCAGCGAATTCCACACCCATCGGGGTGCGATCATGCACGACGCGGTGATCGGCCAGCCCGAAGGCAGCGTGGTCAAGTCGGCGAACGGCGATCAATTCCTGGTGCTGCGCCCGCTGTTGGTGGACTACGTGCTGTCGATGCCGCGCGGTGCGCAGGTGGTCTACCCGAAGGACGCCGCCCAGATCGTGCACGAGGGTGACATCTTTCCCGGTGCACGAGTGTTGGAAGCCGGCGCCGGGTCGGGCGCGTTGACCTGTTCGCTGTTGCGCGCCGTCGGGCCGCAAGGACAGGTGGTCTCCTACGATGTCCGCGCCGACCACGCCGAGCACGCCCGCCGCAATGTCGAGACGTTTTTCGGGTGCCTGCCCGACAACTGGGAGTTGGTGATCGGTGATGTCGTCGACGCCGATTTGCCCGACGGGTCGATCGACCGGGTGGTGCTCGACATGCTCGCGCCGTGGGAGGTGCTCGAACGAGTCTCGCGGGCCCTGGTGGCCGGCGGAGTGCTGATGATCTACGTGGCGACCGTGCCCCAGTTGTCGAAGACGGTGGAAGCGCTACGCGCACAGCAGTGTTGGACCGAGCCTCGGGCGTGGGAGACGATGCAGCGGGGCTGGAACGTCGTCGGCTTGGCGGTGCGACCGCAACACAACATGCGCGGACACACGGCGTTCTTGGTGTTTGCCCGCAAGCTGGCCCCCGGTGCCGTCACGCCGACGCCGATGCGCCGCAAGCAGCGGCCGACCGAGCCGGTGTCACCGCCGGACTAGTAACTAGTCGTCGCTGCGGCGCAGATCCCTTCGCGCCGAGAGTAATTCGAATTCGGGGTGGGAGGCGACGAGTCGCTCGGCGGCGTCTAGCACGTCGACGGTGTGCGCGCGATCAGCCGAGGTAATCGCGACACCGATGCCGGCCCGGCGATGAAGATCCAGCGACCCCGTCTCGGCGGCCGATACGTTGAATTTGCGGCGCAGTTCGGCGATGACCGGGCGCACCAGCGACCGCTTCTGCTTGAGCGAGTGCACGTCACCGAGCAGCAGGTCGAACTCGATCCAGCCGATCCACATGCGTGTTCAGTGACCGGGCGCCGTGGGCGTCGCGGATGCGTCGGCGCGGAACGCCAGCAGCACATCAGCGGTGCGAGCCGAAAGCTGCCAGCCGCCTTGGTAGGGCTTGAATTCCATCGGGAACGCGAAATGCGGGCCCTTCGGATTGGCTGAGCTGATGTCGACGTTGGCTACCACGTCGGCGGGATCGCGGTCGGACCAATTGATGTCGCGCATCTCGAATTTCGCCGGCGCGTAGCCGCCGTTGACCAACGCGGTGGCGAATTGGTCGAAGGCGCCGGCGTTTTCCGGCGTCGCGCCCTCGACCAGGTTCAGCTTCTGGGCGCCGGGCACCGCGGGGTCGGCCAACCGGGACAGCACACCGGCCAACGCCTCGGGCGGTGGCAGCGGTGCGGCCTGCGCTACCGGCGCCGAACTCGGCGGGGCGAAGGTCGGCGACGGCGGCGTCGTCCGCGGTGACGCGTTGTCGTCATCGCCGGCGCAGCCCGGTAGCCCGAGCACCGCCACAACCGCGGCGGTGCACAAGACTTCGGTCAGACCCCGGCGCATCCAGTGCTGGTCAGCGGGACCGCAGCGCCGAGACGAGCGTCATCGCGGAATCGTGGGACAGCTTCCAGCCGCCTTGATTGACGAACCGCAGGTACTCCGGCGTGGGCGCGAGATGCGGACCCGAGGCGGTGATGGTGGCCGTGGCAGAACCCGGGCCCGACGGCGCGATGTTGGTGATGTTGAAGACCAGCGGCAGGCTGCCCTTGGACGCCGCCTTCTGCAGCTCGTGGTCGGCGATACCGACCGGCACCGGGATCCCGCCCTCGACGAGATCACCCTTCTGCGCAAACGACAGACCCGGATCTTGCAGAGTGTTCAGGACCGTGGACAGCTGGTCTGCGGTAGGCACATCTACACCAACGGGCACCGCAGGGTCGAGCGGAAGCGGCGCGCTGAAAACCACCGATTGAACGTCGGCCGACACAGCGGTGCTCGATGCAATATAGGTCACACCCGCGGCGGCAGCACCGATGGCGGCAATCGCCGCCACGCCTGTGGCTAGGGTTTTCACGGTCACGAAGGTCCTCTCGGTAAAGCCGACTAAACACGATGTTAACGCTGTTGCCAGTGTGCCCCATTTCGAGTTCCCGCATGAAACGGAAATCGCCGGTAGCGTTGGGGTATCCACCGCACCACCCCCAGGGGGCGGGAAAGGAGCGCACCATGGGTGAATTTGACCGTGAACCGTTCGGGAGTTCCCGCGAGCCCGAATTCTCCAGCGAAGAAGCCGCCGAGTTGGAGCAGCTTCGTCGCGAGGCCGCGATCTTGCGCGAGCAGCTCGACAACGCGGCCGGATCACATGACACCGGACGCAGTCCACGCGATGTTCACCAGCTAGAGGCGCGCATCGACTCGTTGGCCTCCCGCAACTCCAAGTTGATGGAGACCCTCAAAGAGGCTCGGCAGCAACTACTGGCGCTGCGCGAAGAGGTCGACCGGCTCGGTCAGCCGCCCAGCGGTTACGGCGTGCTGCTGGGCACCCACGAAGACGACACCATCGACGTGTTCACGTCTGGTCGCAAGATGCGGTTGACGTGCTCGCCCAACATCGATGTGAGCTTGTTGCGCAAGGGCCAGACAGTTCGGCTCAACGAGGCTCTAACCGTCGTCGAGGCCGGGAACTACGAATCGGTCGGCGAGATTTCAACTCTGCGTGAGCTCCTGGCTGACGGCCACCGTGCTCTGGTTGTGGGCCACGCCGACGAAGAGCGCATCGTCTGGCTCGCCGAGCCGCTGGTCGCCGAGGACCTGCCCGACGGTCATCCCGACGCGCTGAACGACGACACCCGGCCCCGCCGGCTGCGTCCCGGGGACTCCTTGCTGGTCGACACCAAGGCCGGATACGCCTTCGAGCGCATTCCGAAGGCCGAGGTCGAGGACTTGGTGCTGGAAGAGGTTCCCGATGTCAGCTACGAAGACATAGGTGGCCTGACACGTCAGATCGAGCAGATCCGCGATGCCGTCGAGCTGCCGTTCCTGCACAAAGAGCTTTACCGCGAGTACGCGCTACGTCCGCCCAAAGGCGTGTTGCTCTACGGTCCGCCTGGGTGCGGTAAGACACTGATTGCCAAGGCGGTTGCGAACTCACTGGCCAAGAAGATGGCCGAGGTGCGTGGCGACGACGCCCGCGAGGCGAAGTCTTACTTCCTCAACATCAAGGGCCCCGAGCTGCTCAACAAGTTCGTCGGCGAGACCGAACGCCACATCCGGCTGATCTTTCAGCGGGCCCGCGAGAAGGCCTCCGAAGGCACCCCGGTGATCGTGTTCTTCGACGAAATGGATTCGATCTTCCGTACCCGCGGCACCGGCGTCTCATCCGATGTCGAGACCACTGTGGTTCCGCAGCTGCTCTCGGAGATCGACGGCGTCGAGGGGCTGGAGAACGTCATCGTCATCGGTGCTTCCAACCGTGAGGACATGATCGATCCGGCGATCCTGCGGCCCGGCCGCCTCGACGTGAAGATCAAGATCGAGCGACCGGATGCCGAAGCCGCGCAGGACATCTTCTCGAAGTACCTCGTCGACACCCTCCCGGTGCACGCCGACGATCTCGCCGAGTTCAACGGTGACCGCAGCGCCTGCATTAGGGCGATGATCGAGAAGGTCGTCGAGCGGATGTACGCCGAGATCGATGACAACCGGTTCCTCGAGGTCACCTACGCCAACGGTGACAAGGAAGTCATGTACTTCAAGGACTTCAACTCCGGGGCGATGATTCAGAACGTCGTCGATCGCGCGAAGAAGAACGCGATCAAGTCGGTGTTGGAGACCGGTCAGCCGGGTCTGCGCATTCAGCACCTGCTGGACTCGATCGTCGACGAGTTCGCCGAGAACGAGGACCTGCCCAACACCACCAATCCCGATGACTGGGCGCGGATCTCGGGCAAGAAGGGTGAGCGGATCGTCTACATCCGGACGCTGGTCACGGGCAAGAGCTCGAGCGCGTCGCGGGCGATCGACACCGAGTCGAACCTGGGTCAGTACCTGTAGGGGTCACCTTCGGCCGACACTTAATCCACGCACACGACACGCCGTGTGCTTTCGCAGTGGATTAAGTGTCGAGTCCGGCTGAAAACGTCAGCCCGCCAGCAGCGAATAGCTGTTGGTCAGGTCGTCCTGCAGAACCTGGGCGGCGTGCGTGGTGGTGTCGATGCTCAGGGGACTGGTCAGCGTCCGCGTGTGGAAGGTCCAGCCGTTCGGCAGGCTGAGCCGCTCACCGAGACGGGGCAGGTCGGCGCGCGACAAGTTCGGATCGACGATCTGGCTCCAGGTCTGCATCACCCACCGCCGCAGCGCTGGGTCGTGCAATTCGTAGACCTCTTCGCCGACGTCATACGTGAACACGGTGTGCCGGTGAACCTGGTTGGCGGTGTACGGCGCCGGATTCATGCCCGAAAGCAGGGTTTGAGCCTGCAACGCCATGTCGATGCCACCGAAGTTCTTGACGATCCGCGGGCCTTGTTGTTGCTTCTCGATGGCGTTCATCAGCCAGTACCGCGGCCCGTTGAGAAGAGCGGCGGCGGCGCCGTTCTCGGCCGCGATGGCGCTGGCGTCCAGCGCCGACCACAAGTCGGCGGGCAGGTCGTTCAGGCCGAAGCTGTTGTAGACCGCGGCCTGTGGTCCCGCCTCACCGGGGGTCACGAGAAGGACTTCGCCGTAGCGCTTTCCGCACAGGCCGGTGATGGGTTCGACAGACACCAGGGTGAACGTAGTGATTCCGGTCACCTGCGTCAATGGGACTCACACGGTTGCTTGCGCCGCATTCATCTGGCCGCCACACGCTTTGCGCGACTCGCCTACCGCCGCTGCGCGGCTGGGAGGTACCCGCACCTCGCCCCGCTGCGCGGGGTGCATCGTCGTCACGCCTAGCTGATTGCGCGACTCCTCCTCGCCCCGCTGCGCGGGGTGCATCGTCGTCACGCCTAAGCTCGGGGGATGCAACGAATTATCGGAACGGAGGTCGAATACGGCATTTCGTCGCCGTCGGACCCGACCGCCAACCCGATCCTGACTTCGACGCAGGCGGTGCTGGCCTATGCCGCCGCCGCAGGCATCCAACGCGCCAAACGCACCCGGTGGGACTACGAGGTGGAATCGCCGCTGCGCGACGCGCGCGGCTTCGACCTGAGCCGCTCGGCCGGGCCACCTCCGGTGGTGGACGCCGACGAGGTGGGTGCGGCCAACATGATCTTGACCAACGGTGCCCGGCTCTATGTCGACCATGCTCACCCGGAATACTCCGCTCCGGAATGCACCGACCCGTTGGACGCGGTGATCTGGGACAAGGCCGGCGAGCGTGTCATGGAGGCCGCCGCCCGCCACGTGGCCAGCGTTCCGGGCGCTGCCCGGCTGCAGCTGTACAAGAACAACATCGACAACAAAGGCGCCTCGTACGGGTCTCACGAGAATTACTTGATGAGCCGTCAGACACCGTTCTCGTCGGTGATCTCCGGACTGACCCCGTTTCTGGTGTCCCGCCAGGTCGTCACCGGGTCGGGGCGCGTGGGGATCGGGCCGTCCGGCGACGAAGCGGGCTTTCAGCTCTCACAGCGATCCGACTACATCGAGGTCGAGGTCGGGCTGGAGACCACGCTGAAGCGCGGCATCATCAACACCCGCGACGAGCCCCACGCCGATGCCGACCGCTATCGGCGGCTGCACGTGATCATCGGCGACGCGAACCTCTCCGAAACGTCGACGTACCTCAAACTCGGCACTACCGCGCTCGTCCTCGACTTGATCGAGGAGGGCCCGGCCCATGGGATCGACCTCAGCGACCTCGCGCTGGCTCGTCCGGTGCACGCCGTCCACGCCATCAGCCGCGACCCGGCGCTGCGTGCCACCGTCGCGCTGGCCGACGGCCGTGAACTAACAGGCCTTGCGCTGCAACGTATCTACCTGGACCGGGTGGCGAAGCTGGTCGACAGCCGCGAGCCCGATGCGCGCGCCACCGACGTCGTCGAAACCTGGGCGCACGTCCTCGACCTGCTCGAGCGCGACCCGATGGAGTGTGCCGAGTTGCTTGACTGGCCGGCCAAGCTACGTCTCCTCGAGGGCTTCCGGCACCGCGAGAACCTGAACTGGTCGGCACCGCGACTACACCTGGTCGATCTGCAGTATTCCGATGTGCGACTCGACAAGGGTTTGTACAACCGGTTGGTCGCGCGTGGATCGATGAAGCGCCTGGTCACCGAACAGCAGGTGATCGACGCCGTCGACAACCCGCCCACCGACACCCGGGCCTACTTCCGCGGGGAGTGCCTGCGCCGCTTCGGGGCGGACATCGCGGCGGCGAGTTGGGACTCGGTGATTTTCGATCTCGGTGGTGATTCGCTGGTCCGCATCCCGACGCTGGAGCCGCTTCGCGGATCAAAAGCCCACGTCGGCGCGCTGCTGGACTCCGTGGACAGCGCCGTCGAGCTGGTGGAGCAGCTGACCACCTGACGGGCCGGACACGGGTCCCGTCCGGCGACGATGCAGGCTATTGACCGGTAGGGTAGAGAAACCGACGGGCGTGTTTCACTCCCGATAACGATGCAGGAGGCAGCGATGGCCCAGGAGCAGACCAAGCGCGGCGGTGGCGGTGGCGACGACGACGACCTCACTGCCAGCACGGCCGCGGGCCAGGAGCGTCGCGAGAAGCTGACCGAGGAGACCGACGATCTGCTCGATGAGATCGACGATGTTCTGGAAGAGAACGCCGAAGACTTCGTTCGCGCATACGTCCAAAAGGGCGGACAGTGACCTGGCCTAACCGCGATCGCCTGGCCACAAATTCTGCCCTTCCCGGAACCGCCACTGGCGGCCTTTCCTCTTTCACCGATTACCTGCGCCATGCGGCGCCGGAGTTGCTGCCTGCGAGCATGGGCGGCGACGTCAATGCCATCACGCCGAGTTCCGCGCTGCCGCACGGCACCACGATCGTCGCGCTGAAGTATCCCGGCGGCGTTTTGATCGCTGGTGACCGGCGCTCGACGCAAGGGAACATGATCGCCGGACGCGACGTCCAGAAGGTGTACATCACCGACGACTACACCGCGACCGGAATCGCCGGCACCGCAGCCATCGCCGTCGAGTTCGCTCGCCTCTACGCCGTCGAACTCGAGCACTACGAGAAGCTGGAAGGCGTGCCGCTGACCTTTGCGGGCAAGGTGAACCGGCTCGCAATCATGGTGCGCGGCAACCTCGCCGCGGCGATGCAGGGGCTGGTGGCCCTGCCGTTGCTGGTCGGTTTCGATATCGACGACCCGGATTCGGAAAAGGCGGGCCGCATCGTGTCCTTCGACGCGGCCGGTGGCTGGAATCTCGAAGAGGAGGGCTACCAATCGGTTGGCTCGGGCTCGATTTTCGCGAAGTCGTCGGTCAAGAAGTTGTATTCGCAAGTGACCGATGCGGATTCGGCGCTGCGGGTCGCTGTCGAGGCTCTCTACGACGCAGCCGATGACGACTCGGCGACCGGCGGCCCCGACCTGGTGCGGGGGATCTTCCCGACGGCGGTCACCATCGGCGCCGACGGTGCCGTCAACGTGGCCGAGCAGCGCATCGCCGAGCTGGCTCGAGAAGTCATCCAAAGACGTTCTCGCGGTGACACTTTCGGCCCCGATGCCGATCGTGCGGGAAGTGATTCATGAGTTTTCCGTATTTCATCTCGCCCGAACAGGCGATGCGCGAGCGCAGCGAGCTTGCGCGCAAGGGTATCGGTCGTGGTCGCAGCGTGGTTGCGCTGGCCTACTCGGGCGGAGTGCTGTTCGTCGCGGAGAACCCG
This sequence comes from Mycobacterium paraterrae, assembly GCF_022430545.2. Taxonomy (NCBI): domain Bacteria; kingdom Bacillati; phylum Actinomycetota; class Actinomycetes; order Mycobacteriales; family Mycobacteriaceae; genus Mycobacterium; species Mycobacterium paraterrae. The sequence continues at coordinate 4,898,402 of NZ_CP092488.2, read as the reverse complement.
TCGCGCTCGCTGCAGAAAATCAGCGAGCTCTACGACCGGGTGGGCTTCGCTGCCGTCGGCCGGTTCAACGAGTTCGATAACCTGCGGCGCGGTGGAATCCAATTCGCCGACACCCGCGGCTATGCCTACGACCGCCGCGACGTGACTGGGCGCCAGTTGGCCAATGTCTACGCCCAGACGCTGGGGACGATTTTCACTGAACAAGCCAAGCCCTACGAGGTCGAACTGTGCGTGGCCGAGGTTGCCCACTACGGCGAAACCAAAGCACCTGAGTTGTACCGGATTACCTACGACGGGTCGATCGCCGACGAGCCGCACTATGTGGTGATGGGCGGTGCGACCGAGCCGATCACGAACGCGCTCAAGGATTCTTACGCCGAGAACGCCAATTTGGCGGATGCGGTGCACATTGCGGTCGAGGCGCTCGAGGCCGGTCGTGCGGAAGGGTCGAACAACAGCGACCAACCCCCGTTGGGCGTGGCGAGCCTGGAGGTCGCCATCCTCGACGCCAACCGGCCGCGCCGTGCATTCCGTCGCATCACCGGCGCTGCACTGGAGCGTCTGGTGCCTGAACGCAACGGCTCCGGGTCGTCCGACGACTCGGCGGAGATTTCGACCACATAGGCGTCGCTCGGTGCTGATCGGATTGTTGCTGGCGCTGGGCTGTTCGGTCTGTTACGGCACGGCGACGGTATTGCAAGCCGCCGCAGCGCGCTCGGTCGACGCCGGCAACCGCGATTCGGGCGTCGATGCCGCCCTGCTGCTGCGCGCACTGCGGCAATGGCGGTATCTGCTGGGCATCGGGCTCGACGGTGCCGGTTTTTTTCTGCAGGTAGCAGCGTTGCGACTGGTTCCGATCTATGTCGTGGCGGCGGCGATCGCTGGATCTTTGGCAGTCACCGCGATTGTCGCGGCGTGGTTGCTGCACACCCGGTTGTCCGGGATTGAATGGACTGCGGTCGCTGTCGTCTGCGCGAGCCTGGCGATGCTCGGCGTCGCCGCCGGACCTGAGGGTGACGGACGCGGCCCGGCCGGGCTGGGTTGGGCGCTGTTGGTGGTCGGCGTAGCCGTGTTCCTGGCCGGCGGGGTTGCGGGCCGACTCGGTGATCGGGCGCGCGCACTGGTGTTGGGATTCGGCGCGGGCGCCGGCTTCGGCGTCGTGGAGATCGCCGTCCGGCTGATCGATTCGATCGACTTCACCGAGGCCACCTTCTGGACCAACCCCGCCGTCTATGCGCTGGTCGTCGGCGGGGCGGCCGGATTCCTGCTGCTCACCTCCGCTTTGAGCCGCGGATCGGTGACCACCGCGGTCGCCGGGATGGTGATCGGCGAGACGGTTGGCCCGGCGCTGGTCGGGGTGGCCTGGCTCGGTGACCGCACCCGCCCGGGCCTGGGCTGGATGGTCGAGGCCGGGTTCGTGGTGGCGGTGCTCGCAGCGCTGGCATTGAGCCGGTTCGGCGAGGCGCCCGAGCCGGTCAAGCCCTGATCCGGCACTGAGGCATCACGAGAACAGGTTCGCGATGTTGACGACAGTGCCCAGGGTGGCGACCAACGCGGGCGTCACGCCGAGTAGCAGGTCGTAGGGAATCAGCGCGGTATTGGCGGCCATCGGGTCGAGGATCGCGTCAAGGTAATTTCCCGCCGCCAGCTGATCGGCAACGATGGCCGCGTCGTAAGCGGGCAGGCTGGTGAGCAGCACGTTGACCGCATCGGCAAACGCTAACGTCGACGCGTATTCACTTGACAGCGTGGCGCTGATGTCGTCGACGATGTCTGTCGGCGACGAGCTAAGCGTCACGTCCGACACTGGGAAGCCAAGAAACGTGAGGAACCCACTGAAGAATTCGCTGAACGTCGGATTCTCAGGGGCGAAGCCATGGGTGTAGATGAAATCGACGAAGGGCTGCAAAGGTGCGATCTGGTCTTGGTAGCTGACCGGGTTCTGCAGATCGTGCAGGGCGTCGGTAAGCCCTTGCTGCCAGCCGCTGCTCAGGGCATCGGAGAGCTGGGTTTGGTCGATGCTGGGAAACAGCCCGAACGTGGTGGGCACGTTGGCTGACCCCTGGTTCCAGCCGTCGGTGATGCTGCCGTAGCCCAGGTTCACGAGGATGCGGGTATCCGGTTCCAGCAAGTCGTACAACGGTTTTCCGACGCCCGGGATCAGCAGCAGCGGCTCTAAGAGTGGCAGATTGTCGTTGGGAATCATGAAGTAATCGGTGAGGCCTTCCCCGGTCAGCGACTCCGATCCCGGCAACAGGATCGCATTGTTGATCTGGGCTGGGGTCAGATCCTCGTAAAAGGTGTGCCCTAAGAAGATCCCGAAGTAGGCGTTGAGGTCCGATAGCAGGTTCGTTGGGTAGTGCGGGAAGTCGGCGGAACCGTCGTACTCGAACGTGTAGATGTCGGTCGGATAGAGGTCCGAAGGCGTCGCAGGTAACAGCGGAGTCCCGAATGCGGTGAACCGCCCGGTGTTGCCAGCCGGAAAATCAAAAGTGGTCTCATAGCCGCCGTTGGGATTCTCGATGTCGCCGACCAACACGAAATGAACGTCGTCACTGGGCACGCCGTCATGGGCGAGCTGCGACATGGTCAGCGAGGCGACGGCCGCACTCTGCGAGTAGCCGAAAACCACCACGGGATTTTCAGCGCTCACCCCTCCGGCCGCTATCCGGGCCTCGATATCGGAAGCCATCATCTGCTGGCCCTGAGCCAGCGACGGGCCAAGCTCCAGACTCTTGATGCCGGTCAGCGGATACAAGCCGTCGGGTATGAACGCCGACTGGGCGGTGCCGGTGAACCCCAAGGGCTGCAGGTACAGCTCGACGGCGGCGTCCACGGATTGTGGCGGCGGTATTGGGTCACCACTGCCGTCGAAGACAAGCGCTATTCCGTCGCCGAGCGGTGATGCTGCCGTGTCGACATCGACGAGTTGGATTGCGTGGGCCTGCACGCGGGGTGCCGGTGGTGCAGCAGTGAGCGTGCCGGCGCCGATCAGCGCGACTCCGAGTGCAGCGTAGAGGCGATATTCCTTGTGCATGGTCGTCCTACTTTCCGAAGAGACCATCCGTCGCCGTTCGGGCAGCGTTCGAGGATCGTAGCTGAGAGCAAGCTTAGAAAAAAGAGTTTGCGCAGATAAGTTAACGGCGTCAATTTCTGGTAGGTCGGCGTCGCGCGAGGGGAGCACGCCCAAGGTATGAAACGAGCGGCTGGGCCGTTTGGCGCATCAATCACGGCGGGGCCTCCCACCCGTCGCGCGTTCAGCAAGTAGGCTCGAATTGTGCAGCGTCGAATCATGGGCATTGAAACCGAATTCGGTGTCACCTGCACCTTCCACGGCCACCGACGCTTGTCGCCCGACGAAGTGGCCCGTTACCTGTTCCGACGCGTAGTTTCCTGGGGTCGCAGCTCCAACGTCTTCCTGCGTAACGGCGCCCGGCTGTACCTCGATGTCGGCAGCCATCCCGAATACGCGACCGCCGAATGCGACAGCCTGACCCAACTGGTCACCCACGACCGCGCCGGCGAGCGGGTGCTCGAAGATCTGCTCATCGACGCCGAACAGCGGCTGGCCGACGAGGGTATCGGCGGCGACATCTATTTGTTCAAGAACAACACGGACTCGGCGGGCAACTCCTACGGTTGCCACGAGAATTACCTGATCGTGCGAGCCGGTGAATTCTCCCGCATTTCCGACGTGCTGTTGCCGTTCCTGGTCACCCGTCAGCTGATTTGCGGCGCCGGCAAGGTGCTGCAGACCCCGAAAGCGGCGACGTTCTGCCTGTCGCAACGTGCCGAGCACATCTGGGAGGGCGTCTCCTCGGCCACGACCCGTAGCCGCCCGATCATCAACACCCGCGACGAACCGCACGCCGACGCCGAGAAGTACCGGCGGCTGCATGTCATTGTCGGCGACTCCAACATGTGCGAGTCCACCACGATGTTGAAGGTGGGCACCGCGGCCCTGGTGCTGGAGATGATCGAAGCCGGGGTCGCTTTCCGGGACTTCTCCCTGGACAACCCCATCCGCGCCATCCGTGAGGTCAGCCACGACGTAACTGGTCGGCGACCGGTACGGCTGGCCGGCGGACGGCAAGCCAGCGCGCTGGACATTCAGCGGGAGTACTACGCGCGCGCCGTCGAGCATTTGCAGACCCGCGAGCCCAACGCGCAGGTCGAGCAGGTCGTCGACCTATGGGGTCGTCAGCTTGATGCCGTGGAAAGCCAGGACTTCGCCAAGGTCGACACCGAGATCGACTGGGTGATCAAGCGCAAACTGTTCCAGCGCTACCAGGATCGCTACGACATGGAGCTGTCCGACCCGAAGATCGCCCAGCTCGACCTGGCCTACCACGACATCAAGCGCGGACGCGGCGTCTTCGACCTCTTGCAGCGCAAGGGTTTGGCAGCGCGGATCACCACAGACGAAGAGATCGACGCGGCCGTCGACCAACCGCCGCAGACCACCCGCGCCCGGCTGCGGGGTGAATTCATCAGCGCGGCTCAGGCCGCCGGGCGCGACTTCACCGTGGACTGGGTGCACCTCAAGCTGAACGACCAGGCGCAGCGCACGGTCTTGTGCAAAGACCCGTTCCGGTCGGTCGACGAGCGGGTCAAGCGGTTGATCGCCAGCATGTAGCCCGACGACGGTGCGGCCCGCAACGCGGTCTGGGGAGGAGTCGGGCAACTGCGTCTAGCGGCGAGCCCTCCTTCAGTCCGCGCCCGGTCGCATGTGCCCTTGGCGGATGAGCGTGGTTACCGCGTTGTCCCAGCGTCTGAGCTGTGCCGGACTGTTGAACGATTCAGGCAGGTGGCGTTCGATGTGGGAGCGCAGCAGCATCGGCCCCAGGCGCAGCAAAAGCACATTCATTGGCGCCCAGACCGGGTCCAGATCCGGCCTGGCCTGATCGCGCTCGACGAGTAGGTCTCGTTGCGCCGCACTGACTTTGAGCAGACCGTCAAATATCTCCGCGCCGATGGACTCACCCTCGACCAATGCTCGGCCGATGTAGGAGATGACGTCGTCCTGCTCCGCCATGACCGTGGTGAGTCGGCGTCCCATTTCGACTAGCGCATCCTGAGGCGCCGGTGGAAGCATGCCCGACTCCAGCGCGCCGCTGACCACGCCGATGACGTAGTCATCGACCGCTTCCACCAATGCGGCCTTGGTGCGGAAGTAGTGCTGCACCAATCCCACCGATGTGCCCGCGGCCTCGGCGACCGTCTTGAGTGACGTAGCAGAAATCCCCTTTGCCGCAAAGCATCTCAGCGCAGCATCCCGGATCCGCTCCGCGCTCGACGGCTCGGCGGGTTTGGCGGCACGCGGCGTGAAGAACCGCGTCGAGGCTGATTCGGCAATGCATGAAATTTAACAGTAGGCTCAGGCAATATGGTCATATCGTCGTCCAATACGTCCATATTGGAACACGCCCCACGACGGGAGAACCAACCGTGCCAGTGACGTTTGACATGCCCCTTCCACTGACCAACCCGCCCTGCTTCGCCGACGCGGACCGATGGTTCGACGGCGGGGACGACCCGGCCCTCAAGGCGTTGTGCCGAGCGTGCCCGCGGCGTTGGGCGTGCGCAGAGGACGCCTTGAAGACACCCGGAGCGCAGGGCATATGGTCGGGGGTGCACATCCCCGAGTACGGGCGGCGTCGCGCGTTCGCGCTGCGCCAGCTGCGTTCGCTCGCCGCGTATGGCAGGCAGGCACGCTCGGATGCCGTCGCGTCCGCGATCCATTGACATTGCCGCGCAAGCTATTGCCCTAATCTCGTACGCGTGGCGGTCTCCAAAGTCGAGCGATTGATGAACCTCGTCATCGCACTGCTGTCCACCCGTAGCTACATCACCGCTGAGAAGATCCGGACGAGCGTGGCCGGATACGCCGACAGCGCCAGCGACGAAGCGTTCTCTCGAATGTTCGAGCGCGACAAGAACGAACTCCGCGATCTGGGCATCCCGCTGGAAACCGGCCGAGTGTCGTCCTACGACCCGGTCGAGGGTTACCGGATCAACCGCGACACCTACGCCTTGCCCGCCGTCGAGCTGACCGGGGACGAGGCTGCCGCGGTCGCGGTGGCCACCCAGCTGTGGGAGTCGCCCGAGCTGATCACTGCCACTCAGGGAGCACTGCTGAAGCTGCGGGCAGCCGGCATCGATGTCGACCCCGATGCTCCGATCGCGATCGCGTCACCGGTGGGCAGCGTCGGGCTGCGGGGGTCGGAGGACGTGCTGAACGCCTTACTGTCAGCGGTGACGGCCCGGCAGGCCGTTCAGTTTCCGCATCGCCCGTCGCGCACCGAGCCGTACACCCTGCGCACCGTCGAGCCGTGGGGGGTGATCACCGAGAAGGGCCGCTGGTATGTCGTCGGGCACGACCGCGACCGCAACGCGACCCGGACGTTCCGGCTGTCGCGCATCGGCGCCGAGGTGACGCCGATCGGACCGCCCGGCGCGGTCACCACTCCCCAGGGCGTCGACCTGCGCGATATCGTCGCCAAGGCCGTCGGTGATGCGCCGACGGGCGTCAAGGCCCAGGTCTGGGTTGCCGACGGTCGCGCGACGGCGCTGCGCCGGATCGGAACGTCGCTGGGCGCGCGGCAACTCAACGGCCGCGACGGCGACGTCATCGAGGTCGACGTCGGCACCTTCGGCCGGCTGGCTCGGGATATCGCCGGCTACGCCGCCGACGCCGTCGTGCTGGAACCGCAGACGTTGCGCGACGAGGTGCTCGACCTGCTGCGGGGTCACGTTCGCGACGAGGAGGAGCGGCGATGACTCCCGTGTCGACGCGCCTGGTGCGGCTGCTGAACATGGTCCCGTATTTCCAGGCCAACCCGCGGGTCACCCGCGCTCAAGCGGCCGCCGACCTCGGCGTCTCGGTCAAGCAACTAGGGGAGGACCTCGACCAGCTGTGGCTGTGTGGGCTGCCGGGCTACGGGCCGGGCGACCTGATCGACTTCGAATTCACCGGCGACACCATCGAGGTGACGTTCTCGGCCGGGATGGACACGCCGCTGAAGCTGACATCGCCGGAGGCGACCGGGCTGCTGGTGGCGTTACGCGCCCTCGCCGACATCCCGGGCCTCGTCGACCCGGAGGCAGCGCGCAGCGCGATCGCCAAGATCGAGGCGGCCGCCGGGGCCGCCGGGCTCGGCAACGACGTCAGCGCGGTCGACGCACCCGCCCCGGCCGAGAGCGCGGCCGCCGCCGCGGTGCGCGCCGCGGTGCGGGACTCCAAGGCGCTGAGCATCGACTACTACGCCGCCTCACACGACACCCTGGCCACCCGGATCGTCGACCCGATCCGGCTCGTACTGGTCGGCGACCAGAGCTACCTGGAGGCATGGTCGCGAGAGGCCGAAGGCGTGCGGCTGTTCCGATTCGACCGCATCGTCGACGCGGCCGTGCTCGACGAGCCCGCCGCACCGCCGGAACCTGCGACCCAGGCTCCGCCGAACACCTCGCTGTTCGACGCCGATCCGTCGCTGCCGTCAGCGAGGCTGCGGCTGGCGCCGGAAGCTTCCTGGATGTTCGAGTACTACCCGATGCGACTACTGAACGAGCTGCCCGACGGCTATACCGAGGCGGCGATGACCTACGCCTCCGAAGAGTGGATGGCGCGCCAGGTGCTCGGGCTGGGATCATCGGTGCAGGTGCTGGGCCCGGACTCGTTGGCCACGCGGGTGTCCGCGGCCGCCGCCGCGGCGCTGGAGGCTTACCAGGCCGCGGCGCGGTCCGGCTGATCGAACCGCGGCTGCGGTAGCATCGTGGAGACATCTGGAGGTAAACACAAGTGAACGCTCTGACTCCGGGTCACCTGGCTATCATCGCGGTCCTGGTGATTGTTCTGTTCGGCGCCAAGAGGCTTCCCGACGCCGCACGCTCACTGGGCAAATCGTTGCGGATCTTCAAGTCCGAGGTCCGCGAACTGCAAAGCGACAACAAGCCCGAAGCGTCCGCCACCCAAGCCGCGCCGGCGCAGCCGGTGCATTCCGAGCGGGTCGAGCCGCCTGCGGCTGACGGTCGCTCGGCCTAGCCTGGCTCCGCCGCCACGGCGCCCGAGCGCCACGCAACTGTGCGCACCACCGGTTTATTCAGGCGGCTAGATCCGCGTTCCCGTCGCAGCCGCACCAATCCCGACGCGACGATGTCGCTGGTCGCTCATCTCACCGAGCTGCGAACCCGGCTGCTGATCTCGCTGGCGACCATCTCGATCACGACCGCGATCGGATTCGTGTGGTACTCCCACTCGCTGTTCGGATTGGAAAGCCTGGGCGAGTGGCTGCGGCACCCCTACTGCGCCCTACCGGCATCAGCGCGCGCCGACATCGCGAACGGACAATGCCGGTTGCTGGCGACCGCGCCGTTCGAGCAATTCATGCTTCGGCTGAAGGTCGCGCTGACGGCCGGCGTGGTAATGGCCTGCCCGATGTGGCTCTACCAACTTTGGGCCTTCATCACCCCAGGGCTGTACAAGAAGGAGAAGCGTTTCGCGGTCGCATTCGTGATGCCGGCGGCGCTGCTGTTCGTGACCGGCGCCGTGCTCGCCTACCTGGTGCTGGCGAAGGCCCTCCAGTTCCTGTTGACCGTGGGCAGCGACGTGCAGGTGACCGCGCTGTCCGGCGACCGGTATTTCGGCTTCCTGATCAACCTGCTGTTGGTGTTCGGGGTCAGCTTCGAATTTCCTCTGCTGGTCGTGATGCTGAACTTCGTCGGAGTGCTGCCCTATCAGCGGCTGAAGTCGTGGCGGCGCGGCCTGATCTTCGCGATGTTCGTCTTCGCCGCTATCTTCACGCCAGGCTCCGATCCGTTCTCGATGACAGCGCTGGGCCTGGCGCTGACCCTGCTGCTCGAATTGGCCATCCAGATCGCCCGCGTGCACGACAAACGTAAAGCCAGGCGCGAAGCGCTCATCGCCGCCGAGGCTCCAGCCGACGACGAGGCCTCGGTCATCGAACCGCCGTCCACGGTCGAGCCACCCTCCGCAGTGGGCGCCCCGTCGAGCATGTCCGGACCTCATGACGACATCACCTGATACTTCCCCCGGCGAATTCGACCGCTTCGCAGCCGAATTGGCGTTCGAGCTCGACCCGTTCCAGCGGCGGGCTTGCGTGGCACTGGAGGGCGGCCACGGTGTCTTGGTGTGCGCTCCGACCGGGGCCGGCAAGACCATCGTCGGCGAGTTCGCGGTGCACCTCGCGCTGGCCTCGGGCGGCAAATGCTTCTACACCACGCCCATCAAGGCGCTGAGCAACCAGAAGCACAGCGACTTCGTCGCCCGCTACGGCAAAGAGCAGATCGGGTTGCTCACCGGGGATGTGTCGGTCAACGCCGAAGCGCCGGTGGTGGTGATGACCACCGAGGTGTTACGCAACATGCTCTACGCGGATTCGCCTGCGCTGCGAGGTCTTTCGTACGTGGTGATGGACGAGGTGCACTTCCTCGCCGACCGGATGCGGGGCGCGGTGTGGGAAGAGGTGATCCTGCACCTGCCCGAGGACGTGCGGCTGGTCAGCCTGTCCGCGACGGTCAGCAATGCCGAGGAGTTCGGCGGCTGGATTCAGACCGTGCGCGGCGACACCACCGTGGTGGTCGACGACCACCGGCCGGTCCCGCTGTGGCAGCACATGCTGGTCGGCAAGCGACTCTTCGACCTGTTCGATTATGACGCGCACGAGCCAGGGGACCGGCGGCACGCGATCGTCGACCCGAACCTGCTGCGCCACATCGCTCATCGCCGCGAGGCCGACCGATTGTCCGATTGGCGAGGTCCGCGGCGCGGCGGGCGTGGAGGCCAGGGACGCTCGGAGCACCGCGGCTTCTACCGCCCGCCGTCGCGTCCCGACGTGATCCGGATGCTCGACGCGGACGGCCTGCTGCCGGCGATCACCTTCATCTTTTCTCGCGTCGGCTGCGACGCCGCCGTCACGCAGTGTCTGCGGTCGTCGCTGCGGCTGACCACCGACGAGGAGCGCGCGCAGATTGCCGAGGTGATCGACCATCGCTGCGGCGACCTGGAAGACACCGACCTCGAGGTGCTCGGCTATTACGAGTGGCGCGAAGCGTTGCTGCGCGGCATCGCCGCCCATCACGCCGGCATGCTGCCGGTGTTCCGGCACACCGTCGAGGAATTGTTCACCGCCGGGCTGATCCGCGCTGTATTCGCCACCGAGACATTGGCTTTGGGCATCAATATGCCGGCCCGCACGGTGGTGTTGGAGCGGCTGGTCAAATACAACGGCGAGCAGCATCTGCCCCTGACACCCGGCGAGTACACGCAGCTGACCGGCCGGGCCGGCCGGCGCGGCATCGACGTCGAGGGGCACGCCGTCGTGCTGTGGAATCCGGGTGACGACACCACCGAACCTGCCGAGGTCGCCGGACTGGCGTCGACCCGCACCTTCCCATTGCGCAGTTCGTTCGCGCCGTCCTACAACATGACGATCAACCTGGTCAACCGAGTGGGAACCGAGCAGGCGCACCGATTGCTGGAACGGTCGTTCGCGCAGTACCAGGCCGACCGCTCGGTGGTGAGCCTGGTTCGCGGAGTCGAGCGTGGCCAGCGGATGCTCGACGACGTCGCCGCCGAACTCGGCGGCAAAGACGCGGCCATTCTCGACTACGCCAGGCTCCGCGAGCAGATCAGCCAGCACGAACGCGCCCAGGCGCGGGCGTCGCGGGTGCAGCGCCGGCAGGCAATCAACAACGCCCTTTCCGCGCTCCGCAAGGGCGACATCATCACGCTCACCCACGGCCGGCGCGGCGGCTTGGCCGTCGTCTTGGAACCAGCCCGTGACGACTCCGACCCCCGGCCGCTGGTGCTGACCGAAAACCGTTGGGCCGGAAGAATTTCCTCGGCCGACTACTCCGGTGAGTCAGCGCCGGTCGGGTCGATGACCTTGCCCAAGCGCATCGAGCATCGGCAACCCCGGGTCCGTCGTGACCTAGCCTCGGCGTTGCGTTCCGCGGCCGCCGGAATCGCCGGCATCGGTGAACGCCGTGGCAAGCGCACCGAGAGCGGTGACGGCGATCCCGAATTGGCGGCGCTGCGAGAGAAGATGCGTCGCCATCCCGCCCATCGCGACGCCGATCGCGAGACCCGGATGCGGGTGGCTGAGCGATACCTGCGGATCGAACGCGACAACGCCGCGCTGGAAAAGAAAGTCGCCGCGGCCACCAACTCGCTGGCGCGCACCTTCGATCGGATCGTGGGCCTGCTCACCGAACGCGGCTTCATCGCGCTCGAAGACGGCGCTCCCACAGTGACCGACGACGGTCGGCTGCTGGCCCGGATCTACAGCGAAAGCGACCTACTGGTCGCCGAGTGTCTGCGCACCGACGCATGGACCGGCCTGAAGGACGCCGAGCTGGCGGCGGTGCTGTCGGCGGTGATCTTCGAGACGCGCGGTGGTGACGGCCCCGGGGGGCCGCGCAACGAGCAAGTCCCGACGTCGCGACTGCGTCAGGCCCTGACGCAAACCCGGCGTCTGTCGGCAACGTTGCGGGCCGACGAGCACCGGCACCGGATCACGCTCAGCCGCGAACCCGACGACGGTTTCGTCGCCGCCATCTACCGCTGGGCCAGCAGCGGCGATCTGGTCACCGCATTGGCCGCCGCCGACACCGAGGGAAGCGGGTCGGCGCTGTCACCCGGAGATTTCGTCCGCTGGTGCCGGCAGGTGCTTGACCTGCTCGACCAGGTGCGCATCGCGGCGCCGCAGCCGGAGTTACGGGCGACCGCCAAGCGGGCGATCGATGCGGTTCGGCGCGGCGTCGTGGCAGTTGACGCCGGGTAGGCTGAGCCGAGGTTACGGTTGCTAGGCGACCGACGCGAGGACCGCAATCGCCGACTGAGAGGACTGGGACACGATGAGTGGACCGCAGGGAACCGACCCGACGCAAGGGTGGCAGCCGCCTCAGGGTGAAGGTCAGTACTCCGGCGAGGACCACACCCAGCAGGCCTCGCCGTGGCAGCAGCAAGCCGGCGGCGAACACGGCTGGCAACCCGCTGGCGGCGAACAGCAGACCTGGCAAGCGCCCGCGTACACGCCCACCGAGTACGGGCAGTATCAGCAGCCGCCGACCCAGTACTACCCGCAGTATCCACAACAGGGATATCCGCAGCCGGGCCAGTACGCTGCCGGCCAGACCGCCGCGTACGGACAGCCCCCGCAGTACGGCCAACCGGGGCAATACGGCCAGCCGGGTCAATACGGGCAGCCCGGCCAATACCCGCAACAGCCCGGGCAGCCCGGGCAATACGGGCAATACCCGGCGCCTTATGGGCAACCGCCCGCCGGGCCGCAGCGGTCGAAGAAGACGATCGGCACGATCGCCGCGGTGCTGGCCGCCGTCGTGGTGGCGGTAATCCTGGTCCTGGGCTTCTGGGCGCCCGGATTCTTCGTCACCACCAAGCTCGACGTCGGCAAGGCCGAGGCCGGCGTTCAGCAGATCCTCACCGACGGCACCAATGGCTACGGCGCGAAGAACGTCAAGGACGTCAAGTGCAACAACGGTCAGAACCCGACCGTCAAGAAGGGCGCCACGTTCGACTGTGACGTCAGCATCGACGGCACCAAGCGCTCGGTGACCGTGACATTTCAGGACAACAAGGGCACCTACGAAGTCGGTCGGCCCAAGTAATCACGGTCCGGGCAGCGCGTCGAGCGCTTTTTGCAGCCGCGCGACCGACGACCCAACCCCCAGGCGGGTCGCGAGATCGGCGACCCGCGCCGGATCGGCGGCGACCAGCGGTAGCGCATCGGTGGCAGTCGACAGCGTGACCGGAGCGTCGGTGGCCACCGCCACCACCGGGCCCGCGTCCTCGATGTAGTCGGCGGCGGCCCGCAGTTTCGCCCGGATGCCCTTGGCCAGTGCGGATTTCGGGTCATCGACGGCGGCCAGAATGCCCTCCAGCGAGCCGTGCTGGGCCAGCAGCGTAGCCGCGGTTTTCTCGCCGACGCCGGGCACGCCGGGCAGGCCGTCGGACGGGTCGCCGCGCAGCAGCGCCAGTTCGGCATAGCCTTCGCCGGCCCGATCGGCCGGCACGCCGTAGCGCTCCGCCACCTCGGCCGGGCCCAGCAGCGTCGCGTTGGTCAGACCGCGACCCAGGTAGAGCACCCGGATCTGGACCGGATCGTCGCGGACCACCTGCAGCAGATCGCGGTCTCCGCTGACCACCACCACCGGGTCGCGACGCTCCTGGGCGGCCAGCGTGCCGATCACATCGTCGGCCTCGTAACCCTCGGCGCCGCCGGTGCAGATGCCGAACGCGTCGAGCAACTCGGCGATCATCTCGACCTGCGGCGACAAATCGTCGGGTACTTCCTCGACATCGACTTGGCCGCTTGGGTTTTCTTGGTCGACCCGATGCGCCTTGTACGACGGGATGCGGTCGACCCGGAACTGCGGTCGCCAGTCCAGATCCAGACACACCACCAGGCGGCCGGGCCGGTGCCGGGTGATCACGGTCGCCATCGAATCGACGAAACCGCGGACCGCGTTGACCGGCCGGCCGTCCGGAGAGGTGATGGAGGAGGGGACGCCGAAGAACGAGCGGAACCACATGCTCGCGCCGTCGAGCAACAGCAGCGGTGCGGACATGCCCGTCATCGTCGCACAGCTAATCTGGCACCCATGGGATCTGACCGCTTCGATGCCGAGGTCTACCGTCGCCGGATCGCGGCGGCGACCGCCGCCACCGCCAAGGCGGGCCTGGCCGGCCTGGTGATCAGCCCGGGATACGACCTGCGCTATCTCGTCGGCTCGCGCGCCCAGACGTTCGAACGTCTCAGCGCGCTGGTGCTACCGGTCGCCGGCGATCCCACCATCGTCGTGCCGCGACTGGAGCTGGCGTCGCTGAAGCAGTCCGCGGTCGCCGATCTCGGTGTCGCGGTTCGGGATTGGGTCGACGGCGACGATCCCTACGCGTTGGTCGCCGAGGCTCTCGGTGGTGCTCCGGTCGCGGCGGCCGTCACCGACTCGATGCCCGCGCTGCACCTATTGCCGCTGGCCGACGTCCTGGGCACGCTGCCGGTGTTGGCCACCGATGTGCTGCGCCAACTGCGGATGGTCAAGGACGCCGCCGAGGTCGACGCCCTGCGCAAGGCGGGTGCGGCCATCGACCGCGTCCACGCGCGGGTGCCCGAATTTCTGGTGCCCGGCCGTACCGAGGCCGACGTCGCCGCCGACATCGCGGAAGCCATTGTCGCCGAAGGACATACCGAGGCGGCGTTCGTCATCGTCGGCTCCGGCCCTCATGGCGCCGACCCACACCACGAATATTCCGACCGCGAGATCGAGGTCGGCGACATCGTCGTCGTCGACATCGGCGGCCCCTATGCGCCCGGGTACAACTCGGACTCGACCCGCACCTACAGCATCGGCGAGCCCAGTCCCGAAGTGGCGCAGCAGTATTCAATCCTGCAGCGGGCGCAACAGGCCGCTGTCGACTCAGTGCGTCCTGGTGTCACCGCCGAGGAGGTCGACGCCGCGGCCCGCGACGTGCTCAACGAAGCCGGGCTCGGCGAATATTTCGTGCACCGCACCGGCCACGGCATCGGGTTGTCGGTGCACGAAGAGCCCTACATCGTCGCCGGCAACGACCTGCCGCTGCAGGCCGGTATGGCGTTCTCCGTCGAACCCGGGATCTATTTCCCGGGCCGGTGGGGGGCTCGCATCGAAGACATCGTGGTGGTGGCCGAAGACGGCGCCCAGTCGGTCAATCACCGTCCCCACGAACTGGTCGTTGTGCCCGTAAACCGTGACTAGTCAAGCGCTGTGACCGCCGTGAGTATTACGCTCTAGCGATGACCGACCACGACCGCGCCGCCGCCCGCCGAGAGATCACCAACGCGCTGATGAACGCGCTGGAACGCCGACACGAAGTCCTGGATTTGATCGTCGAAGCCGACGACCGGCCTTCGGCGGTGGACGCCATCGTCGAGTTGCTGGGCACCTCACGGCTGGGCGCCGAGGCCGTGATCGGGATGTCGTTCGACCAGCTGACCAAGGACTCGCGCAAGAAGATCATCGCCGAACTCGAAGACCTGAACAACATCCTGAGCTTCACCTTCAAGGACCGCCCGGCCAGCGCGGGTGAAACCCTGGCGCTGCGCCCGTTCTCCGGCATCGCCGACCACGACATCTTCGCCGCGCGCACCCAGGAGATAGGCGCCAAAGGCGACGGCTCTGGTGCTCCCGCCGCCGGCATCGAGGACGAGATCCGTTCGGCGCAGGAACGATTCGACGCCGAGGAGGCCGCCTGGTTTGTCGCGGTGGACGGTGACGAGAAGGTCGGCATGGTGTTCGGCGAGCTCAATGGGCACGAGGTCCACGTCCGGATCTGGATCCACCCGGACTACCGCCACCGCGGCTACGGCACTGCCGCGCTAGCCAAGTCGCGACCGGAGATGGCGGCGTACTTCCCGGCGGTGCCACTGGTGATCCGCGCGCCGGGCGCCACACTCGTATAGCGGGCTACTCGCCCTTGCGGGTCAACAGATCAGAGGACCCCAGCACTCGCTGCACCTGAACCTCGATCACCACCCGCCGCGGGTTCTCCCGCGGCGTGCGGTAACGCTGGGCGTAGCGCAACTCGGCGTCACGCACAGCGTCGACATCGCCGTTGACCGTCGAGCTGCCCTCCAGTGACAGCCAGCGGGCCCCGTCGACCTGACTGAGCACGGCCACTCCGCCGCGCTCGGCGTTGACCGCCTTCTGCGAGCCGCCGGTCGTGATCACCCGGGCGATATGCGTCTTCGGGTCGAAGGTGAAACCGACCGCGACCACATGCGGCGAATTGTCGGCTCGCAGCGTGGTCAGCATGGCGAGGTGACGTTCGGTCAGAAACGCCAGCGCATCGTTGGTGAGCCTTGCCGTGGAGTTCGCCATCACCGCTCACGCTAGCGCAGGACATAATCGCTGCCGTGGATGACACGGGCGCACACACAGTGCTGATTCTCGGCGGCCGCAGCGAAATCGGCACTGAGCTCGCGGTGCGGTTGGCGCGCGGCGCCTCCGTCGTGCTGGCGGCCCGCAACGCCGGCCGGCTCGACGAGCAGTTCGCCGCTATTCGTGCGGCCGGAGCCGCGAACGTGACTTCTGTCGAGTTCGACGCCGACGACCTGGCGTCGCACGGACCGCTGATCGATTCGGTGATCGCCGGATACGGGCCGATCGACGTCGCGGTGGTGGCCTTCGGGATCCTGGGTGACCAGGCACGCGCCGAGCGTGACGCCGCACACGCGGTCGCCGTCGTCCACACCGATTACGTCGCGCAGGTCAGTGTGCTCACTCATCTGGCCGCGGCGATGCGCCAATCCGGTCGGGGAGCGCTGGTGGTGTTCTCCTCGGTGGCCGGTATCCGGGTGCGCCGAGCGAACTACGTCTACGGGTCGGCCAAGGCGGGGCTGGACGGCTTCGCCAGCGGACTGGCCGACGCGCTGCACGGCAGCGGTGTGCGGCTGCTGATCGTGCGACCGGGATTCGTGATCGGGCGGATGACCGCCGGGATGACCCCGGCGCCGCTGTCCAGCACTCCCGCCCAAGTGGCCGCGGCGACCGCACGAGCGCTGGCCAGGGGCCGCCGGACAGTGTGGATCCCGTGGATGCTGCGGCCGGTGTTCTTCGGCTTCAGGCTGCTCCCGCAGTTCGTCTGGCGCCGGATGCCGCGCTGACCCTCAGGCCGTCACAGCGGGCGTCGACGCACCGACTTCCCGGTGATCACCTTGGCCGCGATGATGCCCAGCCGTGCCATGCCGACGTAGGTGACCGGGTTGAACATCGTCGGCCATTTCGTCCGGATCAGGTGCTCACTGACCGGCCGGCGGGCGAACCGGTCCTGCAACCAGCGCAGCGCCATCGGCGCCGACAGCGGATGGAGCAGCAGGTGTTCGTTGAATGCGTCGCGGTGGTAGGTGACGCTGGCGCCGCCCGCTGAGTAGGCGTCGGCGAGCCGGTCGATGTCGTCGACGTCGATCAGGTAGTCGTGTACCGCCTGCACGATCAGCACCGGCGGGGTTGGCACCTTGGCGCCCAGCCGGATGCTGTCGAAGACGTGTTGCACTTCCGGCATGGTCAGCACTTCGTCGAGCGGACGGTCGAGATAGTCGGCCATGTCCTTCTTGACCATACGAATGACCGCGCCGACGGTTGTCATGCTCTCTAGGCGCCGCAGCAGCTCACGGCCCTCGTCGCTGGCGTGCTCGTCGATCACCTTGTTCAGCTCGGGATAAATGTGCACCAGCGCGGCCACCACGAGGGCGGGCAGCCCGGACAGGAAGCTGCCGTTGAGCCGGCGGAAGGTGTGGCCAAGGTCACCGACCGGCGAGCCAAGGACCGCGCCGCAGATCTGTAGCTCGGGCGCGTAGTCGGCACACAGTTCGGCGGCCCACGCGGTCGCCAGCCCACCGCCCGAGTAGCCCCACAGCGCCACCGGCGCCGACGTCGACAGCCCGAGCCGGTCGGCGTTGAGCGCCGCGCGAATGCCGTCGAGAATGAAGTAGCCGGGCTCGAACGGCGCCCCCCACATGCCGTTGCGGCCTTCGTGGTCGGGGATTGAGACCGCCCAGCCCTCGGCCAGCGCGGCCGAGATCAGCAGGAACTCCAGCTGAGCCAACGAGCCCAGGGCGAAGGCGCGTCGCCGCAGTGCGTAGGACGGGAAGCAGCGCGACGACACGGCGTCGATCGCGCATTGGTAGGACAGGATCGGGCAGGGCCGCTCGGGGGTGGCGTCGGCAGGCACCAGCACGGTCGTCGCCGTCGCTTCCGGCTGCCCGTTCATGTCGGTGGTGCGGTAGAGCAGCTGGGTGGCCATGATCTGCTGCGGGATCAAGCCCAGAAAGGCGAGCTCAACGTCGCGGGAACGCAGTACCGTGCCGGGTTCGGCGTGCTGGAATCCGGGCGGCGGCTCGTAGAACGGGTCCTTCGACGGCAGTTGAGGACGCGCTTTGGGCTGCAGTTCCTCGTGCGGGGCGACTCCGATCCACTCCGCACCAGTGGCCGTCGCCAGGTTCCCGATGTCCATCCGGGCATTCTGTCTTAAGAGGGCATTAAGAATCCAGTCGGATCGCCGGTGAGTCGCCGCGTCACGCTGAACCGGGAGGTCGCAGCGCCGCGAATTCGTCGGTGACGCGCAACTGGGAATCGGTGAAACGGTACAGGGCGGCCGGACGACCGCCGCTGCGGCCGGACTGGGCCACGGTGCCGGTCGGGCTGATCACCTTGCGTCGGGCCAGTACGCGCTGCAAGTTGGTCGTGTCGACCTGGTAACCCAGCGTGGCGCTGTAGATGTCACGCAATGTCGACATCGCGAATTCCGTTGGCGCAAGGGCGAAACCGATGTTGGTATAGGACATCTTCGCGACCAGGCGGGTGCGGGCGTGTTCGACCATCGGGCCGTGGTCGAAGGCCATCGGCGGCAGCGACGTGACGGGGTGCCAGCTGGTGTCCGGCGGCAATTCCGGCGTCGCGGGGGAGGGCACCAGACCGAGGAAGGTGGAGGCGATGGTCCGGGTGTCCGGCAGTCGCTCGGGTTCGGAGAACACCGCGAGCTGCTCGAGGTGAGCGACCTCACGCAAATCGACTTTCTCGGCGAGCTGGCGCCGCACCGAGGTTGTCATGTCCTCGTCGTGGCGTAACCGGCCGCCGGGCAGTGACCAGGCACCCCGCTGGGGATCGCGGGCGCGTTGCCATAGCAGCACGTTGAGCTCCGGTTTTTGCGCCTTGGCGCCGTACCCCAGTCCACGAACCTGGAATACGACGGCAAGCACTTCGTGCGCAGTGCTACCATTGACCATGTTTTCGATTGTAAGTCGAAAACCCCTGCCGGGAGGCGAAAGGATCGACTATGGCAGTCGTGAATCGCACTGACGTGCGGTCAAACGAACTGGACACTGGTGTGGCGAACGATCTGGCCGCGGGAATCACGAACTCTTCCACGGGTTTCGGCGGCATCGACGGCGACGAGCAATGGGCGGCGGAAATCCGCCGGCTGGCCGATCTGCGGAATGCCACGATTCTGGCGCACAACTATCAGTTGCCAGCCATCCAGGACATCGCAGACCACGTCGGCGACTCGCTCGCATTGTCGCGGGTTGCGGCCGAGGCGCCCGAAGACACCATCGTGTTCTGCGGCGTGCACTTCATGGCCGAGACCGCCAAGATCCTGAGCCCCGACAAGACGGTGCTAATCCCGGACCAACGCGCCGGTTGTTCGCTGGCCGACTCGATCACCCCCGAGGAGCTGCAGGCCTGGAAGGACGATCACCCCGGCGCGGTCGTGGTCTCCTACGTCAACACCACCGCCGCGGTGAAGGCGCTGACCGACATCTGCTGCACGTCGTCCAACGCCGTCGACGTGGTCGCGTCCATCGACCCGGATCGCGACGTGCTGTTCTGCCCGGACCAGTTCCTCGGGGCGCACGTGCGTCGCGTGACGGGCCGCGACAACGTGCACGTCTGGGCCGGCGAATGCCACGTACACGCCGGGATCAACGGCGACGAACTCACCGAGCAAGCGCGCGCCCATCCCGACGCCGAGCTGTTCGTCCATCCCGAATGCGGTTGTGCGACCTCGGCGCTGTACCTCGCCGGCGAAGGCGCATTCCCCGAAGACCGGGTCAAGATTTTGTCTACCGGCGGCATGCTGGATGCGGCACGCGAGACCCGCGCTCGGCAGGTGCTGGTCGCCACCGAGGTCGGGATGTTGTATCAGCTGCGAAACGCCGCCCCTCACACCGACTTCCAGGCCGTCAACGACCGCGCGTCATGCAAGTACATGAAGATGATCACTCCTGCCGCGCTGTTGCGTTGCCTGATCGACGGCGCCGACGCAGTCGACGTCGACCCCCAGACCGCGGCGCGGGCCCGCCAGAGCGTGCAGCGGATGATCGCGATCGGTCAACCGGGCGGCGGCGAATGAATATCCACGCGGCCTGGGAGGAACACGCTGACGTCGTGGTGATCGGCACCGGTGTCGGCGGGCTGGCCGCAGCGCTCGCCGCCCACCGGGCCGGGCGCCGGGTGATAGTGCTCAGCAAGGCCGCCCGCAAGCCCGGCGTCACCGCAACCCACTACGCGCAAGGTGGGATCGCGGTCGTGCTTCCCGGTACCGACGACTCGGTCGCCGCGCACGTGGCCGATACCCTCGCGGCCGGAGCCGGGCTGTGTGACCCCGACGCGGTCAGCTCGATCGTGGCCGACGGCTACCGGGCGGTCAGCGAATTGGTCAGCGACGGAGCGCGATTCGACGAGGCGGCGACCGGTGGTTGGGCGCTCAGCCGCGAAGGCGGGCATACGCGCCGACGCATCGTGCACGCCGGCGGCGACGCCACCGGGGCCGAGGTGCAGCGCGCTCTCGACCATGCCGCGGCCACGCTGGATATCCGGATCAAGCACGCCGCGCTGCGGGTGCTGCACGACACCGCATCCGGAACCGACGCGGTGACCGGCGTGCTGGTGGCCGACCGGCGCGGCATCGGCGTCGTACACGCCCCGTCGGTGATCCTGGCCACCGGCGGGCTCGGTCAGCTGTACGCGGCCACCACCAACCCCAAGGGTTCCACCGGCGACGGCATCGCGCTGGCGCTCTGGGCGGGTGCGGCGGTGAGCGACATCGAGTTCATCCAGTTCCACCCGACCATGCTCTTCGACGGCCGCGCCGGTCGCCGGCGGCCGCTTGTGACCGAAGCCATTCGTGGCGAGGGCGCGACATTGATTGACAGTCAAGGCAATTCGGTGACCGCGGGCGTGCATCCAATGGGTGACCTGGCGCCGCGCGATGTGGTGGCCGGCGCGATCGACGCCCGGCTGCGCATTCTGGGTGACGAATGCGTATTCCTCGACGCCCGGGGTATCGACGACTTCGCCCGCCGATTTCCGACGGTCGCCGCAGCCTGCCGGGCGGCGGGCATCGACCCTGTCCGTCAGCCCATCCCGGTGGCCCCCGGAGCGCACTACAGCTGCGGCGGCGTCATCACCGACGTCTACGGCCGCACCGACCTGCCGGGACTGTTTGCCGCTGGCGAGGTGGCCCGAACGGGAATGCACGGCGCCAACCGGCTGGCCTCTAACAGCCTGCTGGAGGGCCTGGTCGTCGGAGGCCGAGCCGGGCGGGCCGCAGCCGAGCACGCCGGACTCTTCGGGCGGGCCCGTGCCACAGCGATCGAGCCGGCTGACTGCGGCGCGCTGGCGCGCGACGACCTTCAGCGGGCGATGAGCCGCGACGCCTCGGTGGTGCGCGACAGCGACGGACTGCAACGACTGGTCGATACCTTGTCGGATGCACCGCCCGGCGTGGTGACCACGCGTGCCGGCCTGGAGGACGCCGCGCTGACGGTGGCGGCCCGGGCGGTAGCGACCGCCGCCCTCGCTCGCGAGGAGAGCCGAGGCTGCCACCACCGCGCCGAATTCCCCACTCCCACAACCGCTCCAGCCCGCAGCTTCGTCATCCGACTGAACGCGGACTGCAGCCCGCTGGTCGACGACTTGGCGGCGGTCAGCTGATGAGCCTCTCGGAGAGAGAGCTCACCGAGGCTCGCGCCATGATCGCCCGCGCGCTCGACGAGGACTTGCGCTATGGGCCGGACATCACGACGGCGGCGACCGTGCCAGACGGCGCGTCGACCACCGCATCGCTGATCACCCGCGAGCCCGGTGTCATCGCCGGCGTCGACCTCGCGATCCTGGTGCTCGACGAGGTGCTCGGGGCAGATGGATACCGGGTCGTACACCGCGTCGACGACGGAACCCGTTTGCAGCCCGGTGATTCGGCGCTGACGGTGCAAGCCCGAATGCACGGCCTGTTGACCGCCGAGCGCACGTTGCTGAATCTGGTGTGTCATCTGTCCGGGATCGCCACCGCGACCGCGGCGTGGGTGGACGCGGTCGACGGCACCAAGACCGAAATCCGCGACACCCGAAAGACGTTGCCCGGCCTGCGGTCGTTGCAGAAGTACGCGGTACGAGTCGGCGGCGGCGTGAACCACCGACTGGGCCTGGGCGACGCAGCGCTCATCAAGGACAACCATGTCGCCGCCGCGGGATCGGTGGTGGCGGCGCTGCGCGCCGTGCGGGCGGCCGCACCCGACCTACCGTGCGAGGTCGAGGTCGATTCGCTGGAACAACTCGACGAAATCCTGGTCGAGAAGCCGGAATTGGTTCTGTTGGACAACTTTCCCGTCTGGCAGACCCAGATCGCGGTGCAGCGCCGCGACGCCCGGTCGCCAGGCACCAAACTCGAGTCCTCCGGCGGCCTTTCGCTGGACACCGCGGCCGATTATGCCGGCACCGGCGTCGACTACCTGGCGGTCGGGGCGCTCACACATTCGGTGCGGGTGCTCGACATCGGTCTGGACATTTAAGCCACACCGGGCAGGATGCTGGCATGCGGCAGCTGACGTTCGAGGCGACGGACCGGTACGCATGGCATGAGGTGCCCGACCCGGAAATCACCCTGGCGCGGCAAGCTTTGGTCAGGCCGCTGCACGTGGCCTGCTGCGACCTCGACGTCGCGGTGGCTCGCGGCGCGGCGCCGCTGCCGCCCGGCTACGCGGTGGGACATGAGGGCGTAGCGGAGGTCGTCGCCGTCGGCGACGATGTCACCGCGGTCCAGCTACGCGACCGGGTGATCGTCCCGTTCCAGATCAGTTGCGGCAGTTGCCGGGAGTGCCGTCGAGGCGTCACCAGCTCGTGCGGCTCGCTGCCGTTGATGGCGATGTACGGGTTGGCTCCGCTGGCCGGTCTCGACGGCGGTGGGTTCATGTCGGACTTGGTCCTGGTGCCCTACGCCGATGCGATGCTGATTCCGTTGCCGGCGACGGTCGACCCGATCGCCGCCGCGTCGTTATCGGACAACATTCCCGACGGCTGGCGGGCGATCGGCCCGTACGCCGCCGAGCTGGCCAGCCTGGATGCCGCCGATCGTCGGGTGCTGGTGGTCGGCAAGCTGTCGATCGGGCTTTATGCGGCTGCGCTCGCGGTCGCGCTCGGCTGCCGCGTCGACTACGTCGACACCGATCCGTCCCGCCTCGCCGCAGCGGAGCAGACCGGCGCGACCGTTCACGATGTCGCCAAGCCGGACAAGTCCTGGGAGCCGTATCCGGTCACGGTGCACACCACCGGCGACCCGAAGCTGCTGTCGGCGACGCTGCGGGCGACGTGGCCCGACGGTGTGTGCACCGACACCGGAATCTACTTCCAACCGAGCGTGGAGATGCCGATGCTGCAGGCCTACACCCGCGGCGTGCGCTTCGCGACCGGCCGGGTCAGCGCCCGCGCGGTCATCCCGCAGATCTTGGACGTGCTGGCCGGCGGCTGCGACCTGGCGCCGGTCGTCGATCGTGCCGTCGCGTGGGATGACGCGCCCTCGGCCTGGCCGGAGATGACCGGCAAGACCGTCTTCAGCCGCGCGTAGGCCATCGCTCAGGCGATGTCGGCGACGAAGACGCCGACCCGTCCAACCTGACGTTTGGCCAAAAACGGCAACCCCGTGCCGTCGCTGCCGGCGGGCAGGACTCGCGGGTTGGTGATGTGGACGGTCGAGCGGATGAAGTGCACGTCGGCCTCGCCCGCGGCGAGCACGTTCTTCACCCAGTTGGTCTTGCCGTGGATCAGACCGATGGCCAGGATGTTGCCCTTGCGGTAGGCGGTGACAATCGTCTCGTAGGGCTTGCCCGACGTGCGGCCGCGGTGCTTGATCACCGAGAACCCCGGAATGAAGCGCGCAAATGGGCGCACCAGCGGGTTGAAGTATTTGATCTGGAAGCGCTCCAAGCCCGGCGGGACGAGCATCGGAACGCCCGGGACATTGTTGGGATGGTCCTTCGCAGACATGGCGACTCCCTCTTCTCGGGTGTGTCGTCAATGTACCGGTCCGATATGCGGTTGCTCTGCTCTGGGACAATGGACAGCGTGACTGTGATGGCGCGCATCGACCTGCGAGGTGCAGACTTGTCCGCCGCCCGACTGCGGGCGGCATTGCCCCGCGGCGGAGTGGACGTCGACGCCGCCCTGTCCACGGCGCGTCCCATCGTCGATGCGGTCGCCGACCGTGGAGCCGAGGCCGCCTTGGCATACGGCGAATCACTGGACGGGGTGCGTCCGCCGTCGGTGCGGGTGCCCAGCGCCGAGCTGGACTCCGCCCTGGCCGGGCTGGACCGCGATGTCCGGTCCGCGCTGGAGGTGGTGATCGAACGCACCCGCGCGGTCCACGCCGACCAGCGGCGCTCCGACGTCACGACGACGCTCGGCCCGGGCGCCACCGTGACCGAGCGCTGGGTGCCGGTCGACCGCGTCGGCTTGTACGTGCCCGGCGGCAACGCGGTGTACCCGTCGAGCGTCGTGATGAACGTGGTGCCGGCTCAGGCCGCAGGCGTCGGCTCGCTGGTGGTGGCCAGCCCGCCGCAGGCCAAGGAGCACGGCCGGTTCGCGGGTTTGCCGCACCCGACGATCCTGGCCGCAGCCCGGCTGCTCGGCGTCGACGAGGTGTGGGCGGTGGGCGGTGCGCAGGCGGTGGCGCTGATGGCTTACGGCGGCACCGATACCGACGGCGCCGAGCTGGCCCCGGTCGACATGATCACCGGACCGGGCAACATCTACGTGACGGCGGCGAAACGCCTCGTCCGGTCGCGGGTGGGCATCGACGCCGAAGCCGGACCGACCGAGATCGCCATCCTCGCCGACGACACGGCCGATCCGGAGCACGTCGCCGCCGACCTGATCAGCCAGGCCGAACACGACGAAATGGCCGCCAGCATCCTGGTGACTCCCAGCAGCGAGCTGGCCGACGCCACCGACGCCGCGCTGGCCGGCCAGCTGGAGACCACCGTGCACCGGCAGCGGGTGACGACCGCGCTCGCCGGGCGTCAGTCGGCGATCATCCTGGTCGATGACATCGAAGCCGGGATTCGCACCGTCAACGCGTACGCGGCCGAACACCTGGAGATCCAGACCGCCGATGCGGACCAGGTAGCAACCCAAA
This sequence comes from Mycobacterium paraterrae, assembly GCF_022430545.2. Taxonomy (NCBI): domain Bacteria; kingdom Bacillati; phylum Actinomycetota; class Actinomycetes; order Mycobacteriales; family Mycobacteriaceae; genus Mycobacterium; species Mycobacterium paraterrae. The sequence goes on along the minus strand of NZ_CP092488.2, from coordinate 4,873,417 downwards.
TCCGTTCGGCCGGAGCTATTTTCGTGGGCGCCTATTCTCCGGTCAGTCTCGGTGACTATTGCGCGGGCTCGAATCACGTGCTGCCGACCGCGGGCAGCGCCGCGCACTCCAGCGGCCTGTCGGTGCAGACGTTCCTGCGCGGCATCCACGTCGTCGACTACAGCGAGGCGGCGCTGAAAGACGTCTCCGGACATGTGATCACGCTGGCCGCGGCCGAGGACCTGCCCGCACACGGCGAAGCGGTACGGCGGAGGTTCGGTTGATGGCCGATCGCCCCACACTCGACGACTTGCCACTGCGCCAGGACCTGCGAGGTAAGTCGCCCTACGGAGCGCCGCAACTCGACGTTCCGGTTCGGTTGAACACCAACGAGAATCCGCACCCGCCGAGTCAGGCGCTCGTCGACGACGTCGTCGCTTCCGTCCGCGATGCGGCGGTCGACTTGAACCGCTATCCCGACCGGGACGCGGTAGCGCTGCGGACCGACCTGGCCGCCTATCTCACCATGCAGACCGGCGTTGCGCTTGGCGTCGAAAACCTGTGGGCAGCAAATGGATCCAACGAGATCCTGCAGCAGCTACTGCAGGCGTTCGGCGGGCCCGGGCGCACTGCGATCGGCTTCGTGCCGTCGTATTCGATGCACCCGATCATCGCCGACGGCACGCGCACCGAATGGATCGAGGCGCTCCGTGCGGCCGACTTCAGCCTCGACACCGGCGCCGCGGTCGGCGAGATCGTCGAGCGCCAGCCCGACGTCGTGTTCGTCACGAGCCCCAATAATCCGACCGGGCAGAGTGTTTCGCTGTCGGATCTGCGGCGGCTATTGGATGTCGCACCCGGGATCGTGGTCGTCGACGAAGCCTACGGAGAATTCTCCGCCCGGCCCAGCGCGGTGGCGCTGCTCGAGGAGTACCCGACCAAGCTGGTCGTGAGCCGGACCATGAGCAAGGCGTTCGCCTTCGCGGGCGGCCGGCTGGGCTACCTGGTTGCCACCCCGGCCCTGGTCGAGGCGATGCTGCTGGTCCGACTCCCGTATCACCTGTCGTCGGTGACCCAGGCCGCCGCCCGGGCCGCGCTGCGCCACGCCGACGACACGCTGGCCAGCGTCTCGGCGCTGATCGCCGAGCGGGAACGCGTCGAGGCGGCGTTGAGCGGGATGGGTTTTCACGTCGTTCCCAGCGACTCGAACTTCGTGCTGTTCGGGCGTTTCGCCGACTCGCCAGCCACCTGGCAGCGATACCTCGACGCGGGCGTACTGATCCGCGACGTCGGCATCCCGGGATACCTGCGCACGACCATCGGATTGCCCGCGGAGAACGACGCATTGCTGTCGGCCAGTGCCGACCTGGCCGCCACCGAATTGGCCCAATTCCTAGGAGCGTCATGAACGCCGGCCGTCGTGCGCGCATTGAGCGCACCACCAACGAATCCGAGATCGTCGTCGAGCTCGATCTCGACGGCACCGGTGACGTGCACGTCGACACCGGTGTCCCGTTCTACGACCACATGCTGCACGCGCTGGGCAGCCACGCCAGCTTCGATCTGACCGTGCGCGCCAAAGGCGACGTCGACATCGAGGGCCACCACACCATCGAGGACACCGCGATCGTGCTCGGTCAGGCGTTGGGGCAGGCGCTCGGTGACAAGAAAGGCATCCGACGGTTCGGCGACGCCTTCATCCCGATGGACGAGACGCTGGCGCATGCGATCGTCGATGTCTCCGGGCGGCCCTACTGCGTGCACACAGGTGAGCCGGACCACCTGCGGCACACCACGATCGCGGGAAGCGCGGTGCCGTACCACACCGTGATCAACCGGCATGTCTTCGAGACGCTGGCGAACAACGCGCGGATTGCGCTGCATGTGCGGGTGCTCTACGGTCGCGACCCGCACCACATCACCGAGGCACAGTACAAGGCTGTCGCCCGGGCGCTGCGCCAGGCCGTCGAGGCCGACCCTCGGGTCACCGGTGTGCCGTCCACCAAAGGTGCTCTGTGACAGCGAAATCCGTGGTGGTGCTCGACTATGGCTCGGGTAACTTGCGTTCGGCGCAGCGCGCCCTTCAGCGAACCGGCGCCGACGTCGAAGTGACCGCCGATCTCGAACAGGCAGTCGCCGCAGACGGACTGGTGGTTCCAGGTGTCGGTGCGTTCGAGGCGTGCATGAGCGGGCTGCGCGCCATCAACGGGCAACAGGCGATCGCCGATCGGGTCGCCGCCGGGCGCCCGGTGCTCGGAGTCTGTGTCGGCATGCAGATCCTGTTCGCCCGTGGCGTCGAGTTCGGGGTGGAGAGCACCGGCTGCGGGCAGTGGCCCGGAGCGGTGACCCGGCTGGACGCGCCGGTGATACCGCACATGGGCTGGAACGTCGTGGGCGCGGCGCCGGGTAGCGCGTTGTTCAAAGGCCTGGATCCCGACGCCCGGTTCTACTTCGTGCACTCCTACGCGGCGCAGCGGTGGGAGGGAAGTGACGACGCCCTGCTGACGTGGGCCAGCCATGGGGTGCCGTTCCTGGCCGCGGTCGAAGACGGTCCCTTGGCCGCCACCCAGTTTCACCCCGAGAAGAGCGGTGACGCCGGAGCGGCCATATTGAGCAATTGGGTTGAAGGGTTGTGACGTGTCGTTGATTTTGTTGCCCGCCGTCGACGTCGTCGAGGGCAAGGCGGTGCGCTTGGTCCAGGGCAAGGCCGGCAGCGAAACCGACTACGGCTCAGCGCTGGACGCTGCGCTGACATGGCAACGCGACGGCGCCGAGTGGGTACACCTGGTGGATCTGGACGCGGCGTTCGGCCGGGGATCCAACCGTGAGCTGCTGGCCGAGGTGGTTGGCAAGCTCGACGTGCAGGTCGAGCTGTCCGGCGGTATCCGCGACGACGACTCGCTGAATGCCGCGCTCGCAACCGGTTGTGCCCGAGTCAATGTCGGGACCGCCGCACTGGAAAATCCGCAGTGGTGCGCGAAGGCGATCGCCGAGCACGGCGACAAGGTCGCGGTCGGCCTCGACGTGCAGATCGTTGACGGTGAGCACCGGTTGCGGGGACGGGGCTGGGAAACCGACGGCGGCGATCTCTGGCAGGTGCTGGACCGTCTCGACAGCGAGGGGTGTTCGCGCTTCGTGGTCACCGACGTCACCAAGGACGGCACGTTGACCGGTCCCAACCTCGACTTGTTGCGCTCGATCGCCGACCGTACCGATATTCCGGTGATCGCGTCCGGCGGTGTGTCGAGCCTGGACGATCTGCGTGCCATCGCGACCCTGACCGGCAGCGGGGTCGAGGGCGCCATCGTGGGAAAGGCGTTGTACGCCGGTCGATTCACGTTGCCGGAAGCGCTGGCGGCGGTCGCAGGCTAGGAAAGCAATGGATCTCGGTAAGCAGGTGGCCGTCTGGGTCGAGCACGCGGCGGCGATTCTCGATGCCGCGGCCAAACCGTTTGTCGCCGGCCATCGCGCGGATTCCGCGGTCAGCAAGCGCGGCGACGATTTCGCCACCAAAGTCGACCTGGCAATCGAGCGCCAAGTGGTCGACGCGCTGACCTCAGCTACCGGCATCGGGGTGCACGGCGAGGAATTCGGCGGTGCCGACGTCGATTCGGAGTGGGTCTGGATCCTCGACCCGGTGGACGGCACATTCAACTATGCTGCCGGATCCCCGATGGCCGCCATTCTGCTCGGCCTGCTGCACGACGGAGATCCGGTCGCCGGGCTGACCTGGCTGCCCTTCATGAACGAGCGCTACGCCGCGGTCGTGGGCGGACCACTGATGAAAAACGGTGTGCCCCAACCAATGCTGGAGCAAGGCGACCTCACGGCGTCGATCATCGGTGTCGGCACGTTCAATGCCGACTCGCGCGGCCGGTTCCCCGGCCGCTACCGGGTGGCCGTGCTCGAGGAGCTCAGCCGAGTGTCGTCGCGAATGCGCATGCACGGTGCCACCGGCATCGATCTGGCGTACGTCGCCAACGGAGTCCTCGGCGGCTCGATCAGCTTCGGTGACCACGTCTGGGATCACGCCGCCGGGGTCGCCCTCGTGCGCGCCGCGGGCGGCATCGTCACCAACTTGGCCGGTGAACGATGGACACCCGAGTCGCGTTCGGCACTGGCCGCCGCGCCCGGTGTACACAGCCAGCTGCTCGAGATGCTGCAGACCGTAGGACGACCCGATGAGTACTGAAATCCCCACCGGCACAAGCCTTGCCACCCGCGTCATTCCCTGCCTGGATGTCGACGACGGCCGAGTGGTCAAGGGCGTCAACTTCGCGAATCTGCGCGACGCGGGCGATCCGGTCGAACTCGCCGCGGCCTACGACGCCGAGGGCGCCGACGAGCTGACCTTCCTGGACGTGACCGCATCGTCGTCGGGCCGCACCACGATGCTCGACGTCGTCCGCCGCACCGCCGAGCAGGTGTTCATCCCGCTCACCGTCGGCGGCGGCGTGCGGACAGTCGCCGATGTCGACGTGCTGTTGCGCGCGGGCGCGGACAAAGTGTCGATCAACACCGCGGCCATCGCACGCCCGGAACTGTTGGCCGAGATGGCGGCGCAGTTCGGCTCGCAGTGCATCGTGCTGTCGGTCGACGCTCGCACGGTGCCTCCCGGGTCGGCGCCCACACCGTCGGGCTGGGAAGTCACCACCCATGGCGGCCGGCGCGGCACCGGCATCGACGCCGTCGAGTGGGCGGCCCGTGGCGCCGAATTGGGGGTCGGTGAAATTCTGCTGAATTCGATGGACGCCGACGGGACCCGGGCCGGGTTCGACCTGGCGATGCTGCGGGCCGTTCGTGCGGCCGTGAGTGTGCCGGTGATCGCCAGCGGCGGGGCCGGCGCGGTCGAACACTTCGCGCCCGCCGTCGCCGCCGGAGCCGATGCGGTATTGGCGGCCAGCGTGTTTCACTTCCGGCAGCTGACGATCGGGCAGGTGAAGCAGGCGATGGCCGCGGCAGGGATCACCGTGCGATGACACTCGATCCCGACATCGCGGCCCGCCTCAAACGCAACCCCGATGGATTGTTCACTGCCATCGTGCAGGAGCGCGCTACCGGCGACGTGCTGATGGTGGCCTGGATGGACGACGACGCGTTGGCCCGCACCCTGGAAACCCGTGAAGGCACTTACTTCTCGCGTTCCCGAGGTGAGCAGTGGGTCAAGGGCGCCACCTCCGGCCACACTCAGCGGGTCCATTCGGTGCGCCTGGACTGCGACGGTGATGCGGTGCTGGTGGTCGTCGATCAGGTGGGCGGGGCATGTCATACCGGTGACCACAGCTGCTTCGACGCCGACGTATTGCTCGAATCGGACGACTGACGGCGGGCGCGCCGTTTTCTGAGCGGGTGTCCGCCGCACCACACTGCTTCGCCGAGAAACCGGACGATCACCCCGACACGGCCGTAAAACACGCAATGATCTGCGCAGATGGCGTCGCTGCGGGATAATTTGCTTGCTAATTTTCGATCGCGGCGCCGGTGGCCGCGCGGACGAACGTCGGATAACAGACCATGGGTGCAGTGGTGGGAATCCCGAGCGCTAATCAGCGACTCCTGCGGATCGCGGCGGCGCCCATCGTCGTATTCCTGGTATTCGCCGTGTGGTTCCTGGCAGGCTGGGGTGGCGCGCCGGTGTCCAAGGCGATGCACGCGGCGGGCGGTCTGACGTTTCCCACCTTTGCCGGAATCAGCGCTGCTATTGCGGCGCGCCGGGGGCACGGCCGCCAGCGTCAAGCGTGGCTGGTGATGGCTCTCGGTCTTGCCGCGTTGGAATTCGGAGCGATAACGGTCCTGTGGCACCGATTTCTACGCGGCTCGGTGCTGCCGCTGTACCCGCCCGGTGCAATGATGGGATTCCTGCTTTTTCCGACGGTCGCCTGCATTGCATTGCTGTTGTTTCCATCGGGATACACCGGCGTCGCCCGTTTCCGAATGTTGCTCGACGGCGCCATCGTCGGTTCCTCGCTATTTGTCGTGGCGTGGGTGACGCTGCTGCGCAATGCCTACCCCGCACCGGGTGTGAGCCGCCTCGACGAATTCTTGTCGATTGCCTCGCCGATCGCTGGTGTGGTTACCGTTACGGTGGCAATTCTCGGATTGGCCCGCGCGAATGCGCACTACCGCCGGACCCTGACGGTCTTGACGATCGGCCTGACGCTGATCGCGGCCGCTGGCGGGGCCTACGTGTTTCTGCTCGCCCGCCACATCTACCTGTTTGACACCCCGCTCGGCTTGGCATGGCCGGCCGGGCTCGTCCTGATCGGCATCGCGGCGCTCGACTGCCCGGCTGAGGCGCCGGAACCCCGACCCCAATCGACGGCCAGCGGGGCATCATCGTTGTGGCTGCCTTACATTCCGCTGGCGATCGCCGGTGGACTCGAACTCACCGAATTCCGGGCCAGTTTCGAGTCGGACCCGGCGCTGGCGGCCGCGCCCTGGCTGGTTCTTGCGGTGTTGGCCCGGCAGTTCCTGGTGGTGGCCGAGAACCGCCGCTTGCTGCACAGCGCGTCCGACAGAGCGCTGCGTGACCCGCTGACCAACCTGGCCAACCGGGTGTTGTTCCACGACCGACTCGACCACGCCATCGCGCTGTATCACCGCGATCGCCGCTCGGTGGCGGTGCTGTCGATGGATCTCGACGACTTCAAACTGATCAACGACAACCTCGGTCACGCGGCTGGCGACGCGCTGCTGGTGCAGGCCGGCCAACGCCTGACGAACTGCGTGCGTTCCGGTGACACCGTCGCGCGACTCGGCGGGGACGAGTTCGCGGTCCTCATCGAGGATGCCGGGGAGAACGCGCATCTGATCGTCTACCAGATCATGGAGGCGTTCGAGCGCCCGTTCAGCACCGACGGCGAGGTCATTTTCATGCGGCCCAGCGCGGGCTTGGCTGTCGCCGGACTCGACGATCCGGATCTGCGCGCGGCGGGTCTGCTCAAACAGGCTGACATGGCGATGTATTCGGCCAAACGGCTCGGCGGCGGCCTGCAGACCTTCAGCCCAGACATGCACGTCGATGACGACGTCGCTGGATCGTTCTCCACCTTCGACAGCCAGTCTCCGCGGGGCGGGCTGGTCGAGGTGCGCTTACTCAGCGATCTGCGTCAAGCGATCAGTCACCGCGCGCTCACCGTGCTGTACCAGCCGAAGGTCGACCTGCTGACGACTCGCGTGGTCGGTGCCGAGGCGCTAGTCCGCTGGCCGCATCCGGTGTTCGGAATGGTGCAGCCGCATCAGTTCCTGCCGTTGGTGCGCCAGCACGGGCTGATGCGAAGCTTCACTGACTTGATCCTCGATCAGGCGCTGAGCGATGCCGCGCATTGGCGGCGTCGGGGCATCGCGTTGCCCGTTGCGGTCAACCTGTTCCCGCCGCTGGTCGGCGATGTCAATCTGCCGGCGCGGATATTCGAGGCTTTGACGCGATACGAGTTGCCTGGCGAGTCGCTGATCGTCGAGATCACCGAGGACCTGTTGCTGGACAACATCGAACGAACTCGGCACGTGCTAGAAGTGTTGCGCAACAACAACATTCACATCTCGCTCGACGATTTCGGCAGCGGCTATTCGGCGTTGACCTATCTCCGCAAGCTGCCGATCGACGAGGTCAAGGTCGACTACGACCTGATCAGTCACGTGCTGACGGACCCGCGCGCTGAAGCGATCGTCCGCGCAGTCATCGACTTGGCGCATGCACTCGAGGTGACGACCGTCGCCGAAGGAGTGGAGAACGCCGACATCGCGCAATGGCTTCGCGACCGGGGATGCGAGGTCGCGCAAGGCATGTTGTACAGCCCGCCGATCACCGGCGCCGAGATGATGGAGTTGCTGGTCTCGCCGGCTCCGCACTGACGGGCGTCAGGTCGGCTATCCGCGGGCGCGCAGTGTCTGTAATGCCTTGTCGGCGTGGGACTCCATGCTGAGCTCGCTGGAGATCACGTCGAGCACTGTGCGGTCGGTGTCGATGACAAACGTGGTGCGCTTGACCGGAAGCAGCTTGCCCAAAAGTCCCCGCTTGACCCCGAATTGGTTGGCGATCGCGCCGTCGGTGTCGGACAGCAGCGGGTAATCGAAACCCTGCGTGTCGGCGAACTTCGCTTGCTTGGCAACGGGATCGACGCTGATTCCGACTCGGTTCGCTCCGACGGCCGCGAATTCCTGAGCCAGGTCGCGGAAGTGGCAGGCCTCTTTCGTGCAACCGGGCGTCATGGCTGCCGGGTAGAAGAACAACACCACAGGCCCATCGGACAGCAAGGCGCTGAGCCGGCGCGGCGTGCCGGTCTGGTCGGGAAGTTCGAAGTCAGCCACGGTGTCACCGGTTTTCATGGGCGTCACGCTACGCCAGGCCAGCGACGCAACTTTGCCCATCTGGGAAGATGGGCCCGTGCACGCCAACCTCGCCGCCGCCACCACATCGCGGGAAGCCTTTCGCGCGCTGGCCGCCGAACACCGCGTGGTGCCCGTGACCCGCAAGGTGCTGGCGGACGCCGAGACTCCGCTGTCCGCGTACCGAAAGCTGGCCGACAACCGGCCCGGCACCTTCTTGCTGGAGTCGGCCGAGAACGGACGGTCGTGGTCGCGATGGTCGTTCATCGGCGCCGGTGCTCCCTCGGCGCTGACCGTTCGCGACGGCAACGCAGTGTGGCTGGGCGCGGTGCCACAGGACGCACCCACCGGCGGGGATCCATTGCAGGCACTGCACCAGACTCTGGAGCTGTTGGCCACGGCCGTGCTGCCGGGGCTGCCGCCGCTCTCGAGCGGCATGGTCGGCTTTTTCGCTTACGACCTGGTGCGACGTCTAGAACGGCTGCCGGAGCTGGCGGCCGACGATTTGAACCTGCCGGACATGTTGCTGCTGCTCGCCACTGACCTGGCCGCCGTCGACCACCACGAGGGCACGATCACGCTGATCGCCAACGCGGTGAACTGGAACGGCACCGACGAGCGCGTGGATGAGGCCTACGACGATGCCATCGCCCGGCTGGAGGTAATGACGACCGCGCTCGAGCAGCCGTTGCCGTCGACCGTGGCGACGTTCACCCGGCCCGAGCCGCAGCACCGCTCCCAGCGAACGGTGGAAGAGTACGGCGAAATCGTCGAGCGCCTGGTCGCAGAAATCGAGCGGGGCGAGGCGTTCCAGGTGGTTCCGTCGCAGCGTTTCGAAATGGACACTCACGTCGAGGCAATCGACGTGTACCGGATGCTTCGCGTCTCCAACCCCAGCCCGTACATGTATCTACTGCATGTGCCCAATGGCGAAGGCGGGACTGCCTTTTCGATTGCCGGGTCGAGTCCTGAGGCTTTGGTCACCGTGCAGGAAGGGTGGGCGACCACTCACCCGATCGCCGGGACCCGGTGGCGCGGTGAAACCGAGGACGAGGACCAGCTGCTCGAAAAGGAACTGTTGGCCGACGAGAAGGAACGCGCCGAGCACCTGATGTTGGTCGACCTCGGCCGCAACGATCTGGGCCGGGTGTGTGTGCCGGGAAGCGTCCGGGTCGAGGACTACAGCCACATCGAGCGCTACAGCCATGTGATGCACCTGGTCTCGACGGTGACGGGGCAGCTGGCCGAGGGCCGCAGCGCACTGGACGCCGTGACGGCCTGCTTTCCCGCGGGCACGTTGTCGGGGGCGCCGAAGGTCCGCGCGATGGAATTGATCGAAGAGGTGGAGAAAACCCGGCGCGGCCTCTACGGCGGTGTAGTCGGGTATCTCGATTTCGCCGGGAACGCCGACTTCGCGATCGCGATCCGGACCGCCCTGATGCGTGACGGCACCGCCTACGTGCAGGCCGGCGGCGGCGTGGTGGCCGACTCCAACGGGCCTTACGAGTACACCGAGGCGACCAATAAGGCGCGGGCGGTGCTCAGCGCGATCGCCGCTGCGGAAACCCTCAGCGGTCCCGACGTGAACCGCAATGGCTGATGCACAGCCCGCCGCCGGGCGCCGGGCCCTCCGGGCGGCGCAGGTGTTGCTGGTCGTCTGCGCCGCCGGGCTGTGGGCGGCTTCGCGGCTGACCTGGGTCGAGCTGAACACCTTCGACGGGCTGGGCCCACCGAAGGTCGTCACGCTGTCCGGGTCGGGGTGGTCGTCGGCGCTGCTGCCCCTGGCGCTGCTGCTGCTGGCCGCCGCGCTGGCCGCCCTTGCGGTGCGGGGGTGGGCGCTGCGGGCGCTTGCGGTGCTGGTGGCCGTCGCCAGCTTGGCGACGGGGTACCTGGCCATCAGCACCCTGGAAACGCCAGACATCGCTCTGCGGGGTGCCGACCTGGCGCGCGTGCCGCTAATCGAGTTGGTCGGCAGCAAGCGGCACTACCCGGGGCCGGTGACCACGCTGGTGGCGGCGGTGGGCATTGTGGTCGCCGCGGTGCTGCTGATGCGCACCGCGGCCTCCGCCGGGGGAACCGGCACGAAGTATCTGGCGCCCGCCGCCCGTCGCTCCGTGGCGCGACGAGGGGACGAGGCCCCGTCGGAACGAACGATGTGGGACGAGATCGACGAGGGCCGCGACCCGACCGACGCGCCGGATGATCCGCCGACGAGAACCTGACACCGAGGGTCGGTGATGAACGCCACCGTGGCGCTCGCTACCCTCGAAGCACGCCGTCAATACTCTGGCGGCGGCCGGGGAGAGGAACCGACAGCATGAGTTCGGCTAGCGTGCTCGACTCCATCATCGAAGGAGTCCGTGCCGACGTTGCCGCCCGTGAAGCGGTTCTGAGCATGCCGGAGATCAAGGCAGCCGCCGAAGCCGCCCCGCCACCTCGTGATGTGTTGGCGGCGCTGCGCGAACCCGGTATCGGTGTGATCGCCGAAGTGAAGCGGGCCAGCCCGTCGGCGGGGGAGCTCGCGTCGATCGCTGACCCGGCCGCGCTGGCGTGTGCCTACGAAGAGGGCGGCGCCCGGATTATCAGCGTGCTGACCGAAGAACGCCGCTTCCACGGCAGCCTCGCCGACCTCGACTCGGTGCGCGCCGCGGTGTCAATCCCGGTGCTGCGCAAAGACTTCGTGGTGGGCCCCTACCAAATTCACGAGGCCCGGGCGCATGGCGCCGACATGCTTCTGCTGATTGTCGCCGCGCTCGACCAGCCGGCGCTGGAGTCGATGCTGGAGCGCACCGAATCGCTGGGCATGACCGCACTCGTCGAGGTACACACCGAAGCCGAGGCGGACCGGGCCCTGAAGGCGGGGGCCCGCGTGATCGGCGTCAACGCCCGCGATCTGCGTACTCTGCGAGTCGATCGGGATTGCTTCGCGCGCATCGCCCCGGGGCTTCCCTCCGACGTCATCCGGATCGCCGAGTCCGGTGTGCGGGGCAGGGCCGATCTGCTGGCGTACGCCGGCGCAGGTGCCGACGCCGTGCTGGTGGGCGAAGGTCTGGTAACCAGCGGAGACCCCCGCGCTGCCTGCGCCGACCTGGTGACTGCCGGCAAGCACCCGTCGTGCCCCAAGCCGGCCCGCTAGCGCGGCGCGGTGGACGAACCCCATGCACCGCTGACCCGTTGAGTATTGGTAATGGCTGACATCTTGCGTCCCGAACTCCCGCGTTCTAGCGCGGCAATCGCCGAGCCCACCACCCACGATCCCGACGCTCGTGGCCATTTCGGTGTCTACGGTGGTCGTTTCGTTGCGGAAGCGCTGATGGCCGTCATCGAGGAAGTCACCGCGGCCTACGAGAAGGTGCGCACCGACCAGGCATACCTCGACGAACTGGACCGCTTGCAGACGCACTACACCGGCAGGCCGTCGCCGCTGTACGAGGCGACTCGACTCAGCGAGCATGCCGGTGGCGCCCACATCTTCCTCAAACGAGAAGACCTCAACCACACCGGTTCTCACAAAATCAACAACGTGCTCGGCCAGGCGTTGCTGGCCCGCCAGATGGGCAAGACCCGGGTGATCGCCGAGACCGGCGCCGGTCAGCACGGGGTGGCGACCGCGACGGCGTGCGCATTGCTCGGACTGGATTGCGTGATCTACATGGGTGCCGTCGACACCGCCCGGCAGGCGCTCAACGTGGCCCGGATGCGTCTGCTAGGCGCCCAGGTCGTGTCGGTCGAGTCGGGGTCGAAGACGCTCAAGGACGCCATCAACGAGGCGTTTCGCGACTGGGTCACCAACGCCGACAACACCTATTACTGCTTCGGTACTGCCGCTGGGCCGCATCCGTTTCCGACGATGGTCCGCGATTTTCAGCGGGTGATCGGCCTGGAGGCACGGGTCCAGATTCAGGATCAGGCCGGTCGCCTGCCAGACGCCGTCACCGCTTGCGTGGGCGGGGGATCGAACGCGATCGGCATCTTCCATGCCTTCCTCGACGATCCGGGTGTCCGTCTGGTCGGCTTCGAGGCCGCGGGCGACGGCGTCGAAACCGGCCGGCACGCCGCCACGTTCACCGGCGGGACGCCCGGCGCGTTCCAGGGTTCGTTTTCGTTCCTGTTGCAGGACGAGGACGGGCAGACGATCGAATCGCATTCGATCTCGGCCGGCCTGGATTATCCCGGCGTGGGCCCCGAACACGCATTCCTGAAAGACATTGGGCGAGCTGAATACCGCCCGATCACCGACAGCGAGGCAATGGATGCGTTCCGGCTGTTGTGTCGCACCGAGGGCATCATCCCGGCGATCGAGTCGGCCCACGCGGTTGCGGGCGCGCTCAAGCTCGGCGTCGAGTTGGGAACCGGCGCGATCATCGTCGTGAATCTGTCCGGCCGCGGTGACAAAGACGTCGAGACCGCAGCCAAGTGGTTTGGCTTGCTCGCGGACGGCGACGGGCAAGCATGACCGTCCAGCAAAGCGAAAAGAGCCGGCTCCGAGCGCTTTTCAACACCTGCCGGGATGAACACCGGGCGGCGCTGATCGGATACCTGCCGACCGGGTATCCGGACGTTGCCGGATCGATCGACGCGATGAAGGCGCTGACCGAATCCGGCTGCGACCTCATCGAAGTCGGTGTCCCGTATTCGGATCCCGGGATGGACGGCCCGGTGATTGCAAACGCCACGGAGGTGGCTCTGCAGGGCGGCGTGCGGGTGCGCGACACGCTGTCCGCCGTCGAGGCCATCAGCGCAGCGGGCGGTCGCGCTGTGGTGATGACGTACTGGAACCCGGTCCTGCGCTACGGAGTTGACGCTTTTGCTCGTGACCTGGCCGCGGCGGGCGGATATGGCCTTATCACGCCGGACCTCATCCCCGACGAGGCCGACGAGTGGCTCGCGGCCTCCGAGCAGCACCAGCTGGACCGCATCTTCCTGGTCGCACCGTCATCGACACCGCAGCGTTTGGCCGACACCGTCGAGGCGTCGCGCGGTTTCGTCTATGCCGCGTCGACAATGGGCGTGACCGGTGCCCGGGACGCGGTGTCGAACGCCGCGCCGGAATTGGTCGGCAGGGTCAAAGAGGTTTCCGACATCGCGGTCGGGGTCGGGCTGGGCGTCCGGTCGCGCGAACAGGCCGCCGAGATCGCCCGCTATGCCGACGGCGTCATCGTGGGCTCGGCGCTGGTCTCCGCGTTGTCCGATGGTCTGCCTACCATGCGTGCACTCAGCAAAGAACTCGCTGAAGGTGTCCGCCAGGGGATCTCGGCGCCGTGACGACAACCGTCATCGCGTATTTCCCCAGCCCTCCGCAGGGCGTGTGGCATCTGGGCCCCATTCCGATCCGGGCCTATGCGCTGTTCATCATCGCCGGGATCATCGCCGCACTGCTGATCGGCGACCGACGCTGGGAGGCCCGCGGCGGCGAACGTGGCGTGATCTACGACATCGCGTTGTGGGCCGTGCCCTTCGGTCTGGTCGGCGGTCGGTTGTATCACCTGGCGACCGACTGGCGAACATATTTCGGCGACGGTGGCGCCGGACCCGTTGCCGCGCTGCGTATCTGGGACGGCGGCCTGGGAATTTGGGGCGCGGTGGCGCTGGGCGGAGTGGGCGCGTGGATCGCCTGCCGGCGCCGGGGTATTCCGCTGCCGGCGTTCGGGGACGCGATCGCGCCCGGCATCGTCCTCGCGCAGGCGATCGGTCGCCTCGGCAACTACTTCAACCAAGAGCTCTACGGCCGCGAGACGGGCATGCCGTGGGGCCTGGAGATCTTCTATCGCCGCGACCCGGCCGGCTTTGTCGATGTGCACTCGCTGGACGGGGTTTCCACCGGGCAGCTCGCGATGGTCGTTCAGCCGACCTTCCTTTACGAATTGCTCTGGAATCTGCTGGTTTTCGTCGTTTTGCTGTATCTCGATCGCCGGTTCACCATCGGGCACGGCCGGCTGTTCGCGACCTATGTCGCGGGGTATTGCATCGGCCGGTTCTGGGTCGAGCTATTGCGCGACGACACGGCCACTCATATCGCGGGTATCCGAATCAACTCGTTCACGTCTACGTTCGTGCTCATCGGCGCCGTGGTGTATTTGGTGTTGGCCCCGAAGGGTCGCGAAGATCCGGCGACGCTGAGCGGCTCGGCCGCCGAGCTGCTGGAGCCGGACTCCGTGGACGACGCCGCGGCCGGCGAGACACCGGGCGAGGCGACCGCGACGGCCGGAGCTGCTGAGACACACGACGAGGCGACAACGACCGACCAACCGGACCCCGATGCTGCCGCCGTTGTCGCCGAGGCCGATGCCGCCGAGGTCGACCCGCCTGTCGTCGTTGTCGAGCCCACCGAGGACCGAGACGACAAGGCCGTGTCCGACGAGGCGGAGGACGCCGGCGACGCAACTGCCGCCGAAGCCTCCGAGGGCGACACCGAGGAGCGGCAGCCGGCCGACAAGAAATCGGCCGACGACTGATGTCCGGCCCAGCGGGGGGATTCGGCGCTGACCCGCCCGCTGCGCGCCGGCACCGCTACACCGTGCTTGGATCGGCTGCACTGCTGGCCGCCGCGCTCGGTTACATCGGACTGGCTGACCCGCACAAGCCGGGTTCTTTCCTGCCGGCCTGCCCGTTCCGGTTGCTCACCGGATGGAACTGCCCGGCGTGCGGTGGGCTACGGATGGTCCACGACGTGCTGCACGGGCATCTGGCCGCCGCGATCAACGACAACATTGTCCTGCTGATCGGCCTCCCGCTGCTGGGCGGTTGGGCCCTGTTGCGCCGGCGCCGCGAGCAGTGGCCGCTGACACTCCCGGCGGCCGCAACCGTCATCGTCACACTGGTGACGTGGACGGTGGTCCGCAACCTGCCCGGATTCCCGCTGGTTCCGACGTTGCTCACCCATTAGCTCGCTGCCCGAAGCGGAACTGACGCGAGATGGTCAGATCGCGCGGCTATGCTTTCGTCGTGGCAAGGCGCGGAAAGATCGTCTGTACGCTCGGTCCGGCCACCAGCTCCGACGAGTCGGTCCGGGCGCTGGTCGAAGCTGGGATGGACGTTGCCCGGCTCAACTTCAGCCACGGTGACTACAGCGACCACAAAACGTCCTACGACCGGGTGCGTGCAGCCTCCGATGCCACCGGCCGCGCGGTAGGCGTACTGGCCGATCTGCAGGGACCCAAGATCAGGCTCGGACGCTTCGCCGACGGCCCGACCTACTGGGCCAACGGCGAAACGGTGCGAATCACCGTCGCGGACTGCGAGGGCAACCACGACCGGATCTCGACGACGTACAAGCAGCTGGCGCAAGACGCCGTCCCCGGCGACCGGGTGCTGGTGGACGACGGCAACGTCGGATTGGTGGTCGACCACATCGACGGTGACGACGTGGTCTGCACGGTCACCGAGGGCGGGCCGGTCAGTAACAACAAGGGCATGTCACTGCCCGGCATGAGTGTCTCGGCGCCCGCACTGTCGGAGAAAGACGTCGACGACCTCGAGTTCGCCTTACATCTCGGTGTCGACATGGTCGCGCTGTCGTTCGTCCGCTCCCCGTCGGATGTCGAGCTCGTACACGAGGTGATGGACCGCGTCGGCCGGCGGGTGCCGGTGATCGCCAAGCTGGAGAAGCCGGAGGCGATCGACAACCTCGAGGCCGTTGTGCTGGCCTTCGACGCGGTGATGGTCGCGCGCGGCGACCTGGGCGTCGAGCTGCCGTTGGAAGAGGTGCCGCTCGTCCAGAAGCGGGCCATCCAAATGGCAAGGGAGAACGCCAAACCCGTGATCGTGGCGACTCAGATGCTGGAGTCGATGATCGAGCATTCGCGGCCGACTCGGGCCGAGGCGTCCGATGTCGCCAACGCCGTCCTCGACGGGGCCGACGCGGTGATGCTGTCCGGCGAGACGTCGGTCGGCAAGTATCCGTTGGCGGCGGTCCAGACCATGGCACGCATCATCTGCGCGGTGGAGGAGAACTCGACCGCCGCTCCACCGCTGACGCATGTGCCCCGGACCAAGCGCGGCGTGATCAGCTATGCCGCCCGCGACATCGGCGAGCGGCTGGACGCCAAGGCGCTGGTGGCCTTCACCCAGTCCGGTGACACCGTCCGGCGCCTTGCGCGACTGCACACGCCGCTGCCGCTGCTGGCCTTCACCCCGCTGCCGGAGGTGCGTAGCCAGCTGGCGATGACGTGGGGGACGGAGACTTTCATCGTGCCGATCATGCAGACCACCGACGGCATGATCCGCCAGGTGGACAAGTCGTTGCTGTCGCTGGGGCGCTACAAGCGCGGCGACCTGGTGGTGATCGTCGCAGGCGCTCCGCCGGGCACGGTGGGGTCGACCAACCTGATTCACGTGCACCGCATCGGCGAAGAGGACGTCTGATCTAGGCCACTAGGCTTACCTCTCGATGTCCGACTTCGACGAACTGATAGAGGTCCTCGACCTGCACCACGAGGGCGACGAGTTATTCGTCGGTACCCACCCCAGCAAGAACCCGCCGCGCACCTTCGGTGGACTGATGATGGCGCAGGCCTTCGTCGCCGCCAGTCGCACGCGCGCCCGCAACCTACCGCCCAACGCGCTGTCCGCCCACTTCATCAACGGCGGTGACACCAGCAAGGACATGCAGTTCCAGGTGGTCCGGCTGCGGGACGAACGCCGCTTCGCCAACCGTCGCGTCGACATCACCCAGGACGGAATCCTGTTGACCACGGTGATGATCTCCTACCTCGCCGGCGGCAGCGGTCTCGAGCACCATGTCGAACCGCCCGACGTCGCCGATCCCGAAGACGTCCCACCGCTGCGGGAGCGGTTGCGGGGCTATGAGGACCGGGTGCCCCTGTTCGTGAACGCGTTGCAGCCCATCGAGTGGCGATACACCAACGAGCCGTCGTGGGTGATGCGCGATCGAGGCCACCAGCTGGACTACAACCGGGTGTGGGTCAAGGCCGACGGGGAGTTGCCCAGCGACCCCGTATTGCACACCGCCGCACTGCTTTACAGCTCCGACACCACCGTCTTGGATTCGATCATCACAACGCA
Organism: Mycobacterium paraterrae; assembly: GCF_022430545.2. Classification (NCBI taxonomy): domain Bacteria; kingdom Bacillati; phylum Actinomycetota; class Actinomycetes; order Mycobacteriales; family Mycobacteriaceae; genus Mycobacterium; species Mycobacterium paraterrae. Next base: position 4,856,086 of record NZ_CP092488.2, on the reverse strand, counting down.
CGGCCTGTCCTGGGGATACGATCGCATCTTCGCGGCGACGGTCAACCATTCGGTCTGGTTCCACCGCCAGGTGAACTTCAACGACTGGGTGTTGTATTCGACGTCCTCGCCCGTCGCGGCGGATTCGAGGGGCCTCGGTACCGGCTACTTCTTCGACCGTTCGCGGCGCCCGGTGGCCAGCGTGGTTCAAGAGGGCCTGGTCAAATATTTTCCCGACAAGAGCTGACGCGCCGGGCAACTATCGGCACACAGTTGAGGCGTACCGTCGAAATCGGGTTGGACAACCGAGCTCGCGGGGGTACGCGTGAAGGAGTCGTCACTCAAGCTCGTAAGCCGAGTCCGTTCGGATCAGCAAGTCAGCCACGTCGATTCGACGGCCGCGCGGTGGTCGGCCGTGGCTGCCTTGGTGCTCGCCGGCTGCTGGCCGATCGTGATCATCGTGCGCACCCATACATACACGGGGTCGCACGCGCCGGGCCGACTCGGGTGGTCGGTGGCGATACTGGCCGCGGTTGCGTTCATCGTCCGTGGACTCTTCCTGACGCGACCAGTCACCATGGGTCACGCTGCCCTGGCGGCCATCAGCCTCACAGCCGGCATTGCCGCCCACCTATTGGGTTTCAAGCTCCTCGGCGGCGTCCTGATCGCCGGTTCCGGCCTCGCGCTGATGTGGCCGATCACCGCGCGGGCACGGCCCGGGGACCTGGCGCGCATATGGAAACTGGTCGATGCCAGCAACCGCGACCCGTTGGCTCCGTTCACCATGCAGGCCGGTAAGTGCTACCTGTTCAGCCCCGACGGCGGGGCGGCCCTGGCATACCGGACTCGGCTCGGATACGCGGTCGTCAGCGGCGACCCCATCGGCGACGATGCGCAGTTTGCCCAACTGGTCGCCGATTTCGTCGCCCATTGCCGCCTGCATGGCTGGCGAATTGCGGTGCTCGCGTGCAGCGAGCGCCGGTTACCGCTCTGGCGTGACCCGCGCGTTGTCGGAAGAGCTTTGCGGCCGATACCGATCGGGCGTGATGTCGTGATCGACGTAGGGGATTTCACGATGGAAGGCCGCAGGTTCCGCAACCTACGCCAAGCCGTTCGCCGCACTCACAACTGCGGGATCACCACTGAGATCATCGCCGAACAAGACCTCGACGAGCGGCAGCTGGCCGAGCTGAGCGGAGTCCTGCGGGCATCGCCGAGCGGGGCGCGCTTCGACCGCGGATTCAGCATGGGCCTCGACGGCGTGCTCGAAGGCCGTTTCCCAGGACTGCAATTGGCCGTCGCGCGGGATGCATCAGGCCGCGCGCAAGGATTCCACCGATACGCGACCGCTGGTGGCGGCCGAGAGGTCAGCCTCGACGTGCCGTGGCGGCGCCGCGGTGCGCCGAACGGAATCGACGAGCGGCTCACTGTCGACATGATCAAGGCAGCCAAAGATGCTGGTGCTCAACGAGTGTCACTGTCCTTCGCAGCTTTCGCCGACCTATTCGAAGAGCGGCAACGGAATTTGGCGCATACCGTCTTCTACTGGCTGATCCATCGCCTGGACCCGTTGATCGCGCTTGAGTCGTTGTGTAAATACCTGCAAAAATTCCACGCCATGGGCGAACGTCGTTATGTGCTGGTGTCGCTCAGCCAGCTGGTGCCGTTGCTTTTCGTGATGATGTCGCTGGAATTCGTGCCGCGCCGGCGACGCCTGTAGCGGCTCACGGCGCCGACTTCGGCGTCAGGGTGACACTCAACCGGTCCTGCACACTGTGCCGGAACTGATCCGCGCAATGCTGTTCGGCGGCCTGGTTGTTGCCGGCCCTTTGGATACAGTCGATGAAGTCACCGCCCCGGACGTCTTTCCAAACCGTCGTCCAGATCGCAATGAACGCCAGACCGACGACGATCGCCAACGCGCCCAACACGATCCCGGCAATCGCGACACCACCATTGTTGGCTATGCCGCGGTTGGCCCGCCCGCGGCCGAGAACGCCGAGGATCACCGCCGCGGCGCCCAACGCAATGGGCGCGAACACCGTCGCCACGCTCAGCAGGCCGATGACGGCCAACACCAGCGCGGCCATACCGAAGCCGTTCTTGGGCGGCGCCGCGGGCGGGAAGGCATAGGAGGGCGGCGGGTAGCCGGGCGGATACGGATACAGCGGACCGGGATGCGGTGTTTCCGCGGGGTTCTCCCGTCCCACCGGCTGGTCCGACGTTCCGGTCATCGCACGCTCTCTGTCGACAAGGTTGGCCGTCAGCCAGGATACGCGCGGAGCTGGATACGCAACACGCAATTCCCGCTTGCGGCACAACCGAATTCGACGTCACCGAGCGCGCCGAACCTCAGGCCGCGGGTGTTGAACCGCCTGCCAGAGTCTTCTCCAGCCGCCTGGAGGCGTTTCGAATGCCGAACGACGAGACGATCTCGAAGACGCCGATCACGATCAGCCAGATCGCCACCACCAGCGTCAGGATCTCGATCGACTCCAAGGGGGATCCCAGCATCACGATGCCGGCCAGCAGGCTGACCAAGCCGAGAAATATCTGCCAGGCGCGACCGGGCAGGTGCGGATCACTGATTGCCGAGATCGATGTGGCGACGCCGCGGAAAATGAAGCCGACCCCGATCCAGATCGCCAGCAGCAAAATTGCGTAGCCCTGGCCGAAGTGCCGAAAACACAGCACGGCCAACACCAGTGAGGCGGCACCGCTGATGAATGACAGCACTCGGCCGCCGGCCGAGACGTGCAGCGCGAATGCGAAGAACACTTGCGCGGCACCGGTGACCAGCAGATAGATGCCGAAGAGCGCGGCCGCGAAGACAATCGAATGCCCGGGTAGAACGTAGACCAGGATGCCCAGGGCCAGCGAAAGGATCCCGGACAGCAGGGTCGACTTCCACAGATGCGGCAACAACTTTGGAGCAGCGGTGGTTTCCATGCCGAGGATTTTCCCACATCCGACCACCGAGGTGGAAGCTTTGCGGGCGTCAAACCCTCGCTGTTTGAGGTGCCTTCGTCAGAATGTCACCGGAGCCGGTGTCGGGCTTACGCCCGATCAGGTACCACGTGCGCATGCATCCCTTGCCCTTGATTTCGATGTCGCCGCGCTCCTGCAGGATGAACCCGTCCTTCAGCCGTTGATAAACGTCCTCTGGAACCTGGATTCGGCCGACCGAGTCGGTGGCTTCCATCCGCGATGCGACGTTGACCGCGTCACCCCAGACGTCGTAGAAGAATCTGCGCGAGCCCACGACGCCGGCGACGACGGGCCCGCACGCCAGCCCGATTCTCAAGGGTAGCGGGTTGCCGCGCGAATCCTTCAGCCCGCGTACGACTTCGGCCATGTCGAGCGCGAACACTGCCAGCGCCTCAACGTGATCGGCTCGGGGATTGGGCACCCCACTGACGACCATGTAGGAGTCGCCGCTGACTTTGATCTTCTCCAAACCGTGCTTGTCGACCAAGGCGTCGAAATCGCCATAAAGCTTGTCCAGGAACAGGATCAGCTGATCTGGGGGAATGTCACTGGCCCGCTCGGTGAAACCGGCGATGTCGGCGAACAGCACGGAGGCTTCGTCGTATTTGTCGGCAATGATGTTGTGCGCCGGGTCTTTCAGACGTTCGGCGACGGTGGCCGGCAAGATGTTGGCCAACAGTGCCTCGGAGCGTTCGTATTCCACTTCCATCGCCGCTTCGGCGCGAACGATCTCACGCACCGCGTACCAGACGGTCGTCACCACCATCACGCAGGCCGAGATCGTGGTGACCACGAAGCTCAGCGACAGCGCCCACACCGGTTGGGCTCCGGTGTCGCGCGGGACTAGGAACTGCAACGTGATCACCATGCCCGCGGCGATCGCGGCCAGAATCGCGGCAAGAAAAATGCGGTCGACGCCCAGTTGCAGCACCACCAGGCACGCCGCAACCAAAAAATAGAACTGCAACCCCGAGCCGGTGCCGACGAACCAGCAGATAGCGAAAATCGACAGGTAGGCGGTGCAGATGAAGGTCAACGGCGGGATGAGCTCGCCGAACCGATGCAGGAGCGGGACCGAGGCGTAGATCGCGGCACCGACGATGTTGATCACGCCCGTCCACCACAGCGTGGGGGCCGAGAAGACCTGTACGAAGCCGAAACCGGCGCTGATGAACACCGCCATGGCCGCGGTGAGGTTCAGAATGCGGCGACGACGCTCGATCCGCTCGGCATAGACCTGATTGCGGGCGCGCGGTAGTTCTCGCGCTGCTGCTACACAATCCGGTGTTCGCCGCGAACCTGCTGGTTGTTGGGCGGCGCACCGCTTAGCCACCACTGCAAAAGCGTAACCGCTGAGCGGAAGCCTGTGGGAATTCTGGCATCAAGTCACGGCCGCAGCGCAGGCCGGGGGACCTACGCGTACGGCGGAAGCTCGGCTCGATGGCTCGGGCAGTAGATGTTCACCGATGCGGTGATGAATCTAATCGCGGTTCGGGTGACGCGATCGGCGTAAAGGTGCAGGGCTGGATTGTCCGCGTACGCACGGTCCGTCTCGGCGGTGACCAATGTGTCCATCGGACTGCCGCTATTGAGTGCGGCGCAGATTTGATGAGCTCGGGCAACGACGCCCGGCACCTCGCCGGCACCAGTGGGCGGAATCTGTTCTTGTTCGAGTAACGCCAAGAACTGGTCCTGCTGGCTTGGGTCCGCGCATGCGGTGCCCGGGCACCACATTGCCGCACTCAGCATCAGTGCGGTGCTGGTGAGAAGGTTTGCGAGGCTCTTACCACCCAAGCGCACGTCAGCGTGGTAGCCCCGGGTCCAAATTGCCAGCAGAGACACGATCGGAATGCTAGCGGGCGGCCCCGAAAACCGCGCGAGTGCTGCTACAGCGGTGGTGCCCTCGGTGAGATTCGAACTCACACTGGACGGGTTTTGAAATAGCCCTTCGACGGCAGAAACAGCCTCTGGACTGCGCATACGGCACTTTTAGCCGTTGTTGGATAAGTGTTTGCTGTAGCTGGTCATTGCCGTGAAAAATGAGCTGATCAAGAGCAGGATTCAGTACTTGTCACTGTTGGTAGCTATTAGCCAGATGTGGGTGCGGTCTGGTGAGCTGCGGACTGGCTGCGGACTGGAGCGGTCCGGCGTGCTGTGCGCGGCTGGCTTGCGGAGTAGCGTCGGAACGGACCCCAACCCAACTACGACAGCCCCCGGTTCACGCCGGAAAGCTTTCGTATGCGGCTACCCGATCACCGCGCTGAGGGTGCTCCCGGCCTAGTTTTCGCTGCTTCAGCATCGAAAACATGCTGCTCCGAGGTTAACACCGGCTAAGGCACGTGATTTACAAACCGCAGGCGCTGTGTGAGTCGCAGAATCGCGCACGGCCCCGCGTATAGCGTGTGTGGACATGCGGGAATTGATCGCAACAGGTTCGCCAGGAGTCACCCAGAGTTCGGGCGCAACGATTCCGCAGTGGTTGGTAGACCTTGGTCCGCTGGGGCTAAGTGCCGTCGTCGGCGGTGTTGTGGTCGCGGCCCTCAACCATTTCCTCACAAGTCGCCGGGAGCACCGTAAGTGGATGCGTGAGCTACAAGCCGATACAAACCAAAAGTTCTACGAAGCGATAAGCACGGTCACTGATCTAGTCGGACACGACGTATCGAAAGCAATACACTTCGGCAAAGATGAAATTTTACAAGATTGCTCAGAATTGATGGCCGATCATCTCGTTAAGTTGGGCAATGCTTTCGCCGCGCTGATGGTTGTCGCAGAAGCGAACATCAAGACGTGCGCGGAAACAATTATGGAAACCTTACCGGATTTGGCATTATTGGCGATACCTCGGCCGGCGCACGTTAACGAGGCCTCGAAAAATCAACTCGCGGCAATGCTCGACGCAAGGACAGGACTTGCCGCGCATATATTACTGGTCATGCGGCGCGAGGCTGGTCTGGTCGGTTGGGCGCAGTGGCGACTACGCATGGAGCTGCGAACAGGCAAGGCGCTCCGGCTCGCAAAGATCCGGACAAAGCTGGCATTGGATCTTACAGAAGAAGACGAGCCGGGCGGACCTCCTACACCTTTCGGACTTCTCGAATGGTGGAAGGTGCGGGCGCTCGCGAGTTCGGAATTACCTTCCTCCGTGCAAGATTATAGATCAACTAATAACCCATACCGTGTCGATATAAAAGGAATAGCGCCCTTACCTTTGCCGCAAAGTCAAGCCGTGCTTATCAAAACGGTCGATTCGCCGTGGAGATTCGGGTTGGCGGATGGCCTTAGTGCGATTCTCGAAGATCGGTTAATGGCTGACGCGTGCCGCATAGTGACGGGTCACGGAGTCGTATTTCCACCCAAGCTGCGGCCGCAGCACGAACCCTTGGTCTCTGGACTCGATGTTTGGGTCTGGGCCGGGGTGGAAGATGGTACGTCTGAAAGGCTGAAATGACGGCAGATCGGCTTGTCTGCTGGCTGACCTATCATTAAGAGCGTCTCCAGGCCGAGATGCTGCATCTTCTGCGGTCGCGCCAAAGGCGATCTTGCAGATCCCGGAGACGCATCGTCGTACAAAGTTGACATGACAAAAGAGCACGTTTTTCGCCAGTCGTGGCGAGGCAGTACCGTTGATATCAGCTTTGTTCCGCGCGATCATCCACTGTACGAACGTAACTTCACTCGGTACAACATCGACGGATCGATTAGGTCGGCGCATCCTGATCCGGTGTTTGAACTAACAGTTAAGGGAGTTTGTAGCTACTGCAACAATGGTTGGATGAATCGCCTGGACTCCGTGGTGGAACCATGGGTTTTTGATCCATATGCTGAGGAATCGCAGTGTGACCCTGTGCAATTCCGCCGATGGGCAATAAAAATCGCGCTTCTTAGATCGCACCGCGAGCACCGCCTAGTCCCGCAGCCAGGCGACTTGAGGAAGCTCTACGACGGCGACGACATAGCTGACTGGCGAATATTTGTTGGCCGCATGGCACTACCTACCCACTCTCATATTTTCGTCGGCTTCGGACCGACGGACAATGTCCAGGGCGGTCGATTGTTTGGCATCACCCAGGTATCGTGGTCGCTCGGCCATACGATAGTTATTGCCCTGCGGCTGGCGGAAAAGGACCTAGCGCCGACGTGGTTCAAGATGTTCAAGCGGGCGAACCTCGAACACGGAATTTTGGTAGCCGAAGTGCTACCGACTGCCAAGCGACTTCCTAGTCTGGAGACGCTCCCCGAACTCCTGCTTAACCAAGTGGAATCGTTGACATGGTTCTACAGCACCAATCCGGCATCTCCGATACATGAGTGGGTCCGGCGGGTTGAGAGTGGTTTTCGTCAGGCGGCCGAGGATGCAGGCGTTCCGGTTCGTGAGCACTACGGTGAAGCTTGAGCGAGGCCGGACCAGGAGCAATCGCAACTTCTGACCCGGCCTCCGGGCACGGGGACAGGAGAAGAACCCGTGCAATGCCCGCGCTGCAACCTCAGTAGTGCGCTAGCGGGCAAAGTTGGTACTCCAGGAGCGGGCTATGCCAACCTCGGCACGGGGTTTAGGAAAACCCGCCCCCGGAGTTTTGTCTGGCGAATGACTGCGAGTAACACCCGATTCGCCGTCTACCCCGCCCTCTGAAAGGCACACCCGATAAATGTTGGCGGGGGAAGTTTGGTGACCGACGCCCAGGTCCCAGCTAGAGTCCGGGCGTCGGCCTGTCGCAACCAATTGCTGCGACTCGCGTCCGCGGCAACCCGAGTCAAAGGTCCCCGACGCGGTTCCCTGTCCCCGAGGGCACGGAGATGAGGGGAAACCTATTCAGCTTCAGTGACCCATTGGTTGACTAGCCATTCTTGAGCTAGTGCTTCGGGTACTTCGGCGATTTGATCTGGGAAATATCTCGCGCCCTCATGGCAGACGAGAAACGGCTTTAACACCTTCACCCGTTTGGGTTTGTCGGATACGGTGGCCGGCTCGGGCTGCTCATTGATTTCGAGGTCTTCGAGGTAGGCCAGATCAGGACGTGGTTTACGAGGTGTCATGGCGCGGTGGGCAGGTTGGAAATAGCCAGCACTGCGCTTGGACGTTCGACGGCCAGGACAAGGCGCTCCTCCATGACAATACGGGCGATGTTTCGGGTGAAATCATCGTTCGTCTGTCCGGCGTGGGTGGTGATGCCTTCTCTCAGGAGGACTCGTCCGAACTTGGTCGTGTCGAGGATCAGCCCGGTGCCTGCGGCAATGCTGGTGGTGACCAACACTCTGACGCCGAACAGTTCCCGAGCGCCCTGGTCGGTGGGGTCACCGATCAAGAAGTTGCCCAGGGTGTTCTTAAGCCGCCGCAGGGCCGAGAACGAATTCGGATGCAGCACAATGAGATTCGCCTCGGCGAACGCTGAACCAGTGCGAAGCTGGGTGATCGCCATCTCGATGGAGTCCAGGGCCGTGACGTTGGTTCCGGTGTCCGCGGAGGCATCGTGAGTCAAGATGCCCGAGGTCGAGAGAAACCCGGTCATGTGCCCGCCGGTTCCCGATCCGGTCAAGAGTTCGGAATTCTCGACATCCCCGATTTGACGGATAACTTCCTGCTGGGCGTAGCCGTAGAACGTGGGGTAGTCGGCAATCGACTCGTACGAGATACCGACGTGTGCAGCCAGCTTGATGGCCGTCAACGTCTGCTCCGTGGTGTTCAAAACCACCTCGGGCTTCAAGGCACCTTCAGCAACCGGGGCCGGAGCGCCGGTAGTCGAGTTGTGAACGATGATTTCGTAACTCGGAGCAGTGATGCTCTGGACGGGAAGGTAATCCAGCAAACGGTTTTCGTGCAGCTTCTCCAGGATGCCGGGCGCAAGCTGCGGAGGGATCAGACTCTCAACGGTCGAGAATGCCTTGACGCTCACACTCTGACGCTTTTGCAGCGCGTCATAAATGCTCTTGACCGAATTCTCGGAGAATCGCAGAGGGTTAGCCTCCGCGCCGAGAACGATTTCAGCCGGTGCATGTCCGTTGGTGCTGGAACGGTCCGCGCCGAAAGCCTTCAGCTTGGCATTCTTACCGGTCAGGTCGGAACGCGACTTCTCCCAATCGAGATGGTCGCATTCGTCAAGCCACTTCTGCATTTCTGCTTCGAGGGTTTTAATCTCGGCTTGAGAGGTGGCATTATTGAGGCGAAGATCAAGCGACTTGCCTCGGGCCTTTAATTCGGCCTCTTTTCGTTCTAAAACATTATTCACTTGTTAGTTAGTTTCTTATTCAGAGGGATGTTGAATCTCTGAACGGGACCGTTTGGTGCGGTTCAGTTCGGCATCGGTTCGCCGGGCGCGGGGCACATCGGCGGGGCCGAATTACCCCAGCTGGGGTAATTTCAGCGCGGCGTCAGTGAGCGGCGAGCGGGTGAACGTTCAGCCGGTGAATGTCTCCAATTGGAGACATTCGAAGTCTTTGGGAAATGCCCGTATTGGCGCCCAGCGTCCACGCTGAGCGATTTTTAGGCTTGTCTACGGTTTGGGTACCGGGGCGGCGCGGTAAGTTGTCAGGATGCAAAGCCCTTGGACGCGACTGCTACTGGCCGTTGTGGTGGGGCTGATGGTCAGCGGGCACGGACACAGAACGATGCATGTCGCCCTGGTCGTGCTAGCCGGTTTTGCCATCGTGATAGCTCTGGTCGGGGTCGGCCTACATCTCCTTGGCCGGGACTAGCGTCACTAACAGGTAATCGGTTGCGCGGCGGTAGGTTGCAGACATGGCGGATCGACTGTTCGGCAACGTCGAGAGTGTGTTGGCGCGGTGGATCATGTCGTTGCTGGTCCTGTGCATGGCAGTCGTCAGCGCCTTCGCGTGGATGCGTTGGGGCGACGGGGTTTTCGTCATCGGAACCTTGTTTATGGGATTCCTCGGCCTCGCGGGAGTGGTGCGACTGGTCAGGCAGCGTAACTAGCGTTTCGTCGTACCGGTGTAGCTGTCGTGACACGGTTTGCAAAGCCCGCGGCCGTGCTCGGGGTCGTTGGGGTCCAGGTGGGCGGCGACCAATTCTCGCCGGGACATCGGGAAGTGATCGGCCACGGTGGCCGGCGCATCCTCGCATACCACACACCATGGGTCGCGCTCCAAAACGGCTGCCCTAAAACGCTTTCGGTGTTCGCGGTCGTAGCCGCGCTGGGTTGCCGAAGGGCGGCGTTGGCGGTCATACTGGCGGAGATGGTCTGCACATAGGCCCCCGCGTTTCACGGGCCTTCCGCACCGCGAACACGGACGGGGAGGTTTCTGCATATGTCCTTCCAAAAGTTTGCTTTGCTGCCCTAGGCACATGTTTCAATAACGTGCTTCAACGGCTAAAGCGCCCAATGGTGGGTAGGGATGGCATCCCGGTGGAGAATCGGATGCACCCCCGCCACCCGTTTGACCAGCGGTCATGCCGTATCTAAGAGACGACCGGGGTCGGGCGCTAGTAGCTCGGCGGTAGATGTGAGGGCAACGAATTGGCCCCGTGCTGTACGTGCGGTCCTCTACGATCCGCCATATCGCATCGAGAGTTGTCGGCCAGCTCACCAGGGGTGCGCAATGATCGGTCGGAAGGAACGACGTTGAATCCGCAATACGGCAATTACGGTGGTCCGCCGATGCCACAACCTCCCGCGCCTCAGCGGCCAACCGAAGGTGAGAACACGGTAGGAATTATTGCTCTTGCCGTTAGCATTCTTGGTTTAGTCTTTGCTTGCGTCAAGGGCGTGCTAATTGTCGGATGGATTTTGCTTCCGGTCGCATTCATTCTCGGCATTGTGGCGCTATTTAAGTCTGGAAGAGCCAGATGGACTGGCATTGTTGCAATAATCGTGTCAGTGGTCGGAGCGATAGTCGGTGCGATTGTTTTCGCCACGGCTGTCACTGATTCGATTCATTCTGCGTTCGGTGGATCGAGTTTGTCGGCATCCCAACCCTTACCATCGTCTCCGACTGATGCTTCGTCGCCGACAACCAGCGTTGTTGCTGGCGCGGACAGTCCAAAGGGCAGCAGGGAAAACCCGTTCAAAATCGGGGAAACCGTCTCGAATCACGATTGGAAGATACGGCTGGGGGTACCGCACGAAGCCTGGTCCGAAATCTCGGCCACAAACGAGTTCAACGATCCGCCAAAAGCGGGCATGGAATTTTGGATGGTTCCGGTCACCGCTGAGTACACGGGCAATGCGACCGGAAATGTTCAATTCGGCGTGACAGTCAAGTTTGTAGGTTCGGACAATCGGACTTATGGAGACAGCTGTGGAGTCATTCCCAACCCGCTAAGTGATGTCGGCGATCTGTACAAAGACGGTGTTGCTAATGGGAATACCTGCGTGGCTGTTCCTGCTGGCGCAGATGGACTTTGGACGGTATCAACCGGGTTCATCGGCACGCCCGCCTTTTTCACGGCGAGGTGAGACGCTCGCTCTAGCGCGAGGAGGCGTCTGCACGATTTTCATCATGGAACGTCGCAGCTACAAGCTGTGGATAACGCTGAATGTGGGGCCTATCGCTGGCGAAGTCAGCCAGCCGGTCAATCTCGTTGGGAGACAGGATCATCAGCGAACGCGGGCCGCGGACGCAAACCGTCCCATCGGCACGTCGGTGTGCGGTGATTGGCGTGCGGAGCTTTTCACTGATCGTGGCGGTGTCGGTCACTTGAGTTCAGAGACCGCGATCAGCGTCCGCATCAGCGTGACGCATAGTTCGCGGGCGGTCTCGACGGCCATCGGAATGATGACGCTCTCGCCGCGGTGGGGATCGACTTTGAATGCTATGGCCTGACCGTATTGGGTGCTGGGGTCAACGAGCACGTCGATGAATTCGGGGAAGATTTGTCTGTGGTCCTCGGACTTAATGATGTTCAATTGTTAGGCTTTCGTTTGTAGGTATTCAGGAAATCCTTTTCCTATCTATCGGGGGATGTTGGTAAATTAATCTACCTGCGGAAATGGTTACGGCGAATGGGAAATTGTATAGCCGTGGTCGCCCCAATCGAGTTCGGCGAGTAGGAAACGGTTACCGCCGCGCAACCGCGGGCCGTCGTTTAACATCGTTGATCGCAGGGGGCGGCGCGGATAGTCGGGCATCCCGACGCCGTGGTGTAGCGAGTATGTGTTGTCGGTGGGGTAGGTCGTCGGGGCGTCGGTGCAACGTAGACAGATGCGGTTACCGGTCCCCCACACGCTCACAGATGGCTCGCCTAGCCGCCGTGCCACTAGCAGCGCGCAGTCGGGATCAACGTAGTGAAGTGGATGGCCGTGGCGGCAGATCACTTGTGGGCGTAGGCGTTCGGGGAATACGGCGGGGAATAGCTCGTCCGCAACGTGGTAGCGGCGCACGCTCCCGTCGCACGACAGCGACACCCGCCCGCGATCGGGCTTGAGGTGCTTTGCGCTAAGCCAGCGCGTCGTGCCGCCCTTGCAGGGTACCTCGCGGGGAAGGCTCCACACATCGAGTTCGATGCCGAGGATGTAGGTCGGCCAGCCGGGGATAGGCCGGTAGCCCGCGCTCTGCCACGCCTGGTTATTAGTTGAGGTCTGGAGGTTCACTGTGAGAATTCATTCCATCTGGGAAGCAAACAGTCGAGTAATCGAGAACGTGATGTTCATGCATCAATGAGCTTTTCCTAATCCGTGCGACGACGTTTCTTGAGTCGTCCGATAGAGGAGAATCAGCACGGAAGGGGAGAAACTTTTCAACCGTGCGCGCTGCACACATGATCTGGTAAATGATCTGATAGTTGATCTGGTGAGTAATGATCTGGTGGGGGGTTACCGGCTGGCTGTTGAGAGCGCCATTTCTGACTGTTGACACGCCTTGAATTCACCGGTTGACATGGCGTGAATTCACCTGTTGAGGACTCGAATTCACCCGATGACATCTCCCACGGTGTCGTCAAGGCGTACTCGGCTGCCCAGTGCGCGCCGCTGCCGCTGCGCCCGCCGCGGCACTCCCGGCGCAGCCATCCCTCAGCCACAAGGTCTTTCAACGCGTCCTTGACTGTGGACAGCGATAGGCAGGTGTCAGCCGCCAGGCGGTCGTTGCCGGGGTACGCGCCCTGCCCGTTCTCGTCGGTGTAGTCGAACACGGTCATCAGCACGCGGTAGGCGCTGGGCTTCATGTCGCAGCCGCGAAGTTCCTTGTGCCAGAGCAACTTGCTGAATGTCATTGCACTTCATTCCCATTAGCTGTGGTGGTCCCAGGCCCCGCCGTGGCGCTGAGGCTCGACGGGGCCTGGGGATGGTTTCACTGTGCGCGTGCGTAGAGCATGTCGTTAATCGTTTCCTGCCACGTCTTGTGACTGGCGCTGTGATACATGTCGGCCCCGATGGCTTGCAATTGGCGCGCTAGCACCTGGATGGTGTGCCACTCGCGCTCCAGTTCACGCCACCACGTCATTTCGCGGCGCTCCTGAAGTTGGGCGACAGTCATTCGTGAGGCTTCAGCAATCTCGGCCGCCATCGCTTCATCCTGTCTGACAAGGTATTTGAACAGTTCGTCGTCGCCATCGACATCGGCGTATAGCGCCTCGTTGACGTAATCACTGAACGGCGTGTCGTCGGCGTCCACAGCGTCCAGGTCGTCCAGCGGCCACTTCAGTCGTGCCTCGGCCCACGACGCCGCGAACGTGATGAACGGATAGTCCCACCGCTTCGCGCTGTAATGGGTGTAACCGCGTCCATCGCTCCCGACGATATTGATGGAATGAAGTTGTCCGCCGCCGCGCATCAATACGGCGACAGCGCGTCCGGCCTCCCGGTGGGCAGTTATCTCACGTTGGGCGAGGTTCCTCATTTGATATCTCTCCTGTTTTGTTTAATTAGGTCACCCGGTTAGGCGACCTCAGACCACCGGTTTAGGTGGTCTCGATCTGGTGGCCGCAGCAGGCGGCGAGCCGGACGCAAACTTTCCTCGGCACGAACGATTCGCTAGACATCCAGGAAGTGTTCGGGCCAAACGGTTTCGGCGTGCGCCCAAACTTTGTGAGCGCCGTGTTGAGCGCGCAAGCGGCGCTCTGCGAGAGTGGTCATGGTTTCTCCTGGCATAAAAAAGAGCCACACCCGAGGTGGGTGCGGCTCAAATGGGTTGTAGAACGACGGATTACAGCAATTTGCTGGTGAGGGCAGACTTCTCCTGGGGCCTGCCCGATAAGGGACCCGTGCTTAGTCGCACTGCGGGAGGTATCAGCCTAGGATTTCTCCAGGCCAGCGGTTTTACGTCCGCTGCGCGAGTCACGCTCGACCGATCTGATACCCGTTACCTTTTCAGGTGCCGCATACGGCAGATAGTTGCTCCTCGGGTTTCCCCGAGACCAACGGCTCAAAGACCGCTGCGCGAGTCAGGCTCGACCGATCAACTACCCGTTACCCCTTCCGGGGGTGCCGGTGTTAGGGACAGTACATCGGCGGTGGGCACCGGTCAACACTTTGTAATCCGTTGGGGTGCAACCGATGTGTATACCTCGTATACGCCGATGTCAGGCTTCATTATCACCCTCGAACGCCGCGTCGATCCACGCCTGCACGTCGCTGCGACGGTAGACCACCCGGCGTCCCAGCTTGCCGGAGCGAGGGCCGGTGCCGACGTGCTTCATCCAACGGATGGTGGCTGGCGATTTGCGGGTGAGGGCGGCAACCTCTTCGGTTGTCAGCAGGTCGGAGTCGAATCGCGTTGTCATTGATGCTCTTTTGCTCGATACGGTCATCCGTTCCGGATGATTGCCGAGCAGGATGTGGATTTGCTAGGCCCTTGCATATTAAGCAGCCTTGAGGGCGACACGCCGGAACACAACAGTTTGTGTTTTTGGGCTGCTGTGGGCGGTCTACGGAGAGCTAGTGGCCTTATCCATCGCCGCCGCGAGGCGGTCGAAGTCGTCGGGGAGCATGTGGCTGTAGCGGTTCATGGTGGTCGTGGCGTTCAGATGACCCAAGAGTTTTTGCACGGTGACGACCGACGCTCCGGAGGCCAGCGCCAACGAACCCGCCGAGTGGCGGAGCGTGTGGGGCGTGACCCCCTCGACGCCGAGCTTGGCGACCGCCTTGTCGAACCGAGCGCGGAACCACCCGACCGTCATGGCTTCGCCGTCGGGGCCGGGGAACAGGAACTCCGACGCATCACGCCCAGCGACCCACTGTTTCAGTTCGTCCGCGAGTGCAGTGGTCAGTATTGGGGCGCTTCGGCGTGCGTGCGTTTTCGTTTCACCAAGGACCAGGCCCTGCCCGCGAACGCGGGTAATGGACTTGCCGACGAGAATGCGGCGCTTTTTGATATCGACATCGCCCACTAGTAGGGCGGCGCACTCGCCGAATCGTAGACCCGCGTAGGCCAAGAGACGAACCATCGTGCCGAGCGCCTCCGGCGTCGTCCGGGGCGCGGCAGTGTCGCTGCGGTGCCGGATCGCATCCTCAGCCGCGGTCATCTCCTTCGCAAGCTGCCGCACTTGGTCATGAGTGAGGGCGAGGTCCGTGCTCTGCGGCTTGCTGGGCAACTCGATGTCGGTGGCCGGGTTGACGGCCACATATTTCGCCCGGATCGCGTAGCCGAAAATTTGATTGACAAGCTGATGAGTCTGAATGACTCGCGACGCGGAAAGGCCGGCGTTTGGGTCGCTTTTGCGAACATGCTGGCGCGCAGCGGGATTGGTGGACAGCCACGTAATCCACGTTTGGATGCCTTCGTGGGTGACGTCACTCAACGGCTCCGGCCCCCATTTGGGCAGGATCACGTTGTCCAAGACTTCCCGGTACCCGGCAACCGTTTTCGGTGCCCGCTGGGCTTTGGTGGCGAACCATGCCTCAGCGATCACCCCGAACGTCACCGCGGAGCGCCGCGGGTCAGAGTACGTGCCGGTGCTTACGGCGACGGTCATTTCCTCGATGTGCTTTTGGGCGTCCGCCTTGCGGTCGAATGCCTTGGTGCGCTCCTGGCCGTCGCGGGCCACCCACCGGGCTAGCCATCGCTTGCCCTGGCCGTGCCGAGCCGAACAGACCAGCGTGCCCGAGTTGCCGTGCTTGGCGTCGATGCACCACGTAGGGCCATCGGTCTGATCGGCGGGCCAGGAGACCCGTTCACCGCTACGCGCTGGCCGGTGCCAGCGGTCCTCAACACCTGCGCGAACGCCGCGCTTAAAAGCCGTCACAGTCCGCAGTGTAAATCCTTCTGCGGACTGTGTGCGGACTGTCGTGTGCGTTTCGTACGGGCATTCCGCCGCGCAGGACTTTGACCTGGCGTTTTGGTGCCCTCGGTGAGATTCGAACTCACACTGGACGGGTTTTGAATCCGTTTCCTCTGCCAGTTGGGATACGAGGGCCTGCGAACTACGGCCTCCCACCATAGAGGATGGGATCGTGCGAGCCGACTCACAGCCCCGCAGTCGAGCTTTCCCGTGGTTCACGACAGAATGTGCTGCATGACCGACGACGACACTCGCCCCCCGCACCGGGTCCTGATCGCCGAGGATGAGGCGCTGATCCGGCTGGACTTGTCCGAGATGCTGCGCGAAGAGGGCTACGAGATCGTCGGCGAGGCCGGCGACGGGCAGGAGGCCGTCGAGCTGGCCGAACAACTGCGGCCCGATCTGGTGATCATGGACGTCAAGATGCCCCGCCGCGACGGTATCGACGCCGCCTCCGAGATCGCCGGCAAGCGCATCGCGCCGATCGTCGTACTGACCGCGTTCAGCCAGCGCGATCTGGTGGAGAAAGCTCGTGACGCGGGCGCAATGGCCTACCTGGTCAAGCCGTTCACGATCTCGGACCTCATTCCGGCAATTGAGCTGGCGCTCAGTCGATTCAGCGAAATTCGGGCACTGGAGCGCGAAGTCGAGACGCTGTCCGACCGGCTGGAAACCCGCAAGCTCGTCGAGCGGGCCAAGGGCCTGCTGCAGGCCAATCAGGGCATGACCGAACCCGAGGCGTTCAAGTGGATTCAGCGGGCGGCCATGGATCGCCGCACCACGATGAAGCACGTCGCCGAGGTCGTCCTGGAAACCCTTGACACACCCAAGGACGCGAAAAGCTGACGTCCGCGAGGCGCCGAGCGTGCGGCTTCGTTCGGGGGGTTTCAGTCCCGGTCGTAGTGGCACACCGCCTCGAGCATGATGCCGAACGGGTCCAACCAGAATGTCGCGAAATACGGCGGCGGGTATTGCGGGAACGACTGCGGCTCGTGCACGACCACGCCGCCAAGGCGGGTGACCAACGCATGCACGTCGCGCACCGCGGAGCGGGTTTTCACCATGAATGCCAGGTGCTGCAGGCCCGCTCGGTGTCGGGAATAGCCGCCCACCTCAGTCGACGGGTAGACGAAAAGATACGTTCCCGGTTTCCCACCGGCAGGGCGAAACGCGACTTGGTCATCGGCGTCCAGGAACAACTCGAAACCGACACACGGCATCAGCTCGCCGTAGTACCGCTTCGCCAGCGCGAGGTCGGGCACGTTGATCCCGAGGTGCCCGAGCATGGCTAGCGCGCGACGATCACCGAGGAGCCGTGGCCGAACAGACCCTGGTTCGCCGTGACGCCGACTTTGGCGTTCTCCACCTGCCGGCCGGTCGCCTGACCGCGCAGCTGCCAGGTCAACTCGCACACCTGCGCGATGGCCTGCGCGGGGATCGCCTCGCCGAAGCAGGCCAGCCCGCCCGACGGGTTGACCGGCACCTTGCCGCCGATCGTGGTGGCGCCGCTGCGCAGCAGCGCCTCGGCCTCGCCCTTCGGGCACAGCCCCAGGTGTTCGTACCAGTCGAGTTCCAGGGCGGTCGACAGGTCGTAGACCTCGGCGATGCTGACGTCCTCGGGACCGATACCGGCTTCGGCGTACGCCGCGTCGAGAATTTGGTCCTTGAACACCCGCTCGGGGGCAGGAGCCACGGCGGTGGAATCGGTTGCGATGTCCGGCAATTCGGGTAGGTGCTGGGGGTACTGCGGGGTGACCGTGCTGACCGCCCGCACCGACGGCACACCGTCTAGGGAGCCGAGGTGTTTGCGGGTGAACTCGGCACTGGCGACGATCAGCGCGGCCGCGCCGTCGGAGGTGGCGCAGATGTCGAGCTGCCGCAACGGGTCGCTGACGACGGGGCTTGCCAGCACGTCCTCGATCGAGGATTCCTTGCGGTAGCGGGCGTTCGGGTTCTGCAGGCCGTGCTGAGAGTTCTTCACCTTCACCTGAGCGAAGTCCTCGGCCGTCGCGCCGTAGAGGTCCATCCGGCGGCGGGCCAGCAGGGCGAAGTACACCGGGTTCATCGCCCCGATCAGGTGGAAGCGCTGCCAATCCGGGTCGTTTTTCCGCTCACCGCCGACCGGGGCGAATGCGCCTTTCGGCGTGGTGTCGGCGCCGATCACCAGCGCGACGTCGCAGAACCCGGCCAGGATGTGCGCGCGGGCGCTCTGCAGCGCCTGCGAGCCGCTGGCACACGCGGCGTAACTCGAGCTGACCGGCACGCCGTTCCAGCCGAGCTTCTGCGCGAACGTCGACCCGGCGATGAAGCCCGGGTAGCCGTTTCGGATGGTGTCGGCGCCGGCGACGAACTGGATCTGCCGCCAGTCCAAGCCGGCCTCGGCCAGCGCGGACCGGGCGGCGACGACGCCGTACTCGGTGAAGTCGCGGCCCCATTTGCCCCACGGGTGCATGCCGGCGCCGAGGATGTACAGCGGTTCGGGAGTACTCATCAATCAGCAGGCTTCCACGCGTGGACGAGACGTTCGACGCCGTCGTCGTCGGTGTACAGGGTCATGGTGGCCAGCTCCATCTCCATGCCGACTTTCAGGTCGGCGGCCAGGGTGCCCTCGACCACCTTGCCGAGCACGATGATGCCCTCGTCGGCGAGCTCGACCGCGGCGATCGCGAACGGCTCGAACGGATCCGGGGCGGGGTAGGGCTTCGGCGGCGGGTAGCGGTTCTCGGTGTAGCTCCACAGCTTTCCGCGCCGCGACAATGCGACGGCCTCTAGTGCGTCGCTGTCGCAGGCCGGATTGGGGCAGTTGTTCTCGCGCGGCGGGAACACATAGGTGCCGCACTTCGGGCACTTGCTGCCGATCAAATGGGACTGTCCGGCGTCATCGGTGGCGAACCATCCGTCGATTGCCGGTTCTGGGCTGGTGACCTCGGGCACCGGGTCAGCCTACCCAGCAACAGGACAAAACTGAAACGTGTTGCAGTTCGTCCCGACGGACGTCGCCGCTACTCGGCGTCGGACCCAGTGCCTAGAGTTGAGCGCGTGAGCCCAGCGAGGACCGCGAGCAAGAAGACCGATGCCGGCAAGACTGCCGACGACACGCCGACGCTGATGCTGCTGGACGGCAACTCGCTGGCATATCGCGCTTTCTACGCCTTGCCCGCCGAGAACTTCAAAACGCAGGGCGGGCTCACCACCAACGCGGTCTACGGGTTCACCGCCATGCTGATCAACCTGCTGCGCGACGAGGCGCCCACGCACGTGGCCGCCGCCTTCGACGTGTCCCGGCAGACATTCCGCTCCGACCGCTACCCGGAATACAAAGCCAACCGTTCCACCACGCCCGACGAGTTCCGTGGCCAGATCGACATCACCAAGGAAGTCCTTGCCGCCCTTGGCATTACGGTGCTGGCCGAACCGGGCTTCGAGGCCGACGACATCATCGCCACCCTGACCACGCAGGCCGAGAAAGAGGGTTACCGGGTCTTGGTCGTCACCGGTGACCGCGATTCACTGCAGCTGGTCACCGACGACGTCACCGTGCTCTACCCGCGGAAGGGGGTCAGCGAACTCACCCGCTTCACCCCTGACGCGGTCCTCGAGAAATACGGTCTGACGCCCGCCCAGTACCCGGACTTCGCCGCGCTGCGGGGCGACCCGAGCGACAACCTGCCCGGCATTCCCGGCGTCGGCGAGAAGACCGCGACCAAATGGATCAGCGAATACGGCTCGCTGCAGGCGCTGGTCGACAACGTGGATTCGGTGCGAGGCAAGGTCGGTGACGCGTTGCGTGCGCACCTGTCCAGCGTGGTGCTCAACCGCGAACTCACCGACTTGGTCCGCGACGTGCCGCTGGCCCAGACGCCGGACACGCTACGAATGCAGCCTTGGGACCGCGACCAGATCCACCGACTGTTCGACCAGCTCGAGTTCCGGGTTCTGCGCGACCGGCTGTTCGACACGCTGGCCGCCGTCGAGCCGGAGGTGGACGAGGGCTTCGACGTCCGCGGGGGAGCGCTGGAACCCGGCGAAATCACGCAATGGCTGGCCGACCACGCCGCCGACGGCAGGCGCGCCGGCCTCGCGGTTGTCGGCACCCACCTGCCCTACGACGGTGACGCGACCGCGCTGGCCATCGCCGCCGCCGACGGTGACGGCGCCTTCATCGACACCACGACGCTGACCGCCGAGGACGACAAGGCATTGGCGGCGTGGCTTGCCGACGCCGGCCAGCCCAAGGCGTTGCACGAGGCCAAGTTGGCGATCTACGACCTCGCGGGGCGGGGCTGGACGTTGACTGGAATCACCTCCGACACCGCGCTGGCCGCCTACCTGGTCCGCCCGGGCCAGCGCAGCTTCGCCCTCGACGATCTGTCGCTGCGCTACCTCCGTCGCGAGCTGCGCGCGGAAACATCGGAGCAGCAACAGCTTTCGCTTCTTGATGACAGCGAGGGCGTCGATGAGCAGGCCGTGCAGACCGCGGTGCTGCGTGCCCGCGCCGTCGTCGATCTGGCCGACGCGCTGGACGCCGAACTGGACCGCATCGACTCCACCAAGCTGCTGGCCGAGATGGAGTTGCCGGTGCAGCGCGTGCTGGCCGCCATGGAGGCCGTCGGCATCGGTGTCGATCTGGACCAATTGAGCACACTGCAAAGCGATTTCGGCGATCAAATCCGCGACGCCGCCGAAGCGGCCTACAGCGTGATCGGCAAACAGATCAACCTCGGCTCGCCGAAACAGCTCCAGGTGGTGCTGTTCGACGAGTTGGAAATGCCGAAGACCAAGCGAACCAAAACCGGTTACACCACCGATGCGGACGCGCTGCAGACGCTGTTCGACAAGACGGGGCATCCGTTCCTGCAACATCTGCTGACGCACCGCGACGTCACCCGGTTGAAGGTGACGGTGGATGGCCTGCTGAATTCCGTTGCGGGCGACGGCCGGATCCACACGACCTTCAACCAGACGATCGCGGCCACCGGTCGGCTCTCGTCGACCGAGCCCAACCTGCAGAACATCCCGATCCGGACCGACGCGGGGCGCCAGATCCGCGACGCGTTCGTGGTCGGCGGCGGTTACACCGAGCTCATGACCGCGGACTACAGCCAGATCGAGATGCGGATCATGGCGCACCTTTCACGCGACGAAGGCCTCATCGAGGCCTTCAACACGGGGGAAGACCTGCACTCCTTCGTCGCGTCGCGGGCGTTCGGCGTGCCGATCGAGGAAGTGACGGGCGAACTGCGGCGCCGGGTCAAGGCGATGTCCTACGGGCTGGCTTACGGCCTGAGCGCCTACGGGTTGTCCGCCCAGCTCAAGATCTCGACTGAAGAAGCCAAGGAACAGATGGAGCAGTACTTCGCCCGCTTCGGGGGCGTGCGCGACTATCTGCACAACGTCGTCGAGCAGGCCCGCAAAGACGGCTACACGTCCACCGTCTTCGGACGGCGCCGCTATCTGCCCGAGCTCGACAGCAGCAATCGCCAGGTCCGTGAGTCCGCCGAGCGCGCAGCACTCAACGCCCCGATCCAGGGCAGCGCCGCCGACATCATCAAGGTGGCGATGATCGAGGTCGACAAGGCCATCGCCGACGCGGGACTGGCCTCGCGGATGCTGCTCCAGGTGCACGATGAGCTGTTGTTCGAGGTCGCCGAGGGCGAACGTGAGCAACTCGAGGCGCTGGTGAGAGACAAGATGGGCGGCGCGTACCCGCTTGACGTGCCGTTGGAGGTTTCCGTGGGCTACGGACCCAGCTGGGACAGCGCCGCGCACTGACCCCGGCGCCCGACGACCCCCGTGGGGCGAGTTTGGCCTGCGTAGGCCTAGTCGAGTAGCCTCACTAGATAGTCCGGTGAGCACTTCCGGGCGATTGAATAGAAACCAGCACTGTCCCTACGACCTCAACCTGTCCGGAGCAACCCAACAATATGCCGAGTCCCACCGTCACCTCGCCGCAAGTAGCCGTCAACGACATTGGCTCGAGCGAGGACTTTCTCGCCGCCATCGATAAAACAATCAAGTACTTCAACGATGGCGACATCGTCGAAGGGACCATCGTCAAGGTCGACCGGGACGAGGTTCTCCTCGACATCGGCTACAAGACCGAAGGCGTCATTCCTTCCCGCGAACTGTCCATCAAGCACGATGTCGACCCCAACGAGGTCGTTTCCGTGGGCGATGAAGTCGAAGCCCTGGTCCTCACCAAAGAGGACAAAGAAGGCCGCCTGATCCTGTCCAAGAAGCGCGCTCAGTATGAGCGTGCCTGGGGCACCATCGAGGCTCTCAAGGAGAAGGACGAGGCCGTCAAGGGCACCGTCATCGAGGTCGTCAAGGGTGGTCTGATCCTGGATATCGGCCTGCGCGGCTTCCTACCGGCATCGTTGGTCGAGATGCGCCGGGTCCGCGATCTGCAGCCGTACATCGGCAAGGAGATCGAGGCCAAGATCATCGAGCTGGACAAGAACCGCAACAACGTGGTGCTGTCCCGTCGCGCCTGGCTGGAGCAAACCCAGTCTGAGGTGCGCAGCGAATTCCTCAACCAGCTGCAGAAGGGTGCCATCCGCAAGGGTGTGGTGTCCTCGATCGTCAACTTCGGCGCGTTCGTGGACCTCGGCGGTGTCGACGGTCTGGTGCACGTGTCCGAGCTGTCCTGGAAGCACATCGACCACCCGTCCGAGGTTGTCCAGGTCGGCGACGAGGTCACCGTCGAGGTGCTCGACGTGGACATGGATCGCGAGCGGGTTTCGTTGTCGCTCAAGGCGACTCAGGAAGACCCGTGGCGCCACTTCGCCCGCACCCACGCCATCGGCCAGATCGTGCCCGGCAAGGTCACCAAGCTGGTGCCGTTCGGTGCCTTCGTCCGCGTCGAAGAGGGCATCGAAGGTCTGGTGCACATCTCCGAGCTGGCTGAGCGCCACGTCGAGGTGCCCGACCAGGTGGTCGCCGTCGGTGACGACGCGATGGTCAAGGTCATCGACATCGATCTCGAGCGTCGTCGGATCTCGCTGAGCCTCAAGCAGGCCAACGAGGATTACACCGAAGAGTTCGACCCTGCCAAGTACGGCATGGCCGACAGCTACGACGACCAGGGCAACTACATCTTCCCCGAGGGCTTCGACGCCGAAACCAACGAGTGGCTGGAAGGCTTCGACGCCCAGCGCACCGAGTGGGAGGCCCGCTACGCCGAGGCCGAGCGCCGGCACAAGATGCACACCGCGCAGATGGAGAAGTTCGCCGCTGCCGAGGCCGAAGAGGCCGCCCGCCCGCAGTCCAGCAGCTCGTCGAGCGACGACGCGCCCACCGGTGGCTCGTTGGCCAGCGATGCGCAGCTCGCCGCCCTGCGGGAGAAGCTGGCAGGCAGCGCCTAACCGTCAGTCCCTGTCGAACGCCCCGGCTCACCCGAGTCGGGGCGTTCGTCGTTGCGGCGCTTTGACAGACTGGGGCGGTGCTGCGCATTGGTCTGTCCGGCGGAATCGGCGCCGGAAAGTCGACGGTGTCCTCGACCTTCAGCGAGCTCGGCGGGGTCGTCGTCGACGGCGACGTGATCTCCCGCGAGGTCGTCGAGCCGGGCACTGAGGGGCTGGCCAAGCTTGTCGAGGCGTTCGGCGAGCAGATCCTGTCCGACGACGGCTCGCTGAACCGGCCGGCGCTGGCCGCGATCGCGTTCAGCGACGAGGACAAGCGCCAGACGCTGAACGGCATCGTGCATCCGCTGGTGGGTAAGCGCCGATCGGAGCTGATTGCCGAAGCCGGCCACGATGCGGTGATCGTCGAAGATATCCCGCTGCTGGTGGAATCCGGTATGGCGCCGATGTTCCCGTTGGTGATCATCGTCAACGCCGACGAGGAACTACGGGTCAAGCGGCTGATCGAGTATCGCGGCTTCACCGAACAGGACGCCCGCGCCCGGATCAAGGCGCAGGCCACCGAGGAACAACGGCGCGCGGTCGCCGATGTCTGGCTCGACAACACCGGCAGCGCAGAGGAATTGGTGGAGCAGGCGCGCACACTGTGGCGACAGCGGATCCTGCCGTTCGAGCAGAACCTCGACGGCGGCGAAGCGGCCCGCGCGCAACCGGTCCTGGTGCCCTACGACCAGTCCTGGCCGGACCAGGCACGTCGCATCGCCGCGCGGCTGAGTACTGCCTGCGGCCATCGTGCCGTGCGGATCGACCACATCGGGTCGACCGCAATTGCGGGCCTCGACGCCAAGGACGTCATCGACATGCAGGTCACCGTCGCTTCGCTCGACGACGCCGACGCGTTGGCCGAAGCCTTGAACGGCGTCGGCTACGTCCACCTTCCGATCACCTCGGACGAGGCGAAACCGGACGTCCGCAGCACCGTTGCCGAGTTCGACCATGCCGACGATGCGTCGTTGTGGCAGAAGCGAATTTACGCCTCGGCCGATCCGGGCCGGCCCACCAATGTTCACCTGCGGGTCGACGGCTGGCCTAACCAACAGTTCGCCCTGTTGTTCGTCGACTGGCTCAGGGCCAATGCTGCCGCCCGCGAGCGATATCTGGCCGTCAAACGCGACGCGGAACGTGGGACCGACTATGTCGCGGTGAAGGAACCGTGGTTCGTGGACGCCTACCGCGACGCGTGGGCGTGGGCGGACGAGTCCGGGTGGCGCCCTACGGAGCCGGATTAGGCAGCGCCGCGCCGCAGGCCACCACACCGTTCATCGGGTCGGTGCTGCCGGCAACGGGGTGGGCAACCTCGTCGACTTGGACCAACGCCTTGTCGTCGACATCGATCTCGCAGTGCACATTCGCCGAATACGGCCACTTCACGGCGATCTGCATGCCGGCGTGAGCGGGATCGGGCAGTACCGCGTTGGCCTGGAAAGAGTTGCCCGCTAACGCGCCGAGCTGCGCCATGTTCGTCTGGTTGTCGGCGGTGATGAAGGTGGCGACGCTACCGGGGGCCACCCCGTCGACCCGCGCGACGTAGGTGATGTTGTGCAGATCGGCGCGCGCTGTCGCGGGCATGGCCTGCGCGCCGGCAACCACCGCCGCTGCCGCTATCCATCTCTGCAGACTGCCCATGACCGCACAGATTACCGCTACCGATTGAGGCGACTCATTTCGTCGGCAACGTCGTCGCGACGCTTGACCAGCAGCCATGTCTCCTGTTCGCCCTCCCGGATCCGGGTCAAGGCATAACAGCCGTTGAGTTTCTCGCCGTGCAACAGGAAAGACAAATGCCCACGACCCAGGCACACCGTCATCTCGTGCCCGGTCTTGTTGGCGTAAGTGCCACAGTCCCAGACGACGACCCGCTCATCTTCTTCGGCGATGTCGGCGTCGACTTCGCCCAGTGGAAGATCCGCGTTGCGGCGGGCCATTCGCCGTTCTTGCGGATTGACCTCCGCGCCGCGGGGAATGTCCCACGACACCACCGTTCCGTCGATTTCCAGACGGAAGTCGTAGTAGCCCTGACGCGCCTGGTGGTGCTGAATGACGAAGCGGGGCCCTCGCTCGCCCGTTCGCCGCCGTTGTGTCTGACGTCCCCGGGCCGCGGGGCTTTGTCCGGTCCGCCGATGCGGCCGGTGGTTACTCAAAGCCATCCATCTCCCGTACCCGGCCGGACGGGTAGCGGAAACTGCCAAGTGCTTGCGATCAGGGCCCGCCGCGCCAGTGCTCGATCCGGTGGTGGTCCGGGGTGAAGCCGTGGTCGACGCCCCACAAGACGGCTTGCGTGCGACTCGCCACGCCGAGTTTGCGATAGATCGTGCGGATGTAGGACTTGACGGTGTTGGGACTCAGATAGGTCAGGCGGGCGACGTCGGCATTGCTCATGCCCTGGGTGATGAGCGCCAGAACTTCCGCTTCGCGTTCACTGAGCCCTTCGCCCCGACCGGGCCAATCCAACCCTGCCGCACTGCGGGTGCGCGGGCCCGCGTCACTGATGACGATCTCACCGGCATGGACGGCCTCCAGGGCGGCGACCAGTTCGCGCGCAGGCAGAGTCTTCGACAGGTAACCCTCGGCGCCGTGCTGTCGTGCGCTTTGAATCAGGTCGGGGTGAAAGTTCCACGTGTAGACGACGACTCGACGTGCCCTCGGATTGGCCACCAGGACTTTGATTTCTTCGTGGTCTGATTCGGGCTGAGCGAACGAGTCGTACAACACGATGTCTACTTCGTCCTTGACGGCCATGCTCGAATCGAGTTCCGCCACCACTACGCGGTCGCGGTACGGGTCCAGCATGTTGGCCACACCCTTGACGACGACGTCGTAGTCGTCGACGAGCGCCACAGATATCGGCGCGCCATCCGTTCGCGGCATGCGGGGAGATTACCTCCCTAGGGGTGTATTCGTACCTCCTCGACGGTGATCAACTGGTTCCACGGCCAGTTCACCCGAACTCCGGCCCGTCAACGAAGAGGAAGGCGCAACTGATGATCACTCTCGGCATCCTTTTGCTCATTGCCGGCTTTGTTCTGAAGATCTCGATTCTGTGGACACTGGGAATCATCCTTCTCGTCATTGGAGCGATCCTGGCGATCCTCGGCAGTACCGGACGGGCCATCGGCGGACGCCGGCACTACTTCTGACGCATGACCGCTGCCCGGGAACGCTCGCGCTGACCCGAACTGGGTACAGCAAAGTTTGCGCAGCTGATCGCGCGGATACTCGACGCGCGTATGAAAGGAGCCCCTGATGAGCAGTTGGGTGTGGGCTTTCGTTGCGGTCGCCGTCATCATCGCCATACCGGGTTCGATCGTGGCCCTCGGCATCGCGCGTAATCACAGCACCACGCGGCGGCTCAGACAGCATTACGGACCTGAGTACGACCGATTGGTCGCCGAGGCCGGCAGCGAGAAAGCCGCGAACCGCGAACTGACGACGCGGGAAAAGCGGCGCGAAGGCCTCGACATCGTCCCGTTGAGCCCGGCGGCCATCGCGAATTTCACCAACGGCTGGCAAGAAGTGCAAGCCAGCTTCGTCGACAATCCGGCAAGCGCGGTACAGGCCGCCGATCGTTTGGTGACCGAGGTGATGCGCGAACGCGGTTATCCCGTCGACGATTTCGATCGCAGGGCTGCGGACGTCTCGGTGGACCACCCGGACATCGTCGACAGCTACCGCGCCGCCCACGACGTCAACTCCGCGGGCCACGACAAGGTCAGTACCGAGCAGCAACGCGATGCGTTCGTGCACTACCGCACGCTTTTCGAGAAGCTGTTGGCCGGCGCGCAGGACGACACCACACCGAAGGAAGCCAGCGCCTAGTCATCGCCAATGCAAGTGGATGCCGTCGCAGGCCAACCACGCATTGAGATCAAAGTCATTGCGCGCCAAGCCTTCGACCGCGTGCATCGCGCGGCGAACTGCCAACTCCCCGGCTTGCGGCGTCAGCAAGCCGTGCCGGACCGCGTCGAGGAGTTCGTCGACGTCGGTCAAATCCACGCCGGTGTGCGTGCGAACCTCGAGGTCCAGGTAGTGGTCTTCAGATGCCCAGGAGTCCGGGCCCGGCGTGTATTCGCCGACGTCGAGGTAGAAGTCGTGATCGCGCTCGTGGCCGGCGTTGTAATGAAACACTGTGGCGCGCAGCCCCAGCGAGGGCAACAGCCACGACTCCAGGTAATGAAACTGGGCGCGTCCGGGGGTCGGTCGGGCAACGTAGAGACCCCACGGGCGCACGGTGTACTCGTCGACCGCACGCACGATGCCTTTGGGATCGGTGTTGGTGCGGGCGCGCAGGTCGAACATCTCGTGCTTGGGTGGATGCATCGCTCGTCAGCGCCTGAGCCGGATCTTCCAGCGGACGAACAGGCCGAAGAACGCTGTCAGGCCGGCCAACATGCCCATGTCGAGCAGCCAGAAGTGCCTGGTGTGCTGCCAGAACTGGTCCTGGGGAAGCAGCGTCGGCGGCACCAAATGCCGCAGGTCGACCGTGGATGCGGCCGCCGCGTAGCCCCAGCGCGCCGGCATCAACCAGGACAGCTGGTCGAGCCCGAGCCGCCCGGTGACCGGGACCATGCCGCCGCACAGCACCAGCTGAGCCATCACCGCCACCACGAACAGCGGCATGATCTGTTCGCTCGATCGGACCAGTGACGAGATGGCCAGCCCCAGGACCGCCGAAGCGACGCACGCCGCGGCGACGGTGAGGAACAACTCGCCGGTGGCGGCGGCGGTCGAGTGGCCGAGCAGCACCGCCCCCCGGCTAGGCGTCCCCTTGCCGCCGACCACGATCGCGGTGACGATCGCGGCCTGCAGCACCGCGAACCCGCAGAACACCAGCGTTTTGGCCAACAGATATGCCGTCGTGGACAGCCCGACCGCTTGTTCTCGCTGGAAGATCGCGCGTTCGCCGACCAGGTCGCGGATGGTCAGCGCGACACCCATGAACGCCGCGGCCGGCAGCAGTAGCGCCAGGATCTGGGCGGATTCGTCGGGTGTCCCGGTGTGCGGGCCGGTGGGCCGGAACCCTGTGTTGCCGGGCACGGTCAGCGACAGCGCCCCGAGAATGAACGGCAGCAGGGCCAGGAAGACGAAATAGGCCCGGTCGGCGATGACGAGCCGGACCTGCCGCCGCGCGATCGTCGAGATTTGGCGCGGGACGCTGGTGTGCACCGGTTCGCCCAGGTCGGCAGGCTTGTCGGACTTCGACGGGGGCTGAGGCTGCTCCCTTTCACGGAAGCGGCGGTTGGCCTCCTCCGGATCGGCGCCGACCTGGCTGAAGATCTTGGCCCAGTTCGTCGTGCCCATCACTTCGCCGATGCCGTCCGGCGGACCGCAGTAGGCCGTCTTTCCGCCGGGGGCGACCAGCAGCACCTGGTCACAGACGTCGAGGTAGGACAGCGAGTGGGTGACCACCAGAACCACCCGACCGGCATCGGCAAGTTGCCGCAGCATCGTCATGACCTGCAGGTCCAGCGCCGGGTCCAGGCCCGAGGTCGGCTCGTCGAGAATCAGCAACGACGGTCCGGTGAGCAATTCCAGTGCCACCGAAGCGCGTTTGCGCTGACCGCCGGACAGCTTGTCGACCCGCGTATCGGCGTGCTTGGTCAAGTCGAGTTCCTCGAGCACCTGGGAGACCACCCGGGTCCGGTCGGCTTTGCTGGTGTCGGGTGGCAGGCGGAGCTCGGCGGCGTAACTCAGCGCCTGGTTCACGGTCAACTGACGGTGCACGACGTCGTCCTGGGGGACCATGCCAATCCTGCTGCGCAGCGAGGCGTACTCGGCGTGGATGTCATGGCCCTCGAACGTCACCGAGCCGGAGCTGGGAGTCGTGTATCCGGCGATGAGCCGGGCCAGCGTGCTCTTCCCGGCGCCCGATCCACCGATCACGGCGGTCAGGGTTCCCGGCCGCGCGGTCAGTGAGATGTCGCTGAGTAGTTGTTTGCCGTTGTCGACGACGTATTGAACGTCGCGAACTTCGAGGCCGCCCGTGCTGGTGGCTGCCTCGGTTTCGCTGCGACAGACCAGCAGGCCGCCGTTGACGACGAGGTCGATGTTTCCGACGGTGACGACGTCACCCTCGCTCAGGATTGCCGAACCGACGCGGGTGCCGTTGACGAAAGTCCCATTGACGCTCGTGTCCCGGATCTCGGTGCCCAGCGGGGTCAAAGTGAGTGTGGCGTGGTAGCGCGAGGCCAGGACGTCGGGAACCACGATGTCGTTGTCCGCTGCCCGTCCGACAGTGACGGAGCCCGCCGGCTTCGCCGATGGTGTCGCGCGGGGCGCGAGACGCTTGACGAAGCGGGTTGCGAAGTTCGCCCCGTCCGAAGCGCGGGCGTCGAGCATGGTGACCTCGGTCGGCGGCACGTCGTGCTGCGCCGGCGCTGACCGCGCGTTGACGACCGTCACCTGATCGGGCGGCGGTCCGGTGGGCGGTCGCCGGCCCTGCACGGTCGTCGGATATTCCGATGGCGAGATCGGCGGCGCCGGGCGGGGCCGTGGGGCACTCCGCGGCGGGGGCCCCGGCGGCGTCTTGGCCGACGACGCGGATGGCGGCCCCTGCGGCATCGGCCGCCCCGGTGTCGACCAGGTGACGGTGTGCGGCGGTCCGGGCGCCGGTCCGCCCGGCGCTGGCCGAGCTTCCTTGCCGCGAGGAGCGCCGATCTCGAATGTCAGCTGTGGGCCGCCCGCATTACCGATGTTGATGCTTTGTCCGTCGTGCACATCGATCACCGGTCGCCGGTAACCGTTGACGAAAGTGCCGTTCACCGAACCGTTGTCGATCGCCACCCATTTGCCCTGTTCGAACCGAAGGATCAGGTGGGCGCGCGAGATCCGCGGGTCGGCGATCCGCACGTCGGCGCGCAGATCGCGGCCGATCACCACGTCGTGCCCGGGCAGGAACGTACTCTCGGATCCGTTATGCCAGATCCTCAGAACGGGCGGGGCTGATCGACTCACTCTTCCAGTATCGACTCCGCAACCGCGTGGGTTGCACGGCGCGCACTGTGATTCGGTTATATATCGTCGCGAACTGCTTCAAAGCCGTTGATTCACAGCTGTTTCATAAGCCGCGCAACAAGAGTGCACCGCATTTCGCGGCATGATCGTGAAGGGTGAACCCAGTACTGCGTGCTGGGTGGCGCCTGGGGGAACGGTGAAAGCGCCCGGCCCGCAAGTGATTGGCGATCTCGATCCGGCGGGTAACGGGACATGTGGCGAAGCACACGCCAATCGAGAGTTGTGAGGGGGAAGCGGTAATGGACGAGGCGACCAGGGCCACCGAGCGCTGGGACGCCCACTCCGGGCCGTCGGTCCCGCCGGCCGACCCGCCGCGCTCTCGCAGTCTGCTGGAGCGGGGGTATGCGTCGCTACCGGAGTCGGCCATCACCCGGTTGCTGACTAAGGTGCCGCTGATCGGGTCGCGGCCATCCCGGGAAGCGGCGAAGGCGCGTCGACCCGCATCCGGCGCCCCCTCCGACAGTGCGTTGGCGGCGCCGACATCGTTCGCGGGCTATACGATCCTGCGGCCGCTGGGATCAGGCGGGATGGCTGATGTCTACTTGGCCAAGCATCCCCGCCTGCCTCGCCGGGATGCGTTGAAAATCCTCAGTGAAGGCACCACCGCCGACCAAGAGTTCCGCGAGCGGTTCAACCGCGAAGCGGATCTGGCTGCGACGCTGTGGCATCCGCACATCGTCGCGGTGCATGACCGGGGCGAATTCGACGGTCATCTGTGGATTGCGATGGATTACGTCGAGGGCACCGACGCCGCGCGATTGATGCGCGAACGGTTCCGCGGGGGCATGAGCGAAACGGACGTGTGCGCGATCGTCACCGCCGTCGCGGGTGCCCTTGACTATGCGCACGCGCGGGGTCTGCTGCACCGCGACGTCAAACCCGCCAACATTCTGTTGACCCATCCCGACGAGGATGATCGTCGAATCCTGTTGGCGGACTTCGGTGTTGCCCGTCAGCTCGCCGACATCAGCGGCATCACCGAGACCAACGTCGCGGTCGGTACGGTCGCCTACGCGGCCCCTGAGCAGCTCGTCGGGTCGACCATGGACGGCCGCGCCGATCAGTACGCGTTGGCCGCCTCGGCGTTCCACCTGCTCACCGGTGTCCCGCCGTTCCAGAATTCCAACCCCGTCGCGGTGATCAGTCAGCACCTGCACGCGGCCCCGCCGCGGCTAAGCGACTACCGGCCGGACTTGGCCGGGCTCGACGAGGTGTTTCTCAAGGCCTTGGCCAAGGAGCCGGGCGACCGGTTCGATCGGTGCCGGCAGTTCGCCGCGGCGTTCAGCGAGCAGGTGTCCGGTTGCGCCGACAGCGCGCGCCGGCGGCCTCCCGTACGGCGCCCCCGGGCCAGGACCGGCCGGCGGAGGTTGTCGCTGAGATCCGGTCTGCTGGTGGCGATGGTCCTCGCGGTGCTCTCGCTGTCGGTGACGTGGGCGATCTCGTTTTTCTCGTGGAACGATCAACCGCCGGCCAGTCCCGGTACGCCGCCGAAAGTGAGCAAGACGTCGTCGTCGGGGTCGGCGCTCGCAGCACCGCCGTTGAACGGCCGTTACCGGCTTGACTACGACCGGGCGAAGCAGACGTCGAACGGTGTCATCCGGACCAACGGCGGTGTGACCAGTTGGTGGGCCTTCACGTCAGCGTGCACCGCCAACGGATGCGCGGCGACCGGCACGAAGCTGGACGAGACGAGCCACACCGAGGCCAAGGCGACCGGCACCGGCAATACCGGTGTCCTGCATTTCGTCGACGGCAATTGGCAGGCCGAGCCGCGCCAAATCCAGGTTGCGTGCCGAACGTCGCGCGGAGGACCGATGTCCACTCAGTCGGAGACGGTGGTGTGGACGTTGACCCCGGAGCCGGATGGCACGCTGCGTGGCGTCCAGAGCCAGACCGTGCAGAGCAACGAATGCGGTTCTCAGGGCGCGACTCTGCGAACACCCGTCGTCGCGTCACGGACCGGCGACGTGCCCGAGGGCGTGACGATTGCCGATCCCGCGCAGGCCGCCAACACCACGGCATCGCCGGCTGCGGCCGTGACGCCCGCCGTGTTGGGCGGACCGTGCACCGACGTCGACAAGGTCGCCTTCGATCCGACAGCCAATCAGCAGGTCGTGTGCGAGGGCAACGTCTGGGACAAGGCGCCGGCAACGAGCGGCGTCCACCCGGTCGGGACCTCGTGCACCGATATCCCGGTGTTCACCATGTCGAAGTCCGAGGACGGACACCTGATCGAATGCGATCCCGGTACCCGGGTGTGGAGCAGCCAGCACGGCTGAACCGTGGGCCGCATGTCGGTGGTGCGCTCTACCCTGGTGACATGGCGTTTGCTACCGAGCATCCCGTGCTTGCGCACTCCGAATACCGCCCCGTCGAAGACATGGTTCGGGCTGGCGGCCGCTTTGAAGTGGTCAGCCCGTACGAGCCTGCCGGTGACCAGCCGGCCGCCATCGACGAGCTGCAACGTCGCATCGAGGCGGGGGAGCGCGACGTCGTGCTGCTCGGTGCCACCGGTACCGGTAAGTCGGCCACCACGGCGTGGCTCATCGAGCGGCTGCAACGCCCGACGCTGGTGATGGCGCCAAACAAGACGCTGGCCGCGCAGTTGGCCAACGAGTTGCGAGAGATGTTGCCGCACAACGCTGTCGAATACTTCGTCTCGTACTACGACTACTACCAACCCGAGGCCTACATCGCGCAGACCGACACCTACATCGAAAAAGACAGCTCGATCAACGACGATGTCGAACGGTTGCGGCACTCCGCGACGTCGTCGCTGCTGTCGCGACGCGACGTCGTGGTGGTCGCATCGGTGTCCTGCATCTACGGCCTGGGCACGCCTCAGTCTTACCTGGACCGCTCGGTGGAGCTGAAGGTCGGCACCGAGGTGCCGCGCGACGGCCTGCTGCGGCTGCTGGTCGACGTGCAGTACACGCGCAACGACATGTCGTTTACCCGCGGCTCGTTCCGCGTCCGCGGTGACACCGTGGAGATCATCCCGTCGTATGAAGAGCTGGCGGTGCGCATCGAGTACTTCGGCGACGAGATCGAAGCACTGTACTACCTGCATCCGCTGACCGGTGATGTTGTGCGACAAGTCGATTCGCTGCGAATATTTCCTGCGACGCATTATGTGGCCGGCCCGGAACGCATGGCGCAGGCGATCTCGACCATCGAGCAGGAGCTCGAGGAACGGCTCGCCGAGCTCGAGGGCCAGGGCAAGCTACTCGAGGCCCAGCGCCTTCGGATGCGGACCAACTACGACATCGAGATGATGCGTCAGGTCGGGTTCTGCTCGGGCATCGAGAACTACTCGCGGCATATCGATGCGCGCGGACCCGGGTCGCCGCCGGCGACGCTGCTGGACTACTTCCCCGAAGACTTCCTGATGGTGATCGACGAGTCGCACGTCACGGTGCCGCAGATCGGCGGCATGTACGAGGGCGATATGTCCCGCAAGCGCAACCTGGTCGAGTACGGGTTCCGGCTCCCGTCGGCGTGTGACAACCGGCCGTTGACCTGGGAGGAGTTCGCCGACCGCATCGGTCAGACGGTGTACCTGTCGGCGACGCCGGGTCCCTACGAGCTCAGCCAAGCTGCCGGGGAGTTCGTCGAGCAGGTGATCCGACCGACCGGGCTGGTCGATCCCAAGGTCGTGGTGAAGCCCACCAAGGGACAGATCGACGACCTGATAGGCGAGATCCGCAAGCGTGCCGACGCCGACGAACGAATCCTGGTCACCACGCTGACCAAGAAGATGGCCGAAGACCTCACCGACTATCTGCTCGAGCTCGGCATCCGGGTGCGCTACCTGCACTCCGAGGTCGACACGCTGCGCCGCGTCGAGTTGCTGCGCCAACTGCGGCTGGGTGACTACGACGTGCTGATCGGTATCAACCTGCTCCGCGAGGGGTTGGACCTGCCCGAGGTGTCGCTGGTGGCGATCCTCGACGCGGACAAGGAAGGTTTCCTGCGCTCGTCGCGCAGCCTGATCCAGACCATCGGCCGCGCGGCCCGCAACGTGTCGGGTGAGGTGCACATGTACGCCGACTCGATGACCGACTCGATGAAGGAAGCCATCGACGAGACCGAGCGCCGCCGGGCCAAACAGATTGCCTACAACGAGGAGAACGGCATCGACCCGCAGCCGCTGCGCAAGAAGATCGCCGACATCCTCGATCAGGTGTATCGCGAGGCGGACGACACCGAGAATGTCGCGATCGGCGGGTCAGGTCGCAACTCGTCGCGGGGGAGGCGTGCCCAAGGTGAGCCGGGCCGGGCGGTCAGCGCCGGCGTCTTCGAGGGACGCGACACCACGAACATGCCGCGTGCCGAGTTGGCCGATCTGATCAAGGACCTCACCGAGCAGATGATGACCGCGGCCCGAGACCTGCAGTTCGAGCTGGCGGCCCGGTTCCGCGACGAGATCGCCGATCTGAAGAAAGAGCTGCGGGGGATGGACGCCGCCGGCCTGAAGTGATCAGCACACCGGCGGACGACAGCTGGCGCGCGCTACTGGGCCCCAGACATCTGGGTACGTCGACGCTGCTGGCCGGTGGGGTGGCGCTGTACGCCACCAACGAGTTCCTGACCGTCAGCCTGCTGCCGAGCGCGATCGCCGAAATCGGCGGCGAGCGCCTCTTCGCCTGGGTGACCACCCTCTACCTGGTCGGCTCGGTAGTGGCGGCCGCATCGGTCAACGCGATCTTGCTGCGACTCGGGGCGCGATGGTCGTTTCTTTGGGGGCTCGCGGTATTCGGGGCCGGCAGCCTCATCTGCGCGGCCGCTCCGGGGATGGGCGTGATGCTGGTCGGCCGGACGCTCCAAGGAGCGGCCGGCGGACTATTGGCTGGGCTGGGATATGCGCTCATTTCGACCACCCTGCCTCGAGCGCTATGGACCCGGGCGTCGGCGTTGGTGTCGGCGATGTGGGGGGTGGCCACCGTGATCGGCCCGGCCGCCGGCGGGCTGTTTGCCCAATTCGGTTTGTGGCGTTGGGCATTCGGCGCCATGGCGATCCTGTCCGTCGCGATGGCGGCGCTCGTCCCCCTGGTGTTGCCGGCCGGGCATACACGCCCCGATGAACGGTCAGCGGGGCTGAAGGTGCCGGTGTGGTCGGTGCTGCTGCTCAGCGGCGCGGCGTTGACGGTCAGCATCGCCCAGATTCCGACCGGCGTCGCACTGACCGTGATGCTGTTGGCGGCGAGCGCGATCCTGGTGGTCGTTTTCGTACTTGTGGACCGTCGGGCGGCGGTAAAAGTGCTGCCGCTGAGCATGTTTGGTCCCGGGCCGTTGAAGTGGATCTATCTGGCCTTGGCGGTGCTGATGGCCTCTGCCATGGTGGACATGTACGTTCCGCTGTTCGGGCAGCGCCTGGCGCATCTGGTGCCTGTGGTGGCCGGTTTTCTCGGCGCCGCGTTGGCAATCGGCTGGGCGGTCAGTGAATTCGTCAGCGCGTCGTTGAAGAGCGGCAAAGCCGTCAAGCGCTTGGTGGTCGCCGGCCCGCTGGTCGGTGCTGCCGGCTTTGTCTTGGCCGCCGTGACGCAGGCCGACCATGCGCCGGTGGGCCTCGTCGTTACCTGGGCGGCGGCGCTGACCGTCGCCGGAGCGGGGATGGGAGCGGGCTGGCCGCACCTGTCGGCGTGGGCGATGCAGTGCGCCGACGAGCGGGAAGGCGCCGCGGCGGGCGCGGCGATCAACACGATCGAGATGATCGCGGGGGCGTTCGGTGCCGGCCTGGCCGGCGTCGTGGTCAACAGCGCGGAAGGGGACCTGGTGATCGCCGCGCGCGCCTTATTTGCGGTGTTCGCGGTGGTGGGCCTGCTGGGCGCCATCGCCTCGCGCCGCGCGGCCCGCAATGTGGGCACACCGCCATGACTTCCGGGTAGACCTAGTCGGGATCTTCGTCGGCGCTCAGCACACCGGAAACGCCGTCGATCTCGGACAGGACCTGCGCGGCGTTGGTGATCTTGGCGCCTGACAGTGTCATCGACACCGTGACCTGGTCGCGGTCGATGTTGCCGTCGTCGGCGTCGAGCTCGGTGAGTTGCCAGTTCCGTTGGCCACAGGCGCGCAGGATCGCGCGAAGTACACCCCGGCCGTTGTCGTAGACGATCTGCAACCGGACCGTCCCTCGCAGCCGTGCGTTGAGTTGCCGCTCCACCGCGTTGAAGGCCAGCGCGCTGACAAAGTGCAACGCCACAACGGCGGCGGCCAGCAACAGCAGCCCGGCGCCCGCCGCCAGGCCGATGGCCGCGGATTCCCACACCGCCGCGGCTGTGGTGAGCCCGTGAATCGCGCCGCGGCGCGTGATGATGATCCCGGCGCCGAGAAACCCGATACCCGAGACCACCTGTGCCGCAACCCGAGACGGGTCGAGCACCAGGGTCTGCGCCGCCAACACATCGCCGAATCCGTACTTGCTGACCAGCATGATCAACGCCGACGACGTACCGACGATGGTCTGGGTCCGCAGCCCGGCGACTTTGCCCTGGATGGTGCGTTCCAAGCCGATGATCGCCGTCAATCCGAACGCGGCGAGCAGCTCCATGAGATGGCGGCCGTTCTGCACACTGCCGCCGAAGAGCGGGTCGGCAAGCCAGATCTCCATCCCCGTCAAGCTACGTGATCAACGTGTCGACTTGATGACCTCAGTTCGGTGAAACTGCCACCGCTCGACGATGTGGAAGCCCACGTTCTTCGGAACCTGGTACGCCGGCGCCCGGCTGAAGTCGCGTCCGGGCGGCAATGACGGCCCGGCCTGATGAAGTGGCAGCTTGGTGTCGTGCGTCGTGATAGTCCACAACGTCCTGCACTTGTACAGCCGGCCGACGATCAACCACACCGCGACATGACCGTCCCATAGAGTCTCTCGCTTCGGCGCAGGGACGCCTCGGCCGATGTCGACCAGCGGACGAAATGCGGCCGGCCGGGCGGCCAGCAGCGCACGGACCGGGCCGGGCAACCAGCCCACCGTGTTGTCGACGAGCAGGCAGTCACCTGCGGATGCGCGGGCGGAGATCAGGTCTGCGACGTCGCTATAGTCCCACCCCTCCTTGGCATAACGCTGCCGTTGAGAGAGAAGATAATTCGGTAACGCCGCGACGGCGAGGGCGACCAGCGCCAGCGCGATCCACCGCGGCCGTTGGCCAATGGCCACGATGCAGGTCGCGATCACGATCGCCATCGCCGGGGTGGTGAAGAACAGGTACCGCGGATAGTAGAACGGGTCGCTCAGCGCCGAATAAATCAGGCTGATCCCGGTGGGGACGACTATCCAGGCTGCGCAGATGATCAGCATGCGACGGGTGTCGCCGGCTGACTCCCAGCGGCCGGTGAGCCGAATCGCCAGCGCGACAACGAAAATCAACGCCGTCAGGACCGCGAACGGCACACTGTTGTCGAAGTACTGGTGCAGGAACACGTCGAGCATGGTGTGCCAGGTCAACGAGTGGATCCAGGCCACCTGGAAGCTCTGCCCGTGCGCGAACAGCATCAGCGGCGTCAGCGCTGCCACCGCCACGGCCGAGGTGATCGCCCACCAGACCACGACGGATCGTTGCCGCCGGAGCATCGGCGTGATGACCGCATAAGCCGGCACCAGCAACACCAGGTAGACGTTCAGCAATATCGAGACCATCAGGGCAAGCCCGTAAAGGACCCACAGCCGCCATTGATGACGGCGTATCGCAGTGATCAACAGCACGGTCAGCCATACGGCCGCGACCGCTTGCAGTGCATACGACCGTGCTTCGACAGCCGCCCAGGTCACGCGCGGCAGGATGGCAAACACGATGCCGGCGTAGATCGCGGTGCGCCGCGGCAGGAATTGCCTGGCCAGGACCACCACGCCGGCTGCCGCGAGGCCGACGGCCAGACAACTGGGCACCCGCGACCAGAATTCGGTCGCCGGGAAGAGGCAAAACCAGCCATGCATCAGCAGGTAGAACAGCCCGTGGACGGCGTCGATGTGGGTGAGCAGCTTCCACAGTTCGGGCACCGATCGGCTGGCCGAGGCCGAAATGGTTGCGCTCTCGTCGAACCACAGCGACGGACGGCTCGCAGCGACACCCCCGACGAGCGCGGTCAGCAACGCGATCGCGAGCGGGTCGGAGAACCTGCCCGCGCTCCGCGGGGGCGTGACGGGTACAAGGACCGCTTTGGTGGGTTCCTCGACTGTCGTTGCAACCATGATGTGTGTCACTGTAGGGCCACAGTGGTGAACCTGCTTACCCGTACTGCCTGCTCACGGAGCACTTTTCCTCATAGTTTGAACTTGCGCAACAAAAGCATAGCGTTATCCGAAAAACGAAAAGGGTTGCGCAACAACAAGATTTACGGTTGCGTGCAAGTGCCGTGATTGAGACGAAAGTCTCAGAACGCGCGCGCCGTAGTGCCGGTGGGCAATTGCGGGCCGAAATCGGTGTGTCCCCAATTCGGCCATCAGTCTGCGACGAAGCGTTACTGTCTTTGGTTGGCGTAGCAACCAACACCTGGGAGGGTAAATGAGCGCCTATCAGACCGTGGTGGTAGGAACCGACGGATCGGATTCGTCGCTTCGCGCGGTGGAGAAGGCAGGGAGCATCGCCGGGGCGGACGCGAAACTGATCGTTGCGACGGCGTATTTACCTCAGAACCAAGATGCTCGCGCCGCCGATCTGCTGAAGGACGAGAGCTACAAGGTGTCGGGCAGTGCCCCGATCTACGCCATCCTGCGCGAGGCCAAGGAGCGGGCCAGCGCCGCGGGGGCCAAGAACGTCGAAGAGCGGTCGATCGTCGGCGCCCCGGTGGACGCCCTGGTCGGGCTCGCCGAGGAGGTCGATGCCGACCTACTGGTGGTCGGCAACGTCGGCCTGAGCACCATCGCCGGCCGACTGCTGGGCTCGGTACCCGCCAACGTGTCGCGGCGCGCCAAGGTCGACGTGCTGATCGTCCACACGTCATAGCCATCACGCGTTCGCGCAGCGGGGCTATGCGCTGGCGAGGTCGCGGCGCTCCAACCGGAAGGTGCGGGTCAGCTGGTCCGGACGCGTGGTGAGGGTCACCTCGACCGTTCCACCGTCGGTGATGACGTAGCGCTCCTCGACGTCTGGGCCGTCATCGCGGCGGTATACCGGCCGGCGCGGCAGGTCGCCGTCGTCGCCCAGAGCCGGATCGAACGGAAAGAACACCGGATCGTATGGGGTTACGTCACCGTCGGGCCGGCCGTCTAGTAACCGGCTGCACTCGACGAAGCGGAAGTGACCGATGTTGTGCGCCGCGCGGTAGGTCCGGGTGACGACGATGGGTGGCTGCCCCGCCGTCGGCAGTTCGGCGCCTTTGGGCACGATCGGATCGAAGTACACCTCTTCGCCTGCCCGGGTTTCCCGGAAGACTCCGAAATGATGCGAAAGACGTTCGGAGAGCGCGAATCCGGCCTCTTTGTCGAGGAACGCGGCGAGTCCGATCGCCGTGGCGGCGAA
Organism: Mycobacterium paraterrae; assembly: GCF_022430545.2. Taxonomy (NCBI): domain Bacteria; kingdom Bacillati; phylum Actinomycetota; class Actinomycetes; order Mycobacteriales; family Mycobacteriaceae; genus Mycobacterium; species Mycobacterium paraterrae. The sequence goes on along the minus strand of NZ_CP092488.2, from coordinate 4,816,055 downwards.
CGGATGCAGCGAGCGCTTGACGCGCTTCTCGTCGAACGCGGCGCGTAAGGCACGCGCGACCGGAGGAAAGCTGCCGGCACCACCCACCACATAGACCCCGGCAACCTCAGACCAGTCCACCTCGCTGCCTGCCCGGTCGCGCAACACGCGGGGAAGTATCGTAATTGTCTTGTCTACCAACGAATTACATGCCTTGTAGACGTCGTCGATTGGGCAGGTGAACGGGGGCTTGGCGGCCGCGGTGAGGTCGACGAGGAACCGGCGGGTGTTGGGGCTGACCGCCTCTTTCCGCGCGGCGCACTCCTCGCGCAATTGCTCGCGGACACCCGTCGGGAGCCGACGCAGACCGGCGCGGGCGCGCACCATCTTGAGGATGGCCTCGTCGAAGTCGTCACCACCGAGGCGCTGGATGCCTTCGCTGAATATGACTTCGTTGAGTCGCCCGGTCATCTTCAGCAGAGATGCGTCGAAGGTGCCGCCGCCGAGGTCATAGATCAGCACGTATTCCCGTTTGGCGGTGATCGTCGAGCGGTATCGGTGGGCGTACTCGAAGCCCGCCGCCGAGGGTTCGTTGAGCAACGCCACCACCTGGAAGCCGGCCTGCGCGAACGCATCCAGGGTCAAAAAGCGTTGTGAGCTGGACGCGTTGGCCGGCACACTGATCGCCGCCTCGACGCGCTCACCAGCCGCCAGGTCGGCGTTCGACCGATGGTGCAGATCGCTTTTCAGCTGGGCCAGAAATCCGGCGAACAGGTCGGCCAGTCGATGGGAGCGTCCCGCCAGTTCCACGGTCGTCCTGGGGCCGGCGTCGTTGAGCAGGCGCTTGAACGAACGCAGCACCGACCAGGCCGGGTCGTGCCGGACCGCGGCGGCAGCGGGGCCGAACCGCAGCTCTCCGGAGGCGTCGCCGGCGATCAGAGAGGGCCAGGAGTCGACTCCGTCGAACGACACCACGGGGTAGTTGCCCCGGTCGACGACCGCAACGACGGTGTGTGTTGTGCCGAAGTCGACGCCCACGCGCATCGGCTAAGCGTAGGCGCTGCACCGGGTTTCGCGGCGCAATTTACTCACCGCTTACGTACCGGTCAGGGTGCCGTCTGGTTCGGGAATCGGGGTTCAGAAGGACTGGAAGGTGCTGTCCAGCGGTAGGAAGTAGTCCGCAAAGTCGGTCCCGGCATCCAGGGTTGGAGGTCTCACGCGGTTTACCAGCCGCGTTCGCGCCACTCGGCGAGATGCGGCCGCTCAGCGCCGATCGTGGTGTCGTCTCCGTGGCCGGGATACACGACCGTGTCATCGTCGAATCGGTCGAACACCCGGGCGGTGACGTCGTCGAGCAGCTGATCGAAATCGCCAGGTTGCCAGGTCTTACCGACTCCTCCAGGAAACAGGCAGTCACCGGTGAACAGTTGAGTTACACCGCCAGTCGCAGGACCGTCGAGCGCCAGCGCAACCGATCCCGGGGTATGACCGCGCAGATGAATCACGTCGAAGGTCAGCTCGCCGACCTCGATGGTGTCGCCACCGGCCAGCAGGCGGTCCGGCGTGACCGGCAGGGGCTCGGCGTCGATCTCGTGTGCGGCCGTGGATGCTCCCGTCGCACCGGCGACGGCTTCCAGCGCCTGCCAATGGTCGAAGTGCTGATGGCTGGTCACGATCAGCGACACCTTGGGCGCGTGCTCGCGAATGAGTTCGATCAGGGCGTCCGCGTCGTTCGCCGCGTCGATGAGCAACGTTTCCCCGGTCGCGGAACAAGTCACCAGGTAGGCGTTGTTGTCCATCGGGCCGACCGACGTCTTCAGGATCGTCGCTCCCGGAAGAGTCCGGCGAGCGGCGCTGCCCGATTCGACATGGCCGGTGTAGTTCTCGTCGAGGACGGTCATACCCCTCACCGTACTGGCCGGACGCTGTTTGTCGGTGCGGGCACATAGCATGGGAGTGACTTGTCCGGGCGGCGCCCGGAAACGGCGCAGAGAGGGATTGCGTGGCTGATCGCCTTGTTGTCAAAGGTGCGCGAGAGCACAACTTACGCAGTGTCGATCTTGATTTGCCGCGCGACGCATTGATCGTCTTCACCGGCCTATCGGGCTCGGGAAAGTCTTCGCTGGCGTTCGACACGATCTTTGCCGAGGGGCAGCGGCGCTATGTCGAGTCGCTGTCGGCCTATGCGCGGCAATTCCTGGGGCAGATGGACAAGCCCGACGTCGACTTCATCGAGGGCCTGTCGCCGGCGGTGTCCATCGACCAGAAGTCGACCAACCGCAACCCACGGTCGACGGTGGGAACCATCACCGAGGTGTACGACTATCTACGTCTGCTGTACGCCCGAGCCGGCACGCCGCACTGCCCGGTGTGCGGCGAGCGTATCGCCCGGCAGACCCCGCAGCAGATCGTCGACCAGGTGCTGGTGATGCCGGAAGGCACCCGGTTCCAGGTGCTTGCTCCGGTGGTGCGGACGCGCAAGGGCGAATTCGCCGACCTGTTCGAGAAACTGAACGCGCAGGGCTACAGCCGGGTGCGGGTCGACGGCGTGGTGCATTCGCTGACCGATCCGCCCAAGCTGAAAAAGCAGGAGAAGCATGACATCGAGGTGGTCGTCGACCGCCTGACCGTCAAGGCCAGCGCCAAACAGCGGCTCACCGATTCGGTCGAGACTGCGCTCAATTTGGCCGACGGCATCGTGGTCTTGGAGTTCGTCGACGAAGAGCACGACGCGCACAACCGCGAACAGCGGTTCTCCGAGAAACTGGCCTGCCCCAACGGACACCCGCTGGCGGTCGACGACCTCGAGCCGCGGTCGTTCTCGTTCAACTCGCCCTACGGCGCCTGCCCGGAGTGCGCCGGTCTGGGCATTCGCAAAGAGGTCGACCCGGAACTCGTAGTGCCCGACCCAGACCGCACCCTGGCCGAGGGGGCGGTGGCACCCTGGTCGATGGGGCACACGGCGGAGTACTTCACCCGGATGCTGGCCAGCCTCGGCGAGGCGATGGGCTTCGACGTCGACACGCCGTGGCGCAAGCTTCCCGCCAAGGCGCGCAGGGCAATTCTCGAGGGCTGCGACGAACAGGTGCACGTCAAATACCGGAACCGGTATGGGCGCACCCGGTCCTACTACGCCGACTTCGAGGGCGTGCTGGCGTTTCTGGAGCGCAAGCTCGACCAGACCGAGTCTGAGCTGATGAAGGAGCGCTACGAGGGTTTCATGCGCGACGTCCCGTGTCCCGAGTGCCACGGAACGCGGCTCAAGCCGGAGATCCTGGCGGTCACCATGGCCGCCGGCAAGCATGGCGCCAAGTCGATCGCCGAGGTCTGCGAGCTGTCGATCTCGGACTGCGCCGAGTTCCTCAACGCGCTCACCCTGGGCACCCGGGAACAGGCGATCGCCGGCCAGGTGCTCAAGGAGATCCAGTCGCGGCTGGGCTTCCTCCTCGACGTCGGACTGGAATACCTGTCACTGTCGCGGGCGGCGGGCACCCTGTCCGGCGGCGAAGCGCAACGCATCCGACTGGCCACCCAGATCGGGTCCGGTCTGGTTGGCGTGCTGTACGTGCTCGACGAGCCGTCCATCGGGCTGCATCAGCGCGACAACCGTCGGCTCATCGAAACCCTCACGCGGCTGCGGAATTTGGGCAACACCCTGATCGTCGTCGAGCACGACGAGGACACCATCGCGCACGCCGACTGGGTGGTCGACATCGGTCCCGGAGCCGGCGAGCACGGCGGCCACATCGTGCACAGCGGCACCTACGCCGACCTGTTGACGAATAAGGAGTCGATCACCGGCGCCTTCCTGTCCGGCAAGGAACGCATTGCGGCGCCGTCGATTCGGCGTCCGGTGGACAGGAAGCGGCATCTCACGGTGGTCGGTGCCAACGAGCACAACCTGCGTGGCATCGACGTCACGTTCCCGCTCGGCGTGCTGACCTCGGTGACCGGCGTGTCGGGTTCCGGCAAGTCGACGTTGGTCAACGACATCCTTGCGGCGGTGCTGGCGAACCGGCTTAACGGCGCTCGTCATGTTCCGGGCCGGCACACCCGCGTCACCGGTCTTGACAACGTCGACAAGCTGGTCCGGGTCGACCAGTCGCCGATCGGCCGCACGCCGCGGTCCAACCCGGCGACCTACACCGGCGTCTTCGACAAGATTCGCACCTTGTTCGCGGCGACCACAGAGGCGAAGGTGCGCGGCTACCAGCCGGGCCGATTCTCGTTCAACGTCAAGGGCGGTCGCTGCGAAGCGTGCACCGGTGACGGCACGATCAAGATCGAGATGAACTTTCTGCCGGACGTGTACGTGCCCTGCGAGGTATGCAACGGCGCACGCTACAACCGCGAGACACTCGAGGTGCACTACAAGGGCAAGACGATCTCCGAGGTGCTCGACATGTCGATCGAGGAGGCCGCGGAGTTCTTCCAGCCGATCACCGGGATCCACCGCTACCTGCGTACCCTGGTCGACGTCGGGCTTGGCTACGTGCGCCTCGGCCAGCCCGCGCCGACCCTGTCCGGCGGTGAAGCGCAGCGGGTGAAGCTGGCGTCGGAATTGCAGAAGCGCTCCACGGGTCGCACCGTCTACATCCTCGACGAGCCGACCACCGGCTTGCACTTCGAAGACATCCGTAAGCTACTGGATGTCATCAACGGCCTTGTCGACAAAGGCAATACGGTGATCGTCATCGAGCACAACCTCGACGTCATCAAGACCTCGGACTGGGTCATCGACATGGGGCCGGAAGGCGGCGCCGGGGGCGGCACGATCGTCGCCGAAGGTACGCCAGAGGACGTGATGGCGGTCCCGGAGAGCTACACCGGCAAGTTCCTTGCCGAAGTGCTGACCGAGGCCAACAAGCCCGCGGCGCGCCCGCAGAAGCGAGCGACCAACCGCCGCAAGGTCAGCGCCTAGTCGGCGGCTTTCGACAACGGCGAGGGGAACCGCGGTTTGATCCGCACACCGTCGAGCCACGACGTCAGCTCAGCGGCTCGTCGCGTCAAGGCTCGTCGGCCGTCCCGGCCGGGGTCCTCGAGCAGTTGCACGTGCACCTGCGCGCCGTCGTCCTGATACCAGCCGCCGACCACGCGTCCGTTCCACCAGGCGGTGGGTCCGGCGTTGCCGTTGCGGTCAAAGACTTGACCGCGATGCCCGTTCAAGTACCAATCACGCTCGAACCAGCCCATCGTCGTGACATCGAGGCCGGGCAGTAGGGCCGCGACCGGTTCGGGGTCGGATTCGTCGTCCAGATCTTCGGCCAGTGCAAACCCCGGGCCTGAGCCCACGTCAACCTCCACAGCACCAATGGCGCCCAACGCTTTTCGGGTTGCGGTCAGCGTGGTACCGAACCACCATTTGACATCTTCGGCGGTGGCCGGGCCGAACGTCCGCAGCCAGCGCTGCAACAGGGCAGAGAATGGTTCGAGTGGCGCGGTGGCGAGCGCCAACCATTCCGCGGTCGACGCCCACCTGGGCCGTGACGTGGTCCAGCCGCCGTCGTTGGGGCCCCGCACGATCGCCCCGCGGGCCGAGAGCACAGTCAGAACGCGGGGCGCCACCGGAACATGACCGCCCCACGATTTTCCCGGCGCCGGATCGTAGGTCCCACCGATCTCGGGGAGGGCCGACCGCAGTTCGGTGCTCGTCAGCGGCCCGTGCTCAGCCAGGTGGTCCAGTACCGCCGAACATGCCTTCGTCAGCCAGCCTTCGCCATCCGTTGTGATGCCGGCCTTCTGCAGGTCGCCAACCAGCCGGCGATGCTCGTTGGCGGCGACCCGGTCGCTGGCCGCTGCCTGGATGACCGGCAGATCGCTGGCGGCCACCACCCACAATGTGCGCCGCATCGCCAGATGCCGGGCCACGGTTCGATTCTCGTACAGTTCGCGTTCGAGGTCAGAGGCGACGAAGCCTGGACACCGCGCCCACAACGACAGGAACGGCGTGGCGGGATCGGTGGCGTGCAGTCCGATCAGTTCGGCGGTCGCGTCTGGGATGACACGGTCGGCGAGCGACACGAACTGCCGCTCGACCAGCCGACGCCGGCGTTCCTCCGCGGTGAAGTGGCGCACCGTGCCCGAGCCGGAGGTCAGCTGTGTCCGTCGCGCATCGATTCGCGGATTTGCGCGAGTCGGTCGGCGGCCGCCCGTTGCCGCGTCTCGAACTGCTCCTCGATGGCACGACCTTCGGCGCTCTCGGAGTCCAATTCTCCCGCGCCGATGGAGGATTCGTAGCGCGACTCGATCTTCTCGCGAACCGAGTCGAAAGTAGGCACCCCGGAATTCGTGTAGCCGGCGTCGGGCTCAGCGGGGGAGTTGTCCGGCTCGTCGGGCATCGATTCACACTACCCGCGTCAACGCCCGACCGGTGTGGCGTGGGGTATCAGATCCGGCGTCACCGGCCAGCTCGACGGCGTGGGGATCCGCGGCGCCCCGGGAGTGGCCAGTCGACCGGCCAGCCAGGGCAGCGCCGCGGCGAACGCATTGCTCGCGAAGGGCCAGTCATGATTTCCCGGTTGCGCGACGATCGTGCAGTCGATGCCGTGCGCGCGGCCGAGGCCGCACAACGCCTCGGCCGCGGCGATCTGATCGCCCGGAACGGGGGTGGCGTTTCGACCGCCGCGGGTGGTGTCGCCCGCATCGGTCACCGATATGCCGTGACGACGGGCGCTCGACGAGACGTCGAACCATCCGGAGACCCCGTGATACAGGCCGTGTTTGGCGATCACTGTGGCGGGATCGAAGGCGGCCCAAGCGGTGGCGTTGCCACCGAATAGCCGCGCGATGGTTTGGGCTTTGGTTCCGGATTCGGGTCCCGCGCTACCGGCAATGTCGACGAACGAGCTGAACAGCTCCGGGTGCATGACGGTGAGGTCCAAGGCGCAAGTCCCGCCCATCGACCAGCCGACGATACCCCAGTTGGCTGCCTCGTGGCTGACGCCGAACTTCGAAACAACATACGGCAAAACATCTTTGGTTAGATGGTCAGCCGCGTTGCCGCGACTGCCGTTTACGCACTCGGTGTCGTTGTTGAACGCTCCGCCGGAGTCGACGAACACGAACACCGGGGCGTTGCCGGCGTGCGTCGCGGCCAACGCGTCGATGGTCTTGGCGGCGTTGCCGGCACGCAGCCAGTCGGCGGGCGTGTTGAATTCGCCGCCGATCATCATCACCGCGGGCAGCGGCGGCGGTGGATTGCTGGAGAACCACGCTGGCGGCAGGTAGACAAGCTCTCCGCGATGCTTGAAATGTGAGGCGGTGTCGGGGATCGTGACCGGCACCACCATGCCGTGGGCGGGCGGCAGGCCGGCGGCTGCCAAAGCGGCAACTCCGGCGGCGTCGGTTTGGTGGGGAAGCGGTCCGGAGGTCAGCTGATCCCACGCGGTCTGCACGGTAGGGAAGTAGCCGACCCATAGGTTGAGCGTCAATGCGGCGCTCAGTAGGCACATCGGTACGGCCACCAGCGACGCCGCCCGGCGCCACCACCGTGCGCTGTGCCAGCCGAGGATCAGGATCGCGGCGGCCGCACCGCTACCGGCGATCCACCACCACAGCAGGTCAGGCGCGGGATCGTCGGCCAAGCCGGCGCTGGCGATGTACCAGCTGGAGCAGGCGGCTAACGCGGCGCCCAGAACCGCCGCCACCGGCAGATGGAACAGCCGCCACATTCGGTTACGCCATCCGACCGCCAACAGCAAGAGCGCCACAGACAGCGCCTGCACCACGCCGGGCACCCAGCCGTGCATCAACGAGGTGTGGTTGTCGGCCAGCACCACAACGGGGAGGTTCGCCGTTGAACCTGTCACGCAGTCCATTGTGGTACGGAATGCCTGCTTTAAGCCGTATTTCCGCTCACCGAGATGTCAGTGGATTGGTTTAGCGCGGCTTTGCTAGCGGGAACGGCAGCGTTTCGCGGATGCTGCGGCCCGTGACCAGCATGACCACCCGGTCGACACCCATGCCAAGGCCCCCGGTCGGCGGCATGGCGTATTCCATGGCCTGCAGGAAATCCTCGTCGAGCTCCATGGCTTCGGGGTCACCACCAGCGGCCAGAAGCGACTGCTCCTCGAGGCGTCGACGTTGCTCGACGGGGTCCGTGAGTTCGCTGTACGCCGTGCCCAGCTCGACGCCCCACGCCACCAGGTCCCAGCGCTCGGCGAGACCGGGCTGGCTGCGGTGCGGCCGCGTCAGCGGTGAGACCGAGGACGGGAAATCGATGTAGAACGTCGGGTGCTCGGTGCGGTCTTCGACCAGGTGCTCATACAGTTCGAGCACGACGGCGCCGGCATCCCAGCGCGCCAGGTACGGGATCCCCGCAGCGTCGCACAGCCGGCGCAGCGTAGCCAGATCGGTAGTGGCGTCGACGTGCTCACCGAGCGCCTCGGAGACCGCTTCGTGAACGGTTTTCACCGGCCAGACACCGGAGATGTCGACTTCTTCCAGCGACCCGCTCGGCGTGGGTCGCAGCACGACGTGAGCGCCGTTGGCGGCCAGTGCGGCGTTCTGGATGAGTTCGCGGCTGCCGTCGATCCAGTCCTTGTAGTCGGCGTGCGCCTGGTAGGCCTCCAGCAGTGTGAACTCAGGGTTGTGGCTGAAGTCCACGCCCTCGTTGCGGAATGCCCGGCCCAACTCGAAGACCCGCTCCATGCCGCCGACACACAACCGCTTGAGGTACAGCTCGGGCGCGATCCGCAAGAACAAATCGAGGTCGTAGCTGTTGATGTGCGTGACGAACGGGCGGGCGGTTGCGCCGCCGTGGACTTGCTGCAGAATCGGGGTTTCGACCTCGACAAAACCTTTGTCGTTCAATGTGTCTCGGATCGCGCGGAGCACACCGCTGCGGGCAGTGATCAGTTCGCGTGATTCGGCGTTGACGGCCAGGTCGACGTAGCGACTGCGGACCCGCGCTTCAGGATCGGTCAACCCTTTCCACTTGTTAGGCAGCGGGCGCAGACACTTCCCGATGAGCCGCCACCGGTGCACGATCAGCGAACGGGTTCCGGTCTTGCTGTATCCCATTTCACCGGTGACCTCGACCAGATCGCCGAGGTCGATGGCCTTGGTGAAATCGGCGGTACGACCGTGCCCCAGGATCGAGTTCTCCAGCAGCAGTTGCACTTCGCCTGACCAGTCGCGCAGCTCGGCAAAAAGTACCCCGCCGAAGTCGCGGATCCGCAGCACCCGGCCCGACACCGAGACGTCGGCCTGGTCGGCGGTGTCCAAGGCCTGAGCCACTGTGTGGGTCGGCGGCCGGCCCACCGGGTAGGCGTCGATCCCACTGTCTTGCAAGGCTTTCAGTTTCGACAGCCGGACGCGCATCTGCTCGGGCAGCCGACGTCCGCGCTCTTCCTGGTCACTGAGGTCGGCTTGTTGCAACGCTGCGACGTCCGGGGCGGAGCCGTCGTCGTGCAGCAGTCCGGTTGCCAGCAGTGTCGGAGGGACCGACGGGTGCTGGCCGGTGTGTTGTTCGTCGCGCCGGACGAAGGGCAGCACTAGGAAGCCCTCGGCGATCACCGACGCGACGCCCACCCGCGGGACCATCCGGGCGTCTTCGTAGCAGGCGTATCGCGGCACCCAGTCGGGCTGATACTTCATGTTGGAGCGGTACAGCGTCTCCAGCTGCCACCACCGTGAAAAGAACAACAGGAATCCGCGCCACAGCCGAGCCACCGGTCCGGCGCCGAGCTGTGCGCCCTGCTCGAAGGCGGACCGGAACATCGCGAAGTTCAGCGAGATTCGCGTGATACCGATGCGCTCGGCGTGCAGCGCAAGCTCGCTCACCATGAGCTCGATGGTCCCGTTGGGTGATTGCGGCGAGCGTCGCATCAGATCCAGCGACACCCCGTTGCGCCCCCATGGCACCAACGACAGCATCGCGACCACCGTGTCGTCCGGGTCGACAGCTTCGACCAGCAGGCAATCGCCGTCGGCGGGATCACCGAGCCGGCCCAGCGCCATCGAGAACCCGCGCTCGTTGTCGGTGTCGCGCCAGGCATCCGCCCGCGACGTCACCTGGGTCATTTCGGCGGGTTCGATGTCGTGGTGCCGGCGAATGCGCACGGTCAGCCCGGCGCGGCGGGCCCGCGTCACCGCCTGACGCACGCCTCGCATCTCTCGCCCGGATAGCCTGAACTCGGCGGTATGCAGGATCGCCTCGTCGCCGAGTTCCAACGCGTTGAGGCCGGCCTCGCGAAAAGCTTTGGCGCCGGCCGAGCTTGCGCCCATGTTGCCGGGCGTCCAGCCGTAGGTCTGGCACAGTGCCAGCCACGCGCCGATCGCCTGCGGCCACGCCCGCGGATCGCCAATCGGGTCACCACTGGCCAGGCAGACCCCGACCTCGACGCGGTAGGTGATCGCGGCGCGTCCGCTCGGCGCGAACACCACCGACTTGTCCCGGCGGGTAGCGAAGTAACCCAAAGAGTCGTTCTTGCCCCACATTTCGAGCAGACCGCGAATAGCTGATTCGTCCTCACCGGTCAGCGCGTTGTCGGCGCGCTGCGACTGGAACAGCACGATCGCCGCGGCGATCAACGCCATCGCGCTGAATAGCCCCATCAGCGCGTTGAGGAAGACCGGTGGCCGGCCGGTGAATTGCGCCGATTCCACGACCGCGAACCCCACCACCCGGTTCACCACGTAGAACAGCCGGTCCTCGGCGGCAAGCGTGCGCGGGAACGCCTCGATCAGCCCCCACGACAGCACGATTCCGATCGCCCAGCCGGTGATTAAAACTCCCGCCGCTTTGAACAAGGCGCCCGCGCGCACCTTGGCCCAGAACTCCCGGTAGGCGAGGGTCGCCACGACTATCGCCGCGAGGTGCAGACCCAGGCCGAGCGTCTCGCCGAAGGTCTTCGCCGGGCCGGGATGATCGGCGACCAGGCCGGCCACGTTCAATCCGGCGGCCAGCAGCAGGTTGAGTTGCAGCACCCACCACGCCACGCGTTTGCGGGCGGTCAGCGCGCCCGCCAGCAGTGCCAGCACGAATGACCACGCGAAGCTGGTGTCGGGGAAGTTGAAGACGTAGTCGTTGATGAACTCGCGGGGCACCCGGATCGCCCACCGGATCACTGGCGAGACGCTGGCGATCAGCGACAGGGTGGCGATAATCCCGACGATCCAGCCGGCCGTCGCCGGCACCCAGCGGAGCCGAGTATTCGACTCGCTGCGTGGGCGGGCGGCGGTGAGGGTCACAGACGGCGAGGATATTCGGTATTGCTAGGGAATGCCTATGATCCGGCTGGCAGCGAATCGCTGGTGTCGGCTATGTAATGCCGTCGCGACGAGGCCGCCGGGCAGCGACGTGACCGAGCACGGTGTCTTGACTGGTAGACTCCCATACGCGACCGTCTCCGGCTAAGCCTGAGACAGCAAGTGGAGTCCCGCTCCCACCGTTGGCTAACTAGGCTCAGCGGTCCGGTCACCAGCACACCCGATGTGCAGGTTCTGCGTTTCGCAGGCGGCGTCATGCCGTGATCGGTCGGCACCGGGCCCTGCTTATGCAGGGCTTTTTTGCTGATGGCGTGGAATCCCAACCGCTGTCTCCCCGTGGAGCAGGTGACGGTGGCAATTGACCAGAAGATCAATGAGGGAGGCCCCATCAGCACTGAGACACGCGTCAACGAACGCATCCGCGTACCTGAAGTCCGACTCATCGGCCCGGGAGGGGAGCAGGTAGGCATTGTGCGTATCGAAGACGCCCTTCGCGTCGCCGCGGATGCCGACCTCGACCTTGTTGAAGTAGCGCCAAATGCCAGGCCACCGGTCTGCAAGATCATGGACTACGGCAAGTTCAAATATGAGGCGGCGCAAAAGGCGCGTGAGTCTCGCAAAAACCAGCAGCAGACCGTCGTCAAAGAACAGAAGTTGCGACCCAAGATCGACGATCACGACTACGAGACCAAAAAGGGTCACGTCATCCGCTTCCTCGAGGCGGGATCGAAGGTCAAGGTCACCATTATGTTCCGCGGACGCGAGCAGTCGCGGCCCGAGCTGGGCTACCGACTGCTGCAGCGCCTGGGCGCCGACGTCGCCGACTATGGATTCGTCGAGACCTCGGCCAAGCAGGACGGCCGCAACATGACGATGGTGCTGGCACCGCACCGCGGCGCCAAGACGCGAGCCCGGGCGGCCGAGCAGGCCGGGGGCCCCGCGTCGCAGCCCGCCGGCGACGCCGAACCGTCACCGAACTGACCCAACAAGACAGAGGACCTGAAAGAGATGCCCAAGGCCAAGACCCACAGCGGAGCGTCGAAGCGATTCCGGCGCACCGGCACCGGGAAGATCGTGCGTGAAAAGGCCGGCCGTCGGCACCTGCTCGAGCACAAGCCGACCAAGCGGACGCGACGCCTCGACGGGCGTACCGCGGTGGCGGCGAACGACACCAAGCGGGTCAACAAGATGCTGAACGGCTGACCGGCAGCCCAGCGCCGGAACAACCACTTCCCAACCAGATAGGAACACCCTCATGGCACGCGTGAAGCGGGCAGTCAACGCCCAAAAGAAGCGCCGCACCATCCTCAAGGCTTCCAAGGGCTATCGCGGCCAGCGGTCCCGCCTCTACCGCAAAGCCAAAGAGCAGCAGCTGCATTCGCTGACCTACGCCTACCGCGACCGTCGTGCGCGCAAGGGCGAGTTCCGCAAGCTGTGGATCTCCCGGATCAACGCTGCGGCTCGCGCCAACGACATCACCTACAACCGGCTGATCCAGGGTCTCAAGGCCGCCGGTGTGGAGGTCGACCGTAAGAATCTCGCCGAGATCGCCGTCAGCGATGCGGCGGCATTCACCGCGCTGGTCGAGGTCGCCCGTAAGGCGTTGCCCGAGGACGTCAACGCGCCGTCCGGAGAGGCCGCCTAACCGCGTCCGGTGCTCACCGAACGATCGACCCGGGTCGTCACCGCGGCCAAGCTGCACCGGCAGGTGGCCCGTCGCCGCAGCGACCGTTTCCTGGTCGAGGGCGCCAACCTGGTCGAAGCCGCCGCCAGGCGGGGACTGATCCGCGAAATGTTCGTCACCGAAGCGGCGGCGCAGCGCTATGCGGGTCTCGTCGACCGGCACGGGACGGCGGTGCACGTCGTCACCGAGCGGGCCGCAAAAGTGTTGTCGGACACCGTGACTCCGACCGGCTTGGTGGCGGTGTGCGAGCATCCCAGCGCGGGTATGGCCGATGTACTCGCGCAGTCTCCCCGGCTCGTCGCTGTCGGCGTGGAGATCGGCGAGCCCGGTAACGCCGGGACGCTGATCCGCATCGCCGACGCGATGGGGGCCGCGGCCGTGGTGTTCATCGGTCACACCGTCGACCCATACAACGGCAAGTGCCTGCGCGCCTCGGCGGGCAGCATCTTCTCCATCCCCGTCGTCGTCGCCCCGGACACCGAAGCCGCGATCGCCGCGATGCAGGGTGCCGGACTGCAGGTGCTGGCCACCACCGTAGAAGGTGAGTTGTCGCTTGACGACGCCGAACTCGCGCCCGCGACCGCGTGGCTGTTCGGCTCGGAAGCCCACGGATTGTCGGCCCAGGTCGCCGAGCTGGCCGACGCCCGGGTGACGATTCCGATGTTCGGGAGCGCGCAAAGCCTCAATGTCGCTGCGGCTGCTGCGATCTGCCTTTACCAAAGCGCAAAAACGCAGCGCGGCTGACTAGAAGTGCGGGGCTAAGCCGCTTTCCCTCGACCACGCGGCGGGCGCAACCCCGCCAGCGAGAACGTCGTGTGCACGAGTGAACCCGCTCGTTCGATGATGGATTTGCGGGGCGGGAAGTAGTGCATCGGCATTCCGCGTCGGTCCGGCGGCGGCGCGGTGAACCGCGGCGCCTGGACCAGTGGGGCGTCGGCTGAGTCGCGGCCCGCGGCCCGTCGGTAGGCCGCGAGCGCTCGCGGATGCAACCGGATCTCGTCGGGAACAGCAAGAAACGCCAGCTCGACCAGTTTTCCGAAGAGCCTGAGGATCACCTCATCGCCCGGAGTCCAACGCATGCCTGCCTTTTCGCGTACCACTGGCTCGAACAATCCGGCCGCAATCCAACGCTGGCCCGCGACAAGCGGTTTGAACAGCTGATCCCAGACCGGGGTGGGTAAGAGTACGAATTTTGGCTTGGGAATCCGGATTTGGAAGATATCCAGCGTGGCCTGGTTGATTTCCAGTTCGTCCCGACAGACCCGCTCCCAGTACTCCTGGAACTCCTCCCATGAGGTGGGTACTGGCCGCATGCTCATGCCGTACATCCGGTACCACTGGACGTGCTCGTCGAAGAGTTGGCGCTTCTCGGCTTCGGTCAACCCGCCGCAGAAGTATTCGGCGACCTTGACCACCAGCATGAAGAACGTGGCGTGCGCCCAGTAGAACGTCTCGGGATTAAGCGCGTGATAACGGTGGCCGCTGGCGTCGGTTCCCTTGATCGTTCGGTGGTAGCGCTTGATTTGCTCGCCGGTCGCCGACGCCCGTCCGCCGTCGTAGACCACGCCCATGATCGGGTACACCGACCGCGCCACCCGCTGCAACGGCTCGCGCAACAGGATCGAATGCTGCTCGACGCCGGCCCCTAGTTCGGGATACATGTTCTGGATGGCGCCGATCCAGACGCCCATCATTCCGGTGCGCAGGTCGCCGAAGTACTTCCATGTCAGGGAATCGGGGCCGAGGGGAGCGGCGGGCGGCGGGGTGTCGCGGGCCGCCGGGGCGGACTCATGCTGTGTCGGCGGCATCGACGTCACTGTCATCGCAGCCTCCTGGTCCCGATCAGCGCTGATCCATCCACGATAGAGATGACAACATCTGTTGTCTACGGCGCTATTGGCGCGTCGCGCGCGTCGTTATCGAGCCTCGACTGCCGCGTCGCAAGCCTGTGATCAGCCGGTTTATCGCGCATGGTGGCCGACGCCACGACGGCGGTCGTTGCCGGGCCTTTCGACATGCACCTACTCTGAGGGTTGTGGAACTCGGGCCAAAAACAGTGTCCGGCGAGCCCGAGCAAACGGTGACCACGCCGGATTCATCTTCGTCGCGACAGCATTCGCCGACATCCCTGCGTGGCGCGGCGAAGTGGCTGCGCAGCACCAACCAGAGCCCCGGCCTGATCTCGCTGGTCCGGCGGGCTCGCCGGGGCTTGCCGGGGGATCCGGATTTCGGTGACCCGCTTTCGACGGCCGGCCAGGGCGGTCCGCGCGCTGCGGCCCGCGCCGCCGGCCGTCTCCTGGGCGAACGCGGCGGCGCATCGCGGGAGGTCAGCCTGGGCGCGCTGCAGGTGTGGCAAGCCCTGACCGAGGCGGTGTCTCGCCGACCCGCGAACGAAGAAGTCACCATCGTCTTCACCGATCTGGTCGGCTTCTCCGATTGGTCGCTGCGTGCCGGTGACGACGCCACGCTCAAGCTGCTGCGACGAGTGGCTCGCGCGATCGAGCCGCCACTGCTGGATGCCGGTGGCCACATCGTCAAACGGATGGGTGACGGCACCATGGCGGTGTTCGACGAGCCGCTTGTAGCAATTGCCGCGGTGCTGGAAGCCAAGCGAGCGCTGAAATCCGACGTGGATATCGACGGCTACCGCCCGCGGATGCGGGTCGGCATCCACACCGGGCGCCCGCAGCGGTTGGCGGCCGACTGGCTGGGTGTCGACGTCAACATCGCCGCGCGGGTGATGGAGCGGGCCACCCGAGGCGGAGTGATGGTCTCAGGGGCCACACTGGACCTGCTCGACCCCGACGACTTGGTCACACTCGGGGTTGTAGCCAAGCGCGTTCACTGGTCGGTTTTCGGTGGCAAACCCGCAGGTCTACCCCCTGATCTGTCGGTATACCGGCTCAAGCCGTCGGGGGAAACTGTTAGCGACTTATCAGCATTGGACAATCCGGGTGGGGACGGCTCGCAGGCATAGTAGATAGCGATGATCGTGCAGGTGCTGTCGAGGCTTTCGCGTGTGCGGATTACGCTCGCCTACGCGGTCGTGCTGATCGGTGTCAGCGCGGCGCTTGTCGAGCTCGGTCCGCGTGTGCGCGCGCATGTGATCGCTCAGGCCAGTACGAACCTGCACAACTTGGCTCACGGGAATTTCGCCACGCTGCTGGGCAGCGCGTTCGTCACCGACGCCGGCCCGATGTACTTCTGGCTGCCGTGCCTCGTCTGCCTGCTCGCCTTGGCCGAGTTGATCTGGCGCAGCGGACGGCTGGCGATTGTCTTCATCACCGGCCACATCGGCGCCACGCTGTTGGTCGCGGCCGGCCTCACCGCTGCGATCGAGTTCCACTGGTTGCCCCTGTCGGTATCGCGCGCCAGCGACGTCGGGGTGAGCTACGGTGCCGTCGCGGTGCTGGGCGCGTTGACATCGGCGATTCCTCGCCGCTGGCGTCTGGCCTGGGTCGGGTTTTGGGTCCCGGTCGGCCTGGCAGCTGCGCTGTTGGGCGAAGACTTCACCGATGTCGGCCATGCCGTCGCGCTCATCCTCGGCCTGCTGGTTTCCACCCGCCTGGACGGCCCGGCCCGCTGGACGCGGGTCCGGTGCGCCCTATTGGCGGTGTCCGCGGCCTTCGGTTTCCTGATGCTGGCGCATGACACCTGGTCGATGCTGGGTGCCGGTGCTGTGGGCGTGGCGGGCGCGGCGATCATCGAGCTGCTGACCCGCCTACCGCTGACGCGGCGCCGGCTCGCGCCAGAACTGGCACCCGAGCCAGCTCTGACCGCCGAGTGCTAGGGCACGGCTCGCGAATACAGCCAGCTCTCCCATAGCGGCGTCAGTAATTCGTCGCAATACCCGGCGGCCAGGCCGATGAAATCGTCGGTGGCGGCGTTGGCGTGGCGGTAGCGGGTGGTCCACTCTTTCAGCAGTGCGAAGAACTTCTCGTCGCCGAGTCGTCCGCGCAGGGCGTGCAGTGTCAGTGCCCCCCGCTTGTAGACGCGATCGTCGAACATGTCCCGTGCACCGGGGTCGGCCAGCAGCAGATCCTGCGGCGAGTCGCGCAGCTTTCGGTGGTAGTGGCGCGCCCACTCGTCGGCGCTGCGTCCACCACTGTGCTCCGACCACAACCACTCGGCATAGCAGGCGAATCCCTCGTGAAGCCAGATGTCGCGCCACTGCCCAACCGTGACGGAATTGCCGAACCACTGGTGGGCTAGCTCGTGGGCGATCAGGCGTTCGCTGCGCCGTGTGCCATCGCAGTGGTTGGCGCCGAATATCGAAATCCCTTGTGCCTCCAGCGGTATTTCGAGGTCATCGTCGGTGACGACCACCGTGTAGCCGTTTGCCAACGGATACGGTCCGAAGAGCTCGACGAATAATTCCATCATCTCGGGCTGCCGCCCGAAGTCCTCGTAGAAGTCGTGACGGAGGCGCTCGGGCAATGCGGCCCGCATCTGAACCGGTGAGGTGCCCAACCGGGTCAGCTCGTACATCCCGACCTGCAGGGTGATCAGGTAGGTCGAGGTCGGCTCGGGTTGTTCGTAGGTCCAGACGGTCTGAGCTGCGCGCGACCGTCGCGACGCCAACCGACCGTTGGCAACTACCCGGTAGGGGTTGTCGACGCTGATCTGGATGCGGTACGACGCCTTGGCGCTGGGGTGGTCGTCGCACGGGAACCACGACGGGGCGCCGTTGGGTTGTCCGGCGACCAGCGCACCGTTGGTCAGTTCCTCGAAACCGACCGCTCCCCAAAGAGTTCGGAGCGGTCGCGGTGCGCCGTGGTAGTGCACGGCGATCGAGATCTGCGTGCCCGACAGGACCGGCGACGACGGGCGGATACGCAGTTTCTTGTCGCGACAAGCGAATTGGGCCACGCGCTTACCGTTCACCAACACCTTCGTCACCGTCATCGCATCGGAGAAGTCGAGGGTGAAATCCTCCAGATCTGCCATAGCCTCGGCGGTGAGGGTCGCCGATCCGGACAGCCGGTTGCTGGCGACCTTGTACTCCAGGACCATGTCATAGTGCGACGCCCGATAACCGAGGTTGCCGCTCTTAGGCAGGTACGGGTCGATCACGGTCGAAGCCCGGCTGGTTGCCGGCTTCTTGGCAGCACGTTTCACGCGGCGGCCTTCTTGCCGGTCTTTTCCCGGGCCGAATTCCAGGGCCGGATCGGATTACCTTGCCAGCGAGTCGATTTCGGCACCGAGTCACCGCGCACCACGAGCGATGCGGGACCGACGGTCACCCCTGCGCCGAGCCGGGCCGACGGCAGCGCGACGCCGTGCGGGCCGAGTGTCGAGCCCTGCTCGAGAACGACTTCGTCCATCCGCATGATGCGGTCGTGGAACAAATGGGTCTGCACCACGCAACCGCGGTTGACGGTGCTGCCGGTACCGAGCGTGACGAGGTCGGCCTCTGGGAGCCAGTAAGTTTCACACCACGCCCCGGACCCGACTTTCGCGCCGAGCGCCCGCAACCAGACGTTTATCACCGGTGTCCCACTTGCCGCGCGGGCGAACCAGGGCGCGGCGACCGTCTCGACAAAAGTGTCGGCCAGCTCGTTGCGCCACACGAATGACGACCACAGCGGAAATTCACCGGCCCGAATGCGACCGACGAGAAGCCATTTTGCGGCCACGGCGACCAACGCGGCCATCGCACCGGCCGCCAGCAACACCAACCCGCCGCCAAGCGCGGCCGCCCAGATACCGAAAATGCGGGCCAGCGCCTGGAGTGCACCCAGCACCGCCAACCCGATCGCGGCCGTCACCATCACCGGGACCATCCGGAACGCCTCGACGGCGGCCCGCATCCCCTTCAACCGCCACGGCGGCTCGTAGGTACGGGTGGCGTCGGCCTCTGCGGGCCTTCGACGCAACCGCATGGGCGGGCTGCCCAGCCAGGACGAACCGCGCTTGGCCTTGGGCGGGGCCGCGGACAGCACCGCGACCAGTCCGTCATCCGGTACCCGCCGGCCCGGCTGGGTGATGCCCGAATTACCGAGAAAGGCCCGCCTCCCAACCGTCGTGGTGGCGGCGTAAATCCAGCCGCCGCCAAGCTCGTAGGAGGCCACCATGGTGTCGTCGGCTAGAAACGCGCCGTCTTCGATGACTGTGAACTTCGGTGTCAGCAGCACGGTGGAGATCTCGGTGTCGCGGCCGACCTGCGCGCCCAGCATCCGTAACCACGTCGGCGTCGCGAGGCTGGCGTAGAGCGGGAACAAGTAGTTGCGCGCACCGTCCATCAGGCGCTCAGTGGCCCACAGCTGCCACCCACTGCGGCTGCGCACCGGGTGATAACCCTCCCGCAAGCCGATCGACAGCAACCGCACCGTGACAACGGTCATCACCGCGTAGGCAGCCAAGCCAGCCACGGTCGCGACCGGCGTCCAGCAAATCGCCGGCAATACTGCCTGCGACAGGCGGTGCGTATCGTGCACGGCGACACCGACCACGGCCAGTCCCACGACCAAGGCGGTCAACGGCATCGCGGCCAGCAGGATCGAGGTCATCGCGTAAATGCCGACCCAGTGGGTGCGGCGGGCGGGCCGCTCGTCGGGCCACGGGTGGTTGACCCGGCCCGACTTCACCGCGGGCGAGCCTTTCCAGTACTGCCGGCTCTTGACCTTGCCGACCACTCCCGAGCCGGGCGCGATATCCGCGTTCTTGCCGACGACCGCGCCCGGCAGCAGCGTGGTGCGGGCGCCGATCGTCGCGTCGTTGCCGATAGTGATCGCGCCGACATGGAACGTGTCGCCATCGATCCAGTGCCCGCACAGGTCCACCTCGGGCTCGACCGCGCTGCGGTGCCCGAGAGTTAGCAGACCGGTGACGGGCGGCACCGAGTGCAGATCGACACCCTTACCGATGTCGGCGCCCAGCGCACGGGCGTAGTAGACGAGCCACGGCGCGCCGGCCAGATTTTCGGCGCCGCTGGCTTCGGCGAGCCGCTCGGCGAACCACACTCGCAGATGCAGCCAGCCCCCGCGTGGATAACTTCCGGGCTGGACATCCGGCAACAGGAGCCGTGCGACCAGCACCGCGATGCCCATCCGGCCCACCGGTGTGACGAAAACGACGAATGCCGTCGCGACCAGCCACCAGTTCACTTCGACCGTCCATGACACCAGGTGCAGCGCACGAGCGATGTTGTTGCCCAGCGCCAACCACGTCACCCACTGCAATGCCGCCACGGTCGCCAATGGCACCGACAGGGCAATCTGTGCGAGCTGGGTCAGGCGCGGTGTCGGGCGCACCCGGCGCTCGACCACGTCCGGGGGTTTCTCCTGCTCGTCGAGGAAGCCGGCGAGCGACCCGAGCCGTGGGTGGTCGTACACGTCGGCGACGGTCACCTGCGGGTAGCGGTCCCGCAGCGCGGCGACCAGCTGGGCGGCCGCGAGCGAGCCGCCACCTAGGGCGAAGAAGTCGGCCTCCGGGCCGTCGATGCTCGCCCCCAGCAGGTCTCGCCACAATCCGGCCAGCCAGCCGACCGTGCCGACGAGCTCGACCGTTGCCTCCGCATCGCCACCCGCCGGCGGCCAGGGCAGCGCGTCGCGGTCGACCTTGCCTGATGTGCGGGTGGGCAATTCGTCGACCCGGACCAGTCGTGGCACTAAGGCGGCGGGCAGCTGCTCGGCGAGCGTGGCCCGGGCGGCGGCCATGTCGAAATCGGGTTCTGCACTGGCCACGTAGCCGACCAGCACCGGCGTGCCCGCCCCGGTCCGGCGAACCGCCGCGGCGCCGCCGCTGACGCCCGGCAGGTGCACCAACGCCGAGTCCACCTCGCCGAGCTCGATGCGCCGACCGCCGACCTTGACCTGGTCGTCGGCGCGGCCGCAGAAGATCAGGCCGTCACTTTCCAGCCGCACCAGGTCGCCGCTGCGGTAGGCGCGTCGCCAGCCCAGCGTCGGCATCGGAGCGTACTTCTCGGCGTCCTTGGCGTCGTCGAGGTAGCGGGCCAGGCCGACGCCACCGATCACCAGCTCTCCGATACCGCCCTCCGCCACCGGGTGGCCGTCGCCGTCGACGACGGCGAGGTCCCAGCCCGGCAGCGGCAACCCGATGCGCACCGGCCCCTCGCCGCTCAGCTTGGCGGCGCACGCGACCACGGTGGCCTCGGTGGGGCCGTAGGTGTTCCACACTTCGCGGCCATCGACGGCCAACCGTGCCGCGAGCTCGGGGGGACAGGCCTCGCCGCCGAAGATCAACAGCCGCACCGCCTCGAGCGCCTCCGCCGGCCAGAGCGCGGCCAACGTGGGCACGGTCGAGACCACCGTCACGTCACGGCTGACCAGCCACGGTCCGAGATCCATCCCGCTGCGCACGAGCGACCGCGGCGCAGGGACCAGGCAGGCGCCATGCCGCCAGGCCAGCCACATTTCTTCACAGGACGCGTCGAACGCCACCGACAGCCCGGCCAAGACCCGGTCGCCCGGCCCGATGGGGTTGTCTCGTAGGAACGTTTGTGCCTCGGCGTCGACGAATGCGGCAGCGCTGCGGTGGGTGACCGCAACTCCCTTCGGTGTCCCGGTCGATCCGGAGGTGAAAATGATCCAGGCGTCGTCGCGGGGGAGAGGAGCCCCGGCCCGCCATCCGCGCGAGGAGCCAGGGCCCCGGGACATGCCGGCTTCGGTGACGATCGCTGCGACTCCTGCCTCGCGGAAGACGAGGTCGGCCCGCTCGTCCGGATCGTCGGCGTCGACCGGGACGTAGGCCGCACCGGTGGCCAACGTCGCAAGGATCGCCTCGTAGAGCGCGAAGCTGCCGGACGGCATCCGGATACCGATGCGGTCGCCGCGGCCGATACCGCGGGCGGCCAGCCAGGCGACGCTGGCCTCGATATCGCTGATCAGCTCGCTGTAGGTGAGCTGCACTGTGCCGTCGTCGATCGCCGCGGCCTCCGGGAAACAGGCGGCGGTGTCATAGAGGATGTCGATCAGCGTGCGCGGATCCGCGGCGCGCGGCGACAACAGGTACTGCGCCGGGATGCGCTCGGGAGCTTGGGGCGTCGCCACCCGTACGAAAATACTCAAGCCCGTCCGCTTCACCGGTTGGCGCGCGCACGGCGGGTGGGAAAAGTCGCTGACGTGACCACATATGATCGGCAGTTGCGCGGCACGTCGTGCCGCCCGCCCGCCAAGAAGGAGAGTGTCACCGCGTTGGGTGCCCAGCCCCCGTCAACGGAAGCCTTGTCGCCGGAGGCGTTGACCGCCGCGGTCGACGCCGCCCGGCTGGCCTTCGCGGCCGCGGCCGACCTCGATGCGTTGGGGCGGGCCAAGACTGAGCATCTCGGCGACCGCTCGCCAGTGGCTTTGGCCCGCCAGGCCCTGGGCTCGGTGCCGAAGGCGGAGCGGGCCGATGCCGGACGGCTGGTCAACACCTCGCGTGCCGAGGTCCAGCAGAGCTATGACGAGAGACTGGCGACGTTGCGCGCCGAGCGGGACGCCGCGGTCTTGATCGCCGAGCGCATCGACGTGACCTTGCCCTCGACGCGGCAGCCGACAGGTGCGCGCCACCCGATCACGATCTTGGCTGAACACATCGCCGACACCTTCATCGCGATGGGCTGGGAGCTCGCCGAAGGACCCGAAGTCGAAACCGAGCAATTCAACTTTGACGCCTTGAACTTCCCGGCCGACCATCCCGCGCGTAGCGAGCAGGACACCTTCTACATCGCGCCGGACGGCTCCCGGCAGTTGCTGCGTACCCACACCTCGCCGGTGCAGGTACGCGCGCTGCTGGAACGCACCCTGCCGGTGTACGTGATCTCGATCGGTCGCACGTTTCGCACCGACGAACTCGACTCCACTCACACGCCGGTTTTCCATCAGGTGGAAGGGCTCGCGGTGGATCGTGGACTGTCGATGGCGCATCTGCGGGGAACGCTCGACGCTTTCGCCCGTGCTGAATTCGGACCTCAGGCCCGCACCCGGATCCGGCCGCACTTCTTCCCGTTCACCGAGCCGTCGGCCGAGGTCGACGTCTGGTTCGACAACAAGAAGGGCGGCGCCGGCTGGGTGGAGTGGGGCGGCTGCGGCATGGTGAATCCAAACGTGTTGCGCGCCGTCGGGATCGACCCGTTGGAATATTCGGGCTTCGCGTTCGGCATGGGCTTGGAGCGCACGCTGCAGTTCCGCAACGGCATCCCCGACATGCGGGACATGGTCGAGGGCGACGTCCGGTTCTCGCTGCCGTTCGGGGTGGGTGCCTGATGCGCATCCCCTACAGCTGGCTGCGGGAGGCCGTCAGCGCCGGTGCGCCCGGGTGGGACGTGCCGCCGGAGGATCTCGAGCAGGCATTGATCCGCATCGGTCACGAAGTCGAAGACGTGATCACCCTCGGCCCCGTGGAGGGGCCGCTGACGGTGGGGCGGGTCACCGAAATCGAGGAGCTCACCGAGTTCAAAAAGCCGATCCGGGCCTGCAAGGTGGACGTGGGGGAACCGCAGCCACGCGAGATCGTTTGCGGTGCAACGAACTTCGTTACCGGCGATCTGGTGGTCGTCGCCCTGCCGGGCACTACACTGCCGGGCGGATTCCACATCGCCTCCCGCAAGACCTACGGCCACACCTCCGACGGAATGATCTGCTCGTCGGCCGAACTCGGTTTGGCCGCGGACCATTCCGGCATTCTGGTGTTGCCGCCCGGGACGGCCGAGCCGGGAGCCGATGGGGTTGAGGTACTCGGACTCGACGACGTGGTATTCGACCTCGCCATCACCCCCGACCGGGGCTACTGCATGTCGGTGCGCGGGCTGGCCCGCGAGATCGCATGCGCGTACGAACTCGACTTCGTTGACCCCGCCGACGTTCCCGCGCTGCCTGCCCAGGCCGAGGCCTGGCCGCTGACAGTGCAGCCGGAAACCGGGGTTCGCCGCTTCGCGCTGCGTCCGGTGTCGGGCCTCGACCCGGCCGCGTTGTCGCCGTGGTGGTTACAGCGTCGCCTCCTCCTCAGCGGAATCCGGGCCATCTCGCCCGCCGTCGACGCCACCAACTACGTGATGCTCGAACTGGGTCATCCGATGCACGCACACGATCTCAACCGGATCACCGGCGGCTTGGCGGTGCGCTTTGCCAAGCCGGGGGAAAAGGTCGAGACGCTCGACGACATCGAACGCATCCTCGACCCGGCCGACGTGTTGATCGTCGACGACGTCGCGATCGCCGCGATCGGCGGCGTGATGGGTTCGGGCAGCACCGAAATGCGCGACGACTCCACCGACGTGCTGTTGGAGGCCGCGGTCTGGGACCCGGCGGCGGTGTCGCGGACGGCGCGGCGGCTGCGTCTGCCCAGCGAAGCGGCCCGCCGATACGAACGTGCGGTCGACCCGGCCATTTCCGTTGCCGCACTGGATCGTTGCGCTACCCTGCTCGCCGAGATCGCTGGTGGCTCGGTATCGCCGGCCCTCACAGACTGGCGGGGCGATCCGCCGCGCGACGACTGGGCCGGGTCTGCGATCGAACTGGCCGCGGACCTGCCCGATCGAGTGGCGGGGGTGAGCTACAGCCCGGGCACGACCGCGCGTCGGCTGACGCAAATCGGCGCCGAGGTGAAAGACGGCGGCGACGACCTCATCGTCATTCCGCCGAGTTGGCGCCCAGATCTGTTGCAGCAAGCCGACTTGGTCGAGGAGGTGTTGCGGCTGGAGGGGCTGGAAGCCATTCCGTCGGTGTTGCCGCCGGCGCCGGCCGGTCGTGGACTGTCTGCCGTCCAGCGCCGCCGCCGCGCGATCGGCAAGTCGCTGGCGTTGTCGGGCTACGTCGAAATCCTCCCGACACCGTTTCTGCCGGCGGGCGTGTTCGACGCCTGGGGATTGCCCCCCGACGACCCACGACGGCACACCACTCAAGTGCTCAACCCGCTGGAGGCCGACCGGCCGCATCTGGCCACGACGCTGCTGCCTGCGTTGCTTGAGGCGTTGGCGCGCAACGTATCTCGCGGAATCGTCGACGTGGCTCTGTTCGCAGTCGCGCAGGTGGTCCAGCCGACCGAGCGCACCAAGGGCGTCGCGGTGATCCCGGTGCACCGCCGTCCCACCGACGACGAGATCGCCGCCCTCGATGCGTCGCTGCCGAATCAGCCACAGCATGTGGCCGCGGTGCTTGCCGGGCTGAGAGAGCCGCGTGGGCCTTGGGGCGAGGGCCGACGCGCCGACGCCGCCGACGCGTTCGAGGCGGTCCGAATCATCGGCCGCGCCAGTGGAGTTGAGGTGACGCTGCGGGCCGCCCAGCACCTGCCGTGGCATCCCGGTCGCTGCGCCGAGGTGCTCGTCGGCGACGTCGTGGTCGGACATGCCGGCCAGCTGCATCCGGCGGTGATCGAACGGTCCGGCCTGCCGAAGGGCACCTGCGCCGTCGAGCTGAACCTCGATGCCATCCCGATCGTCACGACGCTGCCGGCGCCACGGGTGTCGCCGTTCCCGGCGGTGTTCCAAGACGTCAGCCTGGTCGTGGACGCCGACGTGCCGGCACAGGACGTGGCGGATGCGGTCCGCGACGGCGCGGGGGAGCTGCTGGAAGAGGTCCGGCTGTTCGATGTCTACACCGGCCCGCAACTCGGCGAGGGCCGCAAATCACTGACCTTCGCGCTCCGGTTCCGCGCCACCGACCGCACGTTGACCGAGGACGAGGCCAGCGCGGCCCGGGATGCTGCGGTGAGCCGCGCGGCCGAGCGGGTGGGTGCGGTCCTACGCAGCTGATCTGATGGTTGGCTGACCTAAAGGCGTCGAGTGTGTAGCGCAGGCGTCCAGCGTGGACTGCAGGGCTGCATTCGCGTTGCCGGTTCGCGGCCGACCGGTCCACAAAGAATGAGTTTGCATAGGCTTGCATACTCATGCAACGATGGACGCCATGACCGAGGCGATACGGGTGGCTGTGGCGGGCGCCAGCGGCTATGCCGGCGGCGAGATCCTGCGGCTGTTGCTCGGGCACCCCGCCTACCACGACGGCCGTTTGACGATCGGCGCGCTGACTGCCGCCGCCAGCGCCGGCACGACGCTCGCCGATCATCACCCGCATCTGCTGCCGCTGGCTCAGCGGGTGCTCGAGCCCACTGAACTCGAGGTGCTCGACGGCCACGACGTGGTGTTCCTGGGATTGCCGCACGGCCACTCGGCGGCGCTGGCCGAACAGCTCGGGCCCCAGACGTTGGTGGTGGACTGCGGCGCCGATTTCCGGTTGACCGATGGGGCCGCATGGGAGCGTTTTTATGGCTCACCGCATGCCGGAAGTTGGCCGTATGGGCTGCCCGAGTTGCCGG
This sequence comes from Mycobacterium paraterrae, assembly GCF_022430545.2. Classification (NCBI taxonomy): domain Bacteria; kingdom Bacillati; phylum Actinomycetota; class Actinomycetes; order Mycobacteriales; family Mycobacteriaceae; genus Mycobacterium; species Mycobacterium paraterrae. The sequence continues at coordinate 4,789,927 of NZ_CP092488.2, read as the reverse complement.
GTAACCGCGACGCGCTGCGCGCGGCCCGCCGGATCGCCGTGCCGGGCTGCTATCCGACCGCCGCCGTCTTGGCGTTGTTTCCCGCGGTGGCGGCCGACCTCGTCGAGCCTGCCGTCACCGTCGTCGCGGTGAGCGGTACGTCCGGGGCCGGCCGGGCCGCGAAGGTCGACCTGCTCGGATCGGAAGTCATTGGCTCGGCGAGGGCCTACAACATCGCTGGCGCGCATCGGCACACCCCCGAGATCGCGCAGGGGCTTCGTCAGGTCAGCGACCGCGATGTCTCGGTGTCGTTCACGCCGGTCCTGATTCCGACCACTCGTGGCATCCTGGCCACCTGCACCGCGCGAACCACATCCACCCTGTCGCAGCTGCGCTCGGCGTACGAAAAGGCTTACCACGACGAGCCTTTCGTACATCTGTTACCCGAAGGTCAGTTACCTCGCACGGGCTCGGTCGTCGGTAGCAACGCAGCGCAGATCGCGATCGCGGTGGACGAGGACGCATCCACCTTCGTTGCCATTGCGGCAATCGACAATCTGGTCAAGGGCACCGGGGGCGCCGCCGTGCAGTCGATGAACCTGGCGCTGGGATGGCCCGAGATCGAAGGTCTTTCGGTGGTCGGGGTGGCGCCGTGACCGACCTGGCGGATGCTGCCCGGTTGGTCCGCGCCCAGGGCGTGACCGCGCCGGCCGGCTTCCGGGCCACGGGTATCGCGGCGGGCATCAAGGCATCCGGCAAGCTCGACCTCGCGCTGGTTTTCAACGAGGGTCCCGACCACGCTGCCGCCGGGGTGTTCACCCGAAACCAGGTCAAAGCGGCGCCGGTGTTGTGGACCCGCCAGGTGCTCGTGGACGGACAGCTTCGCGCGGTGGTGCTGAATTCCGGTGGTGCCAATGCCTGTACGGGGCCGGGCGGATTCCAGGACACCCATGCCACCGCCGAGCGATTGGCAGCGGCGCTATCGGAGTGGGGCACCGAGACCGGAGCGATCGAGGTCGCGGTCTGCTCGACCGGCCTGATCGGGGATCGGCTACCGATGGACAAGGTGCTCGCCGGAGTCGTCAACCTGGTGCAAGAAATGGCCGGCGGTATCACCGGCGGCGACGAGGCCGCCCGGGCCATCATGACCACCGATACCGTGCCCAAACAGGTTGCGCTGCACCATCCGAACAACTGGACCGTCGGCGGCATGGCTAAAGGCGCCGGCATGCTGGCCCCGTCGCTGGCCACCATGCTCTGCGTGCTGACTACCGATGCCGCTGTTGACGCCGAGGCGCTCGAGCGGTCTCTTCGCCACGCCACCGCGAAGACGTTCGACCGGCTCGACATCGACGGTGCCTGCTCCACCAACGACACCGTATTGCTGTTGGCCTCGGGCGCAAGCGCGATCACGCCGAGCCAAGCTGATCTCGACGACGCGGTGCTGAGAGTCTGCGACGACCTGTGCGCACAGTTGCAGGCTGACGCGGAGGGAGTCACTAAGCGCATCACGATCCGGGTCACCGGTGCGCTGACCGAAGACGACGCGGTCACCGCGGCCCGGGTAATCGCGCGGGACAGCCTCGTCAAGACCGCGCTGTTCGGTTCCGACCCGAATTGGGGACGTGTCCTGGCGGCCGTCGGCATGGCGCCCGTGCAGCTTGATCCCGACCGAATCGCCGTGTCGTTCAACGGTTCCGCGGTCTGCATCGACGGAGCCGGGGCTCCGGGTGCCAGGGAAGTGGACCTGTCGGCCACTGACATCGACGTGGTGGTCGACCTCGGGGTCGGCTCCGCGGGAGCGGCTATTCGGACCACCGATCTGTCGCACGCGTACGTCGAAGAGAACTCGGCGTACTCCTCATGATGTCCCACCTCCTTCGCATCGCTGCGCTCTGCGTCGTCGGCGGTGGTCGATGATGTCCCACCTCCTTCGCATCGCTGTGCTCTGCGTCGTCGGCGGTGGTCGATGATGTCCCACCTCCTTCGCATCGCTGTGCTCTGCGTCGTCGGCGGTGGTCGATGATCTCGACCGACGTCAAGGCGCAGGTGCTGGCCGAAGCGCTGCCATGGCTCACCGCGCTGCACGGCAAGATCGTGGTCGTCAAGTACGGGGGCAACGCGATGACCAGCGACACTCTCCGGTACGAATTCGCCGCGGACATGGCATTTTTGCGCAACTGCGGTATCCACCCGGTCGTGGTGCACGGCGGTGGGCCGCAGATCAGCGCCATGCTCAAACGACTCGGCATCGCCGGCGACTTCAAGGGCGGGTTCCGGGTCACCACACCGGAAGTGCTCGACGTGGCGCGCATGGTGTTGTTCGGACAAGTCGGCCGTGAACTGGTGAACGCGATCAACGTCCACGGCCCGTACGCGGTCGGAATCACCGGTGAGGACGCGAAACTGTTCACCGCCGTACGACGCAGCGTCATCGTCGAGGCTGTCGACACCGACATCGGCCTGGTCGGCAACATCGCCCACGTCAACCCGGCCGTGGTGCTGGATCTCATTGCCGCCAATCGGATTCCGGTGGTATCGACCCTGGCGCCCGACGTCGACGGCGTGGTGCACAACATCAACGCCGACACCGCCGCGGGTGCGCTGGCCGAGGCGCTTGGCGCCGAGAAGCTGCTGATGCTCACCGATGTCGAAGGCCTCTACACCAATTGGCCCGACAAGAGCTCACTGGCGAGCGAAATCGACACGCAGACTTTGACGCAACTCCTGCCGACCCTGGAAACCGGCATGATCCCCAAGGTCGAAGCCTGCCTGCACGCGGTGAAGGGCGGCGTACCCAGCGCGCACGTCATCGACGGCCGGGTCGAACACTGCGTGCTGGTGGAATTGCTCACCGATGAAGGCTCCGGAACGAAAGTGGTGAGCGCATGACCAGCACGGCAGACATCCAGCAGCGGTGGTCCGCGGTGATGATGGACAACTACGGAGTTCCGCCGATCGCCTTGGTCAGTGGCAGCGGCGCGGTGGTCACCGACGCAGACGGCATCTCCTACCTCGACCTGCTTGGCGGCATCGCGGTCAACGTCCTGGGTCATGGGCACCCAGCCGTCCTCGAGGCCGTCACACGCCAGATGTCGACGCTGGGGCACACGTCCAATCTGTACGCTGCCGAACCGGGCATCGCGCTCGCCGAGGCGCTGGCCGGCCTGCTCGGTGCCGATACCGAGACCCGCGTGCTGTTTTGCAATTCCGGAACCGAAGCCAACGAGGCCGCGTTCAAGCTGTCGCGTCTCACCGGTCGGTCGAAATTGGTTGCGGCGCAAGGTGGTTTCCATGGTCGTACGATGGGCGCCTTAGCCCTGACCGGCCAGCCGAGTAAGCAGGCGCCTTTCGCGCCGCTACCCGGTGAGGTCACCCATGTCCCGTACGGCGACGCCGGCGCGCTGACGGCGGCGGTCGACAATGAAACCGCCGCGGTTTTTCTCGAACCGATCATGGGAGAGAGCGGCATCGTCGTACCCCCCGACGGCTACCTGGCCGCAGCCCGCGACATCACTGCGCGCCACGGCGCGTTGTTGGTCATCGACGAGGTGCAGACCGGAATGGGCCGTACGGGAACGTTTTTCGCCCACCAGCACGACGGCATCACTCCCGATGTCGTCACGATGGCCAAGGGCCTCGGCGGCGGGCTGCCGATCGGCGCGGTCCTGGCGACTGGTCGCGCCGCGCACCTGCTGACACCCGGACTGCACGGCAGCACCTTCGGCGGCAATCCGATCTGCGCGGCGGCGGCGTTGGCCGTGCTGCGGGTGATCGCCGAGGACGACCTGATACGGCGGGCGGAGGCACTCGGAAAGACGTTGCACCACGAAATCGAAGCGTTGAGCCACCCTGCGATCGATCACATCCGGGGCCGCGGGCTGCTGTGCGGCATCGTTCTGTCCACTCCGGCCGCCAAGCAGGTCGAAGCGTCAGCCCGCGCGGCCGGATTTCTGGTCAACGCCGCGGCACCCGACGTCGTCCGGCTGGCGCCGGCCCTGATCATCACCGAGCATCAGCTCGACGCGTTCGTCACCGCGTTGCCGAGCATTCTGGACACCGCCGAGGAGACTGCATGACGCGACACTTCCTGCGTGACGACGACCTGACGCCGGACGAGCAGGCCGAGGTCCTACAGTTGGCCGCCGAGTTGAAGAAGGACCCCTTCGGTCGACGGCCGCTGGACGGCCCGCGCGGCGTCGCGGTGATCTTCGACAAGAACTCCACCCGCACCCGGTTCTCCTTCGAGGTCGGTATTGCCCAACTCGGCGGACATGCCGTCGTGGTCGACGGCCGCAGCACCCAGCTGGGGCGCGAGGAGACGCTCCAGGACACCGCAAAAGTGTTGTCCCGCTATGTCGATGCCATCGTGTGGCGTACCTTCGGTCAAGCCCGGCTCAGCGCGATGGCCGAGACGTCGACGGTGCCGATTGTCAACGCCCTCTCCGATCAGTTCCACCCCTGCCAGGTGCTGGCCGACCTGCAAACGATTGCCGAGCGCAAGGGATCGCTGCGCGGGCTGCGGCTGTCGTATTTCGGTGACGGTGCCAACAACATGGCCCACTCATTGATGCTCGGCGGCGTGACCGCTGGCATGCACGTGACCGTCGCCGCCCCAGCGGGTTTCGCGCCGGACCCGTTGTTCACCGCCGCCGCCGAGCACCGTGCCGCCGACACCGGGGGCTCGGTTGCCATCACCGACGACCCGGTAACCGCGGCCTCGGGGGCCGACGTGCTGGTCACCGACACCTGGACGTCGATGGGCCAGGAAGACGACGGGCTTGATCGAGTACGACCCTTCCGGCCGTTCCAGCTCAACGCTGGCCTGGTCGCCAAGGCCGACTCGGAAGTTGTTGTGCTGCATTGCCTTCCGGCTCACCGTGGCCACGAGATCACCGACGAGGTGATCGACGGGCCGCACAGCGCGGTGTGGGACGAAGCCGAGAACCGACTGCACGCGCAAAAGGCGCTGCTGGTGTGGCTGCTGGAGCACCGCCCATGACTCGCTCGAAGACCGCGCCGGAGATCACCCGCGTCGGGCGTCAGGCTCGCATCGTGGCAATCCTGTCGTCGACTGAGGTCCGCAGTCAGAGCGAACTGGCGGCGTTGCTTGCCGCCGAAGGCATCGAGACCACCCAGGCCACCTTGTCGCGCGACCTCGAAGAGCTCGGCGCGGTGAAATTGCGCGGCGCCGACGGAGGTGTCGGCGTCTATGTAGTGCCCGAAGACGGCAGCCCGCTGCGCGGTGTCTCCGGCGGCACCGCGAGGCTGTCCCGGCTGCTCAGCGAAGTGCTGGTGTCCACCGACGCCACCGGCAACCTGGCCGTACTGCGGACGCCACCGGGTGCTGCGGATTACCTGGCCAGCGCGATCGACCGGGCCGCGTTGCCCTACGTTGTCGGAACCATCGCCGGGGATGACACCATCTTCGTGGCGGCCCGCGAGCCGATGACCGGCGCAGAACTCGCAACCCTGATCCAGAACCTCACGTAACCGCACGACTAAAAGGAGATCAACCCATGTCCGAGCGCGTCATCTTGGCGTATTCCGGCGGTTTGGACACCTCGGTGGCGATCAGCTGGATCGGCAAGGAGACCGGTCGCGAGGTCGTCGCGGTCGCGATCGACCTCGGGCAGGGCGGTGAAGACATGGAGCTGGTGCGCCAGCGCGCACTCGACTGCGGTGCAGTGGAAGCCGTCGTGGTCGACGCCCGTGACGAATTCGCCGAGGAATACTGCCTGCCGACCATCTTGTCCAACGCGCTCTATATGGACCGCTATCCGCTGGTGTCGGCGATCAGCCGCCCGCTGATCGCCAAGCATCTGGTGGCCGCCGCCCGCGAGCACGGCGGCAGCGTCGTGGCGCACGGCTGCACCGGTAAGGGCAACGACCAAGTCCGCTTCGAAGTCGGATTCGCCTCGCTGGCACCAGATCTCGAGGTGCTCGCACCAGTCCGCGACTACGCCTGGACTCGGGAGAAGGCGATCGCGTTCGCCGAAGAGAATGCCATCCCGATCAACGTCACCAAACGCTCGCCGTTCTCCATCGACCAGAACGTGTGGGGCCGCGCCGTGGAAACTGGCTTCCTGGAACACCTATGGAACGCTCCGACCAAAGACGTCTACGACTACACCGAAGACCCGACCGTCAACTGGAACACGCCCGACGAGGTCATCGTGGGCTTCGAGCGCGGTGTGCCGGTCACCATCGACGGCCGCTCCGTGTCGGTGCTGCAGGCGATCGAAGAACTCAACCGTCGCGCCGGGGCGCAGGGTGTCGGACGGCTGGACGTGGTCGAGGACCGGCTGGTAGGTATCAAGAGCCGGGAAATCTATGAGGCGCCGGGAGCGATGGTGTTGATCACCGCGCATACCGAACTCGAGCACGTCACCCTCGAGCGGGAGCTGGGCCGGTTCAAGCGGCATACCGACCAACGCTGGGCGGAGCTGGTGTACGACGGATTGTGGTACTCGCCGCTGAAGAAAGCGCTGGAGGCCTTCGTCGCCAACACCCAGCAGCACGTCACCGGCGAAATCCGAATGGTGTTGCACGGCGGGCACATTGCCGTCAACGGCCGCCGCAGCGCCGAGTCGCTGTACGACTTCAACCTGGCCACGTACGACGAAGGCGATACGTTCGACCAGTCGATGGCCAAGGGGTTCGTCCATGTGCACGGGCTATCGTCCAAGCTCGCCGCGCGCCGCGACCTGCACTCCGAGCAGGGAGACCTCCCGGTTGAGCACTAACGAGGGTTCGCTGTGGGGCGGCCGGTTCGCCGACGGTCCCTCGGAGGCGTTGACCGCGCTGAGCCGCTCGACCCATTTCGACTGGGTGCTGGCGCCCTACGACGTCATCGCGTCCAGGGCCCACACAGAGGTGTTGTTCAACGCCGGCCTGCTGACGACCGACCAGCGCGACGGCCTGTTGGCCGGTCTGGACAGCCTGGCCGAAGACATCGCGGATGGCAGTTTTGGCCCACTGGCCACCGATGAGGACGTCCACGCCGCTCTGGAACGCGGTCTCATCGACCGGGTCGGTCCTGACCTAGGGGGCCGGTTGCGGGCCGGACGATCACGAAACGATCAGGTGGCCACGCTGTTTCGGATGTGGCTGCGCGACGCGCTCCGGCGGGTGGCCGACGGCGCCCTTGACCTCGTCGCGGCGTTGGCGAAGCAGGCCGCAGCTCACCCGGACGCCATCATGCCGGGCAAGACTCACCTGCAGTCCGCCCAGCCGATCCTGCTAGCGCACCATCTGCTGGCGCATGCGCATCCGCTGCTACGTGACGTCGACCGGCTCGTCGACCTCGATGCGCGTACGGCGGTGTCGCCGTACGGCTCCGGTGCGCTGGCCGGGTCGTCGCTGGGGTTGGATCCCGACGCGATCGCCGAGAGCCTCGGATTCATGGCGGCCGCTGAAAACTCCGTCGACGCCACTGCAGCCCGGGATTTCGCCGCCGAAGCGGCATTTGTGTTCGCGATGATCGGCGTCGACATGTCACGGCTGGCTGAGGACGTAATTCTCTGGAGCTCAACAGAATTCGGTTATGTAACGCTTCACGACTCGTGGTCGACAGGCAGTTCGATCATGCCGCAGAAAAAGAATCCCGACATCGCAGAACTGGCTCGCGGTAAGTCGGGCCGGCTGATCGGAAACTTGGCCGGCTTGTTGGCGACGCTGAAGGCTCAGCCGTTGGCTTACAACCGCGACCTGCAGGAGGACAAGGAGCCGGTATTTGATTCGGTGGCGCAGCTGGAGTTGCTGCTACCAGCGATGGCCGGCCTAGTGAGCAGTCTGACCTTCGACCTCGAGCGGATGGCCGCTTTGGCACCAGCCGGCTACACGTTGGCCACCGACATCGCTGAATGGCTCGTGCGTCAAGGTGTTCCGTTCCGGGACGCACACGAGGCCGCCGGGGCAGCCGTCCAGGTCGCGGAGAAGCTCGGCGTGGGGCTCGAGGAGTTGACCGACGCTCAGTTGGCGGCCATCAGCGACGCCCTCACGCCCCACGTTCGGGAGGTTCTCACGATCGAGGGTTCGGTTTCGTCGCGGGACGCTCGCGGTGGTACCGCGCCGTCTGAAGTTGCCCGCCAACGTGATTCGGTGCTGGCAACCGCCGAGAGGCTTCGCGCGCAGCTGAGTCGATAGTCGGCTACTGGGTATTACGCATAGGTAGCGCAGGGACGTGCGGGATCTCTCCGGCAGGTAGCGGGCCGCAGTAATAGTTGCCCTGCACGACATCACAGCCGAAGCGCCGTAGCCACAGCGCCGTCTCTTCGTTCTCGATCCCCTCGGCGACGCTGGCGATGTCGAACTCCTCGGCGAGTTCGATGACCGACCGGGCGATGGTCGCGGCTCGGCGGTCGAACAGGATCGGCGCAATCAGCTGGCGGTCGAGTTTGACTTCGTCAATCGGCAACTCCCGTAGATACGTCAGCGTGGAATAGCCACTGCCGAAATCGTCGATCGATACCCGGATGCCATTCTCCCGCAATCGATTCAGCACTTCACGTCCCTTGACGAAGTCGGCGACCATCAATTCTTCGGTGATCTCGACTGTCAGCAGGCTCGGTGACATACCGTGCGCGTCGAGCACACTTATGATGCGTTCGGGCAAGGTGTCGTCGTCGAGGGAGCGGGCCCACAAATTGACCGCCACCGGGATCATGATTCCGGCCGTATGCCAGGCCGCACCGTCCGCGACAGCTCGCGACAACACGAGATCGGTGACGGCGTCCATCAATCCGTGCTCGCGAACCAACGGAAGAAATTCGCGCGGCTCCAGCGTGCCCAGAGTCGAATGTTCCCATCGCAATAGCGATTCGGCACCACACACCGCACCACTCAACATCGCGAATTGCGGTTGGTATACCAATGTGAGGAGGCGATCGTCGATCGCGCGCCGCAAATCCCAGAGCAGTTGGAGGCGGGCGATCCCGTCCCGGAAAGACTTTCGCCTGCCGAGATGGGCGTCTCGTTCGGGGCTGAAGGTCTGGACGTCGGTTGCGGTGGTCTGTTCGGCGCGCGAGCGTGCCGCTTCGGCTTGATTCAGCAGAGCGGCCGCGGTCATCGCGACTTCTTCGTCGGGCTGTGCCGTCGCCACACCGATACTCAAGTGCACGTAGACGCGGGTTTCTGCGATGTCGAGCGCGGTGTCGAACGCACGCGCGACCCGCTTCGCCACCTGCATTGCCACGTCCGGGCGGTCTTCGACGAGGATGGCGAACTCGTCACCGCCCATCCGCGCCACCGTGTCACCGGCACGCACGCTGCCCTGTAGACGGGTCCCGACGGTCCGCAGCAGCTCGTCGCTTGCCGCGTAGCCCAACGTGTTGTTGATGACGTTGAAGTCGTCCACGCGAATGCTCAGCACGCTCAGCGGCACGTTGAGTCGGTCGTGCAGCTGCGCGGCATGCGCCAGCCGTTCGTCGAGCAGTCGCCGGTTGGCTAGACCGGTCAGGGTGTCGCGAAAGGCGGCCTCGGCCATTGCCTCGATCAGCCGTCGTTTCCGGTCGAGGGCCAGTAGATGGCGGGTCACCACGGTAGCGGCAACGACCAGGCCCGTCGAGTAGAGCAACCTCTCACCGCGATCGGCCGGCCAGAAGTGCACCGCACCGACGATCGCCGCGAAACCGAGCGGTAGATAGGGCAGCAACATGGACAACCGCGACGATCGTCGCGCGAGTCCGCTGTCGAGGTCTGGTCCCGGTCGGGACGCGAGCGCCGACATCGCAAAAAAGTATGCGCCGCCGATCCACCCCGCCGCGACCACGTTGTCGGGAACGCTCAGCGGATTCCTGCCGGAGATATGCACCAACCCGCCGATGCCGATCGCTGCGAAGCCGGCGGCCATCAGCGCCGGCGAAAGCCGCCGGGCGGGCTGGGCTTTCCGCGTCACCATCAGCACCATGACAAACAACGCCAGATAAGCCGCGGTGATCACGGCCAGCAGAATTCTGGAGAAGTCGACCGAGTCAGCGGTACTCAGCGTCAGGGTGCCGATCACCTCTAGCAACGACGCGCCGACGAGAACGCCGTCGAGTACCAAACTGACGCCGTAGCGGGAGTCCTCGTGACTGGGCACCAAAAGGCCTGCCGCCAAGGCGAATAGCGGCAGAACCGCATATCCGAGCTCAGCAACCGAGCGGTCCGCGATGGGTACCGCCCCTCCGCCCGCGACGTAGAGCCACATCGCGTTGCCGAAGGTCCAGCCGCCTAACCCGACTGTTACCACAATCCACGAACCGCGCTGCCCACCCCGCGACCCCTTTGCTGAGGCTGCCGCGCAGCCGGTTGCGAACATCCCCATGATGACGGTCCCGAGGGGGCCGACGCGATCGAGGCCAGTCGGCCCCAAATCGCTTACGCCACCTAGCAGCATCGCGGCAAAGGAGACGGCTCCCGCCGTCGCAAAGGCGGCCAGCGTGACGTGCCGTGACCTTGATGCGGACATCCCTCTACCTGTCAAACGGGGTCGCGAATTCCGGGTAAGCAACGTTCGCGTGCTTGCATACTAAGAGACGTTGCCGCTGGCCTGCGCACTATCGGGCTGGCTCACCCTTTTTGCAGCGGGCCAACAGCTAACACGCTGCCGGCCGGGGCGGAGTTCGTCGCCGGGTCCGTGCGAAAGGTCACTCGAGCAGTTCAGAGACTTGCATCCACCGGCTCTCCTGGTCGGCGACGTCGCTTTCCAAGTGTCGCAATTGCTCGGTGAGCCGGGTGATGCCGACATGGTCGGATTGATCATGCGTGGCCAGTTCTTGGTGCTTGGCTTCGATTTGCTCGGCGAGTCGCGCGAGCCTTCGGTCGATGGTGGCCATCTCCTTCTGCGCGGCGCGTAGTTCGGCGCCGGACACCGCCGGGACGTCCGCCGGAGTGGCCGCTGGGGCGGTATCTGGCCGGCTCTCGGTTTGCTCGGCTAGTCGCAGGTATTCGTCGATGCCACCGGGCAGGTGCCGTAGCCGGCCATCGAGAATCGCGTACTGCTGGTCCGTCACCCGCTCCAGGAGGTAGCGATCGTGTGAGACCACGACCAACGTGCCCGGCCACGAGTCGAGCAGGTCTTCGGTGGCGGCCAACATGTCGGTATCGACGTCGTTGGTCGGCTCGTCGAGCAGCAATACGTTGGGTTCGGCCAACAATGTGAGCATCAGCTGCAGGCGACGCCGCTGCCCGCCCGACAACTCGCTGACCCGCGCGGACAGCTGACCACCGGCGAATCCGAGTCGCTCGAGCAATTGAGCGGGCGTGACGTCCCGGCCGTCGACCTCATAACCGGCGCGCAATCGGCCCAGCACGTCGGCCACCCGATCGTCGGCCAAAGGCACCAATTCGTCACCGCGTTGGTCGAGCATGCCGAGCCGAACTGTCTTGCCGCGCTTGACTCTTCCGCTCTCCGGTTGGATCGCGCCGGTGATCAGTGCCAGTAGCGTCGACTTGCCGGCGCCGTTGGCGCCGACGATTCCCGTGCGTTCGCCTGGACCGATGCGCCACTCCACGTCGCGCAGCACCTGCCGTCCGTCGAAGGAGACCGATACCTCCAGTAGGTCGATGACATCCTTGCCGAGTCGCGCGGTGGCGAGCTTGGCCAGCTCCACCGGATTGCGCAACGGCGGCACGTCGGCGATCAGTTGGTTCGCCGCGTCGATGCGGAACTTCGGTTTCGACGTGCGCGCGGGCGGACCGCGCCGCAGCCAAGCCAATTCTTTGCGCATCAGGTTCTGTCGCTTGGATTCGGCGACGGCAGCCATCCGATCTCGTTCGACGCGCTGGAGAATGTAGGCGGCGTAGCCGCCTTCGAACGGCTCGACGAGCCCGTCGTGCACTTCCCACGTGGTCGTGGCCACCTCGTCGAGGAACCACCGGTCGTGGGTCACCAGCAGCAGGCCGCCGGTGTTGCGGGGCCAGCGGTCGCGCAGGTGAGCTGCCAGCCAGGTGATGCCTTCGATGTCGAGATGGTTGGTGGGCTCGTCGAGCGCGATGACGTCCCAGTCACCGATCAGCAGAGCCGCCAGCTGTACGCGTCGTCGTTGTCCGCCGCTGAGGGTGCCGATTACTGCGTCCCACGCGATGTCGGAGACCAGGCCTTTCACGACGTCCCGGATCCGCGGATCGCCGGCCCACTCATGAGCGGCGCGGTCGCCGACCAGCGTCCATCCCACCGCGGCATCGGGGTCGAGAATGTCGGCCTGGCTCAGCGCTCCGACCCTGAGTCCGCTGCGACGGGTGACCCGTCCGGCATCCGGGCGCAGCTGTCCGGTCAGCAGGCCCAGCAAACTGGATTTGCCGTCGCCGTTGCGTCCGACGATGCCGATGCGGTCGCCGTCACTGACGCCGACAGTCGTCGACTCGAAGACGACGCGACTCGGGTATTCGAGATGGATCGCCTCGGCGCCCAGCAGGTGTGCCACTGGGCCGAGCGTAGACCGGCGACGATGCATCGCGCGCAGCGCGATGAGGAGGAGCCGGTCCAGTCGAACCTAGACCGGCGACGATGCAGCGCGTGCAGCGGCCTCTCGGCAGGCCGGTGGCTAGGCTGGGTAGCCGGGCCGGCAACGCGACCAAAGCAACGGGTGCAGCCCTCGCGATGTGCCATGATGAGCGCGCTGTCAGGCCCACGCGCAGCACAGCACGGTCTTCGTTTCGAGGGAGCGGCGGCATGGATCTGAAGTTTTCGGCGGTCACCAGGCCGGTTGAGCGCCTGGTGGCCACGGCGCAGAACGGGCTCGAAGTTCTGCGACTCGGTGGTCTGGAAACCGGCAACTCACCGTCGCCGTCACAGACCGTCGAGAGCACAACGATGTACAAGCTCCGGCGCTACTATCCGCCAGACAGCCGGCCGGGACACCCGCCAGCGGGCGAACCGGTGCTGCTGGTGCACCCGATGATGATGTCGGCAAACATGTGGGACGTCACCCGGCACGAGGGCGCTGTGGGTATTTTGCACGCCGCCGGGCTGGATCCTTGGGTGATCGACTTCGGCTCACCCGACGAGATCGAAGGCGGCATGCGCCGCACTCTGGCCGACCACATCGTCGCGCTCAGCGAAGCGCTCGACGTCATGGCCGACACTACCGGGCGGGACACCCATCTCATCGGTTACTCGCAAGGCGGCATGTTCTGCTATCAGGCGGCCGCTTACCGGCGATCCAAAAGCATCGCCAGCATCGTCACATTCGGCTCACCGGTCGACACCCTTGCGGCGCTGCCGATGGGCCTGCCGCCGAACATCGCTCCCGGTGTGGCCACGTTCATGGCCGACCATGTGTTCAATCGACTCGACATCCCAGGTTGGTTGGCGCGCACCGGCTTTCAAATGCTCGACCCGCTCAAGACTGCGAAGGCGCGGATCGATTTCCTGCGCCAGCTCCACGACCGCGAGGCGTTGCTGCCCCGCGAGGCTCAGCGCCGATTCCTGGAGTCCGAAGGATGGATCGCCTGGTCGGGCCCGGCGATCTCCGAACTGCTCAAGCAGTTCGTCGCGCACAACCGGATGATGACCGGCGGCTTCGCCATCAACGGTCAACTCGTGACGCTGACCGACATCACGTGCCCGATCCTGGCCTTCGTGGGCGAGGTCGACGACATTGGCCAGCCGGCCGCGGTGCGGGGCATTCGGCGTGCCGCACCCAATGCCGAGGTTTACGAATACCTCATCCGGACTGGGCATTTCGGCCTGGTCGTCGGATCGAAAGCAGCGCAGGAATCGTGGCCGACCGTCGCCGACTGGGTGCTCTGGATCTCCGGCGAGGGCAAGAAGCCGAATGACATCTTCCCGATGGCCGACCAGCCGCAAGAGCCTTCCGACCGGGGCGTCGCGCTCAGTTCCCGGGTAATGCACGGGCTGGGAGAGGCCTCCGAAGTGGCGCTGACACTCGCGCGTGGCGCAGCCGACGCCGTGGTTGCCGCGAACAAGTCGATGCGCACACTCGCCGTCGAAACCGTGCGTACGCTGCCTCGTCTGGCCCGGCTCGGGCAGATCAACGACCACACTCGAATCTCGTTGGGCCGCATCATCGGTGAGCAGGCGCACGACGCCCCCAACGGGGAGTTTCTGCTTTTCGACGGCCGGGTGCACACCTACGAAGCGGTGAACCGCCGCATCGACAACGTGGTGCGCGGTCTGATCGCAGTGGGCGTGCGCCAGGGCGAGCGCGTCGGCGTGCTGATGGAAACGCGTCCCAGCGCGCTGGTCGCCATCGCTGCGCTGTCGCGGCTGGGCGCCGTCGCGGTGCTGCTCCAACCCGACACCGACCTGGCCGCGTCGGTGCGGCTCGGGCAAGTGAGCGAAATCATCACCGACCCAGCCAATTTGGAGACCGCAAGGCAATTGCCGGAACTGATTCTGGTGCTCGGCGGTGGCGAGTCGCGCGACCTGCACCTGCCCGACGACGCCAACGTCATCGACATGGAGCAGATCGATCCCGATGCCGTCGAGCTCCCGGCGTGGTACCGACCAAATCCCGGCTACGCGCGCGACATCGCCTTCATCGCGTTCAGCACCGCGAGCGGGCAACTCGTCGCCAAACAGATCACGAACTACCGGTGGGCGTTGTCAGCGTTCGGCACCGCCTCGACCGCCGCGCTGGGACGCAACGACACCGTCTACTGCCTCACCCCGTTGCATCACGAATCGGGACTGCTGGTGAGCCTTGGTGGCGCGGTGGTGGGCGGTACTCGGATTGCGTTGTCGCGCGGATTGCGGCCCGACCGATTTGCCGCTGAGGTCCGTCAGTACGGCGTCACCGTCGTCTCCTATACGTGGGCGATGTTGAGTGGTGTGATCGACGACCCCGATTTCGCGCTGCACAACACTCCGATCCGGTTGTTCATCGGCTCGGGTATGCCCACCGGCCTGTGGCAAAGAATCTCCGACGTTTTCGCACCGGCCCGCGTGGTCGAGTTCTTCGCGACAACCGACGGACATGCGGTGCTAGCCAACGTTTCCGGCGTCAAGGTCGGCAGCAAGGGCCGACCGCTGCCGGGCGCCGGTCGCGCTGAGCTAGGCGCCTACGACGCCGAGCACGACCTGATCCTGGAGGACGAGCGGGGGCTGGTCCGCATCCCGGAACCCAACGAAGTCGGGGTCCTGCTGGCCGAGCCGCGAGGGCCGATCGATCCCACCGCGTCGGTCAAGCGCGGCGTCTTTGCCCCGGCCGACACCTGGATCTCCACCGAGTATCTGTTTCGTCGCGACACCGAGGGCGACTTTTGGTTGGTGGGCCGGCGCGGATCGACGGTGCACACCGCGCGCGGGGTCGTCTATTGCGAACCGGTCACCGACGCGTTGGGACTGATTCCCGCGGTCGACCTGGCGGTGACCTACGGGGTGGCGATGGACGGACAGCAGGTGGCGGTTACCGCGGTGACGACGCGCCCGGGTGCGACGATCACGGCTGCGGATCTCACCGAGGCGATCGCCGCCATGCCGTTCGGGTTGGGGCCTGACATCGTGCACGTCGTGCCGCAAATGACGCTCAGCGCCACGTACCGCCCGACCGTCAGCCCGCTGCGCGCGGCCGGCATTCCGAAGGCGGGGCGGCATGCCTGGATTTTCGACGCCGAAGCGAATCAATTCCGGCGGTTGACCGGGCCGGCGCGCGCAGAGCTGGCAAGCGCACAGTGACATTGGGAGGCAACGTGATCGACGACAATCTGCTGAGCATTCTGGTGTGCCCAGCCGATCGCGGACCGCTGACGCTCGTCGATCAGCAGCTCTACAACCCACGGCTTCGCCGGGCCTACCGCATCGAAGACGGTATCCCGGTGTTGCTGGTGGACGAGGCAATCGAGGTCGACGACGACGAGCATGCGCGGCTCATCGCGCGGGGAACTCCGGCAGATCCCCAGTGAGGTAGCGCTGCAAGTTAGGTGCGACGGTGTCTGCCACCAGCTGCGCGGGCAACGACGCGAAAGGCTCGAGCCCGAGGATGTAGCGCGCCATCACCACGCCGACCAACTGCGAAGCGACGAACTGGATGCGGATGATCCCGCTGCCGATCGGACTGTCGACTCGTGGGCCCACTTCGACCGCGATGACGTCCTCGATGAAGGTTCGGAAGAGGTTGGCTTGCGACCCGGCGAGAATCGAGCGCAGCGTCGCGATGAAGCTCGCGCCGATTTCGGAGTCCCACAGCGCCAACAAGATCGAGGGTATTCGGTGGCCGAGTTCGTCGACCGGCACCTCGCGCAGCGGGCCGACTACGTCCATGGGATCGATGGGAATGTGGATCGCCGCGGCGAACAACTGCTCTTTGGTGCCGAAGTAGTGGTGCACCAACGCCGAGTCGACCCCGGCCGCCGCCGCGACCGCGCGTATCGACGTGTTCTTGATTCCGTTGCGAGCGAACAGCTCTCGGGAGCTGGCAAGGATCCGCTCACGGGTGTTGGAATTGCCCGCGGGTCGGCCCGGTCTTTTGCGGCCGGAGTCGCTCATGGCGTCTGACGCCGCAGCGTTGCGGCGGCAAAGCACAGCGCCGCCAGTGCGAAGCCCACCACGATCACAATGTCCCGGATTGCGGTACCGGTCAATTCGGTGTGGGCACCCACTTCTTGCAGGGCCTCCAGCGCGTAGCTGGCCGGCATGAGGTTGCTGATCCATTCCAGCCAGGTCGGCATCGTGGCGCGCGGGGCGATGATGCCGGCAAGCAGCAGCTGCGGCACCATCACCAGCGGGATGAACTGCACGGCCTGAAACTCCATGCGCGCGAACGCACTACACAGCAGGCCAAGTCCGACCCCAAGCACCGCGTTCACGATCGCAATCACGAACACCCATAGGGGACTGCCCGCAGTGTCGAAGCCGAGCAGCCAGAACGAGACACCGCACGCCAGGGTGGCCTGTATCACCGCGGCGATCGAAAACGCTGTGCCATAAGCGATCAACAGATCCAGTCGGCGCAGCGGGGTGGTCAAGATTCGCTCCAACGTCCCCGACGCACGCTCTCGCTGCATCGTGATGCACGTGATGATGAACATCATGAAGAGGGGAAACAGGCCGAGCAGAATTAGACATGCGTTGTGGAACGGCGTTGGGCTAGCGGGGCGGTGCGGCGCGTTCTCGAACATGAAATAGATCAGGGTGATGACCAGAATCGGCACGAACAAGATCATCGCAATGCTTCGTGGGTCGGCCATCAACTGGCGCAGGATGCGAAAAGTCGTAGCTGCGAACGGTTTCAGCTGACTTCGAAGCCCTAACTGGCTCGGCGCGTGATGATCGACAGGAAGGCGTCCTCCAGTGACCGACATCCGGTGTCCTCTCGTAGTTGAGCCGGGGTGGTGTGCGCGATCAGATGGCCCTCGCGCATGAGGATGAGGTCGCCGCAGTGATCGGCTTCGTCCATCACATGGCTCGACACCAGCAATGTGGTTCCGCCACGGGCCAGCTCGTCGAACCGTTCCCACAAGTTGGCCCGAAGCACCGGGTCCAGTCCGACGGTGGGCTCGTCGAGCACCAACAGCTCCGGCCGACAGACCAGTGCGCACGCCAGCGATACCCGAGTGCGCTGACCGCCGGACAGGTTGGCGCAGTAGGCAGTGCTGTGATCGCCTAGCCCCACCAGTTCGACCGCCGACTCGGCGGCGGCATCGTCGAAGCCGTAGAGCGCTGCGAAATAGCGGACGTTGTCGATGACGCGCAGGTCGTCGTAGATCGTGGGGTTTTGTGGGACGTACCCGACCCGATGCCGCAGCGCCGCCGATCCAGCTGGAAAGCCGAGCACCCGCACCGAACCCGAAGTGATCAGCTGTGTGCCGACGATGCAGCGGATCAATGTGGTTTTTCCGCAGCCCGATGGGCCCAGCAGCCCGGTAATGCTGCCGCGCGCCACCCGGGCCGAGAAGTCACGCAGCGCAGGCCGTTTTCCACGAATGACCCGTAGGTGGTTGATGTCGATCGCTGCCTCGTGACGGTGATGCAATAATTCATCATTTGATGAAGTCATCATGCGATGAATAATCCGCCCCTGCTGGTCGGGTGTCAAGGACCACGTGCAGAATCTGTTGGGTGGGCGCTGACCAACTCGCGGTTGACCCGGTTGAAGCGGCGTACCGCCTTCTCGGCGCCACCCTCAGCGGTCGCGGCGTCAGCGCGACGATCGTCGAGGTCGAGGCTTACGGCGGCATTCCGGACGGACCGTGGCCGGACGCCGCCGCGCATTCGTACCGCGGCGTGACCGAGCGCAGCGCCGTGATGTTCGGCCCGCCCGGTCGGCTTTACGCCTACCTCAGCCACGGCATCCATGTCTGCGCGAATGTGGTCTGCGCCACCGACGGGACGGCGGCGGCGGTACTGTTGCGCGCCGCTGCGATCGACACTGGACTCGACGTCGCCCAACTGCGGCGTGGCCCCACGGTCCGGCCTCGGGCGCTGGCGCGCGGACCCGGGAATCTGTGCGCGGCTCTAGGAATCAGGTTGGCGGACAATGGGATCGATCTGTTCGACGCCGACAGTCCGATCCGCTTGACACTCAATGGCGTCGTAGACGCAACCGCGGGGCCTCGCGTCGGGGTCAGTCAGGCCGCTGACCGCGCGTGGCGCCTGTGGATGCCGGGACGAGCCGAGGTATCGGCTTATCGACGCAGCCCCCGTGCTCCGGCGCCGGGTGCCAGCGACTGAGTCGTGCGCGCCCGCCCGTGAGGCGGCTTGCAGGTGCGAGAAGATTAGTGATCGTGGGCGCTGAAATCATCGAAGAGCTGGGCTGGCGTGGGCTGATTGCGCAGTCGACCGACCTCGACGCGCTGGCTGCGGACGCCGCGAGGGGTCCGATCACGCTGTACGCGGGATTCGACCCCACCGCGCCCAGTTTGCATGCCGGGCATCTGGTGCCGCTGCTGGCGCTACGTCGGTTTCAGCGGGCCGGTCACCGGCCCATCGTTTTGGCCGGTGGCGCGACAGGCCTGATTGGCGACCCGCGCGAAACCGGCGAACGAGTGCTCAACACGGCCGACACCGTTTTGGAGTGGACCGGACGGATCCGAGGGCAGCTCGAGCGTTTCGTCGACTTCGACAAATCGCCGACGGGGGCCATCGTGGAGAACAACCTCGAGTGGACCGGCGCGATGTCTGCGATTGAACTACTGCGCGACATCGGCAAACACTTCTCGGTCAACGTCATGCTTGACCGCGACACCGTCAAGCGTCGCCTGGAAGGTGAGGGCATCTCCTATACGGAGTTCAGCTACATGCTGTTGCAGGCGAACGACTTCGTCGAGTTGCATCGGCGTCATGACTGCGTGCTGCAGATCGGCGGTTCCGACCAATGGGGAAACATCATCGCCGGTGTCCGGCTGGTTCGGCAGAAACTGGCGACCTCCGTGCATGCGCTGACGGTCCCGCTGGTGACCGCGGCCGACGGCACCAAATTCGGCAAGTCCACCGGTGGTGGGAACCTCTGGCTGGATCCGGAGATGACGAGCCCTTACGCCTGGTACCAGTATTTCGTCAACACCGCCGATGCCGACGTCATCCGGTATCTGCGGTGGTTCACCTTCCTGCCGGCCGATGACTTGGCGGAGTTGGAAGCGTCCACTGCCGAGCGTCCGCAGCAGCGCGCGGCCCAACGACGCCTGGCGCGCGAGCTCACCACTTTGGTCCACGGTGAGCAGGCGACCGAGGCGGTCGAACACGCCAGTAGTGCCCTGTTCGGACGCGGCGAACTGACGCGGCTGGATGACGCCACGCTGCGCGCGGCGTTACAGGAGACGTCGATTGCGCAGTTGCGGCCGGGAGCGCCGGACGGGATCGCCGAGCTCTTGGTGGCCAGCGGCCTGGTGCCGAGCAAGGGGGCCGCGCGGCGCACCATCGCCGAAGGCGGGGCATACGTCAACAACACCAAGATCGTCGACGAGTCGTGGACGCCGCAGCCTTCCGATTTCCTTCACGGACGGTGGCTGGTGCTGCGTCGCGGCAAGCGGAACATTGCCGGCGTCGAACGCGTTGACTGATCTTGAGCCGGCTGAAACACGCCGTCTAGCAGCTTGTTTGACTCTTAGTTTGCGGTCACGTAACTTAATCGAGTCGCTGCGACCCGGCCAGGCCGGAGAGCGCGGCGGCATCCCAGAGGGACACCCATTTCGGTGGGGTTCCTCGACGTCCGAGGAGCGAGCATGCGGGTAAAACCGCAGGGCTTGTTGCGCGGCCGGGGAGGGTGTTGTTTGAGAACTCAATAGTGTGTTTGGTGGTTTTGTTTTGTTGTTGTTTTTGTCATGCCTCCGTGTTTTCCCGTTTGTGGGGGTGTGATGTTTTTTGATGCCGGTTTTGGTGTCTTTTTTGTTGGGATTGGATTGTTCTGATTCGGATTCTGCCGGGTTGTTCCGGGGTTTTTGTTTGGAGAGTTTGATCCTGGCTCAGGACGAACGCTGGCGGCGTGCTTAACACATGCAAGTCGAACGGAAAGGCCCTTTCGGGGGTACTCGAGTGGCGAACGGGTGAGTAACACGTGGGTGATCTGCCCTGCACTTTGGGATAAGCCTGGGAAACTGGGTCTAATACCGGATAGGACTACGGCCTGCATGGGTTGTGGTGGAAAGCTTTTGCGGTGTGGGATGGGCCCGCGGCCTATCAGCTTGTTGGTGGGGTGATGGCCTACCAAGGCGACGACGGGTAGCCGGCCTGAGAGGGTGTCCGGCCACACTGGGACTGAGATACGGCCCAGACTCCTACGGGAGGCAGCAGTGGGGAATATTGCACAATGGGCGCAAGCCTGATGCAGCGACGCCGCGTGGGGGATGACGGCCTTCGGGTTGTAAACCTCTTTCACCATCGGCGAAGCCGGTAGCTTTTGTTGCCGGTGACGGTAGGTGGAGAAGAAGCACCGGCCAACTACGTGCCAGCAGCCGCGGTAATACGTAGGGTGCGAGCGTTGTCCGGAATTACTGGGCGTAAAGAGCTCGTAGGTGGTTTGTCGCGTTGTCCGTGAAATTCCCTGGCTTAACTGGGGGCGTGCGGGCGATACGGGCAGACTGGAGTACTGCAGGGGAGACTGGAATTCCTGGTGTAGCGGTGGAATGCGCAGATATCAGGAGGAACACCGGTGGCGAAGGCGGGTCTCTGGGCAGTAACTGACGCTGAGGAGCGAAAGCGTGGGGAGCGAACAGGATTAGATACCCTGGTAGTCCACGCCGTAAACGGTGGGTACTAGGTGTGGGTTTCCTTCCTTGGGATCCGTGCCGTAGCTAACGCATTAAGTACCCCGCCTGGGGAGTACGGCCGCAAGGCTAAAACTCAAAGGAATTGACGGGGGCCCGCACAAGCGGCGGAGCATGTGGATTAATTCGATGCAACGCGAAGAACCTTACCTGGGTTTGACATGCACAGGACGCCGGTAGAGATATCGGTTCCCTTGTGGTCTGTGTGCAGGTGGTGCATGGCTGT
Source organism: Mycobacterium paraterrae (assembly GCF_022430545.2). Taxonomy (NCBI): domain Bacteria; kingdom Bacillati; phylum Actinomycetota; class Actinomycetes; order Mycobacteriales; family Mycobacteriaceae; genus Mycobacterium; species Mycobacterium paraterrae. The sequence continues at coordinate 4,768,572 of NZ_CP092488.2, read as the reverse complement.
CGTCAGCTCGTGTCGTGAGATGTTGGGTTAAGTCCCGCAACGAGCGCAACCCTTGTCTCATGTTGCCAGCGCGTTATGGCGGGGACTCGTGAGAGACTGCCGGGGTCAACTCGGAGGAAGGTGGGGATGACGTCAAGTCATCATGCCCCTTATGTCCAGGGCTTCACACATGCTACAATGGCCGGTACAAAGGGCTGCGATGCCGTGAGGCTTAGCGAATCCTTGAAAGCCGGTCTCAGTTCGGATCGGGGTCTGCAACTCGACCCCGTGAAGTCGGAGTCGCTAGTAATCGCAGATCAGCAACGCTGCGGTGAATACGTTCCCGGGCCTTGTACACACCGCCCGTCACGTCATGAAAGTCGGTAACACCCGAAGCCAGTGGCCTAACCCTTGTGGGGGGAGCTGTCGAAGGTGGGATCGGCGATTGGGACGAAGTCGTAACAAGGTAGCCGTACCGGAAGGTGCGGCTGGATCACCTCCTTTCTAAGGAGCACCACGAAAAACATCCTCAATTGGTGGGGGTGTGGGCCGTGAGGAATTCGTGCGCTGTAGTGGCGCCGGGTTTGGTGCACAACAACATGTCTGACCTGTGATGCCTGCGTGGGAGAGCCGTGGGTGGGTTGGCGGATCATCAAACACACTGTTGGGTCCTGAGGCAACACCTGCTGTTGTCCTGTGGTCGTTGGATCGCAGGGGTGGGGTTGTCGCCCTGACTTGGTGGTGGGGTGTGGTGTTTGATTTGTGGATAGTGGTTGCGAGCATCTTTAGCAATTGACTGTTTTTTCAGTTTTTTGTCGAGAGTGTTTTTTGTGTTTGTAAGTGTTTAAGGGCACATGGTGGATGCCTTGGCATCAGGAGCCGATGAAGGACGTGGGAGGCTGCGATATGCCTCGGGGAGCTGTCAACCGAGCGTGGATCCGAGGATGTCCGAATGGGGAAACCCGGCACGAGTGATGTCGTGTCACCTGTATCTGAATACATAGGGTGCAGGGGGGAACGCGGGGAAGTGAAACATCTCAGTACCCGTAGGAAAAGAAAACAATAGTGATTCCGTGAGTAGTGGCGAGCGAAAGCGGAGGATGGCTAAACCGTGCGCATGTGATACCCGGCGGGGGTTGTGTGTGTGGTGTTGTGGGGTTTGTGTTCTGTGGTCCGCCGATCGCAGCATCAGTAGTGGCGTGTTAGTCGAAGTGGCCTGGGATGGTCTGCCGTAGACGGTGAGAGCCCGGTAGGTGAAAACATGTTGCCTGGTGTCGCAAATACCCGAGTAGCAGCGGGCCCGTGGAATCTGCTGTGAATCTGCCGAGACCACTCGGTAAGCCTGAATACTTCCTGATGACCGATAGCGGATGAGTACCGTGAGGGAATGGTGAAAAGTACCCCGGGAGGGGAGTGAAAGAGTACCTGAAACCGTGTGCCTACAAGCCGTCAGAGCCTTCCCTTTTGGGTGGGGTGATGGCGTGCCTTTTGAAGAATGAGCCTGCGAGTCAGGGACATGTCGCGAGGTTAACCCGGGTGGGGTAGCCGCAGCGAAAGCGAGTCTGAATAGGGCGTATCCACCGTTGTGGTGGTGTAGTGGTGTGTTCTGGACCCGAAGCGGAGTGATCTACCCATGGCCAGGGTGAAGCGCGGGTAAGACCGCGTGGAGGCCCGAACCCACTTAGGTTGAAGACTGAGGGGATGAGTTGTGGGTAGGGGTGAAAGGCCAATCAAACTCCGTGATAGCTGGTTCTCCCCGAAATGCATTTAGGTGCAGCGTTGCGTGTTTCTTGCCGGAGGTAGAGCTACTGGATGGCCGATGGGCCCTACTAGGTTACTGACGTCAGCCAAACTCCGAATGCCGGTAAGTCAAAGCGTGGCAGTGAGACGGCGGGGGATAAGCTCCGTGCGTCGAGAGGGAAACAGCCCAGATCGCCGGCTAAGGCCCCTAAGCGTGTGCTAAGTGGAAAAGGATGTGCAGTCGCATAGACAACCAGGAGGTTGGCTTAGAAGCAGCCACCCTTGAAAGAGTGCGTAATAGCTCACTGGTCAAGTGATTGTGCGCCGATAATGTAGCGGGGCTCAAGCACACCGCCGAAGCCGCGGCAACGTATTTATACGTTGGGTAGGGGAGCGTCCTGCATCCAGTGAAGCCACCGAGTGATCGAGTGGTGGAGGGTGTGGGAGTGAGAATGCAGGCATGAGTAGCGATAAGGCAAGTGAGAACCTTGCCCGCCGAAAGACCAAGGGTTCCTGGGCCAGGCCAGTCCGCCCAGGGTGAGTCGGGACCTAAGGCGAGGCCGACAGGCGTAGTCGATGGACAACGGGTTGATATTCCCGTACCCGTGTGTGCGCGCCCATGACGAATCAGCGGTACTAACCACCCAAATCCCGGATCATCGGCGACCTTCGGGTCAACGAGTTCTGGGGGCTGCGTGGGATCTTCGCTGGTAGTAGTCAAGCGATGGGGTGACGCAGGAAGGTAGCCGTACCAGTCAGTGGTAATACTGGGGCAAGCCCGTAGGAAGACATTCAGGTAAATCCGGGTGTCACATATTCCGAGAGGTGATGCATAACCGGATGAGGTGAATTCGGTGATCCTATGCTGCCGAGAAAAGCCTCTAGCGAGCTCACACACGGCCCGTACCCCAAACCAACACAGGTGGTCAGGTAGAGAATACCAAGGCGTACGAGAGAACTATGGTTAAGGAACTCGGCAAAATACCCCCGTAACTTCGGGAGAAGGGGGGCCCACACACCGTCATGGCCTGCGCGGCCGGCAGCGGGAGTGGGTCGCAGAAACCAGTGAGAAGCGACTGTTTACTAAAAACACAGGTCCGTGCGAAGTCGCAAGACGATGTATACGGACTGACGCCTGCCCGGTGCTGGAAGGTTAAGAGGACCCGTTAACCCCTTTGGGGGTGAAGCGGAGAATTTAAGCCCCAGTAAACGGCGGTGGTAACTATAACCATCCTAAGGTAGCGAAATTCCTTGTCGGGTAAGTTCCGACCTGCACGAATGGCGTAACGACTTCTCAACTGTCTCAACCATAGACTCGGCGAAATTGCACTACGAGTAAAGATGCTCGTTACGCGCGGCAGGACGAAAAGACCCCGGGACCTTCACTATAGCTTGGTATTGATGTTCGGTACGGTTTGTGTAGGATAGGTGGGAGACTGTGAAACAATTACGCCAGTAATTGCGGAGTCGTTGTTGAAATACCACTCTGATCGTATTGGACCTCTAACCTCGAACCGTATATCCGGTTCAGGAACAGTGCCTGGTGGGTAGTTTAACTGGGGCGGTTGCCTCCCAAAATGTAACGGAGGCGCCCAAAGGTTCCCTCAACCTGGACGGCAATCAGGTGTTGAGTGCAAGTGCACAAGGGAGCTTGACTGCAAGACCTACACGTCAAGCAGGGACGAAAGTCGGGACTAGTGATCCGGCACCCCCGAGTGGAAGGGGTGTCGCTCAACGGATAAAAGGTACCCCGGGGATAACAGGCTGATCTTCCCCAAGAGTCCATATCGACGGGATGGTTTGGCACCTCGATGTCGGCTCGTCGCATCCTGGGGCTGGAGCAGGTCCCAAGGGTTGGGCTGTTCGCCCATTAAAGCGGCACGCGAGCTGGGTTTAGAACGTCGTGAGACAGTTCGGTCTCTATCCGCCGCGCGCGTCAGAAGCTTGAGGAAACCTGTCCCTAGTACGAGAGGACCGGGACGGACGAACCTCTGGTCCACCAGTTGTCCCACCAGGGGCACCGCTGGATAGCCACGTTCGGACAGGATAACCGCTGAAAGCATCTAAGCGGGAAACCCCCTCCAAGACCAGGCTTCTCACCCATTAAGTGGGATAAGGCCCCCCGCAGACCACGGGATCAATAGACCAGACCTACAAGCCCAGCAATGAGCTCAGGGAACTGGCACTAACCGGCCGAAAACTTACACACACGCAACCACTAACCCACAACAACCAAACTGCTGCACCCCACCACCAAAAACACCACGAACCACACCCAAAAACGGGTGAATAAAGTTACGGCGGTCATAGCGACAGGGAAACGCCCGGACCCATCCCGAACCCGGAAGCTAAGCCTGCCAGCGCCGATGATACTACCCACCCGGGTGGAAAAGTAGGACACCGCCGAACACACACAACACACCCGTGCCCCCCAAAACCTTTGGGGGGCACGGGCATTTGTGCATTAACAAAATTTCCCCGCAACACCGAACCGGCCGGGTACTCGAAGCGCAGCGTTTGTTCAGCTAGTCCGGCCGCGAACACTTCAGCCCCGCAACAGAAATCGATGATGCCCCGAACCAACATCCTGCTGGCCCGCTCTATCCGCCGACCATTTTGGCCAAGCAACTTGCGAGCCTTGCGCTGGTGGCGGGCGGCCGGCTGGCGATCGGCGTCGCGGTCGGTTCCCGAGCGGACGACTACGTCGCAGCGGGAGTGGATTTCGAGAAGCGTGGCCGGTTGCTCGATCAGGAAGTGACTACCATGCGCGAAGTCTGGAGCGGTAAGCCGGTGGTCGGTGACAGCCCGATAGTGCCTGAGCCGGTGGACATTCCGCTGCTGTTCGGTGGCCGGGGTAAGGCGGCGCTACGCCGTGCGACGACTGTCGGCGACGGCTGGGTCGCCGGAGCGCTGCGTGACTACACGGGCCAGGCGCAGTTCCTTGATCGGGTCCGGCAGGGCTGGCGTGAGGCCGGACGCGTCGGCGAGCCGACGAATCACGCATCGGTGAACTTCGCGATCGGAGGCGCTGGGGTAGCCGACGCCGGCCGCAGCCATCTAGCGCACTACTACGGATTCAAGCCTGACTACGCCAAGCTCAATGTTGACGACATCATCACCACACCACAGGATGCGCGCGACACCGTCCGCGCCTACGCCGACCTGGGCTTCGACCGGGTGCTGTTCCACCCAGCCGTCTCGTCACTCGAGCAGGTGGACCGGCTGGCCGATGCCGTGCTCTGACCGACAGACCGGGATTACCGGGACCAGTGCCGGGGGCCGTATCCTGGCACGAGGTTTCGTGGCGAAAGGTTTCCGTGGTCGACAACAGAACAGGTGGTGATCGTCGCCCGTCTCGCGAGCGGGGCGGGGACGGCCCGCGGGGACCGCAGCATCGCGGCAGGCGTCCCGAGGGGCCGTCGTCACGGTCGGCCGGTGACCGCAGACCACAGCCTCGAAACGGCGCCAACGACGAGGCCAAGGGCCCGCCGATCCCACCCGAGATCGAAGCCAAGCAACTGGCCCCCGAAATCCGCCGGGAACTCAGCACTTTGGACAAGGCCAACGCCGACGCCGTGGCCCGTCATCTCGTTGCGGCGGGGACATTGCTCGACGAGGACCCAGAGGCCGCGCTCAGCCACGCCCGCGCCGCCCGGGCGCGCTCCGGGCGGATCGCCGCCGTGCGGGAAGCCGTCGGCATCGCGGCCTATCAGTGCGGCGACTGGTCCCAGGCAATCGCGGAACTGCGCGCGGCACGCAGGATGGGCAGCAAATCGCCGCTGCTTCCGTTGATCGCCGACTGCGAACGCGGACTGGGCCGCCCGGAACGCGCCCTCGAACTGGCCCGTGGTGACGAGGCGAGCAAGCTGACCGGTGATGAGGCCGACGAGATGCGGATCGTCATCGCCGGCGCCCGCACCGATCTCGGCCAGCTCGAGCAGGCACTGACGGTGCTGTCGACTCCTCAGCTCGACCCCGCTCGCACCGGCACCATTTCCGCACGGCTGTTCTACGCCTACGCCGAGGTGCTCCTGGCGCTCGACCGCAAAGACGAGGCGCTGCAATGGTTCTTGCACGCCGCCGAGGCCGACATCGACGGGGCCACCGACGCCGAGGACCGAGTGAGCGAGCTCGGTTGACGTGGGAACCCTTGCGCGGGAACATGATTGTCTGCTTCTCGATCTCGACGGAACGGTCTTTCGCGGTCATGAACTGACCGAGGGCGCGGTCGAGGCGCTGGAGAAGGCGCCGGGCCGAGCGTTGTTCGTCACCAACAACGCCTCGCGCAGCGCCGGTGAAGTCGCCGCACACCTCCAAGACCTCGGCCTGCAAGCTGCCGACGACGACGTCGTCACCAGCGCGCAGAGCGCAGCTCACCTGCTGGCAAGCCAATTGCCGTCGGAGTCGCGGGTCCTGGTGGTCGGCACGGAATCGCTGGCCGCCGAAGTCGCGGCAGTCGGGCTCAGGCCGGTTCGCAGCTACGACGACGGTCCCGGCGCCGTGGTACAGGGCCATTCACCCGAGACCGGGTGGGCGAACCTTGCCGAGGCGGCGCTGGCCATCCGGGCCGGCGCAGTATGGGTCGCCGCCAATGTCGACGCCACGCTGCCGACCGAACGCGGCCTGCTCCCGGGAAACGGATCGATGGTGGCCGCCCTCAAGGCGGCTACCGACGCCGAGCCGCAGGTGGCGGGAAAGCCAGCGCCCACATTGATGCGAGATGCCTTGGCGCGCGGTGACTTTCGCACACCGCTGGTGGTCGGCGACCGGCTCAACACCGACATCGCCGGCGCCAACGCGGCCGAGCTGCCCAGCCTGATGGTGCTGACCGGGGTCAACTCCGCGTGTGACGCGGTGTACGCGGTGCCCGAGCAGCGCGCTTCTTTCATCGGTCACGACCTGCGAGCGCTTCATCAAGACGCCGAAGAGCTGAAAGTGGGCCCGCAGGATGCCTGGACGGTCGACACCGACGGCGGTACAGCGGTTGTAAGAGCGGCGCACCACGACGACGGAGACGGCCTCGCGATTGTCCGTGCCGTCGCCCACGCCGTGTGGTCCGCTCAGGCCACCAGCGTCCGAGCCGGCGACGATACCGCACACGCCGCCCTACAACGATGGTCTCTGGCGTAAATCCCGTACCGTGGTAACGCGATGAGTCGCGCCGACGACGATCGGCAGCGTAGTGGGATGCCAACGAGACAGGAGAAGTGGCGCAATCAGTACCGACCCTGAAGAGATTCGTGCACGGATCGACGCCGCGATCGCCGAGTTGCCGGATCCCGCCGACACCGAGAACGGACCCGCCGAAGCCGATCTCGAAGAGATCGCGCGCAAACTCTCCCAGGCGCACGACATGTTGGTGCAGGCGCTGGAGTCGGCGGAGAAGGCCTGAGGGCTGTCGTGCCCCGGCGCACCCGTGTTGATGCCGAGCTTGTCCGCCGCGGGCTCGCCCGGTCACGACAGCAGGCTGCGGAACTGATCGGCGCCGGCAAGGTCAGCATCGACGGGATGCCCGCGGTCAAGCCTGGTACGGCGGTCGCCCCCACCTCGGCGCTCAAGGTCACCGACGACACCGAACGCGGCTGGGTGTCGCGCGGCGCCCACAAGCTCATCGGCGCACTGGACGCTTTCGGAATCGACGTCGAGGGACGACGCTGTCTCGACGCCGGTGCGTCGACCGGCGGTTTCACCGAGGTGCTGCTGGATCGCGGGGCGCGCGAAGTGGTGGCGGTCGACGTCGGATACGGACAGCTGGCCTGGTCACTGCGGTCCGACGACCGGGTCGTGGTGATCGAGCGCACCAACGTACGACAACTCACTCCAGAGGCGATCGACGGCACGGTCGATGCTGTCGTCGCTGACCTTTCGTTCATTTCGCTGACCACGGTGTTACCGGCGTTGACTGGCTGCGCGTCCGCCGACGCGGATATCGTGCCTATGGTGAAGCCGCAGTTCGAGGTGGGTAAAGGTCACGTGGGAGCCGGCGGCGTCGTTCACGATCCCGAACTGCGGGCGAGTGCCGTGCTCCACGTCGCCCGTCGCGCCGAAGATCTGGGATGGCACGCGATAGGGGTCGCCCCCAGCCCGCTGCCCGGCCCGTCGGGCAACGTTGAATACTTCCTGTGGTTACGCGCCGAAACCGATCGGGGTCTGTCTGCTGATGAGTTGGAACGTGCGGTTCGCGGCGCAGTCGAGTCAGGTCCGGGAGGGCAGTCACAGTGACGACTGAGCGCACCGTCCTGCTGGTGGTCCACACCGGTCGCGAAGAAGCGACTGAGACCGCTCATCTAATCGAAAAAGTGTTGAGCGCCAACGATATTCGGCTTCGCGTCCTGTCCGCGGAAGCGGTTGACCGCGGTCCGGTGCCACTCGGTCCGGACGACGAGCGCGCGTTGGGCGTCGATATCGAACTCGTCGACGCCGATCCCGACGCCGCGGAGGGCTGCGAGCTGGTCATCGGCTTGGGCGGCGACGGCACGTTTCTGCGTGCTGCCGAGCTTGCCCGCAACGCCAACGTCCCGGTGCTCGGTATCAACCTCGGGCGGATCGGATTTCTGGCCGAAGCCGAGACCGAGGGCATCGACCGTGTTCTCGAGCACGTCGTCGCTCGGAGTTACCAGCTCGAGGAACGGTTGACCCTCGACGTTGCGGTGATGGTCAAGGGCGAGGTCATTTCTCGCGGGTGGGCGCTCAATGAGGCCAGCCTGGAGAAGGGCCCTCGCCTCGGAGTGCTCGGCGTCGTCCTCGAGGTCGACGGCCGTCCGGTGTCGACATTCGGCTGTGACGGTGTGCTGGTCTCGACACCGACGGGTTCGACGGCCTACGCGTTCTCCGCAGGTGGGCCCATCATGTGGCCCGACCTGGAAGCGCTGCTGGTCGTGCCGAACAATGCCCACGCGCTGTTTGCTCGTCCGATGGTCACCAGCCCGGATGCGCGCATCGCGATCGAAATCGAGGCTGACGGGCACGACGCGCTGGTGTTCTGCGACGGTCGCCGTGAGATGCGGGTACCCGCGGGTGCGCGGCTGGAAGTGCAGCGCTGCGACGCTTCGGTGAAATGGGCTCGGTTGGACAGCGCGCCGTTTACCGACCGACTGGTGCGCAAGTTCCGGCTGCCCGTCACCGGCTGGCGCGGACGGTAGCTGTGCTCTCCGAGATTCGGATCGAGTCGCTTGGCGCCATCAGTGTCGCGACGGCCGAATTCGGTCGCGGTTTAACGGTTTTGACCGGTGAGACCGGTACCGGAAAGACCATGGTGGTGACCGGGTTGCATCTGCTCGGCGGAGCCCGCGCGGACGCGAACCGGGTTCGTTCCGGGGCTGAGCGCGCCGTCGTCGAAGGTCGTTTCACCACAGCCGATCTCGACGACAAGTCCGTTGCGTTGCTCGACGAGCTGCTCGACGGCTCAGGGGCCGAGCGCGACGAGGACGGCAGTATCATCGCGCTGCGCTCGGTCAGCCGTGAGGGCCCGTCGCGGGCCTACCTGGGCGGGCGCAGTGTCCCGGCGAAATCTCTGAGCGGTTTCACCGCCGAGCTGCTGACGCTGCATGGCCAGAACGACCAGCTGCGGCTGATGCGGCCCGACGAGCAACGCGGTGCGCTCGACCGGTTCGCCGGAGTCGACGCCAAGCTGGAGAAGTATCGCAAGCTGCGCGACGCCTGGCAGACGGCCCGCCGAGACTTCGTCGACAGGAGCAACCGCGCCCGTGAACTGGCGCAGGAAGCTGATCGGCTGAAGTTCGCGCTCGACGAGATCGGTACCGTCGATCCGGCTCCCGGTGAGGACGACAGCCTGGTGGGCGAAATCCGTCGGCTCTCCGAGCTGGACGCGCTGCGCGAAGCGGCGTCCGGCGCCCGCGTCGCATTGGCCGGCGCGGCGGATGACGCCAGTGCAGACCCGACGGCGCAATCCGCGTCGGCGGCCGACTGTCTGGGGCGCGCCAAGGCGGCATTGGAGTCGACCGATGATTCCACACTAGGTGGACTGGCCGCCCAGCTCGATGAGGCGCTGACCGTCGTCGGCGATGTCTCGCGCGAGCTCGGCGGCTATCTCGGCGAATTACCTTCGGACGCCAGCACTTTGGATGGCAAGCTGGCCCGGCAGGCGGAGCTGCGCACCCTCACCCGCAAATACGCCGCCGACATCGACGGCGTGCTCGCGTGGGCCCGCGAGGCGCGCGAGCGATTGGCTCAGCTCGACGTCTCCGAAGAGGCGTTGGCGGGCCTGCAACGCCGCGTCGAAGAGCTTGCACTCGAATTGGCTGGCGCCGCAGCCGAGCTCAGCAAGGCGCGCACGCAGGCCGCCAAGCGGCTCGCGAAGGAAGTCACCAGGGAGCTGTCGGGTTTGGCGATGGCCGATGCCGAGTTCACCATTTCGGTGTCGACAATGCCGGCCACCGCCGACGACCCCGCGGCGCTCACGCTCAGTACTGGTGCGCGGGCCCATGCCGGTGGCGATGGCGTCGACCTTGTCGAATTCGGCTTCGCCGCCCACCGGGGAATGACCGTTCTGCCGCTGGCGAAAAGCGCGTCGGGCGGCGAGTTGTCGCGGGTGATGCTGGCCTTGGAGGTGGTCCTGGCGACGTCGTCCTCGCGGACTGCCGGCACCACGATGGTGTTCGACGAGGTCGACGCCGGCGTCGGCGGGCGGGCGGCCGTCCAGATCGGCCGACGGCTGGCGCGGTTGGCTCGCACCCGGCAGGTGATCGTGGTGACTCATCTCCCGCAAGTCGCTGCCTATGCCGACATCCACCTGATGGTCGACACCAACGGAAAGAACGGCGCCAGCGGCGTACGGCGACTGGACGGCGACGATCGGGTCAACGAGCTCGCCAGAATGCTGGCTGGGCTAGGCGATTCGGACACCGCGCGCGCCCATGCCCGGGAACTGATCGAGGCTGCGGACTGTGATCGGATCGCGACCTGAACTGGGCTACGGCCCTGTGACAGATGTGACAAGATATTACTTCTGAGGCGGTTGTTACGGCGCGCCTCCCCGGTCCGGTTCGGGATCCCCGACAGAATCGCCTCCATGAGCGTGACCACCACTTTGTCCTCGTTGTTGTCCCGTAACACCTCGCGGCCGGGCGTTGTTGGCACCGCCCGGGTCGATCGCGACATCGACCGACTGCTGCGCCGCGTCGGCCCTGGCGACATCGTGGTCCTCGACGTGCTGGACTTAGATCGGATCACCGCCGATGCGCTCGTCGACGCCGAGATCGCCGCCGTTGTCAACGCTTCTCCGTCGGTGTCGGGCCGTTATCCCAATCTCGGCCCCGAGGTGCTGCTGGCCAACGGTGTCACGCTCATCGACGAGACCGGTACGGACGTTTTCAAGAAGGTCAAGGACGGCTCCAAAGTCCGCCTGTACAACGGTGGAATCTACGCTGGAGACCGTCGGCTGATCCGCGGCACGGAGCGCACCGACGAAGAGATCGCCGCCTTGATGCAGGAAGCCAAGAGCGGTTTGGTCTCGCATCTGGAAGCGTTCGCCGGCAACACCATTGAGTTCATCCGCAGCGAGAGCCCGCTGCTCATCGACGGGATCGGCATTCCTGACGTCGACATCGAACTACGCCGTCGCCATGTCGTGATCGTCGCCGACGACGAAGACGCCGCCGACGACCTCAAACGGCTCAAGCCCTTCATCAAGGAATACCAACCGGTCCTCATCGGCGTCGGTACCGGGGCAGACGTCCTGCGTAACGCCGGATATCGCCCCCAGTTGATCGTCGGCGATCCCAGCAACCTGAGCGCCGAAGTACTCAAGAGCGGAGCACAGGTGGTCCTGCCGGCCGACGCGGACGGTCACGCACCGGGCCTGGAGCGCATCCAAGATCTCGGTGTCGGGGCGATGACGTTTCCCGCCGCCGGTTCCCCAGCCGACCTCGCGCTGCTGTTGGCCGACCACCATGGTGCAGCGCTGCTGGTGACCGCCGGCCACCGCGCCAACATCGAGACGTTCTTCGACCGCACCCGCCAGCAGAGCAACCCCTCGACGTTCCTCACGAGGCTGCGCGTGGGCGAAAAGGTGGTGGACGCGAAAGCCGTTGCCACGCTGTACCACAACCGCATCTCCGGCGGCGCGATCGCGTTGCTGATCCTGACAATGCTGCTCTCGATCATCGCCGCGCTATGGGTGTCGCGCACCGACACGGTGGTGCTGCACTGGGCAGGCCTGTACTGGAATCATTTCTGGCTCTGGTTGCAGCACTGGATTCACTAGGACGGTAGCGACGTGATATCTCTTCGCCAGCACGCGATTTCGTTGGCCGCTGTGTTCCTGGCTCTGGCGGTGGGAGTCGTCCTGGGGTCAGGATTTCTTTCCAACACCCTGGTGTCGGGGCTGCGCGACGAGACGCGCACTCTGCACAACGAGGTCAACGGCCTCAACGGCCAGAAGGACCAACTGGCCGCAAAGCTTGCATCTGCCAACGCTTTCGACACACAGATGGCTGGCCGGATGGTGCACGACGCACTCAACGGCAAGTCACTGATCATCTTCCGCGCGCCCGATGCGAAGGACGAAGACGTCGATGCGGTGGCAAAGATCGTCACGCAGGCCGGGGGAGGGGTCACCGGCACGGTGAGCCTGACCCAGGAGTTCGTCGATGCCAATTCGGCGGAGAAGATGCACTCGGTGGTCACCTCATCGGTGCTCCCCGCCGGTGCGCAGCTGAGCACGAAACTGGTCGACCAAGGATCCCAGGCCGGCGACCTGCTGGGCATCGCGTTGTTGATCAACCGCGATCCGGCCACGCCGCCGGTCGACGACGGACAACGCGACACCGTACTCGCGGCGCTGCGCGACACGGGTTTCATTTCTTTCCCGGAACACGGAAATCAGCACCTCGGCGCGTCGAATGCTGCGGCCGTCATCACCGGTGGCGCGCTGGCCAACGACGCCGGCAATCAGGGGCTCAGCGTGGCCCGGTTCGCCGCGGCGCTGGCGCCACATGGGTCGGGCGTGGTGCTCGCCGGACGTGATGGCTCGTCGGACGGACCCGCCGCGGTCGGCGTGGCCCGCGCTGACGCCGCGGTGACCCCGGCGATCAGCACCGTCGACAATGTCGATGCCGAGTCCGGGCGAGTGACGGTGGTGCTAAGTGTCGCGGACCTGATCAACGGTGGTCACACCGGTCAATACGGCACCGGCCACCGCAGCACCGGCCTCACCGTCGCGCAGTAGCGGGGTCCGCCGCGAAGCCGACGCTGGGGCGGTTCGAGCATGCCCGTGTAGGGCCACCGGGCGTGTCAGCGACGAGCCGGCTGAGTGTTTGTTAAGGTGGGTTTCCGTGGGTCGGCAGGCCCAAAGCTGGAAAACAGCCCTCACCAGAGGCTAGCCCTGCGCCGTCTTCACGGAGGTCGCCACATTGCGTAAGCATCCGCAGACCGCCACCAAGCATCTGTTCGTCAGCGGTGGTGTCGTTTCGTCGCTGGGCAAGGGGTTGACGGCAAGCAGCCTGGGACAGCTGCTCACCGCTCGTGGGCTGCAGGTGACGATGCAGAAGCTGGACCCCTACCTCAACGTCGATCCCGGGACGATGAATCCGTTCCAGCACGGCGAGGTATTCGTGACCGAGGACGGCGCCGAAACCGACCTCGACGTCGGTCATTACGAACGATTTCTCGACCGCGATCTGTCCGGCTCGGCGAATGTCACTACCGGACAGGTCTATTCGACCGTGATCGCGAAGGAGCGGCGCGGCGAATACCTCGGCGACACAGTGCAGGTCATCCCGCACATCACCGACGAGATCAAAAGGCGCATCTTGGCGATGGCCGAGCCCGGCCCCGACGGTCGTCGGCCCGACGTCGTCATCACCGAGATCGGAGGCACGGTCGGCGACATCGAATCGCAGCCGTTCCTCGAAGCCGCACGGCAAGTCCGCCACGACATCGGGCGTGAAAACGCGTTTTTCCTGCATGTCTCGCTGATTCCCTACCTGGCACCGTCCGGAGAGCTGAAAACCAAGCCCACTCAGCACTCGGTCAACGCGCTGCGCAGCATCGGTATCACCCCCGACGCGCTGATCTTGCGCTGCGACCGCGACGTGCCCGAACCGCTGAAAAACAAGATCGCGCTGATGTGTGACGTGGACATCGACGGCATCATCTCCACGCCCGACGCGCCGTCGATCTACGACATCCCGAAAGTGTTGCACCGCGAGGAATTAGATGCCTATGTCGTGCGACGGCTCAACCTGCCGTTCCGCGATGTCGACTGGACCGAATGGGACGACCTGCTCCGCCGAGTACACGACCCACAAGAGACGGTGCGAATTGCGTTGGTGGGCAAATACATCGACCTCTCGGATGCTTATCTGTCGGTGAGCGAGGCGCTGCGGGCCGCCGGTTTCAAGCATCGCGCAAAGGTCGACATCCGGTGGGTGGGTTCCGACGACTGCCAGACGCCGGGCGGCGCGGCCGCGGTGCTTGACGACGTGCACGGTGTGCTGATCCCCGGTGGATTCGGAATACGCGGTATCGAGGGCAAGATCGGCGCCATCTCCCATGCGCGGGCCCGCGGCTTACCGGTGTTGGGGCTGTGCCTGGGAATGCAGTGCATCGTGATCGAAGCCGCGCGCTCGGTCGGTCTGTCCGATGCCAACTCGGCGGAGTTCGACCCGAACACCGCCGACCCGGTGATCTCCACGATGGCCGACCAAGAGGACATCGTCGCCGGCGACGCCGACCTCGGCGGGACCATGCGGTTGGGAGCTTACCCGGCTGTCCTCGAACCGGGATCGATTGTGGCCCAGGCTTATCAGACGACCGAGGTGTCCGAACGGCACCGGCACCGCTACGAGGTCAACAACGCCTACCGGGACAAGATTGCCGAGAGCGGCCTGAAATTCTCCGGAACGTCGCCGGACGGGCATCTGGTTGAATTCGTCGAATATCCGCCGGAGATGCACCCGTTCGTCGTCGGCACCCAGGCGCACCCTGAACTCAAGAGTCGCCCGACCCGCCCACACCCGTTGTTCGCCGGCTTCATCGGTGCGGCAATCGACTACAAGGCAGCCGAGCGACTGTCGCTGGAGATTCCCGAGCACCGGGCCAACGGTAATAGCGAGCAGCATGACGGGGCGGGTTCGTCGCTGTCCGAGCCCGAACCTGTCACTCGTGGGTGAGCACGACTTCGAGACGATATCGTCCGAAACTCTGCACACTGGAGCGATTTTCGCGTTGCGAAGCGATCGTGTCCGGATGCCGGGCGGCAACATTGCGACTCGAGAGGTGGTCGAGCTTTACGGTGCCGTGGCCATCGTCGCCATGGACAACCATGGCCGGATTCCGCTGGTGTACCAATACCGCCATCCCCTCAGGCGGCGCCTGTGGGAATTACCCGCGGGATTGCTGGACGTCGAGGGCGAAGCACCTCACCTGAGCGCTGCCCGCGAGTTGCGCGAGGAGGTCGGCCTACAGGCAGAGACCTGGCAGACGCTCATCGATCTCGATTCCGCACCCGGGTTCAGCGACGAATCGGTCCGGGTTTTCCTGGCCACCGGTTTGAGCGAGGTCGAGCGGCCCGAGGCGCACGACGAAGAAGCCGACATGCGCATGGCTTGGTGCTCCCTCGCCGACGCCGTGCAGCGGATCTTCCGCGGTGAAATCGTCAATTCCCTTGCTGTGGGAGGCATTTTGGCGGCTTACGCGGTCACCGAGGGTATCGCGGAGCCGAGGCCGGTCGATGCGCCATGGATCGACCGCTCGACGGCGTTCCGCGCGCGAAAGGCCGCCGACCGATGACCACGCTCGCGCCGCCACTAGAGGGGCAGCTGCAGGGCTACCTCGATCACCTCACCATCGAGCGCGGCGTCGCGGCCAACACGCTGAGCTCCTACCGTCGGGATCTCCGGCGGTATTTCGAGCACCTGACCGCCCGCGGCGTCGACGACATGGTCAAGGTCACCGAAGACGATGTCAGCGAATTTTTGATGGCGCTGCGCCGCGGTGACCCGGAGTCCGGGGTCTCGCCGCTGTCGGCGGTGTCGGCCGCGCGGACGCTAATCGCGGTCCGGGGTTTTCATCGATTCGCCGCAGCCGAAGGGTTGGCCGAATCCGATGTGGCGCAAGCCGTCAAGCCGCCCACACCGGGCCGGCGGTTGCCCAAGAGCCTTAGCCTCGACCAGGTGCTCGCGCTGCTGGCCGGCGCCGGCGGGGACAGCCCGTCGGACGGCCCGCTGACGTTGCGCAATCGGGCGCTGCTCGAGCTGCTCTACTCCACCGGCGCACGGATCTCCGAGGCGGTGGGACTCGACATCGACGATGTCGACGCTCAGGCCCGATCGGTGCTGCTGCGTGGTAAGGGCGGCAAGCAGCGCTTGGTTCCCATCGGCCGGCCGGCGGTGCAGGCATTGGACGCCTACTTGGTTCGCGGGCGTTCGGAGCTGGCGCGCCGCGGCCGCGGTACCCCGGCCATCTTCCTCAACGCCCGCGGCGGGCGGCTCTCGCGGCAGAGTGCGTGGCAGGTGCTGCAGGATGCTGCGGAGCGCGCCGGCATCACCTCGGGGGTATCACCGCACACGCTGCGGCACTCGTTCGCGACCCACCTCCTCGAAGGCGGGGCCGACGTCCGCGTCGTCCAAGAGCTGCTGGGACACGCGTCGGTCACCACGACGCAGATCTACACCATGGTGACCGTGCATGCGCTGCGCGAGGTCTGGGCCGAGGCCCACCCCCGGGCTCGCTAACCACCTAGGTACTGCGACTCGAGCACCAAGTCTGAGACCAAGCTTTGGTATTCCAGATGTGCCTTGTGCTCGATGGTGTTCCATAGCGCGCCCTGCTGCCGGCGCATGTATTCGCGGTATTTTGGGGCGCCAGGAATTCGGACGTTGTCGGCGACCGCGATTGACCCGGGATGCAGCCACCCCCGATCCATGATGCTCAGCAGGTCGTCCAAATACGCGTCCTTGTCGTGGTCAAGGAAGACGAAATCCACTGTGCCGGAGCTAAATCCGTGCTCGCTCGCGAGCGCGTCGAGCGTCCGGTCGCCGTCGCCGATGGTGCCGACCACACAGGTGATCCGATCCGCGACACCGGCATGCGCCCAAATCCGTCGGGCATTAACCGCGTTGGCCTCCGCGAGCTCGACCGAGAACACCCTGGCACCCGGCGCGGCGCGGGCGATGCGGAGCGCGCCATAACCGCAGTATGTGCCCAGCTCCAGTGCCAGCTTCGGATCAGCCCGGCGGACGGCCGCGTCGAGCAGCGCGCCCTTCTCGTCGCCGACATTGATCAGCATCGATTTCTCGTAGGCGAACCGGTCGACGGTTGCTATGACGTCGTCGATATCGCCCGCGCGGGCGTGGGTCAGGACGTATTGAATGGCGGCGGCTTCGCGACCGTCACCGATCTGGCCGGTGGTGGTGATATTTCGGGCACCGGTCGCCATCCGCCAGAAAGACCACCGCAGCAGGGGGATGCGCTGCTTCAAACTCATGATCGCCACCCTAGCCCGCACGACTACGCACACCAGCGCCCTAAATTCGCAGGTGACGTTGTTGCGGGTCTTCCGGCAGGAGCGCTCGTAACCGTTAGACTCATCTGCCATGTCCGCAGTTGCCCGACCGCCGCGCACGAGGCGGTCGCCGGCGACGATGCCTCGCGTAGCGATGCTGAGGAGCGGCGCAGACGAGTGCGCCGGCGACGATGCCTCGCGTCGAGACGCTGAGGAGCGGCCCAGATGACTGACGGGGCGGATAGCAACATCGAAGTCGGCCTGACCGGCCGTCGCCCGCGGACGATTCCCGAGCCCAAGCCGCGCACGTCGCACGGCCCGGCCAAAGTCATCGCGATGTGCAACCAAAAAGGTGGCGTGGGAAAAACCACGTCGACGATCAACCTGGGTGCCGCGCTCGCCGAATACGGCCGTCGGGTGTTGCTGGTGGACCTGGACCCGCAGGGCGCGCTGTCCGCGGGCCTGGGCGTGCCGCACTACGAGCTGGAGCACACGGTCCACAACCTGCTGGTCGAGCCGAGGGTGTCGCTGGACCAGGTGCTGATGCACACCCGGGTAAAGAACCTGGATTTGGTGCCGAGCAACATCGATTTGTCCGCTGCGGAGATCCAGTTGGTCAACGAGGTCGGCCGCGAGCAGACGCTGGCGCGTGCGCTGCATCCGGTGCTGGACCGCTACGACTATGTCCTGATCGACTGTCAGCCGTCGCTGGGCCTGCTCACGGTCAACGGCCTGGCGTGCGCCGACGGCGTTGTCATCCCGACCGAATGCGAATTCTTCTCACTGCGCGGCCTGGCCTTGCTGACCGACACCGTGGAGAAGGTCCGCGACCGGCTCAACCCGAAGCTGGACATCAGCGGCATCTTGATCACGCGTTACGACCCGCGGACGGTCAACTCCCGCGAGGTGATGGCTCGCGTCGTGGAGCGCTTCGGCGACCTCGTGTTCGACACCGTCATCACCCGTACCGTCCGCTTCCCGGAGACCAGCGTCGCCGGCGAACCGATTACGTCGTGGGCACCGAAATCGGGCGGCGCGGCCGCCTATCGGTCGTTGGCCCGCGAGGTGATCGACCGGTTCGGCGCGTGACCGGCGGAGCGACCTGCGAGGCATCAACTCAGAACGGCTTCCAGGTCAAGCTGAACAATTTCGAGGGTCCGTTCGATCTCTTGCTCCAACTGATCTTTGCTCACCGTCTCGACGTGACCGAGGTGGCGCTGCACCAGGTCACCGACGACTTCATCGCCTACACCAAGGCCATCGGCGCGGCGCTCGAACTCGAGGAAACCACGGCATTTCTCGTCGTCGCCGCGACGCTGCTCGACCTCAAAGCCGCCCGGCTGTTGCCGTCGGGCCAGGTCACAGACGAGGAAGACCTGGCGCTACTGGAGGTACGCGACCTGTTATTCGCCCGGCTGCTGCAATACCGAGCCTTCAAGCATGTCGCGTCCATCTTCGGTGAGCTCGAAGCCGCCGCCCTACGCAGCTATCCACGCGCGGTGTCGCTGGAGGACAAGTTCGCCGACTTGCTTCCGGAGGTGATGCTCGGAGTCGACGCCCAGACCTTCGCGGAGATCGCCGCGACCGCCTTCACTCCCCGTCCGGTCCCGACCGTCGGCACCGAGCACCTGCACCAGGTGTACGTATCGGTTCCCGAGCAGGCCAAGCGGCTGCTGTGGTTCCTCGAACAGCGCGGAATAGGGCAGTGGGCGTCGTTTTCCGATCTCGTCGCCGACTGCGAGCCGATCGAGATCGTCGGCCGCTTCCTGGCTCTGCTCGAGCTGTATCGTTCGCGGGCGGTAGCATTCGACCAGGCAGAACCGCTTGGTGCCCTCCAGGTTTCGTGGACCGGAGAACAGCCGACCAGCGCAGAATTACGGGACGAATATCAATGACCTCCAGCGACGATGCAGAAGTGGGCATCGACGTACCTGTCGACTCATCCACTTCGAACCCCGACGCGGACCTCGACTCCGGGACGAACCTCGGTATCGACGTCGCGACGGCGCCCGAGCTCGAGGACGGCGAGTTGGGTGCAGTGCTCGAAGCGCTGCTGCTGGTCGTCGACACTCCCGTCCCGGTCGAGGCGCTGGCCGCAGCCACCGAGCAACCCGCCTTCCGGGTGGCCGCCAAGCTGCGGCAGATGGCCGACGACTTCGCCGAACGCGACAGCGGCATCGACCTGCGCGAGGCCGGGGGCGGCTGGCGGCTCTACACCCGCGCGCGCTTCGCGCCCTACGTGGAGCGGCTGCTGCTGGATGGCTCACGCTCGAAGCTCACCCGGGCCGCACTGGAAACGCTGGCCGTGGTCGCCTACCGGCAACCGGTGACGCGAGCGCGGGTGAGCGCGGTCCGCGGCGTGAACGTCGACGCGGTGATGCGCACGCTGCTCGCGCGAGGGCTGATCACCGAAGCCGGCACCGATGCCGACACCGGCGCGGTGACTTTCGCGACCACCGAGCTGTTTCTGGAACGGCTTGGGTTGTCGTCGTTGACCGATCTCCCCGATATCGCACCGCTGCTCCCCGATGTCGACACGATCGACGATTTGAGCGAATCCCTGGACGAGGAGCCACGTTTCGCGAAGCTTTCCGGCGCGACAGTGACCAGCGACCAGCCGCTGTCGTTCGACGTGGACACCGAATGACGCCGGGAACCGCCGAATCCGACGGGGTTCGCCTTCAGAAAGTGTTGTCGCAGGCCGGTATTGCCTCACGACGGGTTGCGGAGCGGATGATCACCGACGGTCGCGTCGAGGTCGACGGTCAGGTGGTGACGGAACTGGGCACCCGGGTCGATCCGGATGCATCGGAGATCCGGGTCGACGGTGCGCGGGTGATCCTCGACGACTCGCTGGTCTATCTGGCGCTCAATAAACCGCAGGGCATGCACTCGACGATGTCCGACGACCGCGGCCGGCCATGCATCGGCGACCTGGTGGAGCACCGCGTCCGGGGCAACAAGAAGCTGTTCCACGTCGGACGGCTCGATGCCGACACCGAGGGCCTGATTCTGTTGACCAACGACGGTGAGCTCGCCCATCGTCTGATGCACCCGTCGTACGAGATACCCAAGACCTACGTCGCTACCGTCAACGGAGCTGTGCCCCGGGGTCTGGGCAAAAAGCTCAAGGCGGGAATCGAATTGGATGACGGTCCCATCGCTGTCGACGACTTCGCGGTGGTGGACGCGGTGCCGGGTAAGACGCTGATCCGGGTCACGCTGCACGAAGGACGCAAACGCATCGTGCGCCGGATGCTGGCCGCGGCGGGCTTCCCGGTCCAAGCCCTGGTCCGCACCGACATCGGCGCGGTGACACTGGGGGACCAGCGGCCGGGCAGCATCCGGGCGTTGCGCCGCAACGAGATCGGCGAACTCTACAAAGCGGTCGGGCTGTGAGCGGAGCGAACGCAGCGAGCGACGGGAGTGCAGCGAACCATCCGGCACCGAGCGTGGTCGTCGCCGTCGACGGGCCGGCAGGAACCGGAAAGTCTTCGGTATCAAGGGGATTAGCGCGTGCGCTGCACGCCCGATATCTCGACACCGGCGCCATGTACCGCATCGCGACCTTGGCGGTGCTGCGTGCCGGCGTCGACCCGGCGGATTCCGACGCCGTTGACTCTGTCGCTGCCACGGCGAACATATCGGTGAGCCACGACCCCGGCGAGGACCGCAGTTACCTTGACGGCGAAGATGTTTCGTCAGAGATTCGCGGCGACGAGGTCACCCGCGCGGTGTCCGCGGTGTCTTCGGTGCCCGCGGTGCGCGGTCGTCTCGTCGAGTTGCAGCGGGCCCTCGTCGATGGGCCGGGCGGCGTCGTGGTCGAGGGCCGCGACATCGGCACCGTGGTACTGCCCGACGCTGACCTGAAAGTGTTTCTGACCGCCTCGGCCGAGACGCGGGCACGTCGTCGCAACGACCAGAACGTCGCCGCCGGCCAGCCCGACGATTATGCGGGCGTACTTGCCGACGTACGGCGCCGCGACCACCTCGACTCCACTCGCGCCGTGTCGCCGCTGCGTGCCGCCTCGGACGCGGTGGTGGTCGACACCAGCGAGATGACGGAGTCCGAAGTGATCGACCACCTGCTGGATTTGGTCAAGCAGCGAAGCGAGGCCAGCCGATGACGCCCGCCGACAAAGCGAGACCAGCCGATGAGTGAAGACGGTACGTGGGTCGACGAAAGCGATTGGGAGTCGGCCGAGTTCATCGAAAACGTCGACGACGAGTTCAGTGGCCCACCGCCGGTGGTAGCGGTGGTAGGCCGGCCGAACGTCGGTAAGTCGACGCTGGTCAACCGGATTCTGGGCCGACGAGAAGCGGTCGTGCAAGACATCCCCGGGGTGACGCGCGACCGAGTGTCCTACGACGCGTTGTGGACCGGGCGTCGATTCGTCGTGCAGGACACCGGCGGCTGGGAGCCCGACGCCAAGGGCCTGCAGCAGCTGGTGGCCGAGCAGGCGTCGGTAGCGATGCGGACCGCCGACGCGGTGATCATGGTGGTGGATGCCGTCGTCGGCGCGACCGCGGGCGACGAAGCGGCGGCGCGCATCCTGCGGCGCTCGGGCAAACCGGTGTTCTTGGCCGCTAACAAAGTCGACAGCGACAAGGGGGAAGCCGACGCCGCCGCCTTGTGGTCGCTAGGCATCGGTGAGCCCTACGCGATCAGCGCGATGCACGGCCGCGGGGTCGCCGATCTGCTCGACGCCGTCGTCGGTGCGCTGCCCGAAGTCGCGGAATTGGCCTCCGCGCAGGGCGGCCCGCGGCGGGTGGCGTTGGTCGGCAAGCCCAACGTCGGCAAGAGTTCGCTGCTGAACCGCTTGGCCGGCGACGAGCGTTCGGTGGTGCATGACGTAGCCGGCACTACCGTCGACCCTGTCGACTCGCTGATCGAATTGGACGGCAAAATTTGGCGATTCGTCGATACGGCCGGTCTGCGCCGCAAGGTCGGGCAGGCCAGCGGGCATGAGTTCTATGCCTCGGTGCGCACCCACGGCGCGATCGATGCCGCCGAGGTCGTGATCGTGCTGATCGACGGTTCGGAGCCGCTGACCGAGCAGGACCTGCGAGTGCTGTCGATGGTCATCGAGGCCGGACGGGCGCTGGTGCTGGCGTTCAACAAGTGGGATCTGGTCGACGAGGATCGTCGCTATCTGCTGGAAAAGGAGATCGACCGCGAACTGGTGCAGATTCGCTGGGCCCAGCGGGTGAATATCTCTGCCAAGACCGGCCGCGCCGTTCAGAAGCTGGTTCCTGCGCTGGAAAATGCGTTGGCGTCGTGGGATGCCCGCATCGGTACCGGCCGGCTGAACACCTGGATCAAAGAGGTCGTGGCGGCAACGCCGCCGCCGGTACGGGGCGGCAAGCAGCCGCGCATCCTGTTCGCCACGCAGGCCGCATCACGTCCACCGACCTTCGTGTTGTTCACCAGTGGCTTCCTGGAAGCCGGCTATCGTCGGTTCTTGGAACGCCGCCTGCGCGAGACCTTCGGCTTCGAAGGCAGTCCTATCCGGATCAACGTGCGCGTGCGCGATAAGCGCAAACCGAAGTCGCGCTGACTGTGACGTAGTCGCCGAAAACGGGCCAACTACAGTTGTTTCGGTGCCCATGACTCACGCGGCCCTGATTGCGCTCGCCGGCATGGCCGCGGGCGCGATCAACGCTTTGGTCGGATCGGGCACGTTGATCACCTTCCCGACGTTGGTCGCGATGGGCTACCCACCGGTCACCTCCACGATGTCGAACGCCGTCGGTCTGGTCGCCGGCAGCACGTCGGGGACCTGGGGCTATCGCCGGGAACTGCGCGGTCAATGGGACCGATTGCGCTGGCAGATCCCGGCGTCGGTCCTGGGCGCCGCGGTGGGCGCCTGGTTGCTCCTGCATCTTCCCGAAACGACGTTCGCCCGGATCGTGCCGGTGCTCCTCGTCGCGGCACTCGCATTGGTCGTGGTAGGACCGCGGATTCAGAGCTGGGCCCGGAAACGCGCCGAGAAGGCCGGCCGCGCCGCCGACGAGGTGTCACCGCGCCGGATGGCGGCCCTAGTGGTGAGCACGTTCGCAATCGGTGTCTACGGCGGATATTTCACTGCGGCGCAAGGAATTATGCTGGTCGCAGCGATGGGCGCACTGCTGCCCGAATCGGTGCAGCGCACCAACGCCGCGAAGAACCTTCTGGCGTTGCTCGTCAATATTGTTGCAGCACTGGCCTATACGTTCGTGGCCTTTCACCGGATCAGCTGGGCGGCCGCGGGCCTCATAGCTTTCGGATCGTTGATCGGCGGCTGGCTCGGGGCACACTATGGTCGGCGGCTGTCGCCGAACGCGCTGCGCGCCACCATCGTCGTCGTCGGACTGATCGGCCTTTACCGGCTACTCGCGGTGTGAGCTGTCAGCCCTTCTGCACGACGTTGTTCAGGCCAGAGTTCCCGACTTTCGGGGATCCGTTGTGATAGGTGACGTGGTTGCCAGAGCCGGAGACTTGGATCCTGTCGGCCGCGTCGGCAATGACTTCGTTCTGGATGCCGGACACAGTGACGCTCGTGCAGTGCCCGGAGATGGTGACGTTGTTGGTGATGCCGCTGACGCTGACGCTGCCCCCGTTGCAGGCGATGGTGCGGACCTCGCTGATCCCGGACACCGTGATGTTCTCACCCGCCGGTGCGCTCGTTGCCGAACTCGTCGGTGGCGACACCGATACCGAACCCGGCGCAACCGCTGACGGCGAGGGACTGATCGACGAGACACTCGGCGCCGGCAGGAGGGTGGTCAGGCCGCCCCGCGACATCTGATGCGTGCTGAACACAAAGATCCCGATCGGCAGCGCGATCATGCCAACGACGAACAGCGCAAGCAGGATCCATAGCCCTCGGCCCTGTCGTCGGGCGCCCGTCGGTAGGGGCTGAAACGAACCGCCGTAGGGCAGCGTGGTCGGTGGCGACAGGGGAGGCCCGGGCGGCGGTGCCCATTTACCCGGTGGTGGATTCGCTGCGGCTTCGGACGCGCGCGCGGCGTCGGCCAGCGGCTGCTCCAGCTCGCGGATGCGCGCTTCTGGGTCATCCTCGGATTTCATTTCTTGATGCTCGCATACCACGATCACCCCGAATAGGGCATTTGTGTTCGGTAGTTTCTGCATCGTGCCCGACTTAGTCAATCGCCAAGTCCTGCTACGCCGTCGCCCGAGTGGTTTGGTCCAGCCCGGCGACACCGAATTGGTGAGCACGCCGGCACCCGAACCCGCCGACGGCGAAGCGCTGGTCCGCACGACATACGTAGGTCTCGACGCCGCGGTGCGGACCTGGCTCAACGACCAACAGGGGTATCTGCCGCCCGTGCAGCTGGGCGACGTCATTCGCGCCGCCGGGATCGGTGAGGTCGTGGCGTCGCGGTGTGACGCGTACAAGGTGGGCGACGTGATCACCACGCTTACCGGTTTCCAGGAATATGTGATCATCCGCGATGACGTGTTCAGCACGCCCATTCCCGGCGAGACCGACCAGCTCGCGATCATGTCGGTCTACGGTCCAACCGGTGCGACGGCGTACATCGGGATGACCGATGTGGGTAAGCCGCAGGCCGGTGACACGGTGGTGGTGTCGGCAGCCGCGGGCGCCACTGGCTCAATCGCCGGGCAGATCGCCAAGATCGCCGGAGCCCGAGTCGTGGGTATCGCCGGCGGGCCGGAGAAGTGCCGGGCGGTGGTCGAGGACTTCGGTTTCGACGCGTGTATCGACTACAAGCACGACGACCTCGAGGCGGCGCTCAAACAGCACTGCCCGCAACGGGTCAACGTGTACTTCGACAATGTCGGCGGCCCGATCCTCGACGCCGTGCTGGGCCGCTTGGCGATGAACGCACGAGTTGTGTTGTGCGGCATCATTTCCAGCTACTTGACTGGCGACCACCCCGGTCCGGCTAACTACGTCAACCTGCTGTCCAAGACCGCGACGATGCAGGGATTCAACGCGCTCGATCAGTGGAGCCGTTTCGACGAGGCATCGGCCGCTCTTCGCAAATGGGGGCATGAGGGCCGAATCAACGCGCGCCAGACCGTCTTCGAGGGCATCGATTCCTGTGTCGATGCCCTCAACGGGCTCTTCACCGGCGCCAACATCGGCAAGATGCTGGTCAAGTTGAGCGAACCGACGGCCTCAGACACCTAGGCCAGTTCCTGGATGCGGATCATGGTGCCCGCGGGATCCCGCACGGCGCAGTCGCGGATTCCGTAGGGCTGCTTGGTGGGCTCTTGCACGATGTCGGCGTTGCCGGCCTGAAGCCGCTCGAACGTGCCGTCGAGGTCCTTCGTCGCCAAGACGATCATCGCGTAGGTGCCCTTAGCCATCATCTCGGTGATCATTCGACGCTCGTCATCGGTGATGCCGGGGTTGGCGGTCGGCGGGCTCAAAACAATAGACGTACCAGGCTGATTCGGCGGTCCGACGGTGATCCAACGCATCGCACCCTTGCCGACGTCGAGTCGGACCTCGAAGCCCAACGTGTCGCGGTAGAACGCCAGCGATTCTTCTGGATCGAGATGGGGCAGCATGCTCGAATGAATGGTGATGTCCATGACGGTCACGCTAGGTGCAGCGAGGTCGCGGGCGCTTCTCGATTCCTGACCGGTTTGGTCACCTGCTTCTCCACGCAGGACGGCAGCCCCACGACGACGTGTGCCGTCTGGTCTCGATAGTGGCTCGGCGAGATGCCGACCAGTTCGGTGAACCGGGTGCT
Source organism: Mycobacterium paraterrae (assembly GCF_022430545.2). Lineage (NCBI taxonomy): Bacteria > Bacillati > Actinomycetota > Actinomycetes > Mycobacteriales > Mycobacteriaceae > Mycobacterium > Mycobacterium paraterrae. The sequence continues at coordinate 4,742,660 of NZ_CP092488.2, read as the reverse complement.
GAAGGTGCCGAGCGACGAGCAGCCGACGGCGAAGCAGACCTCGGTGACGCTGAGATCGCCGCGGCGCAGCAGCGCCATCGCGCGCTCGATGCGGCGGGTCATCAGGTAGGAGTAGGGCGACTCGCCGTAGGCGATCCTGAATTGGCGACTCAGGTGACCGGCGGACATATTCGCGTCGCGGGCCAGCGCCTCGACGTCGAGTGGTTGCGCGTAGTCGCGGTCGATACGGTCCCGGACGCGACGCAGGCGTACCAGGTCGCGCAGACGCTGATCGTCGGTTGGTTTGCCGGCCACGCGCGCGATCGTGCCACCTCCGGTTCGGGTTGGGGTCGCCTTTGTGGTCTGCTGTAGGCTTTCCACCTGCTGCCGGTTCGGCGGCAACGGGCTGTGGCGCAGTTTGGTAGCGCACTTGACTGGGGGTCAAGTGGTCGCAGGTTCAAATCCTGTCAGCCCGACCATGTGATGTCTCAAGACATCGGAATGGTTCCGAACCTGCGTTAGGTTCGGAATTTTTTCCGTTTGGGGCCCTTTGGTGGGAATCTGTCCGACTTGGCGGTTCGCGATCAGATGAGCGGGGTCAGCAACAACCGCGACCCCATCCCGACGGTTCGGGCCAGCGTGGCGATATAGATATCGGACAATGTGCGCGCCCGCCTCAGTTCCCACAGTGTCTGCGCTGTCAGCCAGGCAAAATCTCGGGCCTTATCGATGTCCCACGACGTGACCAGGTGCGCGACCGGCTCAAGGTGGTCGTCGATAGAGTTTTCGACCGTGTTGAGGAATTGCCGCCGAATCTCGGCCTCGACGCTGGCCAAGAGTTCGTTGACCTTCTCGTAATCGTCGCGGATACCCGGGCTGTCGGGCGTGCACCTTCGGGCCGCGCAGGTCGCGACCACGGCGAGCGGCAGATCGTTCTCGATATGCGTGTTCATACCGGCGAGTGCGAATTGGATCGGCAATATGGCTTTGCACGTCCGCGATGCGAACAAGGGCTCCCACGCCTTGGGCTTGTCGGACGCGGCGTTGTACGCGTCGAACCAGTAGCCGGCGAACCGCACATCGAGGTCAGCGATGAACGCGTCGTCGTGAAAAAAGTGGCCCGATGTCAAGCAATCCTGCACCGCCTCGGTCACGCGCAGATAGACGCTGTTGAAAACGCCAGCGCCGTCACCCGCGGGCACGTCGGACTCGATGGCGCGCATTTGCGTAAGCACATCGGCAACGGAATTTGGGCTCATTCGTTCATCACAGCAGACTGATTCCGACGCAGTGCGCAATTGTGTCGCTCAATAGTGTGGAACCTCGCAATCGACTGTGCCCGGGGGGCGACAGCTCTACCAGCCGTGCCCGATCTTCGTGCCTGATCGCGGGTGCCAGCCGGTCGAACCGGTTGGGTCATTTTCGCCATCGCCGGTGTACTTGTACCAGTACAGATCACCATTCGGTTCGACCGCGTATAGAGCCACACCGAAGCCGCCGTTGTCGTCCGGTCCGCCGACAATTCGCGTGAATCGGTCCCATCCCCGCCCGATGATGTTGCGAGAGTTGGGATGCCACCCGGTACCTCCACTGCGGTCCTGCGTGCCGTCACCCTCGTACAAGTACCAGCGCAGGTCGCCGTTGTTCTCTACCCCGAGCAGAACGTCCGAGGCGGCGGTGAGTATCGCGAAGTCTTGCCACCCGTTACCGATGGTGTTACCGGAATTCGGTGCCCAACCAGTGTTGCCGGATCGGTCTTCTTTCCCATCGCCGACATAGCGGTACCAGCGCAAGTCGCCGTTAGGCTCCACCCCATAGAGCGTGCTAGCCGGGTTATTGGCGATCCTGCCAGCCTTGGGCGTACACACCAGGCTGACGAAGCCTTGCCAGCCGTTGCCGATGATGTTGCGGGAGTTTGCATCCCAGCCGCGAGAGCCGGCACGGTCCGCGACTCCGTCACCCGCCGTGTATTGATACCAGCGCAGATCACCATTGGGTTCGACCCCGAACAAAATGCCGTCCCCGCCGCCACAGAAGAATTTGAACCCTGCCCATCCGTTGCCGATGATGTTGCGTGAATTAGTCGCCCAATCTCCGGGACTCTCGCCGTGGAGGCCCGATCCGTCGTAGCGATACCAGCGCAGGTCGCCGTTGTTCTCCACTCCGTAGAGTTCGCCCACTCGGGGCAGCCCGCTGTCGACGGGCACTGTTCCTGCGCCGCCACAGGTCAAATGTTTGAACGTCATGATTGACTCCTTCCGCTGAGTTCACGTTAGGAACGTCGAAGAGGCGCATCGTCAGTAGTCGGCTACTGCATTCTGGGTCGCACACTGCAAGGCCAGAGCGGCTGCGCCGGATGGAGCGGTGACTCACAGCGGCCAGCGCCCGCGTCCTGCACGTGGGACTACCGGCTGTTTTCATCATCCAAAATCGTTGCGCGCAGCCCGATGACGTCGAGATGCTGATCCACGAGTGCATTGCCGCCAAGATCGGAGGCCAGCAAGTCGCTTAAGCGGGCGTGACGCCGCTTTGCGCAGCCCGCGCTCCGTCATTCGTTTTCGAACCGGAGAATCTCCGACAGTGGTCGTCGGGGAGTGGGCGGTGGTTGCTTCTCGCCAACGGGAACAACGCCGACGCGGACCAGCACTTGCGGCGTCGCTTCGCGGTCGAGCAGCGCTTTGATCAGGTCGCGGGTGACGTGCAGCTCGGTCACGTGAGTGACCGGGCAGGTCGCCAGGCCGGCCATCGTGCATTCCAGCAGAACAGATGAGAGCGCCTCTCCGGATGCCAGCGCCTCGGCGCGACCGTCGCCGTCGGTGGACAGCAACACGATTGCGGCGTTGTCTTCCGGTATCGCTTCGCGTCGCTTCGGCCCTCGATGACCTGGGAAGGTGCGGTCGAAGGCGACTCGGCCAGCTTCGGAGGCCGAGCCGAGGGCGCTGTAGGGAATACCCTCAGATGACTCGAAAGGGGCTGTCCACCAGCATAGTTCGTCATGGTAGACGGTGTTGTACCACCGCAGTGATTCGGCGGTTTGGGAAGCCTCGATAAGCTGCGGCCGCAGACTCTCGGGGAGCAGATCTATATGGACCGCCTCGCTCGCGCTTGCTGCGCGCAGGATCGGTTCGATCGATTCCCGGTCACTGACTGAGCTGAAGGGCAGCCGATCGGTGTGACGTTCCCAGACCGCGCGCGCACGCCGCCGGTCGCGCTCGGCCACATACGGCGAGCGGGTGAAGCCGATTGACGCTAGATGGTTCTTATTCGCGGGATAGGGAAACCGGTCGACGTCCGTATGCCAACCGGCCGCGGCCATCGCAACGCGAAGATGGTCGAGTGCTGCCCCGCAACTGATGAGGGCTTGGCGCGCGCTGGTATCGGTGGTCATCACGCGGCTCGGATCCAGGAACAGCTGAAGTTGCCCGCGATCGAGAACCCACTGCCAGGGTTGGCTGTTGTGCAGCGAGGGTGCGCGGCATGCCGAACGCACTGCCTCGGTGATAGTGCTGTTGACTGACTCCGTATCGAGCATCGTGGCCCCTCCGTATCGAGCTTCAAGCAATCGTTGTCGCCCCGCCTGCGTGCGGGGAGGGCCATTGGTCCTAGATCCGCGGACCTTATGTCGAGTGCGACAGCAGATCGAGTAGCTCGAGGCACTGACACAAAACCGGATTAGCCGATGCTGACGGGCATTTGACCTCGCTCGGGTGGCGCCATCGCGTGACTGCAGTCTCACGACATTAATTACGCGACGAGTCAGCGGAGCAACGTAGGTAGCCACCAAAATGCTGCAGAAACTCTGCATGACCCAAGCCTTCGTAGGGTCCAACGTCCACTGGCGCGGAGTACTTACGCCTCCTGTCTGACGCGAATGAGGTGGATAGCGTCGTAACTGACTTGCTGCCGGCCCCAGGAGCGCTTCATGAGCGATGACTCATCACCTCGACCAGTGGTTGTCGCCGTGGACGGTTCCGATGCGGCGCTAAGCGCGGCATCGTGGGCGGCCAAAGAAGCCGTCCATCACGACGTTCCGCTGAAAATCGTGTATGTCGCCCACTACACATGCGGCTCATCAGGCGGCGCAACGCTCGACGGTGCGGAACAGCAATACGCGGAAAGCTGCCTGCGCGAAGCTTCTTCAGCGGTGAAAGCGGCTGGCCTTCTCGTGACGATCGAGACCGAGGTGCTGCGCGGTGACGTCGGGGCAACACTGGTGGCCGAGTCGGTGGGCGCGACCCTCGTCTGCGTGGGCTCAACGGGTATCGGTCGCATGGTTGCTGCCGCGTTTGGCTCGACTGCGATAACGCTTGCCGAGCGAGCGCACTGCCCAGTGGCGATCATCCGGTACGACGCTCCCCACCGCGGTTCCTCGGAAGCGGGCTTCATCGTGGCGGTGCTCGACGGCCTCTCCGACGGCGATGCCGCATTGGTTTGGGCGATGGAGGAAGCGCGAGTGCGCCGGGCTCCGGTGCTCGCGCTCGGCATCTTTCCCTGGCCGCCGTTCGATACCAACAATGACCGCTTCTACGACCACCTGGATCACTGGTTGCGTCGATATCCAGACGTCACCGTGGAGGTCGCGACGACGCGTATGAGCGCGCGACGTTATCTCGAAAGCTTCGCTGGTGCGATTCAACTCGTGGTCATCGGGCAGGGCGACGCAGCCACTGTCACTCGTCTCATCGGTCCGCGCCGATTGCCTATTACCGCGCACGCGAATTGCTCAGTGCTGATCGCTCATTCGGCCGGGCACCAGGTCGGCAGTCCCTCGCGAGTGCGGGAAACACAAGCCTCGTGAACACATCTCCCAGTCTCGCCGGCCGCACGTTGGAGCCCGGCCCCCTCTCTGACGATGAACTACGACTGATCGATAGCTACTGGCGCGCCGCCAACTACTTGTCCGTTGGACAGATCTACTTGGTGGCGAACCCCCTATTGGACCAGCCGCTTTTGGCAGAGCACGTCAAGCCGCGGTTGCTGGGTCACTGGGGTACGACGCCGGGGCTCAACCTCATCTACGCACACTTAAACCGGATCATTCGACAACGTGACGCCAACGTCATATACGTGACCGGGCCAGGCCACGGTGGTCCTGGGCTGGTCGCCAATGCCTATTTAGAAGGCACCTACAGTGAGGTCTATCCGGAGATCGGCCAGAACGCAGAAGGTCTCCGAAAACTGTTTCGCCAGTTCTCTTTTCCGGGCGGAATCCCCAGTCATGTCAGTGCACAGACGCCCGGCTCCATACACGAAGGCGGCGAGCTGGGTTATTCGCTCGTGCATGCCTACGGCGCAGCATTCGACAACCCCGCCTTAATAGTCGCATGCGTCGTCGGTGACGGTGAAGCCGAAACCGGGCCGCTTGCTGCCAGCTGGCACTCCAACAAGTTTCTCAATCCCGCCACTGACGGAGCTGTGCTGCCGATTCTGCACCTCAACGGTTACAAGATCGCCAATCCATCTGTCTTGAGCCGCATTCCGGCTGCAGAACTTGAAGCGCTCCTTCGCGGGTACGGGCACCGGCCCATCACCGTGGCCGGCGACGACCCCGCGACCGTCCACCAGCGGTTTGCCGCCGCGCTTGACGACGCATTCGACGACATCAACGCGATTCAGAGCGCAGCCCGAACACGGGGAGTGGCCGAACGGCCGGTATGGCCCATGATCGTGCTCCGCACACCCAAGGGCTGGACAGGTCCGAAGAGCGTCGACGGCAATCCTGTCGAAGGCACCTGGCGGGCCCATCAGGTCCCGCTCACCGAAACACGCAACGATCCGGCTCATCGCGCGCAGTTGGAGAGCTGGCTGCGCAGCTACCGTCCCCAGGAACTGTTCGACGAGCGCGGCACACTGCGCCCGGAACTTCGAGCTCTTGCGCCGGCCGGAGCTCGGAGGATGAGCGCTAACCCGCACGCCAATGGCGGACTTCTGCTGCGGGACCTCGACCTGCCCGACTTCCGTGATTACGCGGTGCCCGTCGACGAACCAGCTGTTCAATCACGAGAATCCACAAAGGTTTTAGGTGCGTTTTTGCGCGACGTGATCGCGCGCAATCCCGACCGGTTCCGTTTGACGGGTCCGGACGAAACTGCCTCGAACAGGCTCGACGCAGTCTTCGAGACAACCGACAAGGTGTGGTTGTCCACGATCGAGGGAAACGACGAAAATCTCGCACCTGATGGCCGAGTGGTCGAAGTCCTGTCCGAGCATCTTTGCCAGGGCTGGCTCGAAGGTTATCTGCTCACCGGCCGCCACGGACTGTTCAACTGTTACGAGGCATTCGTCCACATCGTTGACTCGATGTTCAATCAGCACGCGAAGTGGCTCGCCACCAGCCGCGAACTCGGCTGGCGGCCGCCCGTTGCATCGCTGAATTACCTTCTGAGCTCCCATGTCTGGCGCCAAGACCATAACGGCGCGTCCCATCAAGACCCCGGCTTCATCGACCTAGTCGCCAACAAGCGCCCAGAGGTCGTCCGTGTCTATCTGCCGCCTGACGCCAACACGCTGCTTTCGGTCACCGACCATTGCCTCCGGAGCCGCGACTACGTCAACGTGATCGTGGCCGGAAAGCAACCGGCCTTGACGTACCTGACCATGGATGAGGCGATTCTGCATTGCACCCGCGGGCTTGGGATCTGGCCGTGGGCCAGTACGGCAGTCGCTGAACCCGATGTAGTGCTCGCCTGCGCCGGCGACATCCCTACGCTCGAGACACTCGCCGCCGCCGACATCTTGAGACGCGACCTTCCTGGTCTTCGGGTCAGAGTCGTCAACGTCGTCGATCTGATGCGCTTGATGCCGGATTCAGATCACCCACACGGCCTCACCGACCATGAATTCGACGCGCTGTTCACCAGCAACAAGCCGGTGATCTTCGCCTATCATGGTTATCCCTGGCTCATTCACCGCCTGACCTACCGACGCACTGGTCATCGCAACGTTCACGTCCGCGGCTTCAAAGAACGCGGCACCACTACGACTCCGTTCGACATGGTCATGCTCAATGACCTGGATCGTTTCCACCTGGTGATGGACGTGATCGATCGAGTCGATGGTTTGGCTGAGCGCGCTGCTGGGCTGCGTCAACAAATGGTCGACGCCCGCGTGTCCGCCCGTGCCTATACCCGTGAGCATGGCGAAGACGACCCCGAGATTGCCGCGTGGACCTGGTCGCCGAAGGTCCCGCACGCACGATGGAAGCGTGTCGACACGTAGCGTTCGGGTGTGACTAACGGACGATGAGCAACGAAAAGTCGCTGTGCTTCAAGGCAACAGCACCGCCGGCGCCGAAGATTTGGAAGAGTTCGGCAGTCTTGCGCGCGCTAATCACCGCCAGCTGTGTGGTCGCCGCATGTTCAGAAAGATATCCGAGGAACGTGCTGAAAGCGGTCATGGTGTGAAGTGTTACGTGTGGGTAGCGCGGACTTCGCGCCGCGGCATAGCGATCGAGGATTGCCTGCATGCGACGATCATGATCGACCAGATCGGTATCTTGCTGCAGCAGATCGAATCCTGTTCGGTATGCCGACATCAACACCAAGGCAGCTTCCCTGCGGTTGGCTTCGGCGAAACCCCATTCGAGCGCGGCATCGTCGCTGGCTGACCCGTCGACCAAGGTGACGATCGATCGGTGATCGGGCATTTCCGCGTGGTGCTCACCCCTGACGACCGCAAGCGGACAAGCGGTAGATTGCGCCAATTGCGCTGCTGTTGAACCAAATCCATTAGCCGATGGAGTGCCGGACTCGGCATTGCCGATACATAGCAGGTCGGCGGACCTGGATGCCTCGACCAGTGCGCTCAGCGAGTGGTTCTCGACCCGTCGCGTCTCGACCTTCACCGGGTGCCCTAATTCTTCGATGGCAACGCGGGCTTCGTGGATTGCCTTCTCCGCCGCCGCAATCATTTCCGATCGGACGCTTCGGTCCGCGCCGGGGTTGAGGTCCGAGCAGTAAAGAAGCCGAACCGGATCGGCTGTGCCGGCGACTTCCCGGCCAGCCCACATCGCCGCTCGGATCGCGGCCCTCGAGCCGTCGATCCCGACGACGACCGAGCGCGGGGAATGACCCGTAGACATTGGCACTCCAAGGACTGGCGTTGACTGGATGGTGTCGAGACCGCCGGTGCGTGTTGCACTGCGGTCAGAGCGAATTGATGTCATGCTCGGATTACGTCGGGTCAGATTCTGGACTGTCAGCGGGATTGCTGTGCACGGCTGGCAGACCGCCGCGCTGGTACTGCCAGATCACATACCCTGGCCCGACCAGCACCAGCGCGAAGACCAGAATCCCGGCGATGACGAAGATCGCTAAGTCTTGGCTCACTTCGTCACCGCACAGATTTTCGGGCCACGATCACCGGCGTGCGCGCTGATTGGACGAGGGCGTTGCTCACTGAGCCAAGGACCAAGCGGCCGGCGAAGGTTCTTCCGTGACTGCCCACAACGACGAGTTGAGCGGAGCGGGCGGCGTCGACTAACGCGCGGCTCGGAGCATCGCAGACAAGCGACGTCGTCACTTTGACGTCGGGGTAGCGCTCGCGCCAACCGGCCAGCGCCTCCGAAAGCAAACGCTGCTCTTCGGCTTTGACTTCCGACCAGTCGATGCCAGGAAGCTCGACGAGTTCCCGATCGCTCCAGGCATGCACGGCCACCAGTTCGACGTGACGGCGTGAAGCCTCGTCGAAAGCCAGCTTGGTGGCAAGCTCCGAGGAGGACGAGCCGTCTATTCCCACGAGAACGGGTCGCTGGTCGGGCTGCCCGGCGGGTGCCCCCTCGTCGCGAATGACCGCCACCGGGCAATGGGCGTGTCGCACGAGTCCCGAGCTGACGGAGCCAAGCAATCCTCGGGTGAGTGCCCCGCGCCCGTCGGTGCCAACGGCTATTAACTCGGCGCGCCGCGAGAGCTCGATGAGTTTGGGAACCGTTGCCGCGAAGAGTAGTTCACCGTCAATCTGCACTGCGGAGTTCTCTCCGATCGCGTCGTAGGCGATCTTGAAGGCGCTCGCGAGGACATTGCGCCCCTCTGCTTCCTGCCAGCCGCGCACCTGCTCCAGGATCATGATTTGTGACCACGTCGGAGCTTTCGGATCCTCGACATGAACCAGGGTCAACGGGACCCGGCGCATCTCGGCGTCGTGGGCGGCCCAGCTAACGGCGGCGTCTGACGCGGCGGATCCGTCTACGCCGACGACGATCCCGTAATGCGTTGTCTTAGATGACATCTTGTTGTCCTCTCGTCGTGGATAACGCTATCCGCGGCGAGTCTTGGAGGCGTGAGGCTTTCGGCCCTATTCCGGGAGGTGTTCGTCCCTTCGTTCAGGGATGCTCATGGTGACGAATCCGGCAAGTCTCGCCGGCCGACCGCGGCGCGTGGTCGATTGAGCGATAGCGTTCCGGGACCAATTATTTGAGTTCTATGTGTCATCCGAACAACGTATGTTCATACCAACTGGCCTCATAAACCCGGATTAATGATACCTTAATTAATCAGCGAAGGATGCTGGCGGTGAATGTGTCATACGATCAGGTGAATCGCATAACCAGGCTTTCAGGAATGTGAGTTCCGTTGCTCTTGGATCCGCGCTTCCTTCACACGCCTGAAGAGGGTTCGGTGTGGGAAAGAACTACTCACAAGCCGCGTCACGAAAGTCACGTACGAGTGCTGAGAAAACTCAACGGCTCACGGGGTTTACGGTATCTGGTCGAGGGCCTCACTTCAGGTCGCCAATGGACGGTCTCGCACCTCACACTGCTCAACACCTATCAACCGAATCCCCTGGCTTCATAACGAATTCGCGGGCGCCCTGAACCCAAGGTAGGGACAGCGCGCAACGAAAGTGAATTGCAGGCTCGGCCGCGTTGGACGATCATGTGTCCGGCTATCTCTGTCGGCGATTCCAGGAGGTGTCATGAAGCTTGCCGAGGCACTGTCGTTGCGGGCAAACGCAAAGCGCCGCATCGAGCAGTTGCGCGCGCGCATCGTGAGCAATGCCCGCTATCAGGAGGGCGAGGAGCCTGCCGAAGACGCCGTGGCATTGTTGACTGAAGTCGACAGCGTGATCGACGAATACGAAGCTCTCATCCGGCGGATCAACCGAACGAACGCGGCGACCGCGATCGGTGCGGATGGCACGTTGACCGACGCGCTGGCCCGACGGGACGCGCTGAAATGGCGCCACCACGTGGTCAACACCGCCGCCGACGCGGCGGCGGGAAATACCCAGCAGGGCTACTCGCGGCAGCTGCGTTCGGAGCTGAAGATGTTGTCGGCCTTACCCGTTGGGGAATTGCGCGCGCAGGCCGATCGGGTTGCCCGCGAACTGCGCGAGCTCGACGTGCGAATTCAACAGTCGAACTGGGAGGTGGACCTGCTGGACTGAGGACGTAGGTGGAGCAGGTAGTCGTCGCGGAGGCGTGCACAAGCCCTGACCGGCGGGCCAAGCCCGGTCTCTCCTGGCGCGCGGAGGGCAGCGCAGAGGGTTCGACTCCCTCGTTACAGATCAGCTCCGCACCGTGCACAGGTGACAGCGCACAGCGCATTTCTCATCACCGCGTGCAGATTCGCGACGGTGAGGGCGGGCACGGGGCATCCACCTCCAGTCAGGTCACCGCCGGGGTGACAGTGCCTTCTTGCGCCGGCCGCAGCGCGCTTTCGAGTGCGCGATCGCGGTGCCGCCCGTAGGCCCATTCGAAAATTGGGCTGGCCATCAGGGTGGTCACGACGGCGACCAGGACGAGCATGGTGAACAGCGTCGGGGTGATGATCCCGGCTTGAAGTCCGATATTCAGCAGAATCAGCTCGATGAGTCCCCGGGCGTTCATCAAACCTCCCAGCGCCACGGCTTCCCGTAACGGAACCTTCCTGAGGCGCGCCGCGACCGCGCAGGCGACTCCCTTGCCGGCGATCGAGATTGCGAGTATCCCGGTGGTGACGGCCCAAAGGCGCGGCGTGTTCACCAGGCCGATCTGCGTATTCAGTCCCGAATAGACGAAGAACATCGGCAGCAGAAACGTCGTCACGAGCGGCTCGAGATTCATCGTCAGTCGTTCAGCAAAAAAGCCGTCCGGCATTGCGACGCCGAGAATGAATGCGCCGAAAATGGCATAAATACCAATGGTGTCGGTGAACCAGGCACACCCCATCAGCAGGATAAGGACGACGCTTAACACCCCCGGCGAGATCGCCCGCCGGCGCTCAGACATCGTGCCGAGCACGCGAAATGCCTTGCGGCCGAACGTAACCAGTAATAGCGTGTAGAGAATTCCACCCACTATGGCGACCACCGCCACCACGGCGTCGCCGCGGTGAATGGCAAGCACTGTGGCGAGCAGGCACCACGAGAACGCGTCGTCAGCCGCACCGCATGCTAGCGCCAGCGTGCCCAACGGTGTTCCCGCCAAACCTTTTTCGTAGATGATGCGGGCCAACATGGGAAAGGCTGTGGTTGCGATCGATGCGCCGAGGAACATCATCGCCATGACCAACGTGACGCTCTTGTCGAAGTAAATCCCGGCAGACAGCAGCGGCGCCGCGATCAGTGACCCCAGGCCGAGGGGCGCGAGAATTCCTGCCGAAGAGACGGCGGCCGCGGTACCGATGCGGTGCTTGATCAGGTTGACGTCGAAGTTGAGGCCGATGAGGAACATGTAAAGCACCAGCCCGACCTGCGCCATCGTGTACAGCACGACGTTCGCCGGTCCAGGCGGAAAGAGGTGATGCTGCATGTCCGGCCAGACGCGACCCAACAACGACGGTCCCAGCAGCACGCCGGCGATCATTTCGCCCACCACGGGTGCCTGCCCCAGCCGCTGCACCACCAGTCCGGTGATGCGGCAGGCGATAAGAATGACCGCCAGTTCCAGCAGAAAGTGAACCGCAGTGGTTGCAGGCACAGGTCTGTCCTAAGGGGTAAGCCTGACTGTTCCAATCTCCGGTTGCCGGAGCTCCGAGTTAGTGTAGCTTCTGAAATGTTAAGTAACTGTCCTATCCGAATAGCTGGAGGGACTCATGGACGTTCACGCGCAGCTGTCACAACTGAGCCCGCAGGCGCGGGCCGCGCTCGCGCAGCGGATCAAATCCCGGCTCGTGGACAGCGAGGACGTCCGGCCGGATCACGATGTGGCAATCGTCGGCGGGGGAGCTGCCGCCCTCACGTTGGCGCTGGAACTGCGTCGCGCCCGCCCCGGGATTCGAGTGGTGATCATCGAACCACGTGAACACCCGTTGCCGGAGGTTACGCACACAGTCGGGGAGTCCACGGTAGAGATCTCCGCGCAATACCTGCGCGACCGTCTGGAGTTGGCCGAGCACCTCAACACCGCGCAGATCCGCAAGATGGGGCTGCGGATGTTTTTCAGTGACGCAGGGAACACAGACATCGCCCAGCGTATGGAGCTCGGCAGCTCCTCGTTCACCCCGCAGGTGACCTACCAGATCGACCGCGGTCGGCTGGAGAATGAGCTGACTCGCCGCTGCGCATCCGAAGGCGTCGGGATGCTCGCAGGCCGAGTCACCTCTGTCGACATGAACGCCTGCGGTGACCCACACGAACTGCGCGTTCAGCGCGGCATCGAGACGACGACGACCACTGCTCGGTGGGTGATCGACGCTTCAGGCCGCAATCGGGCGTTGTCTCGGCAGCTGGATCTGAAGCGCGCAAACGAACACCATTGCAATGCCGCGTGGCTGCGGGTGGCGACCGAAATCGATATCGGGCAGTGGAGCGACGACCCGGTCTGGCAGGGCCGCCTGCGTGAAGGCGACCGAGCGTTGTCGACCAATCATTTGATGGGCGAAGGCTATTGGGTGTGGCTGATCAGGCTTGCGTCCGGCTCCACCAGCGTCGGCATCGTCGCGGATCCGGCTTTTCATGCTTTCAGCGACTTCAACACCCTGGAGAAGGCGCAGGCGTGGCTGGCGGAGCACGAGCCGCAGTGCGCCGCGGTACTCGATCAGAGCAGGCACCTGATCCAAGACTTCCGGGTGATGAAGAACTACAGTCACGGGTCGACCAAAGTGTATGACGCGCAAGCCCGGTGGGGATTGACCGGTGACGCGGCCGTCTTCCTCGACCCGTTGTACTCGTCAGGGCTCGACCTCGTAGCGATCGGCAACGGGCTCATCACCGACATGATCTGCCGCGACCTCGACGGACAAGACGTCGTGGCGCGCGCCGGCATCAATGACTCGCTGTTTCGATCGCTGGCCGACATGTGGCTGAACATTTACTGCGGCCAGTACGTGCTCATGGGTACGCCTGCGGTGATGGCCGCCAAAGTCATCTGGGATGTTGCGTTCTACTGGGGCTTCCTGGGGATGATGTACAGCAATGACCGCTTCGCAAGCGTCGCCGACGACCCGGGGATAGTGCCGCACCTGGAAGGCCTCATCGAACTGAGCAACCGGATGCAACGATTCTTCCGAGAATGGGCCGGCGTCGAAAGTGCCCACCACCGTGAGCAATTCGTCGATCTGTATTCGGCTCACAATTTCATGGTGAGGTTACACACCGCGATGATGGGACGGTCGTCGAACTTCGCGGCGGAATTCGAGGCGAACATTCTGCTATTGCGGCAATTGGCCGGCCAGCTGATCGACACCATCCTCACCGATAAGTGCCGTCTTTTCACCGACGACGTCATGCGCCAGGTGCAGGCATGGCAACGCGACACCTTCCTACGGGAACTGCGATCCGCATACCAACAGGAACAGCGTGGCGAGCCGCTGAGCAAGAAGTGGATTGTCCGAGACGCTCCGCAACTCGAATTCACTTGAGCAGAAGAATCTTCCGTTTCACAGTTTGTAAGGTCATCACTTGGATATGCGTTCCGAACACAGCGCTCAAGAGCCACTGGCTATCGTCGGGATCGGTTGCCACTTCCCGGGAGGCGCGGTGACCCCGGAGCTGTACTGGGAGTTGCTGCGCAGCGAAACCGACGCTACCCGGGTAGTTCCCGAAACCCGTTGGAATGCCGACAAATACTACGACCCGAACCCGAAGAAGGTCGGAAAGATGGCGACCCGACGAGGTGGGTTCCTCAGCGAAATCGACCAGTTCGACCCACAATTCTTCGGCATCTCGCCGCGCGAGGCAAACTTGGTCGACCCGCAGCAGCGCTTGCTGCTGCGGACCACGTGGGAGGCTTTGGAAGACGGCGGAATATCCGCCGACCACCTGGCCGGCTCTGACGTCGGGGTCTTCGTCGGCGGATTCACCCTCGATTACCAGCTTTTGCAAAATCAGGGCCGCACCAGTCGGTACCGATTCAAAACACACTCCGCCACCGGAATGATGATGACGATGCTGGCGAACCGCATCTCGTTCGCCTTCGACTTCCGGGGACCGAGCATGACCGTCGACACCGCCTGTTCGAGCTCGCTGGTCGCGCTTCATCTTGCAGCGCAATCTATTTGGAATGGCGAATGCAGTCTGGCGATAGCGGGCGGCGTAAACGTCATCATCGGGCCGAACACAGCCATCGCAGAATCGAAAAGTGGGTTCCTGGCACCCGACGGCCGATGTAAGGCCTTCGACGAGGCCGCCGACGGATACGCACGCGGCGAGGGTGGTGCTGTCGTCGTGATCAAACCAACGGCGCAGGCTTTACAAGATGGGGACAGCATCTACGCCCAGATCCTGGGCACGGCGGTTTCCCAAGACGGGCACACCGACGGCATCACGGTACCGAGCGCGGATGCGCAGCAGGCGGCCATCACAACGGCCCTGCGGCGGGCCGGCGTTCGTCCCACCGACGTCGGTTACGTCGAGGCGCACGGCACGGGAACCCCGGTTGGTGACCCAATCGAGGTCCAGGCTCTGGCCAACGCGCTCGCCTCCGAGCGCCCGGCAGCCGACCCGTTGGTCATCGGATCGGTCAAAACCAACATCGGCCACCTCGAGGCCGGTGCCGGCGTGGCCGGACTGATCAAAGCTGCCCTGGTAGTCAAACACGGTTACATTCCGGCGAACTTGCACCTGCACAACCCCAGCGCGCAGATCCCTTGGGAGCAGCTCAATATCGAGGTTCCACGAGCCGGACGCCCGTTCCCTGAAACCGCGCGACGGGTGGCCGGTGTCAATTCCTTCGGCTTCGGTGGCACCAACGCGCACGTGGTACTCGCCGAGCCACCCGCCCCGTCACGCTGCTCCGGGCCCGACCGACCACGGCCCCTCGCGGTCCTGCCCATCTCGGCGCGCGCCGAGGACGCGCTCGCGCTCACCGCCCGCCGCTTGGCTGATCATGTCGCCGCGCATCCCGATCTCTCGTTGCTCGATCTCGGCTACACCCTCAGTCAACGGCGCAGCCACCTGAACTACCGACGCGCCCTCGTCGTAGACAGCATTACCGATGCGCAACAACAACTTCAATCTCTCGCCGAGGCCGGCCATATTTCGGCGATCCGCGCGAGCACGCCGCCACCAAAACTCGCATTTGTCTGCAGCGGCATGGGCCCCCAGTGGTGGAAGATGTGCCGCGGACTGCTCGACGACTACCCCGCGTTCACCGAAAGCCTCCTGCGCAGCGATCGCGAACTGTCACGCCACACGGGTTGGTCTCTGATCGACGAGCTCCGCGCCGACGAAACCCGCTCTCGGATGGGCGAAACCGACGTGGCCCAGCCGGCTAACTTCGCCATCCAGGTTGCTCTCGCCGCGCAGCTGCGAGAATTCGGAATCGTGCCCGACGCCGTCGTCGGGCACAGCGCCGGTGAGGTGGCGGCTCACTACCTCTCTGGCATGCTCACTTTCGAGCAGGCTATCTACGTCATCTACCACCGAAGTCGCCTGCAGCAGCGGACCAGCGGTCAGGGACGCATGCTCGCCGTTGGCCTCAGCGCCGAAGCCTTTATGGCGGCGATCGACGACGCGGCACGCAACGCTGTGGGAGCGCAGATTTCGATCGCCGCTGTGAACGGTCCGTCCACCGTCACCGTTGCCGGTGAGCGCGACGTCCTCGAGGAGATCGCACGCCAACTCGAGGACGCCGGGGTCTTCAACCGGTTCCTCAACGGCAAAGTGCCCTATCACACCCACTTCATGGACGTCATCAAAGACGACCTTGTCAACGCGTTCCACGAAATGAAGTCCGATTCGGCCACGACACCGCTGTACTCGACGGTCACCGGTGAGCGGCTGGACGGATACGCCGACGGAGCCGGCTACTGGTGGCAAAACACCCGTGCCACCGTACTTTTCGAACCTGCGATTCGTCACATGCTGCAAGATGGTTACACCCAGTTCGTCGAACTGGCACCCCATCCGGTCCTGGCTTCGTCGATGTTCGAGATTGCTGCCGCTCTAAAGACCGATGCTGTGGTGCTGGCCACCCAGCGACGTAACGAGGACGACAGTCGCACGCTGATGAACTGTGTCGGAGCGCTGCATTGCCACGGCCATCCGGTCGCGTGGGGCTCCCTTTACCCTCGGGAGCAGGCGCGGCTGGTCAAGCTTCCGCCTTACCCATGGCAGTCCAAACGCTACTGGAATGAGACCCAGGAAGCTGCCGAAGATCTGCACTACCACCCGGTCCACCCGCTACTCGGGCAACCAGTGAGCGGTATCCACCCGACCTGGGAAGTCGAGTTGAGCACCGCCGCCCTGCCGTTTCTGGCCGAGCACACGGTGCAGGGGAGTGTTCTGGTTCCCGGGGCGGTGTACGTCGAAATAGCTTTGGCCGCAGCGGAAGCCACCTACGGCTCGACCGAGTTCTGTGTTGACGAGCTCCGTCTTCTGCGCGCGGTAATCCTCGACGACACGTGTGACCCAGTCCTGCGGACCACCCTAAACCGCGATACGGGGTGTCTTGAGTTCGCGGCCTTCACCGCGACCGCGTCCGGTGACGTCAAGTGGACGCTCACCGCAACAGCGGAACTCAACCGGCGGACCACCCCAGATCCGGTCGCCGCGGCGGGCGCCACCCCGGTCACCACCACCGTCGACGGCGACGAGTTCTATCGTCGCTCACAGTCAGTCGGCTTCACCTACGGCGAGCCGCTCCAATCGATTGCCCGCATTGTGTGCGGCGACGGTTGGGCGATGGCCGAGATCGTGGCTCCCCAGTGGATCGCCGACGATACCGGCAAATACCGATTCCATCCGGTCCTCATCGACGGCGCCTTCCAATCTGTCATCGGCACAACCCTTTTAGACCGCGAGGGCGACGAGGACGCTTATCTTCCCGTCTACGTCCGGCGCAGCGCCATTTACCGCGCCCCCACCCAACGCATGACGGCCCAGATCACCGTCGTGTCGACCACCACGGACGGGATCGAAAGCGACATCACGTTGCTCGGCGACGATGATGAGCTGGTTGCGGTATTCACCGGCTTCACATTGCAGGTACTGAGCGAGACGTCGCACCTGTCACCCGAGCGGGTCGAAAAGGGACTCTATGAACTCGAGTGGGTCGAGCGCGCCACGTCGGCCGACACCGAGGCTACGACGTCACCGAATAACCTGTCCTGGTTGGTTTTTCTCGACAGCGACGGAGTCGGCACCACCCTGGCCGATCAGCTGCGCCGCAGCGGGCATCACGTCTGCGTGGTCACACGCCAAGACGTCACGGCGCTGACCAAGGTCGACGGAGGGTACGCGCTGAACCCTCGACAACCCGAACAATTCGAGCAGTTGATCGAGACCCACCTGGCCTCCGACGCCCACCTCGCTGGCATCGTGAACTGCTGGCCGCTCGACATCCGCCCCGCGCCGGACGGCCGCCAACCGCACAGCCGCAACGAGATCAACGACTGCCTCGGTGTGGTCACAATTCTGCACCTCGTCAACGCTCTCGCCGACCAGGACGCCGCCAGGCCGCGGCTCTATGTGCTCACAGCCAACGCGCAACCGGTCCTGGGAAACGAGACACTCGCCGTCGACCAGTCCGCTGTATGGGGACTAGGACGCGTCGTAGGCCACCAAGAGTTCGTCGACCGCTGGGGCGGATTGATCGATATCGGCGCCGACGACGACAGAATCGACCTGGCCTCGCGCATCTGCGAGCATATCCTCACCGGGAGCCCCGAGGATCAAATCGCGCTCAGGGGCACAAGGAAATTCGTACCGCGGCTGCGCCCGGCGGCACACCTCACACCGGCGTTCCCGACGAAACTCACGCCCGACGCGACCTACGTCGTCACCGGCGGCGCCGGCGCCCTCGGCCGCATCGTGGCCGCCTACCTCGCTGAGCGCGGAGCCCGTCAGATCGTATTGCTGTCGCGCAGCGAGATCCCATCGCGGGATCAGTGGTCGTTGCTGCCCAAGGGGCACCGGCATTACGAGACGGTCGCCGCAATCCGCAGGATTGAGCGCCTCGGCGCCCGCGTGAGCACTGCGAGCGTGGACATTACTGACCCCGCCCAGGTCGACGGCTGGCTGCAGGACCACGCCCACAATGGAGGTCGGCCGATTCGCGGAATCGTGCACGCCGCGGGATCGGTCGACGACCGACTGTTGGTGAACATGACCGAAACCCACTTCGCCTCGGTCATGGCGCCGAAAGTCACAGGCACCAGGGTGCTGCACAATGCGCTGCTCGGTCACGAACTGGAATTCTTCGTCATGTTCGGCTCGGCGGGTTCGGTGATCGCCTCGCCCGGACAGGGAAACTACGCCGCCGCAAATGCATTCCTCGACGCCTTCGCGCATTTCCGGCGGGCCCATGGACTGCCGGCACTCACCATCGGGTGGGGTCCATGGTCGGTGGGCATGGTCGAAGAACTAAAACTGGAGAAGCTTTACGCACAGCGGGGCATCGAGCTCATTACCCCCTCGGCGGGCACCGCGATCCTCGACCGACTCTTCAATCAGAAGATGCCGACCGTCGTCGCGATCACCGCCGATTGGGCACGAGCCCGCCGTGCCGGTCTCGGCGGCCAGCTGCCACCGATGTTCTCCGAGCTGGGCACAGCTGAAACAGCCTCGGAAACCGTCGATTCGGACTCATCGGTATTGGACTTGCTGGCTAAGCGCCCGAAAGCAGAAAGGCTCGAGGTAGTCGTCAGCACCGTCACGCAAATCGCTGCCGCGGTATTCGAGATCGCGGCTACCGACATCGGCGCGGACGATGCACTCGACGATCTTGGCCTGGACTCTTTGATGGCGATGGACTTCCGGCTGAGGGTCAACGCGATATTCGCCATCGACCTGCCGTTGCTCGAGCTGCTCCGGGGTGTCAGCGTCAACTCAGTGGCGACCCGAATTCTCTCCGACCTGCGTTTCGACGAAGACCCAGACAGCGCGACCGCTGCGGCAGCCGAGGCGAACGGCGCCGACGATGTCGATGTGGACCGGATGGTCGAGCAACTATCGGAGGCCGAATTGCGGCAGCTGCTGGCCGAACTCGAGAAGCCGGACGAGGCGCTGTCGTGACATCCGCCGTGCAGGTCCGTGGATTGTCCAAGCGGTATGGGCAATCGCAGGCCGTGCGGAACGTGGACCTTGACGTCGAGTACGGCGAGGTGTTCGCGATCCTGGGGCCCAACGGGGCCGGCAAGTCCACGACGATCGAGATCCTCGAAGGACACCGCAAACGAGATTCGGGTCAGGTCAGCGTGTTGGGAGAAGATCCGGGAACCGCCGGGCGGGCCTGGCGCGCCAACATCGGCATCGTGCTCCAAGAGGTCAGTGACGCCGGAATGCTCACCGTCACTGAGACCCTCCGGATGTTCGCGAAATGCTATGGAACAGCGGATGATCCCAAGGACGTGCTCGACCTCGTCGGCCTTGACGCGGTGTCCGAGTCGAAGGTGAGAACGCTGTCCGGGGGCCAGCGACGCCGACTCGACGTCGCGCTCGGCATCATCAACCGGCCTGCCCTGCTATTTCTCGACGAGCCGACGACCGGCTTCGATCCCGAGGCAAGGTTGCGCTTCTGGGACCTCATTCGGTTGCTGGCACGCGGCGGTACGACGATCCTGCTCACCACGCATTACCTCGAGGAAGCGGCGGCCCTTGCCGATAGGGTTGCGGTCATTGCCGGGGGACAAGTCGTTGCGGTCGACTCGCCGCGGAACCTGATCCGCTACGTCAGCTCGGCGGCCACTGTTCGGTGGACCGTCGACGGGCGCACCCACACCGAGCAGACTGATCACCCGACCGCCTTGATCAGGCAGCGCTCCATGGACGGCACGGAGCTCGCCGAGCTGACCGTCTCTCGTCCCACGCTCGAGGATGCCTACCTGCAACTGATCGGCATGAAGTGACGGGGATCGACCGCCAAGCCCCCGCCGCGCGACAGCCAACGCGGCGGACTGGACCTTCGTTGCCGTCCCCGCTGAGCATCGGCTTGTCGCGCGTTGTCCCCGAGCTCAAGATGTTCTACCGCCGGCCGGAACAATTAGTACTGACTTTCTCGCTGCCGGCGCTCATCTGCATTCTGTTGGGATCGATCTTCTCGACGAAGCTGCCCGACACTCGCGTCAGCACGGGATCGGTCATTGCGGCCAGCATGCTCGCCTACGGGATTCTTTCGACGTCTTTCATCAACCTGGGCATCAGCATCGCCGCCGACCGCGATACCGGCGCCTTGAAGCGTCTTCGAGGCACCCCGACGACGGCGCTGTCGTATTTCATCGGAAAGATCTTCTTGGTGGCAATCGTCAGCCTTGCCGAAGCTGCGATCCTTCTGACGGTGGGTCTGCTCTTTTTCGATTTGCGGCTGCCCGCAACGGTTTTCGAATGGTTCACGTTCGCCTGGGTGTTCCTTCTCGGGGTGGTCAGTTGTTCGCTACTGGGCATTTTCATCAGCAACCTGGCGAGCAATGCGGTCGCCGCCGCCGTCGTCACCAACGGCCCGGCGGTGGGCTTGCAGTTCGTGTCGGGGACTTACGTGCCGCTGATCGTGCTGCCGACGTGGATGCTGATCGTGGGCTCCGTCTTCCCGGTCAAGTGGATGGCTCAAGGCTTTCGTTCGGTGTTGCTCCCGTCGAACCTGGCCGCGTTCGAGCCGGCTGGGACGTGGGAGCACTGGCACAGCTTTCTGGTGCTGAGCGCGTGGGCGGTCGGAGGTTTGGCCGCGTGCCTCGCGGTCTTCCGGTGGTCGGATCGAGACTGATCGATCGGACCAAAATTGTGTGAGCGCACCCCGTCGGGCTTGGATGCCGAGAAAAAAGGGAACAAGGAGGCACCCATCGATGCCTAGGGGCGGTTCAGCATGCGGTCGCTAGCAAATGCAATCCGGCTGTGTCTGGCGGCCAGCGTGCTGGAGGTGGTTGTCTTGACGCAGCGACGGTAACGGTTCGAAAGGATGTCGGTGGTCTTTCGCGCAGACCAAGAGATCGGACGCGATCTTGCCGCTGTCGATTGGGCGGCAACCCCGCTCGGACCGGTCGAGAACTGGCCGCAAAGTCTTCGCACGGCGGTCAACATTCTGCTGGCGTCGAGATTTTCGATGTGGATGGCCTGGGGCCCGGAGCTGACATTCTTCTGCAACGCGGCGTACCGCCTCAATACCTTGGGCAGCAAATATCCCTGGGCGCTAGGGCGTCCGGCCAGCGAAGTATGGGCCGAAATCTGGGGAGACATCGGCTCGCGGGTCGAACGGGTCATGTCTGCCGGCGAGGCGACCTGGGACGAAGCCCTGATGCTGCTACTCCAGCGTTCGGGTTACCCCGAGGAAACTTTCCACACCTTCTCTTACAGCCCGCTGCGCGACGACGACGCCCAGGTCGTCGGCATGCTGTGCGTGGTCAGTGAGGAGACCGACCGTGTAATCGCCGAACGTCGGATGGCGACGCTGCGTGATCTCGGCTCCGACTCGAGCGTGGTACGCACCGAGAAACAGTTGCTCAACTTCGTCGGCGAGCAACTCGCCCGTAATTCCCACGATCTGCCGTTCACCCTCACCTATCTATTCGACGGTGACGGCGACGCGCACTTGGCCGCGGTCAGCGGTATCACGCCCGGGGCTGCTGGTG
The DNA here is from genome assembly GCF_022430545.2 of Mycobacterium paraterrae. Taxonomy (NCBI): domain Bacteria; kingdom Bacillati; phylum Actinomycetota; class Actinomycetes; order Mycobacteriales; family Mycobacteriaceae; genus Mycobacterium; species Mycobacterium paraterrae. The sequence continues at coordinate 4,720,764 of NZ_CP092488.2, read as the reverse complement.
CGCCGCAGACGCTACCGCGCGACGGCAGCGGAACGCCTTGGCCGGTTGACAAAGCCGCCCGGGGTGAATCCGAGCTGGTCGCACTCGATCGGAGGCTGGATCTCCCGACCGGGGCCTGGCGTGAGCCTCCCGAGAGCGCGCTCGTTGTGCCGTTGCTCCAGGCCGGGGGCGCGCCGTATGGATTTTTTGTCGCAGCGCTCAATCGGCATCGCGTGTGCGACGACGACTATCGAACCTTCGTCGAAATGGCGGCCGGATACATCGCTGCTGGAATCGGACGGACACGAAGTTTCGCGGCGCAGCAGTCGCGCGCCGAGGCGCTCGCCGAACTCGACAAGGCCAAGACCACATTCTTCTCCAGCATCAGCCACGAGTTCCGGACCCCGCTCACCCTGATTCTCGGCCCGGTCAACGAGTTGCTGAACCAACCAGCCGCAGTCGGCGAGCAGGTGCGTCAGGAACTCGAGCTCGTCCAGCGCAACGGGCTTCGGCTGACCAAGCTGGTCAACACCTTGCTGGATTTTTCGCGCATCCAGGCGGGTCGCATGGAGGGGCACTTCGAGCCGACTGATCTGTCGGCGGTCACCGCCGAACTCGCCAGCATTTTCCGATCGGCGATCGACCGGGCCGGCCTGACCTTCACCGTCGACTGTCCGTCGCTCGAGCGACCCGTCTACCTGGATCGCGAGATGTGGGAGAAGGTCGTGCTCAACCTGCTGTCGAACGCACTGAAGTACACGTTCGAGGGCTCGATAACAGTCCGAGTCGAACGCGACGACACCCATGCGGTCGTCACGGTCACCGACACGGGGATCGGAATACCAGAGGCGGAGATGCCGCGACTCTTCGAGCGGTTTCACCGCATCGAGACGTCGCGTGCCCGCTCCACCGAGGGCAGCGGAATAGGGTTGGCTCTGGTCAAAGAACTGGTGGGCCTGCACGGCGGGACCATTACCGCCGATAGCCGCCAAGGCGAGGGCACCACGTTCACCGTGCGGATGCCTTTCGAGGCTGTGGAACTGGCAGGGGATCAAGGTGATTCGGTGCCGGCGTCGCATGCGATCCCGGGACTGATAGCGGACCCATACGTGCAGGAAGCGCTGCGCTGGTTGCCTTCAGGAAAGGGAGCCGGCGCTTCGTCGGAAGCCACCACCGTCGGGGTCATCCCCGTCGAGAGCGACGGCGGCCGCGTGCGCGTTTTGATCGCCGATGACAACGCCGACATGCGTGTGTATCTGTCCAACCTGCTCAGCAATTCCGGTTACGGCGTGGACGAGGCGGTCGACGGCGAAGAAGCGCTGAAAGCGATACGGGCCGCGGCTCCGGATCTCGTCATCAGCGATGTGATGATGCCCGAGATGGACGGCCTACAACTAGTCTCGGCACTACGGGCGGACCCGCGAACGGCGGCTATCCCGGTACTGCTGCTATCGGCGAGGGCCGGCCAGGAAGCATCCATCGAAGGTCTGCAAGCCGGTGCCGACGACTACCTCGTCAAACCATTCGCCGCGGCCGAGCTGTTGGCGAGGGTGCGTGCGAATATCGAGCTGGCACGCTTGCGTAACCACCAATCCCGTTGGCGCGCCGCTTTGGTCGACTCTTTGCAGGAAGCGTTTTTCGTAGTCGACGAACACGGCGCCGTCATCGAAATCAACAACGCCTTCACCGAGATTCTCGGCTACGGTTCCGAAGGCCTGCCGTATCGGTCGACTCAACCATGGTGGCCTGACGCTGACGCTGACCCGGAAGCCCACCGACTCGTCGAAGAAGCTTTCCAACAGGTGTTGACAAGTTCCCACGGGGGATTCACCGTCCCGGTCAATCACTCTGACGGACACCGGGTTTGGGTGGCGGCCACCTTCAACCATGCCGAAGATCCCGACACGGGCCGACAGGTCATAGTCGGCACCATGCGAGACGTCACAGCAGAGCACTACATCGTGCAGCGGCAAACCGCTTTGGCGGCACTGAATCAGCAGTTGGCGCAGGCCGATACGGTCGACAGTGCATTGCGCGGTGCAGCACAGGAGTTGCGTCGGGTGTGGAAGGCTCGGCGCGTTCTCGTCGCAACATTCGACGGCAACGACCAGTCGGCCGCTCCCGATCTGGTGTGCGCCGGCGACCCTGTCGCCTGGAGCGAGCTGGCGCCGCAGGACCGAGAGCTCATCACGTCGCTTCGCGACGCCGAACTGCTCACCACCGTCGCCCAGGAACCCGGCGCTGCCGGGATCACACTGCGTCATTTGCGCGGAGTGTCGGTGTTCTGGGTTGAACTGGCCGAGCATCGCCCGTTCACCGCCGAAGACCACACCCTGCTGACCGTCTTGGCGGGACGGCTGGGCCAAGGATTGCAGCGCGTGTACGAGCTCGACGAGCAGCGTGAAACTGCTGTGGCCCTACAACATGCGATGCTGGGTCCCGCCAGTCTGCCCGGTGGTTTTGCCGTGCGTTACCACCCGGCAAGCCGCCCCTTACAGGTGGGCGGAGATTGGTATGACGTCGTCAGCTTGGACGCCGGCCGGGTCGCGCTGATCGTCGGTGACTGCGTCGGTCACGGACTGGCCGCCGCCACCGTAATGGGTCAGCTGCGTAGTGCCTGCCGGGCGCTCCTGCTCGAAAAGTCCAGTCCGAGAGATGTTCTCGCCGGGCTGGACCGCTTCGCCGCCCGGCTGCCAGGTGCGGATTGCACCACCGCCTTTTGCGGGGTCCTGACCCTGTCCACCGGGGAGCTGGTGTACTCGAGCGCGGGGCATCCGCCGCCGATCATCGTGCAGTCCGACGGAAGCACCCAGATGCTGGAAAGCGGACAGGGGTTTCCGCTGACAATCCGGGCCGACCAAGATCGGCCGGAGGCCGTCATCACCATGCCGCCGCGTTCGACGCTGCTGCTCTATACCGATGGCTTGGTCGAACGCCGTGGTGACCCCATCGAAGACGGCATGGCGCGCGCGGCTCACCTCGTAGAAGGCGGCCGGTCAAGCGAACTCGATGAGCTTGCCGACGAATTGATGTCCGGTCTCGAACCCGCCGGTGGTTATCCCGACGATGTCGCCATCCTGCTCTACCGGCAGCCGGCCCCGTTGACGATGGACTTCACCGCCGACGTTCGATACTTGGGCCCCAGCCGCGAGGCGTTGAGAACGTGGCTGACCGACGTGGGCGTCCAGCCGGACCAAATTCAAGACATGCTTGTCGCGACTGGCGAAGCCGTCGCGAATGCCATCGAACACGGACACCGAAACCGGCCCGAAGGCACGATTTCTTTGCGCGCGACGGCCGTCGTCGACGGGCTCCACGTCAGCGTGATCGACACCGGGGTCTGGAAGATACCGCGCCAGATCCCCAGCGAATATCGCGGTCGGGGTCTTTCCCTGATGCGTTGTTTGGTGCAGGACTTGAGCATCCATTCCAACGACGCGGGTACTACAGTTCACATGTACGCAAGGATCACGTAATGATGACCCCGCTCACCTTGAACACCGACCGTGGCGTCGATGGGACGCCACGGGTGACTGCGGCGGGCGAGATCGACATCAGCAACATCCACGTGTTCACCGAGGCGTTGAATACGGCGAGCGGCGGTAACGGCGGGCCGATCACCGTCGATATGAGCGCGGTCAAGTATCTGGACAGCGCCGGCGTCAACGTACTGTTCAAGCACGCTGACGAAATCGACCGCCTTCACCTCATCGTCCATCCTCTTTTGGTCCGGGTCCTGTCGATCACGGGACTGAGCGAGATCGCGATCGTCGAATCCGCGCCGACCAGTGATGCCGGCAGGAAATAGCGAGGGTGAACCCTACGGCCGAATTTCGACTTGGTCGTTGGGATTGAAATAACGCTCGGTGCCGTCGGTGAACTTAACCGTGCACAGTTCAGGCAGGAAGCCGCCTTCGTATGGGGCCAACTCGGACACGACTCGGGTCTTGACCCGTTTCCACGCGTCGTCACCTTCGCCACACTCGCGCAGTTGGTATCCAGGCAACCGGTTGGTGAGATCGACTGCCCGCATTTGGAGCACCCGGCTTGATGGCGTTGGCATAACTACCAATTCTGCCGAGCAATTCTTACAAGCAGGTGACGACTAAGTACGAACGGGCAGTGCATCCGACAGCCGTCGGCAGATCGATGTAGACGTCACGGACGGACCACCGGCACCGGCTGTGTCGCCGGTTCGCCGGACCCGCCAGGTCCGGGCAGCGGATCTGACGGCCGCCGGCGCACCAGCGTGGGCCACCAGAACCATGGCCCCAGGATGGCGAGGATGGACGGCACGACGAACGAGCGCACGATCAACGTGTCGAGCAGTAGGCCGATGCACACCGTCGAACCGACCTGACCGATGGTTCGCAGATCGCTGATCAACATCGCCAGCATTGTGAATGCGAAGACCAGACCCGCAGAGGTCACGACACCTCCGGTGCTGCCCAGCGCCCGGATCAGCCCAGTGTGCAGTCCGCCGTGCAGCTCCTCTTTCACCCGGTTGATCAGCAGCAGGTTGTAGTCCGAGCCGACTGCGACCAGGATGATGAACGTCAGCGGCAGGATCAACCAGTGCAGCGGCAGCCCGATCAAGTGCTGCCACAGCAGGATCGAGAGCCCGAACGCGCCGGCATACGAGAACGCCACGGTGGCCGGAATGACGAAGGCGGCCACCAGGCTTCGGGTAATAAACATCATGATCAGAAAGATCAGTACGAACGCGGCAATGGCGGCGATGAGCAGATCTGACATCGCGTATTGCTTGATGTCCTTATCGTTGGATCCCGAGCCGCCGATGTAGACGCGCGCGCCGGCCAGCGAGGTCTCCTTCAAGATCGTCTTGATCGCCTCGGGAAACATCTCGACGTGCTCGACACCTTCGGGGCCCATCGCATCGCCCTCATGCGTCACGATGAAGCGGGCTGCCTTGCCGTCCGGCGACATCATCAACTTCATGCCGGTCTTGACATCTTCGTTGTCGAACCCTTCGTGCGGGATGTAGAAGAAGTCGTCGCTGCGTGACTGGTCCCAGTCGTTGCCGACGTTGATGGAGTCGTCGAATGTCTGCTGGGTCGATTGGGACTGCAGATCTGCCGACCCATAACTGTTGACCAGCTTGGCTTTCAGGGCTTCGGTGTCATCTGCGGTGGCCTTCAATTGCTCAATGATCTTCGGGAAGGTTTTGTCCACCTCCGATAGCGAGATCCTGGCGAATTTGATGTCTTCAGCCAGATGGTCGATGTCGTCGACGGTGGCGAATACCGATCTGAACGTCCAGCAGATCGGAATGTCGTAACAGTGCTTCTCCCAAAAGAAATAGCTCTTGATCGGTCGGAAGAAATCGTCCAGGTTCGAGATGTTGTCGTTCATCTCGTTACTGATCGCCTCGAGGTCCTCGACGGTCAGCACGGTCTTGTGGAGTTCGTCGGAGACCTTCTGAAAGAAAGTTATTTCTTTTCGCAGCACCGCAACCGAGTCGTCCTGGATCTTGGCCTGGGCGTCGGTGTTGTTGTTCTGTTCGATGTTGAAAGGCAACTGGGCGCCATTGCCGCTTCCCTGAGTCGTGAACAGGTAGGGGATGCTGGCGTGTTCCAGAGCCCGGCCCAAAGGCCTTGTCATTCCTTGCACCATCGCAACGCCGTTGAGTCGAATCAGCGCTCTGTTGACCCGGTCGAGAGAGATGAAGTCGGCCGAGTTACGCATGTCGTGATCCGATTCGATCATCAGCATCTCGGAGAACAGCTTGCTCTTCGGGAAGTGGCGATCGGCGGCCTGGAAGCCCATGTTGGAGGGCGCGTCGTGCGGCTGATATTGGCGGTCGTCGTAATTCTGCCGATAGCTCGGCACGAAGACGGCGCCCAGCATCACGATCGCCGAGCTGGCAACCAGGATCGGCACCGGCCACCGCACGACGCTCGCACCGATTCGCCGGTACAGGTGCCCCCTGGCCTGCTGCCTGGGTTCGAACATTCCGAACAGACTGCCCACCGTCAGCACCGCCGGGCCGAGCGTCATCGCCGCGGCGATCGTGAACAGCATCGTGACCGCGACGGCTGGGCCCATCGTGTGGAAGTAATTCAGTCGCGCGAAGGTCAGGCAGAAGCACGCGCCGGCGATCGTCAGCCCAGAACCCACGACGATGGGCAGGACGCCCTTGTAGGCGATATAAAAGGCGTCTTCGCGGCTGTAGCCCTTGTTGCGTTCCTCGTGGTAGCGGCCCATCAAGAAGATGCCGTAGTCCGTCCCCGCCCCCAACGTCAGTGCGATGACGATGTTCACGGCGAAGGAGGACAACTCGAGCCACCCGTGATGCCCGAGAAATGAAACGAGCCCCTTGGCGAACAGCATCTCGATGAGGACGCCGAGCAACACCGGTAACACCGTCGGAGGGGAGCGATAGACGATGATCAGCATCACCAAGATGAGGATGATCGTCACGATCGTGACGTTGTTCAGGCTGGCATTGGCAATGCTCAGCGTGTCGGACGCCAGCGGCGCGGCCCCGCTCACAAAGACCTTGAGCCCCGGAGGAGGAGCGTTGTTGTCCTTATCGCCATGGTTCACGATGTCGCGGACGGCATTGACCGAGTCGTTGGCTTCCATCGTCCCGATGTCGCCCGCCAGCCGTAACAACACGTACGTGCACTTGCCGTCGACGCTTTGCGCTCCGGCGGCGGTGAACGATTTGCCCCACAGATCCATCACGTACTGCACGTGCTTGGTGTCGTGCTGGAGGCGGGTCATCAACTTGTCGTAATAGGCGTGGTCCTGGTCACCCAGTTTCCGGTTCTGCGCCTCGAGTACGACCATGCTCAAGTTCGTCGAGTTCGACTCGTGGAACTTCTCGCCGATATGCAGCAGCGCCCGCTGCGACGGCGCGTAGTGCGGCACCATTGGGCCCGCGAGCTCCTCGGCGACGTCTTCCACCTTGGGTGTGAAGGCCGTCATCGTGACCGACGTGAAGCCCCAGAAGAAAATGATCGGTATCGCGAACCGACGCACCATGCGGGGGAGAAACGGACGCTTGACCTGGTGGTCGTCCATTCGGTGCTCGCTCACGCCGATTTCACCCTGCACTCGACGTCAGCGTCGGGATGATCGTCGGTGGCTTCCGGAACCCCGGACTGAGGGGGCGGCAGCACGCCGTTCACCAGCATCCGGCATTTCAGCGGACCGCCATGGACATGCACGGAGATGGCACCGGATGCCACCGTCAACGTGGTGGTCTCGTCGTGACTCCACGGCTCTTTGGTGAATGTGACGTCAACTGGATGAGGGTGGCCTTCGATGTCGACGTAGACGATCTTTCCTTTTCTGCCGACCGGCCCGATCACCTGATAGGTCAGTCGTTTGATGTTGAACTGTTCGGGTGCCTGCGGCCCGTTGACGGTGATGACCGGTTCCGGCTCTGAAAACTGGTGCACCTTGTCCATGCAGATCAATCCGATGCTGACGACGATGACGGAAACCAGAGGCATCCAGATGCGCGACAGCACACTGCGCGCAGTGGGACGACGGCTCACCCGATGACCCTTTCGGAACGACGTTTCCCCGGAACTCGTTTGCGTGACCGACCGCGGCGTCGGCCCTATATATCAACCAGCTTGATATACAGCCGTTCTGACGTTACCAGTACAGAACGCGAACGACTACAACTTGGCGGAACGTTATCACCTGCCCATGCGCTCGGCACGGTGTGCAGTGTGCCCTCAGCCGACCACTTGCGTGGTGCGCAGACGGCCCCTGAGCCGTTTCGCCCGCAACAGCTGAATCGCCAGGTTCGTCGAGGTGAACATCGGGATCACCCCGATGAAGGTCCGTTCGGATGGAGTGGCGCCTTGCAGGTACTCCAGGCAGCCGAAGACGTAGTAGACCGACAGCGCGAACAGCGTGAAGGGAATGCAGAAGGCCATTGGATTGCCGCGGATCGCGACGATGCGTTGGGCGTATTCGAACTCGGCGGGCGTCATCGACTCGCGCTTGCGCAGTTTCTTGATCACTCGCGGCGCGGCCCCGATCTCCTCGCTGAACGGCAGCTTCGGCTCGCTCTCCAGCCGCCGCACGTAGACGGTTCCGATCGTCAACAGAACAAGTGCGACCGCCAGGGCGATCAACGCGAACAGCCCCCACAGATATGTACTCAGACCCAACGAGTTCACATTCGACTCCTTTACTTGCTGCTCGAACCTAACACCGCGCGCAGGGTTCAGCCCGCCCGTCGACCCTGCAAGACTGGCCGCGTGGCAGCCTTCGACACCCGCGTGCGCCACGCCAGCCCGCAGGATGCGGCGGCGTGCCTGGAGATCTATCGCCCGTACGTCGAGAACTGCGCGGTGAGTTGGGAACTCGAGCCGCCCACCGTCGAAGAAATGGCGAATCGGATCGCAACGGTCAACCAGACACACGCCTGGTTGGTGCTCGAAAGGGACCAGCAGACAATCGGATTCGCCAACGGGCACGCCCTGTGGAGCCTTCCCTCGTACCGATGGTCCACGCAGACCGGCCTCTACATCCACGCCGGCGATCAACGGCGCGGTGGCGGCCGCATTCTCTACACACACCTGTTGCAGCGGCTCGGTGAGCGGGGCTACCGACGGGCGTTCGCCGGGATCACCCAACCAAACGAGGCGAGCAACGCGTTCCATCGATCGATGGGCTTTCAGGATGTGGGTATATATCGCCGTGTCGAATGGAAAAACGGTCAATGGCATGACGTCGCGTGGATGCAACGCGACTTGCCGGGTGCTGAGAACGCCGCCGACCCCCCGGGCGTGATCACCTGAACGCCCCCGGTGTCCGATGAGAACGGAGCAACATGAGCGAGAGCGCCCAGACCGCAACGATCGAGACCCGCGTCCCGGCGAGGTTGGATCGACTGCCGTGGTCGCGATTCCACTGGCGCGTCGTGATCGGACTCGGCGGAGTGTGGGTGCTGGACGGCCTCGAGGTCACCATGGTCGGCAATGTCTCGTCACGCCTCACCGAGCACGGCAGCGGAATCGCGCTCACCGCGGCGGATATCGGGACCGCCGCGGCGTTCTACATCGCAGGGGCATGCGTGGGCGCATTGTTCTTCGGCCACCTGACTGATCGATTCGGGCGACGCAATCTGTTCATCTTGACCCTCGCGCTCTACCTGGTCGCGACGGTTGCGACCGCATTCGCCTTCGCTCCGTGGTACTTCTTCCTGACCCGATTTTTCACCGGCGCCGGGATCGGCGGCGAGTACGCCGCAATCAATTCGGCCATCGACGAACTCATACCCGCGCGGGTGCGCGGACGCGTCGACCTCGTGATCAACGGGACGTACTGGCTCGGCTCGGCCGCCGGGGCGGGCGGGGCGCTGCTCCTGTTGGACACGGCGAACCTTCCGGCCAACATCGGCTGGCGGCTCGCGTTCGGGATCGGTGCGATCTTCGGGATATTCGTCCTGCTCGTCCGGCGCAACGTTCCGGAAAGCCCACGCTGGCTGTTCATTCACGGACACAACGACGAAGCCGACCGGATCGTCGGCGAGATCGAAGCCGACGTCGAGCAAGAGACCGGTGGGCCACTTCCCGATCCGCAGGGCGAGCCGCTCAAAGTCCGTCAGCGCGAGACGATTTCGTTCGTCGAAATAGCCAAGGTGGCGTTCATGCTCTACCCGCGACGCGCTGTCCTCGGACTGGCGTTATTTGTCGGGCAGGCATTTCTCTACAACGGTGTGACGTTCAACCTGGGCACGTTGCTCAGCGGGTTCTTTGCCGTCAATGCCGGAAAGGTGCCGCAGTTCTACGTGTTGTGGGCGCTCAGCAACTTTCTCGGGCCGCTGGTGCTGGGTCGACTGTTCGACACCATAGGCCGCAAGCCGATGATCACCATCTCCTACGTGGGCTCTGCCCTGCTTGCCGGGCTGCTCGGGGTGCTGTTCGCGACGCAGACCGGGGGAGTGTGGACCTTCATCGCCGTGCTCGCCGCCACGTTCTTCCTGGCGTCGGCGGGCGCAAGTGCCGCCTACCTGACCGTCAGCGAGAACTTTCCGATGGAAACCAGAGCGCTGGCCATCGCATTTTTCTATGCCGTCGGAACGGCAATCGGCGGCATCAGCGGGCCGCTACTGTTCGGTGAGCTCATCGAGTCCGGCCAGCGAGACCATGTGATGTGGTCCTTCCTCATCGGCGCTGCCGTCATGGCCGCCGCCGGACTGGTGGAGTTGTGGTTGGGGGTCGCCGCCGAGCAACGTCCGCTCGAGGAACTAGCGCTGCCGTTGACCGTCGCCGACGCCCAGCGTGAGGAGCAGCCCGGGCACTGAAAGCGTCGTGCGGGCCACGACCTCGTTAACATTCGCTGAAATCGCGGCAACCACCTGCGAAGATGCGCCGAGGCGGCCTGCGTTTCGCGGGCAGATTTGGGAGACTTTCGAGCCATGAGACGACGACTGCTGATGCTTCTCAGTGCCCCGGTCATGATCGCGCTCGCTGCCACGGCGCAGGCTGACCCTTCCTCAGCGCCAAACGACGATGTCGATTTCCTCAAGCAGATGACCGATGCCGGGTTGTCCTATCACGACCCGAAACAGGCAGTGACGGTCGCCAAGAGTGTCTGCGATCTGGCCGATAAAGGAACATCGCAAGCAGACATCGAGAAGGACTTGATGACGTCAAATCCGTCGTTCACTTCCGGCGGCGTAAGAAAGTTCGTGATCTTGTCGGCGGGTGAGTATTGCCCCAAATATCTGCCGACCGAATATCGGCCGAAGCCGCCTGCGGAGGGTGATTCTCCCAAGCCGCCCAGCCCTTAGAGGAACTAGGCGCCTTTGCGCACCACACTGTCGGCAGCAGCGTGCATCCGCTCCGACAGGCGCAACAGATCGTGTTCACCGATCCCGTTCTGCATGGTGTACGCGAGTTGCCGCAATTCGACTGCGCAGGTGCGCAGTTCGTCTTCGAGCCGGGTCTGAACCGGGATCATAACTGTCTCCCTCGAGCGGGGCGGGCGCTGAGCCCGACGATCCAATATGAAGAATCTACGGAGTCCGTAAGTCTTCCGCGACGGTTGCGAAGCTCTTTTTACGGGACATTGACATTGCGTTTACGTCCGACCTTTTCTGCCGGACACATCAATTGCGGGATTAACACTCGCGCGAGCGCTTCGCGCTGGGACGGGCACATCACACAGCACACCTATCGCTGGCTTGAACGTCATTGCACCACAATGACATCGCCATGACTGGTGCCGTCCACAGGAACAGATCACGGCCTTGTTCACGACCCGTTCGGCCCTCATCAGATGACCGCGGGGACAGCGCGGCGGGGCCGACACGATATGGATCGACGGAAACCGCACACGTTCTCCGGCTGCGGACATAGAGCGACGGTAAGGGCCCACCCTGCGCGCGTCATTATTAAATCAGATGGACTGGCTAAGAAAAGTTGAGCGCCACGCGCTTGCACGTGACCCCGAAATCGGCGAATGAAACTGTGGATCCCTATATTTCGAGTGCTGCCATTTCGGCGGGGTGTAGCTTCGACTCGTGTCTGAACCGGGAAAGCCCCTGCGCGTCGGCGTGCTCGGCGCGGCCAGGATCGCGCCGGCGGCGCTCATCAAGCCTGCCAAGGACAACCCCGCTGTGGTGGTGTCGGCGGTAGCCGCGCGAGACCGGTCACGTGCTCAAGCGTTCGCCGGCAAATACGGGATTGCGCGAGTGCATGACAACTACGAGGCGCTGCTCGCCGATCCTGAGCTGGATGCGATCTACAACCCGTTGCCGAACGGCTTGCATGGCAAATGGACTCGGGCAGCAATCGATGCCGGCAAACACGTGCTGTGCGAGAAGCCATTCACCGCCAACGCCGACGAGGCACGCGCGATTGCCGCCTTGGCGGCGCAATCCGATCGTGTCGTGATGGAGGCATTTCACTATCGCTACCATCCGCTCGCACTTCGCACCGAGCAGATCATCGCGTCCGGCGCGCTGGGAAGGCTCACGCGAGTCGAGGCCGCTCTTTGCTTCCCGCTGCCTAAGTTCTCCGACATTCGGTACGACTACGCGCTGGCCGGCGGAGCGCTGATGGACGCCGGCTGCTACGCCGTGCACATGGTCCGCACCTTCGGCGGGTCGACCCCCGAGGTGGTCTCCGCCAAGGCGACACTTCACGACCCGCAGATCGACCGGGCCATGACGGCGGAATTGCGCTTCGCTGAGGGGCACACCGGTCAGATTCGCTGCTCAATGTGGTCCACCCGCCTGTTGGAAATTAGCACCCGAGTGGTCGGCGAGCGGGGTGAGGTGAAGCTATTCAATCCAGTGACCCCGCACTTCGTCCACCGACTCACGGTCCGCGACGCCACGGGCCGACGCGTCGAGCGCTTTTCTCGCCGGCCGTCCTACGCCTACCAGCTCGACGCTTTCGCCGCGGCAGTCCAGCGCGGCGAACCGGTGAAAACGACACCGGAAGACGCAATCGAGAACATGACCTTGATCGACGCCATTTACCGCGCGGCCGGCCTTCCGCTGCGGCAGCCGAGCTGATCCTCTAATCCCGATCGCCCGGGTGAGTCCTCGCCATATCATCGGTCGATGAGTACCGGCCGCGTGGACACCGTGGGTTCGCCGGCCTTCACCGACGAAGAATCGGCTCGCTATTACGCGGCCGGCTGGTGGTCAGGCTCGACCCTGTCTGAGGCGGTCGCGCGCAACGCCATGCAACGCCCGGGTCGTGCCGCCTACATCGATCGGCCAGGCCAACCGGTGACATGGTGCGAATTCGACCTCGCTGCAACGGCTCTCGCGGAACAGCTGATCGGTGCCGGTGTGGCACGAGGTGATCGAATCGCGGTGTGGCACGGTGACTCAAGCGCCCTACACGCCTTGTTCGTCGCCATCGAGCGTTGCGGGGCCGTTGTGGTCGGCATCGGCGCTCGAGCCGGCGTCCGCGAGGTCGCCGCGATCCTTCGCGCCGGGCAACCGTCGATGTTGATCTGCGACGCTCCACGTGACGACGACGCGGCCCGGGCTACCGCCGATATCCCGGTCGTGGTCCTGACCGCGATTGGCGGGAAACTTCGGCTGGACGTCGAGGCCGCGCCCGTGGCGTTGCCGGCCGACCGTGCGCTCGGGCCCGACGAGGCCTTCCTGATCAATTCGACGTCGGGAACCACCGGGTTGCCAAAGTGTGTCGTACACACCCAGAACCGCTGGTTTTATTTCCACCAGAAGGCAGTCGAGAACGGTCAGCTGACGCCCGACGACACCTTTCTGCCAGTCATCCCGATGCCATTCGGGTTCGGGGTGTGGACCAGTCACACCACGCCGATCTTCTCGGGGGCCACCGCGGTGATTCTCGACCGCTTCGGCGCCCGCGCGACCTGTCAGGCGATCGCGGAGCATCGCGTTACGGTGTTGTGCTGCGTGAGTACGCAGTTGACGATGCTCATCGCCGACAGCGCCGCACGCGAGTATGACCTGAGTTCGGTGCGAGTCGTCTTCACCGGCGGTGAGGCGCTGCCTTACCGTCCGGCAGAGGAATTCGAGAGGCTAACCGGCGCAACGATTCTTCAGTTCTACGGATCGAACGAGACTGGTTTGCTCAGCGCCACCACCATTCACGATTCGCAGTCGCGTCGCCTGCGCACGGCCGGCCGCACCGTTCCAGAGATGGCGGTACGCCTCTTCGACCGCGACAGGGATGTGACTACGGAGGGCCGGGGCCAGCCAGCATGCCGCGGTCCCGCCACCAGCCTCGGCTACCTCGGCGGCACCGACCACGACAAGTTGTTTACCTCGGACGGGTGGATGCGGATGGGTGACATCTGCGAGATCGATGCCGACGGATACGTGACTGTCACTGGCCGCACGTCGGACTTCATCCTGCGAGGCGGCAAGAACATCAGCGCGGCCCAGGTCGAGGACGCCGCCACCGTACATCCCGCCATCGCGGTCGCGGCCGCGGTAGCCATGCCCGACCCGGTGTTCGGCGAGAAAGTCTGCCTGTACGTGGAATTGGTCGAGGCGGCGTCGGTCGATCTGCCGGGTCTGATCGACTTTCTACTGGCCGACGGTGTGTCGAAGGAGCTGCTCCCCGAGCGCCTGATCGTGGTCGACCGGCTACCCCGATCGTCGGGCGGCAAGATCGCCAAAGCCGCACTCCGTGAGGATGTTCAGGCAAGGATGGAGATCAACCATGAACGCTCCTGACGCCCGCCAAGGCGGCCTGCAGGTGTGGGCGCCGTCGGTGGTCCCGCCCGTCGGCGTCGACCTGACCGACGAGCAAGCGCTGGCCGTCGCCTTCCGTCACCTGGCCGCGATCGGTTTCGCCGAGAATCTGGCCGGACACATCACCTGGCAACCCGATGGGCGGACCGACATGTTCGTCAATCCGTGGGGCCTGTGGTGGCAGGAGATCACCGCCTCGGACATCTGCGTGGTGAACCCCGACGCGAGGGTGGTGCGCGGGCGGTGGGACGTCACGCCCGCGATTCACATCCACACCGAGCTGCACCGTGCCCGCAGCGACGCTCGGGTGGTCATTCACAACCACCCGTATTACGTCTGCGTGCTCGCCGCGCTGGGCAGGCTGCCGGAGCTGGTGCATCAGACCGGCTCATTGTTCCTGGATGACCTCTGCCTAGTCGAGACCTACGACGGCGAGATCGACAGTGCTTCGCGCGCAGCCGATCTCGCGGCCCGGATCGGTGGCGCCAATCTCACGATCCTGGCCAATCATGGCGTGATCGCCACCGGGCGCAATCTCGCGGAGGCCGTCTACCGCGCCGCATCCATCGAGCGGGTCTGCAGGCTCGCCTACGACGTGCTGCTCACCGGCATGCGACCCACGCCGATGAATTGGTCGGACATGGCCGGCGTGCAGCGGTCACTCGTCGAACGCGCGGCCGACGTGTATTGGGCGGGTGCGGCACGCCTGACCATCAAAGCCGATCCCGCCGTCCTGGATTGAGGCTGATAGTGAGCGAAGCGCGATGAAATCGATCGACGATCTGGCCGCCAATCTGAATTTCACCACCGCGAAGACCGGCCAAGACCGGTCAGTCACGTTTCTGCCTGATCCGCCCAGGGCTTTGCGGCGTTACACCCTGATCTCGGTGGACGATCACATCGTCGAGCCGCCGGACACATTCACCGGGCGCCTGCCGCTCCGGTTCGCCGACCGCGCACCGAAGGTGGTGGAGACCGACCACGGCGGCCAGACGTGGGTCTACGACAACCAGGTGCTGCCAAACGTCGGATTTAACGCGGTCGTCGGTCGTCCGGTGTCGGAGTACGGCTTCGAGCCGGTGCGCTTCGACGAAATGCGGCGGGGTGCTTGGGATATCGATGCCCGGGTCAAAGACATGGACCTCAACGGCGTCTACGCGTCACTCAATTTTCCGTCATTCTTGCCAGGGTTCGCCGGCCAGCGCCTGCAGCAGGTGACCAAGGACCGCGATCTGGCGCTGGCCTCGGTGCGCGCCTGGAACGACTGGCATCACGACGTGTGGGCCGGTTCGCACCCGGGCCGGATCATTGCTTGCCAGCTGCCTTGGCTGCTGGATCCCGAACTCGGTGCGCAGATGATTTACGAGAACGCCGAGCGCGGATTCCATGCGATCACCTTCAGCGAAAATCCGTCCATGCTGGGGTTGCCCAGCATTCATTCCGGCCACTGGGATCCGATGATGGCCGCGTGCGCGGACACCGGGACGGTGGTGAACCTACACATCGGGTCGTCGGGGTCGTCGCCGTCGACCACAGACGACGCACCACCGGATGTGCAGGGCGTGCTGTTCTTCGCGTACGCCATATCGGCGGCGGTCGATTGGCTGTACTCCGGGTTGCCGAGCAGGTTCCCCGATCTCAAGATCTGCTTGTCCGAGGGCGGAATCGGTTGGGTCGCAGGGCTATTGGATCGCCTCGATCATATGCTCGGTTACCACGAAATGTACGGCACATGGGCCGCGCTGGGGGAGAGCCTGACCCCGGCCGAGGTGTTCACCCGCAACTTCTGGTTCTGCGCCGTGGAAGACAAGTCGTCTTTCGTGCAGCACGATCGCATCGGAGCCGACAACATCATGCTGGAAGCCGATTATCCGCACTGCGACTCCACCTGGCCGCATACACAGGAGATCGTGCATCAGCAGATCGGGGATCTGCCGGTGCACCTGATCCGGAAGTTCACCTGGGAGAACGCATCACGGCTGTATCGCCACCCCGTACCGGCCGAGGTGCAGGTCGACCCTGACGCGTTCTGACGTAACGCGGCTATACGGCACCTTTACCCGACGTCGTTGTCGAGGGCGGATAGACTCCGCGGCCATGACAGTACCGCAGCCCTTACTGGAAGGCCGCCGAGTATTGGTGACCGGCGCCGCCACCGGGATCGGAGCAGCGGCCGTCCGCGTTCTGCACGATGCGGGAGCGCAACTTGTGGCTACCTATCATCGGACCCCCGCCGCTGTCGACGCGGCGGCAGTGACGTGGTTGCAGTGCGACGTCCGAGATGTGCACTCGGTGGACAGGACTTTTGAGGGCGCGGTGGAGGAACTCGGCGGTCTGGACGTGCTGGTCCACGCCGCAGGCCTGTGGCAGCCGGGAGTGCCCGGGTCCATCGGCAGCGACGAGGTCGATTTTCTGCTGGCGACCAACGTGAAGGCGACAGTGCTGACCAATCAGGCCGCCTACCGAGCGATGCGCGAAAACGGTGGTCAGATAATCAATTTCGGATCCGCCGAGGCCGTGATGGGTAGCCCGGTCGCGGCTGTTTACGCGGCCACCAAGGGTGCGGTCCAGGCGTGGACACGTTCCGCGGCCAAGGCGTGGGGCGCGGATCGAGTCACTGTCAACGCGCTTGCGCCCGCGGTGAAGACACCTGGTGCGGACCGGTTTCGCGACTTCCTCGGTCCGGACGTCGCCCCGTTCATCGACCAGCAGATGAAGTTGTCGATCCCGTTGGGCGGCAAGCTCGGCGACCCCACCGACGACCTGGGCCCGGTATTGGTCTTCCTGGCCAGCGCCGCAGCCCATTTCATCACCGGTCAGCTGATCCCGGTCGACGGCGGCCTGGCCATGGTCGGTGGCTGAGGCTGGATCAAACGGGCGTAAGAGACTGAGTCACAGAAGAACTGCAGGTGACGTTTCAGCTGCCGAGGGCGTTTTTGACCAGCTCGTCCTGCTTTTGGCCGACATCGGCGACAAACTCCGGCGGCGCGAGCGCATACGAGGGACCGTCGAACTCGATGGTGACCAACGCCTTGTTTTCGGTGAACAGCAGCACTGTCACGCCCTTGGAATGGTCCTCTGACTGGCCGGTCACTGTCGCGCCTCCCACGCCGACTTCGACGCGCAGGGACTTGGCGTGCAGCGTTTCGCGGCGCGATGCCTTCGCCGAGTCGAGCGCGCTCGCGGCGGCTTCGACGTCCGGCAGGATCTGGATCGTGTCGATGATCGAGTGGCTGTGGTCGGAGTCGGTGAAGGTTACCGAAGCACCTTGCTGACCGTTCGGGTCCTTGGTGGCGGGCCCGGCGGTAAAGGCATCGGGGGCCTTGATATCGCTGGCCTTGATCAGCAGCGTGGTGTAGTCACTGACCGGCGGGCGTGGGGTGGTGGCGGATCCCGATGGCGCCTTCGTCGACGTCGAATCATTGCTACAGCCGACGGCCGACGCTATCAGCGTCGCGGCGATCACCATCGGGGCGATCGCCCGCGGCGGAATCCTCGTCACACCACACTCCTTACATCGGGGTAGTTCCAAACCGTATCCCAGCGCTATCCAATGCGCCGCGCGGTCTCTGGGGCGCTGACCTGGCGTTGCCCTGTCGGTGTTTGGCCGCGGGAAGATCGGGAAGCCCCTAAGTGCGAATTGACAACGGTTGATCGTTGGGGCATCAAAACCATGAATGCGCTTACAGCGCAGGTCAAGTGGTGCGCGTCAGCCCGATTCGTACGCATGAGCGGTAGCTCGACACTGACGAAAGGGGAGATCCATGGCGGATCAGAATAGCGGGCCAGAAGAAGGCATCAAGGGTGCCGTCGAAGGCGTCAAAGGAAAAGTCAAGGAAGTCGGCGGAACCATCGCCGGACGTGATGACATCAAGCGGGAGGGTGAGGCTCAGCAGGACAAGGCCGACGCTCAGCGCGATGCGGCGAAGAAAGAGGCCGAGGCCGAGTCGGCTCGCGCCGGCGCCGAGTCCGCCGAACAGCGGCAGAAAAAGCACCAGTAGTCGCGATCGCGCGCGGTCCGGTCCGTCACGGCGGGCCGGACCGTTCGCATTCGGGTCGGTTCAGCTAATCGGTGGCGCCGACGGCAGCGACCTCCACGACACATCCGAGCCCGCCGCTGCGGTCGCGCACTCGGCGCACCATTGGCGGCGCATTCCCAAACGGGCGGAACGTCCTGTCTCCCAAGAGGATGCGGACGGTTACGCAGTCACGACCTCTTCGCGAGCGTAGAGTCCGCTTCCAGTGATGAACGGCAGGTCCAAGGTCGTCCTGATACCGGGCGCCGCGGCGATCACCGCGGGAATGGCATTGACGATACGGCCGGCCGCGCCCGAGATCGCGGCTTGATTGTGATCGCCGAAGCGGCTGCTGGGCACGATGTCGACGGCATACGAAGGCTCCCCGGTGATTTGAATGCGATACGAGCCCCCTCCCGCAGCGGGCTGCGGGAGGTCCGGGCGCAGATCAGGCCGTAGGCGAGTGACGTGCTCGATGACAATGGCAGGGTGGCCGTCGACCATGCCGCGGATCTCGAATTGCAGGACAGCGAGTGTGCCCTTGGCGACATGGCCGACCGCGATGTCGAAATCCTCAGGTGCCGGTTCGCGTTGATACGACTCGGTGATCTCGTCGACCTCGATCCCGAGACCCGCGGCGAGCTGCCGGATCGCCGTCCCCCACGCAATACTGAGCACGCCCGGCTGCAGCAACATGGGAATTTCGTCCAGCGGGCGGGCGAAACCCATGTAGTGCATGACTTCTGCGCCGTCATAGGACGCATAGTCATGAATCTCCATGCAACGAACCTGCTCGATGCGCTGACAGGTGCCGGCCAGGGCGAGTGGAATCAGGTCGTTGACAAAGCCAGGGTCGACACCGCTGATGAACAAACTCGAGTTTCCCTGTTGGGCAGCATCTTCCACCCGCTGAATGTATTTCTCCGGCATGACACCCCAGGGATACTGCAGCAACCCGGGCGAGGAGCCCACGACGTTGATCCCGGCAGCCAGTATGCGCATCACGTCGGCCATCGCCTCGGGCAGACGGGTGTCGCCCATCGCGCAGTACACGATGCACTCCGGCCGGGCGGCGATCAGCGCGTCGAGGTCGTCGACGGCGGAGATCCCGGTGATCGCATCCAGTCCGGCGAGCTCGCCGGCGTCCCTGCCGACTTTGTCCGGCGTCGAGACGCAGAGGCCGACCAGGTCGAACCGCGGGTTGCTGATCAGCTCGGTCAGCGCCAACCGGCCCACGTTTCCGGTGGCAACATGGGCGACTCGGATCCCCATAGAGATACTCCATCCCTGGATGCGCACGACAAGTCGTTCCTCGACGCTAGCTCACCGCGAATGTTGGCGAGCCGAATCGTGAAACGGTGGCGCCGTCGTTGCCGACAGAGGAGTGCCGCTGGCGAGAGCCGGCGAGCGCGCTAGGACGCCGCCTCGCGCGTCTCGGGTTGGCGACGCAGGCCAGCTACCAGTTCAGCTGCCGAAGCCACCGTGTTGTGGCGCTGGGCCGCCGGCTCCCTGCAGGTGGCTTGCCGCAAAGTCGGCGCCTTGGGCGATCACGCTGCCGTCATCGACGTAGCTGTTATGCGCGGCGAAGTTCACCCCTTCGGAACACACCGGGTCCTCGACCGCGCACACCTCGATGGTCTTGGACTGGTACAGCGGCCCGATCACGAGCTGCGGCTGACCGAGGAAGTTCATCGCCCGGACGTTGGGCGTCCCAAAGAGAACAACTGCGGCAACATGATTGGCGACTGAGGGGTCAAGCGGCTTGGGTATGGTCGCCGGATCAATGTCTTGGGGCACCGAGTCCGGCACGGCGGGCGACGTCACGAAGCCCGCGACCGCTGCGCCCTGGGAGTATCCGCCGAGCACCATCTTGGTGTTCGGGCAGGCAGCGGCCTCGGACACCACGTGCGCGCCGGCATCCCTGATGCCGTCGAGTCCGGTCGACCATTGGTCGCTGGCCGGGTAGTTCACCGGGTAGACGTCCACTGACTTACCGGGCAGACGGCTGCGCAGCGCATCGATGAACGCTTGGCCGGTCGGCCCGACACCCGGTTCTTCCCCGGTGCCGCGTGCGAAGACGACCTGCGTGTCCGGACACTGCGCGGCGGCCGGTGGGGCAGTGGAAACCGGTAACGTGGTAAATCCGAGTAAACCTGCCGCGGCCAGCGCAGCACTGACGGGACGAGTGACGCGATGCGCATTCATGAGGCAAAAGGTTCCCACACAGATGTTTCTCCAAACTAAGAATCGGCTGGGTTTACGCTGAGTGCGCTGTATCACTGCGCGGGATTTATTGAGACGAACGCTGGCGGCCCAGTTAACTAGGGGGCCAGTTCATTTCGGTGAGGTAAACCGATGCTGCCCGGCGCATCAGTCACTTTCACCAGTTGTACCTCGGGCCGGGCCGGGACGTCTTCGCTGAGAAACCACCGAAACGCCAGGTTGCCGCGAGGATAGTCAAGTGTGGTCAGCGAATTCGGATGTGTCGTCATGTCACGGGAAAGGACGACAGTCACCGACCCGTCGGCATTCGGCACCGCGGAGTGACCGTTGATCGAGCAACGGCCGTCGATGACGCCGTGGGTGGCCATGAACTGGTTCCACACCACCAGATTCCAGAATCTGCAGGATGGTGGGCGGTGCGTAATCACCAGCGCCTCGTCGTCGTCCAACACGAAGCTGCCGTAGGAGTAGCAGGCATCGCGCGCCGACCATCCGAAATTGGCGTCCGGTACTTGGTATGGTTCGGCGAATTCGTTTGCTGCGTGCGCGATCTGGTGGCCCAGAGAATGCGGCGTGTCGACCCGCGCACCCACTGCCAATGGGACGATCGCGAACATGGTTCGCATCCAGGCCGCTGCCGCACGCAGCTTTGCCGCGGTCTCGGCATCGCCATGTCGGATCGGCTCGGGCTCGTCGAGCGATTCGATTTGCCAGTCGATCGGGCGGCCCGTCAGCGGGTCGGCCTGGTAGTCGCGGGTCATCAGTACCGCCGCGTCCGGTATCGGTCCGAGCTCGAACGAAAAATTCCCGCCGGCATCGACGTCGAGATCGTCGTCACGCACGATCGCCACGATCCGGTCCGACCAGCCGCCCGGCGACGGCTCGTTGTACGCCGTCAGCGAGAAGTACACGCTGTCACCGCGGTTGCCACTGATGCGGTAACGGCGGCGGGGGTCGACCGGACAGAGGAAGTAGTAGGCATCGGTGTTGTCGCCGCCCCACCGACGGTCACGCCGAAACGGTGTATTGACCGCCGCGAACACGGGTCGACTCGGCTCACCGAACAGACAGGCGTCGAAAGCCACACCCAGGGTGGTGGCCAACATCCGATAGCCGTCGGCGATCTGCTGGTCGTCGGTGACAGCACGATCGCCATCCAAGAACGAGCGATCCAACTCACGAAGAGTGTCCAATAGCTCACGCCATGCCGCAGTGGACGCGTACCCATCGGTGGTCATCCGCTGATTCCTCTCGCAATCAATGCCGCTGTCCGGTTCACCCAGCACTCGTCCAGGGCATCGCCGCGGGTGAGTAGTGCCAGGAAAGTCGTTCCGGCAACGACCTCGACGACCTCCGCGGCGGTGACGTCCGCCCGGGCCTCGCCGCGGGCGACGGCATCGGTAAGCCGGTCGGTCAGGCCCCGGGACAAGATGTCGCCGAAACGTTCCAGTAAGGCCGCGTGCAGCGTCAGATCGGCAGCCATCTCACCGACGAGGCCGGGCAGGGCGGCGCGAGCCGCGGGGGAGTTCAGCACCACCGCGGTGCGGCGCACCATCTCGCGAACGTCTCCAGCCAGCGATCCGGTCTCGGGGAGGGCAGTGGCGTCAGTGATTGGGAAAACGGCTTCGTGTACGAGGTGAGCTTTGCTCGGCCAGCGCCGGTAGATCGCGGGTTTGCTGGTGCCCGCGCGGCGAGCAATTGCATCGACCGAGAGTTCGGCGTAGCCAGTCTCGGCGAGGAGCTCAACGGTCGAGCGCAGCACGGCACCGTCGATCCGCTTGTCGCGGGGACGGCCGAGCTCTGTTTTCATTACGAAACTGATAGTAACATAATTAGCTGTGACGGATGCGGCTCCCACTCTCGTACACCTCGACGACCTTGCAGTGCCGCGGTTCAGTGCCGAAAGCGGCCAGATGCGCGATCTGTTGGCCACGATGGCGCCGGATTGCCCGCTGGACGCCGACGTGCTGCACGCCAAGGCGGAAGCCGAGACCGGCCTGACCGACTTCGGTCCGGACGATTACCGCGAGCGCCTCGAGGTGTACCTGGCCGCGCTAAGCGAGATCGACGGCTTGACCGCTGCCGGGATCGTCACTTTCCACGGGCAGATATTGCAGCTCCTGAAAAATCGGCTGCTGCTCAGCGACTTGCTGGCGCGCCACCCCGAGATTCGGGACATCGATTTGCTGCCCCCTGTAGTCATCGCGGGCCTGCCCCGGACCGGTACCACCCATCTGCACAACCTGCTGGCCGCGGGGCCCACCTTCCGGACCATTCCCTACTGGGAAAGTGTCGAGCCGTTTCCGCTGCCGGCCGAGGTGGGATTAGAGCCCGATCCCCGCAAGGCGCGCATGGACCTGGCTCTCGAATTCATGAACGCGGCGATGCCGCACTTTCCGCTCATGCACGAGATGACCACCGAGCACGTCCATGAAGAGATCCAGCTGCTGGCCAATGACATGTCGACAATGCTTTTCGAGACGCTTGCCCACGTGCCGCGCTGGCGCGACTACTACCTCGCGCACGACCAGACATCCTCGTACGAATATCTCAAGCTGCAGCTGAAGGCTCTGCAGTTCCTCAGGGGTGGGCGCCGCTGGCTGCTGAAATCGCCACAGCACCTCGAACAGCTGGCGGTTCTGGGCGCGGTGTTTCCGGGCGTCGTTGTCGTGTGCACTCACCGCGACCCCGTGCCGGTAGTGCTATCGATGCTGGCGATGCTGACCTACACCGCGCGCATGCATCGCTCGCCGGTGCCGGTGCGCGAGATCGCCGCATCATGGTGCGACCGCCTAGAACTGATGATGGGCGCTCTCGTCCGCGACCGGGATCTCCTACCGCCCGACCGCTCGATCGACGTTCGCTTCGACGACTTCATGGCGGACGAACTTGGCACGGTCGAGCAAGTCTACGAACTGGCGGGGGAGCCGCTGACCGACCGCGTCCGGGCCGCGGTGGTCGACTATCTGCACCACCATCGACGCGGACGGCTGGGCACGATCGTGACGTCGGCCGACATGTTCGGGCTCGACGAGCACGACCTGCCCAGCCGCTTCACCCGCTATCGGGAGCGGTTCTCAATCTGACGCTTAGCTCATGCTGCGGCCGGTGGTGCCGGCACGTCATCGGGGGCCGGGGCGGCTGGAGGGACATCGGGCCCGGGCGGCGGGGGAGGCGGCGCGTCCGGTGCGGGAGGCATCGGGGCCACCGAGTTCACCAGGACAGGGCCTGGGGGATCCGCGGGCGGCGGCGCATCAGCCGGCGCGTCGCCGTCGACCGGCAGGTACATGTGATGGTTGAACTGCGGCTGGTAGGCGCCGCCGCCACCGATTCGTACGCCACCCCCTTCGCCGCTGGAGACCGGGGTGCCGTCGGGCAGCGTGACGGCGGTGTGCCGCCCGTTCCAGCCGATCACCAAGGCGCCGGGCGCCGTGCCGTACTTGAAGCCGCGGGCGAGCAGAGCCGACTCCTCGTTGCCTGTGTTGAACCGTCCGCTGAACGCGGGCCGGTCGGTAGCCACGTTGGAAACCAACGACGCAAGACCGGAGCAATCCGTTCCCGCGGGCGAGTTGCCGCCGGTGATGTACGGGGTGCCCGACATCTGCTGCAGCAATGTCATCAGCGTTGCTAAAACAAACATGAGCCGGGACGGTATCCACAAGATTAAATCCCGACCAAACTATGTGCAGGCCATCACTTTTGACCGTTGAGCATGATGCAGGTCTCACTTGCCGACGAAAAGTGCTGGTAAGGCAGCTCGTTGGCGAGCAATTAGACGCGGGTTGAAAAGTGACGCATTACCCAACATTTGGGCGTGAAAAACGCTCTGTCCAGCAACTTTAGGTCAAATCACAGCTTTAGCAAAGTGTTATACGTCACCCGGCGCAAAATCGCTTGAAACGCCTCGCGCTTCGCACACCGGTTGGCGAACTCTCAGGTGCGAGTTGGCTTTTCGCAAGTAAGCGATCTCGCGACGGTGCGTTATCTGCACACGATGCGAACTGGGCACGCGGACACAACGTTCAGTCGACCGATCAGGCTGAAAGCCTGCTCGTGGCAAGGCTATTGACGCAGACATCGTGAAAGACTGTGCAGGACAGCTATTTAGCGCGAGCGACACGATTGATCATTCGCGCGGTGGCGCGCTCGATCACTTCTCGCCGTACCTCCGGGCTGCGCTTACGCTCGGCCTGACGCAACGCACTCGCGATGGTCAGCCCGCGCTCGTAGGCGGTGACCACGCGCGGATCGACGTATGACCTGCGCGCCACTGCGGGAGTGTTCCCCAGCTGGTCGGCCACTGCCCGCATGACTGCCGCCTCCTCGCGGCGGCGGGCCGTTTTAGATGTCGGGTCGCCGGCGATGGCGAAAGCCTCGGCGGCGAGCACCGTACCGTGCCAGGTTCGTAAGTCCTTGACACTGAACTCATCACCCACCAGTTCGCGAAATCTCGCGTTGATGTCGTCGGCGTGGACTTCCGACCAACCGTCTGACGTCTGGTACGCAAGCAGACGCGGCGTGGTGGCTGGGGCGCGCAACAGCGAACCCACCGCTCGGAGCACCAGTGGGTCCTCCAGCGAAATAGTCCTACGCACACCGCTTTTCGCGGGATAGTCGAATTCGACCCTGCCGCGCTTCAGGTGCACGTGCTCGCGTAGCAAGGTCGACAGGCCGTAACTACCGTTCTCGTCGACGTACTCCTCGCCGCCGGCGCGGAAGTATCCCTGGTCGATCAGGTGCTGGGCGAGCGCAAGGACGCGGTCGCGTGCCACGCCGCGACGCTTCAGATCGACCAGCAGCGCGAGGCGCCAATCGGGCAGGTGCTTGGCGAGCCTCAACGTGCGCTCGTACTTCTCCTCGGATCTCTCCTCTTGCCAGCGTTCGTGATAGATGTATTGCCGACGTCCGGCCGCGTCGGTGCCGACAGCCTGGATGTGGCCGTTGACATGGGGCGATATCCACACGTTCTTCCACGCCGGAGGAATCACCAGGCCCTCGATCCGCGCGAGCACCTCGGCGTCGGCAACACCGACGCGATCGTCGTCAACGTAGGAGAACCCGCGGCCGCGGCGCACCCGATGCAGCCCCGCTCCGCCGACGTTGCTCTTGCGCAACTTCATGGCGACCCACTCGCCAGGCGTGGTCGGGTGCCTGGATTCGCTTCGTAGTTCACCGCTCTCAATTACCCCGCGAACGAGAGCCGCTAACGCCGCTGCCTGCGCCGAAGGCCCGACACGACCGGATCAGCCGTCGTGTGGAGAGCCGACGTGAGACGGTAGTTACCCATGCAGGGCTTTGAGTACGTTAACTACGAGACGTTCGGACGACGCTTCTTCGAAGTGGCCGTGACCGAAGAGCGCGTCGGTGCCGCGTTCGCCGCAATCGCCGGTAGCCAATTCGACATGCCGCCGATGGCCCAGGGGCCGGGGAAGATCGCACGGGTCAGCGCCTCCGTCAGGATCAAGCAGCCCAAGGTCACGCGGAAGGTCGCCGACCTCATCACTTTCGACATTCACATTCCGCTGCTGATCGACCTGCTCGTCGATCTCCGAATCGACAAGCAGCGGTTCACCGTTGACGGCGACATCGCGCTGAGCGCGACGGCGCGGGCTGCGGAGCCGTTGTTGCTGATCGTCGACGTCGCCAAGCCGCGACCGTCTGACATCGCGGTACATGTGTCGTCGAAGAGCATCCGAGGCGAGATTCTGCGCGTGATCGGAGGCGTCGACGCGGAGATCCGCCGCTTCATCGCCCAGTACGTCAACGAGGAGATCGACGCGCCCCAATCCCAACAGGCGCAAGTCATCGACGTCGCCGAGCAGCTCGACCAGACCTGGACCGGCATTTAGTGGGTGAACCCACGGTTTACGGCGTTGGGACGCCCGGGTATTTACACGCCGCGGATCGAACGGTTTCCACCCACGGCAGGAAGAGAGACGGAGTGGCTCAAGTCGATGTCTCGACGACGTCGAGGCTGTCCCCCGAGTCGGCGTGGAAGTTGGCATCGGACCTGAGCCGATTCGGTGACTGGATGACCATCTTTGGTGGCTGGCGCGGCGACGTTCCAGACGTTATCGAGGAAGGGACCTGCATCTCGTCGCTGATCAAGGTCAAGGGATTTCGCAACGTGATCCATTGGACGGTGACGCGGTACGACGAGCCACACGCGATCGAACTCACTGGCCGCGGCCGTGGTGGGATAGGAATTACGGTCGCGATGCGGGTGAGCGACAACCACCCGGGGTCGACCTTCGATCTCACCGCCGATCTCGGCGGCGGCCTGCTCAACGGGCCGGTAGGGCGGCTGGTGGCCCGCCTCATCGCCTCAGACGTCCGAAAGTCTGTGTGCAACTTGGCTTCTCTCGAGTAACTTCACGCCGCGGGTGCAGACAAAATACCCGTCTACAGAGGGATGAAACGAAGGCTGGGTTCAAGGCGGCCGGTTTGTGCCGGAGTGCGAGGGGCTACAGGAGAACAATGACATCAGTGGTGGTCGTGGGCAGCGGGTTCACCGGGTTTGAGTGCGCGCGGCGGTTGGCCCGCCGGCTACGAGGGACCGACATCGATGTGACCATCATCTCTCCGGTGGACTACATGCTCTACACGCCGTTGCTGCCCGACGTGGCCGGCGGCGTCGTCGACGCGCGGTTCGTCGCCATTCCGCTGGCAGGGACGCTCAAAGGTGTGCGCGCCATCCGCGGCAGGGTGGACGACGTCGACCTCGATGGTCACCGCCTGCGGTTCACCGACCTAGAGCAGCGCACCCGCGAGCTCGCATGGGACCGGTTGGTGTTGACGCCCGGATCGGTCACCCGCTTGTTCGACATCCCCGGATTGGCGCACTATGCAAGGGGTTTGAAGTCGACGGCGGAGGCTCTGTACCTCCGTGATCATGTGCTGGAGCAACTGGAACTGGCGTGTCTGGAAGAAGACCCTGAGTTGGCCCGGGCCCGCCGCACGATCGTGGTGGTCGGCGCGTCGTACTCCGGTACCGAGCTGATACTTCAGCTCCGAGCGCTGGCCCACGCCGCCGCCAAGCACATGAATTTCGATCCGTCGGAAGTGAAATTCCTGCTCCTCGACCTCGCCGAACAAGTGATGCCGGAGGTCGGTGAAAAACTAGGCGCCCGTGCGCAACGTGTACTGAAGAAACGCGAGGTCGACGTCCGACTGGGGTTGACGCTCAACGAAGTTCATCCCGACCATGTCGTGCTCAGCGACAACACGCGGGTGGGCACCCACACCGTGGCGTGGGTGACGGGGGTGACCGCGGCGCCACTGATCGAGACGCTCGGTCTGCCAACCGAGAAGGGTCGGCTCAAGGTGCAGACCGACCTGTCCGTACCCGGGCATCCCGATGTCTTCGCCGCCGGCGACGCGGCGGCGGTACCCGACGTGACGCAGCCGGGCAAGATCACCCCGCCGACGGCGCAACACGCGACGCGTCAGGGCAAGACACTGGGCAACAACGTGGCGGCAAGCCTCGGTCACGGCAAGAAACGCGAATACAAACACCATGACATGGGTTTGGTCGTCGACCTCGGACCGCATCAGGCCGTGGCGAATCCGCTGAAGATCCCGTTATCCGGATTCGCGGCCAAGGTCGTTACCCGCGCCTATCACCTGTATGCCATCCCGCGGGGCGTCAACCGCTGGGCCGTCACCCTCGCCTATCTGACCGACGCGATGTTCGCACGGTCGGTGGTGTCGTTGGGACTCTCGACTCAGAGCGACGCCGAATTCTCGACCAGCGAAGGCATCCCGCTGCCGGAAACCGGCTGACGGCAACGTATCTGCCACCGCACGAACCTGACTCGTCCGCGCGCGTTAGGTTATGCCGGTGAAGTTCGTCCTTGCCGCCTATGGCAGCCGCGGCGACACCGAACCCTGTATCGCCGTCGCGGCGGAACTGCAGCGCCGCGGTCATGACGTGCGGATGGCGCTCACGGTCCCACCGGACCTGCGCCGCTATGTCGACTCTGCGGGGCTGGTGACGGTCCCGTACGGGCGGGATTTGGAAGAACTATTGCTTGACGGCGACTTCACTCGGATGCTGCAAAACCCGATGACCGCGATCCCGCAGGCCGTCGAGTACGTGGCCAGGGTGGTGCAGGAGAAGACGTCCACCTTGATGTCGTTGGCGGAGGACGCCGACCTGATGGTCGCCGGGATGACTGAGCAGGAGCCGGTCGGCAATGTCGCCGAGTATTACCGCATCCCGCTAGCGGCGCTGCACTTCTTTCCGCCGCAGATCCTGCAGCAGGGATCCCCGGATGACAGAGTGTCGGCCAAGTCCGACCAGGCGCAGCGCCGGTCACTGGGTCTGCCGGATGAGCCGCGGCCCGGGCGGCCGCTGGAAATTCAAGCCTACGAGAAGCTTTGCGTGCCTCGGTTGGCTGCCGAGTGGGAGGGCAGTTCCCGGCCGTTCGTCGGAGCGCTGACGCTGCAACTGGAAACCGCTGCCGACCACGACGTGCGATCGTGGGTCGGGAGCGGTACCCCGCCGGTGTACTTCGGCTTCGGCAGCACTCCGGTCCAGGCGCCCACCGACACGATCGCGGTCATCAGCGCGGCCTGCACGCGGGTCGGTGTGCGTGCGCTGATTTGTATGGGCCCTAACGACTTTGCCGGTATCGCTGTCGAAGACCATGTCAAGGTTGTTCGAGAGGTGAGCCACGCGGGCGTCTTTCCCGAATGCCGCGCCGTGGTCCACCACGGCGGAGCAGGGACCACCGCAGCAGGGTTGCGGGCCGGGGTGCCGGCTCTTGTGCTCTGGAATGGTCTCGATCAGCCGATGTGGGCTACGTCGGTGGCATTCCTCGAAGTCGGCCTCGGAAGGCGTTTTTCGGAGTCGACTTTGGATTCCTTGGTCGCCGATCTGCGTGCGGTCCTCACACCGCACTACGCCAGCCGCGCTAAAGCAGTCGCGGCGAAGATGACCCCGCCGTCGGAAAGTGTCAACCGGGCAGCCGATCTGCTCGAAGCGGCTGCGGCGCGCGGTCGTCAGGACTGACGAGGTCGCACCCGGCGAACCGGACGAGTGTCGATCGCGTCGATCGTCAACGCCCGGCGGCGGATCCGCCACGTGCCGTCGACGTCGCGCCGGTATTCGTCCACGTAGCGCAGGTACCAGGTGACGTCGCGGATCTGATCCTCGTGTCGAACCCAGTGATGCGCGATGCAGCTGATCCTTCCACCGGCGGATTCAGGGTGGGGGCCGGTCTCGTAGACCTCTCCGACGATGGCGTGCTGGGTACGGACAGTGGCCGCGACAGTCTCGAGGGCCGCACCGATACCGACGTGGCCCGAGTAAGTCGTGACCGGCTCCAGGGCCGTCGGCGGGTCGGGCAGTACCAGCTGCGCGTCGTCGGTGAAAAGCTCAGCCAGCGAATCGAATTGACGATCATCGATGCGGGCGGCGTATCGGTGCACAAGGTCGCTCAGCGTCGTCCGGTCGTCTGCGCTGACAGTCATGACTGGGTACGCATCGCCTCGGCCAGCGTGTTGGCCCGACGGTCGGTGAACACATCTTCGAGCAACATCGGCTTGCCGTCGGGAGCGCTGAGCGGAACCCGCCAGTTCGGATACTCGTCGGTGGTTCCGGGCTGGTTCTGAGTCCGCTTGTCGCCGACCGCGTCGGTCAGCGCGAGACCCAGCAGTCTCGACGGAGTTCGGCCCAGGTACCGGTGCAGGGCCAGCACGGTTTGTTCTTCGTCGGCGTGTTTGGACAACAAACCGACTCGTCGCAGCTCCGCGAGCCAGGCCGCTTGCTCGGCTTCGGCCGACGCCAGCTCCTGCTCGACCGGTCGGGTCAAAAGCCCAAGCGAATCCCTCAGTCGCACATGCTCGTTGGCGAGGTAACCGGCCGTCGGCGGCAAGTCGTGCGTGGTCACCGAGGACAGGCAGTATTCGCGCCAGCGTTCCGCCGGCAACGGCCCGCCCGTCCCGTCGCGGTCGAGTTCGAACCACAAGATCGACGTGCCCAGCACGCCACGCGCCCGCAGATAATCGCGAACCCACGGCTCGACCGTGCCGAGATCCTCGCCCACCACCAGCGCCATCGCCCGGTAGGCCTCCAGCGCGACGATGCCGATCATCGCCTCGTGGTTGTAGCGCACGTACGTGCCTTCGGTGGGCGCCATGCCCTGCGGGATCCACCACAACCGGAACAGCCCGATGATGTGGTCGATCCGCACCCCACCGGCGTGCCTCAGCACGCCGCGGATCAGCGCACGGAACGGCTGATACTCCAACTCGTCGAGACGATCCGGCCGCCACGGCGGTTGCGACCAGTCCTGGCCCAGCTGATTGAACTCGTCCGGGGGAGCGCCGGCCGAAACACCGAGGGCCAGCGCATCCTGCAGAGCCCAGGCGTCGGCGCCGTCGGGATGCACCCCGACGGCAAGATCATGCACGACACCAAGAGGCATGCCCGCCGACACCGCCTGGGTTTGCGCCGCGGCCAGCTGCTCGTCGAGCTGCCACTGCAGCCAGCGGTGGAAATCGATTGCGGCAGAATGCTTCTTGACGAACTTCGCGACGCCGGCGGAGCCCGGGTGGCGCACCGATTCGGGCCACTCGTGCCAGTCGGCGCCGTACTTCTCGGCGAGCGCGCACCAGGTGGCGAAGTCGTCGAGCGCGGCGCCTTCCCGACGGCAGTATGCCGCGAACGCGAGCTCACGGCCGGCGGTGCGCGGAACGGCGAAGATGAGCTGCAGGGCCTCCCGTTTCGCCGTCCACGCGGCGTCGCGGTCTATCGAGTCCTGCGCCGCGGCCTGCTTCTGGACGCCGTCGCGCAGCCGTCGCACCCGGGTGCGTTTCGACAGCTGGGCGAACTCGGGAATGGCCTCGACGCGCAGATAGAGCGGATTGACGAACCGGCGTGAAGTCGGCAGGTAGGGGGAGGGCTCCATCGGTGCGGTCGGTCCAGCCGCATGCAGCGGATTGACCAGCACAAAACCGGCGCCGTGCACCGACGCCGACCAGACCGCCAGGTCGACGAGATCGGTCAGGTCGCCGACGCCCCAGGATTGTCGGGACCGCACGCTATATAACTGTGTCGCCAGTCCCCAAGTACGACGGGCGCCCAACCGCTCAGGCACGCCCAGCCACGGCGGTGTGACGATCACGGCGGCGTCGGCCTCGTCGTCGCCGGAGCGCAGGTGAACTCGGTGATAGCCCAGCGGCAGATCGTCGGGCAACACGAAGCTCGCCTCGCCGACGAGGCGCCCGTCGAGATCGAACGGCGGGGTGAAGTTGTCGACTTGCCGTATTCCGGTACGGACGGAGCCGTCTTCGAGCTCGATCGACACCTCGGCCGGCTGGCCGTGCGTCACATGCACCCAGAACGTCGTCTGGGTGCCTGGTTGGCCGAGGATCGTCGGCGGTAGCGGGCGCGCCCAGTGCGCCCGGTCGTGCGCTATGCGCGCGGCATTGCGTTGCGCTTCGTCTGCTGCATCGACGCCGAGCGCGGCGAGCGCGGCGATCAGCGTGCCTTCCGGGACGTCGACCCAGCGACCGCTCCAGTCTTGGTATGCGGTGGAGATTCCGAACCGACCCGCGAGTTCGACCAACGAGGGCGCCATCTGGCTCATGGCACACATCTTGCTTGGCCAGATATCCGAGCCGCGACCCGAGTGTCCACCTCAGCGTCACTTTTTCGTCGGGTCCAGTTTGCGTCTGGCCGTACTATGCGCTCAGACGGAGCCGTCGAATCCTTCCACTATCAATTGACAGGTGACAGCACTGTGGCGCAAACCACAAACGGCGCGGACGTGAACAGCGCCCGCGCTCGAACATTCACATGGCGAGGTCGCACGGGGTGCCCTACCGTTAGCTCTGTGAATCGTGGGACTACACCGTCTCCGGTCGTCGGGTCCGACTGGAGGGTGATCGAACATGGCCGGTGACCAGCAGCGAGGTTCGGGCTATGGCCTCGGACTATCCACCCGGACTCAGGTAACCGGTTACCAATTCTTGGCACGCCGTACTGCGATGGCGTTGACGCGCTGGCGAGTGCGGATGGAAATCGAGCCCGGTCGGCGCCAGACGCTGGCCGTCGTCGCTTCGGTCTCGGCCGCCCTGGTGATCTGCCTGGGCGCCTTGCTGTACTCATTCCTCAGTCCGTCGGGCCAGCTGAACGACACCCCGATCATCGCGGACCGTGATTCGGGCGCGCTGTACGTGCGGGTCGGCGACAAGTTGTATCCCGCGCTGAACCTGGCATCGGCGCGGCTGATCGCCGGCCGCGCGGACAACCCGCACAAGGTGCGGGCCAGCCAAATCGCCGAGCAGCCGCACGGGCCGCTGGTCGGCATCCCCGGAGCGCCGTCGGAATTCGCGCCGACCACCCCGGCGACGTCGTCGTGGCTGGTGTGCGACTCGGTGGCAAAGACGGAGGGAGTCGCGACGGCGCCGGTGACGGTCACCGTCATCGACGGCAAGCCCGACCTGTCGAATCGTCGCCGCGTGCTGAACGGGTCCGATGCCGTCGTGCTCAAGTATGAGAAGGACACCTACGTGGTCCGGCAGGGCCGCCGGTCGCGCATCGACTCGTCCAACCGCGCCGTGCTGCTGCCGCTGGGCCTGACCCCGGAGAACGTCAGCCAGGCGCACCCGATGAGCCGTGCGCTGTTCGACTCGCTGCCCGTCGGCCCCGAGCTGGCGGTGCCCAAGGTGCCCGGCACAGGCCAGCCGGCCGGGTTCAGCGGTGCGCCGGGCCCCATCGGTACCGTGATCGTGACGCCGCAGATCAGTGGGCCGCAGCAGTATTCGGTGGTGCTGGGCGACGGCGTGCAGACCGTCAATCCGGTAGTCGCCCAGATCCTGCAGAACGCCGGCACGCCCGCGGGCAACTCACCGATGGTGGTGGCTCCGGCATCGCTGGCGAAGATGCCCGTCGTCAACGGGATGGATCTCTCGGCCTACCCCGACGCGCCGCTCAGCCCGGTCGACCTCAAGGAGAACCCCGCGACGTGCTGGTGGTGGCAGAAGACCGCCGGTGAGGAGCGCGCCCGCATCCAGGTGATCTCCGGGCCGACGATCCCGGTGCCCAACGAGAAGACCGACAAGATCGTGTCCCTGGTCAAGTCGGACACGTCTGGTCGTGAAGCCGATCACGTCTACTTCGGCCCTGAATACGGCAACTGGGTGGTCGTGACCGGCAACGACCCTGGGTCGACGACCTCCGAATCCCTGTGGTGGCTCACGAGTTCCGGTGCGCGCTTCGGCGTGGAGAACACTCGCGACTCACGCTCCGCACTCGGCCTGACAGCCCAGCCGTCGCCGGCGCCGTGGGTCGCGCTGCGCCTGCTGGCACCGGGCCCCGCGTTGTCACGCGCGGATGCCTTGGTGCGCCACGACACCCTTCCGACAGATATGAACCCCGCAGAGTTGGTGGTACCCAAGTGAAGCAAGGTTTCGCACGCCCGACGCCCGAGCGGGCGCCTGCCGTCAGGCCGGAGAACATCGTCCTCCCGACGCCGCTGAGTGTCCCGCCGCCCGAAGGCAAGCCCTGGTGGTTGATTGTGGTCGGCGTGCTGGTGGTCGGCCTGCTGGTCGGCATGGTCGGCATGACCGTCGCCAACGGCTCGCGCATGTTCCTGGGCGCCGGCTCGATCTTCCCGATCTTCATGATCGGTGGCGTCGCGATGATGATGTTCGGCGGCCGTTTCGGTGGCCAGCAGCAGATGAGCCGGCCGAAGCTGGACGCGATGCGCGCCCAGTTCATGCTGATGCTGGACATGCTGCGCGACACCGCGAACGAGTCGGCCGACAGCATGGACGCCAACTACCGCTGGTTCCACCCCGAGCCGACCACTCTGGCGGCCGCGGTGGGTTCGGCCCGGATGTGGGAGCGCAAGCCGGACGGCAAGGACCTGAACTTCGGCGTCGCCCGCATCGGGGTGGGCATGACCCGTCCCGAGGTGACCTGGGGCGAGCCGCAGAACATGCCTACCGACATCGAGCTGGAGCCGGTGACCGGTAAGGCACTGCAGGAATTCGGCCGCTACCAGAGCGTCATCTACAACCTGCCGAAGATGGTGTCACTGCTGGTCGAGCCCTGGTACGCGCTTGTCGGTGAACGTGAGCAGACGCTGGGCGCCATGCGCGCGCTGATTCTTCAGCTGGCCTTCTCGCACGGGCCGGACCACCTGCAGATGATCGTGGTCACCTCCGACATGAGCAAGTGGGACTGGGTCAAATGGCTGCCGCACTTCGGCGACCCGCGCCGTCGCGACGCGGCCGGCAATGCGCGAATGGTGTACGCCTCGGTGCGCGAGTTCGCCGCCGACCAGGCCGAATTGTTCGCCGGCCGTGGATCGTTCACGCCTCGCCATGCCAGCTCGTCGGCCGAGACGCCGACGCCGCACCACGTGATCATCGCCGATGTCGACGACCCGCAGTGGGAGTACGTGATCAGCGTCGACGGCGTGGACGGCGTGACGTTCTTCGACCTGACAGGTTCTGATCTGTGGACCGGTAACCCCGAGCGCGTGCTCAAGTTCACCAACGAGGTCGGGGTGATCGAGGCGTTGCCGCGCGATCGCGACACCTGGATGGTGATCGACGACAACCGCTGGTTCTTCGCCCTCGCCGATTACGTCACCGAGGCCGAGGCAGAGCAATTCGCCCAGCGCGTCGCGCGCTGGCGATTGGCCGAGGCCTACGAGGAGATCGGGCAACGCGTCGCCCACATCGGCGCGCGGGACATCCTGTCCTACTACGGAATCGACGATCCCGCCGAAATCGACTTCGAGACGCTGTGGAGCAGTCGTCGCGATGCGCTGACCAGCCGTTCCCGGCTGCGGATTCCCTTCGGAAACCGCTCCGACAACGGTGAACTGCTGTTCCTTGACATGAAGTCCCTCGACGAGGGCGGCGACGGCCCGCACGGCGTCATGTCGGGAACGACCGGTTCCGGTAAGTCGACGCTGGTGCGTACGGTTCTCGAGTCGCTGATGCTGTCGCATCCGCCGGACGAGCTGCAGTTCGTGCTTGCCGACCTCAAGGGTGGTTCCGCCGTCAAGCCGTTCGCCGGCGTGCCCCACGTCTCACGGATCATCACCGACCTCGAAGAGGACCAGGCGCTGATGGAGCGCTTCCTGGACTCGCTGTGGGGTGAGATCGCCCGTCGTAAAGCGGTGTGCGACAACGCCGGTGTCGACGACGCCAAGGAATACAACGAGATGCGTTCGCGCATGCGGGCCCGCGGCCAAGACATCCCGCCGCTGCCGATGCTCGTGGTCGTCATCGACGAGTTCTACGAGTGGTTCCGCATCATGCCGACCGCTGTGGACGTGCTGGACTCCATCGGCCGGCAGGGTCGTGCCTACTGGATCCACCTGATGATGGCCTCGCAGACAATCGAGAGCCGGGCCGAGAAGCTCATGGAGAACATGGGTTATCGGTTGGTGCTGAAGGCGCGCACCGCCGGTGCGGCACAGGCGGCCGGTGTTCCCAACGCCGTCAACCTGCCCGCGCAGGCCGGTCTGGGTTACTTCCGCAAGAGCCTCGACGAGATCATCCGCTTTCAGGCGGAATTCCTGTGGCGCGACTACCGTCGCGGAGTCTCGCTCGACGACGGCGGGCCGGCAATGCTCACCCATACGGTCGATTACATTCGGCCGCAACTGTTCACGACCGGGTTCACCCCGATCGAGGTCGACGTGACCGGGCCGGACGAGTTCGAAGCCTTAACCAACGGGGACAGCAACGGCGAGTTCTTCCTTGGTAACGGCGCCGCCGAGGAGCCGGAGGAAGAGGAAGAAGAGGCGATCCGGACGCCGAAGGTCGGTACCGTGATCATCGACCAGCTGCGACGGATCGACTTCGAGCCGTACCGGTTGTGGCAGCCGCCGCTCGACCAGCCGATTTCGATCGAGAACCTGGTCAACCGCTTCCTCGAACACCCGTGGCAGGAGCAGTACGGCAAGAGCACCGACCTGGTGTTCCCGGTCGGGATCATCGACCGGCCGTTCAAGCACGACCAGCCGCCGTGGACCGTGGACACTTCCGGGCCGGGTGCCAACGTGCTGATCCTGGGCGCCGGTGGGTCGGGCAAGACCACCGCGCTGCAAACGCTGATCACGTCGGCAGCCCTGACTCACACGCCCGAGCAGGTTCAGTTCTACGTGCTGGCCTACAGCAGCACCGCGCTGACGACGGTGGCCGGGTTGCCGCACGTCGGTGAGGTGGTCGGTCCGACCGACCCGTACGGCGTCCGCCGCACGGTGGCCGAGTTGTTGGCGCTACTGCGTCAGCGCAAGCACACGTTCCTGCAGTTCGACGTGCCGTCGATGGAGGTCTTCCGCCGGCGCAAGTTCGGTGGGGAAGCGGGCCGGGTTCCCAACGATGGCTTCGGTGACATCTTCCTGGTGATCGACAACTACCGGGCGCTCGCCGAAGAGAACGAGGTGTTGATCGAACAGGTCAACCAGATCATCAACCAGGGACCGTCGTTCGGTATCCACGTGATGGCCACCGCCGACCGCGAATCGGAGCTCCGGCCCCCGGTCCGCAGCGGGTTCGGGTCGCGGATCGAGTTGCGGCTGGCCGCGGTCGAGGACGCCAAATTGGTGCGCTCGCGGTTCGCCAAGGATGTTCCGGTCAAGCCGGGCCGAGGCATGGTCGCGGTCAACTACGTCCGATTGGACAGCGACCCGCAGTCCGGTCTGCACACGCTGGTCGCACGGCCGGCGCTGGCCGACACGCCCGACAATGTCTTCTCCTCGGAGAGCGTCGCGGCGGCGGTCAGCAAGATCGCAGTCGGCCACGCGCCTCCGGTGCGTCGGCTTCCGGCCAAGTTCGGCCTGGAGCAGGTGCGGGCGCTCGCGCAGCAGGATCAGCGCCAGAACGTCGGCGTCGGCGGAATCGCCTGGGCCATCAACGAACTCGACCTGCAGCCGGTCTACCTCAACTTCGCGGAGAACGCGCACCTGATGGTGACGGGTCGACGCGAGTGTGGTCGGACGACGACCTTGGCCACGATCATGGCCGAGATCGGACGGGTCTACGAGCCGGGAGCCAGCATCGCCCCGCCGACGTCACGTCCGTCGGCGCAGGTGTGGCTTGTCGACCCGCGTCGTCAGCTGCTGACCACGCTGGGCACCGACTACGTCGAGAAGTTCGCCTACAACCTCGACGGAGTCTCGGCGATGATGAATGAGCTGGGCGAGGTGCTGGCTCGTCGCGAGCCGCCGCCAGGGCTGTCGGCCGAAGAGCTGCTGTCGCGCGCCTGGTGGAGCGGTCCGGAGATCTTCCTGATCATCGACGACGTGCAGCAGCTCCCGCCCGGCTTCGACTCGCCACTTCAGCGGGCCGCGCCATGGGTGACCCGGGCGGCCGACGTCGGCCTGCATGTCATCGTCACCCGGACCTTCGGTGGATGGTCGTCGGCGGGTAGCGACCCGATGCTGCGGGCGCTGGCTCAGGCCAACGCGCCGTTGCTGGTGATGGACGCCGACCCCGACGAGGGCTTCATCCGCGGCAAGATGAAGGGTGGCCCGCTGCCCCGCGGTCGTGGTCTGCTCATGGCCGAGGACACCGGTGTGTTCGTTCAGGTAGCGGCCACCGACTTGCGTCGATAACCGGAAGTCGAAAAAGTCCCTCCGCCCGCGTCGGGTGGAGGGACTTTTTTGGTGCACGTGCATGCGGGATCGTTGCCAGACGTCTCATAGCCGGCGCATAGCTTCGCCATGACGGCGGCCCATCTTTCGTCCTTAATGTCTCAGTGACAGGTGGGGTCTGCGGTGGAGGGAGTGCCAGATGTCGTATGTGAACACACAGCCGGCCGAATTGACGGCCGCTGCAGACACTTTGCAGGGCATCGGGTCGATTATGGCGGGGCAGAACGCTAGTGCGGCCGCTCCGACGACCGGCGTGATACCCGCTGCGGCCGATGAGGTTTCGGCGTTGACGGCCGCGCAGTTCGCCACTCACGCCCAGATGTATCAGGTGATCAGCGCCCAGGCGGCCGCGATTCACGAGTTGTTCGTCAGCACGTTGGGCGCCAGCGCGGTTTCTTATGCGGCCACCGAGGCCGCCAACGCGGCCGCGGCAGGCTAGGCGGATCGATGTTGGATTTCGCCGCCCTGCCGCCGGAGATCAACTCCGGACGGATGTATGCCGGTCCGGGCCCGGGCACGATGCTGGCCGCCGCGACGGCGTGGCAGTCGCTGGCCGAGGAGTTGAGTTCGGTTGCAGCGGCCTATGGTTCAATCCTCTCGACGCTGACGAGTGGTCCGTGGACGGGCGCCAGCTCGACCGCGATGGCCGCGGCAGCCGCGCCGTATGTGACGTGGCTGAGCGCCACCGGCGACCAGGCGCAACAGGCGGCCACGCAGGCCACTGCCGCCGTGAGCGCCTACGAAACCGCTTACGCCGCAACGGTTCCACCCCCGTTGATCGCCGCCAACCGGAGTCTGCTGGCAGCTCTCGTCGCGACGAACATCCTGGGGCAGAACACACCGGCGATCATGGCGACCGAGGCCCTCTACGCCGAGATGTGGGCCCAGGATGCGTCTGCCATGTACGGATACGCCGCCGCCTCGGCCACCGCGTCGCAAGTCACCCCATTCACCAATCCGCCGCAGACCACTAATCAGGGTGGGTTGACAAGCCAGGCGGCGGCCGCAGCCCAGTCAGCGGGCACGTCCAGCGCGACCGACATCGAGTCGCTCATGTCGTCGGGCCCGCAATTGATCTCCAGCACACCCCAAGCGCTGCAAAGCCTCTCGTCGCCGCAAGCCTTGAGCGGTCTCGCGTCCACGGCGACCGACTCGTCGTCGTCCTCTTCGTCGCTGTCATCGGGCTCGCTGCTCAACGAACTCAGCACGCCGATGAAATTCGCGTCGATGCCGATGAGCATGCTCTCCAAACTCTTCACAGCGGGCAGCACCGCCACCGCTGCCAAGGCCGCGACCACTGCGGCCAACGAGCTGGGGGCGGTGCATTCAGCTGGAATAGGCTCTAGCACCGGCGCTTTGACGCTGTCCGGCTTGTCCGGACTAGGGCAGAGCATGCCCGGCGTCTCCGCCGGTATGGGCCAGGCCACGACTGCGGGCGCTCTGTCCGTCCCGACCGCTTGGAACGCCGCCGTGACCCCGGCCGCGAGCGCCGCCGCAGGAGCGCCCCTCGGCGCGGTACCGGCTGCGACCGTCCCCGGTCACGCGAGCATGCCGCCGATGATGCCGATCACCGCGATGGGCGGCCGGGCAGCCGCCCCGGCGCCGACCCGCTTCGAGCTTCGCTCGACCGTCGTGCCCTTTTCGCCGGCCGCTGGGTAACGGTCGCTCTGCGGCCACCAGGTGGCGTGAAGTGGAACATCATCTGAACAACAGTTGATCGCGGATGAACACTGTTTGATCAGGAATGAATAGTCGGCATCGTCGTCGCGGATCGCCCGCGCGGCCATCTAATGTCGCAGCCAGCGATTGTTCAGCGATGAACGTCGGGCTCAATGTTGTTGACGCCAAGGGTTACCGAGGAAAAGAAAGCGCATTTCGTCTGTGGCCATGTATCGCGTTCCGCACATCGACGCCGATCGGGCGGTCCACCAGGATCCGCCGACTGCTGATCGATTCACGACAACGCCGCACGCTGCCGGTTCGCCGTGGCAGGCGACGGAGCAGACGCAATCTTGGCTTGCTGGAGGGTCTGGTGCTTGATTTCGCCGCGTTGCCGCCGGAAATCAATTCAGGTCGGATGTACTCGGGTCCCGGGCCCGGGCCGCTCTTGGCGGCGTCCGAGGCATGGGACGGCCTGGCCGCGGAGCTGAGCTATGCGGCCAGCGGTTACACCTCCGCGCTGGCGGAGCTGACGAGCAATGCGTGGGTGGGCCCGAC
This sequence comes from Mycobacterium paraterrae, assembly GCF_022430545.2. Taxonomy (NCBI): domain Bacteria; kingdom Bacillati; phylum Actinomycetota; class Actinomycetes; order Mycobacteriales; family Mycobacteriaceae; genus Mycobacterium; species Mycobacterium paraterrae. Next base: position 4,680,505 of record NZ_CP092488.2, on the reverse strand, counting down.
CTCGGTGGCGATGATGTCCGCGGTCACTCCTTACATCACCTGGCTGACGACCACCGGCGCTCAGGCCGAGGAGACGGCCAATCACGCTCGCGCAGCCGTGGCCGCCTACGAGGCGGCGTTCGCGATGACCGTGCCGCCGCCGGTGATCGCGGCCAACCGCGCGCTGTTGGCCGCCCTGGTCGCGACCAACTTCTTCGGGCAGAACACCCCCGCGATCATGATGACTGAAGCCCTGTACGCCGAGATGTGGGCGCAGGACGCCGCCGCCATGTACGGCTACGCCGGCGCCTCGGAGACCGCGTTGGCGATCACTCCGTTCACCGAGCCGCCGAAGACGACGACCACCGACGACGGGGCCACCAGCCAGGGCAATGCGGTGGCCAACGCCGCTGCCACGCCCGCCAGCCAAGCGGCATCGGTCGTCCAGAACGCGGTTGCGGCCGCACCGTCGACGAGCACTCAGACCAGCTCGGCGTTGCCCGCTGCGACATCCGGAGCCACGACCGCCGCGACGCCGCCGACCTACACCGGCCCGTTCTCCTGGCTCGTGCAATTGATCTACAACACCTACAACCAATTCCCGACCGGCGGTTGGGGCCTTGGCCTGTCCAACGCCAACCTGAACACGATGCGCCAGATCCTCCAGGCCTACTTCGCGGTCGGTCTGGCCAACTTCGGGTGGGGCATCGGCCAGCAGCTGCTCTCCCCGGCCCAGGCGCAGGCGCTGTTCAATCCGGCCGCGGCGGCCGGAGCGGGCTCATTGATCGGACCAGCGCCACTCGGCGGCATCGGCGGTACCGCGGGCGTGAGCGGTGCGCCGTTCACGGCCAGCAGCGTGCAGGCCAGCCTGGGCCAGGCCAACAGCCTTGGCCGGCTTTCGGTGCCCGCCGGTTGGCAAGGGGCGACGCCCGCAGTGGTCGAAGAGGCCAAGCTGGTCAGCGCCGCACGGTCGGCAGCGCCCCAAGCCAATGGAATCCTCAACGGTGTTCCGATGGCAGGCAACGCGGGCCTCGGTGGCAGCCGCGGCAGTCAATACACCGTGAAATACGGGCTGAAGCACTCGGTGATGACCAAGCCGCCCGCCGGCGGCTAAGCGGGAGCTCGGCCCGGCGGGGGGATGCACCGGTCATTCCTGGCGACGGAACTCGCATTCGCGGTGCGCCAAAGATATTGCCATCCAGCGGTATTGACGCTGTTGTGGCGCGAAACGCCTTCGCGAGAATGAGGGTCCGAAGTGCGCAACCGGGGAGGCTGGCGTTCGCGCCGGTCTCAGCGGATCGTGCCAGGCGGCGAAAGGCGGCCGTCGTATCGCCCGACCATCTCGCATGTCAGACCGCTAAAGCACTGTGCGCGTTGAAGATTCGCTTCACCAGCCTGTGCTGCCGCCGCGTTGTGCCGAAAACCTCTGTCGCGCAACCTCACTGCCATGCGTGCTGAGCGGTGAGAAGAGTGTCGCGCATGGGTCGGCACGGCTCGCCTCGCCGGCGGTAGGAGAGCCCGTCGGTCAATGCGTTACCGCAGGTGAAAGGTTTGTCGAACGGCAGGTGAACGGGCGATATCGCGGGGTGAATACTCGCCGTCCAGGCGTGAACAGTTAGGTCGGCAGCGGCTTTACCCCATCGTGACCATCTAATCTTGCACCCGGACGACCTTGCCCAAGGTCGTAGACGCGCAACGGTTACTTAGGAGGAAACCGGATGTCGTTCGTGACCACACAGCCGGAAGCATTATCCGCAGCGGCCACCAGCCTGCAAGGTATCGGCGCGGGCCTCAACGCCCAGAACGCCGCCGCAGCAGCCCCGACCACTGGTGTGGTTCCCGCTGCCGCAGACGAGGTTTCGGCTCTGACGGCGGCGCAGTTCGTCGCTCACGCGCAGTTGTATCAGGCCGTCAGCCAGCAGGCGGCGGCAATCCACGAAGCTTTCGTCAACACGCTGGGCACTAGCGCCGATTCCTACGCAGCCACCGAGGCCGCCAACGCGGCTGCGGCTGGCTAGGAGGCAATTCACATGGTGGATTTCGGGGCGTTACCGCCTGAGATCAACTCGGCCCGGATGTACGCCGGTCCCGGATCGTCGTCGTTCCAGGTTGCGGCCTCGGCATGGAACGGGCTGGCCGCCGAGCTCCAGTCGGCCGCGCAGGGCTACGAGACGACGATCACGCAGCTCGCCGGCGACGAGTGGAACGGTCCGGCGTCGGCGGCGATGGCCAGCGCGGCGCAGCCGTACATCACCTGGATGCAGGAGACTGCCGCGCAGGCCGAGCAGGCCGCGACCCAAGCCCAGGCGGCGGCTGCCGCCTTCGAGCAGGCGTTCGCCGCAACTGTGGCGCCGCCGCTCGTCGCCGCCAACCGCGCCGAGACCGCTGCCGCGGTGCAGGCCAACGTGTTTGGTCAATACACGCCGTTGATCATGCAGCTCGAGGCGCAGTACGCCCAGATGTGGGCGCAGGACGCCGCGGCGATGTACGGCTATGCGGGGCAGTCCGCCGCCGCGGCGAAGGTGACCCCGTTCGCCACCCCAGCAGCGACCACCAATCCCGGCGGCACTGCAGACCAGTCGGCTGCGGTCGGCCAGGCCACCGCGACGTCGGCGGCCACCAGCTCGCAGACGATCCTGCAGGAGCTGATCTCGTTGCTGCCGAGCAACATTCAAGCACTGCTGACGCCAGCGGGCTTCCAGAGCGCGTTCGGAACTCCGTCGTCGATCGAGGGGACACTGTTCGGCTACATCTTCGGCACGACCGTCTTGCCCACCTCGCTGGCTGGTTTGGTCACGCTGTACTCGCCGTACGCCAGCTTGTTCTACAACACTGAGGGTTTGCCGTACTTCAGCGTTGGTATGGGCAACTTCGGTGTCCAGATCGCCAAGAGCGCGGGAATCCTGGGCGGGGCCGCGCCGGCCGCAGCCGCACCGGCGCTCAAGGGACTGGGCGGCCTGGGTGCCGGACTGGGCAGCGGGGCCGCAGGCGCCGCCGGTGCCGGCGCCCACGCGGTGTCGGCTATCACGGGTGGCGCCGGTACGGTCGGCAAGCTCGCGGTGCCGGCGTCCTGGATCGGTGGGGCGCCCGCGGCTGCTCCGCAGGGCGTGCAATTGGTCAGCCATGTCACCGCCGCGCCGGAGGCCGCCGCCAGCGGTGGCGGGAACCTCCTCGGCGGCATGCCGTTGGCCGGCACGCGCGCAGGCTTCGGCAACGGTCTGGGTCCGCGCTACGGGTTCAAGCCGACCGTCATGGGTCGGCCGCCGATCGGTGGTTGAGTCCGCGTAGAGCTTCTACACCTCGTGGGGTGTCACGCTGCGGCGTGGCACCCCACGACGCGTTGCGGCTGCTGAATATCGGTGCGCGCCTTGGCCTGCAACTCAGGTGAAGCGCGTATGGCCCGATGATGTCTCAGAGGTGAACAGTTGGGGTGTATTCGGAAGCTGTCGAGAGGGGCGGCGTAGGTTACCGACAAGTGAACAATGGCCCCCTTGGGTAGGAGGGATACGTGGCAGACCACGCCGATGTATCTGGTCCGATGACGTTGCCACGGCGGCCGCGAAACCCCGCCCAATCGTGCGCCGGCGGCGCGATCACCGCGCCGGCGTCCGCAGCGGCGGGCATCTTGCCGCGCCACCCCGCACCGCCCGCCGAGATAGCTCAGGCGCGGGTGTTCGAACGGCTGCTACAAAGCGAACACGCCGAGCTTTCTGAACTCGCGCATCGTGTAGCCGCAGAGGGCAATCAGCAACCGGGTCTCGCGTCGGGGGAGCTGACACAACTTCGTGCTCGCATCGCCGAGATCGACGGTCTGCTTGGGGCTTTGCAGGGCAGGTTCCCGCACTCGAACGCGAAATAGACTGTCGCCCAGTCAATCCTCTTCCAAGATCAGCGCCATCTCAGGGCATGATGCGACCCCGTCACGGGTCAGCGGCGCGTCCTCCGGCGCGACTTCATGTTCCTCGAGGATGGAGTAGCCGGAATCGTCGATCGGAAAAAGATCGGGGTCGACGGCAAAGCACTGTGCGTGGCCAACGCACCTCGACTGCTCGACACGTACCTTCACACCGCCGATTCTAAAAGACGTGGGAGATGGCCGTCGCTCCGTTCGGTGACCGCTAGCCGACGAGGTGCGATCGACCCTGCCAGGGCGCATAGCATGTCTACTGTCGTCCGGCAGCGCGCCACAGAGCCGACGGTAGCGATCGGGCGGGCAGAAAGATCAGGTAGATGAGCACCATTGATGAGAGCCTGTACGGCAAGGGTTTTCACCTACCTCGGCTTGAATATTCCTCGTTGCCGATGCAGGCAGACCGTGGCGCCGGGTGGAAAGTGCTGCGCGATGCCGGCCCAGTGGTTTTCATGAACGGCTACTACTACCTCACCCGTCGCGAGGATGTGCTGGCGGCGTTGCGCAGTCCCAATGTCTTCTCGGCTCGACTGGCGCTTCAACCCCCGGGAAGCCCAATCCCGGTGATCCCCTTGGGATTCGACCCGCCCGAGCACACCCGGTACCGCAGAATCCTGCAGCCGTTCTTCAGCCCGCACGGGCTGAGTAAGTCGCGACCGGTGCTTGTTCGCCACGCCGCGGACATGATCGACGCGATCGCCGGCGGCGAAGCGTGCGAGGCCATGAAGGACCTGGCCAAGACGTATCCCTTCCAGGTTTTCCTCGACCTCTACGGTTTGCCACTCGAGGATCGGGACAAACTGATCGCCTGGAAAGACGCCATCATCAGCGACAGCCCCTACGCCACCCAGGCCGACGTCGCCCCGGCGGCGATGAGCATGTACAACTACCTCACGGACGCAATCCAGCGGCGCCGGGAGAATCCGGGCTCCGACATGTTGTCGACCGTGATGCGCAGCGACGGCAACTTTACCGACATCGAACTCCTCGGCATGAGCCACCTGCTGATCTTGGCGGGATTGGACACCGTCACCGCGGCTATCGGTTTCGCCTTACTGGAGTTGGCGCGCAGGCCGCAGCTCCGCGAGCAGCTTCGCGACAATCCGCGGCAGATCAGAGTTTTCATCGAGGAGATCGTCCGTTTGGAGCCATCGGCGCCTGTCGCGCCACGAGTGCTCACCGAGACAGTCGTCGTAGGCGGCATGACCTTGCCCGCCGGGTCGGCAGTGTTCTTGTGCATGGCCTTGATCAATCGCGACGGCAGCGACGCCACCTCGACCGACGAATTGACGATGGATGGGAAGGTGCACCGCCATTGGGGGTTCGGTGGTGGACCGCACCGCTGCCTGGGGTCGCACCTGGCGCGCATGGAATTGACCGTCATCGTCGACGAGTGGCTCAAGCGGATTCCTCGATTCGAACTGCCGCCCGACTACGAGCCCCAGATCAAGTTTCCCAGCAAGACTTTTGCGCTGAAGGAACTGCCCCTGCTGTTGGGTTGACCCTGTGACTCGCGGTCTCAGGTTGTCGCCGTCGAGCCCACCCCTGACGCGCCGTCGTTGTGGCCCCAAGCCGAGCCCGGGCGTTATCCGCGCATAGATTTTTTCGAGGCGCCGCACGGTTGCGCCGCCCGTTCGCTGGCGCCACGCGACAGCGCCGCGATCGAGGCCGACCACGTCGCCACCCCGGCCGCCGTGCATTCGACCACTTCAGAGCGCGTTTCGCGCTGCTGGACGGTATCGGCTTGGCGGCACCGGTTACTGAGCTGTTACCTCAGATGAACAGTTGTTGCCAACGGGTGAACAGTTGCAAACACCCAGCTTCAGCCCCGGCGCAGCGGCATACGCACGTCTATTCTCATGCACGGACAGATCGCCGGAACTGACTCAGGAGGGATCCCGGAATGTCGTTCGTGACCACACAGCCGGAGGCACTATCGGCGGCGGCCACCAGCCTTCAGGGAATCGGCTCGGCGTTGAATGCGCAGAACACGGCTGCGGCGGCCCCGACCACGGGTGTCGTTCCGGCCGCGGCCGACGAGGTCTCGGCTCTGACCGCCGCCCAGTTCGTCGCCCATGCTCAGCTTTACCAGGCGGTGAGCGCGCAGGCGGCGGCCATCCACGAAGCGTTCGTCAACACCCTCGGCACCAGTGCCGGTTCCTACGCGGCCACCGAGGCTGCCAACGCAGCCGCCGCCGGCTGAGTATCGCCGATGAAGACCATCCCACTGTGGCGCCACACACGGTGGCAGCTATCACGCGGGGAAGGGGGGACCAGCCGTGTGTTTCAAGTCGGCGGTTACCTCGGGTAACCGGTCCGACTACCACGTTCATCGCAGTCAATCACTACTCAAGCAAGGAGAAAGTTAAGTGCCTACGCGTTTTATGACTGACCCGCACGAGATGCGGGCGATGGCTGGCCGTTTCGATGTCCACGCCCAGACCGTGGAGGACGAGGCCCGCAAGATGTGGGCGTCGAGCCAGAACATCGCCGGGGCCGGCTGGAGCGGTAATGCTCAGGCCACCAGCTACGACACGATGGGTCAGATGAACACGGCGTTTCGCAACATCGTGAACATGCTGCACGGTGTCCGGGACGGGTTGATCCGCGACGCGAACAACTACGAGGCGCAAGAGCAGGCCTCGCAGCAGGTTTTGAGCAGCTAACTCCACTGGCAGCGTAAACTTCTCAAATCAGGAGGACAGATAAATGTCGATCAGTTACCAGTTCGGTGATGTCGACGCCCACGGCGCGTTGATCCGTGCCCAGGCCGCTTCGCTGGAAGCCGAGCACCAGAGCATCGTTCGCGATGTACTGGCCGCCGGCGACTTCTGGGGTGGCTCGGGTTCCGTGGCTTGCCAGGAGTTCATCACCCAGTTGGGTCGGAACTTCCAGGTGATCTACGAGCAGGCCAACTCCCACGGTCAGAAGGTGCAGACGGCAGGCAACAACATGTCGTCGACCGACTCCGCTGTGGGCTCCAGCTGGGCCTAACAATCAGCACAGGGCGCGGCAGCACACCGACTCAGGTGTGCTGCCGCGTCGTGCGATAACTGGAAACATCTACCCGAGAGAAGCGAATGGATCAGAGCACACGCACCGACATCACCGTCAATGTCGAGGGTTTCTGGATGTTGCAAGCGTTGCTGGACATTCGCCATGTCGCGCCAGAATTGCGATGTCGACCATTCGTCTCCACGGATTCGATGGAGTGGCTCAATCAGCATCCGGGCATGACGGTCATGCGCGAACAGGGCATCGTCGACGGCGAGACTGTCAATGAGGCGGTCGCCGCCCGAATGCGCGTACTTGCCGCACCCGATCTTGAAATCGTCGCGCTGTTGTCCCGCGGCAAATTGCTCTACGGCGTGAAAGAAAAGGACGAAGGCGGCGCCGAGGAGCCGGTGGGCTCGCGTGAGATCCCCGACAATGAGTTCCGCGTGCTGCTCGCGCGCCGCGGCACGCACTGGGTGTCGGCCGTTCGGGTCGGTGACGAGATCACGGTTGACGACGTCGCCATCGCGGACACGACCTCGATCGCGACTTTGGTCTTTGATGCCCTCGAGTCGATCCACCATGCCGAGCCGGCCGCGATCAACGCGGTGAACGTGCCGCTCGAAGAAATGCTCGAAATCACCAAAGCCTGGCAGAGTTCCGGGTTCAACGTCTTCTCCGGCGGAGACCTGCGACGGCTGGGCATCAGCGCAGCGACCGTGGCCGCTCTCGGCCAAGCGCTGTCGGATCCGGCCGCCGAAGCCGCGGTCTACGCCCGTCAGTATCGCGATGACGACAAGGCGCCCAGCGCCTCGGTGCTGTCCTTGAAGGACGGGTCAGGCGGCCGAATCGCGATGTATCAGCAGGCGCGCACGGCTGGCTCGAACGAGGCCTGGCTCGCAATCTGCCCAGCAACTCCGCAGTTGGTACAGGTCGGCGTCAAGACCGTCCTGGAAACCCTTCCGTACGGAGAGTGGAAAACACATAGCAGAGTTTAACCAATCTTTTACGCAGTGACCGAGCACGCCAAGGATTTTCGATGCAGCATTTAGCGAAGGTGCGGATGCCGCAAATCCCTCTTAGAATCTGCTCAACAATTGCGACGCGATGTCGCAATTCCACATAGCGAGGCAACACACATGGACCCACAAATCGTCGACGGAGGGGTGCAACGATGACCGCAGTAGCCGAGGCCTCACAGCCTGGCATCGAGGCAGTCTCGTCGCCTCAATCGGCCGTGATCGGCATCATCGCCGGCGAGGGCGTGCAGATCGGCGTCCTACTCGACGCCAACGCGCCGGTTTCGGTGATGGTCGACCCGCTTCTGAAGGTCGTCAACGTTCGGCTGCGGGAACTCGGGCTTGCGGCGCTCGAAGCCAAGCAGCGCGGTCGGTGGGCACTGTGCCTGGTTGACGGCACCCCGCTGCGCGCCACCCAGTCGCTCACCGAGCAGGATGTCTACGACGGCGACCGGCTGTGGCTGCGGTTCGTCGAAGACACCGAGCACCGCTCGCAGGTCATCGAGCACATCTCGACCGCCGTCTCGGTCAACCTGAGCAAGCGCTTCTCCTCGATCAACCCGTCGGTCGCCATCCAGGTGGGCGCAGCGATGGTCGGAAGCGGTGTGGTGCTGGCCTCGCTGCTGCTGGGCTGGTTCCGCTTGCGGCACGACTCGTGGGTCCCGGCGCCGTATGCGCTGGTGATCTCGATCCTGGAGTTCACCGTCGCCCTGCTGATCCTGAATCGCGCCCGCACGCCGGAGAACCGGCGCGCCGGGGACATGCTGCTCTGGGCCGGCATCGCCCCCATCTCGATCGCCGCGGCCTCCGCTCCTCCTGGACCGGTGGGCTCGCCGCACGCCGTGATGGGTTTTGCGGTCACCACCGTCGCCGCCATGCTCATCATGCGGTTCACCGGCCGCCGCCTGGCCACGGGCACCGCGATCGTCACGGTGTCGCTGATCGCAACCGTCGCGAGCCTGTGCCGGATGGCATTCGACACCAGCGCGGTGACCTTGCTGACCACGATTCTGCTGGTCTGCGTCTTCGGCTACCACGCCGCTCCGGCGATGTCTCGCTGGTTGTCCGGTATCCGCTTGCCGGTCTTCCCGTCGGCCACCAGCCGTTGGGTGTTCGAGGCTCGGCCGGACCTGCCGACCACCGTCACCGCCGGCGTCGACGGCGGCCGCCCGACGCTGGCCGGCCCCGAGTCCATCCAGGACGTCGTACTGCGCGCCGAGCGCGCCCGCTCGTTCCTGACCGGACTGCTTGTCGGGTTCGGCGTGCTGACCATCTTCTCGCTGGCCGGCGTATCCGACCCGCGTACCGCGAACCGTTGGCTGCCGCTGCTGCTAGTCGCTTCGACTGCGGGCTTCCTGATGCTGCGCGGCCGGTCCTACGTAGACCGTTGGCAGGCGATCATTCTCGCCGTGACGTCAGTCCTGATCGTCGGCGCGGTGATCGTCCGCTACTCGCTGGTGCTGTCCTCGACTGCCTCGATCTCGGTGGCTGCCGGTATCGCGGTGCTGCTGCCCGCGGCGGGCCTGACCGCCGCGGCGACGGTGCCGAACACCATCTACAGCCCGCTGTTCCGCAAGCTCGTGGAATGGGTCGAGTACCTCTGCCTGATGCCAATCTTCCCGCTGGCATTGTGGTTGATGAATGTCTATGCCGCGATCCGTTACCGCTAGTCGGAGACTGCGGCCGCTTCGTGCGGCCGCAGTTTCTGCCGCAACCCTGATCGTCGCCACCATCGCGCTGTCCGGGGCTCCGGCCTACGCGATCAACCCTCCGGGTATCGACCCGGGTGCAACACCCTCGGACAGCCCGCCTGGTCCGGGCCAGCCGATGAAGCAGAACTCGTACTGCACTGAGGTGGGCGTCCTGCCGGGCACCGACTTCAAGGTTCAGCCGAAGTACATGGACATGCTGAACTTGAACGAGGCGTGGAAGTTCGGCCGCGGTGCCGGTGTGAAAGTGGCTGTCATCGACACCGGCGTCACCCCGCACCCGCGGTTGCCGCACCTCACCGGGGGCGGCGACTATGTGATGGGCGGTGGCGACGGACTGTCGGACTGCGACGCCCACGGCACGCTGGTGGCGTCGATGATCGCCGCGTCGCCGGGGACCGCCGGGCTTCCGGAAGCCCCCGCCCCGCGCCGGCCACCGCCGGTGCCGACCAAGGAACCACCGCCACAGGCGCCGCCGCCGCAGACCATCAGCGTGGCCCCGCCGCCGCCGCAGACCATCACGATGGTTCCAGCGCCGCCCGCCGCACCATCGGAGGAGGCTCCGGCCTGCCCGTGGTGTCCGCCGGGAGCACCCAAGACGGGTGGTGCCGCCAGCCACGACCACGGCAAAGTAGTGCTGCCCGGATTCTCCGGCGGCAAGCACGGCCAGGTCGTCTCGGTGGACTACCCCCGGCCGGCCGCGCCGACTCCGCCGCTGGACCCGCCACCTCCGCCGGCGCCGAGTGACGCCTACAGCGGCGTCGCCCCGGACGTCGACCTGATCTCAATCCGCCAAACCAGCCAGGCTTTCGGGCTCAAGGACGCCTACACCGGCGACGAGGATCCGCAGACGCGGCAAAAGCGGGACAACATCTTCACCATGGCGCGGGCGATCGTGCATGCCGCCAATATGGGTGCGCGAGTCATCAACATTTCGATGGTGATGTGCATGAGCGCGCGCAGCCTCATCGACGCCCCCGACCTCGGTGCCGCGGTGCGTTATGCCGCCGTTGACAAAGATGCCGTCATCGTCGCGGCCGCAGGTGACACCAGCCAGCGCGACTGCAAAGAGAACCCGCTTGTCGACCCGTTGCATCCCAACGACTCTCGGGACTGGGGCGGCGTGACGACCGTGGTGACCCCGTCCTGGTACAGCGATTACGTCTTGACGGTCGGCGCCGTGGACTCCTCCGGCACGCCGATGGACAAACTGAGCGTCGCCGGGCCGTGGGTGGGGATTGCCGCACCCGGAACCGACGTGGTTGGTCTGTCGCCGCGAGATGACAGCCTGGTCAACGCCATTGACGGGCCGGACAACTCGCTGCTGGTGCCGGCCGGCACCAGCTTCTCCACCGCGATCGTGTCCGGCGTGGCGGCATTGGTTCGGGCCAAGTACCCCAACCTTTCCGCACATCAGATCATCGATCGCTTGATCCGAACCGCACGGGCACCCGCTCGCGGGGTGGATAACCAAGTCGGGCACGGCATCGTCGACCCGGTCGCCGCGCTGACCTGGGATGTGCCCGAAGGCTCTGTACTGCCGAAGGATTCGGCTAAGCCGCTGAAGCTGCCTCCCGCTCCGCCCCCGCGCAACATGGTGCCGGTATGGGTCGCTGCCGGCGGGTTGGGCGGTGCCCTGATACTGGCCGGCCTGATCTTCGGGGGAGCAGTCTTGATGAGGAAAACAGCAGGGAGACAGGAATGAAGGCACAGCGCGAGTACGGCTTGTCGCTGACGTGGGAGCGGGTCACCACGGTGTTCCTGATTGACGTTGCGCTGCTGGTGGTTACGAGCCGGTTGCCTGACTCGTGGCAGGCCGGCCGCAACCTCTGCTTCTGGATCGGTGTCGGCCTGGCGGTAATCCTGACCGTCGCTGCCTTGCTGACCAACGGGGGAGTGCCGGTGTCGTCGGCGCCGATTGCGCGCATCCGCAACTGGTATGCCGACCCAGAGGCGCTGACGGTTGGCTGCACCCCGGCCGTCGACCATCGTCGTCAGTTCAGCCGCGAAACGGTCGGAATCCGTGAGCACGAGGGCCAGCTGATCGCGGTGATCTCGGTGGACGGGGCGGGCGAGGCCGGCCGGCACCGCCATCGTGAAGGGTCGTCAGCAAGCATCCCGCTGGAAGCGGTCGTTACCTCGTTGCGGCAGTTTGATGTTCGGTTGGACAGCGTCGATATCGTGTCGGTCGGCACGCGTCAGGGCAGCAAGGACGTCAAGTCCGCGGTCGCCGACGACTTCGGCGGCGGTCGACGCCCGATCGAAGAGCGCAACACCTGGCTGGTTTTGCGGATGGACCCGCAGCACAACGTGAATGCCGTTGCCGCGCGTGACTCGGTGGCCTGCACCCTCGCCGCCGCCGCCGAACGGCTGGCGCATGACTTGGACGGGCGCAGCTGCGCCGCCCGGCCGCTGACCGCCGACGAAATCGCTGAGGTCGACGGTGCCGTGCTCGCCGGGCTGCAGCCGGCTCACGTCCGCCCGTTCTGGCGCTACCTGAAGACTCCGGACGGCTTCGTGACCAGCTTCTGGGTGTCGCCCGGTGACATCACCAGCGAGACGCTCGAGGAGCTCTGGCTGACCGACGCCGACGTCACCGTCATGACGATCCGCATCATCGCGGAAGGCCAAGAGGCCGACGTGTCGGTGTGGGTGCGCTACCACAGCCACCAGCGACTCCGGAAAGAGGCCTTCAGCGGTTTGAACCGGCTGACCGGACGCCAACTGGGCGCGGTCGCCGCGAGCCTCCCGGCGCCAACCGCCCGTCGCCCGTTGCCCATGCCGAGCCGCACGTTGACCCGTAGCGAGGACATCCTGGTGCCGGTGGGAGCGACCGCGGGGGCGCCGGAGAACGGCGCCTAACCCTTACGATGGCAGGATGACGCGTCCGCAAACCAGCGCGCCGGACTCGCGCAATGCGATGGTCGCGGGTCTCCTCGCTTCCGGCATTTCGGTCAATGGGCTTCAGCCCAGCCACAATCCGCAGGTGGCCCTGCGCATGTTCACCACGGCCACCAGTCTCGACCCGGAGATGTGCGACGCGTGGCTGGCCCGGCTGTTGGCGGGTGACCAGAGCATCGAGGTGCTCACCGGCGCATGGAGTTCCGTCCGGACGTTCGGCTGGGAGATGCGCCGCCTCGGCCTCACTGAGCTGGAGTTCCGTCCCGAAGTTTCCGACGGGATGTTCCTGAAGCTGGCGGTGACCAGCGTGGAGTCGCTGGCTGCGGGCTACGCCGCGGCGCTCACGGAAGCGAAACGGTACGCCGAAGCGGCCGAGCTGCTCGACTCGATCACCCCGCGGCACGCCTCTGACGAAGAATTGGTCAAGTATGTCCGCGGGCTGCTCTACTTTCGCACGGGTCGTTGGCCTGATGTGCTGTCGCAGTTCCCGCCGGGAGCCGGCTGGCGTCACCCCGAGTTGAAAGCCGCCGGGGCTGCAATGGCGACCACCGCGCTGGCGTCGTTGGGAGTGTTCGAGGAGGCGACTCGCCGCGCGCAGGAGGCGATCGAGGGCGACCGGGTGCCTGCCGCAGCCAACGTCGCGCTGTACACCCAGGGGATGTGCTTGCGTCACCTGGGCCGCGAAGAAGAGGCGATCGAGAGCCTGCGCCGGGTGTACTCGCGCGATGCGAAGTTCACCCCGGCCCGTGAAGCGCTGGAAAATCCCAGCTACCGCCTGGTGCTGACCGACCCGGAAACCATTGAGGCGCGCACGGATCCGTGGGACGCCGACAGCGCGCCGACCCGCGAGCAGGCCGAGGCCGCCCGGCACGCCGAGATGGCGAAGAAATACCTGGAAGAAGGCGATGCCGAGCTGAATTCGATGCTCGGCATGGAAGCGGCCAAGCGGGAAATCAAGCTGATCAAATCCACCACCAAGGTGAACCTGGCGCGCGCGAAAATGGGCCTTCCGGTGCCCGTCACCTCGCGCCACACCCTCTTATTGGGACCTCCTGGAACCGGTAAAACATCTGTGGCACGGGCGTTTTCGAAGCAACTGTGCGGCCTGACCGTGCTGCGCAAGCCTTTGGTAGTCGAAACCAGCCGTGCCAAATTGCTCGGTCGCTACATGGCCGATGCCGAGAAGAACACCGAGGAGATGCTCGAGGAGGCGCGCGGCGGCGCCGTCTTCTTCGACGAGATGCACAACCTGCACGAAAGCGGTTACTCCACCGGGGACGCGTACGGAAACGCGATCATCAACACCTTGCTGCTCTACATGGAGAACCACCGCGACGAGTTGGTGGTCTTCGGCGCCGGGTATGCCAAGGCGATGGACAAGATGCTCGAGGTCAACCAGGGTCTGCGACGCCGATTCTCCACTGTCATCGAGTTTTTCAGCTACAACCCCAAGGAACTCGTCGCGCTGACCCAGCTGATGGGCCGGGAAAACGAAGACATCATCACCGACGACGCCGCCGAGAGTCTGCTGCCGTCCTACACAAGGTTTTACGACGACGAGACCATCTCGCCCGACGGGGACCTGATTCGCGGCATCGACACCCTGGGCAACGCCGGATTCGTGCGCAACGTGGTCGAGAAGGCCCGCGATCACCGTAGCTTCCGCCTCGACGACGAAGATCTCGACGCGGTGCTGGCCAGCGACGTCGACGAGTTCAGCGACGACCAGTTGCGCCGGTTCAAGGAATTGACCCGCGAAGACCTCAACGAGGGGCTCAGTGCCGCCGTGGCCGAGAAGAAGAGCGACTGACCCCCCCGGGACCTCCGGCTGCCGCCGCGGAGTAAGGCTGTTACGCAACGCTTTTGACGCCTAGGCAGCTCACTGGACCTGGTGTCGTCGATCTCGATGGGACGATTTCGGCTCGCCGCACTTTCGGATCCGCCTGCGCGACGAGTTGACTCCCTTCGGTCCGGGTGGAACCATGACCCGAGCAAGCACCTCGCTAGGTGAGGCGTCTGCGCGGATACAGGCCACTGACCTCAAATGTCGAAAGACACCCAGGGTCAGGACAGCTCTTCCCGGCTTAAGGGTTGAGCCCAAGTGGCTTCCAGGCCTAAATGGCTCGGGATACGCCGCGCAGTGCCGAAGCTCTGTCGAGAGGGGTGCGGCGGCCGGCTCATCTGCTGGGTCCGCCCCGTCCCGTGTGCACCGAGTCGGCACCCCCGAGTGCCCTGGCCGCGAGGAGGTGAGGCGAGATGAGTCCGAGTGAGAGTCCTTATCCGAGACCGGTGACCGTTTCGTCTGGATCCGGCCCCGGCGCTCACATCATCCCCTGAATCGGCCGCGACCGCTTCAGTCCGTCACGCGCGCTTGCCTTTTCACGCGCGCGTCGGGCTGTCATGCCTCGGCACCGGCGCGGCGTCAGCGATCCGAGAGGAGTGCCACGATGAATGCACCCTTCGACTTCGGCGCATTCCCGCCCGAAGTCAACTCCGCCAAAATGTACGCCGGTCCGGGATCGGCGCCGATGATCTCGGCCGCAAACGCTTGGGCCGCGTTGGCATCCGAATTGCGTTCGCACGCAGCCGATTACGACGTCATCGTGTCGAACTTGACCGGTGACAGCTGGCAGGGTCCGGCCTCGACGGCGATGGCTTCCGCCGCAGCGCAATACACGTCGTGGATGAACACCACAGCCGCCCAGGCCGAGCAGACCGCCGGCCAGGCGCGGGCCGCGGCAGCCGCCTACGAGTCCGCCTACGGGCTGACCGTGCCGCCTCTGGTCATCGCCGCCAACCGAAGCCAATTGGCCGCGTTGATCGCAACGAATCTGCTCGGCCAGAATGGACCGGCGATCGCGGCCACCGAGGCCCATTACGCCCAGATGTGGGCGCAGGACGCCGCGGCGATGTACGGCTACGCCGCGCAGTCAGCAGTAGCGGCCAAGGTCCCGACATTCGCCACCGCGCCGCAAACCACGACGGCCGGAGCGCTCGCCGGACAGGCCGCCGCGACCAGCCAGGTCGCCGGGTCCAGCACGCAGGCAGCGCTGTCGGAGTTGACGTCCGCACTACCGGGCACGCTGCAGGGAATGGCCGCACCGGCGTCGTCCGCGTCGTCGCAAACCTCGACGCTTTCTGCGCTCGGGGGCCTGCTGACCGGCGGTTCATCCGGTAACTCACAGCTCGACAGCTTCTGGAGCGCGTGGGGCCCGAACGCTAACGTGTGGAACACGTTGACCTCGACCGGTGCCATCAACCCACTGCAGGCGGTGCAAGCTTTCCTGGGACTCGGCCCGACGCCGGCAACCGGAGGTCTAAGCGGACTATCGCCAGTTAGCGCCGCGGCCGGCATCGGCTCTGGCGCGCAGGGGATTTCAGGTCTTGCCGGATTGGGTGCGGCCAGCTCCTCGATGTCGGCAGGCCTGGGTCAGGCCGCGTCCGTCGGTTCGTTGTCGGTGCCGCCGAGTTGGGCGGGCACCGCACCGCCGGTGGCAGCGGCGCTCACACCGGCGCCGGGCGGTACGTCGCTGGCGACGCCTCCGGAAATGGCCGGTGTTCCAGGAGTCGCCCCGACGGGCGCCGCGGTGGGGGCCCGAGCAGGGGCGAGCGCCGGGATCGCGGACAACCGCTTTCTCATCCGCCCGCCAATGGTCCCGTCGTGGGCCGCGGTCGGATAACAACATCGTCCACACTGGTGAGGGCCGCGCCGGCCCGGGAAAAGGAGATTCGTGCCATGCAAACGATCAGCGCCGCAGAATTCGCGCTGCGGCTGGGGATGGGCCTCGGTTGTGGCGCCCTGATCGGAATCGAGCGGCAGTGGCAGGCGCGACGGGCCGGACTGCGGACCAACGCCCTGGTCGCGACTGGCGCCACCTTGTTCGTGCTGTATGCGGTGGTGACCAACGACAGCAGCCCTACCCGGGTGGCGTCATACGTGGTCTCCGGCGTCGGCTTCCTCGGCGGTGGCGTGATTCTGCGTGAGGGGTACAACGTTCGCGGACTGAACACCGCCGCGACGTTGTGGTGCTCGGCGGCAGTGGGCGTGCTAGCTGCCAGCGGGCACTACCTGTTCACCCTGATTGCTACGGGCACGATAGTCGCGATACACCTACTAGGTCGTCCGCTGGGCCATCTGATCGATCGTGACAACGTGATCGAGGAAGACGAGGACGACCAGCCTTACCAACTTCAGCTGATCTGTCGGCCGAAATCGGAGAAGTACGCGCGGGCGCAGATCGTGCAGCGCACCGGTGGCGGAGGCGATCAATTGATACTGCGCGGAATCCACACCGGTCGCACGAGTGACGACGCCGTCGCCCTGACCGCGTACCTGCTCAGCGACGGCCACGCGCCGTCACGGTTGGAGCAACTCGTTGCCGAACTCTCGCTCCAAGAGGGTGTGCAGGCCGTCCACTGGTACGCCGGCGACGAAGACGACCCGATGCCGCGGGTGCATTAGTCCCAGCACAGATCAGGCGCGTCGTAGGCTGTGGGACGTGCGCGCGATTACTGGCTTTCTCTCCGTTCTGCCGGAGCAGATGCGCGATCCGGTGTTGTTCGCGATTCCGTTCTTTCTCACTCTGTTGATCCTCGAGTGGACCGCGGCTCGCAAGCTCGAACGCATCGAGCGGGCGGCGAACGTGCACTCCGATCGTCCGGGCTCGGGCGCTTATCTGACCGCCGACTCGTGGGCCAGCATCCAGATGGGCCTGATCTCGGTGGCGACAACGGCGGCCTGGAAGTTCATCGCGCTCCTCGGCTACGCGGCGATCTACGCCTACGTCGCGCCCTGGCATCTGGCGGCAACGCGGTGGTACACCTGGGTGATCGCGATTCTCGGTGTCGACCTGCTCTACTACTGCTACCACCGTTGCGCACACCGGATCCGCGTGATCTGGGCGACCCATCAGGCTCACCACTCCAGTCAGTACTTCAATTTCGCCACCGCGCTGCGGCAGAAGTGGAACAACAGCGGCGAGATCCTCATGTGGATTCCTTTGCCGCTCTTGGGTATTCCGCCGTGGGTGGTTTTCTGTAGTTTCTCGCTCAATCTGATCTATCAATTCTGGGTGCACACCGAGCGGATCGGCAGGATGTGGGCGCCATTTGAGTTCGTGTTCAACACGCCGTCGCATCATCGCGTACACCACGGCATGGACGCCGACTACCTGGACAAAAACTACGGCGGCATATTCATCATCTGGGATCGGTTGTTCGGCAGCTTCCGGCAAGAGACTTTCCGTCCGCACTACGGCCTGACCAAACAGGTGAACACGTTCAACGTCTGGACGTTGCAGACTCACGAATACCTGGCTATCGCGCGTGATTTCCGTTCTGCGACACGGATACGCGACCGGATCGGTTACGTGTTCGGACCCCCGGGTTGGGAACCGTCATCGAAAGTCAGGGCCGAAGCCTCGGGCTCGCTGTCAGCGTCGCGCTAGTCGTTCATTCCCTGTTTTTATTGCGGCGAGCCGAAGACCACCGCGGCTCAGCCAAGATCAGTATGTTCGACGCCGAGGCCGGTATCCGCCTGCCGTGACCACGAGAAGGGAATTGCTGTGGGAGACACTCTCACCGAGGGGCAAAAACTCGTCAAAGGTGAATCGCTCACTTCGAGCAACGGGGCCTACACCCTGACGTTGCAGGATGACGGAAACCTGGTCCTAGCGTCGCGCGGACATGCGATCTGGGCGTCGGGTACCAACGGAGAAGACGTGGTCCGCGCCGAGGTTCAAAGCGACGGCAACTTCGTTGTGTACACCGCCGACAAGCCGGTGTGGCACACCGACACCAAGGGCAAGAAAGACGTGCGCCTCGTCCTCCAGGACGACCGCAACTTAGTGCTGTACTCCGGCGAAGCCGCCGCATGGTCGACCAAGACGGAGACGGACGCGCCGCCGCCACCGGAGCCGGAGGCCGCCGCGCCAGAAGCCCCCGCGCCGGACACCACTCCGGCGGCCACCGAAGCGCCTGCCGTCCAGGAAGCGGCTCGCGAGGAACCCGAGCCCGCGGCCGCGCGGACATACACCGTCGAGTCCGGCGACACGTTGTGGGCTATCGCCGAGCAGTTCTATGGCGACGGCTCCAAGTATCAGACCATCGCCGACGCCAGCGGCATCTCGAACCCCGACCTGATTTATCCGGGACAGGTTCTGACCATTCCGTGATCCTCAGACGGAAGCGCGCCGGCCAGGTACGTGGTCGGCGTGTTTCCATTTGTGCTGCCCCGCGCGATCGGCTCGCTTACTATCAAATTAGTTGAGCTCACGGACGGCCGGTGGGGCGCCGGCCTCGACGGATCGGAGTCGGCGGGTGGGGGGTCCGGTATCTCGCGCATTGGGCGCAATGGTCATCGCGGCAGCGGCGTCCGCAGTCGTCCCGGCGCACGCCCATGCCGATCCGGTGCTTGTCTTCCCTGGAATGGAAATCCATCAGGGCAGCCACCTCTGCACGCTGGGCTACGTCGATCCAGGGCTGCGGGTGGCCTTCAGCGCTGGGCATTGCCGCAGCGACGGCCCGGTGCTCGACCGAGCGAACAAAGTCATCGGGAACGTCGCGACCTTCCGCGACAACACACCCAACGGCGCCTTCGTTCACGCCGACCAGCAGATTTCGGACTACGAGTCGATCGTGCTCGCTCCCGACGTCACGGTGAACAATGTCTTGCCGGGGGGCCGCATGCTGCAGTCCGACCCCGGGCTTGTGGTCACCCCCGGCGAACCCATCTGCCATTTCGGTGTGATCACCGGTGAGAGCTGCGGGACCGTCGAGGCCGTCAACAACGGCTGGTTCACGATGGCGCACGGGGCGGTCAGCCAGCAGGGCGACTCTGGCGGACCGGTCTACCTCACCGGCGGCCCGGGCCCGGCCCGGATCGTCGGAATCTTCAACAGCGTGTGGGGCAACTTCCCGACCGCGGTGTCCTGGCAATCCACCACCCAGCAGGTCCGTCAGGACGTGGGCGTCGGCGGTCCGGCCATCTAGCCGCCGGCCGTCAGCGCGAAGACCGGGATCGATGGGGCCGCGGCGCGAACCTGCTCGTCGCTCGAATCCGGGGTCAGGCCGGCGATATGCCCTTTGACCTCCCAATACCACCGAGCCAGGTAGCGCCGGAGTAGCTCTGGCTTCGCCGCGTCATCGACCTCGGTCGCCCGCAACGTGTGACGTCGCCACGCCGGTCCGATCTCGACGAACCCGGCTGCGCGCACGTTGCGCGCCCACTGCGTGTTACCGCGTGGCGACACCAGGTATGCCACGTCGCCTACGGTCAGCACATTGATCACGACGCGGCGTACCTGACCGGTCTTGCGCCCTCGCACCCGCAGAGCCCGGGTGCCGGCGATGCTGATGCCGGCCTCCGCCAGCCAGCGGATCAGGGCGTTCGCCGCCTTGGCCACGCCATTGGGTTCGTCATAGCGCACTGTCATCGGAGATCCTCCCTCTGCGCTAGAGAGCACTGCTCTCTATTTACTCGACGGTGACACACCGGCGCCGAGAAAGCAAGAGCACTGTTCTCATTCATGCGAGACTTGCCTGATGGCGAAGCGGCGTGACGCGCGCGAACGCACCGAAGCTCAGATCATCGAGCTCGGTCGGCGCCATTTGATCGAGCACGGCGCGGCCGGGCTCTCATTGCGCGCGATCGCCCGCGACCTCGGCATGGTGTCGTCGGCTGTCTACCGCTACGTGTCCAGCCGGGACGACTTGTTGACGCTGCTGGTGATCGACGCCTACTCCGAACTGGCCGATGCGGTGGATCGGGAGCGCGAAGCCGAGCCGGACGTGTGGAGCGACGACGTTCTGGCGATCGCGCACGCCGCCCGGGCCTGGGCCGTTGCCCACCCGGCGCGCTGGGCTCTGCTCTACGGAAGCCCGGTACCCGGCTATCACGCGCCGGCCGAGCGCACGGTCGGACCCGGGACGCGGGTGATCGGAGCACTTTTCGACGCCGTCGCGGCCGGTATCGCCACCGGTGACATCAAGTTGACCAATCACGCTGCACCGGAACCGGTCTCGTCTGACTTCGAACGGCTGCGAAGCGAATTCGGTTTTCCCGGCGACGATTCGGTGATCGCGAAATGCTTTGCGATCTGGGCCGGCGTCGTGGGCGCCATCAGCCTCGAGGTGTTCGGCCAGTACGGCGCCGACACGCTCAGTGACGTACCGACAGTGTTCGACACCCAGGTGCGGTTGCTCCTGTCGGTGCTGACCCGCCCACAGACTGACGCGGCTCCGTTTCGCCCCTGGGGTCGGAATTAGAACGTGTTCACCGCGCTAGCCGCAGCACGTTACGATGCGCCGGCGGCAACGTTAAACCGGTAGTTTCAGCAGCGGTGGATGCTGAGTTATCCTGCGAGACGATGAGCCTTCGTTTCGGATCTCCGGTGCAAACCGCCTGGGTGACCAACGGCCTGGACGGCACAGAAAAGGCTCTCACCGGGCTGTTAGGAGTCAAGAAGTGGGTGCGGCTGCCGGAGATCCATTTCGCCCCGGACTCGTGCAGCTACCGCGGCGCACCGGCCGACTTCGTCGCCAACATCTCGCTGAGCTACCTCGGTGAGATGCAGCTCGAACTGATCGAACCGGTTCACGGGCCTAATATCTATAGTGACTTTTTGGCGAGTAACGGACCAGGTCTGCACCACATCTGCGTCGAGGCAGCCACCCTGGACGACTTCGACGCCGTGCTGGCCGCCGCGGCCGAACAGGGAGCTGCGGTGCCCCAACAGGGCGTGATGCCCGGTGGCATGCGATTCGCCTACCTCGCCGCCCCGCAATACGGGGTTCCCTTCGTAGAGATCGCACACTTCTCGTCCGAGATGCGCCAGTTTTTCGACTACATCAAGCAGGAGCAGAGTTGAATACCGATATCCCAGTAGCGTTGCAGGCCAACGATGTCGAGTCATGGTCGGACGAGGTCGACGTGGTGGTCATTGGTTTCGGCATCGGTGGCGGCTGCGCGGCGGTCAGCGCGGCGGCCACTGGGGCCAGGGTGCTGGTGTTGGAGCGGGCGGCCGCGGCCGGCGGTACGACCGCGATGGCCGGCGGCCACTTCTACCTGGGCGGCGGCACCGCGGTTCAGGAGGCCACCGGGCATCCCGATTCGGCCGAGGAGATGTACAAATACCTTGTCGCGGTGTCCCGGGAACCGGACCACGAGAAGATCCGCGCCTACAGCGACGGAAGCGTCGATCACTTCAACTGGCTGGAGGATTTGGGCTTTCAGTTCGAGCGCAGCTTCTACCCGGGCAAGGTGGTCGTTCCGCCGGGTACCGAAGGCTTGAGCTACACCGGCAACGAAAAGGTCTGGCCGTTCTGCGAGCAGGCCGTCCCGTCGCCGCGTGGGCATTCGGTGCCGGTGCCGGGCGAGCTGGGGGGCGCATCGATGGTGATCGAGTTGTTGGTCAAGCGGGCCGAGAGCCTGGGCGTGCAATTCCGCTACGAGACAGGTGCCACCAACCTCGTCGTGGACGAGGGCGGTGCGGTGGTGGGCGTCGCGTGGAAGCACTTCACCGAAACCGGTGCCGTCAAAGCCAACTCGGTCATCATCGCGGCTGGTGGGTTCGCAATGAACCCCGAGATGGTCGCCGAATACACACCGGAGTTGGGGCAGCCGCGGCGCACCAAGCACCACGGATTGGTGGCGCCCTATATCTTGGGCAACCCCAACGACGACGGCCTCGGCCTACGGATGGGTGTATCGGCGGGCGGCGTCGCCGAGAACATGAACGAGAAGTTCATCACTGCCGCCGCCTATCCGCCCGAGATCCTGCTTACCGGTGTGATCGTCAACAAGGAGGGCAAACGCTTCGTCGCCGAAGACTCTTACCATTCGCGCACATCGGCTTTCGTGCTGGAGCAACCGGACCAAACCGCGTACCTGATCGTCGACGAGGCGCACACCGAGATGCCGGCGATGCCGCTGATCAAATTTCTCGACGGCTACGAAACGATAGACGAACTCGAGACCGCGCTCGAGATTCCTGCGGGCAATGTGGCCGCGACGTTGGAACGCTACAACGAGTTCGCGGCCAAGGGTGAGGATCCGGACTTCCACAAACAGCCGGATTACCTTGCGCCCCAAGACAACGGGCCGTGGGCCGTGTTCGACCTGTCGCTCGGGCGGGCGATGTACTCCGGTTTCACCATGGGAGGTCTCGCGGTCACAGTCGACGGTCAGGTAAAGCGCAGTGACGGCAGCGTCATCCCCGGTTTGTACGCGGTGGGCGCGTGTGCCTCCAACATCGCCCAGGACGGCAAGGGCTACGCCAGCGGTACCCAGCTCGGTGAGGGATCGTTCTTCGGCCGCCGCGCGGGAACGCACGCGGCCACGAATCGCTAGACCGGAGCGCTTTCCTTGCCGACGGCGCTCAGCCGCCACGGGCCTCCACCGAGCAGCTCGAGATGTTGCTCGTGGAACGTCTCGACTGCCGGTCGATGGCTGACGCTGACCACGATGCACTCCGGTAATTCGTTGTGCAACAACTGGTATAGCGCGTGCTCGAGTCCTTCGTCGAGCGCTGAGGTGCTCTCGTCGAGGAAGACCGCCTTCGGCTTGGTCAGCAGGATGCGCGCGAACGCCACACGTTGCTGCTCGCCGGGGGAGAGCACCTTCGCCCAGTCGCGTACCTCGTCGAGTCGCTCAGTCAACGGAGCGAGCGCGACCTTGGTCAGCGTCTGGTTCAGCGTCTCGTCGGAAATGTCAGTCGGTGCCTTCGGGTAGGCGACGACGGTTCGCAGATCGCCCAACGGAACATAGGGCAGCTGCGACAGGAACATCGTCGCGTTGTCACCCTCCGGGCAACGCAGCGTGCCCGACGCATACGGCCACAATTCGGCCAGGCTGCGGAGCAGGGTGGTCTTGCCCGCACCCGACTGCCCGGTGATCACTAGAGACTGACCGGATTCCAGCCGCACATCGAGTGGGTCGACCAGTGGGTCGCCATCAGGGGTGCGCACCTCGACGCCGTCGAACTCGACCGAGCCGTCGTCGGTGGGACGGGTCAACACCGCGGGTAGATCGCGGCCCTTGGCGTTGGCGTCGACCAGCCCGTACAGACGGATGATCGCGGCGCGGAACGCGGCGAACGCGTCATAGTTGTTGCGGAAGAACGAGAGTGAGTCGTGGATTTCACCGAACGCGGTCGCCGTCTGCGTGACGTCACCAAAGGCGATCTGGCCCGCGAACAGTCGTGGCGCTTGAACGAGCCACGGCAGCGGGACGATCGCCTGCGACATCGAGGCATTCCAGCCGAGGAAGCCGACGGTCCGACGCACATAACGCCGGTAGTTGCCGATGAGCGGATCGAAACGTCCCTGCAGCGTCGATCGCTCGACCACCTCGCCCCGGTAGAAGCCGACCGCTTCGGCGGCGTCCCGAAGCCTGACCAAGGCGTACCGGAAGGCCGCGTTGAGCTTCTCGTTGTTGAAGCTCAACCAGATCAGCGGGCGACCAAGCACGAACGCGACGATCGTCGCGATCGACACATAGACGATGACGATCCAGAACATCGCTCGCGGAAGGACGATGCCTGCGAGCTTGAGCGGCCCAGACAGATTCCACAGGATCGCGGCGAACGAGATCACCGATACCACCGACTTCACCGCGCCGAACAGCAGGGTGCTCGAGGTGTCATTCTGAGGGATGTTGGGAGTGCCGCCGACGCCGGCGGTGAAGATGTCGACGTCCTGCTGGATCCGCTGGTCCGGGTTGTCAATGGTGTTGTCGATGAACAGATCTCGGTAATACGCCCGCCCGTTCAGCCAGTC
Organism: Mycobacterium paraterrae; assembly: GCF_022430545.2. Lineage (NCBI taxonomy): Bacteria > Bacillati > Actinomycetota > Actinomycetes > Mycobacteriales > Mycobacteriaceae > Mycobacterium > Mycobacterium paraterrae. The sequence goes on along the minus strand of NZ_CP092488.2, from coordinate 4,656,218 downwards.
GTCGGTCAGGTGGCCAGTCAGCCAGATCCGCCACCCGATGATGAACCGCTGGGTGAGATAGATGTCGAGCATGACTCGCCCGATCCACAGCGTCGCCAACACACTGAAGTGCACCAGCGACGAATAGAAACCGTGAATCCCCGACTGCTTGGCAACGGCGTCGCCGGACGCGGTGCCCATGAACGCCGTCTGCAATGCGCTGAACATGTCGTTGCTCTGATAACTGAGCAAAACCGAGAGCCGGACCAGTCCCAGCACCAACAACAACAGCAACGACAGCTGTAGCCATGTCGGCACCGCATGCCGCCCGGTGAAGTAGCCGCCGGTGATCCGCCAGTACTGCCGACCCCACGTGGTGAAGAAGCGCAGCAGAACCAGCACCACCAGCACACACACCGCGGCGATCAACCAGCCTTTCGCCAGCCACCACAAAGACTCTGTGGTCGCTTGTGCCCAGTCGATGGACGGCTTGAATGGCTTGGGCTCCAAGATCGCGTCTCCTCGCTGACGTGGGCCCTCCGGCCGCCGTCACAGTGGATGCTTCCCCGCGAAAGTACCGTAGGACGGCCGATAGGCTGCGCCCATGGGCAACGATGCCGACCACACCTTCCATGCCGGACAACTGATCGCACGCCGACTCAAGGCCAGCGGGATCGACACCATCTTCACGTTGTCCGGCGGCCATCTGTTCTCGATCTACGACGGCTGCCGCAGCGAGGGCATCCGGCTGATCGACACCCGCCACGAGCAGACCGCCGCGTTCGCCGCCGAAGGCTGGTCGAAGGTGACGCGTCAGCCCGGAGTCGCCGCGCTGACCGCGGGCCCGGGCGTGACGAACGGCATGAGCGCCATGGCCGCCGCCCAGCAGAACTCGTCGCCGCTGCTGGTCCTCGGCGGACGTGCGCCCGCCGGCCGTTGGGGCATGGGGTCGCTACAGGAGATCGACCACGTGCCCTTCGTGGCGCCGCTGACACGATTCGCCGCGACGGCCCCCTCCGCGGAGGCCGTCAGCGGTTTGATCGACGATGCACTGCGGGCGACGGTCGGCGCGCCGTCGGGCGTCGCGTTCATCGACTTCCCGATGGACCACGTCTTCTCGATGGCCGCCGACGCCGATCAGCCCGGTGCGTTGACCGTTCCGCCGGAATCGACCCTGCCCGACGGTGACGCGCTGGATCGCGCGCTCGGCCTGCTCGCATCCGCCGAGCGGCCGGTGATCATGGCCGGCACCAACGTGTGGTGGGGGCACGCCGAGGAGGCGCTGCTGCGGTTGGCCGAACAGCGGCGCATACCGGTGCTGATGAACGGTATGGCCCGCGGCACAGTGCCCGCCGACCATCCGCTTGCGTTTTCCCGAGCGCGCTCAAAAGCGTTGGGGGAGGCCGACGTTGCGGTGGTCATCGGCGTGCCGATGGATTTTCGGCTCGGCTTCGGCGGCCTGTTCGGGCCCGAGACCCAGCTGATCGTGGCCGACCGGGTGCAGCCCGATCGACAGCATCCCCGGCCGGTCGCCGCCGCGCTCTACGGTGATCTGGCGGCGACGTTGACGGTGCTCAGCGAGACGCCCCGCGCGGAGACCTCGAGCCCTGAGGAGTGGGTCGCCGGCCTCCGCGCGACCGAGACGGCTGCGCGCGAGCGGGAGCGGGCGGAATTGGCGGACGACCGCAGCCCGCTGCACCCAATGCGCGTTTATGCCGAGCTCGCGCCCATGCTCGACCGGGACGCGATCGTCGTGGTCGACGCCGGCGATTTCGGCTCCTACGCGGGCCGGGTGATCGACAGCTATGTGCCCGGCGCCTGGCTGGACAGCGGCCCGTTCGGATGCCTTGGCTCCGGGCCCGGATATGCGTTGGCCGCCAAGCTGGCCCGGCCAGACCGGCAGGTGGTGTTGCTGCAGGGCGACGGCGCCTTCGGGTTCAGCGGCATGGAGTGGGATACGTTGGCGCGCCACAACGTTCCCGTTGTGTCGGTGATCGGCAACAACGGCATCTGGGCCCTCGAACACCACCCGATGATGGCCCTGTACGGCTATTCGGTGGTGGCCGAATTGCGCCCGGAGACCCGCTACGACGAGGTGGTGCGTGCCCTCGGCGGCCACGGCGAGCTGGTCTCGACGCCGGCCGAGCTGCGGCCGGCGCTGGCCCGGGCCTTCGACAGCGGTCTGCCGGCCGTCGTCAACGTGCTGACCGATCCCGACGTCGCCTACCCGCGCCGGTCGAACCTCGCCTGACCTTTCTGCTGCGGTGCCGCGGTGGCTAGTACCGTTGACCTGTGCCAAAGACCACCAGCTCAACGTCGAGCCGCCTGAGCGGCCGCTTCTGGCGACTGCTCGGCGCCAGCACCGACAAGAACCTGGGCCGCTCGCTGGCCCAGGTCACCGCATCCGGTGAGTACGGCGAGAAGGCGGCGGGGCTCGACGACGAGCAATTGCGCAAGGCGGCCGGCCTGCTCAAATTGGACGACCTGGCCGACTCGGACGACATTCCGCAGTTCCTGGCGATCGCGCGGGAGGCCGCCGAACGGGCGACCGGGCTGCGACCATTCGACGTGCAGTTGCTCGGGGCGTTGCGCATGCTGGCCGGCGATGTCGTCGAAATGGCGACCGGCGAAGGCAAGACCCTATCGGGCGCGATCGCAGCCGCCGGTTATGCGCTGGGCGGCCGACACGTCCACGTCGTCACCATCAACGACTATCTGGCCCGCCGCGACGCCGAATGGATGGGTCCGCTGCTCGAGGCGCTGGGCGTCACCGTCGGCTGGGTGACTGGTGAGTCGACCGCTGACGAGCGGCGCGCGGCCTACAAGCGCAACGTCACCTACGCCTCGGTGAACGAGATCGGCTTCGACGTGTTGCGCGACCAGTTGGTCACCGACGTCGACGACCTGGTGTCGCCGAACCCCGATGTCGCCCTGATCGACGAAGCCGACTCGGTGCTGGTCGACGAAGCGCTTGTGCCGCTGGTGCTGGCCGGCACCAGCCACCGCGAACAACCGCGGCTGGAGATCATCCGGCTGGTCGGGCAGTTGCAGCCCGGCGAGCACTACGAAACCGACTCCGACAACCGCAACGTGCATCTGACCGAGGCCGGAGCTCACCGGCTCGAAAAGCAGCTCGGCGGAATCGATCTCTATTCCGAAGAGCACGTCGGCACGACGCTCACCGAGGTCAACGTCGCGTTGCACGCGCACGTCCTGCTGCACCGCGACGTGCACTACATCGTGCGCGACGACGCAGTCCATCTGATCAACTCGTCGCGTGGCCGGATCGCCCAATTGCAGCGCTGGCCCGACGGTCTGCAGGCGGCGGTGGAGGCCAAGGAAGGCATCGAGACCACCGAAACCGGGGAAGTGCTCGACACCATCACTGTGCAGGCCCTGATCGACCGCTATCCCACCGTGTGTGGCATGACCGGAACCGCGTTGGCCGCAGGCGAACAGCTTCGTCAGTTCTACAAGCTCGGGGTGTCGCCGATCGAGCCGAATACGCCAAACATCCGTGAAGACGAACCCGACCGGGTCTATATCACCGCCGCGGCGAAAATCGACGCGATCATCGCCCACATCATCGATGTCCACGAAACCGGGCAGCCGGTTCTGGTCGGCACACACGACGTGGCCGAATCCGAAGAGCTGCACGAGCGCCTGCAGCGCCGGGGTGTGCCCGCGGTGGTCCTGAACGCCAAGAACGACGCCGAGGAGGCCTCGGTAATCGCCGAGGCTGGAAAACTGGGGGCCGTTACGGTCTCGACCCAGATGGCCGGCCGCGGCACCGACATCCGGCTCGGCGGATCAGACGAGAGCGACCACGACAAAGTGGTCGAGCTCGGCGGTCTGCACGTCGTCGGCACCGGGCGCCACCACACCGCGCGGCTGGATAACCAGTTGCGCGGCCGCGCAGGCCGCCAGGGTGACCCGGGTTCGACGGTGTTCTTCTCCAGCTGGCAAGACGACGTTGCGGCGGCCAACCTCGAACCCAACAAGCTGCCCATGCAGACTGACGAGGACGGCCGTATCGTCAGCAACAAGGTCGTCGGCCTGCTCGAGCACGCTCAGCGCGTCGCCGAGGGCCGTCTGCTCGACGTGCACGCCAACACCTGGCGATACAACCAGCTGACGGCCCAGCAGCGCGCGATCATCGTCGAACGGCGCAACACCTTGCTGAGCACCGCGGCGGCGCGCGAGGAGCTTGCCGAGCTCGCCCCCGAGCGTTACAAGGAACTGTCCGAACGGCTTTCAGAGGAGCAGCTGGAAAAGATCTGCCGGCTGATCATGCTGTTCCATCTCGACCGCGGGTGGGCCGATCACCTGGCCTACCTGGCCGACATTCGGGAGAGCATCCACTTGCGTGCCCTCGGGCGGCAGAACCCGCTCGACGAGTTCCACCGGATGGCTGTCGACGCCTTCGCGTCGCTGGCCGCCGACGCTATCGAAGCCGCACAGCAAACCTTCGAAACCTCGACGTCCATCGAAGACGAGCCGGGCGTCGATCTGTCGAAGTTGGCCCGTCCGACCTCGACGTGGACTTACATGGTGCACGACAACCCGCTGTCCGACGATTCGCTTTCCGCGCTGAGCCTTCCCGGCATCTTCAGATGATGATCGCCCGCCTCCTCCTCACGCCGTTACACGGCGAGCATCGTCGTCGGGCGTAAGCTCCCCGCACATGAACCGGCCGCCCGCCCACGACCGGCTGCTGACGGTGCCCAACGTGCTCAGCGGGCTCCGGTTGGTCCTGATCCCGGTCTTCCTCTACGCGCTGCTGGTCGCCCACGCCGACGCTGTCGCGCTGGGCATCCTGATCTTCAGCGGCGTATCCGACTGGGCGGACGGCAAGATCGCCCGACTGATGAATCAGTCGTCGAAGTTGGGGGCGTACCTCGATCCACTCGTCGACCGCCTCTACATGGTGACCACGCCGATCGCGTTCGGACTGGCGCACATCCTGCCGTGGTGGATCATCGCGGTCTTGCTGGTGCGCGACGTGCTGCTGGCCGCCGAGCTGCCGCTGCTGCGCACCCGCGGGATCACCGCGCTGCCGGTGATCTACGTCGGCAAGGCCGCGACGTTCGCGTTGATGTCGGCCTTCCCGCTGATCCTGCTCGGCCAGTTCGACGCCCAGTGGAGCCGAGTCGTATTGGCTTGCGGCTGGGCCTTTTTGATCTGGGGAACCTACATGTACCTGTGGTCGTTCATGGTCTACGCCTGGCAGGTGGTCATCGTGCTGCGCCGGTTGCCGGCGGTAAGGGTGCGCAATGCCTGACCCGGCACTGGGCGGTTACGAGCCTTATTCCGGGCTCAACGCGCACGAGGCCGGGCGGGCGCAGCGAATTCCGGTGCCGTCATTGCTGCGTGCGTTGCTTTCCGAGCATTTGGACCCCGGATACGCGGCCGCGGCCGCGAAACGGGATTCCGGCGAGAAGCCGGCGGACCGTGCGCGCGCCCAGAACTGGTTGTGGCAGGCGCTGGCGGCGCTGCTGGTGGCGGCTGTGTTCGCCGCTGCGGTCGCCCAGGCCCGGCTGGTCGCCCCCGGTGTGAGCGCAGCGCAGCGCGTGCTGGCGTCCGGAGTTCGCTCGGAGGAGGCGACGACGGGCCGGCTCACCAAGGAGCGCAATACGCTTGCAGCGCAACGTGATGAGGTGCAAAGCAGGGCACTGGCCGAGGATGCCGCGGGACAGCGGTTGCTCGCCAGCCTGGACCGACTCAGCCTGGCCGCCGCGAGCACCCCGGTCACCGGCCCGGGCTTGAGCGTGACCGTGACCGAGCCCGCCGTCGGGCCGAATCTGTCCGACGTGTCCAAGCAGCGCGTCGCCGGCAGTCGGCAGATCATCCTCGACCGCGACCTTCAGCTGGTGGTCAATTCGCTGTGGGCCAGCGGCGCCGAGGCGATCTCGGTAGACGGTGTCCGGATCGGCCCGAACGTCACCATTCGGCAGGCCGGTGGCGCGATTCTCGTCGACAACAACCCGACCACCAGCCCGTACGCCGTTCTCGCGGTCGGGCCGCCGCATGGCATGCAGGAAATGTTCGACAACAGTCCCGGGTTGCGCCGGCTGCGACTTCTGGAAGCCTCGTACGGAGTCGGTGTCGACGTCAGCATCAAGGACAACCTCACTCTGCCGGCCGGGGCCGTGCGAGATGTCAAGTTCGCCAGACAGATTGGTTCGTAGTGCGGAAATTCCAACGAAGAGGAGCAAAGCGCCGATGATCGGGATCGCAGCGCTGGCCGTCGGTATCGTGCTGGGTTTGGTGTTCCATCCCAATGTGCCGGAGGTCGTCCAGCCGTATCTGCCGATCGCGGTGGTCGCCGCACTCGACGCGGTCTTCGGCGGTCTGCGCGCCTACCTCGAGCGAATCTTCGACCCCAAGGTGTTCGTCGTATCGTTCGTATTCAACGTGTTGGTGGCCGCGCTAGTCGTCTATGTCGGTGACCAATTAGGCGTTGGCACACAGTTATCCACCGCAATCATCGTGGTGCTGGGGATTCGCATCTTCGGTAACGCCGCCGCGCTGCGGCGCCGGTTGTTCGGCGCGTGACGGGTATGGATTCACCATGAGCGACACTGATCCCGCAGCCCGCGACGCCGCCGAGGAGACTGAGGCCGCCGACGACACCGCTGCGCAAAAGGGCGGTCAGGTTTCCGCCCAGCCCGACGAGCATGGGCGACACGAGTTGCCACCCCACCAGCCGAAACCCGCGATCGGCGCACTACAGTCCGGTGGATTTCTGCGCCGCGGCCGAACCACCTTCGGCACACTCGCGGTCATGCTGTGCCTGTTACTCGGCATAGCTATTGCAACCCAGGTCCGCCAGACCACGACCGGCGACTCGCTGGACACGGCACGCCCCGCCGATCTGCTGGTGCTGCTCGACTCGCTGCGCCAGCGCGAAGCCACGCTGAGCACCGAAGTTGCGGAATTGCAGCGGTCATTGAACGCTCTGCAGGCTTCCGGCAGCAGCGATCAGACCGCCATTCAAAACGCCCAGGCCCGCCTAGCGGCGCTGTCGATCCTGATCGGCACCGTCGGGGCCACGGGGCCGGGGGTGACCGTCAAGATCGAGGACCCGGGGCCGGGGGTGGCGCCGCAGGCCCTGCTCGACGTGCTAGATGAATTGCGCGCGGCCGGCGCCGAGGCGATCCAGATCAGCGATCGTCACCAGGCGGTGCGAACCGGGGTCGACACCTGGATAGTCGGAGCGCCCGGCGCGCTCACCGTCGACGGCAAGACTCTGACGCCACCGTATTCGGTTGTCGCCATTGGTGATCCGCCGACGCTTGCGGCGGCGATGAATATCCCCGGTGGGGCGGTCGACAGCGTCAAACGCGTCGGCGGCACCATGTCGGTGCTGCAGGCGGACAAGGTGAGCATCACCGCCTTGCGGCAACCGAAACCGCGCCAATACGCTCAGCCCGTCAAATAGTCACCGACCAGAACAGGAACACCGTGAGCGAAATCCCACCAGATTTGCACTACACCACCGACCACGAGTGGGTTCGGCGAACCGGTGACGACACCGTCCGGGTGGGGATCACAGACTTTGCTCAGTCGGCCCTGGGGGACGTCGTGTTCGTCCGGCTACCCGACGTGGGTGACCAGCTGAACGCCGGTGAGGCGTTCGGCGAGGTGGAATCCACCAAATCCGTGTCGGACCTGTACGCGCCGGTCTCGGCGAAAGTCGTTGCCGTCAACGAGGATCTGGACGGGACGCCGGAGCTGGTGAACTCCGAGCCGTACGGCGGTGGCTGGCTCATCGACCTGCAACTCGAGGCCGCCGAGCTCGACAAGGGCATTGCTGAGCTCTTGGACGCGGAGACGTACCGCGGGTCACTCGCGGAGTGACCCTGTTATCGTTCCCCGCGCGGCGACAATGCGCGCCGTACAGCGGCGCGGTGAGGAGCCGGGCCGTGGGACATTCCGGCGACAGGCCGGCCCGACCGGGGCGGAAGTTATGCGGCTAGCAGATGTAACCGCCGATCCGGCGGGGGACGGCACATTGGGCTCCTGTGCGCGGTACGGTCGTCACATCGACGGTCACTGCGGGTGGGAAGCCGGCCGGCCGGACCCAACCAGACAACGCAGCAGCGGCCAGTGAGGAGCACCGGGTGACGGACAAGGACAACGACCTGACATCTGATGAAGTGACCGTGGAAACGACTTCTGTGTTCCGCGCCGACTTCCTCAATGAGCTCGATGCTCCCGCGCAGACCGGCAGCGAGACCACGGTCTCCGGTGTCGAGGGTCTGCCCGCAGGTTCGGCGTTGCTGGTCGTCAAACGCGGGCCGAACGCCGGCTCCCGTTTCCTGCTCGATCAACCGACCACCTCGGCCGGCCGCCATCCCGACAGCGACATCTTCCTCGACGACGTCACCGTCAGCCGGCGGCATGCCGAATTCCGTTTGGAAAGCGACGAGTTCCATGTCGTAGACGTCGGCAGCCTCAACGGGACCTACGTCAACCGAGAACCGGTCGATTCAGCCGTGCTGGCCAACGGCGACGAGGTTCAGATCGGGAAATTCCGTCTGGTCTTCCTGACTGGGCCCAAGGCCGGTGAAGACGGAGGGGCCGGAGGCTAGTGACCGCGCCCGAGACCCCCGCACTGAGCGGGATGTCGATCGGAGCGGTCCTCGACCTGCTGCGGCCGGACTTCCCGGATGTGACGATCTCCAAGATTCGCTTCTTGGAGGCCGAGGGTCTCGTAACGCCGCAACGCGCGGCATCGGGTTATCGCCGGTTCACCGCGTACGACTGTGCCCGGTTGCGCTTCATTTTGACGGCCCAGCGCGATCAATATCTGCCGTTGAAGGTGATCAAAGCGCAGTTGGACGCGCAGCCGGACGGTGAGCTGCCACTCGCCGGATCGCCTTACGGGATACCGCGATTGGTGCCGGTCGGTGACGGGGCCCCGGCCGAGGCGGACTCCGTCGCAGTCGCCTCCAGCCGCGTCCGGCTCAGCCGCGAAGACCTGCTCGAGCGCTCAGGTGTCGACGACGACCTGCTGACCGCTCTGCTCAAAGCCGGGGTGATCACCACCGGTCCGGGCGGTTTCTTCGACGAGCACGCGGTCGTGATCCTGCAGTGTGCGCGCGCACTCGCCGAGTACGGTGTCGAGCCACGCCACCTGCGGGCGTTCCGCTCGGCCGCCGACCGGCAATCCGACCTGATCGCACAGATTGCCGGACCCCTCGTCAAGGCAGGCAAGGCTGGTTCGCGTGACCGCGCCGACGACCTGGCCCGCGAGGTCGCCGCCCTGGCGATCACTCTCCATACGTCGTTGATCAAGTCCGCCGTGCGCGACGTTCTCCACCGCTGAAGGACTAGACTTCAACCACAGACTTGCGTTCGGCGGCTTGGCGTTTCCACCACTGCGTCGGAGTAAGTTCGAGTGAGACAGCGCAGCACGTGCGGAGGGCAGGCACAGATGGGTGAAGTTCGCGTCGTCGGCATTCGCGTCGAGCAGCCGCAGAACCAGCCGGTGCTGTTGCTGCGCGAGGCTAACGGTGACCGGTACCTGCCCATCTGGATTGGCCAGTCCGAAGCCGCCGCGATCGCCCTCGAACAGCAGGGGGTCGAGCCGCCCCGGCCGCTGACCCACGACCTGATCCGCGATCTCATTACCGCGCTTGGCCATTCGCTCAAGGAAGTCCGAATCGTCGACCTTCAAGAGGGCACCTTCTACGCGGACCTGATCTTCGATCGCAACATCACCGTCTCGGCGCGGCCGTCGGATTCGGTGGCCATCGCCTTGCGGGTCGGCGTGCCGATCTACGTCGAAGAAGCGGTGCTTGCCGAGGCCGGGCTGCTGATCCCCGACGAGAACGATGACGAGCAATCCGGCGCCGCCCGCGAGGACGAAGTCGAGAAATTCAAAGAATTCCTCGACAGCGTTTCGCCCGACGATTTCAAGGCCACCTGAGGCGCTAGCAGGCGCAATCGGCATTCGGCCGCACATATTGCGGCGCGCCGCTAAGAGGCCGATCTCGATCTCAGCCCGGATTATCACGGATGCGTCTCATCTGCGAGTCCGACCTCGACACGCCCGGCGGATAGCGTGGAGAGGCCCCCCTGACCGCCATACTTTGGTTCGACTGACGAGTTCCGGTTTGTTCTCAGAACAACCGCAACGAGTCGAAAAGCGTATGCTCACAAGCACTCGATTGAGCAAACGCGACAACGGCAACCCGTAACGAGCGCGCGATCGGCGAGAGGATGCACCGTGGGTGACCAGCCACGTCAGGATCAACTGGATCTCGAGTCTCTGACCACGCTCGGCGACGGTCCAGATGCCGGCCCCGAACCGGCGATCCGCGTGTCCAGCGAACCCGTGCAAGGCGGCCTGTTCCCGGACGACTCGGTGCCTGACGAACTGGTCGGCTACCGCGGCCCCAGCGCCTGCCAAATCGCCGGCATCACCTACCGTCAACTGGACTACTGGGCGCGCACTTCACTGGTCGTCCCGTCCATCCGGAGCGCTGCCGGGTCCGGAAGCCAGCGCCTTTACTCGTTCAAAGACATCCTTGTGCTGAAGATCGTCAAGCGATTGCTCGACACCGGCATCTCGCTGCACAACATCCGCGTCGCCGTCGACCACCTGCGTCAGCGCGGAGTGCAGGATCTGGCCAATATCACCCTGTTCTCCGACGGCACCACGGTCTACGAATGCACCTCGGCCGAGGAGGTCGTTGATCTGCTGCAGGGCGGTCAGGGCGTATTTGGGATCGCCGTATCCGGCGCGATGCGCGAATTGACCGGCGCTATTGCCGATTTCCCGGGGGAGCGTGCCGACGGAGGCGAATCCATCGCCGCACCGGAAGACGAACTCGCTTCTCGGCGTAAGCACCGCGACCGCAAGATCGGCTGATTGCCCCCATCCTATCGGCGCTGCCGGTCATGACGGCGGCGTCGGAGTAGGTAGACTCGACGACGCATCGTTCTTGCGCGGGAGAGTTTCGTGGCGGCCAGCCACGGACGCCGAAGGAGCAATACCTCTCCGTCAACCTCTCAGGCACCCGGACCGCGCCAGACCCCGATGCCTCTGGAAAGCGGTGGCGAGCAGTCACCCGCCCATGGGGAAAGACATCTGATGTCGAATCTCTCAGGCGCCCGGTTCGGGTAGACGACAGAGGGGGAGGACCTGCCTCTTTCGTCAGGAGTCCGCCATGTCCGACTACACCAACCCGCTCTTCGCCGACCGGCACATCGGCCCGGACAGCACCGCCGTCGCGGCGATGCTCGAGGTCATCGGGGTCGACTCACTCGACGAGCTCGCGCGTCGCGCCTTACCTCCCGGAATCCTTGATGCCCTGACCGAATCCGGCGCCGCGCCCGGCCTGGATGAGTTGCCGCCGGCTGCCAGTGAGGCGGAGGCCCTGGCTGAGCTGCGGGAGTTGGCCGACCAGAACACCGTCGCGGTGTCGATGATCGGGCAGGGCTACTACGACACCTACACACCGCCGGTGCTGCTGCGAAACATCCTGGAGAACCCGGCCTGGTACACGGCGTACACGCCGTACCAGCCGGAGATCAGTCAGGGGCGGCTCGAGGCGCTGCTGAACTTCCAGACCATGGTCGCCGACCTGACGGGCCTCGAGGTGGCCAATGCGTCGATGCTCGACGAGGGCACCGCCGCCGCCGAGGCGATGACCCTGATGCATCGGGCCGTCAAAGGGAAGGCGAACAAGCTGGCCGTCGATGTCGACGTGTTCGCCCAGACCGCCGCGATCCTCGCCACCCGCGCGGAGCCGCTGGGCATCGAAATCGTCACCGCGGATCTGCGGGACGGTCTGCCCGACGGTGATTTCTTCGGCGTGATCGCGCAGCTGCCCGGCGCGAGCGGCCGGATCACCGACTGGTCGGCCCTGGTCTCCGAAGCTCACGACCGCGGAGCCCTCGTCGCTGTCGGCGCTGATCTGTTGGCATTGACGCTGATCACGCCGCCGGGGGAGATCGGCGCCGACGTCGCTTTCGGCAACACCCAACGTTTCGGTGTGCCAATGGGATTCGGGGGCCCGCACGCCGGATACCTGGTGGTGCACGAAAAGCACGCGCGCCAGCTACCCGGCCGGCTCGTCGGTGTCTCCGTCGACGCCGACGGCTCGCCTGCGTACCGGCTGGCGCTGCAGACGCGCGAGCAACACATCCGCCGCGACAAGGCGACCAGCAACATCTGCACCGCCCAGGTGCTGTTGTCGGTGATGGCCGCCATGTACGCGAGCTACCACGGCGCCGACGGGCTGCGCGGCATCGCCCGACGCGTGCACGGCCATGCCGAGGCGATCGCCGCTGGCCTGGGCGATGATTTGGTGCACGACAAATACTTTGACACGGTCGTGGGTCACGTGCCGGGCCGCGCCGACGAGGTGGTCGCGGCGGCCAAGGCCCACGGCATCAACCTGTGGCGGGTCGACGCCGACCACGTGTCGGTGACGTGTGACGAAGTGACCACCGAGGCGCATGTCGCGGCCGTGCTGGATGCTTTCGGCGTTCAGGCCGCCGAGTCTGTCTGCGCGGGGATCGCGAACCGGACATCGGAGTTCCTGACCCACCCGGCGTTCGTCGACTACCGGACCGAGACATCGATGATGCGGTATCTGCGCGCGCTGGCGGACAAGGATCTTGCCTTGGACCGCACGATGATTCCGCTCGGCTCGTGCACGATGAAACTGAACGCCGCCGCCGAGATGGAGTCGATCACCTGGCCGGAATTCGCGCGTCAGCACCCGTTCGCGCCCGCGTCCGACAGCCGGGGCCTGCGCCGGCTCATTGCCGACCTGGAGAACTGGTTGGTGCAGTTGACCGGATATGACGCAATCTCGTTGCAGCCCAACGCCGGATCGCAGGGCGAGTACGCCGGGCTGCTCGCGATCCACGCCTACCACGCCAGCCGCGGCGAAGCCGCCCGAAACATCTGTCTGATCCCGTCCAGCGCCCATGGGACCAACGCGGCATCCGCTGCGCTGGCCGGCATGAAAGTTGTTGTGGTGGCCTGTCGTTCGAACGGCGACGTGGACCTCGATGACCTGCGCGCCAAGGTCAGCGAGCACGCCGAGCGGCTGTCCACGTTGATGATCACTTACCCGTCGACGCACGGGGTGTATGAACAAGACATTGCCGACATCTGCGCGGCCGTGCACGACGCGGGCGGCCAGGTCTACATCGACGGCGCCAACCTCAACGCGTTGGTCGGGCTGGCGCGGCCGGGCAAGTTCGGCGGCGATGTCAGCCACCTGAATCTGCACAAGACGTTCTGCATTCCGCACGGCGGTGGCGGGCCCGGCGTCGGGCCGGTCGCCGCGCGTGCGCACTTGGCGCCGTTCCTACCGGGGCACCCCTACGCCCCCGAACTACCTGCGGGCGCGCCGGTGTCGTCGGCGCCCTACGGCTCGGCATCGATCCTGCCGATCAGCTGGGCGTACATCCGCATGATGGGTGCGCCGGGTCTGCGCGCGGCGTCGCTGACGGCGATCGCGTCGGCCAACTACATCGCCCGCCGCCTCGACGAGTACTACCCGGTGCTGTACACCGGAGAGAACGGCATGGTGGCCCACGAGTGCATCCTGGACCTGCGGCCGATCACCAAGTCAACCGGAGTGACCGTCGACGATGTCGCAAAGCGACTGGCGGACTACGGTTTTCACGCCCCGACCATGAGCTTCCCGGTCGCCGGCACGCTGATGGTCGAACCTACCGAGAGCGAGAGCCTCGCCGAGGTCGATGCGTTCTGCGACGCGATGATCGCCATCCGCGGTGAGATCGACCGCGTCGGCTCAGGGGAGTGGGCGGTCGACGACAACCCGCTGCGCGGTGCGCCGCACACCGCCGAGTGCCTGGTGGTGGACAAGTGGGAGCACCCGTACACCCGCGAGGTCGCGGCGTACCCGCTCGGCAAGGGCTTCCGGCCCAAGGTGTGGCCGCCGGTACGCCGCATCGACGGAGCCTACGGCGACCGCAACCTGGTCTGCTCGTGCCCGCCGGTGGAGTCTTACGCTTAGCGCTTACATCCCCAGCGAGGTCAGGATCTGTTGCGGGATCACGTCGCTCAGCAAGGTAGCCAGTCCGCCGAACCCGTCGATGTTGATCGTGGCGATGTCGCCCAGGCCGAGGTCGCCCAGCAGGCCACCGACGGTCAAATCGGTGAGGTCGCCGAGGTTGCTCAGGTTCAGCGGGAGGTCGGACAGGCCGAGGTCACCGAGCAGATCGCTAAGACTGACCGTGTTGAGCAGGTCGCCGATTCCCGTGTCACCGATACCCAGGTCGGTCAGCAGACCGGACAGGGTCAGGTCGGCTGTGCCGGAAGCGAACCCGAGGTCGGTCAGAATGCCGCCGACGGTCAGGTTGTCGGGGATGTCGATACCAAGGTCGCCCAGCAGGCCGCTAACGGTCGTGTCAATCCCCTGGCCGCCCAGCAGATCACCGATGGTGATGCCGTTCAGCGCGGTCTCGAGGTTGCTGACGTCTAACAGACTGTTGAGGTTGAGGCCGGCAGCGGTCAAGGCCGAACTGAGCAACGGGCCAAGGGCCGGGATGCTGAGCAGCGGGTTCAGCAGGGTGCCCAACACGCCGTTGAGGCTGGAGAGCGCGCCGGTGAGAAGCCCGCTCGGCAGCGTCGCAAGCAGGCTGCCCAAGCCTTCGTTGACCAGGCTGCCAAAACCCAGATCGGTCAGCAGGCCGCTCAGGCTCAGATTGATCGGGGAGTCGAGGCCGAATGCGTCCAGCACGGTGCTCAAGCCCAGTTCGTTGAGCGGAGTCGCGCCGTTGAGTCCAAGATCGCTCAGGATCTGAGTCAGGCTGAAGCTGCCCAATCCCAAGCCGCTAAGGCCGAGGTCGCCGAGCAGCGAACTGAGTGTCGCGTCGGTAAGCAGGCTGCCCAAGCCGTCGTTGCCGATGCCAAGCGCATCGAACAAGCCGCCGAGGTCGAGGTTGCCCAGACCGAGCTGGTTCAACAGGTCGGTGAGATTGATGCCGAGGCTGCTGAGGCTGAGATCTCCCACGCCCAGGGCGTCCAGCAGGTTGGCCAAGTTGAGGCTGATGCTGACTTCCTGCAGCGGCGCCAGGATGCCGTTGAAGCCGGCGATGTTGATCGTGCCGTCGAGCAGGCTGATGTTGTCTTCGCCGTTGAGGAATCCGTTCAAGATGGTGGCCGGCGCCTCCAGGAGCGTGTTGAACGCGCCCGCGGGGTTGCTGGACAGTTGGCCGATGACCTCGTTGACGGATTCGAGAGTGGTGGCCCAGGCGCCGAGCTGCGCGATGCCGAGTTCCAGGCCGGGCGGCAAGTCGATGTTGACTGTCGCGGGCAGCGAGCCGAGCTCCGTTGTCACCGTGGGGGTGAGATCGGTCAGCGCCTGGATGACGCCCAGCGGATTGCTCAGCAGCGCTTGGAATACGCCGGCGATCGCGGTCGGGTCAGAATTGGCGGCGATGTTGGACAGGTTGGCTGTGGTGTCGGAGACGAGATCGGTCCAGGCATCGACCAGTTTGACCGAATGCGCCTGAATCTCGGGAAGCGGCGGCGCGACGGGAGTTACGACGATGATGCTGGCGCCGACGAGGGCAACTCCGGCGGTGGCATAAGGACGCAGGGCGAGTTGCATGGCGGGCATCTCCTCGATCGAGCATTGCGCTGTGATGGCAATCACATAGCCGGGACAGCGTGAAACTTTACCTGAGGTGCGTCTGAGTAATTGGACAATCTTCTAATGTCTATCGATTGGCCGATGTATTCGACGGACGCCCCATCGATGGGACGGCAAACAGGCTGGGGCGCTTGCGCTCTTGGCCGGTATAGCCAACCCAGTTCGTGGGCGATGACTGAGCATTATTCGAAGAAAGGGCACTGACTTTGAGCCATCTTCGAATTCAGTCTGTGTTCACGCTGAGCGGCGTGAGGGGCTGCCCGCTCTGCGGCGCCGGCGAGCCAGATCAGCTCAGGAAGCTCGATACCGCGCTGGCCAGGTCGGGTGAGGCGGACGTCGCAAGGTTCTGATAGGTCCCGCCGGAGAGTTTCGCGACGGCCTCCCAGGTCTCCCGGTCGGAGTCGGAACCAAAGTCGATGACGTTGACGGCCACCGGTTTGGCCGGGTTTGCGCTCTGCTTGATGAAGTCCTGCAAACCCTGCCCACCCAAACTCTGATCGGTGTGCGGGCCAGCGGTGATCACCAGGATCGAATTCGTCTGTCCGGCATGGAAGTTCGCTTGGGCATTCTGGTAGATCAGCCGCAGCGTGGTGAAAGACACCGCGCCGCCGGACGACGCGTGCTGTCGATCCAGCGCTGCTGTCAGCTCCTCGGTACGCGGCTTACCGTCGACCTGATCGCTGAGCGGTCCCGCCGGCACTTCTGACCGGCCTTCCTTGCCGTCGAACGTCCACAAGCCGATCACGGCGTTGGGAGCCAGCGCCTTGATCCGGTCTTCGAGTGCGCTCACGACGTTGCCCAGCCGGGTCTTGCCGCCTTCGTCGGTCGTCATGGACTGCTCGAGCATGATGATCGCCGCCGGAGCGCTCGCCGGCGCCGAGACGGCGTTGGCCAACGCGGCGCGCGTAGCGTCGTCACCGATCGACAGCGTCGAGGGCAGCGCCGGGAAATTGGTGACGTCACTTTTCGGGGTCTTGGTCCCCTCGGCGCGGAACCCTGCCTTGGCCAGTTCGGCCAACTGGTCTGGCTTGTGCATGAAACGGGCGAATTCGCTGGCCGCGGTGACCTGCTCCTGCGACAGCCACGATCCACTCAGCAGCACGGTGGGGTAGTCGGCAACCGCGGCGGCCCCGGGCGGCTGCCATGCCTTCAGCACGCCGCCGGCATCGGACTGCGACTGCCCGCAGGCGAAGACCTGCTGTTCGGTGGTGACCACCGCGTGGACCGGCGCCGTGGCGGCGTCACCGGGCTTCAGGAGCGCGTTCAGCGCCTCGCCGAGCGAGTTGTCGGCGAGTTTGGGCTGCCCGCTGATCAACCTGCGCACGGCGCCGCTGCCATCGGTTGGTGGAGCACCGGGTGGGACCGATCCGGCTGCCACCGCCTCGCCGGCGAGGAACGCCGCGTCGCTGTTGCCGCCGATCGGCAACGCCAACCGCAGCGACCCCCAGGACGGAAGCTTCAGTCCGGCCATCGAATCCGGTTTGGTCTGCAGGTCGGGAAGAGCGGCCCAATTCTGGTCGCCCAAGGCTTTCTGGAGCTCCGGCCGCACCGCGAGGACGACGGGTGACGTCACCAGCGAGCGACTGTCGCTGACGGTCTCTTTGCCCGCCGCGGCGGTCAGTCGCGCCGCGGACACCGAGCTGCCCGGAATCCACAGCGCCGGGCGTTGACCGAGTTCACCAGGCCATTTGCCGATGAAGCCGTCGACAACGGCGTCCGAGCCGGCCGATGTCACACCGATGGCGACGCAGTGGTCGCCGACAGGTGCGGATTGGCCGTTGAACCGGTCCGCCAGATGTTGGACCTGATCGGAGATCGACGGGTCGGCGACCACGGCGACCGGAATCTTGTCACCGACGCATCGCGCGCTGTGCGAGCGGTTCGACAGCGCGTCACCAAAGAAGCGCCACAGGATGACGACGCCCACCACGACGACGACGGAGATCAAAGCGGCGATCACGCCGATGCTGACGCCGCGCCGACCGCCTTCAGTGCGGTGGCCGCCACTGAAGCCGGGTAGGCCGCGGTGCCCGCCGGTCGGGGGTCCCGACGGCGGCGGCGCAGGTTCTGCGTCGCGGCGCGGAAAGTCCGGGAACTCCTCCGACAGGTCGGGGTCGACAGGCGGCACGTCGCGCTCGATCGAGACGGGTCGCGTCAATTCGTCGCGGTGCTCGTCGGCCGGCTCGTCGAAGCCGAAAAAATGATCGTCGTCGCCGAAGTCCTCAGGCGGACTCGTCGGGTAACGCGGTGCCGAGAACGAACCCGGGTAGGGCGGCTCGTCGTCCGGAAAGGCCGGCGCTTCGCGATGTTCGTCTACATCTCCGAAAGGCTCCGGCGCGGGATGCTCGTCTGACGGCTCTTCGATCGGTTCGTCGTCATCGTCGTCGGGAGCCCTGTGCCTACCCATGCCGGTCCTCTCCTGAGCGCCGGAGGTGTCTGCAGCCGCTAACCATCGGAGCGGTGAAAGTTCCCCAAACAGACGTCACTGATGAGCGCGTGCCTTGAACTCGCGCCGCCGCCGATGCAGGATCGGCTCGGTGTAGCCGCTGGGCTGCTGACCGCCCTGCAGAATCAGCTCCTGGGCGGCCAGGAAGGCGATGCTGTCGTCGAAGTTGGGCGCCATCGGCAAGTAACCGGAATCACCGGCATTCTGCTCGTCCACCAGCGGAGCCATCCGCTCCAGGCTAGCGCGCACATCCTCTTCGGTGATGACGCCATGCCGTAGCCAGTTAGCCAGCAGCTGGCTGGAAATCCGAAGCGTGGCACGGTCTTCCATCAACGCGACATCGTGGATGTCCGGAACCTTCGAGCAGCCCACGCCCGCGTCGATCCAGCGCACCACGTACCCGAGGATCGACTGACAGTTGTTGTCGACTTCCTCGCGGATCTCCTCGGGCGCCCAGGCCAGCTCCTTCGCCAGCGGCACGGTCAGCAACTCGTCGATCGTGGCCCGCTTCTTGCCCTCGAGCTCTTCCTGCACCGCGGCGACGTCCACGTAGTGGTAGTGCATCGCGTGCAAGGTGGCCGCCGTCGGTGACGGCACCCACGCGGTGGTGGCACCGGCCTTGGGCTGGCCGATCTT
The DNA here is from genome assembly GCF_022430545.2 of Mycobacterium paraterrae. Lineage (NCBI taxonomy): Bacteria > Bacillati > Actinomycetota > Actinomycetes > Mycobacteriales > Mycobacteriaceae > Mycobacterium > Mycobacterium paraterrae. The sequence goes on along the minus strand of NZ_CP092488.2, from coordinate 4,637,507 downwards.
TTGCTCCATCATGTCGGCCATCAGCTCGGTCATGGCCCACATGCCCTTGCCGATTTGCGCCCTGCCCTTGAATCCGGCGGCGAGCCCGGTGTCGACGTTGTTGTCTTCGTAGGCCTTGATCCAGGTGGTGGTCTTCATCGCGCCCTTGCGGATCATCGGGCCCGCTTCCATAGACGTGTGGATCTCGTCGCCGGTGCGGTCGAGGAAGCCGGTGTTGATGAACACCACCCGGTCGGCGGCGGCCTTGATGCACGCCTTGAGGTTGACGGTGGTGCGGCGTTCTTCGTCCATGATGCCGACCTTGAGCGTGCCCTGCGGCAGACCGAGGACGTCCTCGACGCGGCTGAAGAGCTCGCAGGTGTAGGCGACCTCGTCGGGGCCGTGCATCTTGGGCTTGACGATGTAGACCGAGCCGGTGCGGCTGTTGGTCAGCGGTCCATTGGCGTCACCGGTCTTGAGGCCGTGGATTGCGGCCAGTCCGGTGAATAGCGCGTCCTGGATGCCCTCGAACACCTCGTTGCCCTCGGCGTCGACTATCGCATCGTTGGTCATCAGGTGGCCGACGTTGCGGACGAACAGCAGGCTGCGTCCGGGCAACGTGAGCTCGCCGCCGTCGGGGGTCTTGTATGTGCGGTCCTGGTTGAGCACGCGACTGAAGGTCTTGCCGTCCTTGGTGACCTCTTCGGATAGGTCACCCCGGTTCAGGCCGAGCCAGTTGCGGTAACCCAGCACCTTGTCGTCGGCGTCGACGGCGGCGACCGAGTCCTCGAAGTCCATGATCGTGGTGATCGCCGACTCCAGCACGACGTCTTTGATGCCGGCGTTGTCGGTCTTGCCGACCGGCGACTGCGGGTCGACCAAGATCTCGATGTGTAGGCCGTGATTGACCAGCAGCACCGACCAGCTGGGGGAGCCGAGTTCACCGGTGTAGCCGAGGAACTTCTCCGGGTCGGCCAGCTCGACGGATCCGTCGGCCGTGGCGATCTTCAGGTGGCCGTCGTCGACGCTCAACCCGGTTGCGTCCGACCAGGAACCCGACGCCAGGGGCACGGCCTTGTCGAGGAATTCGCGGGCGTAGGCGATCACCTTGTCGCCGCGGACCCGGTTGTAGCTAGTGCCCTTCTCGGCGCCGTCGCTTTCCGGGATCACGTCGGTGCCGTAGAGCGCGTCGTACAGCGAGCCCCATCGGGCGTTGGCCGCATTGAGCGCGAAGCGCGCATTGAGGACGGGCACCACCAGCTGGGGACCGGCGGTCGTGGTGATCTCGTCGTCGACACCGGCGGTGGTGATGGTGAAGTCGGCGGGTTCTGGCTGCAGGTAACCGATCTCGGTGAGGAACTCGCGATAGCCCTCGGGGTCGAGCGGCTCGATGACGTGCTGGCGGTGGTACTTGTCGATCTGCGCCTGCAGTTGATCGCGGCGTTGCAGCAGGTCCTGGTTCTGCGGCTGCAGGTCGGTGACGACCTTGTCCACGCCGGCCCAGAAGCTGTCGGGGTCTATGTCGGTGCCCGGCAGAGCCTCGTTGTTGACGAAGTCGTACAGCACTTGGGCGACGCGCAGGTTCCCCACCGACACGCGATCAGTCATCTTTTCCCTCCGGACTTACCTGTCGAAATCACTTCTCAGCCTACCGGCCGGTCGCGTGCCTACTCGCCACCGGCAACCTGCAGCAGCAGGTCACACCGCTCCAGCAGCGCAACCCGCAACGGTTGGGCGCGGGTCGCAATGTCCTTTTGGCAACGCACGTACTCGGCTCGACCGGCCGCGTCCTCGACCGCAATCGGCGTATACCCGTAGCCGCTCAGATCATAGGGACTGGCCCGCATGTCGATTTCACGTGCCGCCGCGGCCAGCTCCAGGCAGGCCAGCAGCGTCTCGGAATCGATCAGCGGGCTCAGCTTGTAGGACCACTTGTACAGGTCCATATTGGCGTGCAGGCAGCCGGGCTGTTCCCAGTCGTGCTGGGTGTCCCGCCTGGGTTTGCCGGCGTTGCGTGGCGCGGCATCGGCAGTGAAAAACCGGAACGCGTCAAAGTGGCTGCACCGCAACGGCCCTGCGATCTCGGCCTCGACGACGGTGTCGGTGGCCGCGGCGCCGAGTCGCAGCGGAACCCGATCGTGGCGGACCTCACCGCTGCGGTAGACCATCGCCCACTCGTGCAGCCCGAAGCAGTTCAGTTGGGCCGGTCGCTGCGCGGTCGCGCGCAGCAGTCGGGCGACGAAGGCGATTGTCTCGACCCGGCTGCACAAGTGGGCGCGGCTGACGGTGACACCGGACCCGGCGACGGCGTACCCGCGGCGGTCCCGATAGCGGCGGATCGCCTCATCGCCGGTCAGCGTCACCCCGTACCCGGGATGCCAGCAGCGCAGCTGGCCAGGGCGCAGGCTGTAGTAGCTGAACAGGAAGTCCCACACCGGGTGCGGCTCGCCGACTCGGGCGCGCTCGGCGTGCGGGGCGACGAAACCCTCGACGCGCACGGCATGATCGCGAGCGCGGGCTAGCCACTGTTCGGGCTCCAGCACACTCTGATTGCCGATCTCACGCACGCGACGTCCCGTCGCGGACAACGCCGACCAGGTCGCGCACCAGGTCTTCGAGCGCGACCATCGCGACCACGGTGCCGCCGTCCTGCGCCGTCACCAGCGCCAGGTGGCTGTTGGTGCGACGCATCCGCGACAAGGCCTCAGGAACGCTGAGTGACCCGGAGATGCGGGGCAGGGGCCGCACTCTGGCCAGGTCGATCACCGCCTGCGGGTCGCCCGCCAGCGACAGCATGTCCTTGATGTGCAGGTATCCGACGAAGCTGCCGTCGACGCCGACCACCGGGAAGCGCGAGTAGCCCGTCGTCGCCAGGGCTTGTTCAATCACGGCAACCGTCGGGCCGGAACCCTCCGCCGCGACCGGGACGGCCTGGATACCCGCGACCGGCACCGCGACGTCAGCGACCGTGCGATTACGAATCTGCAATGCCCGGGTGAGGCGGGTGTGTTCCTCGCGGTCCAGCAGTCCTTCGGACACCGACTCGGCGATCATCTCGCTGAGCTCGACGGTGGAGACCGTCACGTCGAGCTCGTCACGGGGGCGCACGCGAAGCGCCCGCAAGATGAAGCTGTTGCAACGACTGTAGAAATTCACCAGTGGTCGTACCGCGCGGGCGTACACAAGATAGACCGGGATAAGCAGCATCGCGGCCCGTTCCGGCCCGGCCAACGCGATGTTCTTCGGCACGATTTCGCCGAGGAGCAAATGCAGCGTGACCACGATGCCCAGAGCCACCACGAACGATGCGGTGTCCAGCAGCGCGGGCGACGCTCCAACCAGGTCGAACGGGCGCCGAAGCAGGTCGGCGACGGCCGGTTCGCCGATGCGGCCGAGCAGGATCGACGAGACCGTGACACCCAGCTGTGCGCCCGCGAACATCAGTGGTAGCTGTTCACCGGCGCGGATGACGGTCACCGCGCCCGACCGCCCCTGTTCGGCAAGCCCCTCCAGGCGATCCCGTCGCGCGGAGATCAGCGAGAACTCGGCCGCGACGAAGAAGGCGTTCGCGCCGATCAGCAGGAACGTGGCAAGTAACTCGAACAGGTCGCCCATCAGCGACCTCGCAGTGCGCCGGAGTCGGCCCGGTCCGGCAGTTGGGTCAGCTCGAGCAGATCGATGCGACGGCCGTCCATCCGTAAGACTCTGGCCCGCCACGCGGAGGTGTGCGGTACGCCGTCGTGCTCGTACCCACTCAGCTGTACCTCGTCGCCGATGACGGGGATGCGGCCGAGCTGCTCGAGTACCAGTCCACCGATCGTCTCGTACTCTCCCTCGGGGGCGTGATAGCCGGTCGCCGCGGCCACCTCGTCGATACGAAGCAGCCCCGAGACCCGCCAGCCGCCCTCGACGGCTACGACGTCCTGGACGGCGTCGTCGTGCTCGTCACGTACGTCGCCGACGATCTCCTCGATGAGGTCTTCGACGGTCACCATGCCTGCGGTCCCGCCGTACTCGTCGACCACCATCGCGGTTTGCAGGTCGTTGGCCCGGATCTGTCCCATCAATGCGTCGCCGTCGAGGGTCGACGGCACCTTGGCGACAGGCCGCGCGACCGCGGTGACCACGGTGATGTCGCGCTGTGCGGGTGGCACCGCAAAAACCTGCTTGACGTGCACGATTCCGACCGTCTCGTCGAGGTCGCCGTCGACGACGGGAAACCGAGAAAAGCCGCTTTCGACGGCGGCTTCAATGAGATCGGCGACGGTGTTGTCGACCTGCAGCGCAACGATTTTCGACCGTGGCGTCATCAGCTCCTCGGCGGTCAGTTCACCGAATTGCAACGACCGGTCGAGCAGCGCCGCCGTGGCCGGGTCCAATGAGCCGCTGCGTGCCGACGTGCGGACCAGCGAGACCAGCTCTTGCGCCGAGCGTGCCGAACGCAGCTCCTCTGCCGGCTCGACACCAAGCTTGCGCAGAATCCAGTTGGCCACCCCGTTGACCAGCCGAATCGGCCATGTCATCAGCCAGGAGAACAACAGTTGCATCCCGGCCACCGCTCGCGCCGTCGCCGGAGGACGCGCCACCGCAATGTTTTTCGGGATCAGCTCGCCGAAGATCATCGACAACGATGTGACGATCACCAGCGTCACGAATGTGATCACCGCATCGGCGATCCGGCTGGGCACGCCCAGCGCATCCAGTGCCGGATGCGGCAGCTCCTTGACCAGCGGCTCAGTCAGGTAGCCGGTGATCAGCGTGGTGATCGAGATGCCTAGCTGCGCGCCGGACAGTTGAAACGACAAGCTGTGATGGGCGCGCTGGACATAACGATCGCGCCGTCCGCCGAGGCGGGCGTTGGCCTCGACGGTGCTGCGCTCGAGCGTGGTGAGGGAGAATTCCGCGGCGACGAACAATGCGGTGCCGGCCGTGAGCGCCACGATCGCCAGCAAACTCACCAACGTGACGAGCAGATTCATCGCGGCCACCCTCGAACGGTCGTGACCCGCTTCGCCCGGGCTTTGCCCGCGCTCGCGATCACTCCTGGCCCGACGGTCGTGATCCGCTTCGCCCGGGCTTTGCCCGCGCTCGCGATCACTCCTGGCCCGACGGTCGTGATCCGCTTCGCCCGGGCTTTGCCCGCGCTCGCGATCACTCCGCGAGAAGGAGGCTCCTCGGGGTCGGCGTCACACACGCCGGTTGGCGCGGGTGCCTGCGGCACGGGGGCCCTTTCTTCGATGTATCCACTCACAAGTGAACTCTGATGGTAGCGAAGGCGCGACCCGCGCGAGTTGTGGCCGCGCTGGTGACACGCCCGTGATCACCAGCCGAACGGCAGCGGATGGCCCTCGGCGAAGCCGGCCGCGGACTGGATACCGACGACCACTTGATCGTGCAGCTCCGACAGGGTCGACGCCCCGACGTAGGTGCAGGTGCTGCGCACGCCAGAGGTGATGTGGTCGAGCAGGTCCTCGACGCCTCCTCGGACGGGGTCGAGCGCCATCCGCGATGTCGAGATGCCCTCCTCGAACAGGGCTTTGCGGGCCCGCTCGAAGGCGCTGTCGGCGGCGGTGCGGGCGACCACCGCGCGCTTGGAGGCCATGCCGTAGCTCTCCTTGTACGGTTTGCCGTCCCGGTCGCGCAGCAGGTCGCCGGGCGACTCGTAGGTGCCGGCAAACCACGACCCGATCATCACGTTGGACGCCCCGGCCGCCAGCGCCAGCGCTACGTCGCGCGGGTGGCGCACGCCGCCGTCGGCCCATACGTGCGCGCCGAGTTGTCTTGCCGCCGAGGCGCATTCGAGGACGGCGGAAAACTGGGGCCGACCGACACCGGTCATCATCCGAGTGGTGCACATGGCTCCCGGCCCCACCCCGACTTTGACGATCGAGGCTCCGGCATTGACCAGATCGCGAGTGCCGTCCGCCGACACCACGTTGCCCGCGACCAGGGGTACGCCGAGGTCGAGCGATGCGATCGACTTGATCGCGTCGAGTGCCTTGGCTTGATGTCCGTGGGCGGTGTCGACGACCACCAGGTCGACCCCGGCTTCGGCGACCGCTTGCGCCTTGGCAACCACGTCGCCGTTGATGCCGACCGCTGCACCGACGCGAAGTCGGTCACGCCCGTCGAGAGCCGGCTTGTAGATGCCGGCGCGGATCGCGCCGGTCCGGGTTAACACACCGGCGAGCGTGCCGTCATCCGCGGTCAGCACCGCCACGTCGACGGAGGCGTGTTCGAGCAGATCGAAAACGTCGCGTGGGTTCGTCCCTACCGGGGCCTTGACGAAGTCGGTGATCGCGATGTCGCGCACTCGGGCGAAGCGATCGACCCCTTCGCAGCACGATTCGGTGACCAACCCCAGCGGCCGTCCTTCGAACGTGACCACCGCGGCCCCGTGCGCGCGCTTGGAGATCAGCGCGAGCGCGTCAGACACCGAGTCGTCGGGTTCCAGGGTCACTGGAGTGTCAACCACCAGGTCGCGGCTCTTGACGAAGTCGACCGTTCGCTGCACCGCAGTGATCGGAAGGTCCTGCGGCAGAACGACAATCCCGCCGCGACGGGCCACTGTCTCGGCCATCCGACGGCCCGCGACCGCGGTCATGTTGGCCACCACCACCGGAATGGTGGTGCCGGAGCCGTCGTTGGTGGACAGGTCGACGTCAAAGCGTGACGCGACGTCGGAGTGGTTCGGCACGATGAAGACGTCGTCGTACGTCAGGTCGTACGCGGGCCGGTGCCCGTCGAGGAAATTCATCGCGCCCCGCTATGCAGGAACTTCGCTGCGATCTCCACTCCACAAGGTGTGGAACTTCTTGCTGGGGTCTTCATCAATCCGTCCGTAGGTGTGGGCACCGAAGAAGTCCCGCAGGCCCTGGGTGAGCGCTGCGGGCAGTCGTTCGGTGCGCAATGCGTCGTAGTAGGACAACGCCGAGGCGAAGCCCGGGATGGGGATACCCAGTTCGGTCGCGGTGACCACGACGCGACGCCAGCTGTCGACGCCGTCCTCGATCGCGCTGCGGAAATACGGCGCGGCGATCAGCGTGGGGAGGTCGGGGTCGTCGTCGAACGCCTCTTTGATCCGGTTGAGGAACTTGGCCCGGATGATGCAGCCGCCGCGCCAGATGGTGGCCATGTCACCCGGGGTGATGTCCCAGTCGTATTCGGCGCTGCCGGCCTGGATCTGGTTGAAGCCCTGGGCATAGGCGATGATCTTCGAGGCGTACAGCGCCTTGCTGACGTCGTCGATGAATTGCTGTGCATCGCTTGGCTTTTCGCCGAGGTGGCCGGACGCCAGCCCGGTGGTGGCTTTCCGTTGTGCCACCGACCCGGACAGCGCGCGGGCGAACACCGCCTCGGCGATACCGGTCACCGGGACGCCCAGGTCGAGCGCCGACTTGACCGTCCAGCGGCCGGTGCCCTTCTGCTCGGCCTCGTCGACGATCACGTCCACCAGCGGCTTACCGGTTTTGGCATCGGTCTGGCGCAGCACTTCTGCGGTGATCTCGATCAGAAAGCTATCCAGGTCGCCCTTGTTCCACTCGGCGAACACGTCGGCGATCTCGGGCGCAGTTTTGCCGAGGGCGTCTCGCAGCAGCTGGTAGGCCTCGCCGATGAGCTGCATATCGGAATACTCGATGCCGTTGTGCACCATCTTGACGAAGTGTCCGGCGCCGTCGGGGCCGATGTGGGTGCAGCAGGGGACACCGTCGACGTGTGCCGAGATCTCCTCCAGCAGCGGGCCCAGCGACTTGTACGACTCGGCGGGTCCGCCCGGCATGATCGAGGGGCCCTTGAGTGCGCCCTCCTCGCCACCGGAGATGCCGGCGCCGACGAAGTGCAGCCCGCGTTCCCGGATGGCCTTCTCCCGGCGGATGGTATCGGTGTAGAGCGCATTGCCGCCGTCGATGATGATGTCGCCTTCTTCCATCGCGTCGGCGAGCTCGTTGATGACGGCGTCGGTGGGGTCACCGGCCTTGACCATGATGATCACCCGTCGCGGCTTCTCCAGCGCGTCCAGGAATTCCTCGATGGTTTCGGAGCGCACGAAATTGCCCTCGTCGCCGTGCTCCTTGAGCAGCGCATCGGTCTTGGCGATCGAGCGGTTGTGCAGGGCCACCGTGTAGCCGTGGTGGGCGAAGTTGCGGGCGAGGTTCGAGCCCATCACCGCCAAGCCTGTGACGCCGATCTGCGCGGTCCCGGTCTTCGATTCCGACGAGCTCATGTGTGCGCCTCTCACTGGAGTGACTTTCGTGCCATGCACCAAACACTGTGGCACAGCGCGTCCAAAGTATCGCCCCAGCGCGGAAGCTGACCGCGTGGCCGGTTAGAAAGCGGTGAACAGCCGATGCAGTTCGGTGAGCCAGGGGATCGCTAGAGCGATGGTCGGCACGATCAGTACGGCTGCGGCGGCGAGATAGGCGGCCGTCGAGACCCATACGCTGTTGCCGCTGCCGGAGAGCCGTCGAACCCGTAGCAGGGTGTGGGCGCCGCCGGCGGCCAGTGCGCCCATCGGGGCGCGGCCCGAGGCGCACGCCACCAGCGCCCGGGCCAGCGGAGCGGGGCCGGCCACCCGGACCGCTGCGTCGTCGGCCAGTAACTCGGCGAGCAGCTGTACCGCGTCCAAAGCGCTTGCGCTGCGGACGAATCGGGGGAAGGCGGCATGTGCCGCGGTGAACGCCTCGAGCACCAGATCGTGGCGGGCGCGCAAATGGGCGCGCTCGTGGCTCAGTATCGCGGTGACCTCGCTTTCGGTGAGCGAGTCCAGCGTCCCCTCACTGACTACGACGCGGCTTCGCACTCCCGGCAGGCAGTAGGCCAGCGGCTGCGCCACTTCGAGCACACGCAGGTCGCGGTCGCGGGCACAGGCCCGGGTCGAGACCAAATCGGGCGACAGCCCCAGCAGGTCGACCAGCATGCGGTGGTGGGCCCGCCGTCGACGGGTGGCGACCGCCACCCGGACGACCGCGACGAAGAGTCGCGCGCCGATGATCAGCGTGAGCCCGAAGACCGCTACGTCCAGTAGCCACAAGGGCCAGCCGAGGCGGCCGATTTCCGCGGCAGGACTTGCTGTCGGACGACCATCGGGACCTGGGACGAACAGACGGCTGGCAATCGCGATGCCGGCGCTGAACGCCGACAACACCGCCGCGACCGCGACTGCCTGCCAGAGGACCATCGCGGCGCGCGGCGCCCGCAGCGGCCAACTGGCGCGCGCCAACAGCTCCGGGACCGGGCCGACCAGCATCACCGCGAGAACGGTGAAGGCCAGCCCAGACATGGTCCCAGTGTCCCTTAGTCCTCCGACCGAGCGCCACCAGATCGGGGTTTACGACTCCCTGATTCCAATTCGTCGAGCGCGCGTCGCAACGCTTCGGCCTCATCGGCCCCGACCCGCTCGACGAAGTGCACGAGGGCGGCCTGTCGGCTTCCGGTGTCTGCGGCCTGGTCGAGTGCGTCGACCATTAGTCCGGCGACCAGCTCGTCACGCCCGTGCACCGGGGCGTATTGATGTGCGCGGTCGTCACGGATCTGCGAGACCAGGTTCTTCTTGGCCAACCGCTGCAACACGGTCATCACGGTCGTGTAGGCCAGGTCGCGGCGCTCCGAGAGCGCTTCGTGCACCTGACGGACGGTCTGGGGGTGCGAAGCGGACCATAAGTGGTCCATCACCGCGCGCTCTAGGTCTCCGAGCCGCGTTTGCTTAGCCATGTTCGCTCATCTCCTGTGCAATGCCGCCAGAGTACTCGCGCTTACTACCGCATGTCGTACCTCTCCGGTGGCGGCAAGGTGCCACTCGCCCGCGAAGGACGTGTGCGGGGTCCCCGCCGAGGCGGAATCGAGCATATGGTTAGGCTAACCTTACAACAGGAGGTGACCGTGACCATCACGATCGACGACCCGCTGATCGCGGCGATGGCCATTGACCACGTACTGCCGTTGCACGAATCCAGCCGACGGCTTCGCGAGTTGTATCCGCAATGCCCACGGGTCTACGGAGTCGCAGTACTCGGTGATGTGTCGGTGCGTCGTTGGTGGCCTCTGGCTTCGGCGCTGAGCACCGATCGGCTGCAGACCATGTTCGACACCGCCGCGATCGACATGGACAGGCGCAGTGCCGCAAGGCAACTCGCGGCCACGTTGGTGCACACGGTAATCGGCCGGGTGGTGGCGCTGGTTGTGCTGGAGGCCAGAGCGTGGGACACCGGGCTGGAAAACCTCTGGGTTCACGTCGACTCCGACGGCGTCATCGACTGGGCTGGAGTCGTCGACCCGACCGTGCGGGTGCTGCCTGGCGATCCCTGCGCGCAGGGCGAAGGTGTGGTCCGGTTGCCCAGCGAGGCGGCGCTGACGACCTGGGTGGCGCACCGCTGCCACCGGTCCTTGGAGCCGTTGTTCGCCAAGCTGCATGCGGTCAGTGGCGGCGCCCTGTCGACCGCGGCGATGTGGCACATCGCCGGCTCGATGGTGGTTGCCTCGGCGACGCAGGTGCCGCAGCTGGCCGGCACCGACGAGCTCGCCGCGATGCGTCGCGGACAGGCGGTGCTTGACGCGCTGGTCGGCTTTGGCCTGCCGGTGCGTGGCCTCTCAGCAATGCGCCCGCGACGCCGGACAACCTCTTGCAAAGTTAGGACAGGCTTGCCTATGCTACTTGCATCGAGCGATGAATGACCGCGACGGCGTCCTGAGGGCTGCAGTGACCCCCGGTCTCTCGATACAGCGAGCCCCGTGCATCACGCACGGGGCTCGCTGGTGTCTGAGAGGCGCTGTCAGTCCTTGATGAAGTGGTACATCCGGTACGACAGCCGACCGCGCTGCAATTCCTTGTACATCAAGGTGTCTGGGGTGCCGGCAAACAGTTTGCCGAACGGCCGCAGGAACACCGGTAGCCGGCTCCCGACCAATTCCAGGTACCGACCCGAGTTGTTGTCGAGCCCGCGCAATACCTCGTTGTTGATCTCGCGCTTGGATTCCATCCGCATTGGTAGCGCCGCCAGCGCCGCATCCCATTCGTCGTACTCGAGGAACCCGCGGAAGTCGACGTAGAGGAAGTGTCCGCCTGGCCGAAGCACCCGGACCATTTCCTTGAGGAAACGGTCGAAGTGCGGATACGCGTGCGAGGCCTCGACGTTGAGCACCGCGTCGAACGACTCATCGGGAAACGGCAGGTTCTCGGCATCGCCGTGCACGAAATCCAAACCAGGCAGCGGATAGCGGCGCTTGGCGAAGGCCACCCCGTCGGGGTTGAAGTCCAGGCCGGTGTATGACTCCGGGTGCAGCGTCTTCATGACGTAGGCGCCGCCACCGCCGTGGCCACAGCTGGGCTCGAGCACCTTTTTGCCGCTGAGGTCGGTTTGCGTCGCGGTGCGGTGGTACAGCTGAATGCCCCACCGGTTCTTCTCGTCCTCGGGTGCCAGCGGCAGGCCCATGGGCGGGTCTTCCTCGTAACCCCAGTTCAGGAAGACGACGTCGTCCTGGTCCCACCTGCGGGTGACGAAGGGATACCAGTACTTGTTCATGGCCAGCTTGAACCACGAGTAGCTACCGAGAGGTTTCACGTATTGCCTGAGGCCGCCTGTCACAGGTCGCAAGTATGCCAGTGCGTCAGACGGTGCCGTGGTCAGCCACGAACATCGAATCCGAATCGACCGGCGGCTTGTCCGTGCGGCGATACACGATCGCACGCGCACCCTTGGCCGGCACGGTCGCGACGCCGCGCCAGAACGCCTTCTCGCCGGGCGCTGTGGTTGGGGCCAACCGGAATTCGCGAAGCAGCATGCGCAATACGACGTCGGACTCCATATTGGCGAACGCGGCACCGACGCATCGGTTGACACCGCCGCCGAACGGAATCCAGGCGACCGGCTTGCTGGCGGTGCCCAGGTAGCGGTCCGGGTCGAACGCCTCATGGTCGGGAAAGTCCTGTTCGGAGGCGTGCGCCAGCTTGATGCTGATGATGATGTTGGTACCTTCCGGCAGGACCCACTCGCCCAACCGAATTCGGGTCTTGGTGCGCCGCGTCGTGCCGTCCAGCACGGGCCGTGTGCGTTGCACCTCCCAGATCGTCGCCTGCCGCAGTTCACCGCCCCCGGCGTCGGCCTCGTCAGCCAGTCGCCGGCACAGCTCGGGATGCCGGCTCAACCGCTCTATTGCCCATGCCAGCGACGACGCGGTGGTTTCATGGCCGGAGCCCAGCAGGGTCAGCAGCTCGTCGGTGATGTGCTCGTCGGAGATCGGCTGGCCGTCTTCGTAGCGCGCCTGCAGCAGCAACGCCAGCACGTCTTTGCGCTCTTCGATGGCCGGATCGGCGCGGGCCTCCGCGATCAACTGGGCAATGACCTCGTCGAAGCGCCGGCGCTGCTTCATGTAACGGCCCCACGGGCTCCAGGGACCCAGCTCCGTGCGGACGATCGGGGGACACACCACGAGCAGCGAGCCGAGCGTCACCATCGCCGGCACGGTCTCTCGAAGTTCTTCCAGCGCAGCACCTTCGGCGCCGAACACCGCCCGCAGAATGACCCCGACGGTGATCCTCAGCATCGGCTCGAGAGTCTCGAATTCCCGACCATCGGTCCAGGTTGCGAACTCGCGCTCGACCTCTTCTTCGATGATGCGGTCGTAGCCGCGCATCCGCTTGCCATGGAACGGCGGTGCGAGCAGCTTGCGGCGCTCCCGGTGTTCATCGCCGGCGAGGCTGAAGGTCGACCCCGGCCCGAACGCCCCTCCGATCGACCCGTTCCCCGAAGGCGGACGTTGGATCAGCTCAGTGCCGGTGCTGAACAGTTCCTTGGCCAGCGTCGGGTCGTTGACCACCACGGCATGGTCGTTGTGCGGCAGGTTGACGCTGATCACGTTGCTGCCGTAGCGCTTGCAGATGTTGTCGAACATCGCGTGGTTCTGCACCAGAAAGCGGACAGTTTGGATCAGCTTCGGAGTTCGGGGACCGGGCGGCAACCGCACCGGCTCGGTCGTCGCCGCTACCATGTATTCCCTTCAAGCTGCGAATGTCGTGAGCGCGCTAAGGCCGTCCTCACAGGGGGCGTGGAGTCAACCCACAGTATCGGGTGACCGCACAGACCGCAGGAATTCGCTCCCCCCGGAACACCCCCCGTGTCCGTCGGCCTGTAGACACTACAACCATGCAGCCGATGCCAGAAGCGCCGTTCGATAAGGAATTAGGACTGGAATTCACCGAGATCAGTCCCGATCGAACGCGCGCGCAATTGGAGGTCGCGCCGAAGCTGTTGCAGCCGATGGGCATCGTTCACGGTGGCGTGTACTGCGCGATAGTCGAAAGCCTGGCCAGCGTTGCCGCCTACACCTGGATGGCCGCCAAGGGCGGCCAGGGGTCGGTCGTCGGTGTCAACAACAACACCGACTTCCTACGGGCGATCGGCAGCGGAACGATCTACGGCACCGCGACGCCGATTCATCGCGGGCGGCGTCAGCAACTCTGGCTGGTCACCATCGTCGACTCCGACGAGCGATTGATCGCCCGCGGACAGGTACGACTGCAAAACCTCGAAGCCGACAGCTAACTGGCGGCTTTCGCGGTCTCGCCCTCATGCGCTTCGGCCGCTAGGACGGCCAGCTGCTCAAGCCGAGTACGCGCGAACGCCTGCTGCTCGGTGATCGTCAATTGGCCGCGGCGACCGCTCAAGAACGTCACTATCCACGACAGCACGGTGGTGATCTTGTTCTTGAAGCCGATCAGGTAGACCAAGTGCAGTAACAGCCAGGCCAGCCAGCCGATGATGCCGCCGAATTCGACCGGGCCGATTTTCACCACGGCGTAGTACCGCGATACCGCCGCCATCGAGCCCTTGTCGAAGTACTGGAACGGCTCGCGCTGGGCGGGGTCGGCGCCGGCCAGTTCGGCCTTGATCAAACGGGCCGCGTATTTTCCACCCTGGATCGCGCCTTGCGCGACTCCGGGAACACCCTCGACGGCGGCCATGTCTCCGACGACGAATACGTAGGGATAACCGGGAATTGACAAGTCCGGCAACACTTTCACGCGGCCCGCGCGGTCGAGCTCGACAGCGGATTGCCGGGCCAGATCGCGGCCCAACGGGCTCGCCGAGACGCCTGCCGACCACACCTTGCAGGCGGACTCGATGCGACGGATGGTGCCGTCGGCGTCCTTCACGGTGATGCCGTCGCGGTCGACGTCGGTCACCATCGCACCGAGCTGGATTTCGACGCCCATCTTTTCCAGGCGCGCGGCCGCCTTCTTGCCGAGGTTCTCACCCATGGGCGGTAGCACGGCCGGAGCGGCGTCGAGCAGGATGACTCGCGCCTTCGTCGAATCGATATGGCGGTAAGCGCCTTTGAGCGTGAAGTCGGCGAGTTCGGCGATCTGGCCGGCCATTTCAACGCCGGTCGGTCCTGCGCCGACGACGGTGAACGTAAGCAGCTTTTTGCGTCGTTCCGGGTCGTTGGACCGCTCGGCGGCTTCGAACGCGCTCATGATGCGACCACGCAATTCCAGCGCGTCGTCGATGGACTTCATGCCGGGCGCGAACTCGGCGAAATGGTCGTTTCCGAAGTACGACTGACCGGCGCCGGCCGCGATGATCAAACTGTCGAACGGTGTTTCGTAGCTGTGACCAAGCAATTCCGAGACGACGAACTTGCCCTTGAGGTCGATGTGCGTGACATCACCCAACAGCACCTGGGCGTTGTGCTGGCCACGCAAGATCATGCGGGTCGGGGGAGCGATGGCGCCTTCGGCGACGATTCCGGTGGCTACCTGATACAACATCGGCTGAAACAAGTGATGGGTGGTGCGCGCGATCAGCTTAATGTCGACGTCGGCTCTCTTGAGCTTTTTGACGGCGTTGAGGCCACCGAATCCGGATCCGATGACTACCACCCGGTGTCGACGATTCAGGGCAGTGTCTTCGGGCTGGGCGTTCATGGTGTGGGGCTCCTCAGCGGCGGGTTCACCACCACGATAGTCGGCAGGACCTGCAATTATCGACGTACGCGGGTGTGATCGCCCACACCCGCGAACCTCATAGGTGACGTACCTCGCTACCAGGTTTACCGACCGACCAGGGGGCGAAACGCTTCACCGGCCGAGGCAATCACGCCGGGCCTCGGTCAATAGGGTCGGGTTGCCACTTACCAACGCGCTCAACTGAACTCGCTCGATTGCGATCGCTAGTGCGGCTCGTCACGCCTCATTGGCGGCTGGTAGATGTGGCTAGTCACGAAAACCGAGTTGGAGCAGACTGATCCAGCCTTGAAAGCCATGTCGAATGATTACGAAATTCAGTCGTGTGAGCAGGTCTCGTCGAGGATGGGCGCCGACGAGAAGCACGCGCTAGGCGAACTGCGTCAGTGCGCCGTGGCTCACGTGCAGCGTCTGGCCCGTGATGTGACGGGCGGCTCCGGTGGTGAGGAACAGCGCCATCCGTGCGATCTCGGAGGCTACCGACGGCGCCGTGGTGGACAGTCCGTCGTAGCCGGGCTGGGCGCTGCGTCCAGTCGCGACGGCGTTAACCGTGATTCCGCGGGTGCCGAAGATGGTCGCCTGGCCGGCGACCCAACTGGACAATGCGGCTTTGACCGCGGCCTCAGCGCTGCCCGGGCGGGGGCTTTCGGGCATCACGCTGATGATCGATCCGCCGGAGCGCAGGTGGTCGCCGACCGTCGCGAGGGTGAGAACGGCGGACAACACCGTGTCATCCAACGTGGTGCGCCAGGCAGCGGCCAGGTCGGACAGCGAATACGCGCGCGGGTCGCCGGAGTCCCAGCGTGGCGCCGGAACGTTGACGATCGTGTCGAGGTGGTGCGGGAAGAGGTGGCGGACCTCTGCCAGCGCGGCGGGGTCGGTGGTGTCGCAGACGATTGCGTCCGCTTCGATCTCCTTGGCCGCGACCTCGAGGTCGTCTCGGCGTGCGCCGAGAAGAGTGACCGTGTGTCCGTTGTTGTGGAACTCTTCAGCAACGGCACGACCCAACTCGGTGTCGCCTCCGGTGACAAGTACCTCCACCGCCATGACCTCCTCGTATTCAGCGTTGAATCCAGGCGCCGGCCCGTCAGGAGCTCCGCGGCATGTAGCCCGAGCAACGGTTCTGCGATGCGTCGATGGTGGCACACCGCAACGCCGGTCCCTGGGATTTCAAGGCGTGTATGGCATTAACGTTTCCTTATGTTACTGGACGGTAGCTAGATATGAAACTCCGATTCCGGCACGGCGTGGTCACCGTTTGGACAACGCTGAGCTACGTGGTTGCACGGCTCGGCAGTCGGCGGCCTATGGGCTTGGTGGTGGCGGCGGCGTTGACGCTGACGACGACTCTGGCCGGATGCAGCCGTGGGCCGACGGCGACGACAGGTGGATCGCCGTCCCCTCATCGGCAGGCCACCTCGATCATGGTATTCGCGGCTCTGCCGCTGAAGCCCGCCTTCACCTTGCTTGCCGGCAAGTTCCAGGCTGACAACCCAGGCGCCACGGTGGAATTCAATTTCGCTACTTCCGCCGAACTGGCCAACACGTTGAGCCAGGGCGCCAGCGCTGACGTGTTCGCCGCGGCTGACGCGGCCCAGATGGACACGGTGATCAAGGCGGACCTGGCCAGCGGAGAGCCGGTCAACTTCGCGTCCAACACCTTGGTGATCGTTACGGCGCCGGGCGACCCGAAACAGGTCCGGTCGTTCGCCGATCTGGCCAGGCCCGACGTGCGGGTCGCGGTTTGCCAGGCCTCGGCACCGTGTGGAGTGGCGGCGCAGCGCATCGAAGACACTGCGAATATGCACGTCAATGCGGTGAGTGAAGAACCGATCGGAGCCGGGGTGCTGGCAAAAGTCACTGGCGGAGAAGCCGACGCCGGCCTGGTCTACCTCAACGATGCGCACAAGGCCGCCGCGTTGGTAGACACCATTCGCTTCCCGGAGGCCGCCGGCGCGGTGAACGTCTACCCGATCGTGGTCCTCAAGAAGGCATCGCAATCGGAGCTGGCGGAAAAATTCGTCGACCTGGTGACGGGGCCGACCGGCCAACGGGTGCTCGGCCAAGCCGGCTTCGACGGTCCCTGAGCAGGGATTTTCGTCGCACTCGTGACGCGCCCGACCGCCGCGGTGTTAGCGAATTGTCATCTCGGCGGTTGAGGCCAGTCATGAGCTGCGCGGATGCGGCGTGGTCCGGGCGGAGGATCGACGAAAAATCGGCCGAAACGTTCGCAGTTCACACTCGCGTCACGGGTGTCACACGGTAGTTTTTGCGTCATGAACCAGGTGGACCGCTCTTCAATACGGCCCAGAAACCGCAGGATTACGCGCGTAATAGCGGCGGTAGGCGGTGCGGGGGCGATCACATTCGGCTGGCCGTCCGTCGCTGCTGCCGACCCGGTGCCGCCGCCCCCGGGCCCGGTCGCCCCTGTCCCCGGGGCGCCCGCTCCCGCGCCTGCGCCCGCCCCGGGCGTCCCCCCCGCCGCTCCGGATGCGGCGCCCAGCCCCGCCGGTCCGGCCGTGGTGCCGCCGCCCGCCGCTCCGCTCGGCGCGCCGCCGGCCGCCGACCCCAACGTTCCGCCCCCGCCCCCCGTCGACCCCAACGCCGGTCGGATCGACAACCCGGTCGGAGGCTTCAGCTACGTCCTGCCCGCCGGCTGGGTGGAGTCCGACGCGACCCACCTGGATTACGGTTCCGCCCTGCTCAGCAAGATCGCCGGTGCACCCACCCCCGGTCAGCCGCCACCCGTCGCCAACGACACCCGCGTGGTACTCGGCAAATTGGACCAAAAGCTGTATGCCAGCGCGGAAGCCGACAACGCCAAGGCCGCGGCGCGGCTGGCGTCCGACATGGGTGAATTCTTCATGCCGTATCCCGGCACCCGGCTGAACCAGGAGACGATCCCGCTGGGCGCCAATGGCGCGGCAGGGGGAGCGTCGTATTACGAGGTGAAATTCAGCGACGCCACCAAACCCAACGGTCAGATCTGGGCCGGGGTGGTCAGCCCGCCGGGCCCGGCGGGCGCGGCAAGTCAGCGCTGGTTCGTGGTGTGGCTCGGCACCAGCAACAACCCGGTAGACAAGGCCGGAGCAAAGGCTCTCGCGGAATCCGTGCGGCCGCTGGGCACCGTACCCGGTCCGGCGCCAGCGCCGGGTGCACCGGCTCCACCCGCCCCGGCCGCGCCGGGAGCGCCGCCTCCACCCGCCCCGGCCGCGCCGGGAGCGCCGCCTCCACCCGCCCCGGCCGCGCCGGCGCCCGCACCCGCCCCGGGCGCACCGGCGCCCGCGCCCGGCGCGCCCGCGCCCGCTGCTCCTGCTCCAGCCGCGCCGCCGGGACAGCCAGCCGGCGGCAACGGCGCAGCCCCCGCTCCTGGCGCTATCGCCACCTAGCGAGCGGCAACTCGAGGCGAATAGCAGCCACCGGATCGGGTAATGAATAGGCAAGCGGCCTTTGACCAGCGACAAGGAGTTTTCGATGGACGTCGTGGCAGCTACTGAATATCTCGCTCGCTCCACCACCACCACCGGCGTTGGCCTAATCGGATACATCATCATCGGCGGTCTAGCCGGTTGGATCGGCAGCAAGATCGTCAAAGGAGGCGGATCGGGCATCCTGCTCGACATCGTCATCGGAGTCGTCGGAGCATTGATCGGCGGTTTCATTCTCAGCTTCTTCGTGAACACCGCGGGCGGTGGTCTGATCTTCACCTTCTTCACCGCGTTGCTCGGGTCGGTGATCCTGCTCTGGCTCGTCGGGTTGGCGCGCCGCTAAACGCGACAACCCACGAATGCACGCATGGCGGGTGGCTCGGCCCGGCCCCATCAGCACCGGACCGCTCGAGTACGTGAGCAGCCAGGTCCCGCAGCCCGGGCCGGCCGAACTCCTGGTTGCGGTCCGCGCGTGCGGGGTCTGCCGCACCGACCTGCATGTCACCGAAGGCGATTTGCCGGTGCACCGGCAAGGCGTCACTCCGGGGCACGAAGTCGTCGGCGAGGTGATCGAGGTCGGCGCGGACGCCGGCGAGGAGTTTCGGGTCGGCGACCGGGTCGGCATCGCCTGGCTGCGCCACACCTGCGGGGTGTGTGCCTACTGTCTGCGTGGAGACGAGAACCTGTGCCCCTACTCGCGTTACACGGGATGGGACGCCGACGGGGGATACGCGGAGTTCGCCACGGTGCCAGCGGCGTTCGCGCACCGTCTGCCGGCCGGTTACAGCGACAGCGAACTCGCGCCGCTGCTGTGCGCCGGCATCATCGGTTACCGGTCGCTGCAGCGCGCCGCACTGCCGCCCGGCGGTCGGTTGGGGATATATGGATTCGGCGGCAGCGCACACCTGACCGCTCAGGTCGCGCTAGCACAAGGCGCCGAAGTCCACGTCATGACGCGGGGCGTAGCGGCTCAGGAATTGGCCATCGATCTGGGTGCGGCGTCGGCGCAAGGGGCGGCCGATCCGCCGCCGGTCAAGCTTGACGCCGCAATCCTGTTCGCACCCGTCGGCGACCTGGTATTGCCGGCGCTGGAGGCTTTAGACCGCGGGGGCACGTTGGCGATCGCGGGAATCCACCTCAGCGACATCCCGGCTTTGAACTACCAACGTCACCTGTTCCAGGAACGCCAGCTTCGGTCGGTGACCTCCAATACCCGAGCCGATGCGCGAGCATTCCTCGACTTCGTCGGCGAACATCACGTAGCGGTCACGACGCCGGAATATCCACTGGATCAAGCGGATCGGGCGCTGTCGGACCTCAGTGCTGGACGCATCTCCGGGGCCGCGGTGCTGCTCGTCTGAGTCAGCTCGACAGCTGCCACACCAGGGCGGCCGCCAGCGCGCCCAACCCATTGAGCGACCAGTGCAGCGCGATCGGGGCGAGCAGACTCCCGCTGCGCCGTCGCAGCCAGCTGAACACGAACCCGGCCGCCGCGGTCGCGAGCACCGCCATCAGCACGCCGGCCAGCAGGCCGGCCAATCCGCCGCCGAACAGCCGGGTGAAGCCGACGTTGCTGCTCGTCAACCCGAGCGAGGTGGCGATGTGCCACAGCCCGAAGGAAAGCGATCCGGCCAGCGCCACGCCGCGGAACCCCCATGCGCGATTCAGGGTGCCGTGCAGCACCCCGCGGAAGGCCAACTCCTCGGGGATGACGGTCTGCAGCGGGATGATGATCATCGAAGCCATCAACGCGCCGGACAAGGTCGCGTAGCGATGGTTCATGAACATCGGCCGCGTTACCGGCAACAGCGCGCCGACCGCGATGACCGCGAGCACCAATGCGACGGACCCGACGGCGTAGGCGGCACCGGATTTCCAGTGCTCGCGACCCAAGCCGAGTTCCGCCCAACCCAGCCCGCGGACGCGCAGCCACGCGACGAGCCCGACCGCCGCCGCAGGAACCGTGACGATGCCTGCCCATGCCGTGGTGAAGTGCGCGATCAGGTTGCTCAATGCCAGTACGACGACGACCACGGCGACGTCGACCCGAATACGGAAGTGGTGCAGCGCCGACAGTTGTGCCTGCAGCGGATGCGATTCCGCCGCGGCGATCTCGGAGCTGGGCATCTCACCAGGCTACCGGCGTGCGGAGCCCGTTAGCTTCCGCTCACTCGCCTCCCCATGTTTGATGGGTCGGCTCGTTCCCGTCGCTGCGCTCCGCTCACTCGCCTCGCTGTGTTTGATGGGTCGGCTCGTTCCCGTCGCTGCGCTCCGCTCACTCGCCTCGCTGTGTTTGATGGGTCGGCTCGTTCCCGTCGCTACGCTCCGCTCACTCGCCTCCCCATGTCCAACCCGAGATGTGGGGATCGTCCTCGCCGTGTTCGCGGGTGTACCGCCGTGCAGCCAGCCGGGCATCCGCCATCCGCTGACGCAGCACAGCTGCCCGGGCGCCCAGCCCTTCGACCCGGTCGATCACGTCCATGACCAGATGAAAGCGATCGAGGTCGTTGAGCATCACCATGTCGAACGGAGTGGTGGTAGTGCCGCGCTCCTTGAACCCACGGACGTGCAGCTCGTGGTGGTTGGCGCGGCTGTAGGCCAGCCGGTGGATCAACCAGGGATAGCCGTGGTAGGCGAAGATGATCGGCTTGTCGGTGGTGAAGATGGCATTGAATTCGTTGTCCGGCAAGCCATGTGGATGTTCGGAGTCGGGCAGTAGCCGCATGAGGTCGACGACGTTGACCACCCGCACGGCCAGGTCGGGCAGCTCACGACGCAGGATGTCGGCGGCGGCCAGCGTCTCCTGGGTCGGGATGTCGCCGGCGCAGCCCAGCACCACGTCGGGCTCGGCGGTCGCGGTGCTGGCCCACTGCCAGATGCCCAGTCCTCGGGCGCAGTGCGCGACCGCGGACTCCATGTCGAGGTAAGACAGTTGGGGCTGCTTGCCGGCGACGATGACGTTGATGTAGTCGCGGCTGCGCAAACAGTGGTCGGCCACCGACAACAACGTGTTTCCGTCCGGCGGCAAGTACACGCGGGTCATCTCCGGGCGCTTGTTGGCGACGAGGTCGATGAACCCCGGGTCCTGATGAGTGGCGCCGTTGTGGTCCTGACGCCACACGTGTGAGCTCAACAGGTAGTTGAGCGACGCGATCGGCTGACGCCAGGGCAACTCGCGGCTGGTGGCCAACCACTTGGCGTGCTGGTTGAGCATCGAGTCGACGATGTGCACGAACGCCTCGTAACAGTTGAACAACCCGTGGCGCCCGCTTAGCAGGTAGCCCTCCAACCAGCCCTGACACAGGTGCTCGGAGAGCACCTCCATCACCCGGCCCGCCGGTGCGAGGTTCTCGTCCACCGGCAATGTCGTCGACATCCATACCTTGTCGGTCGCCTCGTAGACCGCATCGAGGCGATTGGACGATGTCTCGTCTGGGCCCATCAGGCGGAAACGGTCGGGATTGCGCGCGATCACGTCACGCAGGAAGGTGCCCAGCACCCTGGTGGCCTCGTGCATCGTCGAGCCGGGCTGGGTGACGGGCACGGCGTAATCGCGGAAGTCCGGCAGATCCAAGTCCTGCAGTAGAAGGCCGCCGTTGGCGTGCGGATTGGCGCTCATCCGCCGGGTGCCCGTGGGGGTCAGCGCCCGCAACTCGGCCCGCAGCCGGCCGTCGTCGTCGAAGAGATCCTTGGGCCGATAGCTGTGCAGCCACTTCTCCAGCTGAGCACGGTGCTCGGGGTTGTCCCGGGTCTCCGACAACGGGACCTGATGGGCCCGCCAGGTGCCCTCGACCTGTCTCCCGTCGACCTTGTCCGGCCCGGTCCAGCCTTTCGGAGTGCGCAGCACCAGCATCGGCCACACCGGCCGTTCGGTGGCGCCGCGATCGCGGGCGTCGTGCTGGATCGCCGCGATCGCGTCGAAGGCTTCGTCCAGCGCGGCCGCGAGCTGTTGGTGGACGTCGGTTGGGTCGTCGCCGGCGACGGTGATCGGGCGATATCCGTAGCCGCGCAGCAGCGACTCCAGCTCTGCGTGTGGGATGCGCGCCAACACGGTCGGGTTGGCGATCTTGTAGCCGTTCAGGTGCAGTATCGGCAGCACAGCGCCGTCGGTGACGGGATCCAAGAACTTGTTGGAATGCCAGCTCGCCGCCAGCGGCCCGGTTTCGGCCTCGCCGTCGCCCACGACGCAGGCGACGACCAGATCCGGGTTGTCGAACGCCGCGCCGTAGGCGTGTACCAGGGCATAGCCGAGTTCTCCGCCCTCATGGATGGAGCCCGGTGTCTGGGCTGCCACGTGACTGGGGATTCCACCGGGAAAGGAGAACTGCCGGAAGAGTTTTCGCAGTCCCTCGGCGTCTTCTTCGATGCCGGTGTACACCTCGCTGTAAGTTCCCTCGAGGTAGGCGTTGGCTACCAGCCCGGGCCCGCCATGGCCGGGGCCGGTGATGAAGATGACGTTGGCGTCGCGATTGCGGATCACCCGGTTCAGGTGGGTGTAGATCAGATTCAGGCCTGGGGTGGTGCCCCAGTGCCCCAGCAGGCGTGGCTTGACGTGTTCGGCGCTGAGCGGCTCGCGCAGCAGCGGATTGTCCAGCAAGTAGATTTGTCCGACGGACAAGTAGTTTGCGGCCCGCCAGTAGGCGTGGATCCCGGCACATTCGTCCTTGGACAGCGTCGCCTTCGTGAAGACCATTCTTCCCACTATGCGCAGGTTGGGGGATTCGTGCAGAAGCCCATGGCAGATACGGGAACTTGACACCTGCCAACTACGCTGACGTGATGCCTGACGACCTGCTCGCGTCGCTGCGGGTGCTCGACCTGTGCGACGGCACCGGCGACGCGGTCACCCGCCTGCTCGCGGACCTGGGCGCCGATGTCCTGAAAGTAGAGCCGCCCGGTGGGAGTCCGGCCCGCTCTGATCGGCCGTCGCTGCGGGGGACCAGCATCCGCTTCGCCCTGCACAACGCGAACAAGCGCAGCGCCGTGCTCGACCCGTCCGACCATGGTGATCGCGAGCGGCTGGTCGAACTGGCCGGAAACGCCGACATCGTCGTCGACAGCGGTATGCCGGGCCAAGCCGCCGCGTACGGGACGTCGTGTGAAGAGCTGGCCGATCGATTCCCGCAACTGGTGACGTTGTCGGTCACCGACTTCGGCACGAACGGACCGCTCGCGTCGTGGCAGGCGACCGATCCCGTGCTCTACGCGCTGTCCGGAGCGCTGGCCCGCTCGGGGCCCACCAGTGGAACCCCGGTCTCGCCGCCGGACGGGATTGCATCGGCGACGGCTGCGGTCCAGGCCGCTTGGTCGGTGCTGGTCGCCTACTACAACAAATTGCGTTCTGGCACCGGCGATTACATCGACTTCTCGCGGTACGAGGCCGTGGTGATGGCGCTCGACCCGGCGTTCGGCGCCCATGGTCAAGCCGCCGCGGGTGTCCGGCATCCCGATCGGTGGCGGGGCCGCCCGAAGAATCAGGACGCTTACCCGATCTATGCCTGCCGGGACGGTTTCGTCCGGCTGTGCGTGATGTCACCGCGACAGTGGCACGGACTGCGCCGCTGGCTCGGCGAGCCGGAGGAGTTCCAGGACCCCAAATACGACGTCATCGCGGAGCGGTTCAAGGCGTGGCCGCAGATCGGCGAGCTGGTTCGGCAGCTGTTTGCCGATCAGACGATGAAAGCGCTTGTCGCCGAAGGGCAATCGCACGGCGTCGCGATATCGGCCGTGCTGGATCCCGCGCAGATACTCCGCTCGGAACACTTCGAGGCCGTCGACGCCGTCGTCGATGCCGAACTGGTCCCCGGTGTGCACAGCATCGTCCCGACTGGCTACTACTCGGTCAACGGACAGCACATCGGTTTTCGCGAGCCCGCGCCTGCGGCCGGCGCCGACAAAGCCTGCTGGCCCGCCGTGCCGGCGACCGTGGCGGCGCCCTCGAAGGCGGGCCCGCGTCCGTTCGATGGGCTGCGCATCGTCGACCTGGGCATCATCGTCGCCGGTGGTGAGCTCAGCCGGCTGTTCGGTGACATGGGCGCCGAAGTCATCAAAGTCGAAAGCGCCGCCTATCCGGATGGATTGCGCCAAGCGCGCGTTGGTGACCCGATGAGCGAGTCGTTTGCCTGGACGCACCGGAACAACTTGGCGATCGGGCTGGATCTGCGCAGCGAAGAGGGCAAGCAGGTGTTCAGCCGACTGGTGGCCGGCGCCGATGCGGTGTTCGCCAACTTCAAGCCCGGAACGCTTGCAGCGCTGGGCTTTCCGTACGACACCCTGCACTCGCTCAACCAGCGGCTGGTGCTGGCGGAGAGCAGCGCCTTCGGCGACCGTGGTCCCTGGAGCAACCGACTGGGGTATGGCCCGCTTGTGCGCGCCACCGCGGGTGTCAGCAAATTGTGGACCGATCCGCACCCGCGACCGGGCGACACTCATTCCCGGCACCGGTTCTACGACGCCACAACCGTTTTCCCCGACCATGTGGTCGGCCGGATCAGCGCAATCGGTGCCCTCGCGGCGCTCATCCATCGCGATCGGACCGGTAGCGGGGCACGCGTGCACGTCTCGCAGGCCGAAGCCGTGGTCAACCAACTCGACGTCCGCTACGTCACCGACGCGGCACGCGCCTGCAACGGGGATGTCCTCGACGACGATACCGGCATCCACGAAGTCTTTCCCTGCGCCGGCGACGACGAATGGTGCGTGATCTCTTTCCGCGTCGACGACGACTGGCGTTCAGCCACCGCGGTTTTCGGGTTACCGGTCCATGACGTTCGGTTCACGAACGCAGCGGCGAGGCTGGCACATCGCGGCGAACTCGTCGAGCTGGTCTCGGCCTGGACGCGGGAGCGCAGCCCGCAGCGGGTCGCCGCTGCGCTGCAGAAGGCGGGCGTTCCGGCCGCACCGATGCATCGGCCGCCCGACATCTTGGAAGATCCGCAATTGCGCGAACGCAAGCTGTACAGCGACATGACGCATCGGCTATTCGACCATCCGCTGCCCGCGGAGACCGGGCCGGCGCCGTTCCGGCACATCCCGCCCGCCCCGCAGCGCCCGGCGCCGCTGCCGGGGCAGGACACCCGCGAAATCTGCCTGAAAGTCCTCGGCATGAGCAGCGAGGAAACCGAACGACTCATCCACGATGGCGTGCTGTTTGCGTCCACAGACACCCCGGAAGGTCTTGCTTGATGCCGCTCAACCCCAAAACGCCGGTGCTGATCGCGCACGGTCAGGTGAACCATCGTGAGTCCGCAGATGGCAACACCCTGGAGCCGGTTGACCTGATGGCCGCGGCGGCACGCGACGCGGCCGATGCGCGGGTGCTCGAGGCGGTCGACTCGATCCGAGTGGTCAATCTGTTGTCGGTGTACTACCGCGATCCCGCCCTGCTGCTCGGCCAACGTCTCGGCCTCGACCGCTTCACCACCAAATACAGCGGCATCGGCGGCAACGTCCCGCAGACACTGGTCAACCGGGCATGCGTGGACATCCAGCAGGGTCGCGCCGACGTGGTCCTGGTGGCCGGCGCGGAGATGTGGCGCACGCGCACGCAGTTGCGCGCCGCGGGTCAGCGCCTGACCGCGACCCAGCAGGACAACACGATCCCCGAGCCCGACGGCAGCAACGAAAACGTGCCGATGGCGGGGGAGTCCGAGATCCGCATCAAGCTGGACCGTCCGGCGTTCATCTACCCGATGTTCGAGCAGGCGCTGCGCGTCGGCACCGGCGAATCGGTCGACGATCATCGACTTCGCATCGGTGAACTGTGGGCGCGTTTCAGCGAGGTTGCGAGCCGCAATCCACACGCGTGGATCCGCAAACCGGTTACTCCTCAAGAGATCTCGCAACCCGGACCGACCAACCGGATGATCAGCTGGCCCTACACCAAGCTGATGAACTCCAACAACATGGTCGATCAAGGTGCCGCGTTGATCCTGGCGTCCGTGGAGGCGGCCACCCGGATGGGCATCCCGTCCGATCGGTGGGTGTTCCCCTACGCCGGTACCGACGCGCATGACACGTACTCGATCAGCGAACGCGCCGAGCTGCACACATCGCCGTCGATTCGGATCGGCGGCGCGCGGGCGCTGGAGCTGGCCGGCTTCGGTATCGACGACATGGACTTCGTCGACCTCTACTCATGCTTCCCGTCGGCCGTGCAAGTAGCGGCGAACGAATTGGGACTGCCGACCGACGATGCCAGCCGGCCGCTGACCGTGACCGGCGGACTGACCTTCGCCGGTGGTCCGTGGAACAACTACGTCACGCACTCGATCGCGACGATGGCCCAGCTGCTCACCGAGAACCCCGGCCGGCGCGGGCTGGTCACCGCCAATGGCGGCTATTTGACCAAGCACAGCTTCGGGGTGTATGGCACCGAGCCGCCGACGACCGAATTCCGTTGGGAGGACGTACAACCCACGGTCGACCGCGAGCCGACCCGAACGGCTGCGGTCGAATGGGAGGGGGTGGGCACTGTCGAAGCCTGGACCACGCCGTTCGACCGGGACGGTCAGCCCGAAAAAGCCTTCCTGGCGGTTCGCACTCCCGACGAGCGTCGCACATTGGCGTTGATCACGGATCCGGCGGCGGCAGCGGCGACGGTGACCGAGGACATCGGTGGCGCCAAGGTCAACGTCCACGCCGACGGTTCCGCGATATTGCAATGAGTTAACAGGGTTACCTGAAAGCTTCCTGGGAGCGCCCGTAACGACTATTGTCTTTCAATCTACTAGACGCCGTGGAGGTGCTCGGGCGTGCGGATTCTGCTGACCGGCGTCACCGGTTTGCTGGGGCGCGCCGTGGCCCGGCAACTTGTCGCCGCCGGTCATGCGGTCACCGGCGTCGGGCCGCACCGGCCGGGCACGCTGCACCCTGACATCGAATTCGTCAGCGCCGCACTTGGCGACCCGGTCCTGCTGCAGCTCGCCGATTCGGCCGACGTGGTGCTGCACCTCGCCCCGGTCGAACCCGGCGTGCCGGGCAGCGCCGGCATCGACGGACTCGTCCGCGTCGCCCACGCGGCGGCGCGTGGTGGTGCACGGTTGATCTACGTGGCCGCCGCGGCGGGAGAGCCCGGGCTCCGTGAGCAGGCCGAGACGCTGGTCTCCAGTGGCTGGGCGCCGAACCTCATAGTGCGCATCGCACCGCTGCTGGGTCGGCAACTCGACTGGATGATCTGCCGCACGGTCGCCAGCCTGCGTCAGGTCAAGACGCCGGCGGAACCGCTGCGGGTATTACATTTCGACGATCTACTTCGCTTCCTGGTGCACGCCGTCACAACCAATCGCACGGGAGTGGTCGACCTGGCCAGTACTGACACCGTCGATGCGACGTCCGCGCGCGGTGCGCTGCGTTCGACCGGGCAACGCGGCCTGCGGGTGCGCCAGTCCGGCTGGGCTCAGCTCACGTCGCAGCTCGACAGTGCTGCATTGGCCGAAGCGTGGAAATTTGAATTCGGTTGGCTCGCAGAGGATGCCGTAGCAGACACCGCGCGCGGCCTGGCCGGCCGTAGGGTCACCGCCACCGGCGCGGCGGATGAGCCCGGACGATTGCCGCTGCCGGTCGAGCTCATCCCGCCCACCGAGCCCTGGGATGGGACGCCGCTACGCTCGGCGTCGGCGGACGAGCAGCAAGGCGAATTCGACGACCGGGTCGACCCGCGATTTCCGGTATTCAGTGCCACGCCACTGGCCCTTACGCTGCCCGGGCCGCTGACCCCGATGACGCTGGACGTCCAGTTGACAGGGTTGCGCGCCGCCACGCGAATGATCGGTGCGGTGACGGCGTCGGACACTGTCGTAACCGGCGAGTGGAACAGCAGAGGCATCGCTGTCTTCGGTCATCGTCCCTACGTCAACGTGTCGGTGAGCGCGATCATCGCGGAACAGTTACCAGGTTGGGACGTCGACGAACTCGTGCAGGCGTCACTGCGCGACTCGACGGCCGACCTGTTCCCGCACGGTCGGCCACCGCAGAGTGGACGGCTGGGGTCAGCCGCGGCCAAGGCGGTGGTGGTGAAACGCGCCCTCGCATTACTGCGGCACCTCAAGACGGATACCCAGGCATTCGTCGCTTCCGCGACGGCGGAGCATCTGTCTGCGGCACAACTGGATTCGTTGACGGATGCGCAGCTGCAGGCACGGGTCCGATTGCTCCGCGACCGAATTCATCAGGGCTGGGCACTGACCGGCATGTGGTTGGTCGACAGCGGCGTCACCGCGGCGACGGTGGAACGCCGCGGTGTCCATGTTCCCGTCAACGGTCTCGGTACCCTTCTCGACAGCGATGTGGTTGCGGCCGAGACCTCCGCGCTCGCGGCGTCGATCGGCGGCGATTTGTCGCTGTGTGCGTTGGCCATCGACGGAGAACTCGAAGCCATCACCGCGCAGTCGCCGACGATCGGTGCGGCTTTCAGCGCGGCGATCAGCCGGTTGGGGCACCGCGGCCCTGGAGAGATCGAACTGGCCAACCTGATGATCGGTGACGATCCGGCCATCCTGCTCGCTGCGGCGGGGCGTGCCGCCACCGAGCTTTCCCCCCGAACGCCGTCGACTGCATCCGATGCGAAGCTGCCCGAACGGCTGGCCGCCAGCGCCCGCGCCTCCCGTGAACTGGCTTACGACGCGACAATCCGATTCACGCATGAATTGCGAATGACGCTGCGCGAACTGGGATCCCGGATTGTCGATGCCGAACTCATCAGTGTGGCGGGGGAGATCTTCTATCTCACCTGTGACGAGGTGGTGACTGTGCCGTCGGATGCGCGGTTGCGCATCAAGCGTCGGCGCGCCGAGCGGGAGCGGTTCCAAGGTCAGCAACTGCCCGACGTCATCGTCGTCAGCTGAGCGCGTCGGGCAGCGGCACCTCAGGGTCGGCCAGTTTGTCCGGATCGACCGGAGCTTTCTTACGGATCAGATTCTTGATGTCGTCGAGGGCATCCCAAATGTTGACCTGCATGCCGGCCAGCAGATGGTTGTCGGTGTCGAGCCAGAACGCCACGAATTCCCTGGCGTCCTTGTCGCCGCGAAACACGACCCGCTGATAGTTCGGCGCGTGGCCGGCGTATTCCATGCCCAGGTCGTATTGGTCGGTGAAAAAGTAAGGCAGTTCTTGGTATTCACCAGGCTCGCCGAGCATGCCCGCCACCGCGACCTCGGGTTGCTTGAGCGCATTGGCCCAGTGTTCGGTGCGGATCCGCTCCTCGAACAACGGGTGCTCGGCCGCGGCGATGTCACCGACTGCATAGATGTCGGGGTTGGCCGAACGCAGCGATGCGTCGACCAGTACGCCGCCGCCGTCGGTCGGAAGGCCGGCGCGCTCGGCCAGTTCGATGTTGGGCTGGGCGCCGACGGCGACGAGCACGCGGTCGGCGGTGACGGTCGATCCGTCGCCGAGTTTCAGGCCGGTGGCTTTGCCGTCCTCGGTGGTGATCTCCTTGACCTCGGTCTCCAGCCGCAGGTCGACGCCGTGGTCGCGATGTAGTTGTGC
This sequence comes from Mycobacterium paraterrae, assembly GCF_022430545.2. Taxonomy (NCBI): domain Bacteria; kingdom Bacillati; phylum Actinomycetota; class Actinomycetes; order Mycobacteriales; family Mycobacteriaceae; genus Mycobacterium; species Mycobacterium paraterrae. The sequence goes on along the minus strand of NZ_CP092488.2, from coordinate 4,607,654 downwards.
GAAGACCTTGCCGACTTCCTCACCGACGGCTGTGCTCAGCGGAACTTTTGCGGTCTCGACGACGGTCACGTCCACTCCACGTTGGCGCGCGCTAGCCGCGATTTCCAGCCCAATCCAGCCGGCTCCGATGATGGCGAGTGACGAGCCTTCCTTGAGGGCGGTGTCCAGATTGGACGCGTCGTCGTACTTGCGCAGGTAGTGGACTCCGGTGGAGTCCGCGCCGGGGATGGTGAGCCATCGTGGGCGTGATCCAGTGGCCAGCAACAACTTGTCGTAGTGAACTTGGGAGTCGTCCGAAAGCGAAACGGTGTGCTCTGCGGGATCGATCGAGACCGCCTCGGCGTCGACGCGTAAGTCGATCTTGTGCTCGCGATACCAATCCGAATCGTGCACGGTGAAGTCGGCGAGTGACTTCTTGCCGGCCAGGAAGTCTTTGGACAGCGGGGGTCGCTCATAGGGGAGATACTCTTCGTCCGCGAGGAGCACGACCTTGCCGTCAAACCCCTTCTCCCGCAGCGCTTCGGCCGCCTTGGCCCCGCCCAGGCCACCGCCGATGATGACGAATGTTCTCGAGTCAGCCACGATCGCTCCATCCTGTCGAATTGCCGGTACCACTGACACCTGACGGCAGCATGTCCCGCAGGACACGGCCGTTCCGCACCGCGTTGCCGTGCAGGTCGTTGTTGAAGTAGAGCAACACGTCTCGGCTTTCGCTGTCCCACTTGGCAATCCGCGCTGCCCACTCCTCGAGAGCGTGCCTCGGATAGGAGCCGGTGTACAGATCGTCCGAGGCGGGTCCGTGCATTCGGACGTAGACCAGGTCGGAGGTGGCTATCGGGACACATCGCATCCCCGCGCCGCTCGTCACGACATAGGCCGCCCGGTGTTTCTCCAGCAGCGCATAGACGGCGGGATCGTCCCAGGAAGCATGCCGTAATTCCATGGCGATCCGGATGTGCGACGGCACGGCCGCCAGGAAAGCGTCGAGCCGGCCGTCGTCGCGGGCTTGCTCGGGATGAAGCTGCACCAGCACCGCGCCGCGCCGGCCGTCGAGCAATTGCCAGCAGCGTTCGAATCGTTCGATCCACGGTTCGGGTGCGTTCAGCCGGCGGTAGTGGCTTAGTCCACGGTGCGCTTTGACCGACATCGCGAAGCCATCCGGCAGCTCGGTTCGCCACTTCAGGAACGTCGAATCCTTGGGCCAGCGATAGAAACTCGCGTTGAGCTCGACGGTGTTGAACTCCTCGACGTAACGGCGCAGCCGTTGCGCGGGTGGCAGTTTCGGTGAATACAACACTCCGGCCCAATGATCGTACGACCACCCCGACATGCCGATTCGCACAGTCACCGGACGGCTCAACCCGCGACCTGTCGGCGGACATCGTCGTCGAGAGAGGCTCGTACCAGCGCGGCGGCCAGCCGGGCGTTGGCCTTCGGCGCTAAGGCGCCCAGCTTCTCGGGGTCGTCGGGCAGTCCCAGCGCCTTGGCGGTTCGGGTGGCGCGCTTGTCGAAATGGGGGCGAACCCAGGTCCAGACGTCCTGCACTTCGCGAAGGAAGATGTCAGCCCCGGTGTCCCCGATGCCCTTGAATTCTTTGAGCATTTGTTTGGCGGCGTCGACGTTCTCGGACGTTCGCCGTGGGATTTCCCGCAGGTCCCCTGCGTAGTCTTCCACGACGCGCTGCGCCATCTCGGTCAACCGGGTCGCCGAGCTCTCGTCGTAGCGCGCATAGTGGGCGCGACCGAACGCCTCGATCATGGTGTGGCGATCGGCGTTGAGCACTGCCTTGGGGGTCTTGAGCCCGGCGCGAAACAGTTCGTGCCCGGCACGCATGGCGATCGTCGCGTCGATCGGTTTGCTGGCAAGCATGCACAACACCAATAGCTGGAACAAGGGCATGGGTTTGTCGCTGATTCGGACGTCGGCCTCGGCAGCGTATGTCGTTCCGGCAACTTTCAGCAGTTGTCGCACGATCTGCTTGTGCTGGTCCATGGTTCCCGGCGTACCCGCCCGCGGTGTTCGCAAACGTCATGGTTACTTGGGTGGGAGGCCATGCGCATACTCGACGCCACGGGTCACCCAGCCCGCGAGTTGCCGTTTCGTTTTCACGCCCTCGGCGTCGACGCGAACCCAGCCGCGGGTCTCCCGGCCGGCCATCACCATCGGGTTGACGTGGGCTCGCGCCAGGAATCCCTCGGTCTTGTCCGGCGGCACCCGGACGATGAGTCCGCCCTGTTTGCTGACGGCTACCGACATGTGACCGTTGATCAGGAAAGCCAGGCCGCCGAACATCCGCTTCTCGTCGACGCCGCGGATCGGTCCGAGAAGTTCCCGGATGCGATCGGCAAGATCAGCGTCGTAGACCATGCGCAACGTTAACGCCCGGCACCGACAGCGGGTGTGACGAAATCCTCAACGAATCCTGGGTGGTTCGCCTTGACCGAGATTTCCGGCTGTACCTAATCTCTGTACCGCATCAGGTTGAGGACTCGCCACATTCGCGGCATTCGGGCCGATCCTCCCTAACAGAACTTCAGTGACTGAGGGAGCCAGGCATGTCGTACCGCGCGCAGGCGAAGGCCGTATCGCTAGGACACGCATCCGTGAACAGCGTTCCCCTCCGCGATGCCGTGCCGCCGCGCTCACCCGTCCATGAAGGCGACCCGCACCGGCGGTCCACGCCGGCCGAGGCCGCTCAGGCCCGCGTGTTCGAAGACATCCTGCGTCGAGAGCTCGCCGAGTTGTTGAATCTGCCGCCGCAGGCCAAGGCCGAGATGCGTTCTCGCATAGTCGAAGTCGACCGTCTGATCAGGGCGCTGCGCCATCGCTTTCCTCGCCCCTCGACGCCGGTCCCGCCGCAGGCTGCTGGCGTGCGCCAGACAGCAGACCGCGCCCCGCGAGCGCTGCTGAATTAGTCGCTCGGGGGCGCGGTCGTTGTCAGGCTGCGGCGGTCACCGCTTCGGCCACGGGCTCCAACGCCTGCGTGACGATGTCGGCGACGTCGGTCATCGGCTTGACGTCCAGCGCTGCAAGCACCTCGGCCGGCACGTCGTCCAGGTCGGGCTCATTGCGCTGCGGGATGAACACCGTGGTGAGTCCCGCGCGCTGAGCGGCCAGCAGCTTCTGCTTGACGCCGCCGATCGGCAGCACGCGGCCGTTCAGCGTCACCTCGCCGGTCATCCCGACGTCTGCGCGAACCTGTCGCCCGGTGGCCATCGACACCAGCGCGGTCACCATCGTGACGCCGGCCGACGGACCGTCCTTCGGGACGGCGCCCGCGGGCACGTGCACGTGGATCCGCCGATCCAGGGCCTTGGGATCGACACCGAGCGCGTCGGCGTGCGACCGCACGTAGGAGAGCGCGATCTGTGCGGATTCCTTCATCACGTCACCCAGTTGACCGGTCAGCTGGAGGGACCACTCGCCTGGCGGAGTCGATCCAGCGGCGCCCGCCTCGATGTAGAGCACGTCACCACCCAGCCCGGTCACCGCCAGTCCGGTAGCCACACCCGGCACCGCGGTGCGTTCGGCCGACTCCGGCGTGAATCGCGGACGGCCCAGGTAGTCCACCAAGTCCGGTTCGTCGATCGTCACCGGTTCGTCGACCCCGGCCAGCTTGGTCGTCACCTTGCGCAGCGCCTTGGCCAGCAGCCGTTCGAACTGCCGCATGCCCGGTTCGCGGGTGTAGTCCGCCGCGATCTTGCGCAGCGCGTCCTCGGTGACGCTGACCTCGTCATCGGTCAGCCCGGCACGGTCGCGCTGGCGGGGCAACAGGAAGTCACGAGCGATCGCGACCTTGTCGTCCTCGGTGTAACCGTCGATCTGAACCAACTCCATCCGGTCCAGCAACGCCGACGGAATGTTCTCGATCACGTTGGCGGTCGCCAGGAACACCACGTCGGACAGGTCCAGGTCCAGGTCCAGGTAGTGGTCGCGGAAGGTGTGGTTCTGCGCCGGGTCGAGGACCTCCAACAGCGCCGCGGCCGGGTCGCCCCGGAAGTCGGAACCGACCTTGTCGATTTCATCTAGCAGCACAACGGGATTCATCGACCCGGCTTCGCCGATGGCGCGGACGATCCGACCGGGCAGGGCGCCGACATAGGTGCGGCGGTGTCCGCGGATCTCGGCCTCGTCGCGCACACCACCCAGGGCGACGCGGACGAACTTGCGACCGAGCGCCCGGGCGACGCTTTCGCCCAGGGACGTCTTGCCGACCCCGGGCGGACCGGCCAGCACCATCACAGCACCCGAGCCACGGCCGCCGACGACCTGCAGACCACGCTGGGCACGTCGGGCCCGCACCGCCAGATACTCAACGATGCGGTCTTTGACGTCGTCGAGTCCGTGGTGGTCGGCGTCGAGGATCTCGCGGGCCGCCGTCAGGTCGGTGGAGTCCTCGGTGCGGGTGTTCCACGGCAGGTCGAGCACGGTATCCAGCCAGGTGCGGATCCAGCCGCCTTCCGGGCTCTGGTCGCTGGAGCGTTCCAGCTTGCCGACCTCGCGCAGCGCGGCCTCCCGCACTTTGTCCGGCAGGTCCGCGGCCTCGACGCGGGCCCGGTAGTCGTCGGACCCTTCCGGCTCGCCCTCACCGAGTTCCTTACGGATCGCATTGAGTTGCTGGCGCAGCAGGAACTCCTTCTGCTGCTTTTCCATGCCCTCGCGGACGTCCTGGGAGATCTTGTCGTTGACCTCGACTTCCGCCAGGTGGTCGCCGGTCCAGTCGATCAGCGCCCGCAGCCGTTCGCTGACGTTCTCGGTCTCGAGCAGCTGACGCTTCTGGACGTCGGTCAGGTACGAGGCATAGCCGGCCATGTCGGCCAGCGCTGACGGATCGGTCAGCTTGTTCACCACGTCGACGAGCTCCCACGCCTCGCGGCGTTGCAGCATTGCCAACAACAGCTTCTTGTATTCGCTTGCCAGCGCACGGGTTTCGTCGGTGGGATCGGGGTCGGTGACCTCGGTCACCTCGACCCACAGCGCTGCCCCCGGGCCGCTGGCGCCGGCGCCGATGTGAGCGCGACGCTCACCGCGGACCACCGCGGCGGTACCGCCACCCGGGATGCGGCCGACCTGGACGATCGTCGCGAGCACGCCGTAGGACGGGTAGCGGTCCTCGAGTCGGGGTGCGATCAGCAGCGTGCCTGATTCGGTGGCACGGGCGGCGTCCACGGCGGCGCGAGCGGCGTCGTCCAACGCGATCGGCACGACCATGCCGGGTAGAACCACCGGGTCGCTGACGAACAGCACCGGCACTGATTTGGCTTCAGCCATCATTCCTCCAAAGTTAAGCCTGATGCGCTCAACCTGGACTAGGTCCAATTCATTCCCGGAAGTCGTCGGCGACCATGCCGCGGTGCATCACCCGGTCCCCGACGACGCCGGTGTGGTCGGCTCGATGCAGCACGCACCGGTTGTCCCACATGACGACGTCGCCAGCGGCCCACGAGTGCCGGTAGACGTTGTCGTCACGGGTCGAGTGTGAGAACAGGTATGCGACGACGTCGGCTGCGCGCCGCGCCGACATGCCGCTCACCTCGGCACACCGCGTCGGGGTGGAGATGTAGAGGTATGTGCGGCCAGAGATCGGATGGACCCGAAAGATGGGATGAGCGGCCGACGTCTCTTCGCCGGGGCAGAGCCTCAGGCCCGTCACCACATGGGTGATGCTGCGGCCATCCAGCTGCTGACGTACCCGCGGTGGCAACGACTCGTACGCCGCGTACTGATTGCTGAACAGCGTCTGGCCGCCCCGCTTGGGCACCACGGCGGCCCGCAACGCGGTGTAGGCCGGCGGGGTGCGCACATAGCTGGTGTCGGTGTGGAACGTCGAGCGCGGCGGCCTCGTCCTGCCGACGTTGCTCACGAGGTTGAGGTCGCCGTATCCCGGCACCGGAGTCTCACCGACCGTGAACATCATCGGTCCAAAGCTGCGAAGGAAGCGCAGGAAGCTGTTGTCGTCGACGTGCTGACCGGGCAGCACGATGACGCCGTGCTCGCTGAGCACCCGCCGGACCGTCGCGACCGCGCCCTCGTCGAGGGTGTCGACCCGAATGCCGGTCAGGCGGGCACCGACCGGGGTCAGCGCTGCGACGCCAAGCACGGCAGCCCCTCGCGTTGCAGCTCCGCTAAACCGATGTCGAACAATCGGCGAACGTCGATGCCGACCGCCGCGGCCATTACGGCGATCACGCTGTTGGGCGCGTAGGAGCAATACAGTCCGGCTTCAAGAAACCACGGCCGCCCGTCTGGGTCGACGCGGAAGTCGAACAGGCTGTAGTGCCGGCAGCCCAGGGCGCGATGGCAGCGACGCGCGAGGTCCCAGACCCGTTCGGTGAGGACGTCATCGTCGGTGACGATCCATGCTCGTGTCGGGTCTTTGGCGACCAGATACAGCTCGTCGCTGTCGGTACGGGCCAGTTTGTCCGATGACAATCTGATCGGTTTGGCGTCGGGGTCCACGGCATATTCTTCGAGCGGCAGGCAGATCAGTTCGCCGTCGCGAACGACGATGCCGCACCGCACTTCTCGGCCAAGTTCGACGTAGGCCTCGACGAGGACGGTATCGCTGTGGGCGAGCGCCGACGCGGCGGCGGGGCCGTATTCCTCGAAGCTGCGCACCAGAGACACCGCAACCGAGTTGTCGGCGTCGACGGGCTTTACCACCACCGGAAACGTCAGTGTCGGCCGGTCGCCGGCTCGCAGCACTTCGGCGTCGGGGATCGCGACGCCCGCGCGGGCAACCGCCCTGCGGGTGGCGACCTTGTCGGCGGCCGTGGCCATCACCTCGGCCGAGTTGCCGAGGTAGGGAATGCCGAGTTCGTCGAACAGCGCCCGATAAGTCGTCATGCCGGGTCGGCAGAACATCTGCGGGACCATCACGTCTACTCCGAGCGCGCGGATATGGCCAACGGCGTCCGCAAGGCTGACGGCCGGAGCTCGCTGGATTGCCTCGTTGCTCAGTTCGGCTGGGAAGCGCCATGATCCGTCGGGTGAGACGTACGCGATCAGGGCTACGTAATCCACTGATTCAGCGACGGCGTTCAGGCATGCACCAGCGTATAGGCGGGATAGATCGGCGTGGAAGTCGTCAAACGCGGAGCCGATGAGGTGCAGGATGCGTAACGGCCTGGCAGGGGCCGGCATTCAGTCGCCCCCTTGCTCGACCAACTTGCCGATGTTGAAGTCGATCTTGACCCAGCTCCGCCGACGACGCAGATTGTCGATCAGTAGCGCAGGGATTTGAAGGTGGTGAACCATAAAGTACGGCAACGGATCCCACGCGGCGAAAATCGCATCTTTGCCGTGAACGATGCTCCTCAGCCGCGCGCGCCGATCCCGCTGTGTCAGCAGGCGCCACACCTCGTGGTAGATCCAATACGTGGGCCGCGCATCCGGCATGGGCGTAATGACGGGGCCGTCCGGCTCTAGATAGGCCGACGCCAGCTGCGGGTGGTTGTAGAACATGGTGACCGCCGTGTGGGTGCGCGGGTTGCACTCGATGGCGTATACCTGACCGTCGGCGGCCTCGATGAAGTCGAAGGAGAACTGGCCGGTGACACCGAGGCCGGTGACGAAAGATTCTACCCACGAACGAATCTCGGGCTTGTCAACCATCGCGTAGTTGAGTTGGGAGGCCGACGACTCACAGCAACCGTACACCTGGAGGCGTCCGTCGACTGCGGTGCCATGCGTGCAGTATTCGCGGCCTTCGATGAATTCCTGCATGATCCACGGGTCGTCCTCGGAGATGGACAGCCACTGCGCCAGCGCGGCGTTGCGCTGCGGCGTTCGCGCCGATAATCGGGGCAGTTCGAGCCGACCGACGGGGTTGTAGGCGATCCGCTTGAGCACGTAGTCGCGCCCGGCGGGGAAGTCGAAGTCGCGAACTTGCTTGGGGTCGGTGACCCGCTTCCAGTCCGGCACGCGTAGGCCCTGCGCGACAGCAACTTTCGAGAAGTCTGCTTTGTCGTCCAGCATGCGGACGACGTCTTCGGATGCATGTACCACTTCGCAGATTTCGTCCAGCAGGTAGCGAGCTTTCGCGTCCTGGACGCTGGACGCCGGACTGGACACCGGAACGACGGTGTCGACCGCTTCGTAGCGGGCGATCTCGAACAGCGCACGCTCGTAGCCCGGCGCGGTTGGCTCGGGGACGGAGTAGAACGCGTCGACCGCCCGGGAGAACCGGTGCCCGGTGAACCGGTACTTCTCGGACTCGACCAGGATCACTCGATGACCGGCGCAGTGGAAGGACCGGGCGAGCTGCAGCGCCTTGGTCATCTTGCCGCCGGTGATCATGACCGTCTGGGGGTATGTGGTGCTCGGCGCCGCCGCGGGCGGCCGCGCGCGCCGGGCCAGCGCGACGGCCACCACCAGTGCGTCGATCGGCAGCGTCACCATCAGCCCGGCCAGTGTCGCCAGCGTTCGGATCACGCCGAACCGCCGCGCCGACGACCGGTGACCGCCGTCCCCGGCCGACGGCGACTTGTTCGGCGGATGTCGCAGCGGCACAACGTCACTCACGAGGACCGCCGTAGGTCGTGGAGGTGAACATGTCGATCCCGTCACCGCCACGCGGATAGTCTTCGCACAGTTTCCGGTGCAACACCAACGTGTCGGCGAGTTCGTCGACCGTGACGTCGTTGAGGAAAAGGCAGTGCCCGATCGGTGCCGGCACCGCTGCCCGCAGCGTGCCGTCCCTCGTCTTGAGGATGGCGGCCGTTGCGTCGCTGAGCAGTTCCGGCGTCAGGTATTCGCTGTCCAGCGCCAGACCGAGGTCGCTCATCAATCCCAAAACCCGGTCTCGATCGTCGACCGACACGTGACCGCGCTGCTCGGCCAGGGTCGTCGACAACGCCATGTCGATGTTGATGGCATGTCCATGAAAGAACGGGTCGGGTGGGGTGAGTTCCAGGGTCGGGCTCCACGTGTGTCCGAAGGCGATCACCCGGTCGAGGTCGATCTCGTGCAGGTTGGGCGCCTCGAGTTCGAGCATGGTCGCGATTGCCTGATGGGTCAGACGTTCTCCGACAGCACGTAATTCGGGCGTGCCGTTCAGGTGGCCGAACCTGGTGTGCAGCAGGTCGACGCCGTGTTCTTCGAGCAGTTCGAAAATCTCGGTGTTGCCGACGACGGAGATCTTGATCAGCTCGGCCATTCCGTTGCGAACTTGATCTTCTGGCAACGTTTTCAGGAACGAGAAGTCAAGCAGCACTTTCTGCGAGGCGTGGTAGGCGCCGAGCCGGTTCTTGTGTTTTCCATGGTTCACCGCGACTTTGATCGACACGCTGGCGTCGATGAGTCCGATCAGTGTCGTCGGAATTCTGATGTATGGGGTGTTGCGCCGGTAGCTTGCGCAGGCGAATCCCGCCACGTCGGTGATCAAGCCGCCTCCCACCACGAGGACCGGCTCGGTGCGGACCAGGCCGAATTCGTTGAAACGCTCGACGATGCTTTCGAAGGTTTCCAGCGACTTCGCGGTCTCACGGATGTGCACTGGCAGCGCAGTCAGATCAATATCGTGCCGGTCGAAGTACGAACGAATCTGGTCGCCGTACAACCGGTAGACGACCTCGTCGACCACCATCAACACGCGACCGTATGCCCGGTAGGTGTCGGCCAATTCCGTGCTTTCCGCGCCGAATACGCCGTCGACGTAGATCAGGTCGTACTCGATTTTTTCGTAGCCTTCGACGTGAAACGCCCTGGGGCGGTTGATGACACGCGCTTGTAAATCACTCATGACTAAGTCCTTGCTGCTTAGGGTTTTTTCGAACTCGACAATGCGACGGGCGATCAGGCGACAAGGGCCACCAGTTGTTCCGCGTCGAGGGTCTCGACGGTTTCGGTGGCGTCGGCGAAGTCTCCGTCAGTGGTGTTCTCGTTGGGGAAAGCAATGCATTTCACGCCGGCGGCGGATGCCGAGGCAACTCCGCCGACGTTGTCCTCGATGGCGACGGTCGACGACGCATCTTCGCCGAGCTGCTCGAGGGCGAACCGGTACACGTCGGCGTTCGGTTTCGGATTAGGCACGGCGTCACGGTCGACGATCAGGTCGAAGGCGTCGGCGCCGAGTTCAGGACTCAACGTCGCCAGCAACGCAGAGACGTTCTCTGGAGTCGTCGTGGTGACGAAGCCGAGTTTGACGTCGCGACGCTTGGCCTCGTTGACCGTCTCGATGACGCCGGGGCGCGTCTTGAGCCCGGCGCTTGACAGCAATTCTTGGAAGATCTGTGACTTGGTGGCGTGCACCGCATCGGCGTCGACCTCTTCGCCGCGCGCTTCGGCGTAGTCGGCGATACGTTGTGCGCCGCCGTTGGAGTCGAGCATGGCGACGTAGTCCGGCTGCGACCAGTGCCAATCAAGGCCGTGAGCCTCGAACGCCTCGTTGAAGGCTCGACGCTGCAGTTCCGAGGTGTCGACGAGGGTGCTGATGGAACCAAACAGGATGGCGGGCATGGGCTTCTTTCTGCTGGGACGGGTAGGCAGGCCGAGCCGGCTATCTGACCAACTCGTACGGTACCCGTTTCCCAGTACACTAATGGTCTAAACGTCCAATAGTGACTAGATCATTCATTACCGAATCAGGTCTTCATCGGCTAATTTCTCTGAGGCGGTTCAACTTCAATACGGCCAGCGCAAAGGTGGAGTGCTCTGATGGCACCCGGTACGGGCGATAAGCCGCTCGCCGCGAGCGAAGACGCGCGGGTGGCTCGCACCCGAGCGGACGTCGCACGGGCTGCCCTGGAGGTGCTGACCGGCGAGGGCTCTGACGCGGTCACCCACGCGCGGGTGGCCGAGTTGGCCGGCTACTCCAAAACCACGCTGTACACCCACTGGCCGTCCCGGGTCGAGTTGATTGCGCTCGCGCTCGACGGTCTCGGCGAGTTGCCGCATCACGAACAAACCGGCGACCTTCGCAGCGACCTGATCGGCGAGCTCACGGCCTTTCGGGGCGGCATCACCGAGATGCGTCTGGACCGCATTCTGACCGGTATGGCCCAGTGGGCCTCGGTTGAGGAGATGCGGGAGATCCGCGACGCGATCAATAGTTCAGGACAGGGCCCATTGCGGGCGATGCTGGCCGCACTGCTCGACGGCGCCGAACTCGAAGCGGCGGTATCGATGCTCACCGGCGTCGTCGCGTGTCCGTCCATCATGTACGGCTCGTTGCCCGGCGACGACGTCATAGCCGCTGCCGTCGACATCGTGCTGCGTAGCGCGCAATCCGCGAACGCCGCGCAACGTTCCTAACCTTCGCGAACCGTTCCCGACCACGGTTGAGCTCCGCGTGCGCTTCGCCAAAGTGGCCAAAGTTGTCGGTGAGGCGCGTAAATTCATGTTTCATGTTTCGCGGACACGCGACGCTCATGCGGACAAGCCCTCGGGTGAAGTCAGTGATCGGGGGCTCGGTCGCCGCGTCGGTGTTGCTGGTCGCCGCCATCGCGGTGGTGCCGGGCCCGACCAAACTGCTTGCGGCCGCGGCGATCCTGGTCGGGTTCGTCGCCGTCTACCCGCGAGCGCTGTCGTGCGCGCTGGTACCACAACGGGCACCGGTCGATCTGTACGTCGATCAGAACGGTGTCTACGCCGACGACGCACCGCTCGCTCTACGCGGAGACATCGAGCACGCCTACATCAGGCCGGCGATGGATACCAGCCGCCACAGCCACCACGGCGGGCTGGTACCGGCCAACGACGAGGACGTGCCGTCCTACCCGCTGACCGTCGAGCTACTGGTCCGTCGACGAGGTCAGGTCAATATCGATCCCGGCGGCCAAGGCCCAGCCGCTGAAATCCTCACCACGCTCGGCTTTCCGGTCACGACCTGCACACCACACCATCGGGCCCAGACCAACAGCCAGCGGGCAACCTCAGTGGTGCTCGTGGCGCTGTTCGTGGTGGCCTACGTCAGCTACTACCTGTTCATGTCGACGCATCATTGACCACCGGCGCGAGCCGGCGTAGCTGAGTCACGTGTGTGGGGCGCAGCTCCTCCAGGCTGCTGACGCCCAGTAGCTTCATCGTCCGGATCAGCTGCGCGGACAGGATCTCGACGGCGCGGCGCACGCCTGCCTCGCCGCCGGCCATCAACCCGTAGAGATAGGCCCGGCCGATCAAGACGCTGCGCGCGCCGAGCGCGACCGCGGCGACGACGTCGGCCCCGGACATCACGCCGGTGTCGACCAGGATCTCGGTGCGTCCGGCGAGCTCGCGAGCCACCGTCGGCAACAAGTGGAACGGCACCGGCGCCCGATCCAGTTGTCGGCCACCATGATTGGACAACACGATGCCATCGACGCCGAGTTCCACCACGGCCCGTGCATCATCGAGAGTCTGGATGCCTTTGACGACGAGCTTGCCCGGCCACCGGGCCTTGATCCACGCGAGGTCGTCGAAGGTCAGGCTGGGGTCGAACATGGAATCCAGATAGTCGCCGACCGTGCCCGACCAGCGATCCAGTGACGCGAACGACAGCGGCTCGGTGGTCAGCAGGTCGAACCACCAGCGGGGCCGCCATGCGGCGTCGAGTGCGGTGCGCAGCGTCAGCGCCGGTGGAATCGACATCCCGTTGCGGACGTCGCGCAGTCGCGCACCGGCGACGGGCACGTCGACGGTGGCCAGCAGGGTGTCGAATCCCGCGTGGGCGGCGCGTTCGACCAGCGCCATCGACCGCTCGCGGTCACGCCACATGTAGAGCTGAAACCATTTACGGCCGTGCGGTGCAGCCGCCGCCACATCCTCGATCGACGCCGTGCCCAGCGTTGACAGCGAAAAGGGGATCCCGGCCGACGCGGCGACTCGGGCGCCGGCGATTTCGCCGTCGGTGTGCATCAGTCGGGTGAAGCCTGTCGGCGCGATGGCGAACGGGAGGGCGACCGAACCGCCGAGCACCTGCCAGTCCGTGCGGGCATGGCTGACGTCGCGCAGGATCGTCGGGTGAAATTCGATGTCGCGGAACGCTTGTCGTGCCCGCCCAATGGATATTTCGTCCTCGGCGGCGCCGTCGGTGTAGTCGAAGGCAGCTCTGGGCGTTCTGCGCTTGGCCAGGCGGCGCAGGTCGTCGATGGTCAGCGCATCGTCGAGACGACGCTGCACGCGGTCGAGCCGCGGCTTGCGGAAACGGATGAGTGGCGCCAGGTCGCGCGCTCTCGGCACTCGCCGTTTGACCACTGTGCCACCGTAGGTCATATGGAAACCGCAAGCGACCCCTTCAATCTCCAGCGGTTCGTCGATGCGCAGGCCCCGGTGTACGGGCAGGTGGTCGACGAGTTGCGGGCTGGGCGCAAACGCACCCACTGGATCTGGTTCGTGTTTCCGCAGATCGCCGGGCTAGGCAGCAGCGCGACCGCAGCTCACTACGCGATCACGTCGCTGGACGAAGCGCGGGCCTACCTGCGCCACGATCTGCTAGGGCCGCGGCTGCGCGAATGCACGCAACTGGTCAACGCCGTGCGCGGGCGCTCGATCGGCCAGATCTTCGGATCGCCCGACGACATGAAGGTGCGCTCCTCGATGACATTGTTCGCCCACGCCACATCCGACAATGAGGACTTCCTGACCCTGCTCAACCGCTTCTACGACGGCGAGGAGGACCCGCTGACGCTGCAGCGCCTGAATTAGACGGGCTGCAGAATCCGCCAGCCGTGCGGCTCGACCGTCAACTCCCGGATCACTTCCTGCGGGGGCGCGCCGCTGCCGGCGACGACTTCCGCCGAGCCGGAATCGAGCCGCACCTGTAAGGGCTTGTCGTCGATGTTGAGTGCGACGATCAACGCCCGGTCGCCGTTGCTTGCCCGATACACGAACTGCCGGTTGTCCAACTGCAGCGCCGAAGTCGACGCGGAGTGCAGCCACGGGTGTCGTCGACGCAGGCCGACCAGGTACTGATGCAGCGCCCAGGTGGCCACCCCGCGTTCGTCGAGTGGGATTGGGGGAGGGCCGAATTCGGGCCGAACCGCATCGTCGCCGCCGAACCGCTCCTCTTTGACCCCGCGATAGCCCAGTTCGTCACCAGCGTAGATGCTGGGCACGCCGCCCACGGTCATCAGGACCACAAGCGCGTGGGCGAGGTGTTCCGGGCGTTCGAGCTGACTGGCGATACGGGTGACGTCGTGGTTGCCGATGAAGGTCAGCGGCGCAAACGTCTGTCGAAAGTCGTTGTGGCGCTGCATCGCGTGACTCAGCTCGAAGAAGTTGCCGTCGTTGAGTCCGCTCCAGATCGCTTTCCACAACTCGTACTGGGTGGCCGAGTCGAATCCGGCGTCGCGCACCACCGCGGCATAGTCGCCGTGAATCAGCTCCCCGACGAACCAGGCCTTCGGATGTAACTGGCGCACCTTCGGCAGAACCGCCCTCCAGAAGGAGTGCGGCACAGCATAAGCGGCGTCGAGCCGCCAGCCGTCGGCTCCGCGTGCGAGCCAGTGCGCCATCGCGTCGGTGGTGTAGTCGACCACTTCGGGGTTGTCGTGGTTCAGCGTCAGCAGACCCTCGTGGCGCTCGAAGGTGTGAAACCGGCCAGGTGTGCCGCGGAACCAGCGCGCTGCCGTGTCGTCAGTGGATGCCTGTCGATAGCGCGGGAAGTCGGCGCCGACGTGGTTGAACACCCCGTCGAGTAGCACCCGCAATCCGCGCTGTCGCGCCTCGGCGATCAGGTGGTCGAAGTCGTCGTCGTCACCGAGGCGTGGGTCGATCCGGTAGTGGTCGGTGGTGTCGTAGCCGTGGGTGCGTGAGGCGAATATCGGTCCGAGCGCGATCCCGGAGGCGCCCAGCTCGATCGCGTGGTCGAACCACTCGACGATCCGGCGCAGCCGATGTTCCTGCGGGCCCGGAGCAGTGGCGGCGGGGAAGGCGCCGACGAATCCCAGGGGATAGACGTGCCACCAGATCACATGCTCGACCCAAGCCGGTTCGCTCATCGCCGGTACCTGGTCTCATACAGCGTTTTGATCTCCTCCTCGAGTTCGGGTGCCGGGCCATCCACCACGATTCGAGGCGCGACCGTGTGCACCGGCAGCATCGCGACCGGCGGTGCCGGTGCGCGCAGTTCGGTGAGCCACCTGATCAGTTGATCGTTCGAATTCACATAGACGATGCGCCCGAGGCCGGCCCACGCGTGCGTTGCCGCGCACATCGGGCAGTGTTCGCACGACGTATACACGGTGGCGCGAACGCGTTGCACTGGAGCCATATTCGCGACGGCCCAGCGGACGACGCCGAGCTCGGCATGCAGGGTCTGGTCGCGGTCGGTGACACGGTTGTGATCCTCGTACAGCGTGCGCCCGTCGGCGCCGACCAGCACCGCACCGAAAGGACCGTGTCCGGCTTCCAGTGCGGTGCGGGCAAGCTCGATGCAGCGTCGCAAATGCCGCACGTCGACGTCGTTGACGACCACAAGCCCGGAGTCTACGGGCGACGGCTATCCGGCTGGCGTGAGCGTTTGGGCGGTGGTGATCGCCTGGGCGACGCCGGCGACGATGGCCGCGGCCTTCAACGCTTCGAGAATGGCGTCGCGGTCGACGCCGGCCTCGCGCAGGGCGTGCTCATGAGCGGCCACACAATGCCCGCAGCCGTTGATCGACGAGACAGCGAACGACCACAACTCGAAGTTCGCCTTGTCTACCCCCGGATTGCCGATGATGTTCATCCGCAGCCCCGGGCGCAGGTCGTCGTACTTGCCGTCGAGGAATCCGCGGCCGCGGTAGAACACGTTGTTCATGCCCATGATCGAGGCGGCGCCCAGCGCTGCCTGGTACGCCTCTGCGGACAACTCGTCGGCGGCCTCGGCGCCAATCTCGGTCAGCACCTGTGTGTTTCTGGTCGCCGCGGCGCTGGCGAGCAACGTGCCCCAGAGCTGCTCACTGTTGAGCACGGTGCTTCGGCTGATCGAGCCGAGGTTGAGCTTGAGGTCCTTGGCGTACTCGGGCAGTGACTCTTTCAGGGTGTCAATACTCATCAGGCCGATGCCTTGAGCAACTCGCCGGCGTTCAGTGTCGGGTCACCTTTGCGCCAGTTGCACGCGCACAGCTCGTCGGACTGCAGCGCGTCGAGCACTCGGAGCACCTCGTCGACGTTGCGACCCACCGAACCGGCGGTCACCGAGACGAACTGGATCTCGTTGTTCGGGTCGACGATGTAGGTGACGCGGTCGGCAACGCCGTCCTTGTTCAGCGCACCGGTGGCCTCCACCAGCTCCCGCTTGATGTCCGAAAGCATCGGGAACGGAAGGCTTTTGAGGTCCTCGTGCTGGGCGCGCCACTGGAAGTGCACGAACTCGCTGTCCACCGAAACCCCAAGCACCTGGGTGTCGCGGTCGATGAACTCGTCGTTCAATTTGCCGAACGCCGCGATTTCGGTCGGGCAGACGAAAGTGAAGTCCTTTGGCCAGAAGAACACCACCCGCCACTTGCCCTCGAAGTCGCCGCTGGTGATCGTGGTGAAGTAGTCTTCGGGCCCTTGCGCGTCGATCTTGGACAGGTCGCCACCGATCAACGCCGTCAGCTCGTAGGTCGGGAACTGGTCGCCGATAGTCAGCAATGCCATGCGGCTCCTCCATCTCAAGTTTTGGATTTGGTCAAGATTCTGCTTCTCCAGCATGCCCGAACCACACTTTGAATGAAAGGTGATCTTTCCCACTAGACTGATAGGCATGACCGATAAGAGTTATCAACCGACCATCGCCGGTCTGCGAGCCTTCGTCGCGGTCGCCGAGAAGCAGCATTTCGGTAGCGCAGCAACAACTCTCGGTGTCAGCCAGTCGACGCTGTCACAGGCCCTGACGGCGCTGGAAACCGGCCTGGGCGTGCGATTGGTCGAGCGCTCCACCCGTCGAGTTTTCCTCACGCTCGAGGGCCGTGCGCTGCTGCCGCAGGCACAGGCCGTCATCGAGGCGGCGGCGGCATTCACGGCGGCGGCCGCGGGATCGGCCGACCCGCTGCAGGGCACCATCCGGCTCGGTCTGATCCCGACTGTGGCGCCCTACGTGCTGCCCACGCTGTTGGCCGGACTCGACGAGCGGTTGCCTGGCCTGGTGCTGCGCGTGATCGAAGACCAAACCGAACGGCTACTGACCGGCCTGCGCGACGGTTCTGTCGACGCCGCGCTGATCGCATTGCCGGCCAACGCCACCGGCATGACCGAAATCGCGATCTACGACGAAGATTTCGTGCTGGCCCTGCCGCCCGGCCATCCGCTGGCTGGCAAGAAGCGCGTGTCGCCGGCCGCGCTGGCCGAGCTGCCGCTGCTGTTGCTCGACGAAGGTCACTGCCTACGCGATCAGGCGCTCGACGTATGCCGCACAGCGGGCGTACAGGGGGAGTTGGCCAACACCAGGGCCGCCTCACTGGCCACCGCGGTGCAGTGCGTGGCCGGCGGGCTGGGCGTGACGTTGATACCGCAGAGCGCGGTGCCCGTCGAAACCGTACGGAGCCGTCTGGGCCTGGCCTACTTCGCCACCCCACGACCCGGCCGCCGGATCGGACTGGTGTTCCGCACGTCGAGTGGACGTGAAGGGCCGTATCGCCGACTCGCCGCGCTGATGAGCGAATTGCTCGCCGCCGACCAGTACGTACGCCCGGCTATGTAGCCATGACCACCCCGACCCTGGGGCCGAAGTGAACGTGTTCTAGTTTCGCTGGATGTTGGACTTCACCCTGGAGGACCTCAGCGCCGCGGATGTCGAACAGCTCCGGGCTGTCTATGAACCGTTGGCCGAGTCGGTGCGAGCGCTGATCGACGCAACGATCAGGACCGAAGTCGACGCCGACGCCGTGGCGGCCGCGAAAGCCGAAATCGACTCGGCCACTGCGCGCTTGCGCCGCCGGCAGACCGACGGCAGTTTCGGAGTGCGCTACCTCGCCACCGGCGAGCGGATGGCGTGGGGCAATGCCGTCATCGGGATCCGCAACCCCCTCGCGCCGCCGATACAGATCCGCCACGACGACTCGGGCGCGTCGGTCTGCGAATTCCACCTCGGCGCCGCATACGAGGGGCCGCCCGGACACGTCCATGGCGGAGTCGCCGCGCTCGTGCTGGATCACGTGTTGGGCGATGCCGCCAGCGACGGCATCAATCCCCGGCTGACCGGCACGATCAACTTCCGCTATGTGCGGGCCACCCGACTCGGGGACCTGCATGCCGAGGCCCGCATCATCCGTACCGAAGGGGTCAAGACCTACGCCGTCGGCCACCTGGCCGACGACCAGGGCGTCACCGTCGAGGCCGAAGGCGTATTCATCGAACCGCGCTGGGCGCGCGACCGCTCGGAATAGGTCCCGACCATGGAGAAAGTAGTGGCGCTACTGCGAGTCGCCGACCACGACGAGAACTGGTGCCAACGGCAGCGGGGGCCGGTCGCCGAGGCGATCCTGGCGCTCGGAGTCGCCGGCCTAGCCGTCAACGTCCGCGACGCCGCGGTGACTCACTCGATGATGACGCTGACGACGCTCGACCCGCCCGGTGCGGCCGTCGTCAGCATCTGGACGCAGCAGTGCTACGGAGAGCAGATCGGCGAGGCGCTGCGTCTGCTGGCCGCTGAGTGTGACCAACTTGCCGCCTATTTGGTCACCGAATCGAACCCGCTTCTTGCGCCGCTCGAATTAGGTCGGCGCACAACGGGTCTGGCGAACATCGCGTTGCTGCGCCGGCCGCCCGAGCTGGACTATGACAGTTGGCTGCGGCGCTGGCAACACGATCACACGCCGGTGGCTATCGAGACTCAGTCGACCTTCGGCTACACCCAAAATGCGGTCGTGCGCGCCCTGACCCCCGACGCGCCGCGGCTGGCCGGCATCGTCGAGGAGTTGTTCCCGATCGAGGCAATCGCTGATCTGAAGGCATTCTTCGGTGCGGCAGACGACGCCGACCTACAACAGCGCCTGTCCCGAATGGTCGCGAGCACAACAGCTTTCGGCGCCAACGCGAATATCGACACCATACCGACAAGCCGCTACGTGCTGACCACACCGTTCCACACCCGAGGAGATGCCGGTGATACTGCAAATTGACGATGACAATCGGGTTCGCACCCTCACCCTGAATCGGCCAGACGCACTCAACGCGTTCAACGAAGCGCTCTACGAAGCCACCGCCGCGGCGCTGCGCGAAGCCGCGGATGACCCGGGCGTCGCGGTCGTGCTCCTGACCGGGGCCGGTCGCGCGTTCAGTGCCGGCAATGACCTCAAGGAGATGCAGGCCCGGATCACCGACCCGGCGATGGCCAACCAGGGCTCACAGTTCACCGAGATGATCGACGCCCTGACCCGGTTTCCCAAGCCGCTCGTCTGCGCGGTCAACGGCGTCGGTGTAGGCATCGGCACGACCATCCTCGGCTACGCCGACCTGGTCTTCATGTCTTCGACGGCCCGGCTGAAGTGCCCGTTCACCAGCTTGGGCGTGGCGCCGGAGGCGGCGTCGTCGTATCTGCTGCCCAGGTTGATCGGCCGGCAGAACGCCGCCTGGCTGCTGATGTCGTCGGAATGGGTGAGCGCGCAGGAGGCGCTCGCCATGGGCATGGTGTGGAAAGTGTGCGAGCCCGAGCAGTTGCTGGTCGAGGCCCGCAGATACGCCGACATTTTGGCCGCCCGCTCGATTCCGAGTTTGATCGCGGTCAAGCAGTCCATCGTCGAGCCCACCCTGCCCGACATCGCGGCAGCGACGGAACGCGAAAACGCCCACTTTGCAAAGCTTTTGGGTGGCCAGGCGAACGCGGAGGCCCTCGCGGACTTCACCGCCAAGCGGCGAGCCGAGCGCTAGGTGCCGGTAGGCTGCAGTTGAGCGGCGGCCTCGATGATCGCGCGTACAGTGCGTCGGCAACGCCCGCAGTCCAGTCCCGCCCCGCATCGTGCCGCGACCTCTTTGGACGTCGACGCCCCACTGGCGACCGCCTCGGAGACGGTTTGGCTGGTGACACCCTCGCAGAGGCAGACGTACACGCGAACCTCCCGCCCTTGTCGCCGACGACCATCCGAACTACGTATTAGCCGAGTCTAACCTAACTAGGTTCGTAAAGGCTAACCTAACTTCTCGGGTTGGTCGGGCGGCGCACGGCGCCGAGCGCGGGGTTCCCACCGCGTCGGTCGCCCAGAAATCGGCTCGGCCTTGTAGAGACATTTGCGCCGGGCGCGTCGCGGCGGATTTGTGCGCGGCACCGTGAAATGTTGTTCCGCGTTAGCTCGAATTAGTTAGGGGATGCTGTCCGAAGTGAGTATTACCTTCGGTGACAAGGGTTTTGACCTGCGGTAGCGTAACCCCGACATGCGCTGCGGCAATCTAGACGAGGAGTAATGGTGCAAGGCGACCCGGACGTTCTACGTCTGCTCAATGAGCAATTGACCAGCGAGCTCACCGCGATCAATCAGTATTTTCTGCATTCGAAAATGCAAGAGAATTGGGGATTCACCGAACTGGCGGGCCACACCCGCGCCGAGTCGTTCGACGAGATGCGCCACGCCGAGGCGATCACCGACCGCATCCTGCTGCTGGACGGCTTGCCGAACTATCAGCGTCTCTTCTCCCTGCGCATCGGCCAGACGTTGCGCGAGCAGTTCGAGGCCGACTTGGCGATTGAGTACGAGGTGCTCAACCGTCTCAAGCCGGGCGTCATCATGTGCCGGGAAAAACAGGACTCGACCAGCGCATTCCTGCTCGAGGGCATCATTGCTGACGAGGAAAACCACGTCGACTACCTGGAGACTCAGCTGCAGCTGATGGACAAGCTCGGCGAAGAGCTGTACTCGGCTCAGTGCGTCTCCCGCCCGCCGTCGACAGGTCAAGCCGGCAACTGAGCGGGTATAGCTGCTGCGTATGACGAGAGCGCAGAGCACGACCCCACCTGAACCGGAGACCAGCGGTGCGCTGGTCAGCCCGCGGCAACGCAATTTCGTCTTCCTGGCAATTGTGCTGGGCATGTTGCTGGCGGCGCTCGACCAGACCATCGTCGCGACCGCATTGCCCACGATCGTCTCCGACCTCGGCGGGGCGGGACATCAGTCGTGGGTGGTCACCAGCTATCTACTGGCATCGACGATTGTCACCGCGCTGGTGGGCAGACTCGGAGACCTGTTCGGCCGCAAGCGGATATTCCAGGCGGCGGTGACGTTCTTCGTCACCGGCTCGGTGCTGTGCGGGCTCGCGCAGTCGATGACCATGCTGGTGGGCGCCCGCGCGCTGCAGGGCATCGGTGGCGGTGCCATCACCGTCACCGCGACCGCGCTGATCGGCGAGGTGATTCCGCTACGCGATCGCGGCCGCTATCAGGGCGCGCTGGGTGCGGTGTTCGGCGTGACGACCGTGATCGGCCCGCTGCTCGGCGGGTATTTCACCGACCACCTGACTTGGCGATGGGCATTCTGGGTCAACGTGCCGGTCTCGGTCGTGGTGTTTTTCGTTGCCGCGGCGGCGATTCCGGCGCTCGCTGCGCGGGCGAAACCGGTCATCGACTATGCCGGAATCCTCTTCGTGGGTTTGGGCGCGACCGGGTTGACGCTGGCGACCAGCTGGGGTGGGACCACCTATCCGTGGGGTTCGCCGACCATCATCGGGTTGTTCGTCGCCTCCGTGGTGGCGCTGGGCCTCTTCGTCTGGGTCGAAAGCCGAGCGTCCGGGCCGGAATCGGCCCCGATCCTGCCGATCCGGTTGTTCGCCAATCCGGTCTTCGCGGTGTGTTGCGTGCTGTCCTTCGTGGTTGGGTTCGCCATGCTGGGCGCACTGACCTTTCTTCCCACCTATATGCAGTTCGTCGACGGGGTGTCGGCGACCACGTCGGGTCTGCGCACGCTGCCGATGGTGGCGGGCATGCTGTCGACGTCGATGGGCAGCGGTGTCTTGGTCGGCCGCACCGGACGCTACAAGATCTTCCCGGTCGCCGGTACGGCGGTGATGGCGCTGGCCTTCTTCCTGATGTCGCGGATGGACCCGTCCACATCGGCGCTGGTCCAATCAATTTATCTGTTCATCCTCGGCGCCGGGATCGGGTCGTGCATGCAGGTACTGGTGCTGATCGTGCAGAACACCTCGAGGTTCGAGGATCTGGGCGTCGCGACGTCGGGGGTGACGTTCTTCCGGACCATCGGCAGCTCGTTTGGCGCGGCGATCTTCGGCTCGTTGTTCACCAACTTTCTGCATAGTCGCATCGGTCCGGCGCTGCTGGCGTCGCATGCGGCTCCGGCCGCGGCCAGTTCACCGGAGGCGCTGCACCGACTGCCGCACGCGCAAGCCGCGCCGATCGTCGCCGCCTACGCCGCGTCGCTGACCCAGGTGTTCCTGTGGGCGGTCCCGGTCGCAGTGGTCGGCTTCGCATTAGCGCTGTTCCTGCGTGAGGTGCCGCTGCGTGACATCGGCCAAAGCGCGGCCGATCTCGGCGACGGTTTCGCGATGCCGAGCACGCAGACCCCGGACGACATGCTGGAAACCGCGATTGGCCGCCTGATGCGGGTTGAGCCAGGTATGCGGCTGCGCAGCATCGCCATGCGACCCGACTGCAGGCTCGACGTCGCCGAGTTGTGGGCGCTGTTGCGGATCAACCGGTATCAACGAGCCCTGGGAATCGCCCGAATCACCGACATCGCCGACCAATTCGGGATCCCCTACGAGGTGCTCGAGCCGACGTTCGACCGGTTGGTTCACGGCGGTTACGCACAGCGCGACATCGACCGACTCTGGCTCACCCCGTCCGGGGTCCGCGAGGTCGATTTCGTCTCGTCGCTGCTGCAGGGGTGGGTCATCGACAAGCTCAGCCGCTCGCCGAGATACGAAGGCCGACCCGACCGGGCTCAGGTCGAGGCCGCGCTCAACCGGATCACCCACCGCATCGTCGGCCAACCCGGGTGGGACGACGACGAGCCCCGAGTCTCGGAGCTTGCCACCCAGAAACTTCGGGTCGGCCTTCCACCAGCCGGTCCGGGCGTAGCATCCAGCCATGAGCCGAATCGGAACCTTCGCAGATGACGACCTCGCAGGCTGGATTTCGAAGTCGCCAGAGTTGGGCGGCGCAATCGGAGCGTTCAGCGACGCGGTGTACAACCGCAGCCGGTTGCCGATGCGAACGCGCGAGCTGGCGCGAATGGTTATCGCGCATAGCAACGAGTGCGAGGTGTGCGTCAATACCCGCGATGGGGACGGGATCGCCAACGGCGTCGACGAAGACCTCTACACCCACGCTGACCAGTGGCGCACCTGGCCCGGATACAGCGACCAGGAACGTCTCGCGGCCGAGTTCGCCTACCGGTTCGCCACCGAGCACACGGTGCTGCGTGACGACGAGGATTTCTGGGCCCGCTGCAGCGAGCACTTCTCCGAGGAACTGCTTGCCGACCTCGCGTTGTCGTGTGCACTATGGGTCGGCATGGGACGCGTTCTGCGTACCCTGGACATCGCCCAGTCGTGCACGCTCACCCTTCCCAGCCGGGTTTGAGGAGCCGAGTTCAGTAGTCCGGGGCCAACTTTCGTCTTCCCGGTAGATGACAACCACACCGCTCGCCGCCGCGGCCATCGCCCAACTCGAGGCCGAGGGAGTCGACGCGGTCATCGGCACGGTGACCAATCCGGCCGGTCTCACCCAGGCCAAGACCGTTCCCATCCGCCGCTCCAATGCGTTCGCCGATCCGGGGCTCGGCGCCAGCCCGGTATGGCACGCGTTCGCTATCGACCACACCGGTATCGCTTTTACCGACCACATCGGCGTCATAGGCGATCAACGGGTTCGAATTGATTTGTCGGCGTTGCGGATTCTCGGCGACGGGCTCGCCTGGGCGCCCGCTTCGTTTTTCGAACAGGACGGCGCGCCGGTCGCGGAATGCAGTCGCACGGCGCTCGGACGTATCGAGTCGGCGCTCGCCGACGCGGGCCTCGAGGCGTTGGTCGGTCACGAACTCGAATTCCTTCTCGTTCAGGCGGACGGGCACCCGCTGCCGTCAACCGTGTGGGCGCAGTACGGCTTGGCCGGTGTGCTGGAGCACGAGGCCTTCGTCCGGGACGTCATCGCGGCGACGTCGCTGTCTGGCATCGGAATCGAGCAACTGCATCCGGAGTACGGAACCAATCAATTCGAGATTTCCTTGACACCGCAGTCACCCGTTGCGTCGGTCGACCAGCTGGTGCTCACCCGAATCATCGTCAGCCGAATCGCCCGCCGGCACGGCATGCGGGTGAGCCTCTCACCGACACCATTCGTCGGCGACGCCGGATGTGGTGCCCATCAACACTTCTCGCTCCGCAACGCGGCCGGCCCGTTGTTCTCCGACGGGGTTGGGGCACACGGGATGACCAGCAGCGGCGAGAGCGCCATCGCGGGACTGCTACGCGGACTGCCCGAGGCTCAAGGGCTGCTCTGCGGCTCGATCGTCTCGGGGTTGCGACTGCATCCGGGTAACTGGGCGGGAACCTACGTCTGCTGGGGCACCGAGAACCGCGAAGCCGCAGTACGATTCGTCGCCGGTGGGCCTGGCAGCCCCTACGGCGGCAACGTCGAAGTCAAAGCGGTCGACCCGTCGGCCAACCCCTACTTCGCGGCCGCCGTGATCCTCGGCCTGGCGTTGGACGGCATCGAGCACAATGCGGTGTTGCCGCAGGAGGTCAAGGTCGACCCGGCGACACTCAGCGACACCGACCGGGACAAAGCGGGCATCGAGCTGCTGTCCACGTCGCAGCCGCAGGTGATTGCGGCGCTGGACAAGTCGCAGCTAGTACGCGCCATCCTGGGCGATGCCGCGGTCGACGCCACGGTGGCGGTCCGGCGCTTCGAGCACGACAACTACGCCCACCTCAATCGCGAACAGCTCGCCGACAAGTTTCGGATGGCCTGGAGCGTATGACGGCCGCAGCGCTGGCCGAGCACATCGCCGGCGTGCGACTGATCGACCAGCACATGCATGGGTGCTGGTCGGCGGCGGGGGACAGGGCTCGGTTCGAGAATGCCCTCAACGAGGCCAACACCGAACCCCTCGCCGATTTCGACTCGGGCTTCGACACCCAACTTGGCTTCGCCATCCGCGCCCACTGCGCGCCGCTCTTGGGCCTGTCCAAACATGCCGAGCCGCGGGACTATTGGCATCGCCGCAACCAGTTCTCCGAGGCTGAACTCGCGCAGATTTTCCTACCCGCTGCCGGCGTGAGCGACTGGCTGGTCGACACCGGATACGCCGAGGGCGTCGCCGACATCGGCCACGTGGCCGACTGGTCACTCGGACGGGCGCACGAGGTGGTTCGGCTCGAACAGGTGGCCGAACAAGCGGCGGTTTCGCCAGGTGACTACGCATCGGAGTTCGAACGCATCCTGAGTGAGCGAGCCGCCGGCGCTGCCGGCACCAAGTCGATCCTGGCCTACCGTGGCGGATTCGACGGTGACCTGACCGAGCCGTCGGCGACCGAAGTCACCGTGGCCGCCGCCAGGTGGCGTGATACTGGCGGCGTTCGACTCACCGATCGAGTGCTGCTTCGCTACGGCCTGCATCAGGCGCTACGGGTAGGAAAACCGCTGCAGTTCCATGTCGGCTTCGGCGACCGGGAATGCGACCTGCGCAAAGCCAACCCGCTGTATCTGCGGGACTTTCTACGCGAAGCTGGCGAAACTCCGGTCGTGCTGCTGCACTGCTACCCCTACGAACGGGAGGCCGGTTACCTGGCTCAGGCATTCAACAACGTGTATCTCGACGGCGGCCTGAGCATCAACCACCTAGGTGCCCGAGCCCCCGCATTCATCGCCCGGCTGCTCGAACTGGCGCCGTTTCGCAAGATCGTCTACTCGTCGGACGGGTTCGGCCCGGCTGAGCTGCATTACCTCGGAGCAGCGTTGTGGCGCAACGGAATCCATCGAGCGCTGAGTGGCTTCGTCGACAACGGCGACTGGAGCCTTGCCGACGCGATGCGGGTGGTCGACCTGATTGCTTACCAGAATGCGGCCCGGCTTTACCGGCTGGCGATTAAGGACGAGGGCACCAGGGTATAGAGGCAAAATGGCCGGTCTAGCAGAGGCGCTGGAGTGGGCCCGCGAGCAAGTGACATCGCGGGTCCCTAAAGCTGACCTTGACCAGCGCGATCCCGATTACATTCGCGAACAGTTGCCCATGACGTGGTTGTTCGCTTCCCTGTATTTCCGTGCCGACGTGCAACATCTCGATCGTATTCCCGCAGAGGGCCCGGTGTTATTGGTCGGCAACCACAGCGGCGGCAACGTGCCTCCTGACACTTTCGTATTCACGCTCGCGTTCTGCTCATACTTCGGCGTGGAACGGCCGTTCTATCAACTGGCCCACAATCTCGTCGTCTCCGCGCCGCCTCTGGGATGGTTGCGGAAGTTCGGAACCGTGGCGGCCAACCACGACAACGCCCGCCTCGCTTTGGAGTCCGGGGCGGCACTGCTGGTCTATCCGGGCGGCGACTACGAGGTCTTTCGGCCGTCGTGGGAGCGGCACAAGGTCGACTTCGACGGACGAATGGGCTACGTGAAGCTGGCGCGCGAGGCCGGGGTGCCGATCGTGCCGGTGGCCAGCGTGGGAGGTCAGGAAGCCGCGTTGTTCTTGTCTCGCGGGCAGTGGCTGGCCAAGCTGCTGCGGGCCGACAAAGTGCTGCGGCTCAAGAGCATTCCGATCTCGTTGGCGCTGCCGTGGGGTCTCAATGTCAGTGACCTGGCGGGCCACATCCCGCTGCCCACCAAGATCTCGATCGAAGTTCAGCATCCCATCGAGGTCGACGGCGACGATCAGGCCGTTCACGACAAAGTGATGGCCAGCCTGCAAGGCGGGGTAGACCGCCTTGCCGCGCGGCGGCGTTTCCCGGTGATCGGCTGATGCGCGTCGAACGCCGCTGTGTCATCGACACCGATCGCGACACGGTGTGGAAGATCGTTAGTGACCCGGAGAATTATCCGTCGTTCATGACGCGACTGGAGCGTTGGGACAGCGCCAACGATCAGCCGCCGGGCGTCGGCGCTCGTTACCTTGTCCATTGGAAGATCGGCTCGGTTCCGGTCGGCGGGCTGATCGAGTTCGTCGAGTTCGACGACCCGCGCGATCTGGCCTGGGTGGGCATTACCGGGGTGAACATGAGGGGCCGTATCCGGTTGCGCGACGCGGGGGACGGCAAGACGAAAGTGACGTTCCGGTTGTCGTATCAGGCGCCGGGCGGCTTCTGGGGCTACATCGCCGACCGGGTCGCGGTGGGCCAGGTGGGTCGCATCGCATCCGACACCCTCAAGAGGCTCAAGGTGCTCGCCGAACTCGGCGGCTGATTTCGCTCGATCGCTGTGAACTTGCTGGAATTTGGCTTGCGCCAGCCTGTTTGAGCGTGAGCTTAACTTACGCTGAGCGTGTCTCAGTGTCGCTCGGCCCGAGCGCCAAGAGTGTGGGAGTCCCGATGGTGGATGGTGGTCGGCGCTGGGTTGCCGGTGTGGGTGTTGCCGGTGGAGCGGCCGTCGTCGCGGCGCTGATGGGGACGTCGGTTGCCCGGGCTGACACCATCGACCTTTTCCTGTCGCAGGCGCAGGACGACATGGCGCAGGTATCGACGCTGTTTTCCGGGCTCGATTCCTCGTCGCTGCCGTCAGCTGCGGGACTGCTCTCGAGTTTCGAGGGACAGGAAGAACTGATCGCCCAGATCCAGACCCAGCAGGACACCTTCTCAGAGGCATTGCAGACCAGCTCGCAACTGGTCAACGCCGATCAGCAGCTGTCGAGCGCATCGGGAGAGCTGGTGGCGGCAAGCCAGCAGTTCGTGAACGCCGTCAACACAGGCGACCTACCCCTGAGCACCACCGAGTCGCTGTCCGACAAGCTGACCGGACTCGAGGCCGGCTTCGGCTTCCTTAACGCCGAGATCTTCCAGGTTCTACCCGCCGAGCTCAACGCCGGCCTCTCCACCATCTTCGACGGCGGCACTATTGACTTCAACGTGATCGACCCGGGTATAGCCGCCAGCGCGGCGGCCCCCGCCGCCACCGACCCAGCCACGTTGCTGAGCGAAGCAACTGCTGACCTCACTGAGGCCAACTCGGTGTTGGGCGGAATCGACGTGTCCGGCCAACCCTCTGACCTCGCGTCGCTGGTCTCCACCTCGACGGAAATCGTCGGGTCTCAGGAGCAGATTCAAGCGGTGATTCTGAACCTTCAGAATGTGGTTGTCGACGCTCAAGCGCAGGGTACGTCGCTGCCGGGGTACGAATTGGTGACCGAGGCGACCAATGCGTTGTTCACCAATGCCGACCAGACTCTGCTCAATGCCGACGCGGCCCTGCTTGCCTCGGATCAAGTGCTCGCCAACGCGATCAGCGGCGGGACAGGATTGACAGACCTTCAGGCGTTCGAAAGCGTGGCATCGATACTGGGCTCGCTCGGTGCCGACTTCGGTGCCTTCGGAACGACTTTCGACGCCGCGTTCACGCCGATCCTGGGGCGGTTTTAACCGTTCCGATGGGCGGTCGACTCCAAAGTCTGTTCTAGGGTAGCGAGATGGGCGAGACTGACGAGCTGCAATGGGAATACACGTGGTTCCTGGCGACGGGCGACGATGCTCTCAATGACATGATGCGCAAGGCGAATGCGCTGGGGGAGCAACGTTGGGAGATGGTCAACTTCGCAATGGACCAGGCCAAACCCTTTACCGCTACCTGCTTTTTCAAACGGCCGCGAGTTCTTGGCGACAAGCCTGAAGCACCTGAGCCACCTCGACGTTTTCTCTGAAACGGACGTGGCGGTGTGTCGCCGATTCGGTTATTTCAGATGAGCCCCGTCGCGTCGAAGACCCACGAGGTGTCCGCCGTCGCGAGATCCTCCATCCACGTGGACGGAGCGTGGTTGGTCAGCCCGCCCATGTCCCAATAATCCTTCCACAGCGTCACTTTGCCGTCTTCGACGCGGTGCACCGAAACAAATTGCAGCACAGCGGTTTCCCCGCTCGACCAGTTCCACGTCTCGGAATGCTCGTACATGGCGTCGGCCCCGTTCGACACGAGCACCCCGTCGTGGTTCCGGTAGCCCGCCAGTGGTTCGAGGCCGACCTTGAGTCGCTTGACGATGTCGTCGGGACCTCGAGCGGCCAGCGTCGGTCCGACGGGCATATCGACGTAGATGCAGTCCGCGGACAGGAAGGTCTTCACGGCTTCCCAGTCACGCCCTGACAGCGCCTTCCACAAACCCAACACCGCATCGTCAACTGACATGGATCAAGGCTCGCAGACAACCCCCCGTGCTGGGCGAAGATCGGCGCATCCATAAAGTCAGCGCAGGCAACGACGCTCCCAGGAGGTGTGGATGCCAACGCTGCGATCACGACGCAAGCGCACCCGAGTAACCAGCCCGTCGCCGTTGTCGCCGCCGTGGACGCCCAGAGCGGCGCAGTACGGGGTAGGCATTCACCACAACGTCGCGGTACCGATGAGCGACGGCGTCAACCTTCGGGTCGACATTCATCACCCGACCGACCTCGTCACCGGGGAGCCCGCGCCCGGACCGTTCCCGGTACTGATGTCGCTGACGCCCTACGGCAAGAAGGCCCCGCCACCCGCCGCGCAGATCGGCGGCGGCGCCACCCCATTTCTGATCAAACGCGGCTATATCGAGGTGATGGTCGACGTCCGGGGCTGCGGCGTCTCCGAGGGTGAGTTCCAGATGTTCGGCGAGCGGCAGGCCCAAGACGGCGTCGAGCTGGTCGAGTGGGCGTCGACACTGCCACACGCCAACGGTCGGGTCGGCATGTTCGGAGTGTCGTATCTGGCGATCAACCAACTCTTCACCGCCGCGGCGGTCGGGCCGAATTCACCGCTCAAGGCGATCTTTCCGGTGATGGCGGCCCGCGACTTCTATCGCGATGCGGCGGCAATGGGCGGAGCACCGCACCTGCGCACGATCCGCGCCTATGGCGGGGTCTACAACCTCCTCAACGTCGTGAACCCGATGCTGGAGGTGATCAATCGCGGCAAGCATCCCCGGCCGCGGGCCGGCGGCATCGCCGGTGTGCGCAAGCGCGGACGCGCGCAGCGGGGCTACTTCGGCCCGTTGATCGCCGACGCGGTGGCCGGCGGGGAGACAGCGTTCGACGAGGAGTTCTGGAAGGACCTACGGCCGGCAACGGTGATCCCACAGATCGTCGCCAACAAGGTGGCAGTTTTCCTGGTCGGCGGCTGGCACGACGCTTTCCAGCGGGGAGTGCCGTTGAATTACGCCGCGCTACAGAACGCGTTCGCCGGGCGCCCCGACGAGCAGCCCATGCGGCCCGGCCAGCCGGTCTCCGAGGACCTGCGGCTGATGATGGGTCCCTGGTATCACGTCACGATGTACGGCAACCTGCACCTGCAGGCGGTACAACTGCGCTGGTTCGACTACTGGCTCAACGACGACGCCGAAGCCCAGATCTCGGGGCCACCGCTGACCTTCCAGCCGATCGGCAGTCCGCGCTGGTTCCATGTCCGGGGGTATCCGCTCGAGCGAGCGACGCCCACCCGGTTCTACCTGTCGGACGGCGGTCGGCTCACCGCGGACCCTGCGCCTGAGACATCAACGGCCACAGTCAAATACGTAGGCCGAGGCCCGGTGGCCGGCCGCAGCGTCGAACAGTGGACGCTTGGCATGACCAGCTTTATCCGCAGCCAGCGCGGTGGGCAGACCCGCTACGACCAAGACAACCGCCGCGTGCAGCGTGGCGCGCTGACCTACACCACCGAGGTGTTCACTGCGCCGACCCTGATCGCGGGACCGGTCACACTGACGTTGAACGCCACCGCCGATACCACCGAGTCACTGTTTGTCGCGCACATCGACGACGTGGGACCCGACGGCTCGTCGCGTCCCCTGACCCAGGGCGCGCTGCTTGGTTCGCACCGCGAGTTGGATCCCGAGCGCACCTGGTACCTCGACGACGGCACGGTTCTCAAGCCCCACCACATCAGCACCAGGGCGGCGGTCAAGCCCGTTGTGCCCGGCGAATTGACACGCTATGACATCGAGATCTTCCCGACCGCTGCACTGCTCGCACCCGGCCATCGGCTGCGGTTGACAGTGACCACGTTCGACTTCCCGCACCTTGTGCCGACGGCGCCAGCGCGAAAAGCGCTCGCGGGCGGCACATATCGAGTGCACCAGGGCGGCGCCACGCCGTCGCATCTGCTGATCCCGGTCGCCGACCCGAACGCTCTCGACTGACGCAGTGGGGCACCGTCATCCGGGCAGAGCGCCCGGTTGTGGGGGATACTCAATCTTGATGACTTCTTTACAGCAATACATCGCCGAAGAGATTGCCACCGACCACGTCGAAGGATTGCTGAGCAGACGAGAAGCCATGCGCCGGTTGGCACTAATGGGTTTGACCAGCGGTGCGGCGGCCGCGTTGATCGCGGCGTGCGGCAACGACGAGGCCCGGCCGCTGCATTCGAGTTCGGGCGAGGGAGTCGAGGCACCTGGCGCCAAGCGTGCGCTGCCTACCGAGCCGATCACCTGGGCGGGCCCACGCGGAGAATTGCAAGGCGCGTGGGCGCAGGCGCACAATGCCCGCCGCGGGGTGTTGGTGATCCACGAGAACAAGGGACTGACCGACTGGGTCCATTCGGTGGCCGAGCGATTCGCCGGGGCCGGTTACTCCGCCCTGGCGATCGACTTGCTGTCCGAAGAGGGTGGGACGGGCCAGTTCTCCGATCCCGCCAAAGCCACCGCCGCGCTGGCCGCGGCGCCCCAGGATCGGTTTCTCGCCGACTTGAACTCCGGCATCACCGAATTGCAGAACCGGGTACCCGGCGGCAAGCTCGCGGTGGTCGGCTTTTGCTTCGGCGGCGGGCTGGTGTGGCAACTGTTGGCGTCGCATAACGCGCGACTGTCCGCCGCGGTGCCTTTCTACGGCCCACTGCCCGACAACCCCGATTTCAGCGGCGACAGAGCCACCGCCGTGCTGGCGTTCTACGGCGCCCTGGACAAGCGCGTCACGAATTCCGAGCCGGCGGCCAGAGCGGCGCTCGAGCGTGCCGGGCTGATCCACGACCTCGTGATCGAACCCGACGCCGATCATGCCTTTTTCAACGACGGCGGACCGCGCTACAACGCGGCGGCTTCCGCCGACGCCTGGCGGCGGACCCTGGAATGGTTTGGCCGTTACCTGTCTTAGCGGCATGATGCGTGCGTGACTTCTGCGCCCGTCATCACCCTCGATCAACTCCTCGACAGCCTCGAGCTCGAACAGGTCAACGCCGAGTTCTTCGTCG
This sequence comes from Mycobacterium paraterrae, assembly GCF_022430545.2. Classification (NCBI taxonomy): domain Bacteria; kingdom Bacillati; phylum Actinomycetota; class Actinomycetes; order Mycobacteriales; family Mycobacteriaceae; genus Mycobacterium; species Mycobacterium paraterrae. Next base: position 4,575,478 of record NZ_CP092488.2, on the reverse strand, counting down.
GAAACCAACTCGACGAAATCGCGCACCACATCTCCGGCGGACACATCGCCGCGCAGGCCTTGATGGCGGCGAGCCGGACGGTTGTCGACCGCTTGCCGCACAGCATGCACATGTACTTCTTGCGTGCCGGCGACGCCCGCCAACCCGTGGATTTCGAGGTCACGACGCTGCATGACGGGGGCACCTTTTCGGCTCGCCGGGTCGCCGCCCGCCAGTTCGGGTCGGTACTACTCGAGGGCGTCGCCTCGTTCAGCAAGGACGTCGAAAATATTGTCTATCAACAACTTCCGCCGGATTTGCCCGACCCCGACACCGTCCCGACCTTCGCTGAACAGCACCGGGAACTGGCCGACGAACGGGATGGCTGGTGGGTACGCGAACAACCCATCGATTACCGCTACGTCGATCCGTCGGCCCGGCTCGCCGCCGACCTCGTCGAGCAGCCATCGGCCGGCATCCGAATGTGGTGGCGGCCCAGCGGCATCGCTCCGTCCGACCCGATCGTCGCCGATTGCCTGACGGCATTCGTCGCCGGCCGCACACTGCTGGAGTCGGCGATGATCGCTCGCCGCACCACTCCACTTGGTCCCGGGTTCTCGGCGCTGATGGACCTGGCGATGTGGTTCCACCACCCGCCTGACCTATCGGATTGGATTCTCTACCAACAGCACTCACCCAGCGGCATCGGTGGGCGGGGTCTGGCGCAGGGCACGATGTTCAACCGCACCGGCCAATTGGTGTGCACCACGACGCTCGAGTGCTATTTCGGCGGGAAGCCCCGAGGCTAGCGGGTCGCCATCGACCTGGCCGGGCCCAAGGCCACCGGCAGCGTCGACCACCCGTGCAGAACCCGGGTATCACGCCGACTGCCCGCGCCCGCGGACCTTACCTCGGGGAAGCGGTCGAAGAATGCCCGCAGACCCACTTCGCCTTCGGCGCGCGCGAGCGCCGCTCCCAGGCAGAAATGCCTACCGCCGGAGAACGCCAGGTGTTTGCCCGCGTTGTCGCGCTCGATGTCGAACGTGTTGGGGTCGGGGAATACGGCCGGATCACGGTTGGCCGCAGCGACGTAAACCACCACCAGCTCGCCTCGACCGATCGTCCGGCCCGCGATCTCGGTGTCTCGCAGTGCAAATCGTGCAGTCAGCTGGACGGGTGACTCCAGTCGGAGGATCTCCTCCACGGCGGTGGGCCACAGCTCGGGACGCTGGCGAAGAGTGATCAGGTGCTCGGGCTGGTCCAGCAACATGCGAATTCCGTTGCCTAGCAGGTTCACCGTGGTCTCGAACCCGGCGGCCAATACCAAACCGGCGACCGCCCGAAGCTCGTCGTTGTCCAGATAAGTGTCCGGCGAGCCGCTCTCGGCTTTACGAATCAACTGGCTCATCAGGTCGTCGCCGGGAGCGCGGCGCAGCTTGTCCAGATGGGAGTCTAGCCAGACGTTGAATCCAATCAGGCCGCGCTGTACACGCTGGTACTGCGGCCAGGGCAGACCGAAATCCAAACTGGGCGCGGCGAGTTCGCCGAACTCGAGAATGCGTTGCCGGTCGCCGTCGGGCACTCCCAGGATGTCGCTGATGATCGCCACCGGGAGTTGCGAGCAGTAGCGGTCGACGATGTCGACGACGCCCGGTTCGCGAGACAGCTCGTCCAACAACGACTCCGCGGTCCGTTCGACTCCGTCCCGCAGCGCGGCCACGGCACGATGGGTGAACACCGACGACACCGTCTTGCGATAGCGGGTGTGATCCGGCGGCTCGACGGCCAGCAGCGAGGGCGGGCGCAGTGGATGCAGCAGGTCGTCGCGAGTGCGCAGTTCCAGCCACCGCAGAGGGGCAGGCAGATTGGATCCGATCGACAGTACCCGGAAGTCTTCGGATCGCAGCAATTCGTGCCCGATCGCGTGATCCGCAGTGATGTAACCGATACGGGATCGCACCAGCGGTCCACGGGCCCGCACATCCTCGTAGAACGGCACCGGGTTCGCCTTGATGGCTGGGTCGGAGATCAGTCGGGCCTGGAGATCGCCCCGGCGGGCGGCGATCGAGGAACCTCCGCGGACAAAGCCGTGCAGCGCCAGCCAGTGCAGTCTTTGCTTCAGTGCGATAGCCACAGGTCAAGCCTCCACTTCGTCGCGCAGTGCTGCCCAAAGCTTACGGACTGCACGACGATGGATGTCATTCCAGTTTTCAGGAATTCGGGGGCGTCGTCTATTTCGGCGCGCGTCCCCCGTCCGTTTATCCCTCGGCCACGTCCTTGATTCGAGTCAACGTCTTGGTCATGTCGCGCACATTGCGACGGGTCCTCAACCAGCCGCCGAACACCCAGTAATAGATGCCAACGAATGGTGACGACGTCATCCGGAACGACTCCGTGACGTCGGTGCCGTCACCGGCGGGCGTCAATTGGTAGTGCCAGTTGTTCACCGCGCGGTCGCCGACGAGCACCTCGAAACCGAATTCGCGGCCGGGCTCGCAGGCCGTGATGCGGCAGACCGTCCAATAGACCGGGCCCAGCTCATTGCGTTTGACGTGGCCGCGGAATCGCCCGCCCAGGGAGGGTCCGGTGGCGCCGTCCAGCCATTCGGCTTCGAACACTTCGGGGGAGTACCGGCCGATGCTGTGAACGTCGGTGATCAGGTTCCAGATTCGGTCGGCAGGAGCGGCCATATGGACGGTCGCTGAACCCTGCATAGCCTGATCCAAGCATGTTGGAGGGTGGCTGGTGGACGGAAACGGCGATGTTCACGTTGACGCGGCCACACGAAATACGTGTCTCCGCCTGCGGGCTGACAGGACAAAACTGCGCCTGACGGGAAGCCGTCAGGCGCAGTTTCTTGTACGAAACGACTCAGGCCGCGTGAGCACCCAGCGACTGCTGCAGGTCGGGCTTCATCGCGTTGAGCTGCTGGCCCCAGTACTCCCAGCTGTGAGTACCTGACGGCGGGAAGTTGAACACGGCGTTGTGGCCGCCCGCGGCGTTGTAGGCCTCTTCAAATTTCTTGTTGCCGCCGATCATGAAGTTGCTCTCCAGGAACTTGGCCGGCAGGTTGTCGCCACCCAGCTGGTTGGCGGTTCCGTTGCCGCAGTACACCCAGAGTCGCGTGTTGTGGGCAACAAGCTGCCCGACGTTGACGGTGGGGTCGTTCCGCACCCAGGCCGGATCGCTGTCCGGGCCCCACATGTCTTCCTTCTTGTAGCCACCGGCGTCGCCCATGGCCAGGCCGATCCAGCTCTGCCCCGTCGAGGGGCTGAGGTATCCCGACAGCGAGCCTGCGTAAGTGAACTGGGCCGGGTGGTAAATGGCCAGGTTCATCGCCGACGATCCCGCCATCGAGATGCCGACCGCGGCGCTGCCCGTCGACTTGACGCTCTTCTCCGATGCCAGGTAGTTCGGCAGCTCGCTGGTCAGGAAGGTCTCCCACTTGTAAGTGGAGCAACCGGCCTTGCCGCAGGCCGGGTTGTACCAGTCCGTGTAAAAGCTGGACTGCCCACCCACCGGCATGACGATCGATAGACCGGACTGGTAGTACCACTCGAAGGCGGGGGTGTTGATGTCCCAACCGTTGTAGTCGTCCTGGGCGCGAAGGCCGTCGAGGAGGTAGACCGCCGGCGAGCCGTTGCCGCCGCTCTGGAATTGCACCTTGATGCTGCGGCCCATCGATGCCGACGGCACCTGCAGGTATTCAACGGGAAGTCCCGGCCGGGAGAAGGCCGCAGCTGTCGGTGCCTCACCGACCAGCGTGACCAGCCCCGGGAGGGCGGCGGCTGCAAATGCGGCGACGGAAAGCCGCCTCATCCAGCCGCGCATCTTCTCGCTTACATTTGCCATAGCAGGCCCCTTGTCGACGCTGTCTCAAACTCCCGGAGAAACTTACCGTGCAGCCGTTGATATGTCGATTAAGACGCAAAGATGTGTCGAGTCGGCGCTGACCGCTGCCACCTGCAAGTACCCAGAGTCATGGCCGCTAAACGAAGGTTTTCGGCAACGCTCTCGGCGCATTCGCAATTGCACAAGTGTTGATACCGGGTCGCCATTTGCTGCCGAGGACGCGTAGGGTGACCCGGGATAGACCGACGAGACCACGCTGTCCCGGTCCTTCCGCCGCCCGCGAAGCAACGCGTCCATTGTCATGTTCGCCGGGTGCGGCGCACGGGCTTTGGGCTGCGATTGAGGTGCTGAATTGGACACGGTTCTTGGGCTGTCGCTGACGTCGGCGTCAGTTGGATGGGTCCTAGTAGAGGGTCGCGACGCCGATGGTGCCATCCTCGATCACGATGACTTCGATGTGAGGCCTGCCGCCGGGATGCAGGCGGTGTACACCTCCGAACAGGCAACCGCGGCGGTGCTGGAGGCCCAGGCGGCCGCCGGCGGGCTTGATCAGCGCCTACATGTCGTCGGCGTCACCTGGAGCGATGAAGTGTCCGCGGAAGCGGCGCTGCTTCTCGAGTCGCTGACGGACGCCGGTTTCGACAACATCGTTCCGGTCCGTCAACACGACGCCTGCGAGATGCTGGCTCGCGCCGTCGCTCCGGTCGTCGGATACGACCAGGCCGCGGTATGTGTGCGCGACGGCGACTCGACAATCGTGGTGATGGTCGACGCCGAGGACGGCGAACCGCAGACCGCGATCAAGCAGCTGTCAGGTGGCCCCGGCCATTTGGTGCACTGGCTGACCAGACTGTTCGAGCGCAGCTCGTGGCAACCCGGCGGCATCGTCGTGGTAGGCGCACAAGACGAGCTGGACACGCTGTCGGAGCGACTGTCGACGCTGCCGGTGCCGATCATCACCCAAGCGGGCGCAGAGTTGGCGCTGGCTCGTGGTGCTGCGCTGGTGTCGGCGCGCAGCACCGAATTCACCGACGCCGAGATGCTCGAGACGGTGAACAGCTGGCGACGTGAGCACGAGACCACCCGGGAGCGGTCATTGGTCGGCGCCACGACGATGCTGACCGCCGGAGCGGTCACGTTTGTCGCCTCGCTGTCGCTGGCGCTGGGCCCGCATCTGGTGCCCAACCACGCACCAGACCCGGTCCGGCCGTTCGCTCATCGGGCCGCCCAGGCCGCCCTCGCCGAGGCCGCGCCGCCGGCTGTTATCCCGCCGCCGGCCCGCCCGGCGCCCAAGCCCGTCCCGGTGCAGCAGCCAAAGGTCGAGCAACCGCTCGTCGTCGCGCCGGCGCCGGTCGAGGTTCCCGTGGTCGCGCCGGTTGCGCCACCCCCGCCGCCACCGCCTGCGGCTCCTCCGCCGCCTCCCGAGCAGCCGCCCAATCCTCACCCGTTACTGACCAAGCTGCTGCAACGCCTGCACGGGCAAGACCCGGACCAGCAGCCGCCGCCTCCGCCGCCCGGGCCGCCGACCCCCTAGCGGGAAAGCATTCTGTCGGGACTATTTGGCGCGCTTCGCGGCGAAGGCCACCACGACGTCGTCGGCGACCCTGAGCGAGCCGAGCAGTTGCGAGTAGGGCTTGATGCCGAAATCGGATTGTCGAATCGTGGTCTCGCTGGACAACCACCAATTGGCGCCCTGCTCGTCGGTGCTTAGATCGACGACTTGCGGGCGCGAGGTGCCGTGGATGGTCAGAGTTCCGGTCAGCCGGTATCCGTCGCCGGTTGCCGCAATGTCGTTGCAGGCGAACATGATTCGGGGATACCGCTTCGCGTCAAGTGATCGCAGCGCGTTGCTGCGAACCAACATCTTCTCCGGTGCGGTCAGCGGCGTCACGCCGCCCTCGCCGCGCACGACTTCCAGCGAGCCGGTCTCTACGGTGAGTTCCGCGGCAACCGGTTCGTCGCCGTCCCACCGCGTGGTCGCACGCCATGCACGCATGGCAAGGGTCAGCCGATGTCCCATGGCCGCCGCCGGACCGGCGACGCCGGTACGGATCAGCAGGTCACCGTCAGAGTTCTCGAGACTCCAGTCGGCTGCGACGCGGTCGTTCACACCGTCAGGACGGTCCGATAGTGCGCGCGGCCTTCTTCGAGCGCGGCGTAGCCATCCGCTGCCTGCGCCAACGGCAGTTCCTCGATCCAAGCCCGCACCCCGGTCTGCACCGCGAACTGCATGGTGTCCTCGATTTCGCTGGCCGTGCCGGACGGGTGGCCAATGACGCTGAGGCCCGGGGTGATCAGCTGCAGCGGGCTGATTGGAAGCGGCTCGGGGGTGACACCGATGGTCAGCAGTTCGCCTCGTGGCAGCAGGCCGCCCACCGTCGCGGCCATCGCCTTGGACGCCCCGGCCGTCCCCAACACCACGGCAACGCCGCCGAGGTCGTTCAGCGCCTCGGCGACGTCGCCGTCGCTCGCGTCGATGTAATGGTGCGCGCCCAACGCGAGCGCATCGTCCTTTTTGGCGGTGCCGCGATTGATCGCCACCGTCTCAAAACCCATGGCTCGGGAGAACTGGATTCCTAAGTGCCCCAACCCGCCGACCCCCAGGATCGCCACTCGGTCACCGGGCAGGGCCTTGGTGTGCCGCAGCGCGTTGTAGGTGGTGACTCCCGCGCAACCCATCGGGGCGGCTTCGGCGTCGGACAGTTCGGCCGGGATGCGGGCCAACGCGGTAGCCGGAACGGTCGCGGACTCGGCGTAGCCGCCGGGATAGTGCCAGCTGGGCACCTTGCCATTGAGACAATGGATGAACTGGCCCTTGCGACATTGCGCGCAGTGATTGCAGTTGCCCCCGAACCAGCCGACGGCGACGCGATCACCTACCGCGAATTCGTCGACGCCCGGCCCGGTTTCGGCGATCGTTCCGGCGATTTCGTGGCCCAGTGTCAGCGGCCAGGACAGGCCGGGAAAGTTGCCGGCGACGAAGTGGGCGTCGGTGCCGCAAATGCCACAAGCCCCGACGTTGATCCGCACCTCACCTCGTTCGGGTGATCGGGTCTCGACCTCGGCGAGCTCGAGCGGCGCGCCCGCGGACTTCACGTGAACTGCTTTGTGTGACGGCATAGCCGTAGCTTAATGCGCGACAGGATATTTCGCGGAGGCATCGCTGTGATAGTCGACCTGCCAGTGCTTGATGCCGTTGAGCCAGCCGGATCGCAGCCGTTCGGGGGTTCCCACCGATTGCAGGTCGGGCATCACATCGGCGATCGCATTGAACATCAGGTCGATCGTCATGCGCGCCAGGTTGGCGCCGATGCAGTAATGAGCGCCGGTGCCGCCGAACCCGACGTGCGGGTTGGGGTCGCGCAGAATGTTGAAGGTGAACGGGTCTTCGAACACGTCCTCGTCGAAATTGGCTGAGCGATAGACCATTACGACTCGCTGGCCCTTTTTGATCTGCACGCCGGACAGTTCGTAGTCCTGTAGCGCGGTCCGCTGGAACGACGTGACCGGGGTGGCCCAACGGACGATCTCGTCGGCGGCCGTGGCGGGACGCTCTCTTTTGTACAGCTCCCATTGGTCGGGGAAGTCGGTAAAGGCCATCATGCCCTGGGTGATCGAGTTGCGCGTGGTCTCATTGCCCGCGACCGAGAGCAGGATGACGAAAAACCCGAACTCGTCGTCGGAGAGCTTGTGGCCGTCGACATCCGCCTCGATCAACTTGGTGACGATGTCGTCGCCTGGGTTGGCGGCCCGGTCCGCGGCCATCTGCATGGCGTACATGATCAGCTGGATCGACGCGTCGATCGCATCGTTGCCGGCGAACTCCGGGTCTTGGTCTCCCACCATCTGATTGGACCAGTGGAACAACTTCATCCGGTCTTCCTGCGGAACACCGAGCAGGCCCGCAATGGCCTGCAGCGGTAGTTCACACGAGACCTGTTCGACGAAGTCACCGGACCCGTGCGCCGCCGCGTTCTCCACGATATGGCGGGCCCGCTCGCGCAGATCGTCGCGAAGCCGCTCCACGGCGCGGGGCGTGAATCCCCGGGAGATGATCTTGCGAAGATGAGTGTGTTGTGGCGCGTCCATATTGAGCAGGACGAACTTGCCTCGCTCGATCTGTTCTCCGACCGTTCCGTCTTTGTAGCGCGGCAGCGCGGTCTTCTCCAGGCTGGAAAAAACGTCGCTGCGTCGCGAAATCTCTTTGACGTCTTTGTGTTTGGACACCACCCAGAAACCGCCGTCGTCGAACCCGCCGGCGCCGGCAGGTTGCTCGTTCCACCAGATCGGCGCGGTGCGTCGCAGCTCGGCGAGTTCCTCCACCGGCAGCCGCTCGGCGTGGACGTCGGGATCGGTGAAGTCGAATCCAGCGGGAAGATTCGGAGTCGGCATCGGTGGCACTCCTAGAAACGGCTTGGATATGACGCGTTCTGGCCCAGTAAAGCACCGGGACACCGGCGATGGAGCGGGTCTGAGGGGATTGCCCAAGGCAAAATTGGAACGTGTTCTCGTCGGCCATCGATGAGTTTCCGGCCGGCTGATGGTCTGGTTCTAGTGCCAGAGAAAGAAGCCGTGAAGGGAACACTATGCGCATCGTTGTCAGCGATTTCATCAGTCTCGACGGAGTGGTGCAGGCGCCGGGCGGCCCGGACGAGGACACTGACGGCGCGTTTCGCCACGGCGGGTGGTCAATGCCGTACTTCGACCCTGACACGATGGGCCACGCGTTCGGCGAGGCAATGGCGACCACCGAGGCGCTGCTGTTCGGACGCCGCACCTGGCAAGCGATGGCGAAGGCCTGGCCCGGGCGGGCGGGCGATCCGTTCGCCGACCGGATGAACGAGCTACCCAAATACGTGGCCTCGCGGACGCTGACCGAGCACGACCTCGAGTGGTCCGGCTCGGCGCTGCTGCCGTCCGACGACGCGATTCCGGCCATTCGAGAACTGCGGGCGCGGTCCGGTGAGGCGATTCAGGTCATGGGCAGCCCATCGCTGGCCGCCCAGTTGATCACGCACGGATTGGTCGACGAATACCGGCTGATGATCGAGCCGATTCTGTTGGGTGGCGGCAAGCGAGTGTTTCCCGACGACGGTGATGCGCGCGCACTGGAGTTGGTGTCGATTACGACCTCCGCCACCGGTGTGTTGATCTGCACCTACCGGCCCGCCGATCGGTGAGCGAAACCAGCGTGCGGCACCGAGGGCACTGACTATGCTTGGCTCACCGGGCCAAGTCGAATGTCCTGGTCATGCAACATCGAAGGTGGGTCATGATTCGCGAACTGCTCGTCGCCGCTGCGATCACTGGTGCCGCGTCAGGGATGAGCCCGGTAGCACTTGCCGATCCGGGGCACTACGACGGCGACGTACCGGGGATGAACTACGACGCCTCGCTTGGGGCGCCCTGCGACAACTACGAGCGGTTCATCTTCGGACGCGGCCCGGGCGGTCAGGCCGAAGCCTGCCACTTCATCATCAACCAGTTCCCGGCAGCGACGACGGGCTATTGGGTGATCACCTATCCGCTGCGCGGAGTGCAGCAGGTGGGCGCCAAGTGCGACAACCCACGTGGATTGTCGGCCCAGTCGCCCGACGGGCAGCCGATGCTATGCACCGAACACGGTTGGCAGATTGGACAATTGACCGGGGGTGGCTTCCCGAACGCTACGGGCGGCGGCTTCCCGTCGGACACCGGCCAAACCGGCTAACCCCTACAGAGGAGACAGATATGGCTTTTAATCCGAGGGACGCGGTCGACGCCGCTCGAGACATCGTCGCCAACGCCGTCGAGCGGTCAGCGGACATCGTCGAGAACGCCGGCCACATCATCAAAGGCGATATTGCCGGCGGCACCGGCGACATCGTGCACAACTCGATCGAGATCGCGACCTACGCCGTCGAGCGGACCAAGGAAGTCTTCACGGGCGAACCCGCCGACGAGTAATCAGACGGACGCGGCCTCGTTCAGTTCGTCGAGTCTGCTGGTCGCTTCCAGGTACTCCTGCACCCAGCGCTCGATCACCGTCGAGGTCTTCTCGACCTTCGCGAACTGTCCGACGACCTGGCCGACAGGATTGAACGCCACGTCCACAGACTCGTTCGGGTAGCGGTTCGTGGCCCGCACGGCCATTCCGGAAACCATGTACTGCAACGGCATTCCGAGCGGCTTCGGGTTGTCCGGCGCCTCCCATGCCTCGGTCCAGTCGTTGCGCAACATCCGTGCCGGCTTACCGGTGAACGAACGGCTGCGCACGGTGTCGCGGCTGCCGGCTTTGATGTAGGCGGCCTGCTGAACGGGGGTGTTCGAGGACTCCTCGACCATCAGCCACTGCGATCCGCTCCAGGCGCCCTGGCAGCCCAACGCCAGGGCCGCGGCGATCTGCTGGCCGCTGCCGATGCCGCCCGCGCCCAGCACGGGTACTGGGGCAACTTCCTTGACCACCTGCGGCCACAGCACGATCGAGCCCACCTCGCCGCAGTGGCCGCCGGCCTCGCCGCCCTGGGCGATGATGATGTCCACGCCGGCGTCGGCATGCTTGCGGGCCTGTGATGGTGATCCGCAGAGCGCGGCAACCTTGAGGCCGGCTTCGTGGATGTGCTTGATCATGTCGGTCGGTGGCGTTCCCAGCGCGTTGGCGATCATCTTGACCTTGGGGTGCTTGAGCGCAACCTCCACCTGAGGCGTCGCGGTTGCCTCGGTCCAGCCCAGCAACTGGAGGCTGTCGCCGTCGCTGTCCTCGATCGGCACCCCGTGATCGGCAAGAATCTTCTTGCCGAAGTCCAAGTGGTCCTGCGGAACCATCTTGCGCAGCGACTCGGCGAGCTCCTCGGCAGACAGGTGCGAATCCATACCTTCGTACTTGTTGGGAATGACGATGTCGACGCCGTACGGGTGGTCGCCGATGTTGTCGTCGATCCACTTCAGCTCGATCTCGAGCTGCTCGGGAGTGAACCCGACCGCCCCCAGCACGCCGAAGCCGCCCGCCTTGCTCACCGCGACCACCACGTCGCGGCAGTGCGTGAACGCGAAGATGGGGAACTCGATGCCGAGTTCGTCGCAAAGGGGAGTGTGCATGCGCAGATCCTTAACTGGTTGCTTACAGCGGCGTAGGCGAACTGGAACGTGTTCTAGTTTAGTACGGAATTGGCCGGCTGCGACACCCGGGTGAAAGTACGCACTTACCGAGCGGCACCGCGAACAGGAAGGTGGAACGGGTGCTGCGCGTCAATCCGGCTGATGTAGCGTGACGCGCCATGGGACGTGTGGACGGAAAAGTAGCAGTCATCAGCGGCGGTGCCCGGGGGATGGGCGCCGCACACGCCCGGGCGCTGGTCGCCGAGGGCGCCAAAGTCGTCATCGGCGACATCCTCGACGACGAGGGCAAAAAACTTGCCGACGAGATCGGCGAGGCCGCGCGCTACGTCCACCTCGACGTCACGCAGCCCACGGAGTGGGACGCCGCGGTGGCCACGGCGGTCAACGACTTCGGCAAGCTCAACGTCCTGGTCAACAACGCCGGAATCGTGGCACTGGGTCAGCTCGGTCAGTTCAACGTCGACAAGTGGAACAAGGTCATCGACGTCAACCTGACAGGCACGTTCCACGGCATTCAGGCCGCGGTCGAACCGATGAAAGCCGCCGGCGGGGGGTCGATCATCAATGTGTCGTCGATCGAGGGTCTGCGTGGCGCGGTCATGGTGCATCCCTACGTGGCGTCGAAGTGGGCGGTACGCGGGCTGACCAAATCCGCGGCGCTCGAGCTCGCTTCGCAGAACATCCGGGTCAACTCGATCCACCCCGGCTTCATCCGCACTCCGATGACCAAGCACTTCCCGGACGACATGGTCACCGTGCCACTGGGTCGCCCCGGCGTCTCCGACGAGGTCGCCACGTTCGTGGTGTTCCTGGCCAGTGACGAGTCGTCGTACGCCACCGGCGCCGAGTTCGTCATGGACGGCGGTTTGGTCAACGACGTCCCGCACCGGATGTAATCGGCAGGGGCGAAATTACATTCGGCGCATCGGGTCAACGGGTCGCGCTGATGTATTCCGAATGCATGATCTGGTCCAGCTCCAGGTCGACCTGAGACGGTGTCCGACCGTATTCGCGTTGCAACTCCGGATTGGTCCGGACGGGGTCAACCGTCCAGCCGTGCTCGGCGAGCCAGTGCGCGGGATTGGTCTTGGCCGCATCGTCATACGTCAGCGTGGTGAAGTCCACGTCGCCCGACAGGTTGAGGCCGGGATGACGCTCTTCCAGCGCTGCGAGACGGTCCCCATCCAGACACGACCCCAGGGCGCCGATCGCGAGCCGGCTACCGGGCGCCGAGAGTTCGGTGATGCGGCCGAATAAGGTGTCCTGGGCCGCAGCGTTGAGGTAGGGCAGGATGCCCTCGACCGACCAGGCACTCGGCGCGGTCGCGTCAAAACCCGAGGCGCGCAACGGTATCGACCAGTCCCCGCGCAGGTCCGCCGCGACATCGCGCCGTTCCGCGGCGGGTTCGGCGGACCGCTCGGTCATCACCCGTCCCTTGAATTCCAGCACCCTGGGCTGATCGATCTCGAATATCGTTGTGCCGTCTGCCCATTCGAGGCGGTAGGCGCGCGAGTCGAGGCCGGCGGCCACGATGACGGCCTGCCGGATGCCCGACCGTGCGGCGGCGGTGAAGAACTCGTCGAAATACCGGGTCTGCACCCCGTACAGCCGGGGGAAGGTGGCCGCGCTGTCGTCTCCCGGATGTGCAAGCGCCTTGTTCAGAAACGGGTCTCCGGACGCCGCTACGAAATGCCGGGCATAGTCGTCGCGCACCAATGGGTCACTGCCCGCCGCGTGCAAAGCCCGCCATCCGGCAACCAGCAACGCGGTATAGCCAACGCTGCTGACGATGTCCCACGTGTCGTCGTCGACGCGGTCCCGCGCCCACCTGTCGCTCATCGCACCCTCCTGTCACAGCTCCAGCAGCACCGTCACCGGTCCGTCGTTCACCAATTCGATCTGCATATCGGCGCCGAAGATGCCGGTGCCCACGTCGGCGCCCAAAGTGCGCAGCGCGTCGACAAACTCGTCGACCAGCGGCTCGGCGAGCGTCCGCGGCGCCGCGGCGTTCCACGACGGTCGCCGTCCCTTGGCGGTGTCGGCATACAACGTGAATTGGCTGACCACCAGGATCGGCGCGTTGATGTCGGATGCCGATCGCTCGTCGTCGAGGATCCGCAATTGCCATAGTTTTTCGGCGAGCCGGCGGGCCTTTCCCGGATCGTCGTCGTGCGTCACCCCGACCAACGCCAGCAGGCCCTGACTGGCTGGGCGGATCGAGCCGACCACCCGGCCGGCGACCGACACTGTGGCCGACGCGACGCGTTGAACCAGAACCCGCATGACCCCGATGCTGCCATGGGCGAACGTCGGGCCGGCGTCGGTAGGCTCGCGCAATGTCCGTATTGGTTGCGTTCTCGGTCACGCCGCTGGGAGTCGGTGAAGGGGTCGGTGAACTTGTCGCCGAGGCGGTTCGGGTGGTCCGAGAGTCGGGCCTGCCGAACAAGACCGACGCCATGTTCACCGTGATCGAGGGGGACAGCTGGAGCCAGGTGATGGCCGTTGTCGAACGAGCCGTCGAAGCGGTCGCCGCTCGGTCCGATCGGGTCAGCGTCGTGATCAAAGCGGACTGGCGGTCCGGCGTCACCGACGCGATGACCAGCAAAATCGAGTCGGTCGAGCGACACCTGACGCTGCCCGCCTAGTGTCATAGCGGTGAGCGCACGCGCGGGCATCGTCGTCACCGGAACCGAGGTATTGACCGGACGGGTGGCCGACCGCAACGGGCCATACCTCGCCGATCGTCTCCTCGAGCTGGGCGTCGAGCTTGCCCACATCACCATCTGCGGCGACCGCGCCACCGACATCGAGGCGCAGTTGCGGTTCCTGGCCGACGAGGGTGTAGACCTGATTGTCACCAGTGGCGGGCTGGGGCCGACTGCCGACGATATGACGGTGGCCACCGTCGCCCGCTTCTGCGGCCGCGAGCTCGTGCTGGACGCCGAGCTGGAGAACAAGATCGCCGGGATCTTGAAGAGACTCATGGCGCGCATCGAAGGCGCCGACTTCGAGTCGGTACGCGCCGCCAACCGCAAGCAGGCCATGGTTCCAATCGGTGCGGTGGTGATGGATCCGGTCGGGACCGCACCAGGTGTCGTTGTTCCGGGCAAGCCGACCGTGGTCGTGCTGCCGGGCCCGCCACGCGAACTCCAGCCGATGTGGGCAACGGCCGTGCAGCTGCCTGCTGTACAGGACGCCCTCGCGGGGCGGACGATCTACCGGCAAGACACCATCCGAATGTTCGGCCTGCCGGAATCCGGGCTGGCCGAGACGTTGCGCGAGGCCGAGGGCGAGGTGCCCGAATTCAGCGACCTCGAGATCACCACCTGCCTGCGGCGCGGTGAGATCGAGATGGTCACCCGCTACGAACCCGACGCCGCGGACACGTATCGAGAACTGACTGAGCTGCTCCGGCAGCGGCACGGAGAGCAGATCTTCTCCGAAGACGGCGCCACGATTGACCAGCAGATCGCAACGCTGCTGACCGGTCGTCGCATCGCCACCGCGGAGTCGTGCACAGGGGGACTCCTGGCAGCACGGCTCACCGAGCAGCCAGGCTCGTCGGCCTATCTCGCCGGCGGGGCAGTGGTCTACGCCAACGATGCGAAAACCGAACTGCTCGGTGTGGATTCAACGTTGATCGAACAACACGGCGCGGTCTCCGAGCCCGTGGCTGAGGCGATGGCTGCGGGGGCGCTGGACCGTTTCGGAGCCGACACCGCCGTGGCGATCACGGGGATCGCGGGACCGGGTGGCGGAACGGACGACAAGCCGGTCGGCACCGTCTGCTTCACCGTTGCGCTCGCCGGCCAACCGCCGTCGACCCGCACGCTGCGACTGCCCGGCGATCGCAACGACATTCGGGAGCGCTCGACGACGGTGGCCATGCACCTGCTTCGTCAAGCGCTGAGCGGGGCCTCCGGACACCGTTAGCATGACCGGGTGTCCTATCTGCTTCGGCCGTTCACCCTTGCGTGGCGGTACTGGCCGCAGATAGCCGCCTGCTATCTGGTGGGCCTGCTGGCACGCAAGGGCTCGGTCGAATGGGCCGCCTACGTCGGGCAGCACAACCACGCTTTTTGGGCTGCGATGATCATGCCGTTCGCCGGGCTGGCCACGCTGGGTTCCTACGTGGCAATGTTTTTGGTCGTCCGCCGGGGTCTGCCGGAACTGGCGGATCTGCCCCCGCCCTCGCTTCGCGGCGCCGAGCTGTTCTCCTCGATCGTCGCGCCATTCTTCGCGATCTACCTCGCCTGGCAGTTGTTCAAGGAGGACTGGCTGGCCTACCTGGCACGTGCGCTGGATTACCAGATGGACGAAGTATTCAGCAGCGCGGCAGGCCATGCTCTGCAAGTGCCGAAGACGACCTTCTTCGTCATCGGGGCCGCGCTGATCGTCCGATATCCGTTGCGCTACTTCGCCGGTCGGCTGCCGAGATGGCTGACCGCGGTCCGTATCTACATCGACTCGCTTTGGGTCTTTCTGGTGCTGAGCTACTCGCTGTCTGCCGGCTTCACGTTTTTGGTCAACCCGGCCGGCTGGCTCGCCAAGCGTCGAATCGTGGTGTGGTTCACCAGCACCCGTGCCGAGCTGTTCTCTCACGTCAAACCTCTGCAGGTCGGCTGGCACGGCCTTACGTGGGCGGTGAAAACGGTGTTCGGCGGTGCGGGGGTGCCGCTGATGTGGCTCGCCGTGGTCGGCATCATCTACGGGATCTCGACGCAGGCCGACTGGCGCACCGCGGCGCGCCGGACGGTGGGCGAGCGCGGCACCGTCCTCATTGAGAAAGTGTTGCCCGGGGACCGTTTTCAGCGCCGGTGGTCGGTAATGCCGACCTCGTTGCGGAGCAAATTCTCCGACTACGCGAAGTCGAAGACCGGGCGCTACCAGCCGATCGTCGACTCGGCCAAGCTGATCCTGCACGGCGGCCCGGTTGCGCTCGCCGCGTACGTACTGGCCTACCTCGTACTCGCCTGGCTCGAGCTGACCGGTAGCTTCTACGGCCCGTCGAACAATCACGGATACCTGGTCCGCGGCATGGCCTGGGTAGTCGGCCCGCACGACTGGCTGTTTTGGACGTCCTTCCTCCCGACGATCGACCTGATATCGCAGTTGATCGTGATGCCACTGCGAATCGCATTGATTGCCACAGCTTTTAGCTACTGCTGGTGGCATGCGGTCCGCGCGCAACAGGCCGCGCTAGAACACGATGCGCAGCAGGATGGCGTCGGAGGAGTCGGTGACGTCGATGGCGTTGGGGATGGCGTCGCTGGGCAGCAGGAAGCTGAACTGCAAGGGACCGGGCTCGCTACAGAACTCGGTGGCACCGCGGCTGAGCGGGAACGAGTTACCGGAGCTGGACTGGTCTCGCCACCGTTGCCGCCCGTCGGTGAGAAAACCGACACACTGCCCGGAGAACGGGCCGCCCGACCGCTCGATAGTGACGACGGTTAATACCGCACCCTTCGGTATCGACGGCCCGAAAAGTCTTGTCGGCAAGGTACCGGTCCGTGCCACCGACCCCAGTCGCCAGGTCTGACCGGATATCGACGCGCTGGCGGCGCGGCCGATGACCCGCTCTGGCTCCACGGTGTGTCGATACGACGACCAGTCCGGGTAGAGCTCGACCGCACCCAGAGCGATGAGCGCGGCTGTGACAACCGCGATTCCGATCAGGTTGCGGACCCAAAGTCGTTTCATTTGCCCGGACCGATCACATAGGGCTTTACCGTGACCAGGTCGGCACGCTCCGGCGGTCGGTTGTCGAGGTCGATGACGACCCGGCTGCTGAGCCGGTTCTCCCCCCCGGGCCAGACGCGAAGTTGGAACGGCTTGGCGAGCGACGGCTGGATCAGCTCGGGCGCCGCCTCGAAAGCCCAGTAGCCGTGTTGCGGCAAGCCCGGGTCGATGCGGACGCCGTAGCCCAGCAGGGGACGCAGTGACACCTCGTAGGTGTTTGCGCCGACTACCAGATCGGCCGCGGCATGCGTCGACGACTCGACCGCCGACACCGTCGCATCGACCACCACCCACAGGCCCGCCGCGGACATCGTCGACGTTGAGTGCGGGCCCAGCGGGAATTTCGCTCTCGGGGCAATGCGCACGCCGGTGACGGTGACGGCCAGTGAACGCCCACACACCTGACTGCCCAGGCTCCCGTGGACATCGAATGGTGCGTAGATCTGAGTCGGAACCGGCAGGTGGTGCCACAGCATCGCGGCCGCGGTGATCAACACGGCCGTGAGCGGGAAGGCCGCTCGCCGGGCCAGCCAAGCTCGCACCTCGCTCATCGCTTCACCACCGGCAGGGTGATCTGCGCGAAGCTGGTGTCGCTGGGCAGCCAGGCCTTCCCGTAGGTGACAACCATCTCCTGCAACTGCTTCTTCCAAACCCGCAGTGTCACACTGGAACCCGGCTTGATCTCACCAGTCGGCACCTTCCAGAGAAACAGCAGTTCGTCGGAGATCTTCGGTCCCAGGGAACCGACGACCGACGCGTCCGCGATCCGGAACGCGCCGACGTACTCCTTCCTAGTCTGTTGCGGCACGAACTCTTCGTCGGCCGGGCCCATGCTCAGATTGCCCTGGATCGGCCCGTCGTTGCGGACCGTACTCACCACGCCGAGATAGCTGTAGCCGGGTTTTGCCGCAACGACCACGTGCTTGCCGGCGACAACCTCGTCGAGCAACAGGGCCCTCTTGACCGTGACGGTGAATTCGCCGTCGCTGTAAGGCTGACCGACCGTGAACACGGTCGGTTTGGCGTCCACACTGTCCAGGCCGCCGAACAGCGCGGCGACGGCGATGATTGCGCCGGCGACGAGATGCCACAGCTGCGGGAGCTTCAGCTGAGCCAGCTCACCGCGAATGAAGCGTTTGACGCCCCCGGACATAACGCCGAGCTTATCGGTCGTCGACCAGCGCAGTAGCGCTACTTTCGCTGCTGCCGAAGCGGATTCCGGTGGCGTCGCGGCCGATCGCCGTCAGTACGGCGACCGCGATCAGGACCGGTCCGATCGTCACAGCCAATGCAAAGGGATACCCGTGGCTTTCGGCCAGTCGTTCCTGGATCGGCAAGTTGAACGCGGCCAACAGATTTCCCAGCTGGTAGGTGACACCCGGATAGAAGCCGCGGATGGCATCCGGTGACATCTCGGTCAAGTGCGCGGGAATCACGCCCCAGGCCCCCTGAACGGCGAACTGCATCAGAAACGAGCCGAGGCACAGCATCGCGGCGGAGTGCGAGTAGGCGAACAGCGGCACGATCGGCAGTCCGAGCAGGGCGCAGAACACCACGGTGTATCGGCGGCCGAACCGCTGCGACAGGGAGCCGAAGATCAACCCGCCGGCTATGGCGCCGATGTTGTAGATCAACACGATCCACTTCGCGCTCGCGTGCGACAGCGCGGCGCCACCATCGTGAGTGGCCGACAGGAAGGTCGGATAGACGTCCTGGGTGCCGTGACTCATCCAGTTGAAGGCCGCCATCAACAACACCAGGTAGATGAATCGACGGATAACCGCGCCGTCACGCAAGACATCGCCAATCCTTGTGCGAGTCAACTTCATTCGATCCTGCTCGGCTTCCCAGACTTCGGATTCCTGCACCCGGTAGCGAATGATCAGGCTGATCAGTGCCGGGATGATGCTCAACCCGAACAGCCAGCGCCAGGACAGTCCGAGTTGATCGATCACCAGCAGCGACGCCACCGTGGCGAGCAGGTAGCCGAACGCGTACCCCTCTTGGAGCAGCCCGGAGAAGAATCCTCGTCGTTCGACGGGGACCTTCTCCATCGCCAGCGCCGCACCCAGCCCCCATTCACCGCCCATCCCGATGCCATACAGCAGACGCAGCACGACCAGCACCGTGAAGTTCGGGGCGAACGCGCACAGGAATCCGACCACCGAGTAGAACACCACGTCCACCATCAACGGCAGCCGCCGGCCGACCCGGTCAGCCCACAAGCCGAAGAGCAGAGCGCCGACCGGACGCATGAGCAAGGTGGCAGTGGTCAGAAACGCGACTTCAGCTTTGGTGTGGTGAAACGTCTTCGCGATGTCGGCGTACACCAGCACCACGAGAAAGTAGTCGAAGGCATCCATCGTCCAGCCCAGCATCGCGGCGATGAACGAGTTGCGTTGGTCCTTGGTCAGCGTCGGATTCGCGGGCACCCGATCCGTTTATCACACGGCGTGCGATGGCGTGGTGCGCCGAACAAGAATTCACGTGTTTTCGATGCTGTCCCAAAGCTCGACCATCGTGCGAAGGATCTCCTCGGCGAAACCCAGGCCGGCGAGATGGCTCTCGCCCGGGAGCGTGTAGAGCTCCGCGTCGGGCAGTCGGCTGACGACGTGTTGCCCGTGGGCGAACGGGACGATGTGGTCCTTGTCGCCGTGCCACCACCGGACTGGGATTTTGACTGTGTCGAGCGTGAAACCCCAATCCTTCGCGAAGACGATGATGTCGGCGAAGGGCGCGGCCAGTTGCTTCCGTGCTCCGTTGAGCAGGTCGTCGAGGAACATCGCCTTGAATTCCGGACGCACCAGCAGCCTGCGATCACCCTCGGGGGAGACTCCGGCGTAGAGGTACAGGGCCGGCTCGGCGACTGGCTTGATCAGACGGATCAGCCCGACGGCGGCCAGTCGGATCGGGAGGCCGGCGACCTTCAACAGCGGCGCAACGAAACTGCCGAGGGCCATCAGTCCGCCGCTAATCGCCTCGGAACCGACCGTGGGGGCGACCCCGCCGAGCACCCCGACGGCGATGACCCGCTCGGGCATCGCGGCCGCGCATGCCAGCGTGTAAGGCCCGCCCCCGGACAGTCCGATGACGACCATCTTGTCGATGCCAAGCGTGTCAGCGACGGTGCGCAAGTCGTCGGCGAAGGCAAGGACGTTCTCGTACTGATAGGGAGTCGAAGAGCCGATGCCCGGTCTGTCAATCCCGATCAGCCGGATGTGGTTTTGCTCGGCGTAATCCCGGGCTTCCGCAGGGATCTGGCGGCGCGCGCCCGGGGTGCCGTGCAACCAGAAAATCGGGCGCCCCTGCGGATCGCCGAATTCGGCGAAACCCAGTTGCCGGTCTTCGCTGACCGCGATATTGCCCTC
Organism: Mycobacterium paraterrae; assembly: GCF_022430545.2. NCBI lineage: Bacteria > Bacillati > Actinomycetota > Actinomycetes > Mycobacteriales > Mycobacteriaceae > Mycobacterium > Mycobacterium paraterrae. The sequence goes on along the minus strand of NZ_CP092488.2, from coordinate 4,555,442 downwards.
CAGCTTGGGGCGCGCAATCGAATATGCCATTACGGCAGTGTTACATGGACCGACCCCGGCGCGATCCAGGTTCGGCAACTGCGCGGCCTGTTTTGACGCGACGATGGCCATCGGTGGTGCACGCTGCACAGATCACTGCGGATCTCGCTGGCCGGGAGCAAGCTATGCAAGCTATTTCGATTACCTGATCGACAGCCCGGTAATTGCCCGACCGATTACCAGCCGCTGAATCTCGCTGGTGCCCTCGAAGATGGTGAAGATCTTCGCGTCGCGGTGCATCCGTTCGACGGGGTAGTCGCGGGTGTACCCGTTGCCGCCGAGAATCTGGATCGCCTCGTCGGTCACGTACACCGCGGTCTCGCTGGCATACAGCTTCGCCATCGAACCCTCGGCCGAGGTGAACGGCTTGTTGTTGCGTTGCATCCAACTGGCGCGCCAGACCAGCATCCGGGAGGCGTCAATGCGGCTTTTCATGTCGGCCAATTTAAAAGCGACAGCTTGGAATTCGGCGATCTTGCGGCCGAACTGCTCTCGCTGACCCGAGTATTCGAGGGCGTATTCGTAGGCCGCCCGGGCAATGCCGAGCGCCATCGCGCCCACTGTCGGCCGCGTCCGTTCGAACGTCATCATCGCGGCCTGGCTCGAAGTCCGGTGTCCCTCTTTGATTCGCGCGATGCGGCTCTCGAACTTCTCGCGGCCGCCGAGGATCAGCTCGCCGGGGAGCCGGACGTCGTCGAGCACCACTTCGGCCGTGTGCGAGGCCCGAATGCCATGTTTCTTGAACTTCTGTCCTTGTGACAGCCCCTTGGTGCCGGGCGGCACGATGAACGTCGCCTGCCCGCGGGTGCCCAACTCGGGCTCTACGGATGCCACCACAACGTGGACGTTGGCGATACCGCCGTTGGTCGCCCAGGTCTTGGTTCCGTTGAGCACCCACTCGTCGGTGGCTTCGTCGTATTTGGCCCGGGTGCGCACGGCGCCGACGTCTGAACCGGCGCCGGGCTCTGACGAGCAGAACGCGGCCAACTGAGGATCGCCAGGACTACCGAACATCTGCGGCAGCCACTCGCCGATCTGTTGCGGCGTGCCGTTCGCGGCAAGGGCGGCCGCGGCCAGGCCGGTGGCCATGATGGACAGAGCGATCCCTGCGTCGCCCCAGAACATCTCCTCGAAGACGGTGGGCATGCCGAGCCCGCTGGCTTCACCCGCCATCTGTGCGAACAGGTCCGGCGTGTACAGCCCGACCTTGGCTGCCTCCTGAATGATGGGCCACGGCGTCTCTTCGCGCTCGTCCCATTCGGCTGCCGCCGGGCGGATCACCGTGTCGGCAAACTCGTGCACCCAGTCACGGACCTGCACCACTTCGTCCGACAGCTCCAGCGAAAAGGTCGCGTCCATAACGGCTCCTATCAGGCGTCGTGCCCGCAGTCAGGTGGCACCCGTCGGGTTCGGCCACTGGCGCATACAGTAAACGTTTGTATACTGAATGGACAAACCGGCAGCTCAGAGGGATCCCAGACGAGGGGTCCGGGCAGCGATGAAGCTGTTCAGCCATCGTGACCACCGTCGAGGCGTAAGGGGGACAATGCAGCGCAGCGACATCTGTGCCGTCGGCGATCTGGCGGGGGAGGCGACGACGGTGCTGACCAACCTCGTGCGAGGTATGCACGCGGGCATCGCCGGTCGGGTGTTCAACTCGATCGGTCCGTCGGCGACTCCGACCCGGACGATTCACGATGGCATTTCCCGGGCGGTCTACACCGGGGTCGACCATGGCCTGCGCGGGGTTACCCGTGCGGCGGGCGTTGTCGCCGCAGAGATCTGGGGCGACGAAACCGATGAGGCGCTGGAATCGCGTTCGGACTCCGTCGGCGCCGCCATCGCCGCGGTGAACGGGATCTACGGCGACGAGCTGAGCGACCTCGAGAATCCGCTCGCCGGCGCCATGGTGATCCGATCCGGCGGTAAGTCGGTGGCGCTGACCACCGACGCGTTGACCGCAGCCTACCCAGACGCCACCGGTCGGGTGGTGGTCTTCGTGCACGGATGGTGCATGAACGAGCAGGCTTGGTCGCGGCGCGCCCGCGACGCCGACGACACCCGCAGCTACGGCGAGCGTCTGCGCGAGGACCTGGGTTACAGCCCAATTCTGTTGCGCTACAACACCGGACTGCACATCTCCGTCAACGGCCGCACCTTGGCCGATGTCCTCGAGCTGCTACATGACAGATGGCCGATTCCGGTCGCCGAACTGGTGCTGGTGGGCCACTCGATGGGCGGACTGGTCGTGCGCAGCGCGTGCCACTACGGCGCCGATGAGGAGCATGCCTGGACCGCGAAGGTCAGCAAGGTGGTGTGCCTGGGTTCGCCGCATCTGGGCGCAGATTTGGAGAAGGGCGTCAACGTCGCGTCGTGGCTACTGGCCAAGTTGCCCGAAACTCAAGCGATCGCAGCCTTTTTGAATGCTCGTAGCGATGGGGTGAAGGATTTGCGCTACGGGGCGTGCCTCGATGAGGACTGGCTCGATGCCGACCCCGACGAATTCCTTCGCGACCGTTGCCACGAGGCGCCGTTTCTGCCACATGCCACCTATCACTTCGTGTCGTCCACGGTGGCGCCGTCGTTGCTCGGAATGATCGCCGGCGACCACTTGGTAAGGTCCAACAGCGCTGCGGGCCTTGGCAAGTCGCGACGCATCCCGTTTCAACCCGAGCTTGGTCTGACCCTGACCGGGCTCAATCACTTCGATCTGTTGAACCACCCGCTGGTCTACGCCAAACTCCGCGATTGGTTGTCTCCGTCAACGCTGCCGTGCGGCGTCGGCGATCAGGGCCGCGACGTCAGCGGCGACCGCTAGCGACCGCTCATCCGTGGCGGCGTAATAGCGCCCGGCCGCCGGGTCGTACGCCGCGCCGGCAATCGACCCGTGGTCGGCTGGAAGCTCGAGGACCCGGGCGGGCCAATGGTGTTGCTGCAGTGCCGCGGCGAATTCATGCGCTACCGACAGCGGTATCACCCGGTCGTCAACTCCGTGAAGCAACGTGAACGGCGTCGGGTCGGCCGCGTCGTGGAGTTGCTCAGCCGGGCGCTCGCGGGAGATCGGATCGGCGACCATGAACGCGCCGGCTAGACAGACGGTATGCGAGAAGGCGACACCGTGCTGGTGCGCCTGGATGGTCAAACCGGCTGCCGCCAGCCCGCCCATCGACCACCCGACCAGCACGACATGGTCGGCGTCGTCGGCATGCGACCGGGTGAATTCCACCGAGGCCAGCAGGTCGGCGCGTCCGCCATCGGCGTTCGCGGAGTTCCAGTCCGGGGCGACGACGGCCAGACCGTGGCGCGCGATGAGTTCGGCGAGCGACCGAACCGAGGAGCGCGCATCGGCCTGTTGGCCGTGCCATAGCAGAACCATTGGTTGGGTTGGATCACCGAACACGTCGGCCGAACGACCGGCGGCGTATTCGACGGTCTGCATACGGCGTGGCGGCTCGGTGATTATTTGGGCGGCGCCGGTGCGGGAGGCGGCGCCGGCGCGGGAGCCGGTGGCGCGGCGGGCGCGGACGCGCCGCCACCGCCAATCAGCGAGTTGAGAATACCGAGTCCCAGACTGGCCTGCTCCGGTGATTTACCGGGGTCAGGGACCGCGGCGTCGTTTTTCTGCCAGGCCTGACAGCCATCCGTCTTGAAGGTCTTGTCGGTCGGCTCAATCCGCACGATCTGCGGCTTCTTGCTCATCGCATTGTCGAGGGGCTGTGTGGTGTCATCGCCTAGACGCTTCCAATAGCAGACACCGCTGCCGATTGGGCCAGCCGAGGTGTACACACCCGGAACGATGTCCGTTCCGACGTTGTAGACGCCGTCTTTGTCGATGGTGGTCTTAGCCGGCGCGGGTGCCGGGCCATGGCCCGGCGGCGGTGCTGGCGCGGCAGGTGCCGGGGGAGGCGGCGCCGGTGTGGGATCGGCCGCTGCGGGACCGACTGACGCCATCCAGCCCAGCGCCGTGAGCGCCGACGCGACGGCGAAGGTTGACTTGGATGTCACGAATAGCAGCATACGGACTTCGCGAGATGGACGCCGAAGCGCGACTGACCGACTAGGCGGATTTGGTGAAGAGCGGCAGCAGAAGACGACGCCGGGCAGTGGTGGCGTCGGCGAAGAACTGCAATGCCTCGTGCACTGTCGTGGCGGTCGGGAAGTTGATATCGCCGCGCGTGACCAGCAGCGTGAGGCTCACAGCCTGGCTCGGGATGAGCGCCCAGTCCAGGCCCGCCGCAGCACACGCTTCGTCGACGGCGTACAGCAGCCGCACAGCTTGCCCACCGAAAGTGTCAAGGCCGCTCAGGTCGAGCACAAAAGGCTTGTCCGGCAAGTTGAAACGTTCGGCGTATTGGATGACCTGATCCACGTTGCTCGCATCGATGGAGCCGGTGATAGTCACCACCGTGGCCAGGTGTCGGCACTGAGCCCGCACGAGTGCGCCGTTGCAATCGAAAGGAAGACGAGCGTGGCGCGGCGCCGCGTAGGCTGCCGACTTGATCGAGTCGTCCATTTTCGCGCTCCCCATTCCCCAAACACTGCTACTGCAAAACCGGGCTCGGCGATGATCCCGATCTGTTTGAGACGCTAATTGCCTACTCTAAGGTCACCTGTTCCAGCGTTTAATACTTCGGTAAGAAACAATTTCACTTGCCCGCAACATAGTTCGGGCGCGCGCATCAGCTCTGTGCCCAGCCGTCCCAGTACGTGATGGTCTCCGCCGGCGGACGTGCGGCCGGTTTGAAGTCGGTGCCGATCGTGTAAGCCACTGGGAACAGCGCCGCCTGTGTGACAGTGTCGGGAATCCCCAGCAGTTCGGCCACCTCCCGCTCTTTGGCCAAATGCATTGTGGTCCAGACTGATCCAAGTCCTCGCGACCGTAGCGCGAGCATGAAGCTCCAGCCGGCCGGAATGATCGAGGCCCACGCCGACGACGCGACCACCGGGTCGTTGCCGTCGAACCGGCGTTGCAGGCAAGGGATGACGTGCACGGGTACATCGGCCAGCGTGTCGGTAAGGGTGAGCGCGCTGCGCAACACGCGTCTGGTCTGTGGGTCGGACTCCGAGGCCGCCATGCGCGGCAGGTATTGCTCGCCGATGCTGCGATAGATCTTCGCGATCGCGGCGCGCTTACCGGGGTCTGTGATCACCAGCCAGCGCCAGTCCTGTGCGTTGCTCGCAGTGGGAGCCTGCATGGCGATCTGCAGGCACTCCATGATCACGTCTCGACCGACCGGCCGGACCAGGTCGAGACGTCGGCGAACCGAGCGCGTGGTGGTCAGGAGCTCGTCAACCGACGCGATGTCCACGCATGCGAGCCAACCAGATGGGCATCTTCGATGTCCAGGTTATCCGTAGGGCGGCGCGTTGACACCCAGGGACGTTGGCGCCCTTCAACGGCTAATTCGTTGGCTCGAACCAAGATTCGTCGCTCTTCGCCTGCTGTGTCGGTGCCGATGACACCGTTGGGACGCACGTCTCGGATCAGCCCGATCGGCCCGCCCGGTAATCGTTCGGTGGCACACCGGGTCGGCGGCTCGCTATCGCCTTGACGCACTGATACCCTGCCAACGCCGTTACCTATAACGATGCGCCACGGTGATCAGCCGCCGATGGCCACACGGAGAGATGCTGTGCGCAGCGGAGACATCAAGGCCCTCACGGGACTTCGCATCGTCGCTGCGGTGTGGGTGGTCCTGTTTCATTTCCGCCCGCTGCTTCGCGACGCCGTTCCGGGATTTCTCGACGCGCTGACGCCGGTGCTCAACTGCGGAGCGCAAGGTGTCGACCTGTTCTTCATCCTCAGCGGGTTCGTGCTGACGTGGAACTACCTCGATCGAATGGGGCGCGCGTGGTCGACCCGCGCGACTCTGCATTTTCTATGGCTCCGGCTGGCCAGGGTGTGGCCGGTGTACCTGGTCACGCTGCACCTGGCCGCGCTGTGGGTCATCTTCACGCTGCACGTCGGCCACATACCTTCTCAGGAGATCTACCGGTTCACTGCAATCAGCTATGTGCGTCAGGTTCTATTGACGCAGCTGTGGTTTCAGCCGTTCTTCGACAACTCCAGCTGGGACGGCCCGGCGTGGTCGATCAGCGCCGAGTGGCTGGCGTACCTGTTGTTCGGCCTTCTCGTGCTCGTCATCTTCCGGATGGCCCGGGCGACCCGGGCCCGAAACCTGGTCTGGTTGGCCGTCGCGGCCTCGCTGCCTCCGGTGATGTCGCTGCTGGTGACCGGTCAGTTCTATACCCCCTGGAGCTGGCTGCCGCGCATCGTCATGCAGTTCACCGCCGGGGCGCTGGTCGCCGCCGCGGTCAGTCGTCTGCGGCTCACTGATCGTGGCCGGCGCGCCGCGGGCTACTCCTCGGTGATGATGATCGCCGGTATAGCAGGCTTCCTGTACTGGTCCGACGCGCATCCGCTCCACGGCGTCTCCGACACCGGCGGTCTGGTCGACATCTTGTTCGTGCCGTTGGTGCTGACGCTGGCGATCGGCACGGGCAGCCTGCCCGCACTGTTGTCGACCCGGCCCGCGGTCTACGGCGGCCAGATTTCATTCTGTCTGTACATGGTGCACGAGTTGGTGCACACCTGTTGGATATGGACGGCGCAACAGTTTGACCTGACCATGTCGGGCAAGGACGGAAAACTACTTTTATCCGCCGTGCTCGCGGTGACGTTGCTCGCCGCGGCCGGGCTGTATCACGCCGTCGAGGAACCGGCCCGGCTGTGGATGCGGCGAATGGTCGGCGATGGGCGGCCGATAGTGGACACCGATGCCGCACCCCATGGCTCTGGCGGCAAGTTGCAAGCGATCGACGGATCCCACGACGGACGGCCGAAATCCGTTTCCGCGCGCGCGGGCTGAACGTGGCGCGGTGACGCGAGTGATACTGCGCGCCGAGTTTGATCAAGTACGATCCCTTAGGCGCGAGGCCTTCTGTGCCTCGCGTTCGTCGACACGGTGGGGGCCTTGCCAGCGTTGGCTGACCCGTTGCGCGCCACCTGTGTCGACGGCGCAGTTCGTCGTAACTTCAGCGATGCCGCTGACCCAGACAACCGACGCGGCCGAGGTGGTGCACAGTGCAGGTAACGGTGAGCCGAGTGGCCGCAGCTGTGGTCGCGGCCGCGGTTGCCGTCGGAGCGGTCACCCACGGTCCCGCGGCGTCGCGGTCGGTCAAGACCGTCGCCCGTGGAACGCCCATCGAGCATGTCGCGGTGATCGGCGACTCGTACACGACCGGCACCGACGAAGGAGGTTGGGGAGCCAACGCGTGGACCAATCGTGCCTGGCTGACGCTTGCGCGCCAAGGCGTTCAGGTCGCCCCCGAGGTCGCCTCGGAGGGCAGGGCCGGCTACGCGGTCCGTGGTGACCATGGCAGCGTGTTCCTGGATCTGACGAATCGCGCAGTGCACCCTGACGATGCGCTGGTGGTGTTCTTCGGCTCACGCAACGACCATGGCGTCGACCCCGCGCAGATGACGGCGATGGCGCACGACACGCTGGATCTGGCCCGGCGGATCGCTCCATCGGCAAAGTTGCTCGTCATCGGCCCGCCGTGGACGGATTCCGACCCGCCGGCGGACGTGCTTTATATCCGCGACATTCTCAGTGGCCAAGCTCGGGAGCTCGGAGCAACATTCATCGATCCGATCAGCGACGGTTGGTTCGTGGGGCGGCCCGAACTGATCGGTCCCGACGGGGTACATCCCAACGATGCCGGACACGCCTACATGGCGGAGAAGATCGCTCCACTGATCCACGCGCAGCTGTCACGGCGCTGACTTCGCCCGCGAGCCGAGCCGTTTCGCGGTCGCCCGTCGCGGGTACGACGGGGTGCACGAGTCGGAAGTGGAGATCACAGATGAAATCTGTTCGCACGGCGATGACACTGTCTTGTGGCGCCGCATTGATGGCCTTGGCCGTGGGTTGCGGCAGCCATGACAAAGGTGGCCCCAGCAGCACGACGACGACCACGACGACCACGCCGTCGTCCAGTGTCTCGCCGGCGCCGGGCGGCCCCGGTGCCGGTTCCGGTGGTGGAGGACCCAACGGCGGTGGCGGCAGTGTCCCCGGCGGCCCCACCGGTGGCGGCGGGCCCGGCGGCGGTGGCGGCGGTGTACCGGGTGGCCCGAGCGGTGGCGGCGGGCCCGGCGGCGGAGGCGGCTGCGTGCCCGGAGTGGGCTGCGGCGGCGGCGGACCCGGCGGCGGCGGGGGCAGCATCCCCGGTGGCCCGAACATCCACATCCCCTAATCGCCCGCCGGGAAACTACCGGACATCCTTGGTGAAAATCGAGGCGTCAACTCCCTCCTCCCGATGCCCGAACGGGATTAGGGTCGGGACAACTCGACCGCTAGGGGACCGCTCATGGCCAAGCTCAGGTTTGGGTATTTCATCGCGCCGTTCCACCGCGCCGGAACTAATCCCACGCTGGCCATGCAGCGGGACCTTGAATTCGTCGAGCACCTCGACGCGCTCGGCTTCGACGAGGCGTGGATCGGGGAGCATCATTCGGCGGGCAGCGAGATCATCGCCTCGCCGGAGATCTTCATCGCTGCCGCGGCGGAGCGGACCAAATGGATCAAGCTCTGCACCGGCGTCATCTCGCTCGCCTATCACAATCCGCTCTGGGTAGCCGACCGGTTGATAATGCTCGACCACCTCACTCACGGCAGGGTGATCGGCGGCGTGGGTCCCGGTTCGCTGCCCAGCGACTCTTCGATGATCGGGTTGACGCCTACCGACACGCGAGAACTACTGGAGACCAACCTCGACATCGTCGTCCGACTGTTGCGCGGCGAGACAGTGTCGGCGAAGACGCCTACGCACGAATTGCACGACGCACGCTTGCAACTCGCCGCGTACTCCGACGGGGGTGTGCCGCTGGCGGTGGCCGCGGTTGCTTCGCCGACCGGCGCGCGACTTGCCGGCAAGCACGGCATCGGCTTGCTGTCCATCGGTGCGACGCTGACCATCGACGGCTTCAATGCCCTTCAGTACCACTGGGACATTGTCGAAGAGCGCGCGGCGGCGTTCGGCACAACGGTCGATCGTCGCAACTGGACTTTGGTCAGCCCGTTCCACGTCGCGGAAACCGAGCAACAAGCCCGCGCGGACGTCAAATTCGGGCTCGCGCCGTGGTTTCGGTATTTCCAGAAGGTTGCCGCATTCCCGCAGATGACTATGCCTGGCGAGCAGATCGACGAGATGATCGATGTGATCAACGGCAACGGCGCCGGCGTGATCGGGACGCCCGAGCAGGCCCGCGAGCAGGTTCAGCGGATGTGGGACCAGTCGGGTGGCTTCGGCTGCATGCTACAAATGGGCCACGAGTGGGCGAATCCGGCGGCCACGAAGCGATCGGCGGAACTGTTTGCCGCCGAAGTGATGCCGCATTTTCAAGGTCAGGCGCAGCCGACGTTGGACGCCGCCACCCGCGCCAGCGAGGTGCGCGAAGGCCTCGCACAGTCGCAGAATGATGCCGTCGCTCACATGACCAAGAAGTATCAGGACGAAATCGCCTCGAAATAGCGGGGTTTCGGCATCAGCCGAAGTTGACCCCGAACCAGTCCCGAAGGATAGGGCGGAGTTCGTCGGTATCGGGCTGCGGCTCGGACGACGCCCAGGCCACGTAAGCGTCGGGACGTATCAGCAGCGCGGTGGCCGCGACGTCACCGACCGCGCGGCCGGAGACAACCGTCACCCGTTCTGCCGCAGCAATATTCGCGTCGGCTATGCAAGCCTGCTCGGTGAGGTCGATCAGCAGCGGGCGGCCGCTACGCGCCAGCTCGGCTATCCTTGTCCTCGAGCCGTCGCTCTCCACGGAGAAATCGGGCACCCAATGCCCGGCCAACGGATGCGCCCCGAGCTCGTAGCGGTTGTCGTTGCCGGACAGCAGGTCACTGATCCGCTTCGCGTTGTTCGGGTCGTCGAGAAGTTCTGCGAACATTGCGCGTAGCGCCGTGATCTCTGTGCCCGGGCGCACCAGCGCCAATTGGGCACGGCTATGCATAATGACTCGCTCGGCGGCGGGGCGGCGCTCAGTCTGATAGGTGTCGAGCAGTGTTGGCTCCGCGCCGCCGCGGATGACGGCTGCCAGCTTCCAGCCTAAATTCACCGCGTCCTGTAGGCCGAGGTTGAGACCGGGTCCACCCATCGGGGAGTGGACATGAGCCGCGTCGCCGACCAGAAACACCCGGCCGGATCGGTAGTGCTCGGCAATCCGCGAATTGATGCCGTGGAAGCGCCGTAGGTCAAGTGGTGCATCCGGCGACACCGGCGTCAATGGGATATGGACTCCGGCAACACGTTTCAGGCTCATTTCGAGTTCATCCAGGCTGACCGGGTGTTCGTTGTAGGCCTCGTCGTGGCCGTCGAGCCGCTCCTCGTGAGCCGATGGATCCAATTCCATCGTGAGCACGATGGCTCGGTCGCCGAGTCGACGGCAGGCGAACACGCCACGCTCGGCGCGGTGGAACAGCGTGGCCGGCAGCGGTTCACGTCCCGGGATGTTCAACGTGCCGGTGACCGGGTCCACCCAGTCGGCCGGCGGCGCGACGCCGAATGCCATCCGGGCTACCGCGTCGTGCGACGTCATTCCTGGAAACTCGATCCCGGCAAGCTTGCGGGTCTGACTGGTACCACCGTCGGCGCCGACGAGATACTGCGCGGTTAGCTCATAGGAACCGTCCGGCCCGTCAACGCGCACGACGACGCTGTCGCCGTCCTGCTCGAACCCGGACAGCCGGTGGCCCCAGCGGATATCGATGCCTTGGTCGCGGACTCGCTCGGCGAGTAACTGGACCAGCCGAGGTTGTTGCACAAGCACCATGAAGTGCTGAGGGTCTGGCACGCCCGTCAGATCCAATGTCATCGCGGCGAACATCACCCACGAAGAAGGCGCCGGGGGATCGGCCGTACCGGATATTGCGGCGTAGAGACCGCGATGGTCGAGCAGCCGAACCGCTTGGCCGGTAACGCCATTGGCGCGCCGTTGCGGGTTGGGCACCGGCGACGGTTCGAGCACGATCGGCCGGATACCGGACAAACCGAGCTCATTGGCCAGCATCAAGCCATTCGGGCCGGCCCCGGCAATAACGACGTCATACATTTAGGCCAGCTTACTGATCCGCCATCGGGTATGCCAAGCTTCTTGATTCAGCCGAGCCGCAAGATGGCGGTCGTGACAGCCAAGCCCAGGTCGATCACCGCGGGTGCTGTCTCACCAGCACGGTCTGGCGCCCTCGCGTGAAATACAATGGCGCCCAACAAGAATAGGGCAGCATCAACGCCGTGACGACTACTGTGGCGATCACCGCTACGCGGTAAGCGCCTCGCTACCCGATACCGGTGGCGGATGCGAAGGCGCGGAGTTCGCGTTCGATGTCGGATCCCGCTGGTTGGTAAGCCACTTCGGTGACCCCGGCGGCGCGGAGGCCGCGTATCCAGTCGCCCACCTGATCGGTGGTCCCGGTCAGCGCCGCGGCGCTCGCCATTGGGATGAGCTCGGAGACGTAGGGCTCGTCGCGTGCATTGGCCTTGACCAAGTGCCCTTCGTGGATGGCGAGATGTCGCTCATTCTCGGGATGTTGCTCGACCGACTCCCGCCATCCCCGCCCGCCCGGAAGCCCGTCCACGGCAGCGGCGCCACCGCGCTCGTAGACGGCGTGATAAATCACCACCGTCCCGGGACCGGCAGCGTCGATCACCCGGGGCGACGTCAGCTCTTCGTCCGCGTCGAGCACCGTCCCGAAGCACAACAGCGCCCGCCAGTCCACGGCGTTCACCGCGTCGGGTTGCGGCACGGTGGCAGAGAACACGCCATCGCCCAGTTCGGCCGCTACCGCCAAGCCCTTGGGTCCGTCGGCTCCGATCAGGATCGGCACGGCGATCGGACGTTCGGCCCCGTACCCGTAGGGTTGCATCATCCTGATCCGTGCGCCGTCCCACTCGACGGTCTCTCCGGCCAGCAGAGCTTTCAGGCAACGGACGTAGTCTGCGACCTGCCGCCACGGCAATGGCCGCTTGCCCAACGAGAATCGACCGGTGAAACCGGAACCGACCGCTACCGCCACGCGACCCGGTGCCTGATCGGCGAGTTCGGCGATCGCGGCGGCATTGACCATCGGGTGGCGCAGACTCGGAACGAGCACGCCGGGTCCCAGGCCTATCCGTGAGGTGCGCTCGGCGCAGCGGGCAAGAATCATCCAGACGTCGGGATACAGGGCGGGAGAGTCGTAGAGCCACGCCCGCCGATAACCGAGCGACTCGGCCAGCTCCACATGCGCCGGGGTGTCCGAGGAGGTGGCGAATGCACACGAGATGTCCATCACCGGACCCTAACCGAGGCAAGCCTCCCCAGAGCTTCGTCGGTGGTAAACGAAATGGGCCGTCACTTCGCACTCCTCGGTAGGGTCTGCGCCAGAGGCAGTCGACGACAGGGGGCCGACGATGGCAGGGCTGGCGGAGCTGGTACCCGTACTGCCCGCGCATCGCTTCGACGAGGACGCGCTGCGCCGATACCTACGCGGCCGGTTGCCAGGGTTCGACGGTCAGTTGGAGGTTCGACAGTTCCAGGGTGGCCAGAGCAATCCCACCTTCCATCTGCAGACCGCGAACGGCGAATACGTGCTGCGCAAGAAGCCGCCCGGCAAGCTTCTACCACGGGCTCACGAAGTCGAGCGTGAGCACCGTGTGATGGCCGCGCTTGCCGACAGCGACGTTCCCGTACCGCGAATGCGATTGCTATGCAACGACGAATCAGTACTCGGCACAACGTTTTTCGTGATGGACCACGTCCGCGGCCGGGTGTACCCCGACCGGGTCATGCGCGAGGAGACCCCGGAACACCGCGCCGCAGTGTACGAGGACCTGGCCCGGGTACTCGCAGCGCTGCACCGGGTGGCCTGGCGCGCCGTGGGACTCGAGAACTTCGGCCGTCCGGACGGCTACATGCAGCGCCAGGTGGCACTGTGGACCCGCCAGTGGGAGGCCGCGCGCATGGAGGAGATGCCGGCGATGGACCTGCTGGCGAGGTGGCTGCCGGACCATGTGCCGCACGACGACGAGCACCCGTGCATTGCGCACGGCGACTACCGACTGGGCAATGTTGTGTTGCACCCCACCCAGCCGCGGGTGGTGGCGGTGCTGGACTGGGAGCTCTCCACGATCGGCAACTCATTGGCCGATCTCGGCTACTTCTGCGTGACCTATCACGTGCCGGGTGGGCCGGACGGCAGGAGCGGAGTACTCGGTGAAGACCTCACTGGCACTGGACTTCCCGATCAGCAGTCGTTCCTGAACAGTTACTGCGCGCACGCCGGCAGGCAGCTTCCCGAGTCGCTGGACGTGTTCGTGGTCTTCTCGATGTTCCGGCTGGCATCGATCACGGCCGGGGTATGGCGCCGCGGCGTCGACGGTAACGCCGCCGATGCACGGGCCGGTACCGACGAATATCGTAAGCGCTATCGCAGCATGGCCGACACGGCCTGGCAGTTGGCGCAGAATATCGATTGCTGACGCGCCGTTACAGGGCGGCGAAGTAGAAGCCCAGCAGCAAAGCTAACAGCGCGACCACCCATCCGGTGGTGGTGAGCTGGAGCCAGCGAGGCGCGCGACGTACTTCCATGAAATGCCGAATCACCAACTGTGCCTTGACAGCGGCAATCAGCAGGACCGCGGTCGTGACAGTCGTGTTGATCCGGTGGGCGGCCCCGCCGCCGAGGGAGATGAACGACGACGCGACGGTGACCGTCGTGAGAAACGCCCATACGATCGTCAGTGGATTGCGGACCAGCGATGTCAAAGATCTACCTCATCAAATACAGCAGGGCGAACAGGACCAGCCACAACACGTCGACCATGTGCCAATAACTGGCACCGGTCTCGACGAACGAAATGCGGGGTTTCGCAGATGTTTTCAGGGCACGAATCACGAAGCACATGATGATCAGCCCGAGCACGACGTGGCAGAGATGCATGCCGGTCATCACGTAGTAATACATGAAGAAGAGATTGTGTCCCGGCGTCAGACCGGCGCCGATCTCGGGAATCCATTCGAACAGCTTGACCAGCGGGAAAGCCGCGCCGAAAACGAGGGCGATGACCCAGCCCCGCAAGGCTCGACCCGAGTCTCCGGCGCGAGCCGCCGCGGTGCCCAATGCGACGAACAACGAACTCGTCAGCAGCAGCACGGTATTCACAGCGCCGATGTCGACGTTGAGCCGAGCCTGACTGTGCAGGAACAGTTCTTGTTGGCGGCCACGGAAGTACATGTAGCCGACGAAGTAGACCGCGAAGATCAGCAGATCTCCGATGACGAAGAACCACATACTCGATTCGCCGGGAACACGACCGGCAGTGTCCGCATCCGGTTGTGAGTCGTCGACTCCGGCGGCGGAATCCTCCGCGACGTCTGTCATGTGCTGGCCGCTGCATTGTCGAGGTCGGTTTCAGGTTGGTTCTTGATCGCAGCGAAGATGCAGACGTAGACGATGATCTGCCACGGGACATACAGGATCATCGCGAACCAGAAAGTCATCACGCCGTCCCACGCGAAAGGGCCCGACTTGGCGATCCAGACCGGGGCGGCCATCAGCTCAGTGACGTATTGCCAAACGGTGTAGTAGCCCAACCACTTTGGCAGGATGTGATTATCGTCGAGAATGATGGCCAACCCGAAGGCCATCCACATGACGCAAAAGCAGCCCAGGGAGCCGATGAAGGCCAGGTAGCCGAAGTCATAGAGCATCGTCAATATCGCGGCGCTGTATCCCGGCCGAAACGCGCCCAGTCCGAAACAGAACATCGGGAAGAGCATGCCGACGATCGCGCCCGTGGTCGCACCGATCATCATCGAGTAGCGGAACGCCGGGCTCACCGACATCCGATTGACCTGCACTAGATAACACGCGTTCGACACGGGAGCCAGGCCGTACGCCATCGTGAGGATCACGCACGCGATCAGCAGATTGTGCGAATGCATGAATTCGACGATCCGCGGTGCGGGACTGCTGGGTGACCGCGGCGGCATCATCCAACTCAGCGGCACGAACACCAGACCGAACAGGCTGAAAAAGCACGGCACACTCCAGAACGCGATCCATTGGTCTATTTTGCGAGTGTTACGCCAGGACTTCGTCCGCCGAGCACGGACGGCCGGGAGCCCGTGGGCCGCTGCCATGCTCTGGCTCATGCGAGGGCCACCCGCTCGTCACCTTGATATCTGACGGCCCGACGAAGTGCAGCGAACATCACCACGATGTAGACCGCAAAAGTGCTCAGCCGCAAGGTGAACGACAAGGCGCCGTTCCACGCGAGGGGACCGGTCTTGCAGAGGATGGAGAACGCGCTGGGTGCCAACAGCGCGACGGTCGCCACGTTGAAGTGGGCGACCCATCGGGGAAAGATCGGCGTGGGTCGCTCGTCGAGGTAGACACTCAAGGCAAAGCACAAGTTCTGCACCATGATCGTGCCGACCGGCGCGACGAAGAAAAACCATGCCATGTCGTTGAGCAGACTGGTCAGCTGTGGGTCGCGCTCGGGCCGGAAAGCGGCCATGCCCCAGCAATAGTCGGCAAGGATGAACGCCGTCGTCCCGACGCCGACACAGATGAGGTAGGCGTAGGTCAGCACGGGACTCGACGTCGACATTCGGGACATCTGCACGGCGGTGACCGCGAACAGTGGCACGAGCGAACACGCGATGAGGTTGCACAGAATCGCCACACCGAGGATTCCGGTCACGTTGCCCCGGAAGAACGCGGCGACCTGATCGGGTGTCAAGGTCGGCGACAAGGGCGGAGAAAACACCGGGAACGCGAAGTAGGCAAGCACGAACAGCGCCACCGCGGGCGGCGCTGTCCACAACAGGATGCGTTGACCCTTGGTATTCATACATCCCGTCCATGTCTCACCGATGGGAGCGACTCGCTCCGCTGGCGCGACGTCCCCGAGAAAATTGACATCCCACATCTAGCACTTTCGCTGACAGATAACAACGAAACCGTCGATACTTCGAGTTTCGGTCGAACATCTTGAGGCAGTTTTATGCTCTAAGAGCAGATGTCGGCGAGGGTAGTCGTCGTGCTGGGTGCCTGGAGCCTGCGATTTTCAGTGATATCCGTCAGCGACTGAAGTGTGTGCGGCAGAATGCGGAGCGTGTCGGGAACTGCGACGAGTCGGGAAGCTCAGCGCCAGCAGACGCGCGCGCGAGTGCTCGATGCGGCCATCGTCGAGTTTCAGCGTGCCGGAGCGCAAGCGGCGGACATCAACGCGATCGTCGAGGCCGCCGGGGTCGCCCGGAGCACGTTCTACTTTCACTTCCCGACCAAAGAGCACGTCCTGCTCGAGCTGATCCGCCGCGACGAGGACTACCTCGCCGAGGAGCTCAGCCGGTTCCTCGATGTGCGGCGCGATCTGTCGGCGGTGTTGACCGAAATCATCAGGTTGGTGGTGGCACTCGAAAGTCGTTGGGGCGCTGCGCTGTTTCGTGACGTCATCAGCCTTTACTTCTCCCCGGCAGCGCCAAAGGACGAGAACTGGACCAAGCATCCGACGTTTTTGTTGCTGGCCGCCGAGATCGAGCGGGCCCGCATTCGCGGCGAACTCTATGACGACGTCGACCCCTACGACAGTGCCGCGTTCTTTCTCATCGGAGTGCACGCGCAACTCGTCAGCGCCGGCGTGCCCGGGCGCGAGCGCGACGAAGTGTTGAGGAACTTCGTCAAGAGCACCCTGCGCAGTCTGCAATGCTGAGCACTTGCACGACACCCGGCGGCCACCGCGTTGTGACGGTGCTCATACACTGACCGATCGTGGGTATTGTTTTCGGCTTCGCACCGTGGATCGTGTACTGGATTCTGGTCGGCAATACACCGTTGCTTGCGGCGGCGCTGGTCGCATTCGTGCTCGGCGTCGCCGGACTAGCGGTCGGCTATCTCACTCGGACACCCAGGCGGTCGCTTGAAATTGGTTCCGCGACAACGTTTCTGATTATCAGTGTGCTGACCGTGCTGATCGGCGCGTCGGAGTTGCAGCGCTGGGCGCTGGCGATCAGCTTTGGCGGTGCGCTGCTGACCGTACTGGTTGGCCGACAATTCGGCGCATCGTTCGTGCACGAGTATGCCGCCGCGAACCAACCGCCCTCGGTGGTCAGCAGTGACGTCTTCGGCCAGATCACGACTCGACTGACCTGGCTCTGGGTCGCCGTGCTCGCGACCATGACGCTCTCGTCGTTGATCCCGCCGATCGTGGCCGCCGACGCATCGATCGCCGACATGCACGCGCCCGTCGACTACATCGGGTACTGGATAGTGCCGGCCACGCTCTTCGGGTTCGGCGCACTGGCCACCCGAATTCTGCCGGACTGGATGACGGCGTCCGCCGGCGACATCGAACGAAAGACGACGTTTGTCGCCTATCACGAGGCCACCATCGACGAGCTGTACTACCTGGCTCAAGAGCACGCGAACCGCGAGGTCGGCGCCGGCGAAGAGGCGTACGCCGTCAAGGTCGGGAGCAAAGGCACGGCGCTGGTGGGAGACGAGACCCGTCATTCATGGCCGTCGACCTACAAGGTGCGCCAGTCGCGTCGCTGACCGGCGACCAACGAGTCCGATCCGGGCTGACGAGGGTCATCCCGGCAGTTCGCCGCACTCAGCGCTTTGGCACCATGGCGACGTGTTCAGCGGCTCCTCCAGATCTGCGATCGCCAGGTTTCGCGGTCTCCGAAGGGAATGGGTGGATCCGCTGATCGTTGCGGTGGTGGGCGCCGTGGTGAGCCTGGCCGGTGCGGGGCGACCGTCGTTCTGGTACGACGAGGCCGCCACGATTTCGGCCTCCTACAGCCGCTCCCTGGGCCAGCTGTGGCAGATGCTGCACAACGTTGACGCCGTCGAGGGCTTGTACTACCTGCTCATGCACGGTTGGTTCAGCATCGTTGCGCCCACGGAATTTTGGTCGCGCGTGCCCAGCGGCTTGGCTGTCGGGGGCGCCGCGGCGGGGATAGTGGTGCTGGGCAAGCAATTCTCGTCTCGCACGGTCGCGGTGTCTTCGGGAGTCATCTGCGCGATCCTGCCTCGGGCGACGTGGGCGGGCGTCGAGGCAAGACCGTATGCCCTCTCCATGCTTGCGGCGGTGTGGGTGACAGTGCTGTTCGTTCGTGCCACGCGCCGGGACAGCGTCGGGGCATGGTGCTCTTATGGGCTCGTCCTGGCCGTGTCGGTAGTGCTCGATATCTACCTCATCCTGTTGTCGTTGGCCCACTTCGTTTTCATCTGTGCCTTTCTACGCAGCCGGAAAGTCGTATCTCGATTCGCGGTGACGTCGATCGTGACCGGCTGCGCCGTACTACCCCTGTTGGTCGTGGCGGCCGGCCAAACCCATCAGATCAGCTGGGTCGCGCCGATCGGCCATCGCACGATCGAGGACGTGACGATCCAACAGTATTTCGAGCGAAGCCCACCGTTCACGATCGTGTCCGCGCTGACAGTCGCAGCGGCCATTTCGTTGTACGTCTTCACGTCCGCCCGCCCCGACGAGGCAGATCGCCAACTGTTGACGCTGGCGATCGGATGGCTGGCGATACCCACGGCGGTGATCGTCGCCTGGTCGGCGTGGGTGCACCCGCTGTACACGCCGCGCTATTTGTCCTTCACCGCGCCGGCGGTAGCGCTGGTGTTGGGTGTGTGCATCGGCGCGTTGGCTGTCACGCGTTGGGCCGCGACGGCGATCGTCGGGCTGCTCGCCGTCGCGGCGGCTCCGAATTACGCTCTCGTGCAACGTAGTCCCTATGCGAAATACGGTATGGACTACAGCCAAGTCGCCGACGTGATCACCGCCCACGCGGCGCCGGGGGATTGTTTGTTGGTCAACGACACGGTGACTTTCATGCCCGCACCCATGCGACCGTTGATGGCGGCGCGTCCGGATGCCTACCGGAAGCTGATCGATCTGACGCTGTGGCAGCGGGCGACGGACCGCAACACCGTCTTCGACACCAACCTCATACCGGAGGTTGTCGCAAAGCCCTTAGGCCGTTGCGGCGTGGTGTGGATCATCACCCAGGCCGATCACACCAGGCCCGACCATGAGCAGGCCGCAGTGCTTCCGCCCGGCGAGCGCTACGGTGCGACACCGGCCTACGCGGTTCCGCGTGACCTGGGTTTCCGGCTCGTCGAACGGTGGCAATTCAACCTGGTGCAGGTGATCAAAGCGGTGCGATGACCGCTACCAGACGCGTATGTAGTCCACCAGCATGCGCGCCGGGAAAGTACCACCAGCGGGATCGCCGGCGCCGACTCCGCCGACCGCCAGCGTAAACATGGGTGCCATCCAGTAGCCGGGATTGTTGAACGGCCACCGCTTGTCTTCAGGGGGAGCGCCGAAGACGTGGATAGGCTTCGGCGGAACGCTGAAATACGGCTTTGCGCCGTCGACATAGTCCCGCCAGAACTTGAATCCCTCTTCGTCCCAACGCATTCGCCAGGTGTGCCAACCGCCGTCGACCAACCCCGGGATCGATTTTCCTTCCCAGGTCTTCCCGTTGGATGCAGCGTGGACCGTCGTGCCCGGTGCCCACTGGCCGTTGCCGTACCACTCGAAGAGGTCGACCTCACCGTCAGGTTGCGGGTCCTCGTTGACGGCCCAGAATGAGGGCCAGAGGCCGGGGTACAAACAGTCGAGTTTGATCCGGGCTTCCCAGGTGGTGTTGATCATGCCGTGCCAGTTGCCGCGAAGCTTTCCGGTGAAGTACTGACCGTTTTCCTGGGTCGCTTGCAGGACGAGGTTCGAATTGCCGTCCAGGAAGACATTCCCGCTTCGATAGATGCCGTCGACCGGCGGGAACACGTCATCCTGCCACGTCTGAGGCGTCCACTTCGCCAAATCGGGGCCCTGACCTGCGGGGCCGTCGAACTCGTCCTGGAACAGATACGGCCCGGTCGGACCCGCTGTCGGGGCAGCCGGGGGCGACCCATGCGTCGGGTTGGCGGCTGCTTCTGGCACATTGGCCGCGGCTGCGGCCGCCAGCATGCCCATTCCGGTGGTCAACAGCATGTCGCGTCGATTCATCCTCGCCACAGCCGGAACCCTATAAGAGAACCTCCACCTTTCGCAGAGGGCCCGCGGGTTGCCGCCGGGCCAGTTTCGCTTTGAGGACAACGGCGACCCGGCCCAGCACCGGGGGAGCGAACTTTGGCAGACTGTGCGCATGGCACAGATAACTTTGCGCGGAAACACGATCAACACCGTCGGCGAGCTGCCGGCTGTCGGCGCCAAGGCGCCCGCGTTCAACCTGACCGGGTCGGATCTGAGCGCGGTGACCAGCGAACAGTTCCAAGGTAAGCCCGTGTTGCTGAACATCTTTCCGTCCGTCGACACACCCGTCTGCGCGACTAGCGTGCGCAAGTTCAACGAGAGTGCCGCCGCGGGAGGTGTCTCCGTGGTGAATGTGTCCAAGGACCTGCCGTTTGCGCAGGCCCGCTTCTGCGGCGCCGAGGGCATCGAGAACGTGCAAAGCGCGTCGGCGTTCCGTGACTCCTTTGGTGAGGACTACGGTGTCACGATCGCCGACGGGCCGTTCGCTGGACTCTTGGCCCGCGCCGTCGTGGTAATCGGGGCCGACGGCAATGTCGCCTACGAAGAACTCGTGCCCGAGATCGCGCAGGAGCCCGATTACGACGCCGCGCTCGCCGCACTCAACGCGGCGTCCTGACCGGTTGGGCGTCTAGCTCTCGTCGATGGGGTAGACGCCAAACCAGAAGTGCCGCAGCATAATCGCTCAGAGGCCCGGGTGTTGCGGTGCACACAAAGTCACCAGCAGGACGCCGGCGCCGAAGATCAGGGCAGTCAGCCAGGCGAAGTGCCCCGACGGCGCGAAACCTTCCGCCGCCAGGTACGCCAGCGCGTATGACCCCATCGCGGCACCGACTATCAGGACTGGTTCCGCTCGACGTCCTCGGAGCACCCCGAGCGCTGGCAGCGGCGCAGCGAACAGCCGCCGCGCCTGCCACATCAAGGCCAGCGCTACCGCCGTTACCAGGCCGAGGATCGTGACCCATTCCAGTCGGGCCAGCCACCAGGCAGTACTGCCTTCCACTGGTTGCGGCAACAGCCTGGCCGGATAGCCGACGACCGCAACGAGCACGACCGGGATCATGTGCCACAGGTAGAGCGCCATCACATTGGTATTGGCGCGCGACAGGAGTCGCCGAGCCGCATCCGCACGCAAAGCCCGGTCGATCAACGGCGCAGCACCGATCACCAATCCTGCCTGCGCGCACCCGAATGCGGCCATGGCCAGCGAGGGCGGCTCGGTGTTCTGCACAGCTTGACCGGGAACGCCGATCATGCTGACCGGATATGGACCGAGCCAGATCAGTAGCCACAGCGCGCACATCGAACCGGCTGTCAGTATCGCCGCCCTGACCCCGCCCAAAAAACCCCGCTGCCAAGCAATTCCGAGCTGGTAGAGCAGCGCCCAGCACAGCAGATAATTCAGCCAGCCCAAATAGGGGAGGTGCGCCGCCACGGAGCCGACGTCGACCGCCGTCACGCCCACGGCGAGGGCTGCCGCCGCACCAAGTCCCCAACGTCGTTGTGCCGCAAATGCGATCGGCGTGAGACAGACCACGACAAGATAGACGGCGAGGAACCAGAGGTGCATGGCGACGGCCCAACCGGCGTACTCCAGTAGTGAACCCGACGCGCCAGCGCTCTCAGCGGCAATCACGACGGCCGACACCAGCGCGACGTAGACCGTCGTCGGGCCCAGCACCCGGGCAAGACGATGCCGAAGCCACATGGGACGCGGCATTTCGTCGCGGCCATGTCGATGGCTCCAGGACACTCCAGCCGCATATCCGGCCACCAGAAAGAATGTCGGTACCGCTTGGAACAGCCAGGTGAGCCACTGCGTCCACGGCTGGTCCAGTAGCGGATTCTGCCTGCCGAACGACCCGTCGCGGTAAGTCACCGCCCCGGCGAGCCAGTGGCCCAGCACGATCAAGATCACCCCGGCAACGCGATAAAAATCCACCGCAAGATTGCGAGCCGGACTCTCGGTCATCCCAGAAAACTACCGGGGTGCGAGAAAGCTAAGCGTGACCTATGAGGTTCATGAGTCCCATCTTCGACCAGTCGAGGCATCAATTACTTCCGCTAAACTGAGAATCTCGACGCCGAGGTTCGGCGATTTCGTATTCCGGAAGGTGTTCCACTTATGGTTACGCGTTCAATGAGCAAACTGGCTGCTTTAGCTGGGGGTCTGGCAGTGTCGGCGCTCGCTGGCGCGGGAATCGCGTCCGCTGATGACCTGTCTCCGGCGGCAATCAATACAACGTGCAGCTATCCGCAGGTAGTGGCGGCGCTCGACGCCCAGCAGCCGGGCGCCGGCACCAAGCTCCGCAACTCGGGCTTGGCCAGCGGCTTCCTGCAGCGTTACCTCGCCTCGCCGCCCCCGCAGCGCATTCAGATGGCGCAGCAAGCCGAGGCGCAGTTCCCCGCGCAGGCGAACGAGTACCTGCCGCTGATCAACCAGGTTGCGGTCACCTGCAACAATTTCTGACGCTCGTTGAATGGCGGGGTGGACCTGAGGGTTCGCCCCGTCATTCGCGTCTTACCAGACCCGGATCCAGTCGACCAGCATTTGTGCCGGGTAGCTGCCCGGCCCGGGATCGCCGCCACCGGATCCGGCTACGGCAAGGTTGAACACGGGGTAAACGGTGTAGCCGGGACCATTGAACGGCCAATCCGGCAACGAGTCTGCCGACACCGTGAAGTAGGGCGCTGCCCCGTCGACGAAGTCTTTCCAGAACCGCATGCCGCCGGCGTCCCATTGGCACCGCCAGGTGTGCCAGGCGCTGTCGACTGAGATGTTTTGGGTCTTCCACTCGCCGCCGTTGGCTTTGGCGTGGACGGTGGTGGCTGACGGCCAGCTGCCGTTGCCATACCACTCGACGATGTCGATTTCGCCCTGGTCGTCGTTTCCGAGCCAGTAGGCGGGCCACGCTCCCGCGGTCAAGCACTCGAGTTTGACTCGCGCTTCCCAGGTGTGGCCGACCCCGCCCCGCCACCTGCTCTGGATCTTGCCGCCGTAGAACGTGGCTCCGTCTTTCGCCGCTTTGATCACCAGGTTGGATTTGCCATCGAGGAACACGTTGCGACGGTCGTCGCGGTACTGGCCGATATTTTCGGGTAGTTCCCAGTGCGTCGGATCTTTGATGGTTTCGCGCGCCGTCGCCACCGCCCATTTCGACGAATCAGGCGCAGATCCGGCTGGACCGTCGAAGTCGTCGGAGAAAATGTAGTTTCCGGCCGGTGCGGCCGGCGGCCGTGGCATTGCCCCGGCCTCCGGAATGCTGATTGCGGCGCCCAACACGCCGAATCCCGTCATCAACAACCACGTGCGGCGATCCATCTCCGGCATAGGCACAGCACCATAGCAGCTGTTACCGGCCTCATCGTGCGGGCGGTGGACGGTTGTGAACCGCCGAGCGGGTCATTGGCGCCACTCCTCAGCATCGCTGCGCTCTGCATCGTCGTTGGCGGTCACGTCTTGCGGTAGACAAGCCAGCGCAGGTCGATCGGGGAGTCCTGCGCATCAAGATCGAACACGTCGAGTCCGTTAGCCCAGCCCTCGAACCAATCCGTTGGTGGCCAGGCGCTTTCGGGGAGATGAATTCTCTCGTACTCACACGCCGCGTCGTCGCTGACCAATTCGAACGGTAATTGGTTTGCGGCGGCGGCTAATTCGTCGCGGGTGAAGATCATCGTGTTGCACTGCTGCCCGAGCTGAACCACCGCATCGTCGGGGACGTAGTCCCCGCGCGCCACGAAAGAGTTGAACACCAGCTGCCCTCCCGGAGACAAACAGTCGGCCGCCAGTTCGAAAATTCCGCGCAGCTCACCTGTCGTCCGAAAATCGGGGACTACCTCGGCGAGGATGATCAGCGCATAGTCGCGACGGACCCCGTCCATGGTCTCGAATACGTCGCCGTTCATCACGCGTACCTGCAGCGATTCGCGCTCGGCTTCCGCGCGGATGATCTCGGCGAACTTCGGGCTCATCTCTACCGCGTCGACGGGGTGCCCGCGTCGGGCCAGCGCCAGAGCGTTGCGACCGGTCCCGGCGCCGACGTCGAGCACTGGTTGAGCGCCGGGCTCGGCCATTTCGCTGGCAAGCGCCCACACCCGGGCGTCTGGTTCGGTGCCGAACAGCGGGCCTTCGCGGGTGGCGACCCAACCGTCGTAGGCGCCGCCCAGCGTCACCGATTCCGTTGTGACGCGGTAATTCACCCCGATACCGAACGGAGCGTGGAAGGAGATCACGATGTTCGAGCGGGTGGATGCGGTGTAGGCCTTGATCAACTCGGCCTCCAGCACCGTCCGGAGCTGAGCGGATTGCTCGTCGGTGTACTGCACTCCCGAGGCGGCAAAGATGTTGTCGCACATTCTCACGTACTCGTCGAGCATGCCCGGGACGGCCGGCACCGTTATCTGCGCGGTGACGACCGATCGCCGATACAAGCGCCGGACAGTCGCCTCGTGCAGCTTGGCCGGGCTGACGGGCCTGGCGGCCGGTTCGTGCATGCAACCCTTGTACACGACCCAACCCTCATTCCACCAGCGCGCGAGTGCTATAACGCAACGTATGTCAGACGGCGGGCACGTGATCACGCACGTCTCGGACACGGCGAGGTGGACTGCGCTGTACCGCGCCGTCGAGTCGTCTCGGGCCGACGCATTGTTCCGCGATCCACTCGCGGAGCGCCTCGCGGGGACGCAGGGCCGCGAGATCGTCGCGAACGCGCCGGCGTCGAGCCGCAGCGGCTGGTGGTTGGTCGCTCGCACCAAGATCATCGACGACGCGATCGCCCAGGCGATCACGGGTGGCTGCGACCGAGTCCTGAATCTGGCCGCGGGCTTGGACACCCGGCCGTACCGGTTGGACCTTCCGCCCGAATTCCAATGGATCGAAGCGGACTTTCCGGAGTTGCTCGAAGAGAAGGCGGAACTCCTCGCCGACCAGGTGCCCCGGTGCCGGTTGACCCGGTCGGCTGTCGACCTGGCGGACCCAGCGGCTCGCGACGCGTTCTTCGACGAAGCGCTAGGCGGCGCGACCAGTGCGCTGGTACTGACCGAAGGCCTGCTGATGTACCTGAAAGACAGTGATGTCGATGCGCTTTCAGGCGCACTCAACCGGCCGGAGGTGGCCTGGTGGATGTTCGACTTCAACGGCCCGGGCCTGAAACGATTGATGAACAAGAAAATGTCCGGCCTGTTGCAGAACGCGCCGTTCATCTTCGCACCGGAGAACGGGCTGGCCTACTTCGAAAACCTGGGCTGGCGAGTCGTCGAATCGGAACCGCTCATGCCGGCCGCCAGGCGATTTCACCGATTGCCGCTTTTCATGTGGCCGGCCTTATGGGTACCGCAGCCTAATCCACGCCATCCGGGTAGAAGACCCTGGAGCGCGACGGCACTCCTTACGCGCAGGAGCTGAGACATGATTTCACGACGCGAATTCGCTAAATACACCGCGGCCGCAGGCCTGCTCGCCCTCGCGCCGCCCGACGGGCGCCAAGCGGCGGCGGACAATCCGCGGCTGATCGACTTTGCGGAGCGCCGAATAGCACCCAACGAGATCAAATCGGCCGGCTACGTCGGGGTGGTGAACTACGTCTCGGAATCGCGCCCTGCTGCGAATTTCGAAGCCAAACCCTTGACCCGCGAATACGCCGACTCGCTGCGTGCCGCCGGATTGCACATCGTCAGCAATTTCCAATACGGCAAACCGAACGGAACCGCGCCGTCGGACTTCACCCGCGGCTTCGACGGCGGCGTGGCTGACGCGCGCACCGCGCTGCGCCTTCACGATGCAGCCGGCGGCAGCGGCTCCGCGCCGATCTTCTTCAGCGTGGACGACGACATCGACGCCGATACCTGGAAGGGCATGGCGGTCAACTGGTTTCGTGGTATCAACTCGGTACTTGGCGTGCAGCGAACCGGGATCTATGGACACGTCCAGTCCTGTCGTTGGGCGATCAACGATGGTGTCATCGGCCGTTCCAGCACCCCGGGACACCTGTGGGCATGGCAGACCAAAGCCTGGTCGCACGGCCAGCGGGAGGCGGCGGCCGTGCTGTACCAGGAGGTGGTCAACACCCCATCCGAGCCCGGACCGCTTCTCGGCGGCATACACATTGACGTCGACGAGGTGCTCGCCGCCGATTACGGGCAGTGGGACTTCAATCGGTGACCTAACCCGCCCGCGCGGTGCTTTCCACCAGATCGGCGGCCGCAGTGGCGGATTCCTCCGGTGTGATCATTTGCCCGGCGATCATCCGCGCATGGGCGAGGTGGTCAGGGGTGAGGATAGATTTCAACCCCAGCGCCAGCGATTGCGGGGTGACATCCGAAAAACGCTGTCCCAAACCAGCTTTCAGCTGCTGAATGCCCGCGGCCCAGACGGGCTGGTCAAGCCAGAGCCACAGGACGAACGAAGGCACGCCGGCCCGCATGACCGCCGCGGTGGTGCCGGCGCCGCCGTGATGGACGGCCGCCTCGCAGCCGGGAAGAATCGCGGCGTGGCTGACCGCATCGACGAATTTGACGTGATCGTAGCGATCGAATCTGGATAGATCGTTCGGTCCGGTGCAGATCAGCAGGCGCCGGTCAGATTGCGCGCAGACCGCGATCATCATGTCCACGATCTCGGCAGGCGGTGAGATCGGCGTGCTGCCCATGCCGAAATACACCGGCGCCGTTCCCTCGGCCATCCATGACAGCACCTCGGCGTCGGCGTTCGCCGGTAATTCCAGACTCAGCGCACCGACGAACGGCTTACCGGGCTCTGCCCATTCATCGGGCTGTCCCGGCAGGCAGCGTTCGTCGTAGGCCTGAATCTCCAAGACCGCCGGCGTGGGCTCGGGTGCCTCGGGCATGCCCAGCGCCCGCCGCAGCGGCCCTTCGGACGTCTTCACCAGCAGGGAGTTCAGCTGGCCGGACATTTGCAGCCGCGCGGGAAAGAAGTGCAGCGCGGTCAACGGAATCTTGTGATGCTCAGCGACATTGGCCGAAAGTCGCTGTTCGTTCATTCCCGTCACGAGAACGTCCGCGCCTTCGGCGAGGGAGTCGAGCGCCATTCCCTTGTCCACCCACACCTTGGTCACTTGCTCGACGACGCCGGGGAGTGAGCCGTAAGGATTTTTCATGTTGCCGACGAAGAAGTCCGTGGCGCTATTTAGCTGCGCGTGCGAGTCGGGCCCGTAGGCCGTCGCGTCGAGGCCGGCGGACTCCACGAATGCAACCATGTTGGGCGGCACCGCAATGCGCACCTCGTGGCCGCGTCGCCGCAACTCCCGGCCGACGACCGCGCACGGCTCGACATCGCCCCGGCTTCCGTACGCGGCCAGCACAATCTTCATGGTGAGCCTCACTCGCGGGACATTGGCGGCGACGAGTCTAGCCTGGCCGCGGCGGCACCCGTACCTTCTGCAGTGAACGTCACCGGAAGCTTGCCGGACGAACAAATGCACTGCGCCCCGCGAACCGGAGCTCGCGGGGCGCAGCGTCTCACGCAGACCAGGCAGTTAGCTCAGCTCGAACCGATCGCTGTTCATCACCTTCACCCAGGCCGCGACGAAGTCCTCGACGAACTTCGCGTGGGCGTCATCCTGTGCGTAGACCTCGACCAGCGCGCGCAGCACCGAGTTCGACCCGAACACCAGGTCGGCGGCGGTCGCCGTCCACTTGGCCTCACCAGACGATCGGTCGTAGCCCTGATAGACGTTCTCCGCGGTCTCCGACGGCTTCCACTCCGTGCCCATATCGAGCAGGTTGACGAAGAAGTCGGTGGTCAGCACGCCCGGCCTGTCGGTGAACACGCCGTGCTTGCTGCCGCCGTGGTTGGCGCCCAGCGCCCTCAGACCGCCAACCAGCACGGTCAGTTCAGGAGCGGTGACACCCAGCAGGTAGGCACGCTCGACGAGGAGGTGTTCCAGCGGCGACTTCTCACCGGGTCGCGCGTAGTTGCGGAACCCGTCGGCCCGCGGCTCGAGCACCGCGAACGACTCCACGTCGGTGCTCTCCTGCGATGCATCGGTGCGTCCCGGTGCGAAGTGCACCTCGATCTCATATCCGGCGTCCTTGGCGGCCTTCTCGACCGCGGCGGAGCCGGCCAGCACGATCACGTCGGCCAGCGAGACCTTCTTACCGCCAGAGGCTGAGCCATTGAAGTCCTGCTGGATCTTCTCCAGGACCGGCAACACCTTGCTGAGCTCGGAAGGCTCGTTGACCTCCCAATTGCGTTGCGGCTCAAGCCGAAGCCGCGCACCGTTGGCACCACCGCGTTTGTCGGTGTTGCGGTAGCTTGCCGCCGCCGCCCACGCGGTCTTCACCAGCTGCTGCACCGACAGACCGGAGTCGAGGACCTTCTTCTTGAGGTCCGCGATGTCTTTCTCGTCCACCAGCGGGTGGTCGACGGCCGGCACCGGGTCCTGCCACAGCTGTGGCTCGGCGACCCACGGCCCCAGGTAGCGGGAGACCGGCCCCAGGTCGCGGTGCAGGAGCTTGTACCAGGCTTTGGCGAAGGCATCGGCCAACTCGTCGGGATGGTCGAGCCACCGCCTGGTGATCTCGCCGTAGATCGGGTCCTCGCGCATGGAGAGGTCAGTGACCAACATGGTCGGCGCGCGCCCCGGGCCGCCGAATGGGTCGGGGATGGTCCCGGCGCCCGCGCCATCTTTGGCCGTGAACTGCCATGCGCCGGCCGGGCTCTTGGTCAGTTCCCACTCGTAGCCGTACAGCGTCTCGAGGAACGAGTTGTCCCACTTGGTCGGCGTGGGAGTCCACACCACCTCCAACCCGCTGGTGATGGCATCTTCGGCCTTGCCGCTGCCGAACGAGCTCTTCCAGCCCAATCCCTGCTGTTCGATCGGAGCGCCTTCGGGCTCGGGACCGACCAGTTCGGGATCGCCGGCGCCGTGGGTCTTGCCGAAGGTGTGGCCACCGACGATCAGCGCTGCGGTCTCTTCGTCGTTCATCGCCATCCGGCCGAAAGTCTCGCGAATGTCGACCGCCGCCGCGACGGGATCCGGTTTGCCTTCGGGCCCTTCGGGATTGACGTAGATCAAGCCCATCGTCGTCGCCCCGTACGGCTGCGCGAGGTCGCGCTTACCGGAGTAACGCTTGTTGGTGCCCAACCACTCGTCTTCCTCGCCGAAGAGGATCTCCTCGGGCTCCCAGACGTCTTCACGCCCGAAGCCGAAGCCGAATGTCTTGAATCCCATGGCTTCTAGGGCGACGTTGCCGGCGAACAGCAGCAGGTCTGCCCACGAGATCTTGCTGCCGTACTTCTTCTTGACCGGCCACAGCAGTCGCCGCGCCTTGTCCAGGTTTCCGTTGTCGGGCCAGCTGTTGAGTGGGGCGAAACGTTGCATGCCCTGGCCACCGCCGCCGCGGCCGTCGTAGATCCGGTAGGTGCCGGCAGCGTGCCAGCTCATCCGGATGAACAGTCCGCCGTAGTTGCCGTAGTCGGCCGGCCACCAATCCTGGGAATCGGTGAGCACCGATATCAGGTCGGCCTTCAAGGCGTTGACATCGAGTTTGGCGAATTCCTTGGCGTAGTCGAAGTCTTCGCCCAACGGGTTGGATTGAGCCACATGCGGGTGCAGACGGGACA
This sequence comes from Mycobacterium paraterrae, assembly GCF_022430545.2. Lineage (NCBI taxonomy): Bacteria > Bacillati > Actinomycetota > Actinomycetes > Mycobacteriales > Mycobacteriaceae > Mycobacterium > Mycobacterium paraterrae. Next base: position 4,525,720 of record NZ_CP092488.2, on the reverse strand, counting down.
CGTCGACCTGATCGGGCCACCAGTCCTGATTCGTCAGTGGCGCATGCGATTTCGGTTCCGGTGATTTGAGTGCCGGATTCTCACTCTCGCTACCGCTGCCGGTACTGGTCTCCGGGTGGGGCGGCCGGCTCTGCGATGTATCGGATGACACTGCGTTCCTTTCAGGGGTTGGTGATTAGTTGGGCTGTGATCACTTTTGTGATCCGGACGTTGCAGTGGAGCAGTTGGGGCACAGACCCCAATAGATGACCTCGGCCTCGTCGAGCACGAAGCCATCGAGCACATCGTCGTTGGATGGGGTCAGACACGGCGCATCACCGACCGCACAGTCGATGTCGGCGATCACGCCGCAGGACCGGCACACGACGTGGTGATGGTTGTCGCCGACCCGCGACTCGTAACGGGCGACCATGCCCAACGGCTGGATCCGGCGGACGAGGCCGACCGCGGTCAGCGCATTGAGGACGTCGTAGACCGCTTGTCGCGAGACATCGGGAAGGTGGCGGCGGACGGCGGACAGAATCGTCTCGGTGTCAGCATGGGGATGCTGGTGAACCGCCTCGAGCACAGCGACCCGCGGCCGGGTCACGCGCAGTTCGGCCATGCGCAGCTGTGCCGGGAAATCCGTCTCCGATGACGACACGAACTCAATATTCGCTCTTATCTGGAATCAGTCAAGACCTGATCTAGACGTGATCGAAGATTAAGCGACCCGGTTAGTTTTCCGCGGCGACGAAATGAATAGCCCACACCGGGTCTTGCGGCACGACACGAACCATGCTCCAAAATCATTGGGCACACAAAGAACTCGACGATCCGGTGCGGTCGAGCAATTCGGCGTCATCGCGGCGGCGGATGCTGCCGCGCGGGTCTGCAAAAGTCAGCCGAGAATATTCAGCCGCGGCGCTCTTTTTTCACTGCGAGAACACGTTTGCGCAAACCGTCAGTGGCTGTCTCCATCAGTCCCTTGGCTCCCTTTTTGATGAGGAACCCCGGCAGGGGCACCGTCGGGTCGACCGTCAACTCGAAGCTGACCGCGGTCGACCCTCCGTCGGGCGTCAGACGGTAGCGACCTTCTTGAGCCCGCTGCTGCTTCGAGCTGACCAAGGTCCAACTCACCCCGTCGTCGTGGACGGCATAGTCCAACACCTGCTCGTCGGTGATGCCGACGATCTTGACGACCTGACGCGACTTCGTCGGGCGGCCGTCTTCGTCGCGCTCGAGCACTTCGACCATCTGGTGCGCCGATGACCATTCCGTCAGCGATTCGAGATCGAACAGCACGTCCATGATTTCCTCGGGCGTCGCCTCGATGACGACCCGACGCGATTCGGTGACAGCCATGCCGTCAATCCTGCCAGCGGGGCCCGGCCCGGTCGCCGTCAGCCCTGCAGGGCATCTTCGAGCTCCCGGACATGATCCTGGGTTTGTTGTAGCAACGGCCGAAGTGCCTCGGCCACATCCGGGAGGCCCAGGTCGTTGGCTTCGGCGACGCGCTTGCGGTAGCGGTCCAGCTGCCGGCGCTCCAGGTCGACGTCTGCCCTGAGTGCCGCGACACCGTCGGACACGTCAGGCACGTCCGGCACTTTGACGGTCGGCTTGCCACCGAGGAAGTCGATTTGCTGCGCGAGGATCTTTGCGTGCTCCAGTTCCTGCGACAGATGCGTGTCGATCTCTGCGGCGATCGAGTGGTACTCAGGCCCCTTGATCGTCGCAGCATGCTGGATGTACTGGACGATGGATTGATACTCGGTGCCGAGGTCCTCGTTGAGCGAGTCGATAAAGCTGCTTTTATCCATGCCGGCAGGTATCACCCGGCGCACTGCACCTGAAACCTGGCAGTGGGCCACAGCAAAGACTTGAAGGCGAACCACTACGTTCGAGGTATTGCGTCTGAGCCGCCATGCGGCTCGGACTGCCCAGCAAAGGTGCTGGTTGGATCTCATTCCGTAACGAGCGCACAAGGGAGACGACGTGGGCAAGAAGGCGGTCATGCCCGAATCCGACCGCGCGTGGATGATTGACACGCTGCTGGCTCTTCTGCAAACGCCGAGCCCCTCGGGGCGCACCGACGTCGTGATGCAGGTCATAGGCGACATATTCAACGACTTCGGCGTGCCGTTTTCGCTGACTCGCCGCGGCGCGTTGATCGCCGAACTTCCAGGTAAATCGCAGACCACCGACCGCGCTGTGGTCGTGCACGCCGACACGATCGGTTGCATGGTCCGCGGTCTCAAGGACAACGGTCGGCTCGAGTTGATTCCGGTCGGAACCTTCTCGGCACGATTCGCCACGGGCGCCCGCGTGCGCATCTTCAGCGACGATCCGGACGAATTCATCACCGGCACGGTGCTTCCGCTCAAGGCCAGCGGCCATGCCTTCGGCGACGAGATCGACACCCAACCCACTGGCTGGGAGCACGTGGAGGTTCGCATCGACCGGAAGGTTTCGTCACGCGAGGACTTGGTTCGACTCGGGATCGCGGTCGGTGACTTCGTCGCGTTGATCACCAGCCCGGAACTTGCCGCCGATGGCTTCATCGTTTCGCGTCACCTCGACGGCAAAGCGGGAGTCGCGGTTGCGCTGACACTGGCCCGCAGCTTCGCCGAAAAGAAGGTCGTGCTGCCGCATCGGACCACGATCATGGTGACGATCACCGAGGAAGTCGGGCACGGCGCCAGCGACGGGCTGCCGGCCGACGTCGCCGAACTGGTCTCGGTCGACAACGCCGTATGCGCTCCGGGTCAACACTCCATCGAGGATGGCGTGACGATCCCGATGGCCGACCTGCACGGCCCATTCGACTATCACCTCACCCGAAAGCTGTGCCGCCTGGCCGAGGAGCAGAAGATTCCGTACGCGCGAGACGTGTTCCGGTACTACCGATCGGACGCGGCCGCGGCCATCGAGGCGGGCGCGGGTACCCGCGCGGCGCTGGTCGGCTTCGGCCTGGACGGTAGCCACGGTTGGGAACGCACCCACATCGAGTCGCTCGAGGCGACCTACAACCTGCTGCATGCCTGGCTGCAGACACCGCTGACCTTCGCGAAGTGGGACGCTCACCCCTCTGGCAAGTTGCGCGACTTTCCGTCGTCGCAACAGCCGGCGCCCAGCGAGCAATGGGTGCCGTTGGCCCGCGGTGAACATGGCGACCCGGGCGACGTATCCCCGGGCTCGCACTGGCCGCCATCCGACGTGCCCTGACCTCCGCTAAGTGCTTAGCTGCGTCCCGGGACGCCGCCGTCGACGACCTTCACAGGCTTGTTCGGAAAGCGCTTCTCGGCGTACGCCTTTGCTTTCGAGTTTGGTAGGACATAAAGCGTTTCGCGTTTGTCCTGCAAGGGTTTCAGGACTCTGTTCATGAATTCTTTCCGGTCGTCGAGATAGGGCTCGATGACCTCCTCGCCGGCCGGGCACACAGCGAGGCAATACGCCGCCTTATAGTTCGGCTTGAAGGACAAGCTCTGCCACATCGAGGCGTTCTCGGAATCGCTTACCCGTGAACGGAAGTCGCTCGCGTCGGAGCTGTCCGCGATTGTTTGGACCCAATCGGTGAAGCCGCCCATGAACTCCCGGTAGTTGTGGGTCGAGCACGCGAAGAAATCGAATTCCCCGTCCTTGCCGATCGCGCCGACCGGACAGGCCGCAACGCACAACTTGCATTCCAGGCAGGGGGAGTAGTCCAGTGGCTGCCCGTAGGAGCTGATGTCGGCGTCGACGAGGATCGTGCCGAGCAAGATGAAGTTGCCGAACCGCGGGTGAATAACGTTGCGGTGTATACCCATGACGCCAAGGCCCGAGGCGACCGCGACCGGTTTGTGCGCGACCACCCAGATCCGTCCCGGGAAGCGGTCCATTTCCATGGGAAACGTCGCGGATGGGTTGAGTGCTCGGTATCGGCGATCCTCCAATGCGCGGGTGATCTCGCGGGCGGCCTCGTTGAGGATCTCGCCGCTGCGATGAAACTCCTGATTGGCCACGCTGCGCGCCGGTGACCGCACGTTCTCCCGGTTCATCTTGACTACCAGCGAAATGTAGCTGCGCGTACCGGGCAGCGCTTGCTGCACGTGCGGTATCTCGGAGGCCAATTCGGGATTGTCCACCGAGGCGAATGCGACGTCATCGGCCCCGGCAGCCAGACAGATCGACCTGAGCCACTCGGCGTCGATCACGTCGGTGCGTGCTTGCCGATCGGTCCGATCGGCAAGCACTTTCTGGACAGTCGGGTGCTCGGCGAGACGCCGCGGAACCTGTGGTGTCACCCTAGATATAGTAGACTATACTCAGACTCGGTGTCCAGTCAGGATCTTTCCGCTGACGGAATCTTGTTACGTGGCAACGGATCACGCTGCGCTTCACCGGTGGTCAAGCCGATATTCACGAAAAGTCCACTTGCGCAGAGGGGCCTGGATTGTGGCCGTGGTTTGCACGAAGATGAAGTCATGCGTATTGGGCTTGCGGTCGTGTACTCGGCGGTGTTCTTCGCAGTTGCCGCGCCGGCGCACGCCGACCCTGACCCCGACGCGCGCTTCCTGCGTGGGCTCACCAATGCCGGGATCACATACCACAGCGCGCCGGACGCCGAGGCGATCGGACATCAGGTGTGCACGTTGATGGACCAGGGCGCCAGGGAAGGCGATGTCATCACCGCAATGACGGAGCAGAATGCCGGGTTCAGCAACGACTCGGCGACGAAATTCGCCAAGGTCGCAGAGGCCGTCTACTGCCCGGCACACATCGGTGGAGCACCGAACCCGCCGCCGCAGTGGTCCCCGCCCATCGACTTTCCGCTGCCGCCACTTCCCGCAGCGTTGTGAGCCTATGACGGTACTTGCCTGAGCCCACGGGGCCACCGTGCCGGCGCCGTCGGAGCCGATCGATTTTCCGGTGCTCAGCTGAGCGGGCGGCGATAATCGGTCGGCAAGCGCAAAGGAAAGTAGACGATGACCCGTAACAATCCGCTCGCATTGTCGGTGCTGACCGCGAGCGTGCTCGTGCTCGCAGGTTGCTCACACCCGCCGGGACCCACTGCGCCGCGCGCCGCCGCAGATCCGAATCCGCCGACCACGATGACGGTTGCGGCCAACCCGAAGACGCCCGAGGGCGCACAGCCGCGCCTGGCGTCTAGTCCCGCGCAGCTAGCCGACGATCTGGTCGCCGACGAGCACGCCCTGCGCGACCCGTCGACGGGGGAGTCGGGACTGGTCGCTGCGGCACACCGCCAGCAGGCCGCGTACCGCGCCATCGGACTACACCCTGATTGGGATCCTGCGGTGAGGCCGCGCATTCCCAGTGGATTACTCGACACCTACGACCGCAACGTCGACGCCCGCCGGGCGCTCAACGCCATCACCCCGGCACGTACCACGCTGCCGGCGTGGCACATCGTGCCGCCGGCTCCGGCGGATCAACTTCTCGGCTTCTATCACCAGGCGGAGTCGGAAACGGGGGTCGCGTGGAATTTTCTGGCCGCGATCAACCTGGTCGAGACGCGGCTGGGCAGTATCGACGGCGTCAGCACCGCCGACGCGCAGGGACCCATGCAGTTTCTGCCCGCTACGTTCGCTGCCTACGGCCAGGGCGGCGATATCCATTCGCCGCACGACAGCATCCTCGCGGCGGGCCGCTATCTGGCGGCCAACAACTTCGCCAGCGACCACGATCACGCGATCTACCGGTACAACCACTCGAGCGATTACGTGCGTGCGGTCAACCAATACGCGGCGCTGATCGGTGGTGATCCCGCGGCATTTGCCGGGTACTACCGCTGGGACGTCTATTGCCGAACGACGAGCGGTGATGTGCTACTGCCCATCGGTTACGCTGCGGCGTCACCGATTCCGGTCGCCGGCTACCTCGCAACCCATCCGCAGTGATTCAAGCGTTTGCGTTGACGAGATCTTCGGTCAGGGCCTCGTCAGTGAGCTCTTCCAACTCGCGGCCCTTTGTTTCCGGCCCGAGCAGATAACCGATGACCGTCAGTACCCACAACCCGGCCAGCGCCAGGTAGGGCGTCTGCAGTCCGTACCGGGTGATGCCCCAGCCGATGATCGTCGGCGCGGCGATGGACACCACCCGTCCGCCACCGACGGCGATTCCAAAACCGGTTCCGCGCAACACGGTTGGGAACAGCTCCGAAATATAGGTGTCTCCGACGCCCCACAGCCAGCCGAGAGTGGCGATCGCGACCGCACCGAAGACCTGGTAGTGAACCAGCGAGTCGGACGTGGCGGCGAAGATGGTGGCGGTCACCTCGATGACGGCCGCCAGGATTGCCGAAGGCCGGCGGCCTATCCAGTCGGCGAGTGCGGTCCCGACGTAAGCGAAGACGGCCTGCAGCACGAAGAACACCAGCGCATAGCGAATCGCCTGAATCGGCGTCGCATGAAAGCGTTTCACGATGTAGGTGGTCAAAAACAGCGTCATGCCCCAATAGCCGACAGCGTTGGCGGTGTAGATCAGCCACCCGGCGACCAGCCGCCGCCGCACACCTGGCAAGTGCCATAGCCGCGGTTTGCTGGTGGCGCGCGCACGGACGTCGACGTATCGGTGTGACTCGGTGATGCCTTGTCGCACCAAGAACAGCAAGACCGCGGGGACAATTGCCACGATGAAGGCCGATTGCCAGCCGAACCGCGGCACAAGCGCCAGCGCGACGCCCGCGGCCAGCACATAGCCCAGGGAGAACAGCGAGAAAATCACGCCGCCAACACCGATCGCACGGGTCTTGGCAGGCCATACCTCGGCGGTGTACGGCGCCCCGACGGCGAGCTCACCGGCCCCGCCGACACCGGTCAAGAAACGCAAACCGGTGAACGCGGCGATATTGGTGGTCAGCCCGGCCAAAGCAGTTGTCACGCCGTACAGCAGGATCGACGCGCCCAACGTGGCCTTGCGGCCCCATCGGTCGGCCGCGAGGCCGAATCCGATCGTCCCGATTGTGTATCCGAGCAAAAAGATCGAACCGATATACCCGGCCTGGGCATCGGTGATGTGCAGCGTCCGTTTGATCTCGGGCAGAACCAGTCCGTAGATGTTGACGGCGTAGGAGTCGAAGCCGTAGCCCAAACCCGCGGTCACGGCGACGAAGACCGCTTGCTTGACCGTGGCGGGCGCAGTGTTGGGGGTCTGAGTCGGGGCGGTACCGACCGTAGAAGTCACGGCGCGACGGTATGCAGACGCTCGACGACTGCAGAAGCATCACAATCGTGGTGATCCCAACAGCTGCGAATCGTCCACGGTGACCGGCGCCCACAACCAACTACCCTGGCCGGAATGATCGACACGTCCGCGGCGGATCTGCGCGAGCAACTGGACGGGCTGACGCTTCGTGACGCGGCACGCTTCGGCAGACGGCTCAAGCACCTGCGCGGCGCCGACGCGAAAAAACTAGGACAACTCGCCGATCAGATCGCCGCGGCCCGAGCAGTGCTCGTTGCCCGGCAGGCCGCCGTCCCGGCAATCTCGTTTCCCGACCTTCCCATCAGCGCCCGGCGTCAGGAAATAGCTGACGTCATCCAGGCGAATCAAGTGGTCGTGATTGCCGGCGAGACCGGCTCGGGAAAGACCACACAGTTGCCGAAGATCTGTCTGGACATCGGTCGTGGCGTGCGCGGGATGATCGGGCACACCCAGCCGCGCCGACTCGCCGCGCGTACGGTGGCGCAACGTATCGCCGACGAGCTGGGTAGCCCGCTCGGTGAAACCGTCGGTTACACAGTTCGATTCAACGATCGCGCCGGTGATCGCACTTTGATCAAGCTGATGACCGACGGCATTCTGCTCGCCGAGATACAGCGCGACCGTCGGCTGTTGCGCTACGACACCCTGATCATCGACGAAGCGCACGAGCGCAGCCTCAATGTCGATTTCCTGCTTGGCTATCTGCACGAGCTTTTGCCGCGCCGTCCGGACCTCAAAGTCATCGTCACGTCGGCGACCATCGAGCCTGCGCGGTTCGCCGCCCATTTCGGTGGAGCGCCGGTCGTCGAAGTGTCCGGTCGGACCTACCCCGTCGAAATACGCTATCGACCGCTAGAAGTCCCGGTTTCGATTGCCGCACATGATGATCCAGACGATCCCGACGACGAGGTGGTCCGGACCGAGACCCGTGACGAAGTCGAGGCGATCGTCGACGCTATTCACGAGCTCGAGTGGGAACCGCCGGGCGACGTGTTGGTGTTCCTGTCCGGGGAGCGCGAGATCCGGGACACCGCTGAAGCGTTGAGTGGCCTGAGGCACACGGAAGTGCTTCCGCTGTATGCGCGGCTACCCACCGCCGAACAGCAGAAGGTGTTCGCGCCACACACCGGACGCCGCGTGGTACTGGCGACAAATGTCGCCGAGACATCCCTGACCGTGCCGGGAATTCGATACGTCGTCGATCCGGGAAGCGCCCGCGTCTCGCGCTACAGCCGTCGATTGAAGGTGCAGCGGCTGCCGATCGAACCGATCTCGCAGGCCTCGGCCGATCAACGCGCCGGCCGCTGTGGCCGGGTCGCGCCGGGAGTGTGCATTCGGTTGTACTCCGAAGCAGACTACGAAACCCGGCCGCGCTACACCGATCCCGAGATCCTTCGAACGAACCTGGCGGCGGTGCTTCTGCAGATGGCAGCGCTGGAACTGGGCGATGTGGAGAAGTTCCCGTTCCTGGATCCACCGGACCGACGCAGTGTTCGCGATGGTGTGCAACTTCTGCAGGAACTCGGCGCGTTCGACAGCGCCGGCGACATCACCGATCTTGGACGTCGAGTGGCGCGGTTACCGGTCGACCCCAGGCTGGCACGGATGATCGTGGCCGCCGAGGCTGAAGCCTGCGTGCGCGAGATGCTGGTGATTGCGGCCGCGCTGACGATTCCTGATCCGCGGGAACGGCCCGCCGAGCGCGAAGAGGCGGCGCGCCAACGCCATGCCCGGTTCATTGACGAACAGTCCGACTTCATGTCCTACCTCAACCTCTGGCGCTACCTGCGTGAGCAGCGAAACAATCTGTCCGGCAGTGCGTTTCGGCGGATGTGCCGCAACGAATTCCTGCACTACCTGCGTATTCGCGAATGGCAGGATCTGGTCGGCCAGCTCCGCAGCATCGCCCGCGACATCGGGATCGTCGAATCGGACGAGCCGGCTGACGCCGCCCGCGTGCATGCGGCGTTGCTGGCCGGATTGCTGTCGCACATAGGCATGCGCCGAGAGGACGCGAGTGAGTACCTGGGCGCGCGTAATTCGCGGTTCGTCCTCGCGCCGGGGTCAGCGCTGAGCAAGCGGCCGCCTCGGTGGGTGGTGGTCGCTGAACTCGTCGAGACGAGTCGCCTGTTCGGGCGGACGGCGGCGCGCATCCAGCCCGAGGTTGTCGAGCGTGTCGCGGGTGACCTGGTGCAGCGCACCTACAGCGAACCACACTGGGATGCCAAGCGGGGCGAGGTGATGGCCTACGAGCGAGTGACGTTGTACGGTTTGCCACTGGTCGCGCGTCGCCGCGTCGGGTACGGCCGGATCGAACCGGCGTTGGCACGCGAGATGTTCATCAGACATGCCCTTGTCGAGGGCGACTGGCAGACGCGTCATCACTTCTTTCGCGACAACGCCGCGCTCCGAGCCGAACTCGAGGAACTCGAGGAGCGGGCCCGCCGGCGGGATCTGCTCGTCAGCGACGACGAGGTCTTCGCCCTTTACGACAGCCGCATTCCCGCCGAGATCGTCTCCGCGCGGCATTTCGACGGCTGGTGGCGAAAACAACGCCACGCCACACCGGCGCTGCTGACCTTCACCCGCAACGACTTGCTGCGCGCCGAGGACACCGGCGACGCCGAGCGACCGGATACGTGGCAGAGCGGCGACGTCAGATTGCCGCTTACCTACCGGTTCGAGCCGGGAGCCGCAGACGACGGCGTCACCGTCCATGTTCCGATCGATGTGCTGGCACGTCTGGGCGGGGATGAGTTCGCTTGGCAGGTGCCGGCTTTGCGTGAAGAGCTAGTCACCGCCCTGATCAAGTCGCTACCGAAGGACTTGCGGCGCAACTTCGTTCCGGCTCCCGATACCGCCCGGGCAGTACTGGCCGGGATCGCGGCCGAGGGGGGACCGCTGCTTCCGGCTCTGCAACGGGAATTGCGCCGTCGCACGGGTGTTTTGGTGCCAATTGAGGCGTTCGATCTGGAGAAGCTGCCGGCGCACCTGCGGGTCACGTTCGCCGTCGAGTCGTCTGACGGCGCGGAAGTCGCACGCGGAAAGGATCTTGGCGCGCTTCAGCAGCGACTGGCGGCTCCTGCCCGGCGCGCGGTCGCCGAGGTCGTCGCCAGCAACCTGGAACGCACCGGCGTACGACGCTGGCCCGAGGATGTCGATGAATTGCCCCGCACGGTCGAGAGCACTGTCGAGGGACGGACGGTCCGAGGCTTTCCCTCTTTCGTTGACGCGGGTGACGCCGTCAATCTACGGGTGTTCGCGACGTCCGGCGAGCAGGCTGGCGCGATGCGGCCCGGCATTCGTCGGCTGATCAGGCTCACTGTGCCGTCCCCGGTGAAAACCATTGAGCGACAACTCGACCCACGAACTCGACTGACTCTGGGCATCAATCCGGATGGCTCGCTGTCCGCGCTGCTGGAAGACTGTGCCGATGCCGCGGTCGACGTGCTTGTCACCCAACCGGTGTGGACGCGAGAGGACTTCGATGCACTGCGTCACCGTGTCGCCACGGAACTGGTGTCAGTCACGAATACCGTTGTGGCGCGTGCTAGGAAGGCACTGGCCGCGGCGCACGACGTCGAATCGGCGCTGCCCGCGCGACCTCAGTCGGCGCAGCTCGACGCGATCGCCGATATTCGTGCTCAATTGCAGCGGCTGATCCCGCCACGGTTCGTGACCCTCACCGGGGCAAGCCGTCTCGAAGACCTCGCCCGTTATTTGACCGCGGCGCGGCGGCGGCTGGATCAGTTGCCGCGGGCGGGCAACGCTGACCGCGAGCGGATGGCGCGGGTGCACGCGGTGCAACACGCCTACGGCGAACTGGTCGACGCCCTGCCGACGCCGCGCAGAACAGCGACGGATGTCACCGACATTGGATGGCAGATTGAAGAGTTGCGGGTGAGCCTGTGGGCCCAACAGCTCGGCACACCGAGACCGGTCAGCGAGCAGCGAATCTACCGAGCAATCGACGCCGCGGCGCAGGCAGTGTGACGCGGGCAGCTGCGCGTTTTAGCCCGTCAGCTTCCGGCGGTCAGAATCTTGATCGCGAAGATCAGGCTGTCGCCCTTCTGGATGCCCGCCTGCGGCTGGCCCTCGGGATAGCCGTCCGCAGGACTCATCGCGACGGCGACAGTCGAGCCGACCTTCTGCCCGGCGATCGCCTTCTGAAAGCCGGGCACAACTCCGTCGAGCGAGAACTGTGCCGGAGTACCGCGCTCGTAGGCGCTGTCGAAGATCTTGCCGTCGCGCCCGTCGACGCCCATGTAACAGACCGTCACGGTGGCAGTCGGCGCCACCACCGCCCCGTCGCCGGGGTGCAGGGTGTGGACCTGGGTCTCCGTCACGCTGAACGGTTGCGTCACGTTGATCAGCGGTGCCGCCTTGTCGGTCGAGCCCGTGATTGCGGCGCTTCCGGTCGCTCCGCTGACGGTCCACTCCGGCGCTGTGCCCTCAGCGGGCGCCTGGGTCGGGCACCCGCTGTCGGGGGTGGCGGAGGGTGACTCGGCCGCTGTCATCGCGGGCGCGCTGGCCGGTCCGGTGGACGTGCTCGGCGACGAAGCCGGTTTGTGGGAGCTGCAAGCTGAGAGTGACAGCACCGCCGACGTAGCGCAGGCGGCGAGACCGGCCGAAAGATACGCGCGCTTGAGATTCACGATCGGCCACGTTACATCCGCATCCGTGGTGACCCTGCCACTGGCGTGCGATTTCGATGGTCCGGCTATTGCGGACGTGTACGGTGCGGTGCGTACAGAAAGGTGTTCACGCGGTTGTGGGTGTCTCAATGAACGGACGCGACGGCTTCGCGGTGGTTCGCCGAAGCGAGGGTGACGCGGTGGTGCTGTCGGTGACCGGCGCCGTCGACGAGGTCACTGCCCCGTCGCTAGCCACGCATCTCGACGTGGTGTTGACGGCCCAGCCGCCAGTGCTGGTCGTCGATCTCACGGCCGTAGAGTTCATGTCCTCGGCCGGCATGAACCTTCTGCTCGAAACGCAACGCTTGACGGCACCCACACCCACCACAATGCGGGTCGCCGCCGCCGGCACCGCAACCAGCCGGCCGATGCGCATCATCGGTCTCGACCGGATCCTCGAACTTTATTCGACGGTGGGCGACGCTTTGCGCGGGCAACAGGACTGAGTGACGCGACGAATTCGGCTCCGCAACAAGGACCTTCGTATCTACCGGCGGGCGCGGAATGAAGGCCACGCCTCGGTGCACAGAAATTCCTTCGAATGGCTATGTGAATGCGCGGAAGTCGGCGCTAGGGTTCCTACATGCCGTTGATCGACCGCGATGGCCGAACCGCTCGCCAAAGTGTTAGCCGACTTCTGAGCAGACGGGTTCGTGACAGCGAACTGGCCGCCGCCCTCGGCTTGACGCTGAGTACCTACAGCAGACGAAAAGACAAGCCGGACTTTCCTACCTACGCCGAGCTGCGTCGGATCGCCCATCGGCTCGGCGTCGACGAGACCGTGCTGCTGGTCGATTTCGGCCACGTCGATGTTGCGAGTCTGAATGATGAACTCCGGCAACGCTACGACGCCTACCGCAGAGCCATTGACGTCATTACATCGATGCGCAGGGACCCGGGCCGAGGCGAGAGCGAAGCTGCAACGGAACCTGCATAGCCGGAGGTTTCGAACGTCTGTGCGACGGTTATTCCGTCCCCGGAGGTGATCGCGATGAGCGACGAGACACAGCAGGCGCCCAACGAGACGGCGGAGAAAGATCCCGCCGATTGGGTGACGGGGGACGAGCCCATGACAGGACCGCAGCGAAGCTATCTGCACACTCTCAGCCAGGAAGCCGGGCGCGAGGTGCCCGACAACCTAACCAAGGCCGAAGCGTCGAACCTCATTGATGAGCTCCAACAGAGCACCGGGCGCGGTGGCAACTGACGAGGGCCACTACGTCGTCATCGACGGACGCAAGTGGCGCGCCACCGATCCGTTGATTCCCGCGGCGCGGCGCACCGAACTCGTGCAGGTGTTGATGGCGTGGCGCCGAGAAGTGCGCCGCGTCAAGGGAACACCGGCGGAGTCGATAGCTCGGGCGGGCGTCGATGCCGCGAAGGTCGCACTCGGGGAACGCGGCCAACCGCCGTGGTGGGAGCAGACCGAACGCCAACGCCGAACCCGTTGGGAGGCCGACGTTGCCAGACCCGGCTGAGCACGCAACAGCCCGCAGCCGTTGAGATTTCTCGCATCACAGCGCCTGCGGGTCGGAGCGAACCCGTTACCCCTTCCACACCACCTTGTCGTTTCCGCCTGCGTCGCGGTACACGACGCTGTCGGGCGCCGTACCGTTGCGTACGTCGAAGTAGATACGGCCACTGGTTTGGGCGCCCGGCGCAATCGGGGCGTTGGGCAGGCCGTCGGTCTCGTTGCCCTTCATGGTCGCGTAGGTGGAACTATTGGCTGCCCGGGCATTGAAGTCAGCGATGTTGGGGGTGGGGTTGCCGCTCACACCTCGTGCCGTGACGTCGGAATACCAGATGCCGTCGTTGTGACCGCTGGGCTGCAGGTCGCTTACCGTGTAATTGATCGAGCCGCCGATTGTGGGTATTTCTTGGCCTTGCCCGAATGTGACGGCCGTTGGGTCGGCGTAGGCCGGTGTTGCCACCAGGATTCCGGCCGCTGTCATTGCAGCAACGGCTGCTGTCGTTTTCATCGTTGAGAACGCCACGTCAAACTCCCTCCGCGATACTTGTGAAATGCAGAAGTCCGCGCCTTCTGTCGGATGACGGGTGTCCAAAGCCGGCAATCTTAAACCTGTGAAAACGGCGGCTCTTTATTCGACAAGTGCCTATTTGACCAGTAGCCGGACGGCGGGTCGGAACTGTGAGAACTCGACGGTCCGGCGTGCCTGAGCCAATATCTGCCAATTCGCTTTTAGTGTGAGTTGTTATGGCTGAAGCAGGCACTGTCGTCGAACGCTGGCGCGCAGCGCTCCGCCTGACGGTGTCCGCGGTAATGGCCTCCAGTCTCGGCCTGGCCATCGCGCCAGTAACTCACGCCGCCGCGGCCACGGCGTCGTTGTCGGTGAACTCAACGTGGCAGACCGGGTTCATTGCCCGTTTCGCGATTTCGAACTCGAGCGCCGTACCGCTCAGCGATTGGCGGCTCGAATTCGACATGCCGATTGGCGAATCAATCTCCCACACGTGGAATAGCACCGTTGCCCAGTCCGGAACCCATTACGTTCTCAGGCCAGCGAATTGGAATCGCATCATTGCACCGGGGGGTTCCGCGACAGGCGGCTTCAGAGGCGTGTTGACCGGTTCCTATGTACCGCCGTCGAATTGTCTGCTCAATGGGCAATATCCCTGCACGTAGCGGAGCGGCTCGCCGGTAACCGCCGAAACGGTTGCCGGACATGCACGTTGACGGGACGTACCTCGTCGCAGCAACCCGCCGCTCGCGTGATAGCGGCGGGCGAGCTTACGGTCGGTCTCGCTCCGCGTCGTATGTTGGACCGCGGGGTCGGCCGCAACGTGATCGACATCGCGGAAGGAGCGAGAGAAAGCCGATGGGAACGAGCGGTATACGCAATACGGGAGTCGGGTTGGCCGTCTTCGTTCTGGTCGTCGCGGGCTGCGGCAAGGGCGGGAGCGTCGACTCGGCGGCATCGGATCAGAAAGCCGGTGCGTCCTCGTCAGCAACCCCGGCGCCGACCGTGGTAAAACTCGTCGGACAGGCCGACGTCGAGGTGACGCTGACCGGGCCGATCGCCGCCAAGTACTCGTCGGCAACCGCGAGCCAGAAGAAGGATCTCGGCAAGCCGCTAACGGGGGACCGCAACGCCGGCACACGCGATAGTGGCCTGGTTTTCCAGCAATTCGAAGGCGGCGTAATCACCGCCAAGAATGATGCGGCCGGAACGCCTGCCTACATCACCTCGGGCAAGATCCGAGACGCCTGGAACGTTCCGCGCGGCCCAGACGGCGTGCCCACGGTCACCGGTGAAAACGGCTCGGCAGGTCCGCTCGGTTTCCCGACCAGCGACGTGAACGCCGTCGGCGATTTGCTGGTGTCGAATTTCGAGCACGGCAAGATCAGGTACCGCGAGAGGACCGACCAGGTCGAGGTGACGGTGAACGGCAAGGTCGTCCCCACCTGGCTGTAGGGCGAAGGAAACTTTGTAGGGGAGCGGCTTATCCGACGATCGCCCGCGCTGCCCGCTCGGCGATGAGCATGACCGGCGCGTTGGTGTTGCCCGAAATGATGAAGGGCATAGCTGATGCGTCGACCACTCGTAGGCCGGCGACGCCATAGGCGCGGCAATCGGTGTCGAGCACGGCGGCGGCAGACTGCGGCCGACCCCGAGCGTCGAAAGCGCCCATCGCGCAGGTGCCGACGGGGTGGAAGATTGTCGTGCCGAGCTCACCGGCCGCCTTCTGCAGCTGATCGTCACTCACCAGCTGCGGGCCGGGCAGCAACTCTTGCGGGTCATAGCGGGCCAGAGCCGACGCCGCCATGATCCGTCGGGTCATGCGAAGGCCCTTCACAGCGATGTGGCGATCCTCGTCGGTGGACAGGTAGTTGCAGAGGATCTTCGGATCAGTCAGAGGATCCCCACTGGCGATGCGCACATGTCCCCGCGAGGTGGGCCGCAGATTGCAGACCGAGGGAGTGATCGCTCCAAACGGATGCAGGGGCTCTCCGAATTTTGGCAACGACAAAGGCTGCACGTGCCATTCCAAATCCGGACTGGCCAGTGCGGGGTCGCTCTTCATGAAAGCGCCAAGGGTGGAAGGCGGCATGGTCATGGGTCCGGACCTCAGGAGCAGATACTGAAGCCCCATGCCCGCACGGGTAATCCAATTGCGGTACAGCGTGTTGACGGTCGGAGCACCCCGAACCCGGTAGACCGTACGAAGCTGAAGGTGGTCTTGGAGGTTTGCGCCCACTCCCGGCAGGTCGACGACCAACGGCACGCCATGCTCGGCAAGCAGGCCGGCCGGGCCTAGGCCCGAAACCTGCATCAGGTGCGGCGAGCCAATAGCCCCTGCGCTGAGGATCACCTCCCGTCGGGCTCGGACGTCGATGATGTGGCCGTCCTTGAGCAGGCGCACGCCGTTGACGCGTTGCTGCGCGGTGGTCCAGGCGCCCCGACGTTGATGCTCACGTACATCGCCGTCCATCAACAGCCGCAATGCCTGCGCATGTGTGTAGACGGTGAGATTCGGGCGGTGGGCAACGGGATGAAGGAAAGCGTCAGCCATCGACCAGCGCCGACCGCGGCGCTGGTTCACGTGAAAGTAAGCACTGCCGGCGTTGTAGCCGCGATTGAACTCCTCTATCGGTTCGATGCCGACTTGTGCAGCGGCAGCCTGCCAGGCGTCCAAGATCTTCCAGCGCACCCTGGGCCGCTCCACCCGAATTTCACCACCGGCGCCGTGCATATCGTCGGCGCCGGCGAAGTAGTCCTCTAACTCCTTATAGATCGCCAGCGTCTCGCCCGGACAGCCTGGGCCGCCCCACCGCCAACGCTCGTCACCGGTGGCCTGCGCCCACAGGTCGTAGTCGCTGGCCTGGCCGCGCATATGGATCATCGCGTTGATCGATGAAGAGCCGCCGATCACCCGGCCTCGCGCGTAATGAATGCTGCGACCGGCCAGGCCGGGGTCGGGCTCGGTCGTAAAGCACCAGTCTGTGCGGGGATTCGCGATGGTGTAGAGATAACCAACCGGCACCTTGATCCAGAACCAGTTATCTTTGCCGCCCGCCTCGATCAAGAGCACACGGCGGCCGGGGTCGGCGCTGAGCCGGTTGGCGAGCAGGCAGCCGGCGCTACCTGCTCCCACAATGACGAAGTCGAATTCGGCGACCGGGCTCATCCCGGTATCGAACCATTTCTACGACCTTCGTTGTCTCACGCCTGATCGTTGTTCTTGAACTCACCCCAGCCATGCACGCGATCGATCTCGATGAGGGCACTGACACGCGCCCGATCACGCCGCGGGTAAGGCTCTCCCCGGTAGTGCTGAGCTACCGCATCGATGTCGGCCATGCCTTCGTCGTCATAGATTTCCACCACCCGGCCAATAAGAGTGATGTGGCTGTACCAGTCTGCTTCGTCAAGCACGGTGAGTGACACCCTTGGATCTTTGCGAATGTGCTGCAACCGCTTTCGGCCGGCGTCCATGTTCACCAAGATGCGGTCATCTCGCAGCAGGTACCAGGTCGCCGCGGAGACGGGCTGTCCGTCGCTACGGATCGTGCTGATGACGGACGGGTTGGGCTTGGCCAACATCTCACGTTCCGCGTCGGTCAACCCTTGCGATGGCATCGTGGTGGTCTCCTTATTTGGTTGAGGGACATGTGGGCTGGGTCAGAGGGTCTCGTTCGCATCGCCGGGATGGGGAACATTGTCGTCGTCGACGTAGGCGTCGTGCTCGGTGTCGACGTCCTGGTGATCGCGTGGACCTTCGTTCGCTCCTGCGTCTTCCCTCGGATCCGCGGCGTCGCTCGGCATCGTCATGTGTAGTCCTCCCATGTTTCCGCCGAGATTGTCCCGTCGGAGTGTATGTCGGGGGGAGTGTGCCCAGTCGTGACTGCGCCGAACCGGGCAGAATGTGCGAGTCCGAACGGGCGCGCTCGTCAACTCAGAGAAGTCCGTGCCGGTGCGCCAACTCGACTGTCCCGCATCCGATTCGGGCTCAGCCTTTGTTCAGAAGGCCTTCGATGTTGTTGACGCCGTGTTTGTTGAGATCCGGACCGACGTGGTCACTGCTCAAGACGAAGAATCCACCGGCCGGGTTGGCGGTGATGAGTAGCGATTCGTTGGACATCGAGACCTTCAACGGTTTGACGATGTTGTCGTTGAGTTTGCCGAAAAAATTGTGCGTCATGACGCCTGCATTCCAGCAGCGAAATGTTCTGTCGCCGCGTTCGGTGTTGACGACGATCTTCGACTGGAGCCACTGACTTTCGTTGGCCCCACATGACTTAGCGACTTTGTTCAAACTATTCCGGGTGTCTGTCCGAAGCCTGCTCACATGGATATGAAGCTGATTGAAGCTTCGGGCCCCCGGGTCTCCGGACTCGATTCCGAGCGCCCAGTCGGTGCCTTTAGGAAGGCCTTTCGGCGCACTCGCCACATAGTTGTAGGCGTCGTTGAAGTACTCGGGCGGGTTGTCGTTCACCAGGTTTGAGCACTCAATCCCCGTCTCGCGAATTGTTGGGACCAGAAGAAAGTCGTATGGGTTCGCGGTTCCAACAGGTTTTCCGTTGTGCAGTGCGTATCCACGAGATGGCTCACCGGTGGGAAAGACCACATCGACGTTTCCTTTGAAATCCGACGGTGAGGCGGCTTTGACGCCATCCCAAATCACGTCGTGATCGTCGTCGTGCCCGCATTTGGGAAACGTCGGGGCCGGCGTACCGCTGGGAGCCGCCGCCTGAGGCTCCCCCCGGAGGGCGGACATCGAGATAGCGGGATTAACGGTCCCGCTGGAAGGATGTCATCATGTCCCGAACCCGTCGGTCTTTCTCGACCGAGTACAAGGTTGAAGCCGCTCATCGGGTGATCGATTCCGGGCGTACCATCGCCGAGGTTGCTCGCGAGCTTGGCCTGAACGAGGGCCTGCTCGGACGGTGGGTCGCCGACGAACGTCGCCGTGTCGAGGCGGCTGCCGCCCGTAACGAGGCGCCGTTGACCGTGGCCGAGCGCACCGAACTCGCGCGTTTGCGCAAGCAGGTCGCCGAGCAGGAGAAAGACATCGCGTTCCTGAAAAAAGCTTCCGCGTACTTTGCCGCCAGTCAACCGAGGTAGACCGGTTTGAGCTGATGGCCGCAGAGTGCGCGACCACCGCGATCACCCGAATGGCACGGCTTCTGGAGGTCTCTACCTCCGGCTTCTACAAGCATGTGAAGCGTTCGGCAACAACGGAATTAAGCGATCGAGAGCAACGGAAGGCCGACCTGACTGTGAAGATCATCGACCATCATCGTGAATCCGCCGGGGTCTACGGCTCGCCTCGGATCACCGCTGATTTGCGCGCTGCCGGTGAGGTGGTGTCGGAGAAGACGGTCGCCAAGATCATGGCGGAGATCGGTCTTGTGGGCATCAGTCCGCGCACGTTCAAGGTGCGCACCACGATCGTCGATCCCACCGCGTCGTTCCCGGCTGATCTGGTCAATCGCCACTTCGATCAGGGTCGATGTGATGCCGTGTGGAGTTCTGACATCACTTATCTGACGTGCGGTGAAGGCGACATGTTCTTGTGTGCGCTGCGTGACGAGCATTCCAAACGGGTGCTGGGCTGGTCGGTGGCCGATCACATGCGCACCGAGCTGGTCACCGATGCGCTGGCCCAGGCGGTCGCGGTGCGCGAGGGCAATGTCCGCGGCACCGTCATGCATTCAGACCGCGGGGTTCAATTCACCGCACAGGCAATGGCGCAGGCGTGTGCTGAGGCCGGCCTGCGCAGATCGATGGGCGCGACCGGGATCTGTTGGGACAACAGCGGCGCGGAGTCTTTGTGGTCAACGTTCAAACACGAATACTATTACCGGCATGTGTTCGCAACGAGGGCGGAACTCGTTGCAGCAGTTGACAAATGGATGAACTACTACAATAATCAGAGGCGTCATTCGGCGATTGGAATGCTCAGTCCGGTCGCCTACGAACAATCACTCAAGGCAGCCACGCAAGCTGCATAACCCCTGTCCACTTTTCGGGGGGAACCTCAGCCGCCACGGGTGCGGCGCAGAACGCCGCTGCGCACGCGACGACCAAAACCACACGCCTCAAGCACCTTTCCATCGTCTTTCTATGTGGTCTGGCCTTATCTGTCACAGAAATCCTCCTCGTCGCGGACAGCGGAGGAGGCGCCTACTGAAAAGCGCCGGCACGTTCGCTGAACCGAATTGTTCGCGTGTTCAACGCGACAATAAAACACCGCCTGGCTGCGGATCTTCATTTTCAGAAAAAGTCACAGTTGTTGGGGGAGCGCAGGTTTGGCTCCGCAGGAATTGTGTGAGTACGGTTTGAGTCGAAAGAGCGCCCGTTGTGCCACAACAACGCCTAAGCGTCGTTTACTGGTAAGTCGCCATATTCCTCTCGGTCATACCGGTAAGTTTCCGTATTAGGTTCGTGCATATTCCTCAAACGCGCCGGGCGGCGGAGTGTGGCGAGCTTCGAATCTCACCGAGGGAACCAACTACCTGACACCGATGCGACACGATTGCTCAGACGGCTTTGGGCGCCTAACGGGCGCCGGCCCGATGCCTATCTCGATAACACTGTGCGCCAGGCGATGTCGCTGTTCTCAATGACGCCCTCTGACCACGTGGCAGAGGGGCTCACGCGCCATCGCAGAGACCTTGAATCCAGTGGATGGGGCCGTGACTCCGTCGCTGTCATCCCTCGTCGGAATGGCTATGCACTCGGTTGCCGCCGGCCCGCTTGGCGGCATACATCGCTTGATCGGCGCCATGTACGAGTTCCTCGAGCAGATCTTCGACGTCGACCACGCCAGTTGGCGTGGCGATGACGCGCGCGAGACCGATGCTGGCAGTCACACCATCGGGTGCGGCTGCACGCCGATACGTAGCTGGAGACGGATGTCTGTCTTACTAATTGTCATACACTGGTCTCATGGCGGACACGATCACTTTCCGGCCGGATGACGACACGTTGCGCGCACTCGAGGTGTTAACGAGAGACGGCACCGCCGTGTCGGCCGCGGTGCGGTCGGCGCTGATCGATGCTGCGCGGCGGAAGGCTGAGGCGGTGATTCGCGCCGAGGCTGAGAGTCTGGCCGGCGACGAGTCTGATCGTGCCGAGGCATTGCAAGTGCTGCGTGACATGGAGACGTTGCGTGCGTGGTGAGGTCTTTCGGTTACGTGCCCCAAGGGGGAGTCGTGGTCACGAACAGTACGGAGCCCGCTACGCAGTGGTAGTCCAGTCAGATCAACTGCCACTGTCGACCTGGCTGGTTGCTCCGACGTCTACGTCAGCTCGTCCAGCCAGTTTTCGGCCCGAGGTTGCGGTCGGCGGCGCCAGTACTCGGGTCCTGGCCGAGCAGACCGCAGCGGTCGACCCCAGCCGACTCGGTGAGAGGGTCGGACTCCTCAGTTTTGATGAAATGCGCCGGGTTGATGCAGCACTGCGCGTGGTTCTCGGTCTGTAAATCGAATCTAGCTCGCCGTTCAACAAGCCTCCGCAAGAGCATCACCGGCGAAATTGATCCGGCGGTGTACGGGGTGGCCTTGGTTATGCGTCGCACCACGATGGATCGGATTTTGGTGGAGGCTGCTCGAGCATCTGGTGTCGATGTCCGTCCGGACAGTCGCGATGTCGCCAGGCGTTGACCGCCAGATCTAGCGAAACCGGACAGCAAGCAAGGGGGACGGATGATGATTCATCTGATGCAGTATGCAGTACCTCTATTGACATAATGTCGCTTATCGGCAAAAGGAGGATCGGCGGATAGGGCCTCGGACTTGCGGGTCCGGTCAGGTCTGGCGGATTCCCGCCAAGAGGTCCCGGTCACGCAGACAGCCATCCGCAATCCGCTCTCGCCCTAGTGGCCGAAAGACTTTGTCGTTGGCTGAAACCTGAATGATGCCGACGTTTGCCGCGCTCGTCCGTACGTGGCCGGCCCTTGCCGAGTTCCTTCCGCGCGGTTACCTGACGGCGCACGATCTCCAGATCCGAGGAATCCCGGCGGAACGTCCGGAGCCCTCAAGTTCGTAGAAACGTCACTGTGACGTTTCTACGCCGTGGAGCGACGTAGCGAATATGGTTGTCACGCATCCGATTCCGCAGTGATCACCGCGCCCGAATCGCTGCGGCGACAGCCTCTGGTGCTTCGTGTTGTGGGAAATGGCCGATGCCCGGTAGTTCGGTCACTTCGGCCGCTGGCAGCAAGACGGTCGCCCGCTCCAGAACGTGACGACCCGACACCGGGTCCTCCAGTCCCCAGACCAGACGCAGCGGGCCGTCCCAACTGGCTAGGGCACTTTCCCACCTCCGGTGGTGTTGGGCCCGTTCGGCGTTGTACTTGATGTGTAGGTGGGCGAGCTTGTGGCCGTCGAGATACGACATTCCGGTCCAGAGGTCGTCGAACTCGGCGTCGGTGAGTTTGGTGGCGCGCACGGCGTCGAGTCCTGAGCGCACCCGCTCCGGGGTGATGCGTCCGGCAACCAATTTTCCGATGACCGGCAGGATCAGCAGCTTCTGCAAACGAGTCGGCCGGTAAGCGCTGTAGACGATGCCGCAGTTCAGCACAACCAGCGACTCGATCGAGAAACCGAGACCGTCGGCTAAGCGGCGGTCCAAGAGTTCCTGGCCGACGATGCCACCGTAGTCGTGGACGACCAGACGAACCGCGTCCACCTTCAGATGCTCGAGTAAGTCTTCGACCAGGTCGGCGGACTCGGCGACCGAATAGTCGTAAGGGTTCGGCTTGTCAGACGTGCCGTATCCGAGAAAGTCCAGCGTGATCACGTCGTGATCACGGCCAAGATCTGTTGCCACCGCCGCGTAGTCATAAGACCAGGTAGGGAACCCATGCAACAGCAACACGGCGGGACCCTGCCCGCGGCGCCGGAAGGAGATGCGATGTCCACCGCGGCTGATGAACGTCTCTGAATCGTTGATCCATTCGTCAGCCCCCGGGACGCCGGGAATAGCAGGATGGCAATCGTTGATCACGCGCGACCTGCGGCGGAGCCGTCGTCGTGGATGGTGACGGGGTCAGTTTGGTTGACGGCGCGGGGCGCTGCCCTCCCAACGCCGTTTGGAAACTTCACCGGGCCAGCCTTCCCTGCTGGTAAACACGCTCGTATTCACAATGTTATTGAAATACGGTTTTGTATCAATATGCAGCGCTGTCATGCCGGTGTCAAGTTTTTAGTAAGCTGCAACGCGTCCGGCCAGCGAAAGGAGCAAGCCGTGGCCCGACTCACGCGCGCTGAGCAACGAGCCTTGACCCGCCAACGCCTCGTCGACGCCGCTGGCCGCGTCTTCTCGCGTGTGGGCTTCGAAGCCGCACCGATCGACGTCATCGCCGAGGAAGCGGGGTTCTCACGCGGGGCGTTCTACTCGAACTTCGAATCGAAGGACCAGATGTTCGTCGAACTACTCAGCCATCACCTCGACGCCGAAATCGACACCCTGAGCCGGGCACTCGACCGCATTGAACATGCCACCGACCTCGTTCCGGCGATCGAGCCGCGCTACCAAGTGCTTGGTGACGACGGCAG
This sequence comes from Mycobacterium paraterrae, assembly GCF_022430545.2. Classification (NCBI taxonomy): domain Bacteria; kingdom Bacillati; phylum Actinomycetota; class Actinomycetes; order Mycobacteriales; family Mycobacteriaceae; genus Mycobacterium; species Mycobacterium paraterrae. The sequence continues at coordinate 4,502,320 of NZ_CP092488.2, read as the reverse complement.
CTGGTGCCTGTTGAGCACCGAGTTCCAGCTGTACGCGATGCGCGGCGGCGTCAAGGCCGCCGAGTTCGCCGCGATTTACGAGTCCTACCGGCAACGGCTCGGGCGACTTATCGCAGCTCACTTCGATCGGCTGGGCATCGAATCCGAGCTCACCCCCTACGAGTTCGGTGTTGCCCAAATCGCGTTGTCCCACGGGCTTGCACTACAGAGAGCAGCGAACAGCGCTCTGGACTCCAGCCTCCCCGCCCGCGCGCTTGCCACTTTTGTCCGTGGCGCGATCGCCGGCACCAACGAGGGCAATGCCGACACCGTGGTGACGCCGAGCTGAAGTCGCTATCGCGTCTCGCCTATTCCAAGTTCGGGGCCCTCGACGTCGCAAAACGTCACAGCGACGAATAAGCGAAGTGCAGGCGGACAACTTATACAAGCAAATCTGCTCCGACACATGCCATTTCACTCCCGCGCAGGCCGTCGAGGTGCAACTGCCGACAATTGATGGCGGAGGGAAGATAGTGCGTTGCGACCACGATTGTGCGGTCCGAGGATATGAGACTCGAGGCAGGATCTAGAAGATCGCATAGGAATTTGTCGGCGTCGTCCGCATCGAGGTGTTCGATCGGCTCGTCGAGCAAGATGATCCGGGCAGGTGAAACGATTGCTCGGGCGAGCAGCAGTCTCCGACGCTGGCCGGCCGACAGCGCCTCTGCGCCGCCGTAGAGCACCGTCGAGAGACCATCAGGAAGGTTGGCAAGCCAGTCCCCCAGTCCGACTGAGGCCAACGTCGCGACCAGTTCTTTATCCGGGCTATCTCCCCGCGCGACCAGCAAGTTGTCTCGTACGGTGGTCGCGAAGATATGCGCGTCCTCAGCGAAAAATCCTACTGCGCAACGTAATTGCGCTTCGTCGAACTCGTCGACGGCGACGCCGTTCAGTGTTACCCGTCCCTCGAGCGCCGGTATCAGACCGGCGAGAGTCATCAGCAATGTTGTCTTGCCTGAGCCGCTTGCGCCGGTCACAACGAGCCGGTCACCCGGGCGAATATCAAGCGAGACACGCTTGGACGCTTTCCCATCGACGTGGCCGGAGGTCACCTCGGCGGATAAGCGTGCCGTAGCGGCGGGAACTGGCGGGCTGGTGTCGCGCTGCGGACTGGGCTGCTGGTTGGTTCCGGCCAACTCGACGAGTCGCTGCACTGCCTTCCGGGATCGGGCGAGCTGCGTCGCAGCTGCCGGCAGTGGAGCCGTTGCCTCGAAGGCCGAGAGCGGCAGGAGCATCAGCACTGCGAGGGTCGTCGGTGCGACCGTATTGGCCATGCCGATCGCGCTCACCACCGCGCCGAGAACGCTCACCCCGATTGCCGCTGTCGGAACTGCCTCGGCGAAAGCCGCGGATTTCGCGGCCGCGTCGATGGCTGAGGCCCAGGCACGTTGACGCCGTTGCGATTCGGCGACGACGGTGGGCAGTACACCCGCTACCTGCAGCTCGGAGCCGTGTTCGAGCGCAATCATGGCGGCAACGTCGCGCTCGGTGTGATGCCGTTGTGCAACCACCTCCTCGGCTTCGGTGGCCCTGCTGGCTAGAGAGGGTGCTGCATAGCCCGCGATCAGCAGGCACAACGCCAGGACAGACGCCGCCGGCAGCGAAATAATTGCCAGCGTCGCGGTCGCTGCGAGTCCGAGTACACCGGCGACGGCGATCGGCACCAACGCTCGTGCCAGGACATCGGCCAACTCGTCGACGTCTGCGCCGACGCGAGACACGATTTCACCGCTGTGAAATCGGACCGCTGCGGCGGCGGGGCCGAGCGCCAAACGATGGTAGATCTGTGCCCGGGCGGACCCCGCGGCGCGCAGCGCGACATCGTGCGTCATCAGCCGCCCGCAGTAGCCCAGTACCGCACGCGAAATCGCAAAAGCGCGTACCGCGACCGCCGCGATAGACAAATCGAGCACTGGCGGCATCTGACTGGCCCGAGTGATCAGCCACGCTGAAGTCCCGGCCAGCGCCAATGCGCTGCTCAACGAGAGCGCACTCAACATGATGGCGCCTATCACCCGTGACATCTGGGGACGCAATAGGTCCCGAATTACGGCCAGCATCTCGCGGTGTGTAACGCCGTCATCTGAAGGCATGTTGCCTCCCGTTTGCTCCAGCCACCTCGACGATCGTGTCACCGATTGCGAGGACCGACGGCCGATGCGCGGCGATGACCACTGTCACGCCGGCGCGTGCGCGATCGAGGATCGCCTGCAAGACTCGGCTCTCGGTCGATGGATCCAGGTGAGCGGTCGGTTCATCGAGCAACAACAACGGTGCCGGGGAACCTAACGCGCGAGCAAGCCCCAGTCGTTGTCGCTGACCGAGTGACAAGCCAACACCGTCAGGTCCGAGCTCTGTATCCAGGCCCTCCGGCAGCTCGCCTAACACTGCATCGAATCCTGATCGCTGGCAGGCTAATTGAATGTCGTCGAGCTGGCCGAGCAAGGATAGATTCTCGTCCACGCTCCCCGGCACCAGCACCGGGCGCTGCGGTAGCCAGAACACCTGGCGCCACCACTGGGACGGATCAAGGTCGGCCACGTCGATACCCGCCACGTTGACCCGACCCGATGAGGGAACGACGAGCCCCGCGATCGCTTGCAGCGCTGTGCTTTTCCCGGCGCCGTTATCTCCCGTTAGGATCGTGACTGCACCGGCCTCGATTGTCGCGCTCAGTCCGTCGGGAGCGTTGCCATCTCGGCCCGCGACGGTGAGACGCTCGAGGCGGATGCGGGCTCCCCTTGCGGTGACCGACTTGGAGCGGTACTCGGGTGGTCTGGGGTCATCGATCAAGGCGAAGGCCGCGTCGGCCGCCGCCTTACCGTTCTGAGCCGCATGGAATTCGACGCCGATGCGCCGCAGCGGCCAGTACACCTCGGGTGCGAGCATTAGGACGGTCAACCCGACCGTGAGCGTCAAATCCCCGAACGCGAGGCGTAGTCCTATCCCGACCGCGATCAACGCGACGCCCAGCGTCGCGAGGATCTCGAGCACCAACGCGGACAGGAAAGCAACGCGCAGCGTTGACATCGCCGAACGGCGATGCGCGGCAGCCAGTTCGGAAATCTGCTTTTCGGGTCCGCGGGCGCGGCCCAACGCTCGCAGCGTGGGGATTCCTGCGATCAGGTCGAGGAGTTGCGCCTGAAGCGTGGTCATCGTGGCCAGGGCTGCCGCCGAGCGCTGGGCAGTCGCCATGCCTATCAAGACCATGAAGATCGGTATCAGCGGGAGTGTGATGAGCACGATGGCAGCCGATTTCGGGTCGTAAGCCACGATCACCGCGGCGGTGGCCGGCGTGAGTATCGCAGCCAACACCAGCGTCGGCAGGTAGCGCGTGAAATAAGGGCGCAATGCGTCCAGACCTTGAGTGACCACCGCGGCGGCCGTATCGCGTTGCTCGATCAATTCGCGAGGCTGCTTGGCCGTGACGGCGGTGAGTACCTGGCCGGATAAGTCGGCGATGATTTGTGCGGCGCCTCGTTGGCCTAGGCGTGCCTGTAGCCACTGCGCCACCGTCCGAACAACCCAGATCAGCAACAGAATTGACAGTAACTCCCCGAGCCCGGGGAGGCTGCGAGCAGGCGGGCTACTGACAATGCGGGCCACGACAGCTGCCAGAACGACCGCGGAAGTGATCGCGCAGAATGAGAGCACGACGCCACATCCCACGGTGGCGACCAGGTAGCGGCGCATAACGCGCGATGCCCGCCACAATCTCGGATCTATGGGTCCTCGCGCCATGGCTCCTGCCGGCAGCTCCTTGGCGCTCAGGATGATCGCCTGGCCAGACCGATCGGCGGCGGTATCTGCTCAGCGGAGATCCGCTGCCGGAAAATCCAATACGACCATGCCTGGTATACGACGGTTAAGGGTGCCATGAAAGCAGTCACCCAGGTCATCACTTTGAGGGTGTAGGCAGTCGAGGACGCGTTGTAGATCGTCAAGCCCCAGCGCCCATCGAGAGTCGAGGGCAGCAAATGGGGATATAGGCAACCGAACAACAGTATGACGACGCATGCAACGACCACGGCGGTGCAAGCGAACGCCCACCCATCGGATGCACGTCGCCAGACCAGCACCGCTGCACCCAGTTGGGCGGCTACAGCCGTGATCAAGACCAGCCAGGTCCATTCCTTTCCGTGGGCTAGTTGCGTCCATATACCGAATCCGCCGATCGATCCGGTAGCTGGAATCGATAGTCGCTCAGCGAACCGGGCGGCGTTGTCACGGACGGCGCCCGAGGTCTTCAAGGTCAGGAATACCGAACCGTAGAACAGGAATAGTCCCGTGGTGGCCAGACCACCGAGCAGTGTGAAGGGATTGATCACATCGGATATCGACAGGTGGATCTGACCGCCGGCATCCACCGGAAGCCCGCGCACCAGTGTCGCGAACGCGACGCCCCACAGAAGGGCCGGCAACCATGACCCCGCTGCGATCGCGGCATCAGCCCAGCCTTGCCACGTCCGATCGTTGATCTTGCCGCGCCATTCGATCGCGACGACCCGCACGATCATGCCCACCAAAATCGCCAGCAGCGGCAGATACAGCGAAGAAAACACGCTTGCATACCAACCGGGAAAAGCCGCGAACATGGCTGCGCCCCCGACGATTAGCCATACCTCATTGCCGTCCCATACCGGCCCTATCGTGTTCAACGCCGTTCGGCGGACATGTTCGTTTTCACCGCCGCCAGCGCGGGCCAGCGGCTCCATCAGCATGCCCACACCGAAGTCGAAGCCCTCGAGCACGAAGAAACCCACAAACAACATGCCGATGATGCCGAACCACACTTCTTGCAGTCCCATCGGTCCCCTTTCCGGTAACGCTCAACCTCACCGCGCCTCAGTAGGCGAATGAAAGCGGCGCCACCTCTTGATCGCTCGGCGGAAGCGGCGCCGCCGGTTCGGCGTCATGCGCTAGCGGCCCTTCTGCCACGTAGCGCTTGAGCAGGAAGAACCAGATTGCCGCGAGCACGGCATAGACCAGGGTGAACGTCGTCAGCGATACGACCACCATGCTGGATGACAGATGCGACACCCCTTCGCGGACCGTGATCCGAACGAGTTGGTCACCGGCAGGATTGGGGGCAACAACCCACGGCTGGCGACCCATTTCGGTAAACACCCAACCCGCGATGTTCGCCAAGAACGGTGCCGGGATGGCAAGCAGCGCAAACCATCCGAGACGGTGCCCGCGCGGTGTTCGCCCTTTTCGGGTCAACCACAGCGCGCTCAAGGCGAAGAGGACGGGGACCGCCAGGAAACCGATCATTGCGCGGAACGACCAATAGGTCACGAACAAATTGGGGCGGTAGTCACCCGGTCCAAACCGCTGCTGGTAATGCTTTTGCAGGTCGTTCACACCCTGCAGGGTCACTCCGCTGACCTTGCCTTCGGCCAAGAACGGCAAGACATAGTGGACTCTGACCACCTCAACGGTGCTTCCGCAATTGTTGTGTGTGCCGATGGTCAATAACGAGAAATCCGGATCAGTTGTGGTGTCGCACAACGCTTCCGCTGATGCCATCTTCATCGGCTGCTGTACGAACATCAGCTTGCCCTGGCGGTCTCCGGTCAACACGAGGCCGACTGAGGCGATGAGCACCGCCAGGCACCCCAGCACAGCGGCCGGCCGGAAAACGGCGCGTCTGTCGGCCTCGTCCGCATGGGTTGTAGATCCCGGTCGGCGTGTCCGGACCAGCCACCAGACGCTCACGGCGGCAACGAACGTGCCGGCAGTGAGCAGCGAACCGGTCACGGTATGTGAGAACGCCGCTCGAGCAGTGTTATTGGAGAGCAGTTTCGAGATGCTGTCCAGCTCGGCCCGGTGCGTCGCAGGGTTGAAGTGCGCGCCCACTGGGTGCTGCATGAAAGAGTTCGCGACGATGATGAAGAACGCTGACGCGTTGACGCTGAAGGCAACGATCCATATGCAAGCAAGATGAACTATCTTCGGCAATTTCCCCCAACCGAAGATCCAGAGGCCGATGAAAGTGGATTCGAAGAAGAAGGCGAACAACCCCTCCATCGCCAGTGGAGCGCCGAAGACGTCGCCGACGAAGCGGGAGTATTCGCTCCAGTTCATCCCAAATTGAAACTCCTGAACGATCCCGGTCGCCACGCCAATCGCGAAGTTGATGAGAAACAATTTGCCGAAGAACTTGGTCAGTCGGTACCACGCGGTGGTGCCGGTGGCGACCCATGCCGTCTGCATGATGGCGACTAGCGGTGCCAAACCGATGGTCAACGGTACGAAGATGAAGTGGTAGACGGTAGTGATACCGAACTGCCACCGCGAAATATCGACGACGTTCATCTGTCATCTCCCACCACACGAAACCACCGTCTACTACATATCGTAGTAGATCCCAACGCCTCAGGCCAGGCAAAATTCGGCTGAGACTTTTCCGACGCTCCTGACGTCAGTGCCGCGTCGCTCATCTCGCTGATTCAGATCACTGAGGACGTCGTGAGGCTGGCGGCGAAGTACATGAGGGCAATCCTTCCCGGGAGATCTGCGGTGGCGCAGGGCCGTCGGGCCCCGCATCAAGTGACTTTGGTACCTGCCGGTCTACGAGATTCAGGTCGGGATCACGAGCCCCAATTCCCGCTTCTCACGAAACATTCTTGCCAGTAAGGCTTTTGGACGTGGGACTAACGCAGCGGAGCCGACCACCGCAGGACCGTTCCGCCAGTAGCGGGAGTTTCAATGACGAGAGCGCCGTTGGCCTTCTGGGCGCGGTAGCGCATGTTCATCAGCCCGCTTCGCTTGGTGCGCTCCGAAATCCCGCGCCCGTCATCGCGCACCTCGATGGAGAGATCTCCGTCCACCTTGACGATGATGTCCACTTCAGTTGCGTGTGCGTGTTGGGCGGCATTGCTGACCGCCTCCCGCACAACCGCTTCCGCGTGTTCGGCGAGCGAATCGCTGACGGCTGACAGGGGCCCCGAGAACTGCGTAGTAATGCGCAAGTTTTCGGTGGAGTATTGCGTGATCGCCTCGTCGAGCCGCTGACGCAATCGGGCCATACCCGTGGCCGGGCCATGAAGGTCGAATATCGTCGTCCGGATCTCGCCGATAATGGCCTGTAAATCATCAACGTACTGTGAGAGCCGTTGTTCCACTTCGGCAGATCGCGTCCTCGGAATCGTTGCTTGAAGCGCGAGCCCGAGTCCGAACAGTCGCTGAATGACGTGCTCATGCAGATCTCGTGCGATGCGGTCACGGTCAGTGATCACGTCCAGCTCACGCGCTGCGCGCTGCGCTGTGGCCAGCTGCCAGGCAACTGCGGCCTGGTCAGCGAAAACGGCCATCATCTCTTGATCGTCGTCCGTGAATGGCACTGCGCGACTGGACCTTAACGCGACAAGAACACCGGCGACCTTTCCCGTCGCGCGCAAAGGCAATACCAGTCCGGGGCCTGGTTCGACCTGTATGCCGCCCATTTCGAGATGGAGCCGGTCGAATCGCCGCGGAACGCGATCCAAAAATGCGCTGCCGATCTCACTAGCGCGCACCATAATCGTGGGGGGCTCGGTGAACTCCGGGGTCTGTCCGGACATCTCGGTCACCAATAGCTCGGTGATCTCCGACGATCCAATGTCAGCCTCGATCGGAACGGCGACCAAGATCGATTGAGCTCCAGACAGTTTCAGCGCTTGGTCAGAAATCATTCGAAATACCGTCGTTGGATCGGTGCCAGCCAGCAACTCCGTGGCGATGTCACGAGTCGCGGCGACCCACGCTTGCCTGGCGCGAGATTGCTCGTAGAGTCGAGCGTTCTGGATGGCGACGCCGGCAGCAGCGGCTAGAGCTTCGACGAGCACCTCGTCGTCTTCGCTGAACGAGTGTCCGTTCAGCTTCTCGGTCAGATAAAGGTTGCCGAACACCTCGTCGCGGATTCGCACGGGTACACCGAGGAACGAGCTCATGGGCGGATGGTGTGGCGGAAACCCGACCGACGACGGGTGTAGCGCGATGTCGTCCAGTCGGATTGGCTTCGGATCCGTGATCAACGTGCCCAGTACGCCGCGCCCCTGTGGGAGGTGGCCAATGCGCTCGTGTGTGGCGGCATCTATTCCCTCGTGGATGAACGCCGACAGGTCATGTCCGCTCCCCCGAACGCCGAGCGCCCCATAACGGGCCTCCGCCAGATGCATTGCGGTGCGGACAATGGTGCGCAGCGTGGTGTCGAGGTCGAGATCGGAGGTAACCGCCAGCATCGCCGCGACTAATCCGTCGAGTCGATCGCGCCCCTCGATAATTTGAGCGATCCGGTCCTCGACCTCCGCGAGTAACTCACGTAAGCGAAGCTGTGACAATGCATTTCGGACTACGGGCGCGCCGCCGGCCGTATCGGTGGACTCGGTCACGGGAGCGCGTTCAGACCGCCGCGGATCCAACGGTCGTCACCGTGGTGGCCGCTCGTCGGACTGGAGTTTCGACGCGAACACAGCGGCCTGTGTTCGGCGTTCCATTCCAAGCTTTGCCAGGAGACGAGACACGTAGTTCTTTACCGTCTTTTCGGCAAGGAACATGCGGGCAGCGATCTGTTTGTTGGTCAATCCCTCGCTGAGCAGGCCCAGCAAGGTGCGTTCTTGGTCGGTCAACCCGACCAGCGGGTCGCTGCGCTCGGCTGCGCCGCGCAGCTTTGCCATCAACGCTGCAGCGGCGCGATTGTCCAGTAGGGATCGACCGGCCCCGACATCTTTGATTGCCTGGGCAAGCTCCATGCCCTTGATGTCTTTGACAACATATCCACTCGCGCCGGCGAGTATGGCGTCTAGCGTTGCCTCGTCGGAAGTGAACGACGTCAACATCAAGCATCGCAAGTCAGGTATGTCCGAAAGCAGATCCCTGCACAGTTCGATTCCGCTGCCGTCGGGCAGGCGAACGTCGAGAACCGCGACGTCGGGACGCACCGCCGCTATTCGCGTCTTGGCTTCTGCCACCGTCCCTGCTTCACCCACTACTTCCAAATCGGGATCGGCACCGAGCAGATCAACAATCCCACGGCGAACCACCTCGTGATCGTCGACGAGGAAGACACTTACAACCAAGACGCACCTCCAGAATTATTCCAACTCATCATGCTTGACTGACCCCTATAGGTGGTGATGATCGACGACCAAAACCACGCAGTCGGAACCGGCCAACGCGCCGTAACCTGCCGCACCGACGACCTCATTCACCTGACCAGGGCAGCGCGCCGTGACGATTACCGACTGCAGCTCCGCAGCGTGCGTCGTCAAATAGCCGGACAAACTGCCGTGCACGGCGACGGCCTCCGCGCGAAGATCGCGGTGGCGAGACCGCCAGTGCTCCAGGTGCCGCTCGAGCTGCGCACTTATCTCGATGTCGCCTTTCTCCAGCGCCAGCGGATCCGAGCGAGGGGGTTGCCAGCACGTGATTACTCGCAGGGTGGCGTCGCGCATGGTCGCCTCGTAAGCGGCTGTCTTCAAGACGCTCTCGACGTGACGCAAGTCGTCGGCAGCGGCAAGGATGACGTTCGCGTGTGGACGGTCCGGACGCGTCCCCGCATGGACGATGGCCACTGCGCAATGGGCGCGGCCGGCCACAGCCGACGCAGTTGAGCCGATTCGCCCATGCTGAAAGTGGTGCGACCCGACAGCGCCGACGCAGACGATTGCCGCGTCCCGGGAGATGCGAATGAGGGACGCCGCCGGCTGCCCGTGGACGATGTCAGTTTCGATTTTCACGGCCTTGTGCGTGGCTTCAACTGCCCTGACGACGCGGTTTAACGACCGCCTGGCCGTGGCCAGCTGGGGTGCGGTGTCCTCGGTCGGTGCGCCGCCGCTTTCCACGATGTGGACCAGGCGAAGCGGGATGTCCCGGCGGACGGCTTCATCGATGGCCCACAGTGCCGCGTGCAACGCCATCGTCGAGCCGTCGATACCGACTACCACGGCCGGCTGGGCGTGTGTCTCGTTCATAGGAAACCGGGGCCTTCCCGCTCGATGCCAGGCACCGTCGCTGTAGTCACCACGGTATTCGTTAAGTCGCGTAACTATCTGGGGCCAAAAGTCCTCAGCTGCCGTGGTTCAGGCATACGTGGATTCCGGCTCGGGTTCAGGGCCGAAGTGGAAGCGTCGTCCGGTGATCGACGTCGGCACGATGCGCACGTAGTGCTGTTTCAACGTTGCGGTCCAAGGCAGAAGCTGTGCGCGGTCCGCGGCCTGAAACTCTTCAGCGGTGTGAAGCATTCGGGCCGTGCCCTTTACGATCACACTCCATGCTCCCGCGGCGCCATGATCGTCAGCCTCGAACAGCACGCGATTGTTGATGGCGGAACTGACAAGCTTGGTGCCTTCTGCCGTTCGGAAAAGTATTGACCGATCTTGGACAACGAAGTTGACGGGGAAGATCTCTGGCTGGCCGTCGACGCTCGTGACCAGCCTGCCCAAAGCCATGCTGCTCAGCAGGTTCCAGCTTTCGCTCGCCGAAAGGACAGCGATTGGTTCGGTACTCGTCATCTCAGAGACGGTAAGCCGGCTCGGCGACCGCTCATAGCGACACATGTCGGTAATTCGAGGGGCTTTCGGCCCTGCGGGTGGTCGGGCAAGATGCCACCGGTGGACGACATATCACCGAATTTCCAGTAGCTCCGACAGCGGCAGTCGAGGGGTCGCCACCGGTGGCGCCTCCATCGGCGGTGCGAGGCCGACACGGATCAGCGCCTGAGGTTCACCACGATGATCGATCACACATCGTACAAGCTCGCGGCTTTCATCCAACTCGATCAGATGTGTAAGGGTGCACGTCGCGTACCCCGCCATCGTGCACTCTAGAAGTACTTGAGACAGCGCTTCGCCGCTACGCAACACCGACATTCGCGAATCGTCAGCAGTGGACAAGACCAGAATTCGCGAGGCGTCGAGCTCGTCACTTCGACGCCGATCGACAGTGCTGACGGCGGGAAAATCTCGTCGCACATCGACGCGGAGCGCTTCTGGACCGGTCGCGAGGCTGTCGGGCGGCACCCCTCCATACAGCGCGAACGGAGCTGTCCAACAACGTAGTTCGTTTTCATACCAGGGATCCTCGTGACGCAGTGACGCCGTAAGATGCGACACGCGGGCGAGCTGGGGGCGTGATTCGTCCGAGATCTCATCTAGCCTGACGACGCTGTCTTCAATGGATTCTTCCAGGCGAGGTAGGAAGCGTGACCAATACGCGGGCTGACGGAGTGGAAGTCGGTAGGTGCGGCGTCGAAGCATCGCTCGTTCGTAATTCGGATGGCTATAGCCCGTAGTGTCAGCCCGGCGAAAGTTCAAAATTGCCAGGCGGTCTCGATCGTCAGGGTCGGGAAACCGTTCTGTGGCGGCCTGCCACCCGGCAGCTTCCATGGCAATGCGGGCATGATCGAGCACTGCTCCGCAGCTGATGATTGCTTCGCGACCGGATCGGTCGGCGACACTCACTAGCCGCCGGTGATCGAGATATAGGTGCAGCGCGTGGCCGTCGAAAACCCAGTGCCATGGCTGGCTGTTGTGTATCGAGGGCGCGCGGCTTGCGACCCGCAGCGCGTTCCTGACCACGGCGATGCTCGGTACTCGATCTGACACGACTATCCCTTCGGTTCGCCACCGTCGGTTGGAGGTTACCGATCTGTCGGCCGGTTAACAGGGTCGTAAGACCCCTTTGCCGAGGCGCTCTCGATATCTGCTGCGGGAAAGGGCCTTTGGACCTCCGGAGATAGGGACCACCGCATCGTGACGGGACCGCCAGACGTGCATAACGTCGGTCAGGAGGCGAAGGAGACCGTAATGTCGGCATCCGTGAGCGTCGGGATCGTGGTCGGGGTCGACGACTCACCTGCGTCTGACGCCGCGGTCGGCTGGGCGACCCGCAATGCCATTGAGCGTCGCCTTCCGCTGACGCTGGTCCATGCCATCGTCGCGCGGCGTTGAACGCTGTCACGTCAGCGACCTCCTGAGCGGGTCTTCGTTTCCTGGACGTCCCGGCGTAAGCTAATCGCCAGTGACGGGGGTCGCGGAGGCTACAGCTGGTGACCAGCAATAAGGGCGAATCGACTTTTGGTGAGTCGGGCCCGCATGCGGCGGGAGTCCCCGCCACTGGCCCCTTTGGGACACTGCTTGAATCAAGCGAGCAGACCGAACAGCTGCTGCGCGCGATAACAGGAATCGGTGCACACCTCGACACCCACTCCACGCTGAAAAGCGTCATTACGGAAGCGATGAAGCTGACGGGGTGCCGCTACGGCGCGGTGGCGACCCGTGACGCGGATGAGAACCTGACCGCATTCGTTCACAGCGGCAGGGGCACGGACACACCTACGGGCAAGGGTCTCATCGGCGTCGTGTGGCGTCAGTCGTCACCCATTCGACTCGACGATCTCAGCGCGCACCCGGCTGCGGCCCAGGCTCCGGAGGACTTTCCCGACATGCGCGCCTTCCTAGGTGTTCCAATCACGCTGCAGGGCAACGTATTCAGCGGGTTGTACCTCACCGATGACCGGCCGGGATGGGTGTTCAGCGAGTCCCACGAGGTCGCAGTGCGGATATTCGCATCTGCCGCAGCCGTTGCCATCGATAATGCGCGACTCTTCGAACGCAGCGAACGGCGGGCTGACTGGCTGCTTTCCAGCCGAGGCGTCATCACCGAGCTGCTGCTCGGCGCCCAATCGACCCGTCTGCCTCTCCAGTTGATAGCTACGGAGCTGCAGAAGCTTTCGCACGCCGAACAGGCAATCGTCCTTACTCCGTCTGATGCCGACTTGCCGCCGGAGGAGATCGAAACGCTGATCGTGTCGGCGGCAGTCGGCGTCCACGCCGACGAGGTGATCGGGCAAGAGATACCGGTCGATCGCTCAACAACGGGCCATGTCTTCCGTACCGGGGAGGCACTCATCACCGAGTCGTTCCGATATCCCATTCCCGCGTTCACCGATGCGGGCGAGCGCTCGGCGATAGTCATGCCGCTGCGGTATGAACGAACGGTCAAAGGAGTTATCGCCGTCGCACGCGGCAGAAGCGAAACCCCCTTCGATTCCAGCTATCTCGACCTGGTCGGCGACTTCGCAAGCCACGCCGCTCTCGCCTTGGCATTAGCGGCCAAGGGCGAAAATTCGCGGGAACTATCGATCCTCGCGGATCGAGAACGAATCGCCCACGATTTGCACGACTACGTGATCCAACGGTTGTTCGCCATAGGCCTGGATGTGCAGGGAACCATCGCGCGTGTCCGTTCTCCCGAGCTGGTCGCGCGACTCGACCGCACAATCGACGACCTCCAAACCACAATTGAGGACATTCGGAACACAATCTTCCAATTGCAAACACCGGCAACCGGTGACGGCGGGTTCCGCAGGAAGATTCAACAAACCGTCGCCGACCTGACCGAGAATCGCGAGATCACCACCACGCTGCACATGTCAGGCCCGATGACTGCGGTTGACTCGCAATTGGCCCAACATGCCGAGGCGGTCGTCGCGGAGGCCGTCAGCAATGCTGTCCGACACTCGGGCGCCAAACACTTGAACATCAAGATTGCGGTCGCCGATGATCTTTGCATCGATGTCGTCGACGACGGCTGCGGAATTCCGGAGAAGAACCAGCGGAGAAGCGGTTTGGCGAACTTGCAACGCCGGGCCGAACAGGTAGGCGGTGTCTGCGCGATCAGCACGCCGGCGACTGGCGGGACCGCGATTCACTGGGCCGCTCCCCTGGTTGATTAGCAGCGGCGTCCCGGCGCGTTTCACGCGCCTACGGCCAGCCGCGGGTCGTTCGTCGGCGTAGGCAAGGACTTACGACTCTGTGAGGTGGCGGTGACAGCTCGTACCGTCGATACCGGATCGGGAAGTTAACGAACCTGGCCCCGACGAAGGAAGCGAAATGGTAAGCAAAGAAAGCCATTACGGCATCGTTGTCGGTGTCGATGGATCAGGCGATGCCGATGTCGCGGTCAAATGGGCGGCATGCGAGGCAGCTATGCGCAAGGTGCGCCTCACACTGGTACACGCCATTGCGATGCCGTCTCCGGGGTGGACAAACCAACAGCTTCGCGAACTGTACGAATCTGATGCCGACGCGATACTCGACGACGCGATAACGGACATTCATGACTTCATGGGAGCTGAGGCGCCAACCAATGTCCGCCGACAGGTGTTCTTCTCGCGGCCCGCCTCGGCGCTTGTTGACATGTCGAAAGACGCGGACATGGTTGTCACGGGCGCTCGAGGGCTGGGTGCCATACGCGGCGTGCTTTTGGGATCGGTCAGCAATGCCTTGATCCACCATGCACATTGCCCGGTGGCCGTTCTGGATTGTGATACTTCGCTGTGCGCCCAGACCAAAAGTGCGCCAGTGCTCCTCGGTTTCGATGGATCCGCGGCGTCGGAGTACGCAACTGAGATCGCTTTCGCCGAAGCATCGATGCGCGAAGTCGAGTTGGTTGTATTGCACGCCGTGAACGACATCGACATGTCGCAGCTACGCAGCACGAAATATTCGGCTGGCCTCTGCGATGTCGGCGACATGCTGACTGAACGTCTGGCCGACTATCAGCGGCGTTATCCGCGCGTCCACGTGCAACGGGCGGTTGTGGACGATCGCCCGGCAACCCATCTGGTCAACCTCTCCGCAACCGCTCAGCTTGTCGTCGTCGGCAGCCACGGACGCGGCGGGTTCGCCGGAATGGTGCTTGGTTCGGTCAGTTCCGCCGTCGCGCACGCGTCACGCGCACCGGTATTAGTGGCCCGCGACCAATAGCTTCTTCGTGGCGCCTTCAGGCCGCGTCGTCGACGTCACCCTCGTCATCAGAATGCTGGACATATCCGCCGTCACCAAACCGAAAACTCCAGCGGCCACAGCACCGCTCAACGCCCGCGACAACCGCAGTGAAAGTCAGATGACGACGTCCCAACCCTTTTCGAGCAGCATCTTACTCCGGGGTCACCGACCAGACCCAGCACGATGTGCGGATCGGCGTCGTCCATCGGATTCCTGGGGGCGTCATGCCTGAATCGTTGCATCCCCGCTGTCGTCCGGGCGCGGTGGCAACACCGCGAGCCACGAATCGGCAAGCAGCTCTAGCAGCTGCCCGTCCGGATCGCGGATCATCGCCGACTGGCCAGAGATCGTGTCGGTGACGACCGAACCGCCGAAGTCGTCGACGGTGTCGAGCACCGCGCCGAGATCGGACACCGACAACGACACGTGGGTGAGCCCGATCTGGTCCATCACGCGATCCGATCCGGCGCGCAACACGCGGTGAGAATATGCCAGCAATTCGAGTACCAGTCCATCACGAACGAGGTAGGTCGCGTGCAGCCCGATCGGCTTGTTCAGTTGGAGCAACTGGCCGGTGCCCTCGTCGGGCGGAGCGAGCTCCCACCAGAATCTGAAACCGAGCAGGCCCTCGTAGAAGCGGCGCGAGCGGGCGGTGTCGGCGACGCACAAGCCGACATGATTGAAC
This sequence comes from Mycobacterium paraterrae, assembly GCF_022430545.2. NCBI lineage: Bacteria > Bacillati > Actinomycetota > Actinomycetes > Mycobacteriales > Mycobacteriaceae > Mycobacterium > Mycobacterium paraterrae. The sequence goes on along the minus strand of NZ_CP092488.2, from coordinate 4,486,822 downwards.
GCGATTCGCTGACCGGTCATTGCAACCTCCTACGAGCCGCAGCACTACGGGATCTTCAGCGGAAACGGATCATTGGCGAAATCGATCTGCGCAGCCGGGTTGGCGACGGCAGTGGTCATACCGGATCCGAAAGGACCGGACCGGTCGAACAGCGTGGCCGTGCCGACCGCCACTCCGTCGGCAGCCCAATGCGAATCAGCCTGCACCCCAATCCATTCCCCGACCGGCAGCCGCGCCAGTCCCACCGTCAGGTCACCGTTGATGTAGCCGACGCCCCGGGTGCCGAGGTTCGTCACCAGGCTGGTGGCCTCGGCCACCATCACTGCCCTGATGAACTGCGAGTTGGGACACCCGGATACGACATCAATGGGGCTGTTGAAAAAGCGTTTTCGCGAGTCGTTCTGGTGATCTCCTGGCGAACGGCTCCACTCACCCGCGTCACTGTCCACCGCGGTCTGCACGCCGTCGTCGAGCGGAGGCGGGAAGGAGATGTCCGCCGGGGAATTCCACAAGCGACCCGGTGGCGCGGTCGACCGGCGGTACTGCAGCAGGGTGGCCCGGGCAATCGGCCGTCCCTGCTGGGTGACATCGCATTCCGCGCTGCGCACGCGCCTGCCGTCGCGCACCATCCGTACGTTCACCGACGTGGGAACTCCGCGCGCCGCCCGGAACAGATCGACCGTCAGCCGAGTCGGCATGAATTCAGTTGACCCACAGAACTTTTCCAGCGCGTGCGCTGCCAGACCGACGATGGCGGGTCCATTGAGATGGTCGTCGCCCCAGTGACTGCCTGCATAGGGGGTCGGCTCGAACTCGCCGCTCTGCGTTGGGGTGAAGTGTGCGATTGGCGCCACTACTGCGCCCGTAATGCGTTGACTGCCTTGATCAACATGCCGCTCAAGAGATCTTCGGCTTCAGGGTTCCCGGGAAGGACTCCCTCCGACGTGACGGCCACTGTGTCGCTGAGAAAGGCCGCAAAGACGTAAGACTTGGTCGCGCCGTGGGTGGCTTCGGCTACGGATTCCGTGGTCGTCACGCCCTCGATCGGAGGTCCAGGCTGACGGGAGACCGTGGACACCACCAGTCGGCCGCCGATTCGCTGAGTCAGCGCGACTTGCTCGCAGCCCTTGGGGACGACCGCTTTGCCAAGCGGCGACGGAGAACTGACGGCGCCAACCAGGATCGCTCCCCGGCCAACTCCGCCGACCATCGTGTACTGCGCATCCTGTGGCGCTCGAACGGGCTGCAGAACTGACCGGCACAGCGGTGGGTCCACCTTGACGATGTCGCCGACACCGACTGCAAAGAATTTCTCCGCATCCGGGCCCAACGGCGCCACGTCGGTTTTCTGTACGCGTTCGAACCCGGGCGGAAACTGATCCTGCAGCTTGCTGAGTTCACTGATGTCGTAGTAACGCGACTGTCGTGGCGGCACAGGTTTTGGCGAGGGCAGCGAACGCGGCGCCGACGCCGCGTCGGGCGGGCTCACCGGCGTTCCCTCGATGGAGCGCGCGCAGCCGGGTAGCACGCCGGCCAAGGAACTCGCGACGAGGCAAGCGAGCGTGCGGTGCAGCAGATGCGTCACTGGCCAACCGGTTTATTCCAGGTGAAACTGTTGACCGAATTGCCCATCAGCTGCGCGATGATCATGTTGACCGCCGACGGGTGCGACGACGTGCGCGGCGTGAACCTGACCATCGGACCCTCGGCGACCGCGACGAGAGCCAGACCGTTTCGCACCGCGGTCATCACCAGCAGCCGCCCTCGGGTCGACGTGGCGTTGGGGTTCTCGTCGGAGAAGTCGTCCACTTCCCCGTATCCAGGTTCATATCCCACCATCGCGTTCGGAATCTGATAGGCCGTCTTCGCGGTCCGGTACTTCTTCTCAATGTATTGCTCCACGATCTGGCGTGGTGTCCGATTCTCCGCCGGGGTGCCGAACAGCCGGATCTCACCCTCGATACCGTCGAACGTCATCGTTATGCCGTCGTCGGTTTTTGTCACGTCGGCGGCCGGAAGATAGGCGACCGAGAATGCGCCATCCTTCGAGGTGAAGCGCGGATACGTCTGGACCGCAACCGGTCGCTGATCGGGCGGCGTCACGGCCGGTGGTTCGGGGGTGGGCGCCTGCCCCGGTTCACCTCCGACCGGCGGGCCGATCGGCGGCCGGCCACAGTCCGGCGGGCAGGCGTAATGCACCTCGGCCGGCGTTGCCTTGACGGAGATCGCCGAAACTCCTGCGACCGCAACGGCTAACGCCGCACCGACCACCGAGATCAGCACGACCGGCGATGTCGACCGCGGCAGCGGCGCACTGTAAGACCCGGATGGAACGCCATAGCCGGGAAACAAGGCCACCCCCGCCGCGCCCGCGGCCGCCTCGGCGACCGCACGTCTGGCCCGACGCGCCACTCGGCTCGACGCCCGGGAAGCGACGCCGCAATTGGGACAGAATGCCATGTCCGGAACCACGTGGGAGCAGTGAAAGCACAACACCGCCTCGCCGTGTGTCGAGTCCGGCTGCTCGCGCAGCAGGGCCGCATGCACGCCGATGCGCAGCGCCAGCAGGGCTATCGCGGTGACGACCAGGTGCAGTCCCAGCTGAACCGCCGGCGTGAGGCTCGCGATGTCGATGAGACCCAACGCGCCGTAGATGGCGACGACCACCGCTAGTGCGCCCAGCACGGCGCCCAACAGGGGGCCGCGCCGCGGTTGTCCGCGCCGGCTGAACCAGAGGGTAAGTCCGGCCAGGCCTCCCGCGGCGGCCGCGGTGAGCGGCATGGCGAGTCCTTGCACACCGGCCTGCATAAGCAACACGCTCGCCGGCTTGTGATGGGCAACAAGGCCGTTGGACAGCTGAGGCGCTGCGCGAACCGCGACCGCGGCCGCGGTGAAGAAGACCGCAGACCGCGCACCGACGGCATACCCGTCGAGAGACTCACGGCTGGCCGGCCGGTAGATCCGAGCCACGACGGCGGGGACGATCATCAGCAGCGCACCCAGGACCGGGATGCTCAGACCCTGCGCTACTAGCCGCGCACCGCCGTGGCCGACGCCGAGCCCACTGAGGTAGCTAGTCGCCAGAACCGGGCCGGTCAGATACGCCCAGGTCGCCCCCAGCACCAGACCGGCCAACGACGTCAGCGCGACGACCCGTGACCCGAGATCGCCGCGGATGCCGGCCTGCCGAAGATAAGCAACGAACAACGCCGGCACGCCGAAGACGATGAGCGCGACCAGGGCCGCTTGCCAACGCATCAGTGCGACCACGACCAGTACGATCATCAGCAAGCCCAGCGCCATCCGGAAAGCCATTCGCGACCTCGGCGGCAGATGAGGAAACAGGCTGCTGGCCAACGAAAATCGGATTAGTTGCTCGTTGGGTTCGGCGGCGTAGGAGTCGGCCCGCAGCGGGGCGGGTCCGTCGCCGGGCGGACCGAAAAGGTGGGCGCCGCAGAAACCGCAGAATGCCCCGCTGGGCACATCGCTGTGGCACGCCTGGCACTGCAGGATCACCGAATCGCGTTGGGCGGCAGTGCTACTCGCGGTCATTGCCGAGCCCCTTTCTGGATATCGAGGATATCGTGCGCGAGGCTGTCGGTGTCGGGTGTGCCTAGGCCGGTGACCAGGTCGTACCCCGGCACCGCGATGTGCACCGCGTTTCCGCCGGTGACCACGTCGTGAAAGGCGGGTCGGGTTGCGCTGGCAGCGACCTGATAAAGCACCGGGTTGATATTGCCCACCGGCTGTCCGCCGTTGGCAGCGAGGAACTGATTGATCAACACCGTCAACCCAGCCCAGATCGGAGCCGACTGGGAGGTACCGCCGCCTGCCATCCAGTGCCCGTCGATGAGGATGCTGACTCCGCTGTAAGGGTCGGCATCCGCGGCGACGTCAGGAGTCAGACGATGGGTCGAGTCCCAGGCCGAGGACACGGTGCTCTGCCACGAAGGCCGCGGGAACAACCGCGAGACTCCCCCGCCGGTCCCCTGCGACATGGGCGAGTCGAACCAGCTGGCCTCTGATACCCATACGCCATTGGCGTCAGTGCTCAACGTGGTTCCACCGACATCGGTCATAGCGGGCACCGACCCGACGGCGTTGATGCCTTGATCCTTTTCGCCGGGGGGTGTGGACCAATCGCCGTTGAAGTCAGCGCATTCCAGCCCTCCGGAGTCGCCACTGGACATGAAGGCCGATGTGCCGTGGGACTCCGCGATCTGGACTGCCGACTCCACCGGCGCGAGATCGGCTGCAGTGGCCATCCGGTCGCAGCCGATCCCCAGCGATGTGCTCCATACCGCGCCCGGGAATTGCCGGTCGGCAAGCTGATACATCTGGCCCGCCTGCGCGTAACTGGTCGAACCGCCGAAAGCAAGCGCATTGACGACGACCAACTTGGCGTCGGGAACGATGGCATGCACGACTTCGAGGTCCATCTCGGTCTCGCCCAGCACCTTGCCCGGTTGTCCCCCGATGAGCACCGGGGTGAATCGCGGCGAACCCAGTTTGTCGGCCCACTGGTCGAGGTCACCTTGCTTGAAACCGTCGATCTCGAAGAACACGACGGTCTGCCCCTTGCCGGTGAATCCGTCGCGCACCAATGGTTCGGCGTTGTAGGTCCGCAGCAGCGCCGGCGGTTTGAGCCCGCCGCGCGGCACGTCAACGGGGATGTTCGGCGGTAGCGCGCGGTGCATGAGCTGATAGCCCAGGATGGTGCCGAGTTCCCTGACTTCAGCGGTCAGCGACGTCGGAATCGACGGCTGCTGTGCGGCGGCGTAGAAGACCTCGCCACTGCGGCTGCGGTAGTCATGGATCGCCACATCCAACGCCGATCCGAGCGCGGCTGGTGTTCCTTCGATGTACGCCCAGTCGGCGCCCGGCTGCCACTGAAGATCGAGGTGATGCCGCTGCGTCCAACCGGTCAACGCGTCGGGGTGCATCGGATGACGCAGCGAGACCGCCAACGAGATGCCGTCTCGGTGCGCGGGACCCAAGTCCGTGGAAGCGTTAAGCAGCCACGCCATCGGTCCCGCGACCAGATGTGGATTGCGGACGCCGGCCGAGCCGGTCGTCATTGTCAGGGCTACGTACAGCGCGGACACCACCGCCACCGCGCGCAACGCCATTCGGCGCCTCGAACGATTGACACGTACAGCCTGCCAGCACCAGGGTCGAATCACCGCTACTCCTTCGACGATTGATTCCGCGTGAGTGCCGGCCACCGGCAAAACTACTTCACATCGAAACCGGCGTTGTACTGATTCTGCGAATTTTGCTCACGCGCCGCGGTTTACGCTACCGCGAGCCATCACATATGAATCACACAAATTTCGCGAGCAGGCTAACATCAGCCTGGCCTGCTCCCCGCGTGCACCGGAAAGACGAGAGGACCGCAACTTATGATGCATCGACTACCCCGCCGCTTTTGTGTCGCGGGCTGCGTTGCTGCGATTGCGTTGTCGCTGGCCGCCTGTGGCACTCATACGACCGCCGGTAACCCCGTGCAGGCGAAGAAGACCACCGCAGGGCACGGCTCGGATGCCGCGCCAACCAGCCCAGTGCCACCGCCGAAACCGTTGTCTGCCAGCAGCATCAAGAACCTCACCCTGTCCACCGAAGACGTCGACGAGATAGCCGGACTACCGCTGGACGACCGGACCGAATTCGCGTCACCCGGCACGGCGGCGACCGACTACAGCAAGCCCGACTGCGCCCTGGCAATGGGCGTCACCAAAGACGCTCTCGGCGGTGGCGAATTCACCGCCTATCGCGGGATCAAAAACAATGCGACCAAGGGCGACAGCCTCATCGGATCGTTCACGCAGAACGTCGCAACATTCGAAACCTCGGCGAAAGCCAGCGAGCTATTCCACAACGCCTACAGCTCGCTGGGGAAATGCAACGCAACGACAATCAACCTCAATTCTTCTACCACCATCTGGAAGATATTGGCTCCCGGGCCATTCAACGGCGATGTGGTCACCTTCAGCTCACTTCAGCAGAGCGACAAACAACAAAATCTCGGATGGCGTTGCGACCATGAAGTCCGCGTGAAGAACAACGTCATCATCGAGGCGTACCTGTGCGCCTGGGCCAATGGGACCCCGACGGTGACGGCCGCGGTCGACCAGATCAGTGCCCGGATACCACCGCCGGACAAGCCGGCTCCCAAGCCGCCGTCAGACTTCCTCGGCCCGGACAAGATCAAGTCCGTCCTGGTGAGTGTCGCTCAACTCGGCAAGATCTTGGGTGAAAACCTGGGTTCGACGGACAAGTTCTACTATCCGGCGGATCCGATGGACTTAGGCGCCAAGAGCAACTGCAGTCCACTGGTGGGTCCCGATACGACGTCGTTCGGTCTGAATGTCGAATACACCGCATTCCGTGAAGTGGATTCGCGAGAAGACAAAGACAACTGGCAACATATCGTCAATCAGAAGGTTGCCACCTACATGGATGCCCAAGCAGCGGCCGACGCTTTCCAGAACACATTCAAAGGAATTGGCGGCTGTGACGGCGCTCGGGTCCCCACGCCGCAAGCGGATAAGCAGTTCCAGTTGTCTGCCCCGACGATCAACGGCACTGACGCACAGTGGACTTTTATCGAATTGACCAATGGTCAACCGGACACGTGGCGCTGCGCGTTCGATTTGCGGGCGCAGAGCAATGTCTTATTCGTCGCCAAGGTGTGCCAGTACGGCAACCCGGTCGACGTTGTCGCGCAGATCGCCAACCAGATGGGGGATTCAATTCCCAAGTGAGCGCGTTGTTCCGGGGTCCCTCCAGATATCGAGACATGCTGGTCTAGGCCGGATTTAGGCCGATCGCACCGCGGAAAATTTGTGTGCGTGAGGGGTACGTCACCGCGTTACGCTCCCTACCGTACGCACGCGCTCGCAACGTTGAGGGTTGGGATCATAGGAGGCAAGAATCTCGATGAAACGTGGACTTTTAACGCTTGGCTGTGCCGGGCTGGTGGCGATGACGTCGGCAACAACACTCGCCAGTGCCGATTCGTCATCGAGTCGTGTCACGGGCTCAAACATCGACTCCGTGCTTTTGACGGCGGATACCGTCGGCGACATTCTCGGCACTAATCTGCCGGTACAACTCAAGGGCAAGCGGCCGTTGCCGGAAATGCGACTCGACCAGCATCAAGAATGCTCCCCGCTACTCGATCCAGGCACCAAATTCTATGGATCTGATTTGAATTTGTTCCGCATCACGGTGTTCAAGGACGACAAGGATTCGCCCGACTACATCGTGATTCAGACGGTCGCCACCTACCCCGACGCGCAAACGGCGCAAACCGTTTTCACCAAGGGCATCGAAGCGACCGCCGGCTGTAGCTCCGTCGTCCAGGTCACCGATATCGACAGCAAACCGTCCTGGCAGCTCTCGGCGCCCAAGATCACCACCAGCGACGCCAAGTGGCACCAGGGCCAGCTCTACCAAGGCGATCCCGTCGGCTGGAACTGCTATGTGGATATGCACAGCGCTGAGAACTCCATCCTGAAAGCGCAGGTGTGCCAGATGGGAAACGCCGGGCCGGCGGTCAGCCAGATGATGGACCAAATGCTCGGCGGTCTCCCGTCCTGAGTTGAGAAGAAGCCAACCAACAAATCTCGGAATTGACTTCAATGAAAGGGCACACTCAATGAAGCGGGTAAAACTACTCTCCGCCTGCGCGAGCCTCACGGTGCTGGCCGCTGTCGGGTGTTCGCACGACACCACCAAAAACGACGAAGACACCGTTCGTCCCTCGGTGAACAAGCCGGCGCCGACGGCGACGTCGCAGCAGGCCGCAGCGGGCGATCCGACTGCCCCGGCCTCCGCCCCGCCGTCGGCCGCCCCGGGCACGCCACCGCCGCCGCGGATGGTCACCCCTGGCAAGGTCGATTCTCTGCTGCTCCCGCTGGACGAGACCGGCGGAATCATCGGCAGCACTTTGAATTACGAACAGAAGTTCAAGACTCCGCTGCAGCCGTACGCCCTAGGCAACCAGTCGGGTTGCGCGGTGCTGTTCGGGCTCAACACCTCCGCCGTCGGCGGCGAGTTCACCACTTTCCGGGCGCTGCGGCAGCAAGAAAGCAAAGACAACTACACCCACGTAGTCGAGCAGGAGATTGCCTCCTACGCTGACGCCGCGGCCGCGACGGCAGCGTTCCAGAACGCGTTCAAGACGGTTGAGCAGTGCAACAACGTCATCGTGCACAGACCCACCGACAGCGCGGGAACGGCCTGGCAGTTCCAGGTTCAGCCCGGTGACCCGGCCAGCGCGAACTGGCACAACATCGAATTGGCCAACAACAACCCAGATGGCTGGGGATGTGCGCACGGCGCGCGGGTGAAAAACAACGTCATATACGCGGCCAGGGTGTGCCAGCGCGGCGATGCTGGTGCCGCCGTACCCACCATCCTGGAGCGCCTCGGCGACGCCATTCCCGCATAGTCCCGTGGCAGGAAATCGGGGCCGGATCGTGAAACGACCGGCCCCGATTAATGCCTCAGAGCAACCGGCCTCCGTCGATGTCGAAGAAGTGTAGATGTCCCGGCTGCGGACGCACGCGCACCAGAGACCCACGGGACGGCGGGTACCGACCGTCGGCCCGCGCAACGATAGGCTGGGTGAACGCGTTGCCGCCCATGGCTATTCGCCCGTAAAGATAGGCGTCGGCGCCGAGCTCCTCGACCACGTCGATCTGCATCTCGATGCCGTCGGTGCCGATGTCCAAGTGCTCGGGACGAAAGCCCAGCACGAGTTCGTGTGTTTGAGAAGCGATTTCGCGCGGCAACGGAGTCGACCAGTCTCCCAGCGTGACATGGTCGTCGACGACGGGAACCGCAACCAGGTTCATCGCCGGTGAGCCGATGAACTCCGCAACGAACATGTTGATGGGATTACGGTACAGCTCGCGGGGATGTGCGCACTGCTGCAGGACGCCGTCGCGCAATACCGCGACACGGTCACCCATGGTCATCGCCTCGACCTGGTCGTGGGTGACGTAGATGGTCGTGGTGCCGAGCCGGCGTTGCAGGCCGGCGATCTGGTTGCGGGTTTGCACACGAAGCTTCGCGTCCAGGTTGGACAGCGGTTCGTCCATCAAGAAGACCTGAGGGCGGCGAACGATGGCGCGTCCCATCGCAACCCGCTGACGCTGTCCACCGGACAGGTCCTTGGGTTTGCGATCCAAGTACGGCTCGAGGTCAAGCATTCGCGCCGCCTCGTGAACTCGCTCGCGAATCTGGGTTTTCGGAACGCCCGCGATCTTGAGTGCGAAGCCCATGTTCTGCGCGACGGTCATATGGGGGTATAGCGCGTAGTTCTGGAAGACCATCGCTACGTCGCGGTCTTTCGGGTCATCGTGGGTGACGTCGCGGTCGCCGATCACGATGCGTCCGGAGTCGACCGACTCGAGCCCGGCGATCATGCGCAGCGACGTGGTCTTGCCGCATCCAGACGGTCCGACCAGCACGACGAACTCCCCGTCGTCGACATCGAGGTCCAAACAGTCGACCGCCGGGCGGTCCGCCCCGGCAAAGCGCCGGGTTGCTTGCTCGAATCTGACCGAGGCCATTGATTATCCGCCCAGCCCGGTCACCGCGATACCGCGTATGAATGCCCGTTGTGCAAGCGCGTAGACCAACAGCAGCGGCAATAGGATCAGCACCGAGGCGGCCATCAGGATGGGCCATCTGGCGGAGTATTCGCCTTGCATACGAACCAGCCCCAGGGTGAGGGTTGCGATGCTGTTGCGCTGAATCATCAACAACGGCCAGAGGAAGTCGTTCCAGACGTTGACCCATGTGAGCACCGCCAGCACCATCACCGCCGGCTGGGCGTGCGGAAGCAGGATGCGCCAGTAGATCTGCCACGGCGAGCAGCCATCGAGAATCGCAGCTTCTTCCAGTTCGTCGGGCAGGGTGCGGAAGAACTGGCGCATGAGGTAGGTGCCGAATGCGCTGCCGAACAATCCCGGAACGATCATGGCCCACGGTGTGTCGGTCAGCCCGGCGACACGCATCAAGATGAACTGCGGTATCACCGTGACGGTGAGAGGAACCATGAGCGTTCCGAGATATAAAACGAATAACGTCTCCCGGCCCCGAAAGCGCAAGCGTGCGAACGCATATCCGGCCAGGGAGCAGAAGAATACCTGCCCGGCGCTGACGCAGGCGGCGTAGCCGACGGAGTTGGCGAACATCCGCCAGAACGGCATGACCGCGAATACTTCTCGATAGTTGGACCACTGCGGATGTGCCGGAAACAGCGTCGGCATTGTCACCTCGCCGGCCGTCTTCAGCGACCCCGAGATCGCCCAGAGGATCGGGAACAGCGCACAGGCCGCAATCGCTGTCAATACGGCGTACACCACGACTGCGCGAAAGACGGCTGGTCTGAGCACCCGCTCGGTCAGGCCCACGATCGCTCCTCCTGCGCGGCTCGACGGCGACCCAACCGCAACTGCACCACGGTAAGTACCAGCAAGATGGCGAACATCACCCACGCCAGAGCCGACGCGTAACCGAACTCCAAGAAGGCGAAGGCGTGCTGGAACAGCATGATCCCGAGGACGTAGGTCGCCGTCTCGGGCCCCCCGTTGCGTCCGGTGAGAACGTAGACCAGGTCGAATGCCTGGAAGGCGTGGATGATCGAGATGACGACCACGAACGAGATGGCGCTGCGGACCAGCGGCACCGTGATGGACACGAACTGACGTAACTCGCCTGCACCGTCGAGTCGTGCTGCCTCGTATAAGTTTTCCGGCACGCCCTGCATGGCGGCCAACAGGATGACAGTCGCGAAAGGCACACTGCGCCACACGCTCACGATGCACAACGCGGCCATTGCGTACTTCGGGTCGACCAGCCACGGAACTGGTCCGACACCAATCCAGCCAAGGACGATGTTGAGCAGACCGTTGTTGGTGTTGAACACAAATTGCCATACGACGGCCATCACCACCGACGACACCGCCAGCGGCAAGAAGATCAATGTCCGGAATATACCGATGCCTCTAATTTTTCGATTCAGAATTCCGGCTACGCCGAGGCTGATGAGCACTGTGGGGACGACGGTGCCGACGGTGTAGATCACCGTGTTGCTCAGTGCGATAACTAACAGTGGGTCTTTGGCGAAGAGGCTGCGGTAGTTGGCCAGGCCGACGAACGTGGGCGCGCCGAACATGTCCCAGTTGTGAAAGCTCATATACAACGAGAACCCGAGTGGGAAAATCATGAACACCGCGACCGCGGCCAGGTTCGGCGCGACGAAGAGTCGGCCGAATCGCGCGCGGCGCTGAGATGATCCCCGCCTGCGGGGCGCGTCGGTCGGGGTTGCGGTGGTCATTGTCACGGCGCCCGGAGAACCTCGTCGATCTTTGGCGTCAAGCCACCGGTCAGCGCCGTTGCAGGCCGCGTGCCACGCAGCACCGGGCCGAGATCGCGGTCCATCAAGGCCACGATCTTGGGCCACACCGGGGTGATAGGTAAGCCCTCGGCATGGGCCGGGCCGCCGGTCAGCACCGCGATGTTGCTGATCCTGTTGTGCGCCTTGGCAAAGCCGGGCGATCGCACCGCGGACCGTAACGCCGGCACGAAGAGGCCGGTGTCGCCGATCACCGACTGGCCCACTGGGCCGGTGGCGAACTTCACGAATTCCCAGGCCTGTTTTTTACGCGGGCTGGTGGCAGCGATGGCCAACCCGGTGGTGCCGATATTCGAGCGGGCGGCATGGCCTTTCGGACCGGTGGGCAGGATCCCGATGTCGAAGTCAAGGTCTTTCGCCCGCTCGAGCGTCTGGTACCTCCAGTGGCCGCCGAGCGCCATTGCGGCATGACCGGAGGTGAAAAGGTCCGTCTGAGACATCGATTGCGACTCCGACGCGGTAGGTGCAACTCGGTGCTTGATGTTCAGGTCCGCATAGAACTGAATGCCCTCGATGAATGCGGCGTGGTCGAAGTTGAGGTGCGTCGGGTTCATCCGCGGATTCGACCATGGGACACCGTTGTTCATCCCGAAAAGCAAGGCGGAGTAGTAAGGCGCCCAGGTGTCGACAAATCCCCACTGGCGAACGCGACCCGAGCGGTCGCGCTTGGTGAGGGTCTGCGCCGCGTCGAGGAATTCGTCGAAACTCCAAGGCTCGTTCCACCGTCCAGGCGGTGGACGCACCCCGGCCTCGGCAAACAGCTTCTTGTTGTAGTACAGGAAGGTCCCCGACCACTGCTCGGGAAACGCGTACTGCCCTCCGTTGTAACTGAAGGTCTCATACATCGACGGCACACTGTCCGCTCGGAGTTCGGTGGCGAAGGCTTTGTCGTCTGCGAGCATGGTGTTGAGGTCGAGCAGCACTCCCCGTTCGGCTAGCGCCGAATAAGTGAATTCCCAGGCCATCAGCACGTCCGGGCATTTGCCACCCGCACAGTAGATCGACACGTGCTGCAGGGCGTCGGAACCCGACAACAGCGTTCGCACTTTGATGTCGGGATGCCTGCGCCGGAAGGCGTCGACCACGCGCAGCCGGGCATCGGCTTCTTCGGGGTTGGCCGCGAAGAAGAAGGTCAACGTGTCGTCGTCGCCCGAAGCGCATCCGGTGGGTAGCAACGTAACCGTCGCTGCCCCGAGCGCGCCGGCGCCGCGTAACAAGGTCCGCCGATCGATGAGTCGATCACGGCCGAGGCTGGTGTCCGTGGTGTGTCTCCCAGTGATGGATACGTGGTTTCTTCGTAGCCGACTCGGCTGTGGCATTGCTGGGTGCGCCGCATCACTGCGGGAAATAGCGGACCCGCGCGATACCGCTGTCCCGCCGAGCAGCCTCGGCGAACAACACTCCGCGGTGTGACGTCGAAACGACCGATGCGGCGACAGCCCGCCCCGCGGCGATCAGCTTAGTCGTCAACGCTCCGGGACATCGCGCGGTGAGCTCAGCGAGATCGGCGGCCTCGTCGTCACCGAAAGTGATTGTCGCATCAGCCGACAATGCCTTGAGTGCACCGAATGTGTCACCGCGTCCCACCGCGTTCACGAATGTGTCGACCACTGTTTTCTGCCGTGCCCCCGCGCGACGAAAGCCGGTCACAAATCCGGCGGTGCCGCGCAGCCGTTGGTTGCGGATCAAACCCCGGGACAGCTGGACACCAACGGGCAGAGCAGCGAGCCCGTTCTGAAGGAACTGCCGCATCATCGCCGGCAGCTCCCAGTAGGCACGCAATGTCGCGATCTTCCACTCGTCGTCGACCTGACGCAGGTCGTAACGCAGGACGGCGGGAATCATCATGGTGACCGCCGGACCCATCGCCACTTCGAGTGTGAGGTCGCGGATCACCGAAGTGCCTCGTGCGACGTCCAGGTCGCGATGAAAGACGATGTCGCGGGGCCCGATGAAGGTGTCATAGAACCGGCCGATCTCTGTGGGTCCAGTGTGGGGCCGCGAACCCACCGGGTCCTCGACAGCGCCGTCGTGAGCGAAAAGTCGCACCCACGCCTGACGGTCATGAGCCGCGGCGGCCCGCGGCGACCGCTCAACCGCGGCGAGTAACTCCGACGCAGACGCGCTCGTCATCGGCCTTGCACGATCTCGACTCCCGCGTTGCGCAGCTGCTCGAGAGCCGCGGACGTGGACTGCTCCCCCACCCCGGCGGTTAAATCGACCAGCACTCGCGTCGGCCAGCCTTGTGCCGCAGCGTCTTCGGCGGTCTGGCGTACGCAGTGTTCGGTGGCGATGCCGACCACGTCGACCTGCTCGACGCCGTGCTCTTGAAGCCAGTCGGCCAACGGCTTTCCGTGCTCGTCGTGCCCGGTGAATCCGCTATATCCGGCGTCGTATTCCCCTTTTCGAAAGATTGCCTCAAACCGGCCGGGATCGAGATCGGCGTGAAATTGCGCGCCAACCGTTCCCGCGCGACAGTGCGGCGGCCACGACGACACATAATCTGGATGATCGGAAAAGTGGTTGCCGGGATCGATGTGGAAGTCTTGCGTCGCGACGACATGCCCGTAGTCCGGACTGCCGGCCAGGTATCTGTCGATCGCGCCCGCCAGCGCCGCCCCGCCGGCGACTGCCAACGAACCGCCTTCGCAAAAATCTTTCTGAACGTCGACGACGATCAGCGCGCGCATGAGACCACGTTATCGCCGGCAACGCCGGAGCCCTGATGGTCGCGAAGATTCGGCTGGGTAGGATCGGCAAGGTTAACGCCGCTAGCTGCGCGTTGCGTCAGGTAGTTCGTCAAACTATAGTCCAGACACGTGTCCAGAAAGCTCGTTGACGCCTCGCCCGAACCTCTCATCGTGCTCATTCTCGGCACCTTCACACCGGATCGGGCGTGAATATGCGGATTGCGTTGCTGTCGTATCGCAGCAAGCCGCACTGCGGTGGTCAGGGAGTCTACGTCCGCCATCTGAGCCGGAGCCTGGTTGACCTAGGCCACCACGTCGAGGTGTTCTCCGGCCAGCCCTACCCCGAGGAACTCGACCCGCGAGTAGTGCTGACCGAGGTACCGAGCCTGGATATGTATCGCGAGCCGGACCCTTTCCGCATTCCCCACCCGCGGGAGATCCGGGATCGAATCGACGTCCTCGAGCTGGCCGGGGTGTGGACTGCCGGCTTCCCCGAGCCGCGCACGTTCAGCCTGCGGGCCGCGCGCCTGCTGGCCGATCGGCTGGATGACTTCGACGTCGTGCATGACAACCAGAGCTTGGGCGTGGGATTGCTGAAGATCGCCGCCGCCGGGCTTCCCGTGGTCGCGACCGTGCACCATCCGATCACCCGTGACCGAGTAGTGGACCTGGCCGCGGCACGTTGGTGGCGTAAGCCGTCGGTGCGCCGGTGGTACGGCTTCCTGGCCATGCAAGAGCGGGTGGCTCGCCGCATCCCTGAATTGCTGACCGTCTCGTCGTCGTCGGCGACCGATATCACCACCGACTTCGGTGTCGACCCGGATCAACTGCATGTGGTGCCCCTGGGCGTCGAGACCGATGTCTTCGCGCCGTCGGCGACGCCGCGGGTTGCCGGCCGGATCATGGCGATTGCCAGCGCGGACGTGCCCCTCAAAGGTGTCGGCCACTTGTTGCAGGCGATTGCCAAGTTGCGTCACCACTACGACTTGGAGCTGCAGCTGGTCGCCAGGCTCGAACCGAACGGTCCGACCGAGAAGCTGATCGCCGAGCTCGGCATCTCCGATATCGTGCACATCTCCAGCGGGCTGTCCGACGCCGAATTGGCGCGTCTGTTCGCTTCGGCCGAGATTGCTTGCATCCCCTCGCTTTACGAAGGCTTTTCACTCCCGGCGGTGGAAGCAATGGCCAGTGGGACACCGATCGTGGCCAGTCGCGCCGGCGCGCTGCCGGAAGTGCTGGGCACCGATGGCGTCTGCGCCCGGCTCGTTCCGCCCGGCGACGTCGAGGCCCTCACCCGAGTCGTCGGTGAGCTGCTGGACTCTCCCGAACAGCTGAAGCGGTTGGGCTTGGCCGGTCGGCGCCGCGCGGTCGAGGTGTTCAGCTGGGAATCGGTGGCCGCCCAGACCGTGCGGGTCTATGAGAAGGCCATCGCGCGCAGTTCCCCGGTCGACGGCACCACGGTGGGCGAACGGTGCTGACAGTCGATTTCGACCGACTTGGGATCGGTCCCGGCAACACCGTGATCGACGTAGGCTGCGGCGCCGGTCGGCACAGCTTCGAGGCGTATCGGCGTGGCGCGCAGGTCGTAGCTTTCGACCAGAACGCCGCGGAACTCGCCGACGTCGACACGATGTTTCGCGGTATGGCCGACGCCGGAGAGGTGCCGTCATCTGCTCACGCGGCAACCGTCGTCGGGGATGCGCGGGCGCTGCCCTACCCTGACCAGACCTTCGATTGCGTTATTGCATCCGAGATCCTCGAACACATTCCGGCCGACGACGCTGTGATCGCCGAATTGATTCGGGTACTCAAAGTCGGCGGAAAGCTGGCGGTCACAGTGCCCAGGTGGCTACCCGAACGGGTCTGCTGGCTGCTGTCCGACGAATACCACGCCAACGAGGGTGGACACATCCGGATCTACCGAGCGGATCAGCTGCGAAGCAAGATCACCGGCCGTGGCATGACGTTCACCCACACCCACCACTCGCACGCGTTGCACGCACCGTTCTGGTGGCTGAAATGTGCGGTGGGCGTCGAGAAACCGGATCATCCGGCTGTCGCGGCCTACCACAAATTGCTGGTCTGGGACATGATGCGGCGACCGCTGCTGACCCGGCTCGCCGAATCGACCCTCAACCCGTTGATCGGTAAAAGCGTCGCGTTGTACTTCGAGAAACCGGTACCCGCCGTTGAGCTGGTCTGAAGCTCCGGGCGTCGTCGGCGTCCTGTCCCCCGAGCAGTCCCGGCAGACGGCTGAATCCATTGCCGCGCTGCAGTATTCGTCTGGCGAGATTCCCTGGTCCGACGGGGGCCACACCGACCCGTGGGACCACGTGGAATGTGCGATGGCCCTCACGGCAGCGGGTCTGCTGAAACCAGCCCGGCGTGCCTTCGACTGGTGCCGCAACCAGCAACGTGCGGACGGCTCGTGGCCGATTCAGTTGCGCGCGGGCGTGATCGAGGACGCCAACAGCGACAGCAATTTCTGCGCGTACGTCGCGGTCGGCGTCTGGCATCACGTGTTGGTCACCGGCGACCGGACGTTTGCTTGCGCGATGTGGCCGACCGTACGCGCCGCCATCGACTTCGTGTTGGACCTACAACTCGAGGGTGGCGAAATTTGTTGGGCCCGCAGTAGTTCGGGACCACTGACCGAGGCCCTGTTGACGGGCTGTGCCAGCATCTTCCACAGCATCCGGTGTGCGCTGGCATTGGCCAACGTGGTGGACGAGCCGCAACCCGAGTGGGAGGTCGCGCTGGGCCGTTTGGGACATGCGATCGCGGTCCATCCTTCGGCGTTCACCGAAAAGCCGCATCATTCGATGGACTGGTACTACCCCATCCTGGGCGGTGCGCTGCGGGGTCCTGCGGCGACGGCCCGGATCGCCGATCGGTGGGACGATTTCGTCGTCGACGGCCTGGGCATCAGGTGCGTGGACGACCGGCCTTGGGTGACCGGAGCGGAGACGTGCGAATTGGTGCTGGCCCTCGACGCCATGGGTGACCGGAAAGCAGCCCTGACCCAGTTCGCCGCGATGCAACATCTTCGCGAGAAGGACGGTTCTTACTGGACCGGCCTGGTGTTCAGCGACGGGAAGCGGTGGCCCGTCGAGCGCACTACCTGGACCGGTGCGGCGGTGATTCTGGCGGCCGACGCACTGTCGTCGACCACCCCGGGCAGCGGCATTTTCCGCGGCACCGACCTGCCGCGCGGCCTCGAGGGCGACTATGACTGCGAGTGCGCTGCCAGCCCGTCGGATCGTTAGACCGCGGCCCCGGCGTCCCCTGCGGTGCGCTCCAGCACTCGCATCGACCCAATTGCCACTTTCTCGGTGAATGCGCCGCTTTCCACTGCGCGGCAATAGATCTCGTACGGCGGCCGGCCGCCGTCGCGGGGATCGGGAAACACGTCGTGGATGATCAGTGCGCCGCCGGCACCCACCCACTTGGCCCAGCCGTCGTAGTCCTCGCGGGCCGCCTCCTCGCTGTGACCACCATCGATGAACAGCAGCTGCAGCGGCGTGCGCCAACCCCGCGCCACCACGGGCGATTTACCGACGACGGCCACCACGTTGTCGTCCAGCCCCGCTTCGTCAAGCGTGTGCCGCAACGTCGGCAACGTGTCGAAGCGTCCGGTCACCGGGTCTACCAGCGAGGTGTCGTGATACTCCCATCCGGGCTGGTGTTCCTCCGAGCCGTGGTGATGGTCGACGGTGTACAGCACGCTGTCGCGCACCCGTGCGGCCGCGCCCAGCAAAACCGTCGACTTGCCGCAATAGGTCCCGATTTCGACGCCGATGCCGTGGTCGAGGTAGCTCATGGCCGCATCGTGTAAGGCTTGCCCCTCGTCAGCAGGCATGAAGCCGGTCACTCGGTCGGCAAGCGCGAACAACCGGCTGGTCAGATCGTCGTCTGCGGCGTGCTTTGGGAAGGTTGTCATCTCCTGCACGGTAACGCATCCGGTTGCTGCACTCGGACCGGTGTAGTAGTGTCCGGACACGTGTCCAACCCGGTAGCTCGGGAATCGACCAGACGCCGCCTGACCGCCAAGCAAGCCGACACCGTCGAGCGGCTGGGCAACGCCGCGATGTGTGTGTTGAGTCGAGAAGGCTTTTCCGGCTTGACAATTCGTATGGTCGCAGCGGAAGCCGGCGTCGGGGCGGCCACCGCGTACACCTACTTCTCGTCGAAAGAGCACCTCGTCGCGGAGGTGTTTTGGCGGCGGCTGGCGTCCACTCCCGCCGAGTCCGCCGGTTCACCGGATCGGCTGGCGCGCGTCATCGTGGTGTTGCGCCAGATCGCGCTGTTGGTCGCGGACGAACCCGCGCTAGCCGGCGCGGTGACCAATGCATTACTCAGTCAAGATCCCGAAGTCGAGCATCTGCGGCTACGCATCGGCCGTGAGATACACCAGCGCCTGGTTACTGCATTAGGTGACGCGAATGATCCTGAGCTGGTCGAATCGCTCGAGCTGCTGTACGCCGGCGCGCTGGTGCGTGCGGGCATGGGATATGCGTCCTACGCCGAGATCGCCGATCGGTTGGAGACATCCGCGCGACTTCTGTTGGCCGAGCAGCCCTAGCAACGCGTCGTGGACTGGCATGATCAACGCCCATGGACGTCATAAATCACCCCGAACGCGACCAGGCCTGGGACGCGGCGCAACGCGGCGGTGAGACCGAAACCCAACGCTTGGACCGTAATTGGGTGAGCCTGCTGCAAGAGCTTCGTGTTGTGCAGACGGGCGTCCAGCTGCTCACCGGCTTCCTGTTGACGCTGCCGTTTCAGCCTCGCTTCGATGGGTTGAACACCACCATGCGGGTGATTTATCTCGTCACGGTGGGCTCTTCGGTCGCCGCCACGGTATTGCTGGAAGCACCGGTTGCGCTGCACCGATTGTTGTTCCGGCGGCACCGAACTGTGTTCGTGGTGTCCGCGGCGCACCGATTCGCCTTCGCGGGACTGTTGCTGATGGGCACGGCTCTCACGGGCGTTACGGTGATCATCTTCGGAGCCGTGGCCGGACCGATCGCCGGCGCGATCGCCGGAGCCTGTGCGGTCGCGGGTCAGCTCGGTTTTTGGGTGTTGTTCCCGCTCGCAGCACGGCACGAGGCCCTTCCTCCAGACTCGTGAGCTGCCGAGTTTGCGTCGCGTAGAACGTGGGAACACGCCAGCCATGTTGATTCGTCGAATCGCTCGTCCCCTGCTGTCCGCAGCATTCATCGGTCAAGGCGTCGAGACGCTGCGCAACCCTGCGGTGTCGCTCGAAGCGACCGAGCCGACCGTCGCTGCGCTGCGCCAGCTGCCCGAGCCGTATGGAGACAAGGTCCCGTCGAACCCCGAAACGGCCGCGAGGATCAACGCGGCTGTCCAGATCGCCGGTGGGCTGTTGCTCGCGACCGGCAAGGCTCCGCGCGTCGCCTCGGCGGCACTCGCGTTCACCGTGATACCGGGCAGCCTTGGTGGGCATCTCTTTTGGACCGAAAGCGACCCTGAGCGCAAAGCCCAGAAGCGTCGTGACCTGCTCACCGACCTGAGCCTGCTGGGTGGGCTGATCATTGCCGCGGCGGACACGGCCGGCAAACCGTCACTGGGATGGCGTGGAAGGCAAGCCGCAGAACGAGTTTCCGAAGCGGTGGCGTCGGCGCTGCCCTTGACCGGGTCGGATGACTCGTTGCTGGACTCCGAACTCGCCGAGCGGATCGCGCACGGTCTTCACATCGGCGCCGAGCGCAGCCGGGAACTTGCCAGCGCGGCGGCCGAGCGCAGCGCGCCGGTGGTCGAGGCGGCGCGCAAGCGCAGTGAGGAACTCGCGCACGAAGCGGCGAAAAAGAGCAAGCCCGTCGTCAAGAAGGCTCGCAAGCAAGCAGCCAAGCGCGGCGCCGAACTCGCCGAGACGGTGCGCGAACGCGGGGCCGACCTGGCCGAAACGGCGCGCGACCGCGGCAGCGAGTGGGCCCACGATGCGGCCAAGAAGGGCAAGCCTGTCGTCAAGAAAGCCCGCAAGAAGGCGCGTAAGCGGGGTGCCGAGCTGGCCGAAACGGTGCGTGACCGCGGCAGCGAATGGGCCGATATCGCTCTCGACCGCGGCAGCGAGTGGGCAGACATCGCCCGCGACCGCGGCAGTGACTGGGCGGAGACCGCCCGTGACCGCGGCGCCGAATGGGCCGAGATTGCCCGCGAGCGGGGCAGTGAACTCGGTGAACGGGCCTACGAGCGCGGCAGTGAGTTGGCCGAGGTAGCGCGCGACCGCACCGAAGAGTTGGCTCACCGCGGACGCGTCAAAGCGCGTCGCTGGGCCTGATCGAGCCACTTCAGGTCGGGCGACTCATGCCGCGAGGCCGAGGAATGTCAAAAAGGCCTCGATGATGGCGTCGACGCCGCATTCGACGTCGACCGCCAGCCCGTGTTCGTCGGGTTCGAGCTGCTCCAGCGCCGCAAATTGCGACATCACCAAAGACGACGGCATGAAGTGACCGGGGCGCCCGGCCTGTCTGGCGCCGATGACACCCGGTGAACCCGTCAGGTGCAGGAACGCGAGGTCACTTCGGTACGACCGCAATTGGTCGCGGTAACGGCGTTTGAGCGCCGAGCAGCTCATGACGCCGCTGTCGTGATCAGCCAGCCATTGACCTACGGCGTCCAGCCAGGGCCCGCGGTCGGCATCGTCGAGAGGCACTCCCGCGGCCATCTTTGCGATGTTCGCTGCCGGGTGGAACGCGTCGGCGTCGGCGAACGGAATGTCGAGCCGATGCGCCAATGCGGCGCCGACGGTCGACTTGCCGGAGCCCGAGACGCCCATGACCACCACGGAAAGATTTCGGGGACTCTGCATTTCGGCAGTCACATCACGGAGCGGACAGGTTACGGTTCCACTCCAGCCAACCGACACCGGTTCTTCCGTCGGCCGTGCTGACGGTCGCCCAAACCCGCGGGAATTGGCTGACCCGGCCGTCTTCGGCGACCAGACGCAGCGGCGCGTGACCGTGTATGTCGACCGAGGCGGTGATGTCACCGGGCTCGATCGCCAAGGTCGCGCCTATCGGCAAGCCGGTCGCATCGAATGTCTCGACGCGAGAGATCTTCTCCAGCTCTTCGACGGCGTCACGCTGGACGTAACCGACGCTCATCGGCGGAAGGCCCGCAATCGCGACGTCTACTGCGTGCAGGTGTGTCCCGTCGTCGAGGTGCAGCGCGCTCCAGAGCCAATCCATGCTCCACCAGTCCCGGACTCCCCATGAGTGGTCTCGCTGGCCGGGCACCGCGTCGAGGGCATATCGTGTGTTTCCGATAGCTACGTATCCCGTTACAGTGCAAGGTATTTCGTACCGAGTGGTGACCTTGTACTGGTAGGGCGTGCCGGCAGTGGTCCAGTCGAGCTCGAGCGCCACCTCGACCTGTGACCCCTGCTCGCCCCTCAGCAACGCGGCCGGGTCCTCGTAGGACTGGCCAGGACCGCTCAGCGCGACGCGATAGGTGGTCAAGGGGTCGACGACCGAGTGGGTGAACTGGATCGCACCGGCGTGCACCGTCCACGGATCGGCTGGCAGCGCAACCTCGAAGTCGACAAGCGCGACCGTAGGCAGGTTGGGTCCGCACAGCAGGCCATTCAGCCAGGCCGTCTGCTGGTTGGGAATCAGACCAAGCCGCACCCAGCCGCCCAATCCCTGTGCCGCATCGGCGAAGTCGGCATACCAGCTTTCATTCCACAGCGGCTCATCGGTAGGAGTGTGAGAAGACTCGTCGGAACCTGCCGGGCAGAGTGGCTGCGCAGCGGCCGGCTCGGGCAGAATCGCCAGCGCGTCGGTGTCGAGTACGTGTTCGCAATGACGGTGCAGCATCGTCATGAACATTTCGTCGCCGCGCTCGGTGCGTTCCACCAGCATCGAGGACACGATTGCCATCATCACCCCGAAGAAACTTTGCCGGCGAACCCCGTCACGAACATCGGCCACACTGATCGGTGCGGGCTGCCCGAGCGCGCGGTGGTAGCCGTCAAGCAGAGCATCGTAGTGTTCGCGGCGATCTGCGACCGGCAGCGCGCAGCCGAGAAAATACG
The DNA here is from genome assembly GCF_022430545.2 of Mycobacterium paraterrae. Taxonomy (NCBI): domain Bacteria; kingdom Bacillati; phylum Actinomycetota; class Actinomycetes; order Mycobacteriales; family Mycobacteriaceae; genus Mycobacterium; species Mycobacterium paraterrae. The sequence continues at coordinate 4,464,642 of NZ_CP092488.2, read as the reverse complement.
CCAGATCGGTCATGGCGGGGCCCCACGTGACCGTCTGCCAATCGACCACGGTGAGCGGACGTTCGGCGCCCTCGGCGCCGAAGAGCATGTTGTCGAGCCGATAATCGCCGTGGACCAGACCGTGGAGTCGGTCTTCGGCTGCCTCCTCGGCCAGGTAGCCGTCGAATCCGCCGACCAGGCGCTCGCACACCACCCGGTGTTGCGGCAAGATCCGGTCGCCGTAGCGGTCGACGAAGCCGGCGAACAACGTGGTGATCAACGCCTGGTCGATCGGTGCTTCGCGGTTGAGCCAGGCGGCGTCGGCGAGCGCGGAGTCGTTCAGCAGTGGGCCCTGCAGCCGAGCCAACTCGGTGACCGCGGTGTGGGCTTGCGCGCTTGTGGCGCCGCGGATTTCGTCGCCGACGACAGCCGGGATGGCGTCGCCCAGCAGCACGTCGAAGATCCCGGATGCCGCGTCGAAGCCGGTGTGGTAGCAAGGCGCAATGGGTCCCTGTAGGCGCGGGGCGATGTAGCGGTAGAACCGGACCTCCCGCTCGTAGAGGCCGAGCGTCATTCCCGTCTGACGGCTCATCGGATCGGTGGCGGCGACCTTGAGCACCACCGACTCCGGTCTGCCCACTGCGTCGTCGGCATAGCTGAGCCGGACCCGATAGCATTCGCTCATCTGTCCGGTGCCGATGCGCTCAGTGGTGAAATCGGCGACGGCCCCCGCGCCGAGGGCTGCCGTCAGCCACGTCGCGGTGAGGTCAGCGGGCCGTTCGACGACGTTGTCGCAGTGTGCAGTCATTGCCCGTTTACGTAATCACATCGGCCGTCATCGCGCCAGGGAAAAGCCTTCCCACGCGCGCCGCCTTTCGGGATGCGGATCGAACTCGAGATGGGACTTGCGGTCGAACACCATTACCGCCCGGTCGGTGTCGGTGTAGGCCGGCCAGTCGTCACCGGGACTGCCGGTACGGCTGAATGTTCGCCAGCGCCTTTGCACTTCGCGGGTCACGCGCATCGCTGACCGCCGATCGGCGGGCGCGGTGAGCAGCGCCCCGAACTTGGTGCGGTAGATACCGAACACGGCAAGCAGTTCGGTCGCATGCGTGGCCCCTAACCCGGACCAGCGCAGCACCCGAGGTGCGTAGTCGTAGCGGTAGAGGTAGGTCGGGGCGTGCCTGCTGTGGGCCTCGGCCATCCCCCACGCCGCTGAGCCGAACGCGAAGTCGCCGCCCAGCTGAATGCACGCCGAGCGCCCCGGGTAATCGGGGTAGGCGTCGGTGATGCGGGTCCGCACGGCTGGTTCGACCTCGGCCAGCAGCGCCTCGATCATCGGCTCCTTGATCGGCAGCAACGGCAGGAATCGGGTGAACAGTCGACCTTCCTCGGCGTTGGTCCCCACGATGAGTGGAACCCGGTGCGCTTTGCCCTGTTGCATCGCGTCGACCGGATCGAGGGGCAGCACGTCGTCACCGAAGACCGGCCCAATGGGAAACGCTCCCAACATGTCTCGAACACCGTCGTCGATCAACCGATTCTGGGCCGCCACCAGTTCGGCTGGCGATGCCGTCATCAGGGCGTCGACGGCGTTGCGGCCAGACCCGCCGACGATCGTGGCGAAGCGGGTGGCGAATTCCGCGGCGACTTCGGTCGAGCGCGTCATGCCGCTGGCGGGGCTTTCCGAAATCGCTTGTGCAAAGAGGCCTTCGGCATCAGGCGCCGTCAGCAACGCCGCGACAGCGTGTGCCCCGGCGCTCTCCCCGAATATCGTGACGTTCGATCGGTCACCGCCGAACGCGGCGATATTGTCCTGCACCCACCGCAGCGCCAGAATCAGATCGCGCAGGAAAAGATTGCTGTCGATGGTGACGTCGGCGGTCGACAGCGACGACAGGTCCAAACAGCCCAGAGCGCCGAGGCGGTAGTTGACCGATACGTAGATACAACCGCGCTTGGCCAGCGCTATCCCGTCGTAAATAGGTGTCGCCGAACTGCCCATGATGTATCCGCCGCCGTGGATGAACACCATGACTGGCAGCGGCTCGGCCGGTGCCGCCTCCGGCGCGACCACGTTGAGAGTGAGGCAGTCCTCACCCATGGCCTGATATTTGCCGACCCCGAGCATGGAGTAGCGACGCTCTTGTGGTGCGCATTTGGTGAAGCCGTGGCAATAACGCACCCCGCGCCAGGGCTGGGCCGGTTGCGGCGCGCGGAAGCGCAAAACCCCCAACGGTGGACGGGCGTACGGGATCGATCGCCAACGGTGAACGCCGTCTCGGGTGAAGCCCTCGACAGTGCCCGCGGCCGTAGTCACGCGGACGGTGTGTTGGTGCATCATCCGACGTTAGCGAACGTCAGGTGGCTGCGCTCGGCAGGTCGGCCTCGACGACCGTGATCGTTCCGGCTGTGCCATCGACCTCGATCAGCGCACCCGGCGGCAACCGTCGCGTCACGTGCTGCACGTCGACCACACACGGGATGCCGAATTCACGGGCCACGACTGCGGCGTGCGACATCGGCCCACCAAGCTCGGTGACGACCGCGCTCGCATAGGAGAACGCGGCGGTGTAGCCGACGTCGGTGACCTCGGCGACGAGGATCTCTCCCGGCTCGAGGTCGTCGATGGTATCCGGCCTGACGATACGGACGCGTCCGCGCGCCCGGCCACCGCTGACGCCGGCGCCCTGAAGTACCTGGCCGGCGGCGAGAACGGCTGACTCGACGGCTGTGGGTTGCCAATCGCCACTGAACACCGCCGGCGGATTGACCGCCGCCAACCGGCGCTGCTCGGCCCGGCGCCGCGCCACCAAGGCAGCGGGATCGTCGGGCAGGGCGTCGAGTTCGTCGACCAAGAGATAGAACACGTCATCCTCGGCATCGAGTACTTTCGATGCCACCAGCCTGCGACCCAGTTCGCGAAGCAGGTTGCGCAGCAACCAGTTCGCGCGCACCACCCGGTCGCGGCGGATTTCGCGGTCGCGAACCTGGTGGGCCGTGAGCGACGCCACCGGTCGGGCGCGCAGCGGAACCGACGGCTGGCGGGGCTCGGAACGACGAGGCGTGTCAAGCGCTTTGGCAACCATGCGGAGCAACAGCCCTGGGTCGTCGGCGTAGCTCGAGGACCGCATCTCCAGCTCGGCGGGGCCCCGGTGTCCGAACGCGGCCACCGCGGCGAGCAGAGCGCGGTGAAACTGTGGGGCCTGCGCCGACAGTTGCTCAAGGTGATCGCCTGGGCCGGAGAGAATTCGAGTGACGGCGGGGTCGCGACGCGCGGTGTCGGCCAGTCGATATACCGCACTCAGCAGGCCCGCGCTGGCAAGCTCCCGGCCGACCGGCAACACCATGTCGCGTCCGCACAGGCCGCGCAGGATCACGCTGAGTGCCGCAAAGGCCATGAACGAGCCCGACGCGAGCACCCAACCGTCGATCACCTGGTCGCGGGCGAGCAAGATCAGGCTCTGCAGCCGCGCATCGGAGAGCTGTGAAAGATCGCCGGTGACAACCTCTTCCAACCATTCGACGTCGCGCGTGTAGTCGGCGGTGTCACGGTTCGCGCCGACGATCAGCCCGGCTAGGTTGACCCCGAAGACACCCAGATTGCGGATGGTGCGCAACGGCCCGGAGGCGCGGCGTGATTCGGGCGGTAGCTGTCGTTCACCGTGAATGGGTATCGAGGCCACGCTCGGGCCGAAGAACTGGCTTTGCCGGACGACCATCTCCGGTTTGACGAAGGGCACCACCTCGGCCATGTAGTGCGCGGTGGTGATCGCGCCGTAGAGCCGGTGGGCGAAGACACCCACCGTGCGGGTTGCCATTTCGCGTTGAATCAATCCGCCGGGCCGCAGTCGTTCGGCGATGATCGCGCCGGATGCGCGTAGCCCTTTGACCGTGGCCGACGCCGATGCCGGTGAGAACGGTCCGGGCAGCGCCTCGGACAAATTGGTGGCCAGATAGGTCGGGAATCGCGGGTCGATCGGAGTGTCGAACTCACCGTTGTCGCCCGGGGGGCCGGCCAGTTCGGTCGGTGACCCATCGGCGGCCGGGATGTCGATGGCTGGAATGTCCTGAACGTGGGTCAAGCGCCATGGCAATGAGGTCGTCCATGGTCCGACGCTCACCCGGCCCCGCACTGCCAGGGCGGCGTCGTGGAGGCAGTCGTGCCCGGTCCAGGCGGGAGTGTAATTCCAGTGCTGGTCCAGCATCGCGGTGTCCACCGAAGGGGTGCCGAGCAGGAGATCGAGCTCGGCTGCCGGGCTCAGCACGCGAAGGAGTCGAGGCGCCAGCGGACGGCCGAATGCGCGGGCGATCTGGCGCAGGGTGAGTTCGCCGGGAGCGGCGAGGTTGACCGGCCCGCTGTCGACGTCCGGGGCGACGGCGGCATGGACGAAGACGCGATGCGCGTCGTCGCTGTGCACGACCTGCAGAACGCGGCTTGCGTCGTCGGGGAACAACGCCGACGCCAGGGTCCGTCGCACCCAGTTGTCGATACCGCGGCCGACGATCGGCGCGGTGCGGATCGCCACCCATTGCGCGCCGGACGCCGCAATCAGTTCTTCGGCGCGTGCCTTCTCGCGGCCAAACCTCGACTCCGGTTGCAGCGGTGCATCTTCAGAACGGGCCGGCCCCGGACCGTAGACGTGGGCCGACGAGGCGAAGACGAGCCGGCGGCTTCCGCAGCGGGCCACCGCGTCGAGCACATTGCTGGTGCCGCCGATGTTGACCTCGTGGTCGCCAGCGTGAACCGTGGCGGGGTTGGCGACCCACGCGCAATGCACGACCACCTCGGCGCCGGCCACCGCTCGGTGCACGGCGGCGGCGTCGCGGATGTCGCCGTGAACGAATCCCGCCTGGCTGGGCCAGCTTTCGGGCTTGTGCCGCGATAGGCCGACGACGTCGTGCCCGGCGCTGAGCAGCCGCAGGACGACGCCGCGGCCGACGAATCCGCTGGCCCCGGTGACGGCGATTCTCATCGGCTAGTCGTCGTCGTCCAGGAACGCGGCATTGACCAGGTCGTCGAGATCCATTGTGGCGAGATCTTTTTCCTTGTCCTGTTCTGCGTCGGCGCCGTTGGTCTCGTTGGCCAGCCCGAGCAGCAGATCCAGCACACCGGCCTGGCGCAGCCGCTTGACCGGGATGGATGCCAGCACGCGCTGAATCTCCGCTTCACCGGGCGCGGCTTTGGGCGCCTCGTCGGCCGAGGCGCCGACCAGCTCCTGGCGGAAATAGCCAGCCAGCGCCGCGGAGTTCGGGTAGTCGAAGATCAGCGTCGGCGACAGCGGAAGCCCGGTCGCGGCCTTGAGGCGGTTACGCATCTCCACGGCGGTCAGCGAGTCGAAGCCCAGCTCCTGGAACGCCTTGTCCGGGTCGATCGACTCCGGGCTGCTGTTGCCAAGCACTGTGGCGATATGCGAGCGCACCAGGTCGAGCAACACCGCCTGCTGCTCGTCCTCCGGCAGGCCGTCGAGCCGTTGCAGCAGAGCGGACTTCGATTTGGCCGCGGCCAGCGAGTCGTCGACTTGGCGGCGGGCCGGCGCGTTGATCAGGTCGACGAACATCGGTGGCAACGTGCCGCCGTCGAATTTGGTTCGCAGGGCCGCGGTGTCGATGTGCGCCGGCAGCAGGAACGGTTCGTCGATCACCATGGCGGTGTCGAGCAGTTGCAGCGCCTGTGTGGACGTCATCGCCACAATGCCGTCGCGGGCGAAGCGGGCGAAGTCGACCGCACCCAGCTCGCCGGTCATGCTGCTGGTCTGGTCCCACAACCCCCAGCCGAGTGAGATGGCCGGCAGGCCGCGGGTGCGGCGGTAGACCGCCAGACCGTCGAGGAAGCTGTTGGCGGCGGCGTAGTTGGCCTGGCCCGAGGATCCGACCAGGCCGGCCATCGACGAGAACATCACGAACGCCGACAAGTTCGAATCCTTGGTCAGCTCATGCAGATTCCACGCCGTGTCGACCTTGGCCCGCAGCACGGCGTCCACCCTTTCCGGCGTCAGCGACGTCACCACCGCGTCGTCGAGCACACCGGCGGTGTGGATGACTGCCGACAGCGGATGCTGGACCGGGATATCGGCCAGCACCTTGGCCAGCGCCGCGCGGTCGGCGGTGTCGCAGGCGACGATCGACACCTCCGCCCCACCGGCCGTCAGGTCCGCAGCCAACTCCGCGGCGCCCGGCGCGTCGGGGCCGCGGCGGCCGATCAGCACCAGGTTGCGGACGCCGTGGTGGGCGACGACGTGACGCGCCAGCGCTGAGCCGGCCATGCCGGTGCCGCCGGTGATCACCACCGTGCCCAGCGCCCACTCGTCCGGCATGGTGAGCACGACCTTGCCGGTATGGCGGGCCTGGCTCAGATACCGCAATGCCGCGGGTGCCCGCCGCACGTCGAAGGTGGTCACCGGCAGCGGCCGCAGCGTGGAGTCTTCGAACAATGCTGTCAGCTCGGACAGCATTCGCTCGATGTGGTCGGCGCCCGCCTCGAACAGGTCGAAGGCGCGGTAACGCACACCGCTGTAGGTCGAGGCGACCTCGCCGGCGTCCCGAATGTCGGTCTTGCCCATCTCCAGGAAGATGCCGCCGGGGGCGACGAGCCGCAGTGAGGCGTCGACGAATTCACCGGCCAGCGAATCGAGCACCACGTCCATGCCGCGACCACCGGTTGCCGAGCGGAACTTCTCCTCGAACTCCACCGAACGAGAGTCACCGATGTGGTCGTCGTCAAAGCCCATGGCACGCAGCGTGTCCCACTTGGGCCTGCTGGCGGTGGCGAACACTTCGAGTCCGAAGTGCCGTGCCAACTGGACCGCGGCCATGCCGACACCACCGGCGGCGGCGTGGATCAGGATCCGTTGACCGGCCTTGACGTCGGCCAACGCGGTCAGCGCGTAATAGGCGGTGGCGAAGACCACCGGCGCGGTGGCCGCCTCGGTGTAGGACCAACCCGACGGAATGTCCATCAGCAGCCGCTCGTCGGTGACCGCCAATGTGCCCGTGCCCTCGGGGAACAAACCGGTCACCCGGTCACCGACCGCGAAACGGCTGACACCGGGCCCCGTTTCTGCCACCACACCTGACGCCTCGACGCCCATGACGGCGTTCTCGTCGGGATACAGCCCGAGCGCGATCATGACGTCGCGGAAGTTGGCCGGCATCGTGCGTACCGCAATCCGCACGTGCCCGGCGTCCAACGGCGCGTCGGCGTCCGGAATCGGTTCGAGCACCAGGTTTTCGAAAGTGCCCTTGCTCGACATGCCCAGCCGCCACGCGTCACCGTTCGGGGGCACCAGCAACGCGTCCACCGCGCGGCTGCCATGCACCCGGCCGGTGTACACCATCTCGTTACGGACCAGGACCTGCGGTTCACCGGCGGCCAGCACCGCTGCGATCGTCGTATCGCTTAGCGGCGCATCGGAATCCGCCAGCACGATACGGCCCGGATGCTCGGTCTGCGCCGACCGCACCAGGCCCCACACGGCCGCGCCGGCCAGGTCGGTGACGTCCTCCCCCGGCCGCCCGACGGCACCGCGCGTCGACACCACCAGCGTTCCAGAGTCGTGCTCCGCGAGCCACGACTGAAGTGCGGCCAGCGCCTCGTGGGTTCGGTCGTAGGTAGAGCCCAGCGCGTCGTCGTCGGCGGGTTGGGATTCGAACACCTCGTAGGACGGGGTGTCGGGATACGATCCGGACGCGGTGCCTTCTGCGGGCGACCAGACCACTTCGAAGATGCGGTCCGGGCCCGAGCCCGAGACCGCGGTCATCAACTGCTGACGCGACACCGGACGCGCCACCATCGACGCGACCGACAGCACCGGAAGCCCCAGCGCGTCGGACAGTTCCACCGTCACCGACGACGGACCCGAGGGCGCGATCCGCGCCCGTACCGACGATGCGCCCGCGGCGTGCAGCGAGACGCCCTGCCACGAAAAGGGCACCAACACACCGTCGTTGTCGTCATGGTCAGCCTGGGTCGCGACGATCACCGCGTGCAGTGCGGCATCCAGCACGGCGGGGTGTACGCCGAATCCCGTCGGCGACACCCCAGCGTCGCCGGGCAGCGACACGTCGGCGAACACTTCGTCACCGCGGCGCCACATCGCCGTCAGCCCCTGAAATGCCGGGCCGTATCCGTACCCGCGCGCCGCCAGCCGGTCGTAGAGGCCGTCGATGTCGACCGGCGTCGCGCCCGGCGGTGGCCAGGCAGACAGGTCGGCGCCGGACCCCGCGTCGCCCGGCCGAACGATGCCCTCGGCGTGCAACGCCCAGCCCGAGTGTGCGTCGGCGCGCGAAAACACCGACACCACGCGATGACCCGACTCGTCGGCGCCGTCGACCACCACCTGCACGGCCACCGAGCCGGTTTGCGGGATCACCAGCGGCGCCGCCAGCGTCAACTCGTCGACGACCGAGCAGCCGACCTCGTCACCCGCGCGGATCGCCATCTCGACGAAACCTGCGCCCGGGAAGATGACCACGCCGCCGACCGCGTGGTCATTGAGCCAACCCTGCGACTGCGCCGACAAGCGCCCGGTCAGCACGACGCCGCCGGAGGTCGGTAGGTCCACCACTGCGCCGAGCAGCGCGTGTTCACCGGGTGACAGGCCGAGGCCCTCGGCGTCGACGGCCGCGCCGTCGGCGGACAGCCAGAAACGGCGTCGCTCGAAGGCGTACGTCGGCAACTCCACGAATCCGGCGCCGGGCAGCGTCGCGCGCCAGTCGACCGCGACACCCGACACGAACGCTTGAGCCAGACCGGTCGCCAGGCTGTTTGGCTCGGGACGGTCCTTGCGCAGCAACGGAACCGAGGCGATCTCGGCGTCGGCCAACGAATCCTCGATGGACGTGGTGAGACCACCCCCTGGGCCGACTTCGACGAAATGCGTCGCGCCAGCCGAATGTGCGAAGCGGATGCTGTCCGCAAAGCGCACGGCGGCCCGAATGTGCCGTTCCCAGTATCCGGCGGATGCGAAGTCGTCGCCGGCGAGTTCACCGGTCACGTTCGAGATCACCGGAATGGTGAGCGAATTGACGGCCAATCCCCTTGCCGCCGAGGTGAACTCCTCAATCATCGGCTCCATCAGCGGCGAGTGGAAGGCGTGCGAGACGGCGAGACGGTGCACACGGCGACCCTGGGCGCGCAGCCGCTCGGCGATCGCCGTGACGGCGTTGTCGTCACCCGACACCACCACCGACGACGGACCGTTCACCGCCGCGATCCCGACGTCGTCGCTCAGCAGCGGGCGCACCTCGTCCTCTGCTGCCTGCACGGCGACCATGGCGCCACCTGCTGGCAGCGCCTGCATGAAGCGGCCGCGCGCGACCACCAGCAGTGCGGCGTTCTCCAGTGACAGTGCCCCGGCGACGTGTGCTGCGGTCAGCTCGCCGACCGAGTGGCCCATCACGAAGTCAGGCGTTACGCCCCAGGACTGCAGCAGACGGAACAGCGCCACTTCGACGGCGAACAGCGCCGGCTGGGCGAATTCCGTCGTGTTGACCAGAGCTTCGTCATGCCCCCACATCACTTCGCGCAACGGGCGAAGCAGGTGGCGATCCAACTCGGCGACCACCGTGTTGAACGCCTCGGCGAATACCGGGTAAGTCGCGTGCAGACCCATACCCATGCCGAGCCATTGCGAGCCCTGACCGGGAAACACGAACACGGTCTTGCCGGGCAACGCGGTGCCGGTGACCACCGACGTCGGCTCACCGCCGGCCAATTCGGCCAGACCGGTCAGCAGTTGGTCGCGGTCGGCGCCCAACACGACGGCGCGGTGTCCGAACGCGGTACGGCCCGCCAGCGACCATCCGACGTCGGTTGCGGCCAATCCGTCTCGGGCTCCGATGAATTCGGCCAATCGCGCGGCCTGCATCTGAAGCGCTGTGGTCGACTTCGCCGTCACTGTCCATGGAATGACCGCCGGCGGTGCAACCTCGGTGTCGACGGGTTGCTCGGCCGGTGGGGCGGCCTCGATGATCACGTGCGCGTTGGTGCCGCTGATACCGAACGACGACACACCGGCGCGGCGTGGCCGACCATTGGCGGGCCAGGCTTGTGGCTCGGTGAGCAGTTGCACCGAGCCCATCGTCCAATCCACATGGGGGCTGGGAGCATCCACGTGCAGCGTCGCGGGTAATACTTCGTGGCGCATCGCGAGGATCATCTTCATCACGCCCGCAACGCCGGCGGCGGCCTGAGTGTGGCCCATGTTGGACTTGATCGACCCCAACCACAACGGCTTCTGCCGGTCCTGGCCGTATGTCGCCAGAATCGCCTGTGCCTCAATGGGATCGCCCAGTGTGGTGCCGGTGCCGTGGCCTTCGACCACGTCGACGTCTGCGCCGGTCAGTCCGGCACTCGCGAGCGCCGAGCGCACCACCCGCTGTTGCGAGGGACCGTTGGGCGCGGTCAACCCGTTCGACGCGCCGTCCTGATTGATCGCCGACCCGCTGACCAGCGCGAGCACCGGATGACCGTTACGCCTGGCGTCGGACAGCCGCTCGAGCACCAGCATTCCGCCGCCCTCGGAGAAGCCGGTGCCGTCGGCGGCACCGGCGAACGCCTTGCACCGACCGTCGGCGGAAAGCCCACGCCAGCGGCTGAATTCGACATAAATGTCGGGCGTGGCGTTGATCGTGACACCGCCGGCCAGCGCGAGGTCGGACTCCCCGGAGCGCAGCGACTGCGCCGCCATGTGCAGGGTCACCAGCGACGTCGAGCATGCGGTGTCTACCGACACGGCCGGACCTTCCAGTCCGAGCACATAGGACACCCGTCCCGACGCGACGCTGGAAAGCTGCCCGGTCAACCGGAAGCCCTCCACGGGCTTGGCCGAGAACATGCCGTAGCCCTGTGTCATCAAGCCGGCGAAGACGCCGGTCGCGCTGCCCCGCAAGGTGGTCGGGTCGATTCCGGCCCGCTCCAGCGCTTCCCACGTGAGCTCGAGGAACATTCGCTGCTGAGGATCCATCGCCAGCGCTTCGGAGGGTCCGATCCCGAAGAACGCCGGGTCGAAGTCGCCGACGTCTTCGACGAATCCGCCGAGGCGGGTGTAGCACGTCTCGGCGACGTCGGGGTCGGGGTTGTACAGGTTGGCCAAGTCCCAGCCACGGTCGCCGGGGAACTCGGTGATGACGTCGCGGCCCTCGATCACCATGTCCCACAGATCTTCCGGCGAGTTGACACCGCCGGGGTACCGGCAGGCCATGCCGACGATCGCGATCTGCTCGTCACCGGTGATCCGCACCGCGGGCACGCTCGTGACTTCCTGCGGCACTCCGGCCAGCTCGGTGCGGAAGTACGAGGCCAGCCGGCTCGGCGTCGGGTAGTCGAAGATCAGCGTCGGCGACAGCGCCAACCCGGTCGCTGCCTTCAACCGATTGCGCATCTCGACCGCGGTCAGCGAGTCGAAGCCCAGCTCCTGGAACGCTTTGTCCGGGTCGACGGCTTCCGGTGTGGTGTTCCCCAGCACGGTGGCGATGTGGGAGCGCACCAGGTCGAGTAGCACCGCGTGCTGCTCGTCTTCGGAGAGCCCGTGAATGCGTTGCGCCAGGGCTGATTTCGACTTACTCGCGGCCAACGAGTCGTCGACCCGGCGACGGCTCGGGGCGTTGATCAAGTCGGAGAACATCGGGGGTACGACTGCGGCGTTGGCCCGCAGTGCGGCGGCGTCGATGTTGGCGGGCAGCAGGAACGGCTCGTCGACCACCAACGCGGTGTCGAACAGCTGCAGGGCGTCGGCCGACGACAGGGCCTTGACGCCGGTGCGGGCCAGTCGAGCGCGACCGGCGTCGTCGAGGCCGCCTGTCATCTCGCTTGCCTGATCCCACAGACCCCAACCCAGCGATATCGCCGGCAGGCCGTGGGCGCGGCGGTGTGCGGCAAGGCCGTCCAGGAAGGTGTTCGCCGCGGCATAGTTGGCCTGGCCCGACGAGCCGACGACGCCGGCCATCGAGGAGAACAACACAAACGCCGCGATGTTTGAATCTTGGCTCAGCTCATGCAAATTCCACGCCGCGTCAACCTTCGCCCGCAACACCGCGTCTACTCGGTCGGGTGTCAGCGAGGTCAGCACCGTGTCGTCGAGCACACCGGCGGCGTGGATCACCGCCGACAACGGATGCTGCACCGGGATGTCGGCGATCACCTTGGCCAGCGCTGCACGATCCGCCGCATCGCAGGCGACGACCGAGACATCGGCGCCGGCCGCGGTGAGCTCTGCGGTCAACTCGGCGGCACCCGGCGCGTCGGGTCCGCGACGGCCGAGCAGCAACAGTTGGCGCACACCGTGATTGGTCACCAGGTGGCGGGCCAGGGCGGAGCCGGCCATGCCGGTGCCGCCGGTGATCAGCACGGTGCCCGGCCCCAGCGATCCGCCCGATGTCGCCGGAACCGTCAAGACCACCTTGCCGGTGTGCCGAGCCTGGGACAGGTATCGCAGAGCTGCCGGCGCGCGCCGAATGTCGAACGTCGTCACCGGCAACGGGCGCAGCACACCGGCATCGAAAAGCCCGGCGAGCTCGAGCATGTACTGGTGCATCCGGTTGCGGCCCGGCTCGAACAAATCGAACGCACGGTAGCGCACCCCTGGGTACTCTTCGGCGATCTTCCCCGGGTCGCGGATGTCGGTCTTACCCATTTCTAGGAAAACCCCGCCCGGCTTGACCAGGCGCAGCGAGGCGTCGACGAATTCGCCGGCCAGCGAGTCCAGCACGACGTCGAAGCCTCGGTCGCCGACGATGGCGCGGAACTTCTCCTCGAAGTCCAGCGTGCGTGAGTCACCGATGTGGTCGTCATCAAAACCCATGGCGCGCAACGTGTCCCACTTGGGCCGACTGGCGGTTGCGAAGACCTCCAGGCCGAAGTGCCGGGCCAACTGCGCGGCGGCCATACCGACACCACCGGTACCGGCGTGCAGCAGCAGCCGCTGGCCCGGCTGGACGTCGGCCAAGTGGACGAATGCGTAGTAGGCGGTGGTGAACACGGCCGAGATGGCGGCGGCTTCGGCGTACGACCAGTCCGCCGGCATCGGGAGGAGCAGCCGGGTGTCACCGGCGACCAGGGTGCCGCTTCCGTCCGGGAAGAAGCCGTACACGTCGTCACCGACAGCGAACTCGGTGACATCCGGTCCGACCTCGACGACGACGCCCGCGCCTTCGCCTCCGATCAGCGCGTCGTGGGTGAACATGCCCAGCGTGATCATGATGTCACGGAAGTTGGTCGAGATCGAGCGCAAGGCGACCCGCACCTGCCCGGGTTCCAGTGGGGCGCCGGCGTTGGGTACCGGTTCCAGTCGCAGGTTCTCGAAGGTTCCGGCGCTCGACAAGCCCAACCGCCACGGGCCGTCGGCCGGTGGCACGAGGAGGTTGTCAGCGGCCCGGCTGGCGCGCACCCGCGCGGTGTATACGGTGTCGCCGCGGACAAGCACCTGCGGCTCTCCGACTGCCAGCACCGCCGCGATCCCCGAGTCGCTCAGTGCCGCATCGGCATCCACCAGCACGATGCGGCCCGGATGCTCGGTCTGCGCCGACCGCACCAAGCCCCACACGGCCGCGCCGGCCAGGTCGGTAACGTCTTCCCCCGAGCGCCCTACCGCGCCGCGGGTGGACACGATCAGCACGCCCGATTCGTGATCGGCAAGCCACGATTGCAGCTTGGTCAACGCCTCGTGCACCCGCTGGTGGCTCGCGGTAACCGGATCGGTTACCGCAGGGACGGATTCGAACACCTCGTACGACGGCGTCCCGGTCGATACGGCGGGCGAGGTGGACGGCACCGGCGACCATGCCAGCTCGAAGAGCTGATCGCCGCCACCGCCAGCCGACATCGCGGCCATCAGCTGCTGCCGCGTGATCGGCCGCGCGATCATCGAGTTCACCGTCAGCACCGGCAGCCCCAGCCCGTCGGCCAGCTCCACCGACATTGCCGACGGACCCGACGGGGCAATCCGCGCCCGCACCGCCGAGGCTCCGGCCGCGTGCAGCGCCACGCCCTGCCAGGCAAACGGGAGTGCCAGGCCGGGGCCGTCGTGCGTGATTGCCGCCGCGTGCAGCGCAGCGTCGAGCAGCACCGGGTGCACACCGAAACCGCTTACGCCGCCTGCCGACTGAGGCAGCGTCACCTCTGCGAAGAATTCATCGCCACGACGCCACAGCGCGGTCAGGGCCTGGAATGCGGGGCCGTACTGGTAGCCGCGTTCCGCCAAGCGTTGGTATCCGCCGGTCACATCGACGGGGGTCGCGCCTTGCGGCGGCCACACCGACAGGTCGGCCACCGGCTGCACCGCAGCCGACGACAAGGTCCCCGTCGCGTGGCAGTTCCACCCGGAATCGGTGGTTTCCCTGGAGAAGACGGACACGGTGCGCTGGCCGGATTCTTCGGCGGCGCCGATAACGACCTGGACGGACACCGAGCCCGACGCGGGCAGCAGCAACGGCGCTTGCAGGGTCAGTTCCTCGACCACCGGGCAGCCGACTTCGTCGCCGGCCCGAATCGCCAGCTCGACGAATCCGGCGCCCGGGAATACGGCTATTCCGTCAACGGCGTGGTCGGACAGCCAGCCCTGTATGGCCGGGGACAGCCGACCGGTCAGCACCACCCCGCCGGAGTCCGGCAACTCCACGACCGCGCCTAGCAGCGCGTGCTCACCGGCACCGAGGCCGAGCCCGGCGGCATCCACTGCTGCGCCGTCGCCGGAAAGCCAGAAACGCCGCCGTTCAAAGGCGTACGTCGGCAGTTCGACGAAGTGAGCCGACGGCAGCGCGGCCCGCCAGTCCACTTTGACGCCGGAGACGAACGCGAGGGCGGCCGAGCTGAGGAAACGCTGCAGTCCGCCATCCTCGCGACCAACGGTCGGAACCACGACCGCTTCGGCACCACCCTCGGCGGCCGTGTCTTCGATCCCAGCGATCAGCGCCGGGTGCGGGCTCGACTCGATGAAGGTGCGATAACCGTTCGCGGCGGCGGTGCGTACCGCTTGGTCGAATTCGACTGTCTGCCTGACGTTTCGGAACCAGTAGTCGGCGTCGAGGCCTGCGGTGTCCTGGGCCTCGCCGGTGACGGTGGAGAAGAACGCGATGCGGGCCGACCGGGGCTCGATGCCGGCCAGTGCCTCGGCGAGTTGGTCGCGGATCTCGTCGACGGCAATGGAATGCGATGCGTAGTCCACCTCGATACGGCGGGCACGGATGTCTTGTTCGGTGCATCGTGCGACGATCTCGTCGAGCGCGGCTTCGGCTCCGGAGAGCACGACGGCCGAGCGCCCGTTGACCGCCGCGATGCTGACCCGGTCGCCGTACGGCGCCAACAGTTCCCGGGCATGGTCGGGTCCGCAGGCCAGCGAGGCCATCCCGCCGCGGCCGGACAGCGCCAGCAACAGCTTGCTGCGCAACGTCACGACCCGTGCTGCGTCGCGTAGCGACAACGCGCCCGCGACATAGGCCGCCGCGATCTCGCCCTGGGAATGACCGATGACCGCGTCCGGGCGGACTCCGATCGAGCGCCACAATTCGGCCAGCGAGACCATCACCGCGAACAGCGCCGGCTGGACCACGTCGACGCGGTCGAGTCCTGGCGCCCCCGGTGCGCCGCGCAGCACGTCGATCAACGACCAGTCGACGATCTCGGCGAACGCCTCCGCGCACGCGTTCATCTGCTCGGCGAAAACCGGTGCGGTGTCCAGCAATTCGACACCCATCCCGATCCACTGTGAACCCTGCCCGGGAAAGACGAAGGCAGTCTTGCCTGCCGGCACGGCGTGACCGGAGACGACCGACGCGCCTGGCAGGCCCTGCGCGACGTCGCGCAATCCGCTCAGCAGCTGACCGCGGTCATTACCGAGGACTACCGCCCGATGCTCGAAAGTCGTCCGGCCCGCCAGAGACCATCCCACGTCGGCGGCGTTGACATCTGCACGGCCATCCAAGAATTCGGCCAGCCGCAAGGCTTGAGCCTGCAACGCCGTCGCGGTCTTGGCCGACACCACCCACGGCACCACGGACGGTTGCGGTGCGGCGCTCTCGACCGTCTCGACCGACGGGGACTCCTCGATGATCACGTGGGCGTTGGTGCCGCTGATCCCGAACGACGACACTGCGGCGCGACGCGCGTGACCGTTTGGGACCCACGACTGCGCTTCGGTGAGCAGCGACACCGCCCCGGCCGTCCAATCGACGTGCGGGCTGGGCACGTCCACGTGCAGCGTGGCGGGCAGCCTTTCGTGACGCATGGCCTGCACCATCTTGATTACACCGGCCACGCCGGCGGCGGCCTGAGTGTGGCCCATATTGGATTTGATCGAGCCCAGCCACAGCGGCGCGCCGGTCCGGTCTTGGCCGTAGGTGGCCAGCAGCGCCTGGGCTTCGATCGGGTCGCCCAAAGTCGTTCCCGTGCCGTGACCTTCGACCACGTCGACGTCACCGGCACTCAGGCCGGCGTTGGCCAGTGCGGTGCGCACTACCCGCTGCTGCGACGGACCGTTGGGCGCGGTCAGACCGTTGGAGGCGCCGTCCTGGTTGACCGCCGTCCCGCGTACGACCGCGAGCACCCGATGGCCCAGGCGTTGCGCGTCGGACAGACGCTCGACCACCAGCATGCCGCCACCCTCAGACCAGCCGACACCGTCGGCGGCACCCGAGAACGGTTTGCAGCGGCCATCGGGCGCCAGCCCGCGATGCCGGCTGAATTCCACGAACACCGTCGGCGTCGCATTAACGGTCGCCCCACCGGCGAGGGCCAGATCGCACTCCCCCGACCGCAGTGACTGCACGGCCATGTGCAGCGCCACCAGCGACGACGAACATGCGGTGTCCACCGATACCGCCGGGCCTTCCAGCCCCAGCACGTAGGCCACCCGGCCGGTGGCGACGCTCGAGGTCATACCGGTCAGCCGGTAGCCCTCGATCTCCTCCGCGAGCATGCCGTAACCCTGGACGATGATCCCGGCGAAGACACCGGTCGCGCTGCCGCGCAGCGATGTCGGATCAATTCCGGCGCGCTCCAAGGCTTCCCACGACAACTCCAGCAGCATGCGGTGCTGCGGGTCGGTGGCCAACGCCTCGCTCGGCGCCACCCCGAAAAACCCTGCGTCGAAACCCGCCACGTCGTCGACGAATCCGCCGGAACGTGCATAGCACTTGTGGGGAGCGTCCGGGTCGTCGTCGAACAGTCCGGCCAGGTCCCACCCGCGGTCGGTGGGAAACTCCGACATCACGTCACGCTCGTCGGCGACCATGTCCCACAGGCTGTCCGGCGAATCGACCCCGCCGGGGAAACGGCACGACATACCGACGATGGCAATGGGTTCGCCAGAACGCTCCAGCAGCGCCCGATTCTTGCTCTTCAGCCGTTCGACCTGGACCAGCGCCTTCCGCAACGCCTCGGTTGCATGCTGAAGTTGGTCAGCCATTCTGTTACCCCTCGCGTAGGTGTCGGTCGTCGCTCATTGAAGAAATGCGGCCCTGGATGAGGAGCGGAGTCACTCGCCGCACAGATGGCGGCGGACCTGCTCGCCTGCCGGAGAACATCGTTGGCGGGCCCCGACTCGCCCACCCCGCCCATTGCCTGGCTCCGCAATTGATTCCGGTGCCCAGCGATCCATGGCGTGACTGTACCCGCCACAAGTCAGCCGGGCCGAAGGCTGGTCAGCGCCACCCGTCGGCGGCTTCGGCGGCTTGCATCAACGCCGCGCACAGTTCACGCAACTCGGGCGTTCCGGCACCCTCGTCGAGCGCGGTGGCGACATCCTCCGCTGCACATCGCACCTGATAAACCCGGTCCGACAGGCTCGCCGCCTCGTCCGCCGACAGCACGACGGCGTCGGCCGGCAGTGCTACGCCCTTGGCGCCGTTGATCGACGCGCGCTGCTCGTATGCACGTTGACGGCAGGATTGCCGGCAGTATTGGCGGCGCCGGCCCATGCCGCTGTCCAGGGCATCCATGGCCCGGCCACACCAGCGGCAGGCCTGCGGGCGGTCACGGCGTGTCACGGGCCCGACTTTAGTCGGGCTGCCGGTCGAATCCCGGTATCATGGAACGTCGGGTCGTCCGGCATCCCGTGCGACCCCCGGGAACCAAGCCGCCCGCTATGACGTTGATCAGGGCGCTAACTGGTAAGAAGACTTTAAGAGGAGTGCTAACCAATGGCTGATCGCGTCCTGAGAGGCAGTCGCCTTGGAGCCGTAAGCTACGAGACCGACCGCAATCACGACTTGGCGCCGCGCCAGATCGCGCGCTACCGCACCGAGAACGGCGAAGAATTCGACGTTCCCTTCGCCGACGATGCCGAGATCCCAGGCACCTGGTTGTGCCGCAACGGCATGGAAGGCACCCTGATCGAAGGTGACCTGCCAGAGCCCAAGAAGGTCAAGCCGCCACGCACGCACTGGGACATGTTGCTGGAGCGCCGCTCGGTCGAGGAGCTCGAAGAGCTGCTGAAGGAGCGCCTCGAGCTGATCAAGACCCGCCGGCGCGGCAGCGTCGGCTGACGCCTATCGCTTGACCGGCGTCGGTCGCTTACCGTGCAGGCGGCCGTCGATTCCCCACTGCGCGACTTTCACGACGGCTTCGCGGATGTTGGATCCGCTCATTTTGGAAACGCCTAGTTCGCGCTCGGTGAAGGTGATCGGCACTTCGGCGACGACGAAACCGTTGGTGATCGTGCGCCAGGTCAAATCGATCTGGAAGCAGTATCCCTTCGAGTCGACGTGGTCAAGGTCGATCTTTTCCAGCACATCCCGGCGGTAGGCGCGGTAACCGGCCGTGATGTCGTGGATGCCGATTCCCAACGCCAGCCGGGCGTACGTGTTCGCGGTCCAGGACAGCGCCCACCGCCGCCACGGCCAGTTCTGCACGTTGCCGCCCTCGACGTAGCGCGAACCGATGACCAGGTCCGCGCCTCCGTCGATGGCCTCGAGCAGAAGATGGAGCTGCTCCGGTGCGTGGCTGCCGTCGGCGTCCATCTCGACCAGCGTGGTGTATCCGCGGTCCAGGCCCCACGCGAAGCCGGCTAGATAGGCCGCCCCGAGGCCGTCCTTCACCGTTCGATGCATGACGTGGATCAGTCCGGGGTTGGCCGCGGCCAGGTCCTCGGCGAGCTGTCCGGTGCCGTCCGGGCTGTTGTCGTCCACAACCAGGATGTGAACATCGGGCCGGGCCGTGCGAAGACGTCGCACGATGAGCGGAAGGTTCTCCCGCTCGTTGAAGGTGGGGATGATCACCAGGGTGCGCAGGCTGGGCAGATCGCCAGCGGCCCGAGACACCGAATCACCAGCGCTCATCCGCGCCGCTCCTCCTCATCGCTTCGCTCTTTATCGTCGCCAGCGCCGGTCATGTATCTCCTTCATCTGGCCCTTGCCGGGCGGTACCTCAAGCGTCGTTCTCGAACTCTGCGTCCGGTGACGGCTCGTCCTCGTCGTCGCCGGACGGGTCGGCGTCGGAATCCTCTGTTGCCGGACCACCTCTGTTTGCCAGCTCCGACAGCCGTCGGTGGATATCCGCGAACCATCCATTGTGCAGCATGGCGGCGAACACAATCGCTAGAGCTGCCACGAGCAGAGCGCCCTGGACGATCGGGCCCCACCGTGCGGCGGGTGTCAGCGTCGTCTTGAGGCGCACCTGGTTGTCCAGGAAGGCCGGGGTGAAGAACCGCGTGCGCTGTAGCTCCCGACCGTCGGGAGTGACGACGGCCGAGATTCCGACGTTGCTGGCAACCAGGGCATAGCGGTCCAGTTCGACGGCGCGCAACTTCGAGAAGGCCAGCTGCTGCTCGCTCATCGTCTGGTTGAAGTTGGCGTTGTTGGCCGGCACCGCCACCAGCTGGGCGCCGTTGCGGACCGAGTGCCGCAGCGCGCGGTCGAAACTGACCTCCCAACAGGTCGCGATGCCGATCGGGGTCCCCTTGGCCCGCACGACGCCGGAGCCCTTACCCGGCACGATGTAGCCGGCCATGTCGGCCATGCTCGACAGATGCCGGAAGAAGCCGCGCCAGGGCAGGTATTCACCGAACGGCTGCACGATCCGCTTGTCATGTCGGTCGCCGGGACCCGTCCCCGGATTCCAGACGATCACGGTATTGGTCTGCGCGGGCGATTCAATCGTCCGACCAGGGACATCGAGCACGGTTCCGACCAGAATCGGTGCCCTGATGACGTCGACAGCCACTGCAATCTCTTGCGCCGCTTCAGGATTTACCAGCGGGTCTATTTCCGACGCGTCCTCGGGCCAGACCACGAAGTCGGGCTGCGGCGCGCGACCGGCGCGCACGTCGTCGGCCAGCCGGCGAGTCTCTCTGACGTCGTTGCCCAGCACCGCGAGGCGTTGTGCGTTGAATTCCAGACCCAGCCTCGGCACGTTGCCCTGCACCACCGCCGCGGTGACCGTCGGTTCGTTGCCAGATCCGGTACCGGAGTGGCGGACCTGGGGCCAGATCGCGGCGGCGAGGAAGAACATCAAGCAGATGCAGAACGCCGGCAACAGCACCGCGGGTGGGGCGTTGGCAACCCGAACGTCGTCGGGGGTGCGTCGGCGCTGCGACGCCCGCCACCAGGACACCGCTTCCCGCACGAACGCGGTCGCGCCGCATCCGGTGAGCACGATCGCCAGCGACAACAGCGGAACCCCACCCAGCCGCACCAGCGGGAGGAACGGACCCGACGTCTGCCCAGCTGCAACCACGCCCCAGGGGAAGCCGCCAAACGGGATCGTGCACTTGAGCCACTCCTGCGCTGCCCAGAGCACCGCGAACCAGATCGGCCATCCCGGTAGACGGCGTGCCGTGACGGCCGCCAGGCCGAAGAGACCCGGGAAGAGCGCGCACAGCAGTACCAGCGCTAGCAGCGGCACCTCGCCGACCAAGATGCTGATCCATCGGATCAGCGGCAGGTAGAACGCCAGGCCGAACAGCAAGCCGTACCCGAATCCGCCCAGCGGCGTGGTGTCTCGCCGGGTCAGCACCCACGCCAGCACGGCGAAGGCCGGCACGGCGGCCCACCACCAGTTGAATCGCGGATAGCTCGAGCAGAGCAGCAATCCGGCGCCGATCGACGCGCCCAGCCGAGTAAGTCGCGGCTTCAGCCAGCGGCCGGCCTGCGGCACTCTCCTGCGCGTCTCGCCGACCAACCACGCGGCCAGCCGGGCGGCCAGCTGGGTGAGCCAGCGCCAGATGATGGCGCCGAGTTGAGCGGCCCGGTCGCGCACTGCTGTGAGCCGGTCGTCACGACCAGGCGCGGCGTCGTCGGGAACCGCCGGGATCTCCCCCGTCACCTCGGTGGCCGGCGGCGACGCGTCGATGGTCGTCGTCTCGCCGTCCGCGACCGGGTTTTCGATCGCCGGAAACACGTCGGTGGTCTCGGTGTTGCGAGCGTTGCGGCCCAGCCGATCGAATTTTTTAAAGCCCTTAGGCATGAATCACGGCACCTCGATGCACGGTCTGTCGGCAGCGCGGCAGCGGGTCGTCGGGCTCAAGACGCGGCAGTGCCGGCACCCGCGAGCGCGGATCGGTCGACCATCGACGCACAGCATCGCTCGGCATGCTCGCATCCAATTCGACAGCGTCCCAGATTGCGTACGACGCCGGCGCACCAGGAACCAGGCTGCCGATCACGCCGTCACCCGCTCCGCAGGCGCGCCAGCCGCCGCGGGTCGCGGCGGCGAAGGCGGCCCGGGCAGAGATCGAAAGGCCCGGGGTGTGATGGTTCACCGCCGCCCGAATCGTCGCCCAGGGATCGAGGCCGGTAACCGGGGCGTCGGATCCGAACGCAAGGGCCACGCCTTGGGATGCTAGCAGCGCAAACGGGTTCAGCCGGCTGGCCCGATCGATACCCAGGCGGCTCGCGTACATGCCTTCGCGGCCGCCCCACAGGGCGTCGAAATTCGGTTGCATGCTGGCCATGACGCCCCAGGCGCCGAGCTTCGCCGCCTGTTCGGCGGTCACCATTTCCAAGTGTTCGAGCCGGTGCCCGCAACGAGCCACCGCGGGTACGCCGAGGACACCAACGACCCGCTCCAAGGCGTCGACAACGGCGCTGACCGCCGCGTCGCCGATCACGTGGAAACCGGCCGTCACACCGGCTTCGGTGCACGCCCGCAGGTGCGCGGCGACGGTGTCGATGTCCAAGTAGCAGGTCCCGTTGTGGTGCGGGGCGTCGTGGTAAGGGGCGTGCAGCCAGGCGGTTCGCGATCCCAGGGCGCCGTCGACGAACAGGTCGCCGGCCAGCCCGGCGGCACCGGTCCGATCGAGCAGCGCGCGGGCCTGAGCCGGGCTGGTCACGGCCTCTCCCCAGAAGCCGGTGACCTCGACGCCGTGAGCGAGCGCCCGAATTTCCTGCCAGTCGTCCGGCCCGCCGATCTGCGGGCCGGCGCATTCGTGGACGGCGACTATGCCATGGGCGGCTGCGGCGTCGAGCGCGGCCAGCCGCGCGTCGGCGAGTTGTGCCGACGTCAGCAGCTCGCGGGCGGTAGCGCGGACGCGGTGGTGCGCGTCGGCCACCAGCGGCCGTTGCGCGTCGAAACCGGCCGACGACGAGAGGCCGTCGACGCGTGTTCGCAGACCGCTCGAGGCCAGCGCCGAGTGCACATCCACGCGGGCCAGGTACGCGGGCCGGTCACCGAGGATCGTGTCGAGGTCCGCCGTACTCGGCGCCGTCTTCTCCGGCCACGACGATTCGTCCCACCCGTGGCCCCAGATCGGCTGGCTCGGGTGGGCCGCCGCATACTCGGCGATCAGCTGCAGGCAATGCTGTCGCGACCGGGCTGCGCGCAGATCCAGCCCGGTGATCGACAGCCCGGTCGCGGTGAGATGAATGTGGCTGTCGACGAAGCCCGGCGCGACGAAGCCGCCGGCGAGGTCGATGACGTCGGCGGTCGGGAACTGGTCGCGCCCGACGTCGTCGCTGCCCAGCCACAGCACAATGCCGTCACGAACCGCCATCGCGGTGGCGTCGGGATGGCTAGGACTGTGCACCCTGCCATTGAGCAGCAGGGTGGCCGGGACGTCGGTCACGCCGAAGAACCTACGCGGGCTGGCTGGCGGATTTACTCAGGCCGCGGATGCGGAAGCGCCGGTGAGTCGACGTCGGTGACGTCGATGACCTCGCCGTCGATGTAGTCCGGCCGCGGTGGTCGACGGTGTGCGCCCACACCGTACACCGTGATCAGCGGAACGCGTCGGCCCAGACCGCGTAGCGCCACCGTGCTGAGCAGCGGGCGGGCGACGGCTCGGGTGGGCGGCAGCAACAGCAGCAATCCCGCGACGCTGGTCAACAGACCGGGCATCACGACGAGCAGCGTGCCCAGGGCGACGGCCATGCCGTCGGCGGCCAGCGTGGGCTGGTCGGTGTTCAGACCCGAACGCAACCGGTTGAGTTGGGCCTTCAACTGCGAGCCCGCGAGCGCGAGGCCCCCGGCGAACGCCGCCAACACCACCAGCAGGGTCCATCCGAGCCCGATCGTCGACGCCAGCGCCGCGACGACGGCAAGCTCGGCGACAACGTAGACCAGAAACAGTCGCGACACCATGAACTGCCAACGTCGTACACCGCCGTCGGAGTTCCGCTGATCGCCGTCGAGCGGTTAGATGGCGTGGTGACGACAATCGAGATCGACACCCCGACCGGCCCGATCGACGCCCTGCTCGACGTCCCTGGGGGCACGGGCCCCTGGCCGGGCGTGGTGATCATCCACGACGCGATGGGTTTCGCGGCGGACAAGGAAGAGATCAACAGCCACGTCGCCACGGCCGGATATTTGGCATTGACCCCGAACCTGTTTTCCCGCGGTGGCTGGGCGCGCTGCGTCACCAAGGTGATGCGCCAGCTGCTCACCAAAGAAGGTCAGGCACTCGACGACGTGCTGGCCGCCCGTGACCACTTGAAGTCCTTGCCGGAGTGCACCGGCAAAGTCGGCATCGCCGGGTTCTGTATGGGCGGTGGCTTCGCACTCGTCATGTCGCCGAAAGGTTTCGACGCATCGGCGCCGTTCTACGGCGCGCCGCTGCCCAAGCAACTCAGCGAAACGCTCGACGGCGCCTGCCCGATCGTCGCGAGTTACGGCAGCCGCGATCCCCTGGGTGTCGGGGCGCCCAAAAAGTTGCAGCGGGTGCTCGACCAGAAGGGCATCCCCAACGACGTCAAGGCGTATAAAGCCGGGCATAGCTTCGCCAACAAGCTGCCCGCGCAGCCGCTGCTGCGCATCGCCGGCTTCGGCTAC
Organism: Mycobacterium paraterrae; assembly: GCF_022430545.2. Lineage (NCBI taxonomy): Bacteria > Bacillati > Actinomycetota > Actinomycetes > Mycobacteriales > Mycobacteriaceae > Mycobacterium > Mycobacterium paraterrae. Next base: position 4,440,464 of record NZ_CP092488.2, on the reverse strand, counting down.
AACCAGGAAGCCACCGAGGATGCGTGGGCGAGGGTCTTCGCATTCTTCGGTGAGCACCTGCGCAACTGAATCAGGCGGGGCGGTGCTTGATTGCCCGGCTCCTCCTCAGACCGTTCCGGTCTGCATCGTCGCCGGGCGTACTTGCTCTGCCCGGCTCCTCCTCAGACCGTTCCGGTCTGCATCGTCGCCGGGCGTAACTCCAGGCCGACGTTGTTGGCCATGCCGCCGCGCCACTTGCTGACCAGATTGAACAGCCGGCCGACGATGCCGTACTCGCGTCCGATGGCGTCGTAGACCGCCCCGGTCTGTGACGAGTCGAGGACGGTCGCAGTCGCTTCGATCGGTTCGCTCTTCGGATTGCCGCGCATGTCGCAGATGGCCAGCGTGACCCGTGGAGTATTGCGAATCCGCTTGACCTTCCACGACTTTGCCTGAGTGATGACCAGCAGGCGGTCGCCCTCGTTGGCCGCCCAGATCGGGGTGGGCTTAGGTCGGCCGTCCTTGGTGAACGTGGTCAGCAGGACGTACCGCGCCTTGGCGACATCTGCGAAACTCGGAGCCACGGCGTCAGTCTAGGTGCGCCGCCGGGTCCGGCGGTTCGACTAGCGCTCAATCGGGATCGCCGAAGGCTGGGGATACACCGCCTCGACGCGCGGATGCCCACCGAGATCGTCGCGCGCGGTCGCGGCGACCGGCACCGCATAGACCAGTGCGGCGGTTGCGGCAGGCAGCAACAACGTGCAGGCCATCTGTAAGCGCGATGGGCCGAAGAACACCGGCGGGGCCTCGGCGAAATAGTGCAACTGGTCGCGGTTGAGCTGTATCGTCGCGAAGTTCACTGTGCCGTACCGCAAGTGGGCGATCAAGATGCCCACTCCGACCGCCGCGGCCGCGGCAACCACCATGCCAAAGCACAGGGCGGCAACCATCTCCGGCCCGCGATGAGCACGCCACTGCCAGGCCGAGACCGCCGCGACGGCGGCGACGACATTGAGCATTCCGAGCATCAGGAATGCCGCGAAGAAAAAGTGGTCCGACTCGGGGCCTAAATACTCGTGGAGCCGCTCACCGCTGTGCGTCAACACCAGCACGCCCTTGATCGGTGGGGCCAGCCAGCCCCATAGCGCGCCGACGAGCGCGCCAAACGGCACCAGACCTACCGCTACTGAGACGGCCGCCCGCCGCCGCGAAATTCGCGGGTGCAGCTGGTCGGTCGTCATCGACGTGCCTCGAGTTCGGACGAATCGACGAGCCCGTGCCGCGAGCACTTCGCCCACCAGCCGTCAGGTCGGACCTGGACTACCATCCGGCGGCCGCACTCGGCGCAGAACCGGGGCGGCTCCAGACCCAATTGCGCCGCGGTCGGAATCGTGGCGCCCTCGTCGGACCGCGTGCCGGTGTAGATGTTGTAGACGCCGGCGCCGACGGGTGCGGGCAGATCACGGACCATCTCGCGCTACAAGCTGGCGTTGAGTGCTTTGATCGGCATCTGCAGGTCGTCGAGCAACTCCAGGTCCGCTTCGGCAGGGCGCCCCAACGTGGTCAGGTAGTTGCCGACGATCACCGCGTTGATGCCACCCAGGATGCCCTGCTTGGCGCCCAAGTCACCCAGCGTGATCTCACGACCACCGGCGAACCTGAGCATCGTTCGCGGCAGCGCTAGACGAAACGCCGCCACCGCTTTGAGCGCTTCGCTGGCCGGCAAGACCTCCAGGTCCCCGAACGGGGTGCCGGGTCGTGGGTTCAGGAAGTTCAGCGGCACCTCGTCGGGATCGAGCTCGGCCAGGTTGGCGGCGAACTCCGCTCGTTGCTCGACGGTCTCCCCCATGCCGAGGATGCCGCCGCAGCACACCTCCATGCCGGCTTCCCGGACCATCGACAGTGTCTCCCAGCGCTCTTCCCAGCTATGTGTGGTGACGACATTGGGGAAAAACGAGCGCGCGGTCTCCAGGTTGTGGTTATAGCGGTGCACGCCCATCGCAGCCAGGCGCTCGACCTGCTCGGCGTTGAGCATGCCGAGAGAGCAGGCGATTTGGATGTCGACGGCGTCGCGGATGGCCTCGATGCCCGCGGCCACCTGCGCCAGCATCCGCTCGTCGGGTCCGCGGACTGCGGCGACGATGCAGAATTCCGTGGCGCCGGATTTCGCGGTCTGCTTGGCCGCCTCGACGAGGCTGGGAATGTCCAGCCACGCGCTGCGCACCGGTGAGGCGAACAAACCCGACTGAGAGCAGAAATGACAATCCTCCGGGCAGCCACCGGTTTTCAGGCTGATGATGCCCTCGACCTCGACTTCGGGGCCGCAGTGGGCCATCCGCACCTCGTGCGCGAGTGCGAGCAACTCCTCGAGGCGCTCATCCGGCAGCCGCAGCACGTCGAGCACCTGCTGCTGGGTTAGTCCCTCACCCCGCTCGAGCACCTGCCGGCGGGCCACCGCCAGAATGTCGGTGCCGTCGGTGTCGGACCTAGACCGAGTCGCCGCCTGAGTCACCAGCTACTCCTTAGTTTGTGTGTTCGCCGGAGTGCACGCACCTGGGACGCGTACTGTTCCCTGCGATTCCGCCACCAGCGTTGAACGGTGCCCAGGCTAGGCTAGCGGTGTGCACCTGCACAAACGCCATGTGGTCACCTCGCGCGCACTGGGTACCCGAGCGGGGTAAGCGTCCGACCCCGGGAGTGACCGCAAATGCCTAGTACACACGTCGAATTTGTGGCCCACCACTGGCTGTTGTTGGCCGGGCCCGCCTTCCTGCCGGCGGTCGTCGTCGTCGCGGTCGTCCTCTACGTCGCGATCAAAGACCGCCGCACCCCCGACGAAGATCCGCAATCTCAACCGACGAACGTCAGGGACGAAAGCCGCGACTGAAATACCCGGATAGCAAATCTGCCGAAGTTTGGGTGTCGGACCCGCCGGATACCTACTGTTGGGTAAGTTCAGCGCTCGAATGACTTCGAGCGGGCCGGCATGGTGGAGGTTTAACGGTGAATCTGACACTTCTTGCAGCGGAGCCGCCGGCGCGGGGCGCCGGTCTCAACCAGGTGATCGGGCTAACGATCGCCGCAATGATCATCGGTGCGGGCTTGCTCTACGTAGGGTGGGCGCACCGTACCCACCGCATCACCTGGCTGAACACGATCGCCGAGCGGCTGGGCGACAAGTTCAACCGGCCGCCGTGGGTCGCGCTGACCATTCTCGTTTTCACCACGTCCATCATCTGCGCGCTGTTCGGTTTCATCTGGGATGTCAGCTGGCACATTGGAAATGGCCGCGATCCGGGTCCACTGGCAAATCCCGCGCACTACTTCATCATCATCGGTCTGTTCGGGATCTTCCTGGCAGGTGCGATCGCAGTCGTCCTGCCCTACGACAAGCCCGGCCCGGCCGCCGTGCGGATCACCCGTAACTGGTACGCCCCGGTCGGTGGGCTGCTGATGGCCGGCTGCGGAATGTACGCGATGATCGGCTTCCCACTCGACGACATCTGGCACCGTATCTTCGGTCAAGATGTGACGCTGTGGGGCCCAACCCATTTGATGATGATCGGTGGCGCCAACTTTTCGCTGTTCGCGGTGCTGATGCTCGAGTACGAGGGTGCGCGCGACCTCGAGGAGACGCCGAACGACGGGCCGCCGGTGCGCAACGACAAACCCCTCGTCAAGTTCCTCCGTTATCTTTCGGCGGGCGGTCTGCTGATCGGCATGTCGGTCTACCAAATCGAATTCGACTTCGGTGTGCCGCAGTTCCGCTTGGTCTTCCAGCCGATGCTGATCGCCGCGGCGGCCGCCGTCGGGACCATCGTCGCCCGCATCACGCTTGGCAAGGGCGCGGCCATCATCGCGGCGCTGTGCGCGATTGCGCTGCGCGGCGCGGTGGCCGTGATCGTCGGACCCATCCTCGGCGCGCCGATCAACTGGTTCCCGCTCTACCTGGGCCCGGCATTGGTCGTCGAATTGCTTGCCCTGACACCGCTGTTCACGCGTCCGATCCTGTTCGGCGCGGTGTCGGGACTCGGCATCGGTACCGCGGGTCTCTGGCTGGAATCCCTGTGGATCGGCCGGGTGTACCACTACCCGTGGCCGAGCGACTTGTGGCGCGAAGCGCTGCCGACCGCGGTGCCGGTGGCGATCTTCGCCGGTGTCTGCGCCGCGTTGTTGGGCATGGTACTGACCAGCCAGAAGCTGCCAAGCCGCGCATTCGGCATCACCGCCGTCGCGCTGACCGTCCTGGTCATCGGCGGCACTGTCGCCAACGGTCTGCACATCCACGTCCCGAAGCAGGATTCTGCGACCGTCAAGCTGACCGACTTGCCGAGTCCGCCCGGACAGCGGTTGGCATCGGCTGACGTTCAGCTCAACCCGCCCACCATGGCCGGGGACCATCCGGACTGGGTCACTATCCTGGCCTGGCAAGGCAAAATGGAGAACCACCGCGGCCTGGTGATCAACAACCTGAAGAAGGTCGGACCGGGCCACTATGTATCCACCGAGCCTATCCCGGTGTGGGGTGACTGGAAGACGTTGCTGCGCGTCCACGACGGGCGGGACTTGGCCGCCGTGCCGATCTGGGCACCTGCGGACGAAGCCATTCCGGTGCCGGAGATTCCGGTGTTGACCAACGGCACTCGACCGTTCGCGTTCGAGGTCTCGATCCTTCAGCGCGAACGCGATCCGGGTGTGCCGGCTTGGTTGTTCACCGCGGGTGGTGTCGTCGTGTTGTTCTTCACCCTCAGCGTCATCACGGCGCTCACGTGGGGCGCCGGACGCATCAACAACTCGGAGAACGCTCCCAACGAGCCGGGCGAAGAAGCCGTCGAGCACTCGCCCCCACGGGCAGCATGAGTGAGTCAACGGTGATTCGCAAAGCGGTTGCGTCTGCAGCGGTTTCGGCGTTGATCCTGACCCTTGCCGGGTGCGGTGGCTCCTCGAAGCCGTCCGGCGGGCCAGGACTGTCGGTGAACATCACGATTGCGCATGGGCAGGTGACACCGGCCAACGCGACGCTGCAGGCAGCGGTCCACGAACCGATCACGTTACACGTCACCAGCGACGCCGCTGACGAATTGCATGTCCATTCGGTGCCGGATCACAAGTTCGGGGTAGCGGCGGCGGCCAACCAGACGTTCCAATTCAGCGTCGACGTACCGGGCAGCGTTGACGTCGAGTTGCACCACCTCGATCGGACAGTTGCCACTATCCAGGTGCATCCGTGACCGGCGGCGCTTTTGACTGAGGTCGTCCTCGCGCACGGCCTCGGCGGGTCCAGCGATTTGCCCGTGCCGTATGCCTTTTCGGTGGTCGGGGCGGCATGGGCGTTGACGTTCACCTTCGCGTTGGTGGCGTTCGCATGGAAGCGACCGCGGTTCGATCCGCAAAATCCCGCCCGGCCACTGCCGGCGGCTGTCACAACTTTCGTCGATTCGCCGGTCACCCGGGGTGTGGCGGCTGCCGTCACGCTGGCGTTCACCGGATGGGTGCTGCTCGCCGGGCTGTACGGGCCGCAGACCCAGGGCAACGCGCTGCTCGGCGCGTTCTATGTGCTGCTGTGGGTTGGGCTGGTGGCGATATCCTTGGTCGCCGGCCCTGTGTGGCGGGTGATCTCGCCGGTGCGCACGGTGTATCTAGTGCTGCGGCGTATGACCCCGACGGCCTTGTCTGCGCCGCGACTCTCTTACCCAGAATCCTGGGGATACCGGCCCGCCGCGGTGGGACTGTTTGCGTTTGTGTGGATGGAGTTGGCCAGTCCGAATCCCGCCGCCCTGCCCTGGGTCAAAACCTGGCTTCTTCTCTACACTCTCGTGCTTCTGATCGGGGCGTGGCTGTGTGGGCAGCGCTGGCTCGCCCGTGCTGACCCGTTCGGCGTGTACAGCATGGCGGTGTCGCGGCTCTCCCCGTTTCGCCGCGACCCGCAGACCAAACAGATCGCGATCGGCAACCCCTTCGACCATCTGCTGTCGTTGCCGGTTCGGCCTGGCGTCGTTGCCGTGTTGGCGGTCTTGCTGGGCTCGACCGCGTTCGACAGTTTCTCCTCGTCGGCGACTTGGCGCAATTTCGCCGACGGCCTCGCCCGCACGGTGCACGGCATCCCGGTGTCGACGTCGCTGTGCGCGCTTCGCACCGCGGGGCTACTCGTCTTCGTCGCAGTGGTGGCGACGACATTCTCTCTGGCCGCGCGTGCAACGGGAGGCCTCGAGCGTGATCAGCGGCGCGCTCTGCCGGGCGAGTTGGCTCATTCGCTGATCCCGATCGTGGTCGGCTACATCTTCGCCCATTACCTGTCGTATCTCGTCGAGCGTGGACAGCAGTCGGTCATCGCGCTGGCCGATCCGCTCGGGAAACACTGGAATCTGCTGGGCCTCGGGGATTTACACGTCGCGTATCTGCTGTCCATGCATCCCACGGTCCTGGCCGTCATCAAGGTCACCTCGGTGGTGACCGGTCACATCGTCGCGGTGATCGCGGCGCACGACAAGGCATTACGACTGCTGCCGTCGGGCCATCAGCTGACCGGCCAGCTCACCATGATGCTGGTGATGGTCGGCTACACGTTCACCGGCTTGTATTTGCTGTTCAGCGCTTAACTGCTACTCCAGCACGTCGTGGTGTAGCTCGGCGAACAGCTCGGTGTTGCGGCTGTAGTCGACCAACACGTCGATGATGGTTACACCTGGTTCGGTGAGCGAGCGGGTGAACACCTTCTCGAACTCGGCCAGATCGCTGACCCGAATGCCGTTGGCCCCGAACGCCGCCGCGTAGTGGGTGATGTCGTAATCGCCCAACCGCACGCCCGATGAGCGACCGTATTTCAGCTCTTCCTGGAAGCCGACCATGTCGTAGGAGTTGTCGCGCATGATGACGTGGGTGAAGGTCAGACCCAGCCGCGTCGCGGTCTCCAATTCCTGTGCGCTGAAGAGGAATCCGCCGTCGCCGGACACCGACACGACCGGGGTGCCGGGCCGGACCAACGCCGCGGCCATCGCCCACGGCAACGCGACCCCGAGCGTCTGTTGGCCGTCGGAGAACAACAGCCGCCGGGGCTGATAGACGCGAAAGTGCCGGGCCATGTAGATGTAATGCGAGCCGACGTCGCAGGCGATCGTGGCGTCGTCGTCGAGAAGATCCCTGATGCGTAGAACGAGAGCGGCCGGATTGACCCCCGTCTCGGTTTGCGGGCGATGCCGGGCCTCGTCATCGATGGTCGCCAGTGCAGCCCGCTGGGCGGCGACGCCGACGCGCACCTCGTCGTCGAGCCGCAGGCCGCTCAGCGCCTGAGTCAGTTCGGTGAGCGTCGCGGCGATGTCTCCGCGCAATTCGAGCGTGGGCTGGTAGTGGTTGTCGATGTCGGCGGGCAGCTCGTCGATATGGATCAGCGTGCGTCGTGGATCCGAATTCCACAGCCGTGGGTCGTATTCCACCGGGTCGAAGCCGATCGTCACCAAGACATCGGCGTGGCCGATGACGACGTCACCGGGCTGATTGCGGAACAGCCCGACGCGCCCGACGAAGTGATCCTCGAGTTCGCGTGACACCACCCCGGCCGCCTGGAACGTCTCGACGACCGGTAATTCAGCGGCGCTCAGCAGTTGTCGCAATGCGGTACTCGGCGCGGCCTCACCGACGCGGACGCCGACGAACAGAACCGGCCGGTGGGCGGCGCGAATCAGCTTGACGGCCTGCATAATCCGATCGTCGGGTGCGGGGCCTAATGTCGGTACCGGTGTCGGCTCGACGATTGCGGCCGACGTCGGTGCGGCCAGCACATCCGCCGGTAAGACCACGGCGGCCGCGCCAAGCGGTTGGGTGAGCGCGCTGCGGATGGCGTTGGCAACTGCTTCGGGCACGTTATCCGGATCGTTGACCTCGCCGGTGTACTTGGTGAACGGTCTGAGCGCGGCCACAGCGTCCATCGATTGGTGGGTGCGCTTGAGCCGGTCGGAGCGTTGGACGGCGCCGCAGATCGCGATCATCGGGTCTTGCTCGGTGGTGGCGGTGATCAAGCCGGTTGCCAGATTGGTGGTGCCCGGACCGGACGTCACAAGCGCGACACCGGGCGTACCGGTGAGTCGACCTACCGCGGCCGCCATGAAGGCCGCGTTCTGCTCGTGACGGCACACCACCAACTGCGGTCCGCCGTCGAGCAGCGCGTCGTAGACGGCGTCGATCTTGGCGCCCGGCACCCCGAAAATGTATTGCACACCGTATGCGGTAAGCGTTTCGATCACTCGCTGGGCTGAACGCACTGTGTCGCTGCTCAGTTGACTACCCTTCGGTCTTGCGGATCTGGGTGTCCGCGTCGGGCCGGTTCATTTCGGCGGCAAGGAATTCCGGCGTGCGCGGCAGGCTCAGGTGAAGGTCGGAGCGCACACTGATCTCGACGCGGCCGCGGGCCAGCAGATAATCGAGCGCGTGACCACCGTGGCGCCGCTCGGCGTCGACGAAATGCGAGTGGTAGCCCGCCACCGACACGCCCTGCTCATAGTCGGGCATCCGAAATCCGGCCAGTGTGCCGCTGACGTCTCGGAAGATCACCTCCCGCTGGTCCTGGGTGGCCTCGGCGAACGGCGGATAGGGCCGATGCTGTTCGGTCACCGTACGGGTACGGATTTCGCTGAAATCACCGGTGACCCGAACGGCCACAATCAAATTGGCGCTGGGCAGCGATTCGTCGATCCGGCATTTAAGGGCCGCCCTGTCGACAGGCTCGGAGACGTCGAACGAACGGTCGGGTTCGAACCAGGTGACGACCGCGAAGGGTGTGAGCTGGCCGGGTTCGGCCGGGTGTGCGCTTCCATCGCTGCGGAGTTGATAGCAGACGCCGTCGAGCACCAGCATCTCCCCGTCCAGGCCGTTGAAGGTGCCCAAACCGAAATCGCCGTGTTGCAACAGTTCTCGGATCGTTACGTCGCCGTCGTAGACACCGTCCAGCAGAGCGCCCATCGTCGAGGTCTGATAAACCTCGCTGCCGTGGCGATGCGCCACCAGCGCCTGCAACCAATTGCGCACCCGGGCCGCAATGGACTCGGCCGGATCGGTCACGATAGGAATTCTTTCCTTCCACGGCCGTGCCGTCAACGCGGATGGGGATCTAGTCGACGACGCGGTCCGGTCGCGAATAAATGTTCATCGAGTCCCCCCGCAAAAACGCGACCAGCGTCAGGCCCGACTCGCACGCGAGATCGACGGCCAGCGAAGACGGAGCGGACACGGCAGCCAGCACCGGTATGCCTGCCATGACGGCTTTCTGGGTCAACTCGAACGATGCCCGCCCGCTCACCAGCAGCACCGTGCCGTGCAGTGGAAGTCGGTCGTTCTCGAGCGCCCAGCCGATCACCTTGTCGACCGCATTGTGCCGACCGATGTCTTCACGCGCGGCCAGCAGCAGGCCGCCGGCCTCGAACAGCGCGGCACCATGCAGACCGCCGGTAGCTGCGAACACCTTCTGCGCCGCCCGCAAGCGATCCGGCATGCCGGTCAACACGTCGGCGCTGACCTGCATCACCTGGTCGCCCACCGGGTAACGGCTGTTGAGCCGCACGGCGTCGAGTGACGCCTTGCCGCACACTCCGCACGACGAGGTGGTGTAGAAATTGCGCGTCACCTCCACATCGGGCGCTGGGACGCTTGGCGCGGTGGTGATGTCAAGCACGTTGTAGGTGTTGAGTCCGTCTTCTCCGGCACCGCTGCAGTAGCGGATGGTTTCCACGTCGTCGCGGCGTCCGATCACGCCTTCTGTGAGCAAAAACCCTTGGGCCAGCTCGAAATCCGATCCCGGCGTGCGCATGGTCACGCTGATCGGTGTGCCGTCGACCCGGATCTCTAAAGGCTCCTCCACGGCGACCGTCTCGGGACGTTGCACGGTGGTCGCGGCGCTCACGTGCCGAACCGGCCGACGTGCGGTTACCCGACCCATGGCTGCGAGCGTAGCCAATCTCGGACGGGGCGTTACGTCAACGGTTCGCGGTCAAGCCGAGCGAACGCAGTGTGCCGGCGAGGTGGTCTTCGACAAGACGTACCGTGCGAGCCAGATCGCCGTCGCGCAGCGCTTCGGCGATGGCTTGATGCTCGTCCAGAATCGTCGCGGTTCGCTGCCGATCGGCGATCAGTGATTCGCCGATCATGCGCATCTGACGATCGCGCAACGAGGAGTAGAAGTCCGACAGGATCGCGTTGCCCGATTCTTCCAACACCGCGTCGTGAAAGGCGCGGTCGGCCTCGACGAACGCACGCCAATCGGAGTCGGCGATCGCATCGCGCTGCCGTTGCAGTTGCTCGGACAGCTTCTCGAAGACCGCTGCACGCGTCGCGGGGCCCCGCTCGATGACGGTGGTGACCGCGAACTGTTCCAACAGGAGTCTCGCTTCGATGACGGCACGGGCCTCATCGGAGGAAACGGGCACGACGAGCGCACCGCGCTGCGGATACAGCCGAAGCAGTCCCTCGACCTCCAGTCGCAGAAACGCCTCGCGGACGGGCGTGCGGGACATTCCGAGGGCGGCCGCGACCTCTCCTTCACTGATCAGATCTCCGCCGGGAAAAGCTCCCGTCAGCACCTGATTCTTGACGTACTCCAGCGCGCGATCCTTGGCGGCGGGCTTACCGCCGGCTGCCGTCCTCGCCACCGCCACCTCCCTAAACCTAAGTCGTATGCCACTGGTATTCGGGACCGTATCCGACACGCCGGGCAATGCCGGATAACCGCAACGGGTACACCCATCCTGACCTCAGAACTCCGGTTGTAGCTTAGATACAAGTTAGATACAATTCAAATACAAGCTTCGTATGTGAAGGAGATCCGGAATGCGCAGTGCCACGTCTGTCGACTTGGACCCGACGATCCCAGCGCCGATGACCAACGTCGCCGAATACGGCTTCGAGGGGCGTTTCGAAGAGTGGGCCGACGACGCCCGCCTGTTCGAATACTCGAAGGCCGCCAACCCCATCGGCTCGGGACATGCCCCCCAGGTGCCGATCGTGCAATTCGGCCCGGAGCTCTATCTCGACATGCCGACCGGTGTGACGCCGCTGAACCTGTCCGAACAATTGGGCATCCGCGACGGGCTCGCTACCAGCCCCGCGCTGCTGGCGAACTTCGTGCGCATCCGTCCAGGCGAGCAAGTCGAGACCAACCCGAACGCCACGTCGCAGCTCTACTACGTGCTCTTCGGCCGCGGTTTCGCGGCGATGAACGGCCATTTGGTCAGGTGGGAGAAAGGCGACTTCGTCACCTTGCCCGCCGGAACTCACTCGGTGTTCTACGCCGACGCGGACACCGTCATGTACTGGGTGCACGACGAGCCGCTGCTGCGCTACCTCGGCGTGGACGCGGTCCGGCCTAAGTTCCGGCCGACCAAGTTTCGCCGGGCCGACGCCGTCGCCAAGCTCGAGGACATCGCGTCCCGTCCGGGCGCCAACGACAAGAGCCGGGTGAGCGTCTTGCTGGCCAACGAGAACCAGGAGCAGACCCTCACGATCACCCACGTGTTGTGGGCCATGTTCGGTGTGCTGCCCGCGGGGCAGGTGCAACGTCCCCACCGACACCAGTCGGTCGCGCTGGACCTCATTCTCGATGCCCCGCCCGCCGGTTGCTACACGCTGCTGGGCACCCGACTCGACGAACGCGGCGACATCGTCGACCCCATACGCGTGGACTGGCAGGCGGGTGGCGCCTTCACCACCCCACCAGGCATGTGGCACGCCCACTACAACGAGACCGACACACCGGCTCACCTGATCCCGATCCAGGACGCGGGCCTGCAGACCTATCTGCGCAGCCTGGACATCAAGTTCACGCAGCGCCGCGATCTGGTTGCCGGCTGAGGTGCTGGAAGTCAGCCGATCGGATACTCGACCCGGGCGGTGCCGTCCCACCGCCGCAGCGCTGCCAGGCGGCCGTGAATGTCGGGCGGCTGACCGGCCAGGCGAAGCACCGGGCCGAGTTGGGCACGTTCGATCCGGCGGGCCAGGGTGACGTGTGCGGTCCATTGGCCGGGCAGGCTGCGCGGGAGCGGCCCGGGCAGCAAGAACGGACCGCAGATCCGGTGGACGTCGGCGTGCAGTGCGAGTAGTTCTGCCGTCGGCACGATCAGGCGGGCGAGTACCGCGTTCGACTGACCGAAAAACACCGGCGCCCCGACGCTGCACGACACGGGCAGTTTCCGTGCGACTGACAGCAATAACTCGTCGACGTCGGGGGCGATCCGTTCGGCTACGGCCACGGTGACGTGCGGGCGCCCGGCGGGAAGTCGGCTGGGTAGATCCGCTGCGTCCAGCTCGTCCCAGACCTGACGCAGCCTCGCCTCGGTGTCGGCGTCGAAGAGCAGCTCGACAGAGTGGACCATCAGCCGAGCAGACTGGTCACCCAGTCGCGGTCGAAGGCGTGCGCGCTCATCGCGGTGAACTCGGCGGGGCTCAGTTGTCCCGCGCCCGCGGGCAGGGCGGCGCGCAGCGGCCCGAGCCGCACCAGCGCTGAACGGTTCGACGCCTCGATGACGCCAGGCGGTAGCGGCCAATTCCCGATCACCAAGCCGGCGAATGAAAGGTGATGCGCGGCAAGCGCTTCCACGGTCAGCGCGGTGTGGTTGAGAGTGCCGAGTTCGGCGGTGGTGACCACCAAGACCGCAGCGCCCAGATCGGCGGCCAAATCTCGCAATGTCACGCCGCCATGAGCGAGTTCGACGAGCAGCCCGCCGGCGCCTTCGACCAAGGTCAGCTGCCCCGGGTGATCGACGGCGCCGATGAGTTTGAGCACGGTGGATTTGCTGGGCAACGCCCTCCCGGCTTGTTCCGCGGCGGCGAGCGGCGCCATCGGCTCCGGATAGCGAGCCAAGCCGACCACCTTGCTCACACCGGTCAGCCGACTCACCTCGGCGAGGTCGTCGTCGCCGACGGCGGTTCCGGTCTGCACCGGTTTGCAGACCGCGACGGGGATGCCAGCCTGGCGGGCGGCCGCCGCCAGCGCTGCCGTGGCAATGGTCTTGCCGACCCCGGTACCCGTCCCGGTGACGACCAGGACGGTCAACGCCGTGCCGCGGCCAGCACGTCGGTCAGCACCGCACGGGCCAGCCCGAGATCGTCGTCGTCCAGCGACGCGCGCGCGGTCAGGCGCAGCCGCGACGTGCCCGCGGGCACCGTGGGGGGACGGAAACAGCCCACCCGGACACCGGCGTCGAGGCATGCCGTCGCGGCCGCCAGCGCGACCTCGGGCTCGCCGAGGATCACCGACACTACGGCGGACTGCGGCATCTGACTGACATCGCAGATCTGGGCCAGCGTCGCGGCGTGGCGCAGGACGGCGCCGGGTCGCCACGGCTCGCGCTGGAGGACCTGCAGCGCGGCTAGCGCCGCGCCCACCGCCGCGGGCGCGAGCCCGGTGTCGAAGATGAACGGCCGGGCGGCATCGATGAGGTGATCGCGCACCGCAACCGAGCCGAGAACGGCGCCGCCCTGACTGCCGAACGCCTTCGAAAGCGTCGTCGTCATCACGATGTCGGGCGCGGCGGCCAAGCCGAGCTCGTGCACCAGTCCGCGCCCTCCGGCGCCCCGGACTCCCAAGCCGTGAGCTTCGTCGACGATCAGCAGTGCCCGGTGCCGGCGACAGACGTCGTGCAGTTCGCGGAGCGGGGCAAGCGCTCCGTCGGTGGAGAACACCGACTCGGTGATCACGACGGCCCGCTCCTCGTCGCGCGCGGCCAGTGCCGATTCGACCGCGGCGACGTCGCGGTGCGGTGTGACCACGACCCGTGCGCGCGACAGCCGGCATGCGTCGACCAGCGAGGCGTGCGACAGCGCGTCGGACACCAGCAGCGAGCCCGGACCGGAGAGCCCCACCACGGCCCCCTGGTTAGCGGTGTAGCCCGAGGAGAACACCAAACCGGCCGCGGCGCCGACGAAGTCGGCAAGGCTGCACTCCAGCTCCTCGTGCAGCGAGGTGTTACCGGTCACCAGGCGTGAACCCGTCGCGCCGGCGCCCCAGGTGCGCAGCGCGTCGACACCGCCCTCGATCACGTCACCGTGCTGGGACAACCCGAGGTAGTCGTTCGACGCCAGGTCGAGCTCGGTGGCCACCGCCGGGCGGGGCCGCAGTGCGCGCCGCAGCCCGGCTTGCCGACGCTGCTCGGCATGCGCCTCCAGCCAGGCCAGCGGTGAAGTCTCGATCTGCGTCATCGCACTAAAGACTACGAGAGCCGGTCAGCCCGGCTACCTCGACCATGGCCGACGTGACCTGTGCGATTTCGCCGGGGGTGCAGATGAACGGCGGCATCGCGTAGATCAGGTTGCGGAAGGGCCGCAGCCAGACACCGCGGTCCAGAGCTGCGGGGGTAGTGATCGCCAGGTCGACGGGACGGTCGCATTCGATGACACCGATGGCCCCGCAGACCCGGACATCGGTCACGCCTGGCAATGCGTGGGCCCGCTCGAGGCCGGCGGCCAGGCCGGCGCCGATCTCGGCGACCGTTGAATGCCAGTCCTGGCCGAGCAGCAACTCCACCGCGGCCACCGAAACCGCGCAAGCCAGAGGATTGGCCATGAAGGTCGGCCCGTGCATCAGCGCCCCGGCCTCGCCGTTGCTGATCGTGTGCGCGATGTCGGCGGTGCACAAGGTGGCGGCCAGGCTGAGGTAGCCACCGGTCAGCGCTTTGCCGACGCACATGATGTCGGGGCTGACCCCGGCGTGGTCGGCGGCGAACAATTCGCCGGTGCGCCCGAACCCGGTCGCGATTTCGTCGAAAATCAGCAGCACCTCATGCCGCTGGCAGATCTCGCGCAGGTCGGTCAGGTAGCGCGGGTCGTGGAAGCGCATCCCGCCGGCGCCCTGGACCACCGGCTCGACGATCACGGCGGCAAGTTCGGCGGCGTGATCGGCCAACTGCGCCTCGAACGCGGCGACATACGCCTGGTCGTAGTCGCGAGGCACTTGGGGGGCGAACACCTGGTGGGCCAGCACGTCAGTCCAGAGCGAATGCATGCCGCCGTCGGGGTCGCAGACGCTCATCGGTGTGAAGGTGTCGCCGTGGTATCCGCCGCGCCAGGTCATCAGGCGGTGTTTGTCGGGAAGGCCACGGCTGCGCCAGTACTGCAGCGCCATCTTCGCCGCGACCTCGATCGACACCGAACCGGAATCGCTGAAAAAGACGGTCTCCAGACCGTCCGGGGTGATGTCGACCAGGAGCTGAGCCAGCCGGGCCGCGGGTTCGTGGGTGAGTCCACCGAACATCACGTGGTTCATGGTGGCCAGCTGGCGGGTCATTGCGGCGTCCAGTACCGGATGACCATGCCCGTGCACGGCCGTCCACCAAGAGCTCATTGCGTCGATCGCCTGGATCTGTTGGCCGTCGCGGACGAGCGTGAGCCACGCGCCACGCGCGCCGATGGCGACGATCGGAGCCACCGCTTCAGCTCCGATCGTGCTGTAGGGGTGCCACAGATGGGCCGCGTCGATCGCGCTGATCTGCTCCGGTGTGAGCCCGGGACTCTCCGCGGCCATAACCGATGAGCGTAGAGGCCGTGCCGTCGACGATGCAGAGCGCAGCGATGAGGAGGAGCGGCACCCTCGGCACTGCCGGCGACGATTCAGAGCGGAGCGATGAGGAGGAGCGGCACCCTAGGTACTGCCGTCGACCTAGACGTGCGCCGCATGAGCGGCGCCAAAGAGGAGGAGCGGCACCAAGGGGTCGGGCTGTTCGGTCGCAGAAAAGCCGGGCTTCCGGCAGCATTGACATCACCATGGCTTCGCCGCAGCAGTTTGATGACCCGTCCCCCATCCACCACGATGACTCCCCGCCGCGGGTACTGCGGCTGCGGCTCGTTCCCTGGGACGTGGCCTCGTTGGTGGCGCTGCTCGTCCTGCTCGCCGTGCTGGCCTTCGGGACCGATTGGTATGCAAGGCTTTTCGGCTTCCTGAAAGATACCTGCGTCGGGGACTGTCCCCCCGCACCGTTCGGCGTCGATTACTACATCTACCCCGTGGTGTGGGGCGGCATCGGGGCCGCGGTCGCCGCGGCATTGCTCGGGCCGCTGATATCGCTCTTGAAGGGTTGGTACCTGTCTTTCTGGCCGCTGTTGGCAATCGCCCTCGTTCTAGTCGCCGCCGGCGTCGGCGGGGCGCTCACGCAGTTCAGCAGCATCTACTGGCACAGCGACCCCAGCGTCGAGCAATCATCGGGCTGAGAGCGAAATCACAACTGCGCGCGCGGGTTTCGGCCGCGGACCGCTGTGCGATCACCGTTCGATCACAGTAAGACAAAAAATGCCGCAGAAGTGCCCAAAAAAGTGGCTCTTGCAGGCGTTTGTTGCCACAGTGTTCCTAGTGACTGTTGTGAATTCAGCGGTTCACCTACGAGGCATCGCTTCCCGGCCGTATCGGTCGTCGACGCGGTGTGCGGCTACCAACGGGGCGGGCCGGCATGACTTCGGGTGAACCGGCGAATCGGCGGCGAAAGCACGAAGTCACCGTGCCGACGCCGCAGAGAGGTGATGAACATGAAGCGCAGCTTCGCCATCCCGTCCAGCTTGGCCCTGTTGTTGGCGCTGCCGATGGTCAACCCCCACGTCGCCAGCGCTGACCCGACCGGCCCGACGCTGGTGGGCTACCAGCAGAACACCAGTTACGTGATCCAGCGCGCCCTGTCTCAGCGCAATGTGCCGTTCCTGTACGGCGGCGGCAACGCCGCCGGCCCGACCCGCGGCACCGGTCTGAACGCCAACGTCGTCGGTTTCGACGCCTCCGGCCTGATTCAGTACGCCTATGCCGGCGCCGGTGTGAAGATGCCGCGCACCTCGGCAGAGCAGTGCAACGTCGGCCGGAAGGTACTACCGGCACAGGCACGCCCGGGTGATCTGCTCTGCTACGGGCCGGGCGGCACTCAGAGCGTCGCGATGTATCTCGGTAACAACCAGATGATCGAGGCAACCGAGCCAGCGGTCACCGTCACCACTGCCCGCACCACCGGCATGGTGCCGTACCTCACTCGCATCCTGGAGTCCTAACCGAAGGGCCTCGCGGCCGGTTTTCGACGACGCACGGCGCCCAGCGGGTTAGGTAGATTGTCTGTCAATCATGACGATCTCCCCGACCCGCCCAGCCGACGTCAGCGCGTCGCCGCAGGTGCCATCCGCGGCGGAGAATCGGGCAGGGCAATACCGGCACGACCTCGACGGGCTGCGCGGCATCGCCATCGCGCTTGTCGCGATGTTCCACGTGTGGTTCGGCCGGGTGTCCGGCGGCGTCGACGTATTCCTGACGCTGTCCGGCTTCTTCTTCGGCGGCAAACTGCTGCGAGCCGCGCTCAACCCGAATTCGTCGCTGTCGCCGGTCCCTGAAGTGGTGCGGCTGGTGCGACGGCTGCTGCCGGCCCTGGTGGTGGTGCTGGCCGGGTGCGCGGTCTTGACGATCCTGATCCAGCCCGAGACACGCTGGGAGACGTTCGCCGATCAGAGCCTGGCCAGTCTCGGCTACTACCAGAACTGGGAACTCGCCGCCACGGTCGCCGACTACCTGCGCGCCGGCGAATCGGTCAGTCCCCTGCAGCACATCTGGTCGATGTCCGTGCAGGGCCAGTTCTACATCACGTTCCTCGCGCTGGTTTTCGGTGTCGCTTATCTGCTCCGACGCCGCCTCGGCGCGCGCCTGCGTACCGCATTCGTGATCCTGCTCGCCGCGTTGGCGACCGCATCGTTCGTGTATGCGATCTTCGCCCACCAGTCCAACCAGGCGGTGGCCTACTACAACAGCTTCGCCCGCGGGTGGGAACTGCTGGTGGGGGCATTGGTCGGCGCGCTGGTCCCCTACATCCGGTGGCCGATGTGGCTGCGCACCGCCGCCGCCACCGCCGCTCTGGCTGCCGTGCTGTCCTGCGGAGCGCTGATCGACGGCGTCCGACAGTTTCCCGGTCCGTGGACGCTGGTGCCGGTCGGTGCGACGGTGCTGTTCATCCTGGCCGGCGCCAACCGCGCCGGAGGCGACAGCCTGCCGTTGCCGAACCGGCTGATGGCCACCCGTCCGCTGGTGCGTCTCGGCGAGATGGCCTACGCGTTGTATCTCTGGCATTGGCCCCTGTTGATCTTCTGGCTGGCCTACACCGGCCACGCGCACGCCAACGTCGCCGAGGGCACAGCGGTGCTGCTGGTCTCTGGCGTACTGGCGTATCTGACCAACCGCTACATCGAAGAACCGCTACGTCAGCGCAAACCCGCGAATACCGCGCGCGAGACGACCGCCGCCGCGCCCTGGCGCACTCGGCTGCGCCGCCCCACGATCGTGCTGGGCTCGATGGTTGGACTGATGGGTGTGACGCTGACGGCTACGGCTTTCACGTGGCGCGAGCACGTCAACGTCGAACGCGCCAGCGGCAAGGAGCTGAGCGCGCTGAGTTCCAGCGACTACCCGGGCGCTCGGGCATTGATCAAACATGTGCGGGTGCCGACCCTGCGGATGCGGCCGACGGTGCTCGAAGCCCAAACCGACTATCCGCCGTCCACCCGTGACGGTTGCATCAGCGACTTCAAGAACACCGACGTGATCAAGTGCACCTACGGCGACAAGGACGCGACCCGAACGATCGCGCTGGCTGGCGGGTCGCATGCCGAGCACTGGCTCACCGCGCTGGACCTCCTGGGACGCCGCCACCATTTCAAGATCACCACGTATCTGAAGATGGGTTGCGCGCTGTCCACGGAAAAGAAGCCACTGGTAATGGGCAACAACGACCCCTACCCGGAGTGTGCCGAATGGGTGCCGAAGGCGATCGACGCGGTCATCGCCGATCACCCTGACTTCGTGTTCACCACCTCGACGCGGCCGTGGAACATCAAACCCGGCGACGTGATGCCCGGCACGTACGTCGGGATCTGGCAGACGTTCTCGGACAACAACATTCCAATCCTGGCCATGCGGGACACCCCGTGGCTGGTCAAGGACGGACAGCCGTTCAACCCCTCGGACTGTTTGGCCAAGGGCGGCAACGCGACGTCGTGCGGGATCAAGCGCTCCGAGGTGCTCGCGGACCGCAATCCGACCCTGGACTGGGTCGAGCAGTTTCCGATGCTCAAGCCGCTGGACATGAGCGACGCCGTGTGCCGCGCCGACATCTGCCCGGCCGTCGAGGGAAATGTGTTGGTATATCACGACGCTCATCACCTGTCGGCGACTTACATGCGCACGATGACCAACGAGCTCGGCCGTCAGCTCGGACCCGCGACCGGTTGGTGGTAACCGCGGGCCGCGCGGCGGCCGTGGATATGAGGCAACGCTATGCGGCGGCTGAGCGAGCTAATCACAGCGCCACTAAGGTCGAGTGATGCCTTCGCCAGACTCGACCAGCGGAACCGCAGCCCCTCCGGCACTGGCCACTGTGTGGCCGGGAAGCAGCTACCCGTTAGGCGCCAACTACGACGGCACCGGCACCAACTTCGCGCTGTTTTCCGAAATCGCCGAGAAAGTCGAGCTGTGCCTGATCGCCGACGACGGGCAGGAGACCCGCGTCCGCCTCGAGGAGGTCGACGGTTACGTCTGGCACGCGTATCTGCCTGATGTCACGCCAGGACAGCGCTACGGGTTTCGCGTGCACGGCCCATTCGAGCCTGCGTCCGGTCACCGTTGCGACCCCAGCAAGTTGCTGCTCGACCCCTACGGCAAATGCTTCGACGGCGAATTCACGTTCGACCAGGCGTTGTACTCCTACGACCTGACCGCAGCGGAGAAAGATCCCGCCGAGACCACTACCCTGCCCGGTGTCGACTCGCTGGGCCACACGATGACCAGCGTGGTGATCAATCCCTACTTCGACTGGGCCAACGACCGCGCACCTCGCACCCCGTACCACGAGACGGTCATCTACGAGGCTCATGTCAAGGGCATGACGCAGACCCACCCCGCGATTCCCGAGGCGCTGCGTGGCACCTATGCCGGCCTCGGCCACCCGGCCATCATCGAGCACCTGAAGTCGCTGAACGTGACCGCGATCGAACTGATGCCCGTGCACCAATTCATGCACGATCACCGGTTGCTTGACCTAGGACTGCGAAACTACTGGGGCTACAACACCT
Source organism: Mycobacterium paraterrae (assembly GCF_022430545.2). Lineage (NCBI taxonomy): Bacteria > Bacillati > Actinomycetota > Actinomycetes > Mycobacteriales > Mycobacteriaceae > Mycobacterium > Mycobacterium paraterrae. Next base: position 4,420,424 of record NZ_CP092488.2, on the reverse strand, counting down.
TTGGCTTCTTCGCGCCGCACTATCAGTACGCCGCCAATCGACGGGCCCGCAGTGCGGTCACCGAATTCAAGTCGATGGTCAGAGCGTTCCACGAGCAAGGCATCGAGGTCATCCTCGACGTGGTCTACAACCACACCGCCGAAGGCAACCACCTCGGTCCGACGATCAACTTCCGCGGCATCGACAACGCCGCCTATTACCGGCTCGTCGACGACGACCTGAGTAAGTACAAGGACTTCACCGGCACCGGCAACAGCCTCAACGCACGACACCCACACACCCTGCAGCTGATCATGGACTCGCTGCGCTACTGGGTCACCGAGATGCACGTGGACGGGTTTCGCTTCGATCTCGCCTCGACCTTGGCGCGGGAGTTCTACGACGTCGATCGACTGAGCGCCTTTTTCGATCTGGTGCAACAAGATCCGGTCGTCAGTCAGGTCAAACTCATCGCCGAACCGTGGGACGTCGGCGAGGGTGGCTACCAGGTCGGCAACTTCCCGGGTTTGTGGACCGAGTGGAACGGGAAGTATCGCGATACTGTGCGTGACTACTGGCGGGGCGAGCCCGCGACACTAGGCGAGTTCGCGTCCCGGCTGACCGGGTCGTCGGACCTCTACGAGGCGACCAGTCGCCGGCCGAGCGCCAGCATCAACTTCGTGACCGCCCACGACGGATTCACCCTCAACGACCTGGTCTCCTACAACGAGAAGCACAACGAGGCCAACGGCGAAGACAACCGGGACGGCGAGAGCCACAACCGGTCCTGGAACTGCGGTGTCGAGGGCCCGACCGACGACCCGGAGATCCTCGAACTGCGTGCCAGGCAGATGCGCAACATCATCGCCACGCTGATGGTCAGCCAGGGCACACCGATGATCGCCCACGGCGACGAGATCGGCCGCAGTCAACAGGGCAACAACAACGTCTATTGCCAAGACTCCGAATTGGCCTGGATGGATTGGTCTTTGGTCGACAAAAACAGTGACCAGCTGGAGTTCACCCGCAGAGCCACCGCGCTGCGCAAGAAGCATCCGGTATTCCGTCGCCGCCGCTTCTTCGACGGTGAGCCGATCCGCAGCGGCGACGAGGTTCGCGATATCGCTTGGCTGACGCCGGCCGGCAAGGAAATGCAGCACCAGGACTGGGGTGGCGAATTCGGCAAGAGCATCGCGGTTTTTCTCAACGGCGAGGCGATCCCCGAACCCAATGCGCGCGGCGAAAGGGTCGTCGACGACTCTTTCCTGATGTGCTTCAACGCCCACGACCACGAGGTGGATTTCGTGATTCCTTCCGACGACTACGCCTCTGAGTGGACGGCTGTGCTCGATACCACTGACGCCACCGGATCGGTGAGCCTGACCGTCCATGACGGCGACGAGGTGTCGCTGCCCCCTCGCGCGTTGCTCGTCTTTCGCAAGACGAAGTGACGCATGGTCTTTCCAGTACTGTCGACTTACCGGCTACAGCTGCGGGGCGCCTCGAGCGGCTTCGCGTTCACCTTCGCCGACGCCGAGAATCTCCTCGACTACTTCGACGATCTCGGGGTGTCGCATCTGTATCTGTCGCCAATTCTCACCCCGGTCGCCGGCTCGGCACACGGCTACGACGTCGCCGATCCGACCACGGTGTCGGCCGAACTCGGCGGCCCCGAGGGGTTGGCGAAGTTGTCGGCCGCAGCGCGGGCTCGCGGTCTGGGTCTGATCGTAGACATCGTGCCCAACCACGTCGGCGTGGATTCCCCGGAGCAGAACCCGTGGTGGTGGGACGTGTTGCGCAGCGGCCGGTCGTCGCCGTACGCGTCCTACTTCGACATCGACTGGGACCTCGCCGACGGCCGAATTGTGCTGCCAATATTGGGTTCTGACGACGACGTCGCCGATCTCACGGTCGACGGCGAGCTGTTGCGGCTCGGCGATCTAGTCTTGCCGATCGCGCCGGGCACCGGGAACGGCAGCGGTCCCGACGTTCACGACCGTCAGCATTATCTGCTGGTCGGCTGGCGCCGCGGCGTGGTCGGCTATCGACGATTCTTCTCGATCACCTCTCTGGCGGGATTGCGTCAAGAAGACCAGGCGGTGTTCGACGCCAGCCACGTGGAGGTGCGCCGGTGGTTCGATGAGGGACTCGTCGACGGGGTGCGGGTCGACCACCCGGACGGGTTGTCCGATCCGGCAGGGTATTTGACCTGGTTACGCGAATTGGTCGGACCCGAGGCGTGGATCGTGATCGAGAAGATCCTGGCCGTGGACGAGGCTCTCGAACCGACGCTGCCGGTCGCGGGCACCACGGGCTACGACGCGCTGCGCGAGGTCGGTGGGGTGTTCATCGACCCGGCCGGCGCCGAGGCGCTGACCGCGCTCTACGAGTCGACCGGCGTCGATTACAGCGCCATGCCAGCGCTGCTGCGCGAGCTCAAGGCGGCTGTCGCCACCGACACCTTGGGTAGCGAGCTGGCCCGCTTGCATCGGGCGATCGTGGCGGCCACGGGCAGCGATCACCCGCAACTCGACGACGCGGTGGCGGCGCTGCTCGGCCACATCGAGGTCTACCGCTTCGATTACCTGAATTTGTCCGCCGTGCTGCCCACGGCGTTAGCCCAAACCGAAGCGGCCGCACCGCATTTGCGGCAGCCGCTGCAGATACTGACCGCGGCGTTCACCGGCGGAGGCGAAGTGGACTCCCGGCTGCAGCAGCTGTGCGGCGCGGTGACCGCCAAGTCGGTGGAGGACTGCCTGTTCTATCGCGACGCTCGGCTGGTGTCGCTGAACGAGGTGGGCGGCGAACCCCATCGTTTCGGTGTCGGCGCGGCGGAATTCCATCAGAGCGCCGCCACTCGGGCCCGGCTGTGGCCGCAGGCGATGACCGCTCTGACGACACACGACACCAAGCGCGGCGAGGATGTCCGCGCCCGCATCGGGGTGCTTTCACAGGTGCCGTCGCTGTGGAGCGAGTTCGTCGGCCGCTGGGAAGCATCGACGCCCTCCCCTGACCCGGCGACCGGTTTGTTCCTGTGGCAGAACATCTTCGGTGTGTGGCCGGCCGGCGGCACCGTAACCGAGGACTTGCGCGAGCGGCTGCACGCCTACGCCGAGAAGGCAATCCGCGAGGCGGCCATGCACACCACCTGGAACGACCCCGATACCAACTTCGAATCCGCAGTGCATGGCTGGCTCGACGCGGTGCTGGACGGCCCGGTCGCGCGGGAGTTGACCACCCTGGTAGGCCGATTGCAGCCGCATGCCGAGAACGACGCCCTCGGCCAGAAGCTGCTGTCGCTGACCGCTCCCGGTGTCCCCGACACCTATCAGGGCACCGAGTTGTGGGACGACAGCCTGGTCGACCCCGACAACCGACGAGCGGTCGACTACGCCACCCGACGTGAGGCGTTGAAGGCGCTGCGACACAGCAAGATTCGGGTCGTGAAAGCGGCTCTGCAGATGCGTCGCGCCCGCCCGGACACCTTCCTGCGCGGCGGCTACCACCCGATGCCGGCCACCGGCACCGGGGCCGATCACGTGGTGGCATTCGGACGCGGTGACGAGGTGTTGGTGGCGGTCACCCGTTGGACGGTGCAGCTCGAAGAATCCGGATGGGGAGACACCGTGATCACACTGCCCGAGGGCACGTGGACCAGTGCATTGACCGGAGCGACCCTACACGGGACCGTGCCGGCAGCCGAGTTGTTCGCTGATCTGCCGGTCGCGTTGCTGGAGCGTGCTGATGCCTGAATTCGCGGTATGGGCCCCCAAGCCGGAAACCGTGCGTCTGGACGTCGAGGGCACGGTGTCACCGATGACCCGCGACGACAACGGCTGGTGGCGCGCAACGGTGGACGCGGCGGCGGATGCGCGCTACGGATTCCTGGTCGACCACGACCCGACGCCGCTACCCGACCCGCGTTCGGCCCGTCAGCCCGAAGGCGTGCACGAGCGCTCCCAACTGTGGGAGCCCGCCGCGCCAGGTGACCACGGATGGGCAGGTCGGTCGGTGGACGGTGCGGTGATCTACGAGCTGCACATCGGAACCTTCACTCCCGAAGGGACTTTCGACGCGGCCGTCGACAAGCTGGACTATCTGGTCGACTTAGGCGTCGACTTCGTCGAAGTGATGCCGGTCAACGCGTTCTCCGGCACACACGGCTGGGGCTATGACGGCGTGTTGTGGTACGCCGTGCATGAACCCTACGGTGGCCCCGACGGTTTGGTGCGCTTCATCGAGGCCTGCCACCGTCGTGGCCTCGGGGTGTTGATCGACGCGGTCTTCAACCACCTCGGGCCGTCGGGTAACTACCTGCCGCGGTTCGGCCCGTATCTGTCGTCGGCGAGCAATCCGTGGGGCGAAGGAATCAACATCGCCGACGCCGAATCCGACGAGGTGCGCCGGTACATCATCGGCTGTGCGTTGCGCTGGATGCGCGACTTCGGTGCCGACGGCCTGCGACTGGACGCGGTGCACGCCTTGTTCGACACCACCGCAATCCACATCCTGGAGGAGCTGTCCGCCGAAACCGACGCGCTGGCACAAGAACTCGGCCGACCGTTGTCGCTGATCGCCGAGAGCGACCTGAACGACCCGAGGATGATCACGGCCCGGGCTGACCATGGTCTCGGTATGACCGCGCAGTGGGACGACGACATCCACCACGCAATCCACACCGCGGTGTCCGGTGAGCGCCAGGGCTACTACGCCGACTTCGGGTCGCTAGGCACATTGGCAACGACATTGCGCCGCGCGTTTTTTCACGCCGCGACCTACTCGTCGTTCCGAAAGCGGCGCCACGGCCGGCCGCTGGACACCGCGACGATTCCGGCGACCCGTCTGCTGGCCTACACCTGCACTCATGACCAGGTCGGCAATCGTGCGCTCGGCGACAGGCCGTCGCAGAACCTCACCTTTGGACAACTCGCCGTCAAGGCCGCTTTGGTGCTCACCTCGCCATACACGACAATGCTTTTCATGGGTGAGGAATGGGGCGCGTCCACCCCGTTCCAGTTCTTCAGCTCCCATCCCGAACCCGAGCTGGCCCGCGCCACCGCCGAGGGCCGCAAGAAGGAGTTCGCCGACCATGGTTGGGACGCCGACGACATCCCCGACCCGCAGGACCCGCAAACCTTCGAGCGTTCCAAGCTGAACTGGTCCGAACTCGACGACGGCGAGCATGCGAGATTGCTGCAGCTGTACAAAGATCTGATTGCATTGCGGCGCAACGAAAGCGATCTCAGTGATCCCTGGCTGGACGATATGAGCGTCGATTACGACGAAGCCGAGCGCTGGATAGCGGTACGTCGCGGCGGCTTGACGGTCGCATGCAATCTCGGGGTGCGGCCGGTGACCGTCCCATTCACCGGCGACGTGGTGCTGGCATCCGAGGAGCCAGCCGTCGGTGCGGCGGGCGCGGAGTTGCCCGCGCACTCGTTCGCGATCCTGCGCTGTGGATAACTGACTACCAGCAAGGTCCGGGTCCGGGCGAAGATGCGCGGATGACCCACTCTGAAGTAGTGCCGATCCCGCCCATTCACACAGCCTGCGATCCAGTTCATTCGACGCAGGATCTGCGTGAGCGCTGGCGAGCATTGATGGGACCGTTAGGGTTTGGCACCCGGCTGCTGTGGTTCGGGCTGATCGGCCCGGACCGCTGTTTCGCCAAGACGCTCAGCCAGATCCCGGTCCGGCCACGACCGCGCGGCCGCGTCGTATGGAACCTGATGTCGTCGTTGCGGACGCTGCTCGACGACCTGGAACCGGGAACGACGGTGGCATTGCTGCTGTCCGGCCCCGGACGCGGGCCGGTATCGACCATCGAACTGGTCTGGTCGCGGGCGCTCACCGAGATGGCCGAGAGATTCGCAGTCCCCTTGGAACCCATCTTCCGGGCCAACGACGAGTCGGTCGTAGTGCTGGGCTAACACGCCACGAATCAGGTAGCTTTCGCCTGTGAGCGACGTTGACGAGGGCGCGCGAGCCCGTCTCGATTACATCGAAAAGCAACTTCAGACACTGTTTCCGGACGCATACGTGCCGTTCGCCAACGCCCACGTCCACGGCATGCCGGCCACGGTGGTCGCGCTGGCCCGGGAGGGCAACATGATCGGCGCAATCAAGGAATATCGCACCCTCACCGGCGCCGGGTTGGCCGAGGCGAAGAAGGCCGTCGAAGCCATTCGCTGACAACAAGCAGCGGCGCGGAGCGAATACTTCGGCCGCATCTGGGTAATCCGCGCGGATATGGCTAATTCACCGACGCTCGAACTTGCGCAGCGGATGGCCGACTTGTCTCGTTCGGTAGCCGCTCCCCGCGATATCGACCACGTCCTCGACGGAGTCACGTCGGCCGCGGTCGACCTCCTAGCGGCCGCCGACACCGCCGGGGTGTTATTAGTCGCCAAGGGCGGCAAATTCGAGTCGCTCGCCGGCACGTCGGAGTTGATCTATGAGCTGGACCGCTTGCAGCAGAAACACGGCACGGGCCCCTGCATCGACGCCGCGGTCAACGAGTTAGTGGTCCGCACCGACGATTTCAAGACCGAGAAGCGGTGGGCGCCGTATTCGCAGGCCGTGTGGAAGATGGGCGTGCGAAGCAGCCTGTCCTTCAAGCTTTACACCGGCGACCGGACCGCGGGCGCATTGAACGTCTTCTCCAAAGAAGCCGGCGGTTTCGACGCGGATTCCGAAGTCATCGGCTCGGTGCTGGCGGCCCACGCCGCCGCCGCCATTCTGGCCAGCCGGGAAGCCGAACAATTGAAATCCGCGCTGCTGAGCCGCGACCTGATCGGTCAGGCGAAGGGCATCCTGATGGAGCGATACCAGGTCGACGCCGTCGGTGCTTTCGAGATGCTGCGCAAGTTGTCCCAGCAGATGAACGTCGCACTGACCGATGTCGCTCAGCGGGTCGTCGACACCCGCTGATTCCAGCGCCTACAGCAAGTACCGGTAGGCCGGCGAACCCGGCTCGATGGCCTCGATCTGCATCTCGGTGGCTCGCATGCGTTCGAGCAGGCCGTCCAATCCGGCGGCCGAGCCCAGCTCGATTCCGACCAGCGCCTCGCCGGTCTCCCGGTTGTTGCGCTTGACGTACTCGAACAGCGTGATGTCGTCGTTCGGTCCGAGCACACCGTCCAAAAAGCGCCGTAGCGCACCGGGCTCCTGCGGAAAATCGACTAGGAAGTAGTGCTTGAGCCCGAGGTGCACCAGCGACCGCTCGAGAATTTCTCCGTAGCGCGACACGTCGTTATTGCCGCCGGAGACCAGGCACACCACCGTGGAACCAGGTTCCACGTCCGCTTCCAGCAGACCCGCGACCGCCAGCGCACCCGCCGGCTCGGCGATGATTCCCTCGTTCTGGTACAGATCGAGCATCGCGGTGCACACCGCGCCCTCGTCGACGGTGGTGATCGAGACCATGTTGCCCGCCGCGGCCAGCGCCGCATAGGGCAGCGTGCCGGCGCGACTGACCGCCGCCCCGTCGACGAACTGGTCGACGTGATCCAACGTCACCGGGCCGCCGTTGGCCAGCGCCGCCATCATCGCGGCCGCGCCCGCCGGCTCGATCCCGAGCACCGACGTGCTGCTGGTCCGCTCCGCCAGATAGGTGGTGATGCCGGCGATGCAGCCGCCCCCGCCGACCGGCACCACCACCAGATCCGGCTCTGCTTCCAGTGCGTCGAGGATCTCCACGGCGATCGTGCCCTGACCGGCCATCGTCCTTGCGTCGTCGAACGGCGGCACAAGGGTGGCTCCGGTGCGAGCCACGTCGGCCAGCGCCGCCTCGGCCGCCAGGTCGTACGTCGACCCGCCGACGATCAAGTCGATGAACTCGCCACCGTGGTAGCGGATCCGATCGCGCTTCTGCTTCGGGGTTTTGGCCGGCACATACACCCGGCCCCGAACCCCCAGCGTGCGGCAGGCGTAGGCGAAGCCCTGAGCGTGGTTTCCCGCCGACGAGCACACCACGCCGGCGGCCCGCTCCGCGTCGGACAGCTGCACCAGCAGGTTGTAGGCCCCGCGCAGTTTGTAGGAGCGCACGGTTTGCAGATCTTCGCGCTTGAGGTAGACGTTCGCGCCGGTCGTCGCGGACAACCGGTCGGAGAACTGCAACGGCGTGGCGGTGACCACGTCGGAAATTCGGGCGGCCGCCGCGTCGACGTCGGCCGCGCACAGCGGCCCACTACCCCGAGTGCTCGGGCTCTGACTCAGTTCGGCAGACACCGGTCAATGGTGCCACCAAGCTGCGCGTTCAGTGCACAGGGGTCAGCACGAACACCGGGATCTGGCGATCGGTCTTCTTCTGGTAGTCGGCGTAGTCCGGGTAGGCCGCCACGGCCCGCTCCCACCAGACGGCTTTCTCGTCGCCCGTTACCTCGCGCGCGTCGTAATCCTTGATGACGGTTCCGTCCTGCAGCTCGACCCGCGGATTCTTTTTGATGTTGTAGTACCAGACCGGGTTTTTCGGCGCCCCGCCCAGCGAGGCGACGGCGGCATACTCGCCGTCGTGCTCGACCCTCATCAGCGGGGTCTTGCGGAGCTTGCCGGTCTTGGCGCCGACCGTGGTCAGCAGGATGACCGGCATCCCTCGCATCTCGGTGCCTTCGGTTCCACCCGATTCGGCGATCTTCTCGGCTTGCTCGCGGGACCAGTCCCAGGGCGACGGTTCGTATTCTCCGGAAAGTGGCATGTTTTCAGCTTACTGACGGCGTCAGGCCGGCTGGGCGGCCGATGCGTGCGTGGGTTCGTGGACGTCCGGGCCTGGCTCAGCGGCGTAGAGCTCTTCGATTTCGGCGGCGTATTTGGCCGCAATCGGGCGTCGCTTCAATTTCATCGTCAGCGTGATCTCGTCGCCGCCCGGCTCCCAGAGCGTCGGCAGCACACGGAAGCGTTTGATTTGCTCGACCCGAGACAACTTCTCGTTACCCGCGGCCACCCCCGCCGAAATCTGGGCGAGCACATCCGGGTGGGCCGCCAGCGCCGCGGCCGATGCCTCGGGCACGCCGTGCCGTTCCGCGTACGGGCCGACCGAGTCGGCGTCGAACACCAGCAGCGCGGTGTTGAAGGGACGGCCGTCTCCGATCGTGAGCATCGCGCCGATCATCGGGCAGGCCGCCTTGATCGCGTTCTCGATGTTGGCCGGCGACATGTTCTTCCCCGCAGCGTTGATGATCAATTCCTTCTTGCGGTCGACCACCCGCAGATAGCCGTCGGCGTCCACGTCGAGGATGTCGCCGGTGTGCAGCCAGCCGTCGGGGTCGACCGCCTCGGCGGTTTTGGCCGGTTCTTTGCGGTAGCCCTTCATCACCAGCGGTCCACGCACCAGAAATTCGCCGTCTTCGGCGATCTTCGATTCCAGCCCCGGCAGCAGCTTGCCCACCGAACCCAGCCGCGAATCGCGCGGATGGCACACGCTCGCAACGCAACTCAGCTCGGACATTCCCCACACCTCGGCAATCGGGATGCCGATACCGACGAAGAACGCCAACGTCTCACGCGGGATCGGGGCCGCGCCGGACACCGCCCACCGCAACTGGTCGAGTCCGAGCTTTTCGCGCAGCTTCGACAACACCAGTTCGTCGGCCTGCGCCCATTCGGCGGCCACGTCGTCTGGCAGCGGCTCGTCGGAGATCAGGGCCGCCGCTCGCTTGCCCGCGACGGACATGGCCCACTGCAGGGCCTGGCGCTTGGCCTGGTCGGGCTCGTGAGCGACCGCGAATTCGATTGCGGCCTTGAGCTTTTCCCAGACGCGCGGGACCGCGGCCCAAATGGTCGGCCGGGCGTCGGGCAGCGCGACCGCGATCTCGCGGACGTCGGACACGACGGTGACCAGCAGCCCGTAGCGTTCCTGGTTGTACAGCCCCATCATCCGGTCGGCGATGTGTGCCGACGGCAGGTAGGACGTGGCGCGGTCATCGGGCCGGACATCGAGCACAGCACTGAGCGCGTCCGCCTCGAACAGCAGGTTGGTGTGGGTCATCTCGACGCCTTTGGGGTTGCCCGTCGTCCCGGAGGTGTAGATCAGCGTGATCACATCGTCGGGTTGTACGGCGCGCCAGGTCGATTCGAAATCGAAGTCGGCAGGCGCGGCGGCGTACAACTCGTCGAGGGACATGGTTCCCTCCGGTGCGCCGTCGATACAGATGATGTGGTCGAGATGCGCCCCGCTGGCTTTGATGCGGTCGACGTATTGCTCTTCGCAGATCACCACCTTGGTGTCGGCGTTGTCGAAGACATAGGTCAGCTGTTCGGCGGGCAGGGTGTTGTACACCGAGAACGACGTCGCGCCGAGGTGCTGGGCCCCGACTTCGAGCGGGTAGAACTCGACCCGGTTGGCCATCATCAGCGATACCGTGTCACCTCGGCGGACGCCGATGCCGGCCAGGCCCGCCGCCACCCGACGAACATCGGCGGCATACTCCCGCCAGGTCAGGGTTGTGGTGTCGCCGGGAGTGCGCAACGCGACAGCGTCCGGGTCCACGGCGGCAACACGCTGGAACGACTCACACAACGTGGACGGGCTGCTCGAATTCGAATCGGTCACTCAGCCGAGGCTAGTCCCGAGGTACCTTGCGGGTATGGGAAATGCGATCAGCGACTTGACGCCTGTCGAGCAGACCGCGTTTGTCACCCAGTACGCCCGAGCGGTCGACAGCCGTTGGCCCAGGCCGATACTCGGCGACGCCCTGGCCGACGACATCGTCGCCAAGATCGACTACGACTTCGACGGTCTGGGGGTTCCGGCCAGTGCCATCCGCCAGACCGCGCTGCGCGGAAAGCTCCTCGACGACCGCGTTCGTCGGTTTATTGCCGAGCACCCCGACGCCGTCGTCGTGGATCTCGGCGCCGGCCTGGCGACACCCATGCAGCGTGTCATGCCACCGCCCACCGTCGACTGGTACAACGTGGACCTGCCGAAGGTCATCGCTCTGCGTGACGAGGTGGTTCCCGCCGATGCCCGCGCGCACTCGATCGCGGCGTCGCTGGCCGACAACGCGTGGACCGACCTCATCCCGGCCGATCGGCCGACCTTCCTGATCGCCGACGGACTGGTCGCCTTCGTCTCAGAGTCGTTGCTCGTCAACCTGTTCCGCCACATTCCGGACCATTTTCACAGCGGCGAACTAGCCATCAACGACTACGGACGCGTCAGCGCGCTCAACATTGCCGCGATGAAGCTGGTCTTCGGCGCGGTCGGAAATCAATGGATCTACCGCGGATTCAGCGACGCGCACGTTCCCGAGCGCTGGAGTCCGCGGCTGCGGCTGGTCGAGGAGACCAGCCTGTCGCATGTTCCGGAGGTCGACCGCTACCCCACCGCCGCGCGGGTATCCACCCGGTTGATGGGTATGACCAAATCCGGCGCCCGCGCCGCGCGGATCCTGCGCTACCGCTTTTAGGAAGGGACGACTATGGCCGCGACTGTGATCACAGGCGCGAACGTATGGGACGGCCTCGCGACGCAGGCGCAGCCACGGCAGATACTGGTCGTCGACGGCCGCGTTCACCGCGTCGCCGACACCGTCGAGGCGCCGCCGGACGCGCAGATGGTCGACCTGACCGGCCACACGGTGACACCCGGCTTCATCGACTGCCACACCCACGTCACGCTGGCACCGCCGGTCGGCCTGCTGCTCGCACTCGATTCCGCCACCACCAAGGCTTTGAAGGCGTTACCGGTGTTGCAGGCCCTGCTGCACAACGGGTTCACCACGATCCGCGATGTCGGCTGCGGCGACGTCGACTACCCCACCATCGACCTGCGCAACGCCATAGCCGCCGGTCTGATCGAGGGCCCGCGGATGGTCGTCGCACCGCACCTGATCTCCGCCCGCGGCGGGCACGGTGACTTCAGCGGGATGGTCGCCGGGCAATACCAAGGATGTTGTCGCCCACTGGAACTGGCCGCCGCCGACGGTGCCGACGAGATCCGCGTCCGGGTCCGACAGCAGATCCGGGCCGGTGCCGACTGGATCAAATTCGGCGCCACCGGAGGTTTCGCGTCGCCGTCGGACGATCCCGGGCACGCCACCTACAGTCAAGAGGAGATGGACGTCCTCGTCGCGACGGCCAACGACCTCGGTGTTCCGGTCACCCCACACAGCTACGGCGACGAGGGCATTCAGCGCGCCGTCCGCGCCGGGGTGCGCAGCATCGAACACGGGAATCTGGCATCGCCGGCGACACTGCAGATGATGCACGACGCCGGGGTCTTCATGGTGCCGACGCAATACACGATCCTGTCCGGTGCACGCCAGGGCGAAGACGATCCGTTGTGGGCGGCCCTTCCCGAGCACTCGCGACGCAAGATGCTGAAATATCGCGGCGCGTTGCTGGACGCGGCGGATTCGTTGGCCGCCAGCGAGGTGCAGATCGCGTTCGGCACCGACGCCGGAATGTTCCCGCACCAAGACAATTGGCTGGAGTTCCCGATGATGGTGTCCACCGGTATCACGCCCCTGCGTGCGTTACGTGCCGCCACCAGCGTGGCCGCCGAGCTGCTCAACCTCGACGACGTCGGCGTGATCGCCGACGGCAAGATCGCCGACCTCATCGCGATGCCAGGTGATCCGTTCACCGACATCGAGGCCACCGGCAGAGTCGACTTCGTGATGAAAGAAGGTGTCATCGTCAAGGATTCGACGTGATTCGGACGCGAAACTGCGGTCCGCCGCGCTCTCGGCCGCGAATGTGCGGCCAGCCGCAGTCTCGCCGCCGCCGTCAACGCGCGAGTGTGACACTGGCGTCATGTTCGAGGCTGCTTCGGCGGGTGAATACCGCAGCTGCACGCCTCGATCGACGGACACCTGCAGCGCATCCCCCACTCGATGACCGCCCGGGCACGCGTCAACGACTCGATGCGGGCGTCGATCTCGATCAGCTTGGCCTCCGCGAGCGCCTTGCTCGCGGGCCGGCCCGGCGCGTCGTCGGCAAACAGCACCTGGATCTCGTCCAGCGTGAACCCGGCCGACTTGCACAGCGCGATCACTTCGAGACGAGCCAGCACCGACTCGTCGTAGCGGCGCTGACCACCGACTCGCACCGGAACCCGCACCAGACCGAGTTGCTCGTAGTAGCGCAACGTGGTCGCGGCAACCCCGCTTTGGTCGGCCACCTTGCCGATCGTCAGCCCTGCGGTCATCAGACCTCCCGACATTGACCCTTGACTTAGAGCCAACTCTAAGTCTTTCACTGGTGGCATGCCACGAGACCTCGACACCGCCCGCTACGCCCGACTCCGCTCGTTTCGCCGCGACGGCACCCCAGTCGACACGCCGATCTGGTTCGCTATCAACGATCACCAGCTGGTGTTCCGCACCAAGGTCGGTCCCAAGACCCGCCGCCTCACCACCCGCGGCGATGTCGAACTCACCCCATGCGACTACCGGGGCCGCGTCCGGCCCGGCACCGCGACAGTGGCCGGCCGGGCAACCATCCTGTCCGGCGCGGAGGCTGAGGAAGCCAACCAAGCATTGCACCGACGCTACGGCTGGCAGTGGAACGTCGTCCCGCTGATCAAGGTGCCAGGAGTGACCAACGTCCATCGAGACCTGTGTCTCGGCGAGCGGGTGCGACGCTCGCGTGACCGCGGCGTCTGGTCCGACAGCGTGATCGTCCGGGTAGAGCTGGCCGATGGCTGACGTCCGCACACCCGGGTTTCGCCAATGCTGCTCGGCCGCTGCGGGATTGGTCCTCGGCTCGCTGCGGCCCCGGCGGGCCGACGAGCGGTTCCTCCGCAGCGTCGTGGACGCCGGACTACCGAATCCCGGGGCAACCGTCACCGTCACGGCGCTGCCACAGGTGCCACGCTCGGTGCCGACGGCGATGATCGTCGAGGGGGTTTTCTCGCCCAGGCGCATCGACAACGCGATGACCACGTTCGTCGTCAGCCACCCGCAGGCGCGTTTCGCGGTCGATCCGGCGTTGTGCCTCGACGTCGAGAAGCGGGCGATCGCCCAACTACCCGCGGTGCTGAGGGCGGCAGTGCATCCGCCCCCAGACGCTGTTCCGACCATCACCGGGCTCGCTCAGTCGGCCTTGCCGCCAATGGATTTCGCGTTGCCGACGCACGCACACTGGGATCACATCTGCGGCCTGCTGGATCTCCCCGGACTTCCCGTGCACCTGCACCGGACCGAACGGGAGTGGGTGAGTGCCGGGTCCGTCGCACCGGTGGGCGGGGTCCGCGACTCCTTGCGCGATCGCCCGGTGGTCGACTACGAGTTGGACGGACCGCCGGTGCTGACCTTCACTCGATCACACGACCTGTTCGGCGACGGCTCGGTGATCCTGGTGGACCTACCCGGCCATACCCCAGGCAGCGTCGGCGTGCTGGCGCACACCGAGCACGGGTGGATCCTGATCGCCGGCGACGCCGCTTGGCACGAGCTACAAATCCAACACGTAAGACAGAAGTCCGCCTATCCCGGCGTATTGGTCGACGAAGACCGTGACGAGACCTATCGGACCCTGCAGCGACTCCACCTGGCTCGCCACCGCGTTCGGATCATCCCGACCCACGATCACCAAGCGAGGCTGAGACTTTCGGACCGCCCAGGTACCCCAGACGGACGCCGAACGTGAAGCCAGTCTCACGTTGGGACGCGAACGTGAAGGCAGCCTCACGCTCGCCCCGAAACGGCGGCCAGCCGCGCCCTCGGCCGCGAAACTGCGGCCAGCCGCAGTCTCAACGCCCAGGCGCCGCTCCGCTAGCCCAGACAGCCCGGGCCGAGCAGCGCTTTGAGGTCACCCATCAATGCCGGTGACATCGTCACCCGCAGCGACGGGTCCAACTCCAGCGTGGTGATCCGGTCTCCGCTGAGCAGGCGCAGGTGGACCTGCGACGTCCCGGGGTGCTGTGACAAGACCTGTTTGAGCGCACTCACCTTGTCGATCGTGCACTGCCGCGTCGGGAGGCTGACCGCCAAAGGCCGATTCACCTGCGCGTTGCTGAAGTCCGGCACCACCAGATCGTTGGCGATCAGCGAGATCCGGTCGTCGCGGATCGCGACCTTCGCGGTGACGAGCACCACCGTGTCGTCGACGACGTCAGCTCCGAACGCGGAGTAGGTGTGCGGGAAGAACATCACCTCGATACCACCGGTGAGGTCTTCCAATTGCGCAGAGGCCCAAGGCATCCCGTTCTTGTTCACCCGTCGGTTCACCGATGCCAGGATGCCGCCGACCTTCACCATCGTGTCGTTGGCGACGTCACCGTCCAGGATCGCCGGGATCGCGGTGTCGACCTGGGTGGCCAGCAGGTGCGCGACGCCGTTGAGCGGGTGCCCGGACACGTACAGGCCCAGCATCTCTCGCTCGAGTGCGAGCTTGTGCTTGTCGTCCCATTCTTCGTCGGGAACCCGGATGGTGAACACCGCGTCCGCGCCCGCTCCCCCGTCGTTGGGGTCGCCGCCGAAGAGGTCGAACTGCCCCATCGCCTCGGCCTTTTTGGTTCCGAGCACCGACTCCACCGCATCGGTGTGAACCAGGAACAGGCCCTTACGCGGATGCTTGAGCGAATCGAAGGCGCCGGCCTTGATCAGCGACTCGGTGACTTTCTTGTTGCACGCCGCGATGTCGACCTTGTTCAGGTAGTCGGAGAAGTCGGTGAACTTGCCCTTCTCCGTGCGCGTCTTGATCAGCGACGCAACGACATTCGCGCCGACGTTGCGCACCGCGCCCAGGCCGTAGCGGATATCGGTGCCCACCGAGGCGAAGTTCAGCCCCGATTCGTTGACGTCCGGCGGCAGGACGGTGATACCGAGCTTGCGGCAGTCGGCCAGGTAGACCGCGGCCTTGTCCTTGTCGTCGCCGACCGATGTCAACAGGCCCGCCATGTATTCGCCGGGGTAGTTCGCCTTCAGGTAGGCCGTCCAGTAGGACACCAGCCCGTAGCCGGCGGCGTGCGACTTGTTGAACGCGTAGTCGGCGAACGGCAGGATGGTGTCCCACAGCGCTTTGACAGCCTTGGCCGTAAACCCGTTGGCCGCCATGCCTTCCGAGAAGCCCTCGAACTCCTTCTCGAGCACCTCGCGCTTCTTCTTGCCCATGGCCTTGCGCAGAATGTCTGCTCGGGCGAGCGAGTAACCGGCGACCTTTTGCGCGATGCGCATGATCTGCTCCTGATACACGATCAGGCCGTAGGTCTCGGCGAGGATCTCGCGCAGTGGCTCCTCGAGTTCCGGGTGGATCGGCTTGATCGCCTGCCGGTTGTTTTTGCGGTCGGCGTAGTCGTTGTGCGCATTCATGCCCATCGGGCCAGGCCGATACAGCGCGAGCACCGCGACGATGTCTTCGAACCCGGTGGGCTGCATCCGCCGCAGCAGGTCCCGCATCGGGCCGCCGTCGAGCTGGAACACCCCCAATGTCTCACCGCGGCCGAGCAATTCGAAAGTGGCCGGGTCGTCGAGCGGAACAGATTCCAGATCGAGGTCGATGCCGCGATTGGCTTTGATGTTGACCAGCGCGTCGCCGATGATGGTGAGGTTGCGCAGCCCCAGGAAGTCCATCTTCAGCAGGCCGATCGCCTCACACGACGGATAGTCCCAGCCTGTGATGATCGCGCCGTCCTGCGCACGCTTCCACAGCGGGATCACGTCGGTCAGCGGCTCGCTGCTCATGATCACCGCGCACGCGTGCACGCCGGAGTTGCGGATCAGGCCTTCCAGCCCGCGGGCGGTCTGATAGATCGTGCGGACATCCGGGTCGGTATCGATCAGGCCGCGGATCTCGGCGGCCTCTTTGTACCGCTCGTGGGTGGGGTCGGTGATCCCAGAGAGCGGAATGTCTTTGGCCATGATCGCCGGCGGCAGCGCCTTCGTGATCCGGTCGGCGATCGCAAAACCTGGCTGGCCGTAGTGGATCCGGGCCGAATCCTTCAAAGCAGCCTTGGTTTTGATGGTGCCGAAAGTGATCACCTGGGCGACCCGGTCGGAGCCCCACTTCTCGGCGGCGTAGCGCACCATCTCACCGCGCCGGCGGTCGTCGAAGTCGATGTCGATATCGGGCATCGACGCACGCTCGGGGTTGAGGAACCGCTCGAACAGCAGTCCGTGCTCGATGGGGTCGATGTCGGTGATCCCCAGCGCATAGGCCACCAGCGACCCGGCCGCCGAGCCACGGCCCGGGCCAACCCGGATGTCGACCGACCGCGCGTAGTTGATCAAGTCGGCGACGATCAGGAAGTACGACGGAAAACCCTTGTCGCAGATGACTTCGATCTCGTAGGCGGCTCGCTCGGCGTAACCGTCGGGCGTCGCGTCGGGAAACCGGCGCCGCAGCCCGGCCTCGACCTCGTGCTGCAGCCACGAGGCCGGGTCGTGTCCGTCAGGCACCGGAAACACCGGCATCCGGTCCTTGGGCGCCCACACCTCGGCGTAGGAGGTGACGCGCTCGGCGATCAGCAGCGTGGAGTCACACGCACCGGGGACCTGTCCGTCCCAGATTTCGCGCATCTCGGCGGCCGACTTGAGGTAGTAGCCGTCGCCGTCGAACTTGAACCGGGTGGGATCGGTGAGCGTCTTGCCGGTCTGCACACACAGCAGCGCTTCGTGGTTGTGCGCGGCGTCGCGGGTGACGTAGTGGCAGTCGTTGGTGGCCAGCGGCGGGATGTCCAGTGCGCGACCGATTTCCAAGAGGCCGTCGCGCACCCGGCGTTCGATGGACAACCCGTGGTCCATCAGCTCGAGGAAATAGTTGTCAGCCCCGAAGATCTCTCGCCACTTGGCGGCCGCCTCCAGCGCCTCCCGGTGTTGGCCCAGCCGCAGCCTGGTCTGCACCTCACCGGACGGACAGCCGGTGGTGGCGATGATGCCGGCCGAATGCTCGGCGATCAGCTCGGCGTCCATTCGCGACCACTTGCCCAGCTGACCCTCGAACGAGGCCAGCGACGACAGCTTGAACAGGTTGCGCAGGCCGCGAGCGTTCTCGGCGACCATTGTCATGTGCGTGTAGGCGCCGCTGCCCGACACGTCGTCGCTCTTCTGCCCGGGATCGCCCCACTGGACCCGCTTTGTGTCGAAGCGGGATCCGGGCGCAATGTAGGCCTCGATGCCGATGATCGGGGTGATACCGACGGCGGTGGCCGCGTTGTAGAACTCGCTGGCGCCGAACATGTTGCCGTGGTCGGTCATCCCGATTGCGGGCATTTGCAGTCGCTGCGCCTCGGCGAGCATCGGCGAGACCTTCGCGGCACCGTCCAGCATCGAGTATTCGGTGTGGTTGTGCAGGTGCACGAAAGACTTGCTCATAGGGACGCCAGTCTATGACCGCGCACCGACACGCACCCGGCGTGTCGCGGAGTGTGTCTTACCGAGTTAGGAGCTGATCGCCACGGTGTCGGAGTCGCTCTTGGCATGCCGGCCATCGGAGTGCACGTCCGCGCTGCCGGGCTCGTCGGGCTTTGTGATCCGCTCGCGAGGCGTGGGCGGAGGTGGCTTGGACGGCCACCAGTTCCACTTGCCGACCAGCACCGCGATAGCGGGCACCGTGATCGTGCGCACCAGGAAGGTGTCCAGCAGCAGGCCGGTCCCGATGATGAAACCGCACTGCACCAGCGTGCTGATGCTGGCGAACAGCATGCCGAACATCGACGCCGCGAAGATGACACCGGCCGCGGTGATCACACCGCCGGTTGAGCTCACCGTGTGGATGACGCCAGCGCGGATCCCATGCGGTGATTCTTCGCGCAGCCGCGAGATCAGCAGCAGGTTGTAGTCGGCGCCCATGGCGACCAGCACGATGAAGGTCAGACCCGGGATGCTCCACGTCAGCGGCTGCCCGAGCATGAATTGGAACACGATCACGCCGACACCGAGCGCCGACAGATACGAAAGCACAACGGAGGCAATCAAATACAGCGGCGCCACCACCGCACGCAGAATCGCGACGAGGATCAGGAACACGATCAGGATCGTCATCACGATGATCAGGTTGATGTCCTGCCCGTAATAGGCGCGGGTGTCTCGCAGCATCGCGGTGACGCCGGACGCGGAAATCGAGGCGTCTTTCATCAGCGGCCGCGGGTGGGCGCCGCGGGCGGTGTCGGTGATGTCGTGGATCTGGTTCATCGCCTCGGTGGCGAACGGATTGAGCTTGGTCTGCACCAAGTACCGCGCGGTGTGGCCGTCGGGTGAGATGAACGCGGTCAAAGCGCTGTTCAGCCCGCCTCCGGTGTGCGAGGTGTCTTTGATCAACGCTTTGACCTCGTCGATCATCTGCTGCACCGCGTCGCCGTAGGTGTGCGCGTCCTGCGGCGAGGGAGCCGTGCCGTCCTTGCCGAGAGGCGGGTCGTTGGCGAGCATTCGGAGGTCGTTGCGGGCGTTGGTGACGATGCGGCGCACCTCGCGCGACGCCGCCTCCATCGACGGCTCGTCGGGGAACGACGACAGCTGCTCGGCGAACTCGGACATCTTCTTGAGCGCTCCGCCGTCCCGGTCGGCGGTTGCCACGACGTCCAGCACGGTCACTGGTGCAGCGTTGACGGTGTTGGCGATCTCGGCGATGTCGACCGACATCGCGAAACCGAGCCCGCGTACGGTGCTGACGAACATCGCGGTGTCGTCGGCCAACTTGGCCGGCGCGGCCGGTGTGGTCGGCAGGGTCATGCCGGGCGGCAGTCCGAGACTGGCGAGGTCTGGGGTCAGGTCGACCGATCCGCTGGCCGACACCGAATACAGCAGCGCCGCCACATTGGGAAAGCCGTCGGCGCCCTCGAGATCTTTGTTGCCCGGCTTTTCGCTGGACTTACCGCCGGCGCTGCCGACCGTGTCGGGAAGCGTGCCGTCGGCCGCCGACTTGTGATCGTTCGACTTCGCCGAGGGCACGGGAGCCGGCCGAATGGCGGCGATGTCGGGCATCTGGCTGACCCGCTGTTCCATCTGTTTCAGCTCGACGAGCGCGGGCGGCTTGCGGAGATCCTCCGACGACTGGACGACCAGATACTCCGGGATGGTGGCATTCAACGGAAAGTGCTGAGCCAGCGTGTCGTATCCGACTGAACTCTCGACATCCTTCGGCAGGGTCTTGCTGTCGTCGTAGTTGAAGCGGGCGAACATCGAGCAGCCGGCCAGAACGAGCAGGACGACCATGCTGCCCGCCAAGTGGGCGACCGGTTTGCGGACGATTCGGATGCCCGAACGCCGCCAGAAGCGGCTGGTGAGATCGCCTCGCGGCTTGATCCATCCGCGTTTGCCGGTCAGCACCATCAGTGCCGGGAGGAACGTCACGGCCGCAAACAACGCCACCGCAATGGAAATGGCCAGGGCCGGGCCGACATTCTTGAATGCCCCCAGCTGGGTGAAGATCATGCCGAGGAAGGTGATCGACACCGTCGCCGCCGATCCCGCAATGACCTTGCCGATCGACGTCAGTGACTTGGCCACGGCCTCACCAGAATCCATGCCGAGCCGCAGGTAGTCGTGATAGCGACTCATCAGGAAGACCGCGTAGTCGATGCCTGCGCCGGCCATCATGGTCGTCATCAGCGTGATGGTCTGGCTGGACACACCCAGACCGAGCTCGGCGACGCCGGACACGATGGACTGGGCGACCCCGATGGACACGCCGATCGTGACCAGCGGCAGCATCATCGTCAGCGGATTTCGGTAGATCACGAACAGAATGACCAAGACCATCAGGGCAACCGCGGTCTCGATCACGTGCATGTCGCGGATACCGATGTACATCAGGTCGTCGCCGGTGGCGGCGGGGCCGGTCAGATGCGCCGTCAGCGTCGACCCGGCGACCGATTTCTTGACGATGTCGGAGACTCGACCGAACGCCTCATGCAGCTCGGGCGTGCCGACGCCGCCAGAGATCACCATCGGCATGTACCAGGCTTTGTGGTCCTTGCTGGTCATCGCGTCGCGCAGGGCCGGGGTGTGCACGAAGTCCTGCAGCATGACGATGTCGCGGGTGTCCGGCCGCAGATTGTTGGCCAGCGTCCGGTAGGTGGTGAGGTCGGCGGGGCTGAGTCCGTCGTCGTCGGTCAACACGACCAGGAGGACGTTCTCGTTTTCCGAGCCCGACTGGTGATACGCCTCGGAGATCTGTTTGGTCGTCTGCAGCACGGGAGCGTCGGGCGGGAGGATCGGGACCGGTCGCTTGGCCGCCATCTCGGTCAGCGGCGGAAAGATCACCGCCAGCACGGCGGCCAGTGCGATCCAGAATCCGATGACCGCCCAGGGCCACCGCAGCACGACCACGCCGATCCAGCCGAAGACACCCCTGCCGTCGGCATCTGTCGCTTCGCGAGCCCCCCGTAACACCCGGTCAGGCTACTCCGGTTGGCTAAATATCGAGCGCCTTCGGCCGCAGCGGGTCGCCGCGCCCGGTCAGTGGCCGCGCTATCCGTACAGCTCGACGAACTGCTTCAGTGACTTCTCGACGTCGCCCTTGACGGCCCGGGCCGCCGTTGCGCCTACCGGACCGAACAACGCGCGCCCACCCAAATCCAGGCGTACACCCAGCGTGGAGCCCTGCTTGGTGGGCGAAACACTCAGCGTCACGGTGTACTTGGCACCACCCTTGCCGGATCCGGACAACGCGATCCGATGCGGCGGATCCCAGGTGGTGACCGTCCATGTCACGCGGTTGCGAAAACCCTTCGCGCGCGCGACCCCGACGAGCTGCGCGCCTTCGCTCAATTCCGCGGGCAGCTCGCTGCGCCACGCTTCGTGCATGGTCAGCCAGTCGCCCAGCGCGGACAGGTCGGACACGTGGTCCCACATGTCCTGGGGGCTCATCGGCACCTCGGCCGTGACGTCGACTTTGGCCATCCGCGTGACCCTATCCGGTGAGCCGCCCCATCCGGTTAGGCACCAGCCGGGAAGTGTCGGGCGTTGTGCCCGCCTCACAGCGACAATCGGATTCGGCGACCGCAGTTGTCGCTCGAAGGCGGGCAGATCGCCGCCCGCCCGGCGTAGAGGCGCACGTGGCGGAAGTGAAAACGCGATCGGGCGGCCGTGCTAGCGGCTGGGCCCGCCGCGCAAGCGGTTGCCGATCCGCAGGCCGGGCAGCAGCAGGGTGCGCGGCATGTACCGGCCACCGATGCTGACTGCTTTCGGCACGATCCCCGGCACCACGCTGCGCTTACCGTCGACCATTCCGGCGATTGCCGCCTCGGCGACGTCGTGCGGCGATACCTGGGCGATCGGGATGCTGAACCGCTCGGCGTTGGCGATCTCGCCCCACTCGGTGGGCACCGGGCCGGGGCACAGTACCGTCACCGACACCCCCGTCCCGCTCAATTCCTCGTGCACGGCCTCGGAGAACGTCTGCACGAACGCCTTGGTGGCCGAATACACCGCCATGTAGGGCATCGGCTGAAAGCCGGCGATCGATGCGATGTTGAGCACAGCGCCGGATCCCCGCTCGACCATGCCCGGAAGCGCCGCGTGGGTCAGTTCCATCAGCGCGAGCGAATTCAGGACGACCTCTTCGGTTTCCCGTTCGATCGGCAGTTCCTGAAAGACGCCGCTGGTGCCGAAGCCGGCGCTGTTGCACAGGCCTGCAACGGGTTCGGTGCGTAGCCGGCTGGCCAATTGCTCCCGGGCACCGGCGTCGGACAAATCGAGTGGCAGCACCTCGACATCAATCGAGTACTGTGCCCGCAGTTCTTCGGCCAACTCGTCCATGCGTTCTTTCCGGCGGGCGACCAGCAGGAGTGGGTAGCCTCGTCGCGCCAGCCCGCGGGCCAGTTCGGTGCCGATGCCGGACGATGCCCCGGTGATGACGACCGCCGCCTGGTTGGTCGGTTTGCCAAGACTCATGATTGCCTCACCAATGGATTCCGCGGGTGGCCCGCACGAAGTTCTCGCTGCGGTGGTCGAATGTGGTTGCCTTGTCGTCGGATTGGTCACCTTTGGCGGCCGACGAGTCGTCGAACATGGTGAAGGCCCGGTTGCGCACCAAGTCCATCACCGCTGGGTTGACCGCATCGACCACCGCGGCCAGCTGGCCGAACGGCGAACTGGCTCGCCGGGGCCGCTGCACGATCGCGTCGGCGATCACACCGGCGGCCTGGTCCGGTGTCAGCGCCGGAAACTTGTCGTACATAGTGGTGGGGCTGATCATGGGCGTACGAACGAGCGCCATGTGCACGGTAGTGAATTTGACGCCGTCATCGACCACCTCGGCCTGTAGCGCGTCACACAAGCTGTCCAGCGCCGCCTTGCTGGCGATGTACGCGCCGAATCGGGGCGCCCGCGTCTGCACACCGACCGATGACACGTTGATGATGTGCCCAAAACCGCGCTCCCGCATACCCGGGACGAACTTGAGGATCAATTGAACCGCACCGAGATAGTTCAACTGCATGGTGCGCTGATAATCGTGGATGCGGTCGTAGGACAATGCCAGCGATCGCCTGATCGATTTGCCGGCGTTGTTGATCAAGATATCGACCCCGCCGAGGTCGGCAAGCACCTTGTCGGCCATGGCGGCGATCGCGTCCATGTCGGTCAGATCGCACGGGTAGACGTGCGCCGTCCCGCCGTGACCGCGAATCTCGTCCGCCACCTTGTCCAGGTTTTCCTGGGTCCGGGCCACCAGGACCACCTCGCCGCCGGCGTCCGCGATTTTCTTGGCCGCAGCCTCACCAATTCCCGACGAGCCGCCGGTGATCAGGGTGATCGTGCCGTCGACCGCGTCGTGAAGCGTGCGGCCCTGCACCACGTCGAGCAGGTTGCGCAGGTAGAAGGGCCGGTATCGACCCGCCGAGTTCGGCGTGTTCACCAGGTGGGACACCGCGGCGATCGGCTTCTCGACCAGGCCGGTCAGATCACCCAAATTCATAGCTTTCACGCTCCCCTTTGAGACTCCCCTGAATTTCTCCCCGAGTCTGCTACACCGGCGTGAAGTTGAGGTGGTTCTCCGGCAATCCGGTTGTAACGAGGGGTAATCGCGCGGTGATGGTTGTCTAACCGGCGGGCAATCGCCTCGTGGTCCGCTAGGTCGCATGGGAATCCTCACCCACTTCCGCAGGCCCGGCGCTTCCTCGCTGTATGCGAAAGTCGGTGGCCACGACGCCCTCGCGGTGATCGTCGAAGACTTCTACTGCCGCGTTCTCGACGACGACCAGCTGGCCGGTTTCTATGCGGGCTCCAACATGAAGTGCGTCAAGGCGCGACAGGTCGAATTCCTCAGCGCCGTTCTGGGCGGACCGGAACCTTACACTGGCTCGCCGATACGACAGGTGCACGAGGGCCGCGGCATCACCATGCACCACTTCGCCATGGTGGCAGCGCATCTGGCGGATTCGCTGTGCGCGGCCGGATTGCATCCCGAGACGATCACCGCCATTTTGGGCGCGATCGCCCCCCTCGCCGGTGAGATCGCCTCGGAGGACGTCAAAGCCGTCGTCTGAATATCACCACGAACTTCGCCGAGCGTGCAGCGTCTGCGAATCAGCGGCCTGGCTTTCACGTAGACCGCACGCTCGGCGAACCCCCTTCCGACAATCGGTTCTGCCGAATCGCCTCTCGCGGCCTAGATTAGAGCTGACGGCGCGTCAGAAATCGGCAGAACGGTACCCACGCGATGTTTCCCGGCGTTACGCAAAGCCTGCAAGCCGTGACGAGTGCCGTCGCCCTGATCGCCGCGAGCACGCTCTTGCCGGTGTCCATGGCGGTCGCCGACCCGAATCAAGACCAGCGATTCTTCGATCTGCTTGGGCAAAAAGAGATTCCCCCCGTCGACAACGCGAACAGCTTGATCACCTCTGCCCGACACGCCTGTGAAAAACTCGATAGCGGCATGTCGGTCAACGACCTGGTCGAACTGGTGAGAAATAACGGATTCAACGAGAACCCGCTCACCCGTCTGCAGCCCCAAGACCGGATCACGCGAACGATCGACCAGTTCATCAACGCCGCGGTCGAGGTCTACTGCCCCTACAACAAGGGCAAAATCGCCTCCATCGCCGGGTACCGATCCGCCGGACCGCGGGTAGAACTGGTGTCGTTCACTCAACCGATCCACAGCGGAGAGATCAACCCGACTAAGCCGTTACCGGTGCCCGTGCAACAACCGGCTCCCGTGCCGCAAGAGATTCAGCCAGTCCCGCAGGAGCCCCCTCCACCGCCGCGACGCGTGCCGCCACCGCCGAAGCAAAGTCCACCGCCACCGCAGAATCCGCCCCCGCCGGCCGAGGCACCGAACGAAGGACCACCTGATGCCGGGCCGCCCGCGCCGGCCTCACCTGGCGGCGGCGGCGGTGGTGGAGGAGCCGGCGGCCCCGGCGGCGACACGGGCGGTGGAAGCGCCCCGGCGCCGCAAACTCCGGACGCGCCGGCTCCGCCCGGCCACATCCGGCTGGCGCCCTAGGCCGGGGCCAGCGCGGGCTTGCCGACGGCGGTGATCGAGGTACGCCGGGCGTAGACCCCGAAGGTGATGAACGCCGCGATCACGTAAAAGCAGGCGAAGTCCCAGAACGCTGAGGTGGCTGTGCCATCGGTGAGGTAAGAGGTATGCAGCGCCAGGTTGATGCCTACGCCGCCGAGGCCGCCGATGGCACCGGTGATACCGATGACCGCACCCGACATCGAGCGCGAATAGTTCGCCCTGGCCTCCTCGTCGGCGTCCAGCGAGCGAGAGGCGGCGTGGAAGATCGACGGGATCATCTTGTATACCGCGCCGTTGCCGATTCCGCTCAGCACGAACAACACCACGAAGCCGACCACGTACGCGGCCATCGAGGCCGCCGTGGTGCGCCGACCCGACAGTGTCGCGGTCCCGGCCAGCAGCGCGTCACCGCCGATCATCCCGACAAACGCCCAGAACGTCACCGTGCCACCGCCGAGCCGGTCGGCGATCCGACCGCCGTAGATTCGCGCGATCGAACCCAAAAGCGGCCCCACGAAGGCGATTTCGGCGGCGTGCAGTGACGCTTGTGCCGGACTCTGCCCGCTCGCGGCGAACGCTATCTGCAGCACTTGACCGAACGCGAACGAGAACCCGATGAACGAGCCGAAGGTACCGATGTAGAGGAGGCTGACCAGCCAGGTGTGCTTGTTGCGCAGTGCGGCCCGCATCGCGCCGATGTCGACCGACACCACGTCGAGGTTGTCCATGTACCGGGCCGCTCCGATGGCGGCGACGATGAGCGCGACGACGTAGAACGCGCAGACCCAGTACGGCTGCCGGTTGCCCGCGGTCGCGATGACAAGCAACCCGACCAGCTGCACCGCGGGGACGCCGATGTTGCCGCCGCCGGCATTGATACCCAAGGCCATACCTTTGAGCCGCTGGGGAAAGAAAGCGTTGATGTTCGTCATCGACGAAGCGAAGTTGCCGCCCCCAAGCCCGCACAACGCCGCGCACACGAGGTAGAACCACAGGGGTCGACCCGGCTGCGCCAGCACCGCGACGGTCGCGAACACCGGCACCACGAGCACGCACGCCGAAAACACCGTCCAGTTCCGCCCACCGAAACGGGCGGTCGCCATCGTGTAGGGCAACCGCAGCGTCGAGCCGACCAGGGTTGCGGTGGCAGCGATCAGAAACTTGTCCCCGGCGGTCAGGCCGTACACCGACTGCGGCATGAAAAGAACCATCACCGACCACAGCGACCACACGGAGAAGCCCACGTGTTCGGCGGCGACGGACCACACCAGGTTGCGCCGCGCGACGGCCTTCCCGCCCGCCTCCCACGCTGCTCGGTCCTCGGGGTCCCACCCTGTGATGTGCGCTCGCGCCACCGCGTCTCCTCGCCAGATTTCGACTGTTCCGAGGTGAACGTAGAAGCGTGATGTTGCCGGGTGGCGTCTCACGATGTCGCGGCCGTGAAATCACCCTCACGCGAAAGCCGCTCGTGCGGTGAGCCGTCGGCGCGCCAGCGCGGTTACCATGCTGGGATGGTCGATACGGCGCCCGCTGTGCCCGAGTCGGATATCAACCCGTTTCGATTCGACCGGACGGAAATGGCTGGGGCGCTGGGCGATCTGGGCGTACTGATTCCCATCGCGGTCGCGCTGATCGTCAAGAACGGGCTGACGCCGACCGCGGTGCTGTTGCCGGCCGGCCTGCTGTATGTGGTGGCCGGCGTGATCTATCGGCTACCGGTGCCCGTGCAACCGCTGAAGGCGTTCGGCGCGATCGCGATCGCACACGGTTTCGGCGCCGACGACATCGCCGCCGGGGCGCTGCTGATGGGGCTTCTGTTTTTGGTGCTCGGCGCGTCGGGGCTGCTGGATTGGGTGGCAAAAGTGTTCCCGCACGCGATCATTCGCGGAATTCAGCTCTCGGTGGGGCTGCTGTTCTGTCAGCTTGCGTGGCGGCTGGTGTCCGTACCGCCCAGGTCGTTCAGCGACCATCGGCATTCGATCTGGTGGCTGGCCGGCTTCACCGCTGCGGTGATCGCCGCCGCGTTGCTGTTGCGGCGCCGGCAGATCACCCTGCTGTTCCTCGCGGTGGCCGTGCTTTCCATGGCGCTGTCGTTTCATGGCTCGTTCACGTGGGGTCCGTCCGCGGTGCACATCCCGCACCTGAGCACTCACGCATTCGCTGCGGCCGCGGTCGCGCTGGTGTTGCCGCAGGTACCGTTGTCGTTCGCCAACTCGTGCCTGGCCACCGCGGACACCGCGCGGACCTACTTCGGCGACGCCGCCCGACGGGTGCGGCCGGGTCGCTTGGCGACCACCATCGGACTGGCCAACCTGTTCGCCGGCTCGATCAGCGGGATGCCGGTATGTCACGGTGCCGGTGGCATGACCGCGCATCGCACCTTCGGCGCTCGCAGCGGCGGCGCCCCGATCATGTTGGGCGGCACACTGGTTGCGCTCTCGCTCGGGATCGGCGCCACACTGACCGCCGCGCTGTCCGGTTTCCCGTTGCCGATTCTGGCCGGGCTGTTGACGGTGGCCGGATTGCTCCACATCATGCTGCTCACCGATCTTCGCGGCTTCTGGCCGTGGGCGACGGCGATCGCCGTCGGCGTCACCGGGTTTCTGAGCAATCTCGCGGTAGCACTGGTCGGTGCGCTGGTGATCTGGTGGCTGGTCGAGATGGTCCGCAGGGGTCGAACCCGTCAGGAATGATCCTTGCCCGCCAGTTGATCCAGTGCGTGCCCGAGCACGCCGGCGAGCACGCCGAGACCGTCGCGCACTCCGCCGGGTGAGCCGGGCAGGTTCACGATCAGGGTGCGTCCGGCCACCCCGCAAACGCCGCGCGACAGCACCGACGTCGGCACCTTCGGCAGACCCGACTGACGGATCGCATCGGCCAAACCCGGAACTTCGTAGTCCAGCAGCGCCAACGTTTGAGCCGGTGTGTGATCGGTCGGTGAAATTCCGGTGCCGCCGGAGGTGATCACGACGTCTACCCGTGCCGCAACCGCATCCCGTAACGCTTGACCGACCGGATCCCCATCGGCGACCACTGTCGGACCAGTCAGAGAAAAGCCCTGCTGCACAAGCCAATCCGCGATGATCGGACCACAGCGGTCGTCATAGGCGCCAGCCGCCGCACGGGTCGAGGCGATGATCACCGCAGCCGATCTGCCGGCCATCACCGCGCCCAGGTTCCGTGCCGACCGCCCTCTTTGCGCAGCACCCGGATGTCGTCGATACGAGCGGCTGGGTCGACGGCCTTGATCATGTCGTAGAGCGTCAACGCCGCCACGCTCACCCCCGTCAGCGCTTCCATTTCGACACCGGTGCGATCGGTACTACGCACGGTCGCGGTGATGTCGATATCGCTTGTGCCGACAGTGAATTCAACGTCGACCCCGGTCAAGGCCAGCTGATGACACAACGGAATCAGTTCGCTGGTGCGCTTGGCGGCCTGGATTCCGGCTATCCGGGCGGTGGCCAGCGCGTCGCCCTTGGCCAGGCCGCCCGCCGAGATCAACTCCACCACTTGGGCCGACGTCCGCAGCGATCCCGCGGCCACCGCTTGCCGCTTGGTAGCGGTCTTCTCGGTGACGTCGACCATATGCGCCGCCCCGCTGGCGTCGATATGCGACAGCGGACCGGGAGGTGGCGTGGGCGCGTGGTCAGACATGGCAGTTCATCTTCGCAGTCGCGTCAGCCGATGTCCCAGATGTGGACCTGCGAGCCGGCGGAAACCTCCGTGGTATCGACCGGGATGTCGATCAAGCAGTTCGCTGACGCCAGATAGCGCATGTGATGCGAACCCGCCGGCCCGTGGCTTCTCACCGTGCCGGCGGCGGCGTCGAACACCCCGCGGCGGAACTGGCGTTTGCCGGCCGGGGCGCTCAGCCCGTCGATCAGCACGGCCGAACGCCGCGGCCGGTCGGGGTGGGGCAGCCGCATGGCCCCCCGTAGCGCCGGGCGGATGAACACCTCGAACGACACCAACGCGCTCACCGGGTTTCCCGGCACGGTGACGATCGGTGTTCCGGCGACCCGGCCGATGCCCTGCGGCATGCCGGGTTGCATCGCCACCTTGACGAACTCGACGCCCTGATCACCGGTTCGTCCGAAGGCATCCTTGACCACCTCGTAGGCGCCGGCGCTGACCCCGCCGCTGGTGATGATCAGGTCCGCGGCGGTGGCGTATCGGTCGAGAACACCGGTGAAATCCGCGACTTCGTCACCGACGGTTACCGCGGCGACCACCTCCGCTCCCGCGCCGCGAACGGCGGCGGCCAGCATGCTCGAATTCGATTCGTAGATCTGCCCGCGCTGCAGCGTGGCCCCGGGTGATACGAGTTCCGAGCCGGTCGAGATCACCAGGACCCGCTGCCGTGGGATCACGGTCAGCTGGTGCAGTCCGATCGCGGCGGCCAGACCGACCACCGCCGGGGTCACCTGCTGTCCGGCCCGCAGCACGGCGGCGCCCGCCTCGACGTCCTCACCCGCGTGCCGGATGAAGCTCCCCTCGGCGCTCGGCGCGGTGATCGCAACGACGTCGGTGGCGCCGTCGGTCGCCTCGACAGGCACGATCGCCGTCGCTCCGGCCGGGACGGGCGCCCCCGTCATGATCCGATGCGCGGTTCCGGCAGACAGCTCTGGAATGTCGGTCCGGCCCGCCGGAATGTCGTCGGCGACAGGCAATCTCACGGGATGCTCGGCCGTTGCGCCGACGACCTCGTCGGCGCGCACGGCGTAACCGTCCATCGCGGAGTTGTCGAAGACCGGCAGCGCCAGCGTCGCGGTCACGTCCGCGGCCAGCACTAGCCCCTCGGCATCGCGTAAGCCGAGCGGCGCCGCGGTGCCCGCACCGATCAACTCGGCGACGGCACGCTGATGTTCCTCCACCGACCGCACGGGCTCAGCCCCAAGCCCGTTGGCTGTCAGTCACCGCCATGTCCCGCCCGGCCAACCTTCACTCTCGAACACCTGGGACTGTCAATATAGTTGGTTGTCATGGGAAGTCGCGGCTCGGCGGGCGGTCGGGTGATACGCGCTGCGCTGACCGAGCATCCGATCACGTTACGCGAACACGAAGAGCTGGTGCGCGACCGAGCTGCGGGCGCCGTCGTGGGATTCGTCGGTGCGGTTCGCGACCACGACGGCGGAAAACAGGTGCGGAAGCTGGAGTATTCGGCCCACCCGTCGGCTGCCGAGGTCATCGCTGAAGTAGTCGACGAGGTCTGCGCGAAATCGGCTGGCGTGCGGGCAATTGCGGCAAGCCATCGAATCGGCATGCTGGATATCGGGGACGCGGCTCTGGCGGTGGCAGTTGCCGCCGACCATCGCCGAGAAGCATTCGACACCTGTGCGCAAGTCGTGGATGCCATCAAAGCGCGGCTTCCGGTATGGAAGCACCAAGTGTTCGCCGACGGCAGCGATGAATGGGTCGGCTCGGCCTAGCGCTATCCGCCCGCGAACGGCGGCAATACATCGACGGTGTTGCCGGCGTGCAGGCTCTGAGTGGTGTCTCGCACCGCTACCCCGTCGCACAGATACGAGCAGCGCAGCAGCACCCGCGCGAGCTCTGGATTGCGCCTACCCAACTCGTCGACGAGACCGCCGACCGTGCTGCCGGCCGGAACGGTCAGTCGCTCGGAGTCGAAGCCGGCCGCGGCCCCGGCGGCCGCGAAATAACGGACACCGACCTCGATCGACTCGGTCGTCACGTCAGCCACCGATTGCACTCATCGAGCGCTGCGGTTGGACGAAATGCGCACCGTTGATCCCGTGACCTGCCGGTTTCACCCACATCGCGGCCCGCCAGGCGGCCTCGATGGCGTCGTCGTCCGCTCCCCCGCGCAGCAGCGCCCTCAGGTCGGTCTCCTCGGTGGCGAACAGGCAGCTCCGCAGCTGGCCGTCGGCCGTCACGCGCGTGCGGTTACACGACGAACAGAACGGTTCCGACACCGAGGCGACGATCCCGACCTGTCCAGTGCGGCCGGTCGTGCTGTCGGTGACCTGCCACATGGCCGCCGGCGCGGCGCCCCGGGGGGCGTCGTCGGGCTCGACCGTGAATCCGTGACCTCGCAGCTCCGCCAGCGTCTGCTCCGCGGTCACCATCGCCTGGCGTTGCCAGTGGTGTCCGGCATCCAGCGGCATCTGCTCGATGATGCGCAGCTGGTAGTCGTGCCCGAGGCAGAACCGCGTCAGGGCCACCGCGTCCTCGAGGCCGCTCACCGGATCGAGCACCGCATTGACCTTCACCGGCCGCAAGCCCGCCGCGGCCGCCGCCGCTAGGCCGGCCAGCACCTGCGCCAGCCGGTCGCGACGAGTGATGGCCGAGAAATGCGCGGAGTCCACGCTGTCCAGCGACACATTCACCCGGTCCACACCGGCGCGGGCCAGCGCCTCGGCGCGATCTGCCAACAGCACCCCGTTGGTGGTCAGCGCGATCTCCGGTCGGGGGCTTAGGGCTGCGGTCGCGGCAACCACCACGTCAAGCTGCTTGGCCAGCAACGGTTCTCCCCCGGTGAACCGCACCTTGGTCACTCCGAGGCGGGTCACGGCGATGCGTACCACTCGCTCGATCTCGTCGGACCGCAACAGCTCCGCGGCTCCGAGCCACGGCAGACCGGACGCAGGCATGCAGTAGGTGCAGCGCAAATTGCACCGATCGGTCAGCGACACCCGCAAGTCGGTCGCCGCCCGTCCGTAACTGTCGACCAAGGGGCCGTCCGATGGCGGCCGGGATGGTGCGGATTCGCGCTCGCGCGGCACCATCGGCAGCCCGAGCGTCGTGACCGTCACGATCCCGCTCCGCCGCCGCGGGGCCGCATTCGAGGGTGTGGCATGGACATCACCGCCCATTATCCCCGCGATGGTGCCGCGCGCCGTGCGCATCTGCCCTGCGGTGTGCGAGCCGGCCTCGCATTGCGGCTTAGGCTTGCGTAATGGGCACCAAACCGGCAAAGAAGGTGGACTTCCAGCGCCTGGGCGACGTGTTGGGTGACTTCCGGTTCGCCTATCTGATCACCGTCGGCGACGACTACCGGATACACACCGTCACCGTCGAACCCGAACTGCGCGAACGGGTGTTGCACGTCGGGCTCATCGGCGACCGCACCCGCACGAACGTCGAAACCCACGGTGCCGTCACACTGCTGTGGCCGCCGAGCGATCCCGACGACTACTCGCTGATCGTCGACGGTCAGGCCGTGGTCGTCGACATGGACGGAGCTGCGGTACTTCACGTTGTGCCGACGCGCGCACTCCTGCATCGCAACGCCGAAGGGTCCGCAGAGACCATCCACGACTGCGTGGTGCTGGCCCAGCAGTAGCGCCGCCACCTGCGGTTTCACCACCTCACCGCGCGACCTCCACCGCTGACAGGTCGAGTTGATATGTGTGTAATCGCAGCGACAAGTCACGAAACACGCTCACGCCACCATGGAGTTGTGAGTTGGTGCCGCGAACGCGGTCCGGGGACGAACGGGTGGTATGGCTTCCTCTACACAGGTCGCCACGGTCTGTGGCTACTGCGGCGTGGGCTGCGGAATGGACCTGCATGTGTCCGACGGGGTGGTGACAAAGGCCACCGGACGAGCCGACCACCCCGCCAACCGCGGGCGGCTGTGCACCAAGGGCAACACGACCGCCGACATGCTCCGTGCCGGCGGGCGCCTCGACAAGGCACTGCGCCGCAGCCGACGCGGCGCCGAGCCCGAGCCGATCGGGCTGGACGCCGCCATTACCGAGGTCGCCACCCGGCTGTCGGCGATCCGGGACGAGCACGGACCCGACTCGATCGCACTCTACGTATCGGGCCAGATGACCACCGAGGCCCAGTATCTAGCCAATAAGCTGGCCAAAGGCTACCTGCGCACGCAATGGATCGAGTCCAATTCGAGGCTTTGCATGGCAAGCGCCGGAACCGGCTACAAGCAGTCGCTCGGAGCCGACGGACCGCCCGGCAGCTACGACGACCTGGACAGCGCGGACCTCTTCCTGGTGCTGGGCGCCAACATGGCCGACTGCCATCCGATCCTGTTCCTGCGCATGATGGAACGGGTCCGCGGCGGCGCCAAGCTCGTGGTTGTCGATCCCCGGCGGACGGCCACCGCAGCCAAGGCCGACCTGCACCTGCCGATCCGCCCGGGCACCGACCTGGCCCTGCTCAACGGGCTGCTGCGGCTGGTCCGCGACGCGGGCGGTGTGGACGCCGATTTCGTCGCCGCCCACACCCAGGGCTGGGAGCCGTTGAACGCCTTGCTCGATGAGTATCCGGTCGACGTGGTCGCCGGGATCACCGGCTTGCCTGAGGCGGACCTGCGCGCGGTCGCAGACCTGATCTGCCAGACGAAGAACTGGATGAGCCTGTGGACAATGGGCCTCAACCAGTCCACGCACGGAACGTGGAACACCAACGCGCTGTGCAATCTGCACCTGGCGACCGGCGCGATCTGCCGTCCCGGGGCCGGGCCCTTCTCACTGACCGGGCAGCCCAACGCGATGGGCGGCCGCGAGATGGGCTACATGGGTCCTGGGCTACCTGGACAGCGGTCGGCGTTGGACGCCGACGACCGCGCGTTCGCCGAGGCTCGCTGGGACTTGGAGCCCGGCACCATCCGCGCCGTCACCGGAACCGGCACCGTCGACATGTATCGGCAGATGGCCGAGGGCAACATCCGTGCGGCGTGGATTATCTGCACCAATCCGGTTGCCTCCGTGTCAAATCGGGCATCGGTGATCGCCGGACTCGAGCGGGCCGACTTCGTGGTGGTGCAGGAGGCCTTCAGCGGCGCGGAGACCTCGGCGTACGCCGACGTCGTGCTGCCGGCGGCACTGTGGGCCGAAAGCGAGGGCGTGATGGTGAACAGCGAGCGCACGATCACCCACTGCGGTGCCGCGATGAACCCGCCCGGCGACGCCGCACCGGACTGGCAACTGATCTGCCGCGTGGCGACGGCTATGGGCTATCCGGGATTTGACTTCGATTCCGCTGCAGAAGTTTTCGACGAGTTGACCGGTTTCCACAATCCCCGCACCGGGTGGGATCTACGTGGCGTGGATTACCGACGGCTGCGCAGCGGTCCGGTGCAGTGGCCCGCTCCGCCCGGCGGTGCGGACCGTAACCCGATTCGTTACCGCAACGACGGGGTCAGTCAGGATCTGCACACCGCCGAGGACGGAACCGTCCCTGCGCTGGCGTTCCCCACCCCGAGCCGGCGGGCCCGATTCCTGCCGAGGCCCCACCTTCTCGCCGCCGAACTGCCCGACGACGAGTTTCCGATGGTCTTTACCACCGGCAGGCTGGCCCACCAGTGGCACACGATGACCAAGACCGGGCGGGTGGCCAAGTTGAACAAGCTCAATCCCGAGCCGTTCCTGCAGCTGCATCCCGAAGACGCCGCGCGACTGGGGGTGCGTGGCGGCGACAAAGTCGAGATCCGTTCCCGCCGCGGCCGAGCCGTGCTGCCCGCGAACGTGGACGATGCCGTGCGCCCGGGTGTCTGTTTCGCACCCATGCACTGGGCCGACGCATTCGCGCCCGACGTCGCCGTCAACGCGGTGACCAACGATGCGGTCGACCCCGATTCGCTGCAGCCGGAATTCAAAGTTTGCGCGGTCAACCTCGCCCCAGTCGACACCGATTCCTCTCCGCCGGAGCGCATTTCCGGGGAAGCACGCTCCCCCGCCGATGCGCTGGCCGACGTGCTCGGCGCCCCGCCGGCGGCGATGACGCTGTCTGACGGCGAACGACTATTCCTGTCCGGTCTGACGGCCGGCATACGAGCCAACCCGCCCGGCGCCGAGATTCCCGTGCTCCCCGCGATCACACCGCTGACACCCGGGAATCGGGCGTGGGTCGACGGTCTGCTGGCCGGAATCTTTTCCCGTGCGGCGATGCCGGTCGCGGCCGAACCGGGACACGTCGCGCGCCAACCGGTCGCCACGGTCGTATGGGCGTCGCAGACCGGCACGGCCGAGGAGTTCGCCACCAGCTGCGTCGAACGGCTCAACGGCGCAGGCATCAAGACGCGGCTGCGCGGGGCCGAAGAAGTCGCGGTCGCCGACCTGAACGGCACAGTGCTGTTCGTCGTTTCCACCACCGGCGACGGCGATCCCCCCGACAACGGCATCGCGCTGTGGGATGCCCTGGCCGCGGCCGAACCTGGCGACCTCGACCACCTCGCGTTCTCGGTCCTCGGGTTCGGCGACTCCTCGTACGCCGACTTCTGCGGCTTCGCCCGCAAGCTGGATGCCCGGCTCGAACACCTTGGTGCGCAACGTTTTTCCGAACGCGCGTTGTGCGAGCCGGACTACGAGACGACGGCCCAGGCCTGGACCGAGCGCATTATCGCGGCGCTGACCAACCGAGCGAGCGAGCCCGACAAACCGCACACGTCTGCGCCCCAGACCCATTCGCGGACCAATCCGTTGCGCGCCACGATCACCAGCAACGTCGCTCTGTGCGGCGCGGGCTCGGACAAGGACGTGCGCAGCGTCGGCTTCCACCTGCCCGAGGGGACGCTGCGCTACGAGGCGGGTGACGCACTCGGTGTGTGGCCGTTCAATTCGCCCGAGGTTGTCGCGGAGTTCCTCGAACTCACCGGTCTGAACGGCGCTGACGAGGTCTCGGTCGGCGAACTGACCGTGCCCCTGGCTGAGGCATTGCGGCGCAAGCTTGACATCACCCGGATCACCCCGGACCTGCTGCGGTTCGTCTACGAACGGCATCCGGACGCGGAGTTGCGGTCCGTCATCGACGATCCGCCGCGGTTCGCCGAGTGGGCCTGGGGCCGTCAGACACTCGACCTGTTGACCGATTTCCCGGTCGAGGCAGACCTCGACGAATGGCTGAACGTGTTGCGGCCGTTGGCCCCACGGCTCTACTCGATCTCGTCGAGTCCACTGGAGGACCCGACGCGGGTCCACGTCACCCCGGGCATCGTGCGCTTCGAGTCGGCGCGCGGCACACGGCGGCACGGCGTGTGCTCGGGCCATCTCGCCGGTCTGGAACCTGGCGCCGAAGTCGACATCTTCGTGCAGCGCACCAAGCATTTCCGACCGCCCCGGGATCCCGATGCGCGAGCCATCATGATCGGACCCGGCACCGGTATCGCGCCGTTTCGCGCTTTCTTGCACGACCGTGCCGCGCGCGGGCACACCGGCCACAACTGGCTTTTCTTTGGTGAGCGACACGAAGCGACCGATTACTATTACCGCGATGAACTGGACGCTCTCGCCCAGTCCGGGGTGCTGACCCGGATGGATACCGCGTTCTCCCGTGACGGCACGGCCAAGGTTTACGTTCAGCACCGGATGCAGGAGCACGCTCCCGACCTGTGGAAGTGGATCGCCGACGGCGCGTACGTGTACGTATGCGGCGATGCCGCCCGGATGGCCCGCGATGTCGACGAGACGCTGCGTGGCATCATCGCTCAGCAGAGCGGTCGCAGCCCGCAGAGCGCGACCTTTTACCTACACGCGATGTCTGCGGAGCGGCGCTATGTACGGGATGTCTATTGAGCACTGCCGGCGCTAGGCCGCGGCACGCGATCATCCTTGCCGGCGGCGCGTCGACTCGGTTGGGTGCCGACAAGCCGGAGCAGCGCGTCGGCGGCCGCCGACTGCTCGACATCGCCGTGGCTGCCGTCGCCGATGCCGACGCCGTCGTGATGGTCGGTCCGCCGCGGGAGGTACCGGCAGGAGTCACGGTGGTGCGTGAAGACCCGCCCGGGAGTGGACCGGTCGCGGCACTCGGCGCGGGATTCGCCGCATTGCCCGAGGCGGCGGCCGATGTGGTGGTGCTCGCCGCCGATCTGCCGCGCATCACCGCGGAAGCCGTCGACACGCTCGCCGCGGCACGAGGCGATGCTCCGGTCGCGCTCGCCATCGACGACCACGACAGGCCGCAGTATCTCACCGCGGTGTGGGACTCGCGCGCGTTGCAGGTCGCGCTCACGGCCGCCCCATCGCGAATGCGAGAACTGCTGCCGCACAATGCGATCGGCATCCGCGTCGCCGACATTGTCGACGTGGATACCCCCGAGCAACTTGCCGCGGCACGCTCACACGCGGACCGTTCCCCGGACGGCGTCCGCTCCGCCGTGCGGTCGGCGATCCGCCCGCTGCCCGCGGTGGAACGCGGGTTGGACGCCGCGGTCGGCGGGGTGCTGGCCGAATCGCTCGTGGCCGTTGCGCCGTTTCCGCCCTTCGACGCTTCGGCCATGGACGGCTGGGCGGTCGCGGGGCCGGGTCCGTGGATCCCGCAGGACAGCGCGATTGCGGCCGGCATGCACGGCGCCACATTGGCGGCAGGACACGCGTGTCGCATCGCCACCGGCGCGCGGCTACCCATGGGCGCGCAGCGGGTGATTCGCGACGAGGAGATCGACGCTACCCCCGGGTCGGTCCGACAACGTGATACCGGGCCGGCCGGCCGCGACGACACGCGTCGCTGCGGAAGTGAATGGCCGATCGGCACCGTCCTTGCCTCAGCCTGCACCCGTGTCGACGATGCGCTGGCCTCTCTGGCACGGTCGGCCGGTGTCGATCGGCTCGTCGTACGTGGCCCGGTTCGGGTAACGGTGCACAGCTCCGGCGACGAGATAGGTGTCGGCACTTCGACTCTCGATGCGGGCAAGCCGCAGCTACCCGAAACCGCGACCGGTCCGGTGGCCGCTCGGTTACGCAGCTTCGGCGCGGTCGTCGATATCGGGCGGCACCTGTCCGACGACCCGAGCGCGCTCGCCGCCGCGTTGGCCGGTGACACCGATCTGGTGGTCATCATCGGCGCCACCGGTCGTGGCGTCGCCGATCATCTGCGCGCGGCGATCTCGAACGTCGGGGGTGTCATCGTCGCGGACGGCGTAGCCATGCGGCCGGGTGGTTCGGTTCTGGTGGCGGTGTTGCCCGAAGCCGCCGCTCGCGCCAGAGTCCTGCTCGGGGTCGGCGGCAACCCGCTGGCCGCAGTCGCCGGGACGGCCGTGCTCGGACCGGTCATCGTCGAATCCTTGACCGCGGCAAAACCCGCTGCTCTCGACTTGATCCCGGTGCGCGACCTGCCCCGCACCGACCGGTGGCGGGTGGTCCCCGTCGAACCAGACGGCAGCGGGGCCTGGATCGCGGCCAAACACACCGCGACAGCGCATCTCGCGGCGCTGGTCGGCCGGCGCGCCCTGGCTTTGGTACCGCCCGATTGCCCGGAAAGCGCGCTGGTCGAGCGGCTTTCCTAGCTTCTCACGCACGCGGCTCATCCGGCGTGAGAAAGAGG
Source organism: Mycobacterium paraterrae (assembly GCF_022430545.2). Taxonomy (NCBI): domain Bacteria; kingdom Bacillati; phylum Actinomycetota; class Actinomycetes; order Mycobacteriales; family Mycobacteriaceae; genus Mycobacterium; species Mycobacterium paraterrae. Next base: position 4,381,850 of record NZ_CP092488.2, on the reverse strand, counting down.
TGACGACGCGGCAACCCAACGCGACGCGCCCGCAATACGCGGCTTCTAGCGTCGGTTCTACCAATGCGTGAGAGGAGCGCCGGAGTGGGTCAACGCACCGTGGCGGTTATCGGGCACGGGATGGTCGGCCACCGCTTCGTCGAGGCCCTGCGGACCCGCGACACCGACGGCGCCTGGCGCGTCGTGGTGTTCGGCGAGGAGGCCGACGCGGCGTACGACCGGGTAGGCCTCTCGACCTACGTCGGCGCCTGGGACCGCTCACTGCTCGCGCTCGCCGGAAACGACTACGCCGGTGATCCGCTCGTCGAGCTTCGGTTGGGCAGCCCGGTCACCGCCATCGACCGGACCGCCCGGCGCGTGATCGTCGCGGACGGCTCTGAGCTGGCCTACGACGCAGTGGTGCTGGCCACCGGGTCTTACCCGTTCGTCCCCCCGGTGCCGGGAAAGGACTCCCCCGGCTGTCACGTGTACCGCACGTTGGACGACCTCGACGCGATCCGCGTCGGCGCGGAGGCCGCGCTGGCCCGTGACCCCGGGGCGGTCGGCATCGTAGTCGGCGGTGGGCTGCTGGGCCTCGAAGCGGCCAACGCCCTGCGGCTACTCGGAATGCGGCCACACGTCGTCGAATTCGCGCCCCGGCTGATGCCGCTGCAAGTCGACCAGGCCGGCGGTGAGCATCTGCTCCGTTCTGTGCGCGAACTCGGCATCGGCGTCACCGTCGGTGCGGGCACATCGGCCATCGAGCCGATTGACGACGGGGCCAACCGGTTGCGGGTGACGCTGAGCAACGACGAAGTGATCGACGCCGCGCTGCTGGTGTTCTCGGCCGGAGTGCGCCCTCGCGACGAACTCGCGAGGGCGGCCGGCCTCGACATCGGCGAGCGCGGCGGTGTGACCTGCGACTTAGCCTGCGTGACAAGCGATCCCGCAATCTACGCGATCGGTGAGGTGGCCGCGGTCGAGGGCCGCTGTTATGGCCTGGTCGGGCCGGGCTACGCGAGCGCGGAGGTCGTGGCCGACCGACTGCTCGATGGCGACGCCCGATTCCCGGGTGCCGACCTGTCCACGAAGCTCAAGCTGCTCGGCGTCGACGTCGCGAGCTTCGGCGACGCCCTGGCCACCACGCCCGGTGCCCTGGAAGTCGTGGTGTCCGATCCGATCGGCGGCAGCTACGCCAAGCTCGTGCTGTCCGATGACGCCCAAACCCTGCTTGGCGGCGTCCTGGTCGGCGACGCCTCGAATTACGGTGTGCTGCGCCCCTTGGTCGGCTCGCAACTTCCCGGCGACCCCGTCGCGCTCATCGCACCGGCGGGCAACGGCGGATCCGCGATCGGTGTCGGTGCGCTTCCGGACGACGCGCAGATCTGCTCATGCAACAACGTCACCAAGGCGGGCCTGTGCTCGGCCATCGCCGACGGCGCCTGCACGGTGGCCGACCTCAAGGCCTGCACCACCGCGGGCACGTCATGCGGATCGTGTGTGCCGCTGCTCTCGCAGCTGCTGGCCGCCGAGGGCGTTGAGGTCTCGAAAGCGTTGTGCGAACACTTCTCTCAGTCCCGCACGGAATTATTCGAGATCGTTCAAGCCAGCGGCCTGCGCAGTTTCTCCGGCCTCATCGAGCGGTACGGCGTCGGAACCGGCTGCGACATCTGCAAACCGGCGATCGCGTCGATCCTCGCCTCGACCAGCTCGGAGCACATCCTTGACGGCGAACAGGCGTCACTGCAGGACACCAACGACCACTTCTTGGCCAACCTGCAACGCAACGGCACCTACTCGGTGGTGCCGAGGGTTCCCGGCGGCGACATCACCCCCGAGCAGTTGATCCTGATCGGGGAGATTGCGCGCGACTTCGGCCTCTACACGAAAATCACTGGCGGTCAACGCATCGACATGTTCGGCGCCACCGTCGACCAGCTCCCCCAGATCTGGTTGCGACTCGTCGAGGGCGGCATGGAATCGGGGCACGCCTACGGCAAGTCGCTGCGCACCGTCAAGAGTTGCGTCGGCACCGACTGGTGCCGTTACGGACAGCAGGACTCCGTCCAGATGGCCATCGACCTGGAGTTGCGGTATCGCGGTCTGCGCGCGCCGCACAAGATCAAGATGGGTGTGTCCGGTTGCGCACGCGAATGCGCCGAGGCGCGCGGCAAAGACGTCGGCGTGATCGCCACCGAATCCGGTTGGAACCTTTACGTCGGCGGCAACGGCGGCATGACACCCAAACATGCGCAGCTGCTGGCCTCCGACCTTGATGACGAGACGCTGGTGCGCTACATCGACCGCTTCCTGATGTACTACATCCGCACCGCGAACCGGTTGCAGCGCACCGCGCCGTGGCTCGAGGAGCTAGACGGTGGGCTTGAGCACCTGCACGAGGTGATCATCGAAGACTCCCTCGGTCTGGCAGCCGATTTCGAGGCCGCAATGGACCGCCATGTGGACGGCTACGTGTGTGAATGGAAAGCCGTCCTCGACGACCCCGACAAGCTGTCCCGGTTCGTATCCTTCGTCAACGCACCCGGCGCACCCGATCCCACCGTCGAATTCACCGAGAAGAACGGGCGTAAGGTTCCCGTCCTGATCGGCACCCCTACCGTGAGGAACCGCTGATATGGCTCGGACGTCCTTCGATCTCAGTCGCTGGCAGGAGAACTGGACCGCCGCCTGTCCGGTAGCGCGGCTGCAACCGATGCGCGGTGTCGCGGTGCTGCTGCCCGATGACGCCCAGGTCGCGTTGTTCTTGCTGGCCGACAACAGCATTCGAGCGGTCGGCAACATCGATCCAATCGGCCGGGCCGCGGTACTGTCCCGAGGGATCGTCGGCGACCGCGGCGGGTTCCCGGTTGTCCAATCACCGCTCAAGAAGCAGGCTTTCAGCCTGATCGACGGCCGCTGCCTGGACGTCGAAGGCGTGTCCGTCCCTGTCTACGCGACCAGAGTCGGTGTGGACGGCACGGTATGGGTGGCCAACTCGCCCGACATCCGGTTCGGCTACCGGCGAATCGGTATCTCGGCCTAGCTCGTCACACCCACCAGCGCCGGCGCGGTCAGCACCGCTTCCCGTCGCCGCCGGCATACCAGCCGGATCACCGCGGCATGCAAACCCAGCGGTGCGGCCACCACGTCAGCGCCCGCGTCGTAGAGACGGCTGTGAAAAAGCCCGTCCGCCAACAGGTATGACGACAACGCGATCCGTCGAGCGCCCGATTGCCGGGCTCTGGCCACCACCTCGGACACCGACGGATAGCCTGACCCGTCACGGGTGGGCGCAGCGAAGGCGATGGACACCCGGGAACCGACCAGCGCCGACAGCGCGGCCGCGGTATAGCGCAACTCCCCGTGACCCCGTAGGTCGCGGGTGCCTGCGGCCACCAGCACCACGTGGTCGTCACGCTGCCAGCCGGCGCCGACGAGTCTGCACAGCAGCGCGCGAGCCAGCTCCGGTGACGGCCCGAGCGGGGATGTGACGGTGACGCGCTCATGTCCGGACTCGGCAACGTAGCGTGGGACATCGACACGCACATGCATTCCGCTGGAAAGGAACGCCGGCACGACAACCGTCGGCTCGTCGCGCATGGTGCTCAACACCTCGGCCGGGGTCGGGCCGAGCACGTCGACGAAACCCACCCGCACCGGCTCGTCCAAGACATCGGCTACCGCCGCCGCAAGATCACCGATCATCCTGACGCCCAGAGGATTTCGAGTACCGTGGGCCACCAACAGGGTCGTCATCGCACGGATTCCGCCTCGTCGGGCATGAAATCCACCGCGAGCCGATAGCCGCGCTTGACCGCGGTAGCGATCAACTCTTTGACGCCGATCGCCGACCGTAGTCTCGCGACCGCGGCCTCCACCACGTGTGGGTCGTCACCACCGAGCGCCTCGAGCATCACATCGCGCGATACCACCGCGCCCGGAGCGGCCGCCAGCATCTTCAGCAGGACCAGCGAATTGGGCGACAAGTCCCGCACGACACCGTCGACGACGGCGCAGCTCGCCCGCACACCCAGGGTGTGCCCGGCCACCACCAAATCGGGTTTCTGACGCGGCAATTCGTCGGCGACCGCCCGGGCCAACGCACCCAGACGCATCCGGTCGGGCTGCACCGACGGCACACCGGCGTTGCACAACGGTCGCGCGGTCACCGGGCCCACACAGAAGGGGGTAACCGTTGCCTTCATTGCCCGCCGCACGGCCTCGGTGAGCCGCAGATCGTCGGCGCGCATCAGGAACGAGGCCACGGCGGGCGCGGAGGTGAAGGTGATCGCGTCGACGCCGCCGAGAGCGACCTTCTCGATCAGAGCGTCCAGCGGACCGAGTTGTTCTGGCGGCTCCCACCGATACACCGGCACCGCCACCACGGTGGCGCCGCGTTCGACGAGGGTGTCGATGAATCCGGGCACCGGGTCCCACTCGTCGGTGGCGCCGTGCAGTTGCACCGCGACACGCTTGCCGTCGAGGTCGTCGACGGTCAGATGGGCGAGCACCTCTTCGGAAGACTCGGAGACCGGTGACCATTCCTCGCGCAGCCCGGCCGCTCGCAGCGCACCGGTGGCTTTCGGTCCACGCGAGATCACTCTGGCTTTGCCGAGCGCTGCCAGCAACTCTTCGGCGAATCCCCAGCCTTCCGCCGCCTCGACCCAGCCGCGAAAACCGATTCCGGTGGTCGCGATCAGGACGTCCGGCGGCGCATCGATCACGTCGTGGGTGGCGGCACGCAGTCGGACGTCGTCGGCGAGCGGGACCATGCTGATCGCCGCGGCGGCCACCACCTCGGCACCGCGACGGCGCAGCATCGCGGTGAATTCGTCCACCCGCCGCGACGCGGTGATCGCCACGGTGAAGCCGGTCAGCGATGCAGCCTCCGACTCGGCAGCGCCGCCGCCTACGTCCGATTGCTCAGCCAATGTTCCCGCCCGTTCCACTGTGTTACTCGACGAACATATGAGGGCGATGTTGCTGCCTCGATGCCCGCCATGTCGCCGCGATGAATTCGCCCTCACGTCTTGGCAGGCGGCACTGTGAGCCGGGAGAAGTGCCAGGTGAGCTAGGTCTTTGCGTGCATACCAGCGTCGCTGAACGGATGCCGAGTTGCAAATCCGCACCATGTTCGATTGCTCACCGTCCGCGCCGGGTCGTTGTGAACTCGCGTTTACCACCAGGCACCGCGGCGTGACAGCGACTCAATGGTTGGGCAACGATGCCATGACAACGTCTCGGGCATGGGAATGCTTTCGGTTTTCCGTCGGCGCACAACACCCGCGTCGGCCGACCCGCGCACCATCTACGACCGGATCGGTGGGTACGAGGCGATCGAGGTCGTGGTCGACGACTTCTACGCCCGAGTCCTGGGCGACGACCAGTTGTCGGGCTTCTTCACCGGGTCGAACATGAACAGGCTCAAGGGCAAGCAGGTCGAGTTCTTCGCCGCCGCGCTGGGTGGCCCCGACCCGTATACCGGTGCGCCGATGAAGCAGGTCCACCAGGGCCGTGGGATCAAGATGTCCCACTTCGCCTTGGTGGCAGGGCATTTGACGGACGCGTTGCTCGCCGCAGGAGTGCCTCCCACGACCGTCGACGAGATCATCAGGGCAATCTCCCCACTCGCCGCAGATATCGCATCGGACCACGCGACCGCCGGTATTTGAGAGGTCCGGCTGCGACAATGCCCCCATGGGCCAGACGTTTGACGAGTTGGTTTCCGAAGCCGCCGCAGCACCGGTCGATGGCTGGGACTTCTCGTGGCTCGACGGTCGCGCCACCGAAGAGCGCCCGTCGTGGGGTTACCAGCGACTGATGAGCCGGCGATTGGCCGGCGTGACAGCCGCGTTGGACATCGATACCGGCGGCGGCGAGGTGCTGGCCGGAGCGGAGGTCTTCCCGCCGACGATGGTCGCCACCGAGTCGTGGCCGCCGAACTTGGCGTTGGCCACGGCGCGGCTGCATCCGCGCGGGGTGGTAGTGGTGGCCACCCGGGACGAGCCGTGGTTGCCGTTTGCCGACGAGGCTTTCGACCTTGTGACCAGTCGGCACGCGACGGTAGTGCGCTGGGCGGAGATTGCGCGGGTGCTGCGCCCCGGGGGCGAATATCTGGCCCAACAGATCGGACCCGCGACGATGCGCGAATTGTTCGAATTCTTCCTGGGTCCGCAACCCGCTAAATGGGCTGAATTAGAACCGGATACGCAGACGTCGCAGGCGCAAGCCGCGGGCCTCGAGGTCCTGCAAATGCGGCTCGAACGGATGCGTGCCGAGTTCTTCGACGTCGGCGCGGTGATCTACTTCTTGCGCAAGGTGATCTGGACGGTCCCCGACTTCACCGTCGAGCGCTACCGCGAACGGCTGCGGGACATGCATGAGCGCATCGAAGCCGACGGGGCATTCGTCGCGCACTCGACGCGACTGCTCGTCGAAGCCCGCAAGCCGAACTGACGTGCTGCCGTTCAGTCCAAGAGGACCACTGCCCTTCCGACGACCTCGCCCTCGCCCAAGGCTTGCAGGGTGTCGTTGATGTTTTCCAGCTTGACCGTCGTCACGTGGTGTTTGATGAGTCCCTGACCGGCGAGCGTCAGCACCTCGCGCAGGTCGTTGTAATTGCCCCAGAACGAGCCGAAGTACGACTTCTCGCCGCTGACGAACGGAAATAGCGGCAGCTCCACGCGCTGACCCATGAGACCGACCTGACCCAGTACGCCCTCGGTGTCGAGCAGCGCGGCGGCCAGCCCGAGCGACTCCGGTGAGCCGGCGCAGTCGAGTACGGCGTCCACCGCGGGCCGCCCGGTCAACTCTTCGAGTTCGCTTCGGACCTCCGCCGCGGACTTGTCTCGGACGTTGACGGTGTAATGGGCACCATGTTCGGTTGCTAACCGGAGTTTGTCGTCGCTGCGGGCGAAGCCGACGACGGTGGCACCGCCGCCGAGAAGCCGGGCGTACTGAACGGCGTAAGAGCCCAGTCCCCCGATGCCATTGATCACGACGGTGCGGCCCGCACCAAGCCTGCCGGTGTCCCGCAACTTCTTGATCCCGCGGTACGGAGTGAGCCCCGCGTCGGTCAGCGGCGCAAGATACTCCGGGCGCACATCGGGCTGATCCTTGATCGGGATGACGTGCTGATAGGGAGCCACCATGTATTCGGCGAAGCCGCCGTTGGGCCCGAACCCGACTAGTTGACCGTTGGCACACAGCTGTTGGTTTCCTTCGTGACACATCCGGCACGTACCGTCGCCCCAATTCGGATCGATCACGACGAGATCACCTTCAGAGATCTGGGCGGTTTCTGGTAAACCATCGCCGATGTCGGCGACGGTACCCGCCACTTCGTGACCGGGGATGAAGGGGAATTCGACCGGCAGACCGTCCTTGAAATATCCGTCGACGAGCTGATAGTCGCTGCGGCACATGCCCGTTGCGGCGACCTTGACGAGCACTTCGCCGCGTCCGGTCTCGGGCACCGGGACGTCCTCTATCTCGAGCGGCTGGTTGTATCCGTGCATGCGCGCTGCCCGCATCGTCATGGGCTTCTCCTCTGTTCGAGCACGAGGTGCAGGTGCAGGCCGTCTCGTGCGAATGCCACAGGGACAGCGAACCAGAGTGTCGAGATCCGCGGTATGAGAATCCTGCTCGATAATCGCGTAGAACTGCAGCCGACGGTCGGGTGGAGTCCGATAGTTTCGCCCCAGGAGGTGCAGACGTGCCAGCTATGTCGAGCGAACTGGTGGCGCGGATGACAGCGTTTGCACCGAGACTCGGTCCCAACACCGGACGTTGGCCAGGGCTGACCACGTACCGATTCGACCAACCCACCAAACCCGAGTGGGAAGACGTCAGCGGGCTTTCCATCGGGATCGTGGCTCAAGGTCGAAAAGCCGTGCTCGAGAAGGGCCGTCGCCACATCTACGATCAGTCGCACTATCTGATCATCAACGGCGAATTGCGGTTCGAGAGCGAAATACTCGACGCCTCGCCGACCCGTCCCTGTCTGTGCCTAGTTCTGGAGGTAGCGCCAGCCACCGTCCGTGACATCTCACGGAAGATGCCGGAGCGACACGGAATCGAGGCGGCGTGGATACGCGGAGTTGCTGAACGCTGTGTCGTTTCCAGCCTCGACGACGAGGTGATCGGCTCCACGCTGCGCTTCCTGGGCTCCTTGACCGACTCGGTGGATCGCGAAGTGTTGGCTCCCTTGTATGTTCGCGAGCTGATTTACCGGGTCCTGCAACGCGAGCAATTCGCCCGCATGCTGCTTTTCGCGAACCGCCAATCCGCGGGTAACCCCGTGGGTGCGGCGCTGTCTTACATCAACGCGCATTGGGCCGAGCCGATCACTGTAGCGGCGCTGGCGGCGCAGGTAGGACTCAGCTCGTCGGCCTTCAGTCGCGCTTTTCGTGACGTGACGGGTTCGTCGCCGTATCAATACGTCAAGGAAGTCCGGCTGAATCGGGCCCGCGAACTCGTCATCGACGGGCGACTCGCCGTCACTGACATCGCCGGACGGGTGGGCTATTCGAGCGCATCGCATTTCATCAAGGAGTTCCGAGGTCGATTCGGCACCACTCCGCGCGAATACGTCGGCGCATGACGGCAGCACCAACAGTGAGTCGGCTCAGTGCTCGGCCCGGAGCACGTCGAGTGCGTGCTGGAGATCAGCCGGGTACGGGCTGACGAATTCGACCTGGCGTCCGTCGCCCGGATGGATGAACGACAACGACCGAGCATGCAGCCATTGCCGTTCCAACCCAAGCTTTTCCGCCAGCTTTGGATTGGCGCCATAGGTCAGGTCGCCGCAGCACGGGTGGTGCAGCGCCGCGAAGTGCACCCGAATCTGGTGAGTCCTGCCAGTTTCAAGGTGAACATCGAGCAGACTTGCGGCCACGAACGCCTCGACGGTGTCGTAGTGGGTAACGCTGTGCCGACCGTCGGAGGTGACCGCGAATTTCCAATCGTGGCCACGGTGACGCCCGATCGGCGCATCGATGGTTCCGCTGGACGGATCCGGATGTCCTTGCACCAGAGCGTGATAGCGCTTGTCAACCGTGCGCTGCTTGAACGCCCGCTTGAGAAGCGTGTAGGCCCGCTCGGAAATCGCAACCACCATGACCCCGGAGGTGCCTACGTCGAGGCGATGCACGATGCCCTGCCGCTCGTGCACGCCCGAGGTGGTGATGCGGTAACCGGCCGCGGCCAGCCCGCCGAGCACCGTGGGACCGGTCCAGCCGACCGATGCGTGCGCGGCGACACCCGCCGGCTTGTCGACCACGACGATGTCGTCGTCTGAATACAGGATCGTCATGCCCTCGATGTCGACCGGCGTGTTCTCAATCGGCGCCGGCGGGTCGGGAATGCGGACTTGCAGCCAGGCTCCCGCGGTCAGCCGATCTGATTTGCCGGCGGCCTGCCCATCCAATTCGACGCCGCCCTCTTCGGCCAACGTGGCGGCGACGGTGCGTGACACCCCGAGCAGCCGCGCCACCCCGGCGTCGACCCGCATGCCCGCGAGGCCTTCCGGCACCGGCATCGAGCGATCAGTCATTGAGGCCCGTCGACGCCTTTAGACGGCTCCTCGGCCGCGTCCTCACCGGCTGGACTGCTACGCCGCTGCTCGGCATCCTCGTCGGTCGGTTCGCGGCGGCCGACGGTGTCGAAATCGAACCCGAGCGCCGACAGGGTGACCAGCAAGATCGCCCCACCTACCACCGACGGGTCGGCGACGTTGAATACCGGCCACCAGCCGATCGACAGGAAGTCGACCACGTGCCCACGCAGGGGCCCTGGGGACCGGAAGAACCGGTCGACCAGGTTTCCCATCGCGCCGCCCAGGATCATCCCGAGGCCGATCGCCCACCAGGTCGATACCAACCGGCGTCCCATCCAGATGATTCCGACCACGACCGCACTGGCGATCAGCGTCAGCATCCACGTGTAGCCGGTAGCCATCGAGAACGCGGCGCCGGAGTTGCGCACCAGCGTCCAGGTCACCGTGTCGCCGATAATCGGTACCGGCTGCCCGGGTGTCAACAGCTTGACTGCCAGCACTTTTGTGACGATGTCCAGTGCCAGCACCACCGCTGCCACCGACAGCAACAGCGGCTGCCGGCGCCGCGGAACGGCGTCGGCGTCCGGGGCCGATGCGGCCGGAGACACCGGGGTCGCCGGATCCGCCGATCCCGTTGGTTGGTCAGTCACGCCCCCATCATCCACTAGTGCCGCTAGCGGCCACGACCCGCCGCGCGGGTGATCAGTGCGGCATGCGGGATGATCTGAAGGATGAGCCGCGTGACCGTCATCGCCACCGGCGGGACCATTGCCAGCAGCGCCGCCGACGGGGTCCAGCGGCCGACCCGCGGCGGCGCCGACCTTGCCGCCGGCCTCGACGTGGACGTCGTCGACGTGATGGCGAAGGACAGCTCGCAACTGGGCCCGGCCGACTGGGACGCGATTCGCGCGGCGGCGGGGTCGGCGGCCGACGATGGCGCACTCGGCGTGGTCGTGACGCACGGCACTGACACCCTCGAGGAGACGGCGTTGTGGCTAGACCTCACTTATGGCGGTGCTGCCCCATTGGTGATCACGGGCGCGATGCGCGGCGCCGATGCACCTGACGCAGACGGCCCCGCGAATCTGCGCGACGCGGTGACCCTGGCCGCGGCACCTGCCGCCCGTGACCTCGGTGTGCTGGTCTGTTTCGCCGGCCAGGTTTTGAGGCCCGCAGGTCTGCACAAGGTCGCCGGCGGAATCTGCTTCGCGGGCACGATCCTCGGCAGCGTCCACGGTGGGTTTTCTCTGTCGCACAGTAAGATTCGTCGATTCATCGGTGACCTGTCCGCGGCGGGCGCCCCTCGGGTCGACATCGTCGCGACCCATGCCGGCAGTGACGCTGTCGCCGTCGACGCGTTCGTGGCTGCGGGGGCTCGGGGCATCGTGTTGGAGGCTTTGGGTTCGGGAAACGTTCCCGAGGCGGTCATCGATGGGGTGCGCCGGCACTGCGGCGCAGGAATTACGGTCGCGGTGTCGACCCGGGTTGTCGGCGGCAGAGTCAGCCCGGGCTACGGGCCAGGCCGCGACCTGGTCGAGGCCGGCGCGGTGATGGTGTCTCTGCCGCCGAGCCAGGCCAGGGTGCTGACCATGGCCGCCCTGGCAGCGGAGCTACCCCTGCGCGACGTCGTCGACCGGGTGCTCTGAGGTCGCCGCTTCGGCGATGGCCTCGAGGTACTCCGGCCAGTCGAGGCTGTCGAGGGGATTCGCCCGCACGATGTCGTCGGTGTCGGAGGCGAATGTCCGCGCCGGCCCCGGGCCCGTGGCGCGGCTTTCGAAGCGCACAGTGACGACACCGTGGCCGGCACCCTGCACCCAGCCGTGGCCGAACTCGCGGTGGACAACGTCGTCACCGATCCGCCACCCGGTGGTGTCGGGTGCTGCGGGCGCGACCGCGTCCCGTTCGGTCGGCGCGCTGTCGTCGCCGGGTCCGGTGTCTGTCATGGTCAGCTCCAGATCCGGGAACAGCGAGTCCTGGCGAACACTGGTCAGACCCGAAAAGCCAACGCCGAGAAGGCGGATCGGGCCGATCTGACGAGGGTCGAGCAACAGCCTGCGGGCGGTCGCCGACAGCGCTGCGGCGTCGGTGGTGGCGTACGGCAGCGTCGCGGAGCGAGTCAACGTGCTCATGTCCGACTTCTTCAACTTGACTGTGACGGTCCGCGCGCCGCGGCCGTCGCGGCACAGCCGTTGATGGGCGTGCTCGGCGATCGGGGCGATCGCGTCGAACAACTCCTCGAGTGTGGTCAGGTCGACCGCAAAGGTGGACTCGGCGCTGATCTGTTTGGCCACTGCCCGTTCAGCGACCGGGCGGTCGTCGATACCGCGGGCCAGCCGATGTAGGGCCGGTCCGATCGTTGCGCCGAGGATATTGGCCACCTCGGCGTCACTCAACGCGGCGAGTTGACCGATCGTCTCGATGCCCAGCCGGTGCAGCTTCTCCTCGGCGACAGGCCCTATCCCCCACAGCTTGCGCACCGCGAGGCCGTCGAGCAGCCTGCGCTCGTCGGCCCTGCGAACCACTTCGATGCCATCCGGCTTGGCCAGGCCGGAGGCGATCTTGGCGATCTGCTTACCCGAGCCGGCACCCACCGAGGCGATCAACCCGGTTTCCTCGCGTACCCGCCGCCGCAACTGCGCGCAGAATTCCTCGACCTCAGCGGCGGTCGCGCCGGCCAACTCGGCAGGCTCGCCGAACGCTTCGTCGAACGACAACTGTTCCAGCACCGGCACCATGCCGCGAACGGTGTGAAACACCCGGCGGCTGGCCACGCTGTATACGGCACCGCGCGGCGGCAGCACGACAGCCGTCACACCGATCAGCCGACGCGCCTGATGCATCGGCATCGCCGATCGCGCGCCGAACACTCGTGACTCGTAGCTGGCACCGGCCACCACACCCCGTCCACCCAATCCGCCGACCAGCACCGGCCGGCCTTGCAGGGTCGGACGGGTGAGTTGCTCGACCGACGCGAAGAACGCGTCCATGTCGAGATGCAGCACCCAGCGCGAATCCACGCTCACCAGCCTCCCAGACTGCCGCCAAAGTGCCACTGCCGACACGTTTTCCGAGTAGGCCGACGGCAGTTGCACTCTCGCGACGTCACACCAGTAACCCGCGTGACCGCAATGCTTCACGCACGCGCGCGATCACGACATCCGGACGGTAGCGCAGCAGATCCGCGCTCACCCGAATCAGAATCCAGCCTCGGCGCTGCAACTCCGCTGCACGGTCGATGTCATTGGTCCGAATTCGGGAATCAGTCCAATGCTGTGCCCCGTCATATTCGATCCCGACCTTGACCTCTGGCCATCCCATGTCGATGCGGGCCAGCACCCCACCCCAATCAGTGACCACCTCGATCTGAGTCTGCGGCCGCGGCAGACCAGCGGCAACCATGAGCAACCGTGTCCGGCTCTCCTGCGGCGACTCCGCGCCGGCATCGACCAGTGGCAGGACCTGGCGCAGTTGCCGAAGACCGCGAACACCGCGATGCAGCTCGGCGACCGCCAGTGCCTCGGCGGCTGTCACGCCCGTGGCCCGAGCCAGTGCATCGATACGGATGACCGCCGTCTCTAACCCTGGGCGCCGGCCGAGGTCGAATGCGGTCCGTGCAGGTGACGTCACCGGTACGTTCGCAACCGCGATGATCTCGGCGGCGAGCAGCGTCTCGTTGCGGGTGATGATCAGCGGCGGCGGGCGTTTCCGCCCGCAGATGAGCTCGGCGGGTGCGCTCGCGTCGACCCACTTGGCACCGAGCAGCGCGGCCGCCGAGTTGCCCGCGATGACAGCGTGCCCGCCCGACCAGAGCCAAGCGGCGCGAGCGCGGCCTTCCGCGCTGAGTTCCGTTCCGCGACGGAGGTAGACATTGCGGTAGACCCGCGTGCAAGACAACCGGAGCTCATGCTCGGTCAAAGTCCCGGCGCGTAACGCATCGGTTCCCACAAACGGTGATGCCATGATGCCTTCCCGAGAGTGCAACCACCGACGCGTCTAGTCGAACGACGTCTTCGTGGAAGCACTTTCGCGTACAGAAGGTAGACAGGCCGAGGCGATCACCATTACTGCTATCCACAGTCCGCCGAGCCACACCCCGCCGCCGCGAAAGTGCAACTACCGACGCCTTCACTCGAGAAATGCGTCGGCAGTCGCACTTTCGGCGTCACGCCTTGACGAGCGCTACCCGAACCCCGTCGCCGATCTCGGCGCCGTCGGCCGGGTCGCCGAATTCGAAGCTGGTAGCCAAGATTTCGCCGGCGATCAGGTCGCGGTGAGTGGCGGCCCAGTCGGTGCGCTCGGCCGGCACCGACATCACCACACTGATCCGGTCGGACACCTCGAGGCCGGCCGACTTGCGCAGCTCCTGCAGTTCGCGAATGCGGTCCTTGGCCCAGCCCTCGGCCTCGAGTTCGGGCGTCAGCGTCGCGTCCAGGACCACCAGGCCGGCACCGCCGGGCAACGGTGCGGTGTACTCCGGATCCGCGGCGACCAATCGCGAGCTGTACTCGTCGGGCCGCAATACCGCGGGACCAGCCGTCAACGTTCCGTCGGGATTGACGACTCCCTCCCCTGCCTTGACGGCCTTGATCGCGGCCTGCACGTCCTTGCCCAGTCGCGGGCCGGCAACCTTGGCGTTGACGGTCAGCTCGAAACGACCGTAAGCGGCGATGTCGTCGGTCAGCTCGACCGCCTTGACGTTGAGCTCGTCGGCGATCAAGTCGGTGAACGCCGACAGTCGTTCCGGATTCTCCACCGCCACAGTCAGTTTCGGTAACGGCAGCCGCACTCGCAGCTTCTTGGCCTTGCGCAGCGACGACGCCACCGAACAGACCTCGCGCACCTGGTCCATCGCCTCGACCAATGCGGTGTCCGCGGGCAGCAGGTCGGCCTGCGGCCAGTCGGACAGGTGTACCGAGCGTTCGCCGGTGACGCCACGCCAGATGATCTCGGTCGTCATCGGCAGCAGCGGCGCCGCCAGCCGGGCCGTCACCTCGAGCACCGTGTGCAGGGTGTCGATGGCGTCGGGGTCCTCTTCCCAGAACCGCGAACGCGACCGCCGTACATACCAGTTCGTCAACGCCTCGGTGAACTGACGCAGCTGCTCGCAGGCACCGGAGATATCGCAGCCGTCCAGCGACGCCGTCAGCTCGTCGCGCAGCACCGCCAGCTTCGCCAGGATGTAGCGATCCAGCACGTTCGTCGAATCGACGTGCCAGGTACCAACTTTCGGTGCGTACAGGGCCAGGAAGCTGTAGGCGTTCCAGAACGGCAGCAGGACCTGTCGCACACCGTCGCGGATGCCTTGCTCGGTGACGATCAGATTGCCGCCACGCAGGATCGGTGACGCCATCAAAAACCAGCGCATGGCGTCGGAGCCGTCGCGATCGAAGACCTCGCTGACGTCGGGATAGTTGCGTAGCGACTTGCTCATCTTCTGGCCATCGCTACCCAGCACGATGCCGTGTGCCACACAGGTTTTGAACGCGGGCCGGTCGAACAGCGCGGTGGCCAGCACGTGCAGGGTGTAGAACCAGCCACGGGTCTGCCCGATGTATTCGACGATGAAATCACCGGGATAGTGGGTGTCGAACCAGTCGCGATTCTCGAACGGGTAGTGCACCTGGGCGTAAGGCATCGAGCCGGAGTCGAACCACACGTCGAATACGTCTGGGATGCGCCGCATGGTCGACCGCCCCGACGGGTCGTCCGGGTTGGGCCGGGTCAGCTCGTCGATGTAGGGCCGGTGCAGATTGTCCGGACGGGTCCCGAAGTCGCGCTCCAACTCGTCGAGGCTGCCGTACACGTCGATCCGAGGGTGGGCTGGATCGTCGGAGACCCACACCGGAATCGGGGTGCCCCAGTAGCGGTTTCGTGAGATCGACCAGTCACGCGCGCCCTGCAGCCACTTTCCGAATTGGCCGTCCTTCACGTGCTCGGGGTACCAGGTGATCTGCTGATTCAGTTCGACCATGCGGTCGCGGAACTCGGTGACCTTGATGAACCACGACGACACCGCCCGGTAGATCAGCGGATTGCGGCACCGCCAACAATGCGGATAGGGATGGTCGTAGGTCTCCTGGCGAATCAGCACCGCGCCGTTGGCGGCCGCCGGGCCGGTGCGGTTCTTCAGGTCGCGGATGATCAACGGGTTGGCGTCGAAAACATGCTGGCCCTGGTAGTCCGGCACGGTGGAGTCGAATCGGCCTTTGGCGTCGACCGGTGTCACCGGCACGATGCCGACCTCGTCAGCGGTTGCCTTGTCGTCCTCACCGTAGGCCGGGGCGAGGTGGACGATCCCGGTACCGTCTTCGGTGGTCACGAAGTCGGCTCCGAGGACCTGGAAAGCGCCTTCGCTGTCCATGAAGTACGGGAAGGGCGGACGATACCGGGTGCCGACCAAATCGCTGCCGCGGTACGTGCCTAATATTTCCGGCTCTTCGCCGAATTCCCGTGCGTAGGCCGCCAGTCGCGGCTCGGCAAGGATTACACGGTGTTCGCCTGCCTGCACGTGGACGTAGCTGACGTCGGGGTTGACCGCCACCGCCTGGTTCGACGGCAGGGTCCAGGGCGTCGTGGTCCACACCAACAGGTGCGCACCGACGAGATCGCCTGTGGTGATGGCGAATCCGACGGTGAGGGCCGGGTCCTGCCGGCTCTGGTAGACGTCGTCGTCCATCCGCAGCTCATGGTTGGACAGCGGGGTCTCGTCGCGCCAGCAGTACGGCAGCACCCGGTAGCCCTCGTAGGCCAGACCCTTGTCCCATAGCTGCTTGAACGCCCAGATCACCGACTCCATGTACGGCAGATCGAGCGTCTTGTAATCGTTGTCGAAGTCGACCCAGCGTGCCTGCCGGGTGACGTAGGCGCGCCATTCGTCGGTGTAGCGCAGTACCGATTCGCGGCAGGCGTCGTTGAACGCGGCGATGCCCATCGCGTCGATCTGAGACTTGTCGGTGATGCCGAGCTGGCGCTCCACCTCCAGTTCGGCAGGCAGGCCGTGGGTGTCCCAACCGAAGCGGCGTTCGACCTTGAAGCCGCGCATGGTGCGGTAGCGCGGCACGATGTCTTTCACATAACCGGTGAGCAGGTGGCCGTAGTGCGGCAGTCCGTTGGCGAACGGCGGCCCGTCGTAGAAGACGTATTCGGGTGCGTCGGCGCGGTGGGCGATGCTGGCCCGGAACGTGTCGTCGTTGGCCCAGTAGTCGAGGACCTCGAGCTCCAGCGCCGGAAGGTCCGGAGCGCCGCCGGCCGGCTTCGGATAGGTGTTCTCGGTCACTACGTGTCGTCTCCATGTGCCGCTAGCTGGCACGGGGACGACGGTGCGCTGGTGCGCAGGCGCCGCGGTACCACCCCGCTTGCCACACCGGGGCGTGGCCGCTCGTTGCTCGGCTGTGACGGGCCGACCCGTCCGGGTCTACTGGGACCGCATCAGTGCTGGTGCGGACTGTTCTTCCGAAGGCTCCCCGGTGATGGCCGGATCGACGCCGATGCGCCAATTCTACGGAATGCCGCAAAGCGGACGACCGCGGCCCAGTGACTCAGCCCTTGAAGTACACGATCTGATACGAGGTGGCCAACAGCGCACCGTCCCGGCTCCATAGCTGCGCGCTCTGGTCGAAGAACCCACGATCGAAGCGGTTACCGTGCGCGGCTCCGAGGATGAAGTCGCCACCCAGGGCCGCAAGCTGCCCGCCGTCGACATGAAAGTAGGTCGTCATCGAGATGGTGCCGGCCGGGACGACGCCGCGGCGCAGGAAGATCCGCGGAAAGAAGATGTCCGACAACGCGGTCAATGCCGCGAAGTCCAGCTCGCGCTGCGCAACGTCACGCACCCACAGGGTCGACGCCGAGGACGGGCCGATCTCGATCTCGCCGCCGGAAAACGAACCGTTGGCAAAGCGCATGTCATACATCTGAACCCAGGTCGGCAGGTTGGTGTGCGCGGTGCGCGGAATCTCGTCGGGCCCGGGCACCACCGGCATCGACGCTTCGGTGTCGGAAAAGGTGTCACGGTGATTACCGAACACGGCTGTTGCGGTCGTCTTGACCTCGCCCTCTTGGCTGAGTTCGACGATCCAATGCTGATTTGTCCGGTTAGTGCGCGGCGCACGACGGGTGATCTCGAAATGGCCGTCGGCGATGGGGGCGGCGAAGTTCACCGTCAACGCGATGGGCCCACCGAGCCGATCAGGGTGAATGTCGATCGCGTGCAGAATGGCCGCGGCGGTGACGCCGCCGAAGGGTCCCACCATGTTCGCCCACTCAGGCTGCGTCTGACCCCGCACCACATCGTGGTCGACCACCCGAAGCTCGATCGCGCGGTCCAGCGGGTGCGGTTCTGGCATCGACACATCTCCTGAGTTCGACTCTGCTGCAGCAGGGTTCGCAATCTTCGCTGATTCCGCACGTCAGCCTACATCTGGCTCAACTCGCCTCAAGACAGGCCCGGGATCGCTAAACTCCGGTGGTGGCGTTCGATCCCGTGTTTGCGCGCGACGTGGCGCTGCCGTTGGCGCAGGCCGCATACACCGTGATGGACGGCAGCCCCGCCACTCTTCCGGTCGGCTACACCCAGACCAGCGTGATCCGGGCCGACGCTGTCGTTCTCACCGCGCTGGCCGACCCGCACCCCGCGGTCGCGGCAATGATCAAGGACACCAACATCTTCGGGTTGATGGGACACAACACCGCCAGTCGCACCGCGTTCGTCTCGTTTCGCGGCACATCAGACGTTGCGGAGTGGGTCGCCGACATCGATGCCATACCCGACGACTACCGTCCGATCGACGGGTTCGGCCAGGTGCATTCCGGCTTCCAGGAGGTCTACCAACTGGTGCGAGCCGACATCGCCGCGAATCTGGCGAGCGCGACGACCGGCTGCGATCAGATCCTGGTCACCGGGCACAGCCTCGGCGCGGCGCTCGCCGTTCTCGCGGCCCCCGACGTCGCGCGCAACATGCCTCCGAACACCATCGAGCCTCGACTGATCACTTTCGCGGGTCCGCGCGCGGGACTGGACGATTTCGCGGCGAAATTCAACGCGCTCATCGAAAGTTGTTACCGCGTAGTCAACTTCCTCGACATCGTGCCTTATCTACCTCCGACGCCATACGTGCACGTTGGTGCGCCCATCGACATCGATAGTGGTGGCGCGGTGCAGATTGGCTGGCGGCACAGCCTGGGCGCATATCAGATCGGGTTGTCGTCCTACATCACGACTCAGCAGTGATGCAGCGCTCCCGGTGCCGACGCCTTAATAGCATCGGTACCGGAAGCGCGGGACACCTGTCAGCCGCCGACTTCAATGACGCCGGCACGCCACAGCGCGGCGTAAAGCTGGCGCAGCGGAACGCACAGCAGCCGAGCGGCACCGTCGACCAGCGGGTCGCCACCGCCGATGCGCGGCTCGCGCCGCTTCGGGGCGGTTGCCGCGGGCGCCGGGTCCGGCACCAGCGTGAGCCGAGGCGCGGACGTCGCCGCTACTACCTCGTCGTACAGAACAGCGGTCATGATCGCCTCCTACGCAGAAAATCAAACGGGCACAATGGCATTCGGTGTCCGTCCGAAACGGCGTGGAGCAGGCGGGCTGCCGGGAAAGCGAAAGACGCTCAGCTAAAAGGCAATGCGCCGCGGGCCGGATCGGGACGAAACGAAGCCCGGATATCGATCCGGACTAGAACTGGAACTCATCTGTCCCTCACCTCCTCACGGTCGCACCATGCGCGGGCATACCGCGCCAATTACGCGCAAGCAGGGATAGGCAACCCGAACATCGTCGGGATGTCCGCACCCCACTCGTCAGAGTTTCGGCACTACACGCCGTATCCGGAAGATTCCGGAAGCCACTTGGGCTCAACCCTTAAGCCGGGAGGAGCTGTCCTGACCCTGGGCGTCTCTCGACGTTCGGGGTCAGTGGCCTGTATCCGTGTAGACGCCTCACCTAACGAGGTGCTTACCGTGTCGATGATGCACGAACATCCGGCCCGGGTCAAACCACCATGCCGGGCGTGTTGACCAGCCGTTATGGATCCGTGATTCGGCAGGTCTGGCCCTCCCGGGGACGAAGGCCGTTCAGGGCGAACGAGACGACCATCTCCGAGACGTCGGCTGCGCTGACCCCGTCGTCGGTGGTGAGGCGGCGATGTGCCAGCTGACCGATCAGGGCCGCCAGGCTGAAAGCGAGCATGCGCGGCGGAGCGCTGATCACCGTTCCCAACTCCTGGGCCACGATCATGTGCTTCTCGATGTCGTCGATGAAGCGCTCGTAGATGCTCCCGAGGTGTCGCTCGAACTGATCACCGAGCCCTGAGGCGTCCCGCAGCAGCAGTTTCGTGACTGCCTTATCGGCCTCGAAGAACTCGAGTACCGCCTGCACGGTGATCCGCAAAGGCTCCCAATTCCGATCCGGACGGTCGCCGGCCGCAGCTATCGCTGCCGCGATGTGGGCGCGCAGGGCGTCTCCTTCTGCGGCCATCAGCGCATGGAAAAGCTCGTCCTTCGAATCGAAATACCAGTAGACCGATCCGTAAGCCAATCCCGCCTCCTTGGCGATCTGCGAGATCGTCGTGGCATGAAACCCGTTGCGCGCGAACACGATCTTGGCTGCAGCCATGATCTCGTCGCGCCGCTTTGTCTTGTCTTCTTTGCTGACCGCCCGCCGCCTGCGGGTGCCTCCGCTCTCGCCCACTATGCAACGACCCCCTTGAGAAGTTCGACGACATCAATGAATTCCGCGATCATGTCCAGCACCACAGCCTTCGCCGGCCGCACTTTGTCCATCCACCCCACGACCTGGCCGACGAAATAGGTAGCCAGCTCGTGAGCTTTCGAATCAGGTTGAGCAGCAGCGACATTGATGCGCAGTTGGGCGTCACCGACCAGTGCCGTCTGCAGCGGCATCGGCAGCGGGTCCGGATTGTCGCTGCGCTCCCACTCGTCGGTCCACGCGGTGCGCAGCATCCGTGCCGGCTTGCCGGTCAACGAGCGGGACCGCACGGTGTCCGACGACGTGGCGGCGAGGAATTTATCCCGAACAACCGTCGGCGTCTCTGCCTCCTCGGTGGTGAGCCAGACCGAACCGCACCACACACCTTCGGCTCCCAATGCGAGCGCGGCAGCGATCTGCCGCCCCCGAGCGATTCCGCCCGCCGCAAGTACGGGAATCGGTGCTACCGCATCCACCACTTCGGGAACCAGGACCATCGTCGACACGTCACCGGTATGGCCGCCGGCCTCGGTGCCCTGGGCCACGATCAGATCGACGCCGGACTCAGCGTGCCGCCGCGCGTGTTGCGTGCTGCCCGCGAGCGAGGCGACGAGTACGCCGTGATCGTGGGCGCGAGTGATCAAATCCGCGGGCGCCGGCCCGAGCGCGTTGGCGATCAGGCGGATGCGATGCCCGAAGGCGACGTCGAGCAGCGGTTCGTAGCCTTTCGGCGAGATATTGAGCCGACCCTGCGCCCGACGTTGGTCATCGTTGGAAACTGTTATCCCGTAACGGATTAACAACTCACTGACAAACTCTTGGTGTTCCTGGGGTAACAGCTCGCGGACCTGGTCGCCATCGATGCCGCCACGTTCCTGTCCCACATATTTGGGGGGCAGCAGCAGATCGACCCCATACGGTTTACCGGCCGTCTGCTGGTCAATCCACGTCAGTTCGCTGTCCAACCGCTCAGGACTGTGCGCGACAGCGCCGAGGACCCCGAAACCACCGGCGTTGGTAACCGCGGCCACGACGTCGCGGCAGTGGCTGAACGCCAAAAGCGGAAACTCGGTGTCCAGCATTTCCGCCACCCTCGTCCGCATCGCAATGACGCTACGAATTACTGATTGCCATGTCAATATGCTGCGGCGATTTACTGATTGATACGTCAGTCGGACCGTATATTTAACTGACTGACGAGTCAATCAAACCCGGCGTGCACAAAACCGGCATTTCTTGGTCCGCAAGTATCAAGATCGATCATGATGCCGTACGTACCTCAACCGGGCCGATGAGGCAACCGTATAAATGCGGCAAGCTGTTTAAAATCTGCACCTCACGTATGGCCTTCTGAACAGTCGCTGAGAATCGCTTAAGACGCCGATGAAGAAGGGCCCCCCGAGTTGACTGGACCGCGTCGCGACACGACGATGAGATATCGATGCGAACCCTAGACAACGGCGCTGGATAAGTGTCTAATAGCTTTCTCACGACCCGAAGGCCCTCTGACATGCGTAAAAGCAACATGCTGGGGACCATGACGGAAATTTCGCCGACATAGGGGCCGGCAGGCATCCCGGGAGCGAGTGCGTGCTCCCAATCCGACCGCTGTAGCGCGTTCTGCTATTGCCAAATGGGGGGCAAATGGCTGCTTTGAGCACGATTACCGGCCCTTCGAGGTGCCCCGATTCCGGTTCTCGGATTTTTTCATGTAACCATAAAATGACAACTTTCCTTCTCTTTGTTGCCACCGTGTTTCGGTCAACCGCGGACGTTTTTTACGCGTTTCGTTTGCGACACGGTGTGCCACGTGATACTGATCTGGCCATTGGAATTTCGCTGAAACGGCGGCATGCCGTTGCCCTTTTGGAACTGGACCGGTAGCGCGCGCAAAGAATTAGCGCGTCGCGTATAGAAAGAAGGCGAATTGCATACTTCTGAAACGAACCAGGTGCCGTCGTCGTACTCGGACTCGGGCCAGCCGTCGGCATCGACCGGTTGCCAGCCGACAACTCCGATCGCGGTGATCGGCATGTCGTGCCGACTGCCCGGTGGGATCGAGTCCCCCGAACAGCTCTGGGAAGCGCTCCTGCGCGGCGACGACCTCGTCAAGGAGGTGCCCGTCGACCGGTGGGACATGGATCAGTACTACGACCCGGAGCCGGGGGTCCCGGGCCGCTCGATCTCCAAATGGGCTGCGTTCCTGGACGACCCGACCGGCTTTGACGCCGATTTCTTCGGGATCGGCGATCGGGAGGCGCTCGCCAGTGATCCCCAGCATCGCGTGCTGCTCGAAACCGCCTGGGAGGCCATGGAACATGCCGGCCTGAGCCCGGACCAGATCACCGGAACGCTCACCGGCGTGTTTGTCGGACTGACGCACTCGGACTATTCCTACCTCGCCGCAGACGCCGCGGCGTTGGAAGGTCCATACGGGTTCTCCGGGACGAACTTCAGCCTGGGCTCCGGACGCATCTCGTACGCGCTGGGGGTACACGGCCCGGCGGTCACGGTCGATACCGCGTGCTCGTCGGGTCTGCTGGCCGTCCATCTGGCCTGCGGCAGCCTGCACAGCGGTGAAAGCAATCTGGCAGTCGCGGCAGGTGCCTCGGTCAGCCTGGAACCGCGAAAGTTCGCAGCGGGATCAGCCGAAGGCATGCTCTCCCCCACCGGTCGTTGCCACGCATTCGACGCCGCGGCCGACGGATTCGCCGTGTCCGAAGGCAGCGTGGTGCTGCTACTCAAGCGGTTGAGTGACGCGACGGCCGACGGCGACCGGATCCTGGCGGTGCTGCGCGGAACGGCGGCAAACCAGGACGGTCACACCGTCAATATTTCCGTGCCGTCGGCGAAGGCGCAGACCGCCGTGTATCGGGCTGCCTTGGCCGCGGCCGGTGTCGACGCGGCCACGGTAGGCATGGTCGAGGCGCACGGACCGGGGACACCGGTCGGCGACCCGATCGAATACGAGAGCCTGGCCAACGTCTACGGCATCACCGGTCCGACCGCGTTGGCGTCGGTCAAAACGAACTTCGGTCACGCGCAGTCCGCCTCGGGGCCACTCGGGCTGATGAAAGCGATCCTGGCTCTTCAGCACGGCGTCGTTCCCCGGAATCTGCATTTCGAACGGCTGCCTGATGCGCTCGCCGACATCAAGACGAAACTCTTCGTGCCACAGGCCAACACGCCGTGGCCGACCAACGGCAGTCACCCCCGCCGGGCGTCGGTGTCCTCGTACGGCTTCTCCGGAACCAACGTGCACGCGGTCCTCGAGCAGGCTCCCGCAGTCGCCCCGGCCGACCGCGAGAACACCAGCCCAGCGGCCGACGGCCCGCTGGTGTTCCCGATCTCGTCGACCTCGGCCGACGCACTGCGCCAGACAGCAGCACGAATTGCCGACTGGGTCGATGCCCGCGCGGAGGAAATCACCGGGACGGATCTGGGCTACACCCTGGCGCGTCGGCGCGCGCACCGCCCGGTGCGGACATCGGTGACGGCCGCCAGCCTGCCGGAGTTGACTGCGACGCTGCGGAATATCGCCGCCGATGACATCCCCTACGAGCCCGCTGCCGGCCGCGACGACCTTGGGCCGGTATGGCTGTTTTCCGGGCAGGGTTCGCAGTGGGCCGCGATGGGCGCCGAATTGCTGGCTGTCGAGCCGGTTTTCGCTGCGACCATCGCGAAGGTCGAGCCCTTGATCGCGACCGAATCCGGATTCTCGGTGACCGAGGCGATTTCGGCACCGGAGACCGTCACCGGAATCGATCGAGTCCAACCGACCATCTTCGCCATGCAGGTCGCTCTGGCCGCCACCTTGAAGTCGTACGGGGTGGTCCCCGGCGCAGTCATCGGACACTCGATGGGCGAGGCCGCAGCCGCCGCCGTCGCAGGTGCGCTGTCATTAGAGGACGCCGTACGCGTCATCTGCCGCCGCTCGAAACTGATGTTGCGCGTCTCCGGCGCCGGCGCGATGGCATCGGTGGAATTACCTGCTCAACAGGTGCTTTCCGAGTTGATGGCGCGCGGCATCAAAGATGTCGTGGTCGCTGTCGTCGCCTCCCCGAAGTCGACGGTGATCGGCGGAGCAACCGACTCCGTTCGTGAACTGGTCACGGCCTGGGAGCAACGCGAGATCATGGCGCGCGAAGTGGCTGTCGACGTCGCGTCCCACTCCCCCCAGGTCGACCCGATTCTCGACGACCTGACCGAGGTGCTGGGCGACCTCCAACCGCGTGAGCCCGAGATTCCTTACTACTCGGCCACCCACTTCGACCCGCGCGACCTGCCGCAGTGCGACGCCGAATACTGGGTCGAAAATCTGCGGTACACCGTGCGATTCGCCTCGGCGGTGCAAGCGGCACTGGAAGACGGTTTCCGAGTCTTTGCGGAGATGTCACCGCACCCGCTGTTGACCCATGCCGTCGACCAGACGGCCAAGGGCCTGGACATGCGGGTCGCGGCGCTGGCCGGAATGCGGCGCGAACAGGAACTGCCGCATGGTCTGCGACCTTTGCTGGGCGATCTGCACAGTGCCGGCGCGGCAGTCGATTTCTCGGTCCTCTATCCGCAGGGGCAGTTGGTCGACGCGCCGCTGCCGTCGTGGACGCATCGCCAGTTCGTCTACGAACCCGGCGTCAAAGACCTGCGCTCGCAGGGCATCAACACCGTAGCGGTACACCCGTTGTTGGGCTCGCACGTGCGCCTGCTCGAAGAGCCGGAGCGGCATGCCTGGGAAGCCGAGGTCGGCACCGATGTACTGCCCTGGCTGGGCGATCACAAGATTCACGACATAGCCGTACTTCCAGGCGCCGGCTATCTCGAGATGGCGCTGACCGCGGCTCGTCAAATCCTGGGCGACACAGCGGCAGTCCGCGACGTTCGATTCGAGCAGATGCTGCTCCTCGACTCCAAGACACCGATCGCCGCCGCTGCGACGGTCGAGTCACCCGGCATCATCAAGTTCACGGTCGAGGCGGAACAGGAAGGCGAACGAGCCCGGCGGGCCAGCGCAATCCTGTACGCCGGGGAGCAAGACGACGCTCCGGCTCCGCACGACATCGCCGAGTTGCTCGCTCAGCATCCGCGGCGGGTCGAAGGTGACGAACTGAGGCAGGGTTTCGACAAGCGCGGTCTGCAGTACGGTCCGGCCTTCGCCGGGTTGGCCGCCGTGTTGATCGCTGAAAACACCGTGGACACGGTGCTCGCCGAGGTGGGTCTCCCGCCCTCCATTCGGTCGCAACAAACTGCCTACGGTGTGCATCCCGCCCTACTGGACGCCTGCTTCCAGTCCGTCGCCGCTCACCCCGCGATTCAGGCGGCCGGGATCGGCGGTCTGATGTTGCCGCTCGGTGTGCGCAGGTTGCGCACCCACGGGGCGGCCCGCGACATCCGCTACTCGTACTCGCGCGTCACCCGCGCCGACGCGACGTGGGTCGAGGCCGATCTCGAATTGCTCGACGAGCACGGCGCCGTCGTGCTCGCCGTCGAGGGGCTACAGATCGGCAGCGGCTCGTCCGAGAGTGCCAATCGCCAACGCCTGCTGAACGAACGGCTGCTGACCATCGAATGGCAGCAGCGGGAACTGCCCGAGCCACAACAGGACGAGGCCGGAAACTGGTTGCTGATCAGTACTTCCGCCGGCGCGGACGTGGTGGCAACGTCGTTGACCGATGCCCTGAAGCTGGAGCGTGCCCAAACCACCACGATGTGCTGGCCTCAGGAAGCCGACCACGCCGCGAACGCCGAACAGCTCGCCGAGCATCTTCGCACCGGCGCATTCCGCGGGATGGTTGTCCTCACCGGTCCCAAGAACGGCAATCCGGACAGCGAGTGCGCGCCGCGGGGTGGCGATTACGTTCAGCATCTGGTCCGCATCATCCGTGGGCTGCCCGAAAGCGGCAGCGAACCGCCCCGCTTGTTCGTCGCGACCACCAACGCACAATGCGTAGTCGACGGCGACCGGCCGAATCTTGAGCAGGCGGGTCTGCGCGGGCTGCTGCGATCAATCGGCAACGAGTATCCCGATCTGCACGTGACGCAGATCGATCTCGACGAGCGGACCGACCGCGAACGACTCGCGCGGCAATTGCTCAGCGGCTCAGAGGAAGACGAGACCGCGTGGCGAGATGGCGAGTGGTACACCGCGCGGCTGTTCCCGAGCCCGCTGCGGGCCGAGGAGCGGCTCACCGCGTCGGTCAATCCTGAGCAGGGCGGGATGCGTCTGCAGATCCGTACGCCAGGCGACCTGCAGACGATCGAGCTCACCGCGTGCGACCGCGTTCCACCCGGACCGGGCGAAATCGAGGTCGCAGTTACCGCGTCGAGTATCAACTTCGCCGATGTACTGGTGACGTTCGGTCGCTATCCCTCGTTCGAAGGTCGGCTGCCGCAACTGGGCACGGACTTCGCAGGAGTGGTGAGCGCCGTCGGCAGCGACGTGACGGCACACAAGGTCGGCGATCGGGTCGGGGGCATCTCCCCCAACGGTTGCTGGGGCACGTTCGTGACCTGCGACGCCGACCTTGCGGTCACGCTGCCCGACGGCCTCACCGAGAAGCAGGCCGCGGCAATCACGACCGCCCACGCGACGGCGTGGTACGGCCTGCACGATTTGGCCCACATCGGCCGCGGCGACAAGGTGCTGATCCACTCGGCAACCGGTGGCGTCGGGCAGGCGGCGATCGCCATCGCCCGGGCCGCCGGTGCCGAGATCTTTGCCACCGCCGGTAACGAGCAACGCCGACAACTGTTGCGCGACTGGGGCATTGAACACGTCTACGATTCGCGCAGCGTCGAGTTCGCCGAGCAGATCCGAACGGACACCGACGGGTACGGGGTGGATATAGTGCTGAACTCGGTGACCGGCTCGGCTCAGCGAGCCGGGATTGAATTGCTAGCGCTCGGAGGGCGATTCATCGAAATCGGCAAGCGAGACATCTACGGCGACAGCCGCCTCGGCTTGTTCCCATTCCGCCGGAATCTCGCGTTCCACGGGGTCGATGTGGGTTTGATGTCACACAGCCATCCTGAGAGATTCCACGACCTCCTCGCCACCGTCTACCGGCTGACCGCGGACGGGGTGTTGCCGATGCCCGAAACAACGCACTACCCACTCACCCAGGCGGCCGACGCGATTCGCGCGATGAGCAACGCCGAGCACACCGGCAAGCTAGTGCTCGACGTGCCTCGTTCGGAGCCGAGCGATGTGGCCGTCCCACCGGGTCTGGTGCGCGTTTTCCGGGGCGACGGGTCCTACATCATCACCGGCGGACTCGGCGGACTCGGTTTGTTCCTTGCCGAGAAGCTGGCCGCAGCAGGATGTGGGCGTATTGTGCTCACGTCGCGTTCGCAGCCGAGCGAAGAAGCGCGCGAGACCATCGACCTGATCCGGGCTGGGGGCGCCGACATCGTCGTCGAATGCGGTGACATCTCCGAGAGCGGCACCGCGGACCGGCTGGTCCAGACGGCGACCAGCACCGGCCTTCCGTTGCGGGGCGTCCTACACGCCGCAGCGGTCGTCGAGGACGCCACGTTGGTCAACATCACCGACGACCTGATCGACCGTGACTGGCGGCCAAAGGTTTACGGCGCCTGGAACTTGCACGAGGCCACGATCGACCAACCGCTGGACTGGTTCTGCTCCTTCTCCTCGGCCGCGTCGCTCGTCGGCTCACCCGGGCAGGGCGCCTACGCCGCGGCCAACAGTTGGCTGGACGCGTTCACCCACTGGCGGAAATCCCAAGGCTTGCCGGCGACCTCGATCGCGTGGGGGGCTTGGGGCGAGGTGGGACGCGCGACCGCGCTGGCTGAGCAACACGATTCCGCCATCGCACCCGACGAGGGCGCCTACGCGTTCGAGTCGATGCTGCGCCACGACCGTGCCTACGCCGGCTACGCGCCATTGATCGGCTCGCCATGGCTGACCACGTTCGCGCAACGCAGCAAGTTCGCCGAGATGTTCAAGTCGGCGGGGCCCGGCGTCAAGGGCTCGAGCAAGTTGCGGGCCGAACTGAACGAGCTGCCTGTCGAGGAGTGGCCGGGCCGCCTGCGAAAGTTGTTGTCCGAGCAGATCGGTCTGCTGTTGCGGCGCTCCGTCGACCCCGACCGACCGCTGTCGGAATACGGGTTGGACTCGCTCGGAACACTCGAGTTGCGCACCCGGGTCGAATCCGAGACCGGGATCCGGATCAGTGCCCAGAACATCATCGACCACGGCACCGTGCGGGCACTGTCGCAATTCCTGGCCGACGAGTTGGCTGCCTCGCAGATTGTCTCGGTTGCCGAGGCCGGGTGACCGGTCGTGACTGAGTCTCGTGTCACCCCCATCGCCATTATCGGGATGGCATGCCGGCTGCCTGGCGGCATCGACTCCCCCGAATTGCTGTGGGACGCGCTGCTCCGCGGCGACGACCTGATCACCGAAATCCCCACTGAGCGTTGGGATGCCGAGAGCGCCTATGATCCTGAACGAGGCGTGCCGGGCCGGTCGGTGACGAAGTGGGGTGGATTTCTCGACGACGTCGCGGGTTTCGATTCAGAGTTCTTCGGTATCAGCGATCGCGAAGCGACGGCGATCGACCCGCAACACCGGTTGCTGCTGGAGACCTCGTGGGAGGCCCTGCAACACGGCGGAGTCAACCCGGCATCGTTGACCGGTTCTGCCACAGGCGTCTTCGTCGGATTGGCGCACGATGACTACACACTGGTCACCGGCGACGCGGGAGCGCTGGAGGAACCGTACGGGTACACCGGCACTGCGTTCAGCATGGCGTCTGGACGCATCAGTTACACGTTCGGTTTGAACGGACCGGCCGTCACGGTCGACACCGCGTGCTCGTCGGGCTTGGTGACCGCGCATATGGCCTGTCGCAGCTTGCATTTGGGAGAAAGTGACCTCGCCTTGGCGGGCGGCTGCATGTTGATGCTCGAGCCTCGGCTCAACGCGTCGATGTCGGCGATCGGCATGCTGTCCGCCACGGGCCGTTGCCATTCCTTCGACGTCAAGGCCGACGGCTTCGCCCGCGCCGAAGGTTGCGCGATGGTGCTGTTGAAGCGGCTGCCAGACGCGGTCCGCGACGGTGACCGGATCCTGGCCGTCATTCGCGGCAGCGCAACCAATCAAGACGGACGCTCCGACACCATCACCATGCCGTCGATGGACGCCCAGGTTGCCGCCTACCGTTCGGCGCTGGACGCGGCCGGAGTCGACCCCGCCGACGTCGGCATGGTCGAGGCGCACGGCACCGGAACGCCCGTCGGCGACCCGATCGAATACCGGGGCCTGGCCCAGGTCTACGGGACTGCGGGTCCGTGCGCGCTGACTTCGGTCAAAAGCAATGTGGGCCACACGGAATCGGCGGCGGGCACGGTCGGCCTGATCAAGGCGGTGCTCGCGCTACAGCACGGCACCGTCCCGGGCATGCTGCACTTCACCCAACTTCCCGACGATCTGGCGCAAGTCCAAACCAATCTCTTTGTGCCGCAGCATGTCACGCCGTGGCCACACGACGTAACACGCCCCAGACGGGCCGCGGTGTCGTCGTACGGGATGTCGGGGACCAACGCACACGCCATCCTCGAGCAGGCCCCGGAGACCCCCGAACACAACGCCTCGAGTGTCGATTCGACCACGACCGGTTCGTTGCTGTTTCCGGTATCGGGCACATCGGTCGAGGCACTGCGCCATACGGCCGGTCGCCTCGCTGACTGGGTGCAGCGCCACGCCGGTGACACCTCGCTGCCTGACATCGCCTACACCCTGGCCCGTCGGCGCGCCCACGCTCCCGTACGCACCGCCGTGCTGGCCTCCGACGTCACCACGTTGACGGCCGCGCTGCGCGGCGTCGCCGGCGATGACCTGCCCTACCAACCAGCGGTCGGAGACGACGACCGCGGACCCGTCTGGGTCTTCTCCGGCCAGGGCTCGCAGTGGGCGGGCATGGGTGCCGAGTTGCTCGCCGGTGAACCGGTGTTCGCCGCGACTATCGCCCAGCTTGAACCATTGATCGCGGCCGAGTCCGAATTCTCGGTGACAACCGCGATGACGGCACCCGACACGGTGACCGGAATCGACCGCGTGCAGCCGACCATCTTTGCCATGCAGGTGGCATTGGCCGCCGCCCTGAAGTCCTATGGGGTGGTACCGGGCGCTGTCATCGGGCACTCGCTCGGTGAAGTAGCGGCCGCGGTCGTATCCGAGGCGCTCTCGCTCGAAGACGGCGTCAAGGTGATCTGCCGCCGCGCGAAACTCTGCCTGCGGCTGGCCGGCGGCGGTGCCATGGCATCGGTCGAACTGCCCGCCCAGCAAGTGCTTTCGCAGCTCGCCGATCGGGGGCTCACCGACGTCGTGGTGGCGGTGGTCGCTTCGCCGACCTCCACCGTGATCGGCGGCGCCACCGGGCCCGTCCGCGAACTGGTCGCCGAGTGGGAGAAGCGCGAGATCATGGCGCGCGAGGTGGCCGTCGATGTCGCGTCGCACTCCCCCCAGGTCGATCCCATCCTGGACGAGCTGACCGAGCTGCTTGCCGACCTCGACCCCCGGTCCGCGACCGTGCCCTACTACTCGGCGACGTCGATCGACCCTCGTGAAGATCCGTACTGCGATGCCGACTACTGGGTCGAAAACCTCCGTCAGATGGTGCGATTCGGTGCCGCGGTGCAGGCCGCGCTGGAGGACGGCTTCCGGGTCTTCGCCGAGTTGTCGCCGCATCCGTTGCTCGTTCGTGCCGTCGAGCAGACAGCCCAGAGCACCGAAACACCCGTCGCCGCCCTGGCCGGAATGCGGCGGCAGCAGCCGTTGCCGCACGGACTGCGGGGCCTGCTGGCCGACCTGCACGCCGCGGGATCCGCGGTCGACTTCTCGGTGCTCTATCCGGCGGGACGACTGGTCGACGTGCCGTTGCCGTCGTGGACCCACCGTCGACTGATTCTGACTCCGCGGGACGTGTCGAGCGGCGGCGGCAGCTCGGTTGCCGTCCATCCGCTGCTGGGCGCCCACGTGCGCTTGCAGGAGGAACCCGAGCGGCACGCGTGGCATGCCGAGGTCGGCACCGGTGCGTCGCCGTGGTTGGCCGACCACCAGATCAACAATGTCGCAGCCCTTCCCGGGGCCGCGTACTGCGAGATGGCGCTGGCTGCCGCCCGCACCGTTCTCGGAGACGCATCCGAGGTCCGCGACATCCGTTTCGAGCAGATGCTCCTGCTGGACGACGGCACGACCGTGGGAGCCGTGGCGTCGGTCGAGGCGGACACCGTCGCGGACTTCTCCGTCGAGTCGCACGAGGAGGGCACCAACACCCGTTGGGCCTCCGCCACGTTGCACAGGGTGGACGAAAATCACCCGCCGGCGCACGACCTGAGCACGCTGCTGGCCGACCACCCGGTCCGTCTCGACGGCACCGATGTCCGGGAATCGTTCGCCGCCCGCGGAATCCAGTTCGGCCCTGCGTTTACCGGTCTCGCCGCCGTCCACACCGGCAACGGGTCCCGCGGCACCATGGTCGCCGAGATCAGTGTGCCGAGTTCGGTTCGTTCCCAACAGAATGCGTTCGGCGTGCATCCCGCGCTGCTCGACGCCTGTTTCCAGTCCGTCGCTGCGCACCCGGGTGCGCAGCACATCGGCAGCGGCGGTCTGCTGTTACCGCTGGGCGTGCGCCGGTTACGCGTCCACGGCCAGGCCCGCGATGCGCGCTATTGCTACGCGCGGGTTACCGCGTCCGCCACCGGACTCGACGCCGACCTCGACCTCCTGGACGCGCACGGGGCCGTGCTGGTGACAGCGCGCGGGCTGCAGATGGGTACCGGCGCCTCGGCAGCCGCGCATCGCGATCGCTTGCTCGCCGAGAATCTGCTGACCATCGAGTGGCAGCCCCAGCCCCTGCCGGCGATCGACAATGCCCAGACCGGAAAGTGGCTCCTGGTCGACACCTCCGACGACGCAGACTTGCTGACGACCGAGTTGGCCGACACGCTCAAGCTGCACGACACCGACGTGACGTCGATCGCGTGGTCGGGGCATGCCGATCACATCGTCAGCTCCGAACGGTTTGTGAACCTCGTGCGCGACAACGAATTCGCGGGCGTGGTCGTGTTGACGGCACCGTCCGACGGCACCATCGACGAGCAGACCCTTGCTGACGGCCGAGAACAGGTTCGCCATCTGGTGCGCATCGCACGGGAGTTGACCGAGCTACCCGGAACCTCGCCAAGGCTGTTCGTAGTCACCCGCGAAGCGCAACATGTCACCTCCCAGGAGGCCCTGAACCTGGAGCAGGCAGGCCTACGTGGCCTGCTGCGGGTGATCGGCGCCGAGAACCCGCACCTGCGCGTCACCCACATCGACGTGGACAACCACACCGACGCTGAACTGCTGGCGCGCGAACTCCTCGGCAGTTCGAACGAGGACGAGACGGCTTGGCGTTCGGGGCAGTGGTACGTGGCGCGGTTGCGGCCCGCGCCGCTTCGCCCGGACGAGCGGCACACGACTCTCGTCGATCAGGCCGAAGACGGTGTGCGACTCAGAGTCCGCACGCCGGGCGACCTGGAGACGATGGAACGCGTTGCATTCGAACGTCTTTCGCCAGGTCCGGGCCAGATCGAAGTGGCCGTCACGGCGTCGAGCCTGAATTTCGCCGACGTGCTGATGGCCATGGGCAGATTTCCCACCATCGACGAGCGCGAACCCGAGTTGGGTGTCGACTTCGTCGGAGTGGTGACGGCGGTGGGTCTGAATGTCACTGAGCATCGCGTCGGCGACCGGGTTGGCGGCTTTTCCCGAAACGGTTGCTGGGCAACCTTTGTCACCTGCGACGCTCGAGTCGCTGTCACGCTGCCGGCAGGTTTGACCGACCACCAGGCGGTCGCGGTGTCGACCGGCCACGCGACGGCCTGGTACGGACTGCACGACCAAGCGAGAATCGCCGCGGGCGATCGGGTGCTGATCCACTCGGCGACGGGCGGCGTCGGGCAGGCCGCGATCGCCATCGCCCGCGCCGCGGGCGCGGAGATCTTCGCCACAGCCGGCAGCCCGCAACGCCGGGCACTGCTGAAGAGCATGGGGATTGAACACGTCTACGACTCGCGCAGCACCGACTTCGCCGAGTTGATCCGTCGCGATACCGACGGCTACGGAGTGGACATCGTGCTCAACTCGCTGACGGCCGCGGCCCAACGCGCGGGCTTCGAATTGCTGGCCGACGGTGGACGGTTCGTCGAGATCGGTAAACGCGACGTCTATGCCAACGCACGGCTGGGCCTGTACCCGTTCCGCCGCAACCTGACGTTCCACTACGTCGACCTCGCGCTGATGTCGGAGACTCACCCGCAGCGAATCGGGCAGTTACTCGACACCGTGTTCCATCGCGTCGCCGACGGTGAATTGCCGCCCGCGGAATTCACGGCATATCGGTTCGACGAGGCAGCTACCGCCATCCGGGTGATGAGCGCCGCCGAGCACACCGGCAAACTCGTCCTCGATGTGCCGCGCGCGGGAACCGTCAGCGCGATGGTCCCTCCGGATCAGGCTCACCCCTTCCGCGCCGACGGCTCCTATCTGATCACCGGCGGACTGGGCGGTCTCGGCCTCTACCTGGCCGAGCAGATGGCCGCCGCGGGTTGCGGCCGCATCGTCTTGAACTCCCGCTCCCAGCCGGATGCGTCGGCTCAGGCGGCAATCACGCGGATTCGTGGCACCGGCACTGACGTCGTGGTGGAGTGCGGCGACGTCGCGAACCGTGACACCGCGGGTCGGCTGGTGCAGGCAGCCACCGCAACGGGGCTGCCGCTGCGCGGCGTGCTGCACGCGGCAGCCGTCGTCGAAGACGCGACGCTGAACAACATCTCAGACGAGCTCATCGACCGGGACTGGGCGCCAAAGGTTTACGGCGCCTGGAATCTGCACCACGCGACGGCCGACCAGCCGCTGGACTGGTTCTGCTCGTTTTCGTCCGCGACGGCGCTGCTGGGTTCACGCGGGCAGGGTGCTTACGCTGCCGCGAACAGTTGGCTGGATGTCTTTACCCATTGGCGACGCAGTCAGGGCCTGCCCGCCTCGGCGGTCGCGTGGGGAGCATGGGACAAGATCGGTCGCGGTGCTGGTCTCGCCGAGGGCGGTGAAACCACCATGATCGTCCCGGAAGACGGCGCTCACGCCTTCCAGGCGCTCCTGCGGCACGATCGGGCCTACACGGGCTATATCTCGATCTCCGGAACGCCGTGGTTGACCGCGCTCGCGCAACGAAGCCGGTTCGCCGAAGCGCTCCAGTCTGTCGACCACAGCGCCACGGAGGCAGGCAAATTCCGCGGTGAGCTGATCGAGCTGCCATCCGAGGAATGGCCCACGAGATTGCGCCGCCTGGTGTCCGAACAAGTCGGCCTGATCCTGCGGCGCAGCGTCGATCCCAACCGGTCGCTCGCGGAATACGGTCTGGATTCGCTGGGCAATCTCGAGCTACGGACCCGCATCGAGACAGAGACGGGCATCCGGATCAGCTCGTACCACATCACCACCGTTCGTGGCCTCGCCGGCCATCTGTGCAACGAGTTGTCAGACCTTGAGGCCATGTCGGCCTGATGGACGTTTCGATATCCACGCATAACACACCGAGGAGGCGACAGTGCTCGAGGTAGGGAAAGTGACCGTGAAGAGCGTGTACGACTGGGTACCGGAACCCGGTTCAGTCGTCTCATGGGACCCGACGCCGGCCACGCTGGCCAAAGCCGCTGAGGCGCCGGTCAATCCCACACCACCCAGCTACATGCAGGCCGAGCACTTACGCAGCTGGCTCGATTTCGCCGCCAAGGGCGTCGACATGTCCCGCCTCTGCATTGCGACCTGGGAGATCCCAGGCCACTGCGACGTCCGAGCCATGACGCACGTGATCAACATGCACCTGCGGCGGCACGACACATTCCACAGCTGGTTCGAGTACGTCGACAGCGACAACATCGTGCGGCACACGATCGACAACCCCGCGGCGATCAAGTTCGTTCCCACCAAGCACGGCGAGATGACCCCCGCCGAGCTCCAGGACCTGGCGATGGCGACGCCGGCCCCGTTGCAATGGGACAGTTTTCGTTTCATCGTGATTCAGCACCCGAACCACTTCACGGTTTGCATCTCCATCGATCACATCAACATCGACGCCACCTACCCGAGCGTGTTGCTGCCGGAGATCCAAATGCAATACGCCGCGCTGGCCGGTGGAGGTGCCCCCATCCCCCTGCCGAAGGCCGGCAGCTACCTCGACTATTGCGAACGTCAGCATCAGTACCTGGAATCGCTCACCGCGGAATCCCCGGAGGTGCAGGCTTGGATCAAGTACTTCGAAAGTAACTCCGGAACACTGCCCGACTGCCCGGTGTCGCTCGGCGACGGATCCGGCATCTGCGATCTGATGAGCCTCACACTGCTCGACCAGAAGCAGACCGCCGCATTCGAATCGGTCTGCGTGTCGGCGGGCGCCCGATTCAGCGGCGGTGTATTCGCCTGCGCCGCACTGACGGAGCGGGAGCTGACCGGCGCCGATACATACTACGGATACGTGGTCACCGACATCCGCAGCACACCTGAGGATTTCATGACCTCAGGCTGGATTACCGGCTTCGTCCCGATCACAGTGCCCGTCGACCCCTCGTCGTTCGACGAGACCGTGCGGATCGCTCAGGCGTCGTTCGATTCCGGGCGGGACTTGGCCAAGGTCCCGTTCGCCCGGGTTCTGGATCTGGCGCCGTGGTTGCAGCGCCCCAACCGGCGCGTGCCGCTGATGTTTCACATCGACCTCGGCATCCCGCCGTTCTCGGCCCTCGTCACCGAGAAGCTGGAGGGTCTCAATGCCCGGATCTTCCAGGACGGCGGGGCGCCGGCCCAATTCGACATCCGCGTGACCCGACTCGAGAACGAGACACGCGCGGTCGTCTTGTTCCCGGACAACCCCGTCGCACGCGAATCCGTCACCCAATTCCTGGCGGTGCTGAAGTCGGTGTACGTGCGGGTTGCCGAGCGCCGTTACACCTACGCCGCCACCTCGCCGCGTGAGGTGGACTTGATGAAATCCGCCTGAGCTGCCGCGCGCCCGTAGCCGAGCGAGTCACACGCTACCCCGGAGGTAACCACGCCCATGTCGTCGCGGACGGTTGAGGTTGACCCGCCCGCGACGAAGGGCGTCTATCCGAAGCTGGGCGCGTTCGTCACGCGGCATCCCCTCGTCGTCATCGTGGTCTGGATCGCGCTCGCGGCGGGGGTATCCCTGGGTCTGCCGCCGTTGGCAGTGGTCATCGGGCAAAAGCAGGCGCAAATCATGCCCAACGACGCGCCGATGATGGTCGCCGCCCGGGAGATGGTTGCGGCCTTCCACGACAAGGGAACTGACAACGTCGTCCTGGCCGTGCTCACCGACGACAAGGACCTCAGCCCCGCCGACGAAGGCACCTACCGAACCCTGGTCGGAAAACTGCGCGAAGACTCCGCCGACGTCGTGTCGCTGCAGGACTTCCTGGGCTCGCCCGAAGTTCGCGAGGTGCTGTCCAGCAAAGACAAGAAGGCGTGGTACCTGCCAATCGCCCTTGCCGGGCACGCGGGTTCGGCTGAGGGCGCGGTCGCGTTTCAGAACGCGTCCAGGCTGATCAAACAAACCGTCGCGGGGTCGACGCTCGTCGCCCATCTGGCGGGACCGGCGGCCACCGCCGCCGACCTCACCGCGATCAGCGAGCGCGACATGCACGTGATCGAAATCGGCACGGGGATCATGGTGTTGCTGATCCTGCTGATCGTGTATCGCAATCCGCTGACGCTGGTCATGCCTTTGATCACCATCGGCATTTCGCTCGTGACAGCGCAAGGCGTGCTGGCCGGATTGGCCCTACTGGGCCTCGGCGTGTCCAGCCAGACCATGGTGTTCATGAGCGGCATCGTGTACGGCGCCGGCACGGACTACGCCGTGTTTCTCATCAGCCGCTATCACGACTACGTGCGCCGCGGCGAGGACTCGGACCAGGCGATCAGAAATGCGTTGGGCTCCATCGGAAAAGTCATCGCCGCCTCGGCGGCCACGGTAGCGGTGACTTTCGTCGCCATGGTCTTCACCAAACTGCCCGTGTTTTCGACGGTGGGCCCGGCGTTGGCCATCGCCGTCACGGTGGCTTTCTTTGCTGCGGTGACCGTGCTTCCGGCGATCATGACGCTTGCGGGGCGGCGCGGCTGGATCAAGCCGCGCCGCGAACTGACCACCCGGTTTTGGCGCGCATCGGGTGTGCGGATCGTGCGCCGACCCAAGATCCACCTGGTCGCGAGCCTACTGATTCTGATCACCCTGGCGGTCTGCTCGGGCTATGCGCGCTACAACTACGACGATCGTAAAACTCTGCCGAGCTCGGTGGAAAGCGCCGCGGGATACGACGTGATGGCGCAGCACTTTCCGCTGGACACGATCATCCCGCAGTACCTGTTCATCCAGTCGCCGCGCGATATGCGAGACCCGAAAGTCTTGGCGGACCTGGAGCAAATGGCGCAACGAGTGAGTCAGCTACCCAGTGTCTCGATAGTTCGGGGTATCACACGTCCGACCGGCGAGTCACTGGAGCAGGCCAGGTTGGCATGGCAGGCCGGTGAGGTCGGCAATAAACTCGGCGACGCCTCACAACAGATCAACGGCCATACCAACGACCTCGACACGATGACCGACGGGGCCGACCAGCTGGCAAATGCGTTGGGCGATTTGCGAAGTCAGGTCGACCAGGCGTTGCCCAACATCACCGGCCTCGTCGATTCGCTGACCTTCCTGCAGAAGAACTTCGGCGGCACCAAGATTCTCAACCAACTCGACGACGCCGCCAAACTCGTCGGCGACATGCGCACGCTCGGCCAGACACTCGATCTGAACGTCGTCGACGTCAACAACATCGCCAGTTTGGCGAGGCCGATTCTGAACGCCCTCGACACAACCCCGGTGTGCGCTCTGGACCCGAACTGTCTCTCCGCCCGCAATCAACTGCAGCGCATCGCCGAAGCGCATGAGAGCGGCGCCCTCGACAACGTCGCGGAGCTGTCGAAGAAGCTCGAATCGACCGAGGGCACAGAGAGTCTCGGTGCGGCAACCGACAAGTTGAAGCAACTCGTCAGCCAACTCAACAGTGCGACGCAGATGTTGGGCGGCGGCGGCCTGCAGGCGAAGCTGGCCTACCTGCAGAACGGAGCCAATCAACTCGCCGACGGCAGCCGCAAGCTCGCCGACGCCGTCGCCCTCCTGGTTGGCCAAACCAAGCAGATGGGAGCGGGTCTCAACGACGCCTCCGGCTTCCTGATGGCGATGAAGAACGGCGCTAACGCACCGCCGATGGCCGGATTCTTCATCCCGCCGCAAGTCTTGACGCGGGACGACTTCAAGAAGGCGGCGGGCATTTTCGTCTCCCCGGACGGACATGCGGTGCGGTACCTGGTGCAGACCAAGCTGAATCCGTTCAGCATCGCCGCCATGGATCAGGTGAACGCGATCCTCGACACGGCTCGGCATGCACAACCGAACACCACCCTGTCCGACGCCAAAGTGTCGCTGGCCGGAATCTCGGTGGGACTACGCGATACCCGCGATTACTACAACAAAGACTTCAACTTCATCATCGTCGCGACGGTAGTCATCGTCTTTCTGATCCTGATCGGCTTGCTGCGGGCGATCGTGGCGCCGCTGTACCTGATCTGCTCGGTGATTGTCTCGTATCTATCGGCGCTCGGCATCGGCACCATCGTGTTCCAGTTCGGCCTGCACCAAGAGTTGCACTGGACCGTTCCCGGGCTAACGTTCATCATCCTGGTGGCGGTCGGGGCCGACTACAACCTGCTGCTCATTTCACGAATACGCGACGAGTCGGCCCACGGCATCCGGGTCGGGGTGATCCGCACAGTCGGCGCGACCGGCGGCGTGATCACCGCAGCCGGACTGATTTTCGCCGCATCTATGTTCGGCTTGTTGTTTGCCAGCATCAGCATGATGGTGCAAGCCGGCTTCGTGCTCGGCACGGGAATCCTGCTGGACACTTTCTTGGTACGCACCGTGACGGTGCCCGCGATCGCCACTCTGGTCGGCAATGGCAACTGGTGGCCGTCCCGGCCCAAGAAGTCCAGGCCGCTTGCCCTTCGTCGGACGAGTCGCTGGGCGCGATTCAAGAAGCGGGTCACGCCGCGATTCGGCCGACGGCGCCGCGCCGTACCCCAGCATGACCAAGAATTGTTGCACGACAGTGCATGTCAAAATGAGCTCACTTCACTTCCGCCGTTCGGTGCACTACCGGAATCTGCATCCGCGGGCGAGCAACCCGCTGAGCGACGACCGGTCGCACTGGCCGTGGTGCTGAATCGGCGGGTCGGCGGAAGGCTTGACCGATGAAATTCGCCCTGGGGATCCACGGCAGCCGTGGCGACGTCGAGCCGTTCGCCGCACTCGGCCTGGAGTTGCAGCGCCGCGGTCACGAGGTACGGATGGCGGTTCCGCCCAACATGACTGGCTTTGTCGAGTCGACCGGTCTCGCCGCCCTCAGTTACGGGCCGAGTTCCGAAGCCGTGAACGACGAGGAATTCGTCCGCAATTTCTGGGACATCACGACTCCGGTCAAGATCGCGCGTGCCGGCAAACATTATCTCGGCGAGGTCTGGGCCGACATGGGCAGGACCTTGCAGTCCCTGGCCGATGGCGCTGACCTCTTGCTGACTGGCATGGTTCAGCAGGGACTCGCCGTCAACGTCGCCGAATACCACCGGATTCCGCTCGCGGAGTTGCACTGCTTTCCGGTTCGGGCCAACGGTCAGATTCTGCCGGCGGTTCCATCACCTCTGGTTCGGTCGAGCATCTCGGCGTTGTGGTGGGCGCATTGGCTGATGACGAAACGTACCGAGGACGACCAGCGCCGACAGCTGGGGCTGCCGCGGGTGACCCGGCCCTCGACGCAACGCATCATGGCGCGCGGATCGCTCGAAATCCAGGCGTACGACAAGGTGTTCTTCCCTGGCCTGGCGTCCGAGTGGACCCGATGGAATCGCCAGCGCCCCTTCGTCGGTGCGCTGACGATGACGAAACCGACGCCTGTCGACGACGAGATCACGGAGTGGTGCGCTGCCGGCACACCGCCGATCTATTTCGGCTTCGGCAGCATGCCGGTGCGGTCTTTTAGCGCAACGGTGGAGATGATCAGCGCGGCCTGTGACGAACTGGGAGAGCGAGCTCTGATCGGTGCCGGTGCCCACGACTTCGACGGCAGCGCACGCTCCGAGCGTGTCATGATCGCGGAGTCGATGAACCACGGCGCGATCTTCCCGTTGTGCCGCGCGGTCGTCCATCACGGAGGGGCCGGCACCACGGCCGCGGGCTTGCGGGCCGGGCTTCCGACGCTGGTCTTGTGGGTCACCGCGGATCAACCGATCTGGGCGGCCCAGATCAAACGACTCAAAGCCGGTTCCGCCAGACGCTTTTCAACCACCACCCGCGAGTCGCTGGTCGCCGATCTGCGGACCGTTCTCACCCCCGAGCATGTCGCGGCCGCACGTTCGTTAGCCCGCCAGCTGACCCCGCCCGCGGTCAGCGTGCGCTCCACGGCCGACCTTCTGGAGGGTGCAGCCAGAGCGAGGCGGGTCGCCTGATGTGGAGCGCAGTCTTGTTTTTCGGGATCATTGCCGCTCAAGATCCGGTACGGATCGGGATCATGGCGTTGTTGATCTCGCGCCCGCGCCCGCTGTCCAATCTGTTCGCGTATTGGTTGGGCCTCATGACGTCCGGATTCGGACTGGCACTCGCAGCGCTCTTCTTCTTGCACGACTTGTTGATTCCCATTGTGCGGCTGACGCATTCGATCGCGATTCATCCCGCACTACCGTTCGTGCAGGTCATGGTCGGTGTGCTCGCGCTGGTGGGCGCCGGCATGCTGATCAGACCCCGGTCGGTGCGCCGGAGCGTACCCGCGATGATGCCCGCCACCGGTATCGACCCGCAGATCGCCGAACCCGCCGTGTCACCGGCAGCGGCCGCTCGCGTCAGTCTCCCCCGGCTGTCGTGGTCTAGCGTCCTGGAAAGAAAGTCGCTCGGAATGCCATTCGTCGCCGGACTGGGCACCTCTACTCAGCTGCTCGAATTCTGGGGGGCAATGCTGGCGATCCTCGCGTCGGGTGTGCCGGCCGCCACCCAGGTCGCCGCCGCACTGGTTTTCACTTTGGTGGCGTACACGATCACAGAGATTCCGCTCGTTGCCCACGTGATTTCGCCGGCCCGGACCGAGTACGTCGTCATGGGCATGCACGCGTGGTTATTCGCCCGTCGCAGAACAATTTTCGGACTGCTACTCGGCGCACTCGGTGCGATGATGGTCGCAAAAGGTGTCGGGCAATGGTGACATCGGACATCAACATCACGGGGCAACGGAGGCGGAAATGACGAACCGTGTTGCTCGCGGCAAGTGGGTCGGCATGCTAGCCACCGCAGGCGTGGGTCTACTGCCGCTGGCGCCGTTGGCAGCCCCGGCGGTCGCACACGGCGACGACACGCTTCCCTACCTAGTGATGGGCGGCAGCGGCATGCCGCTGCCAGACGACGCCTGGGTCAACACGATCGAGAGTCTCTTTCTGCCGTCGAACGCCGATGCAACCGCGCTTTACACGCCGGAACAGTTCTATCCGTTAGGCCTGGACGACCTGACGCTCGACGACTCGGTGTCACAGGGGCTCAGCGACTTGGATACCGCCTTGAAGCCCTACATCGATTCCGGTGCGCAAGTGGGCGTTTTCGGGTACTCGCAGAGCGCGATCATCGCGTCGTTGGAGATGTCAAAGCTCGAGGCCGAAGGCGTTCCCAGTTCAAATGTCAGTTTCACGCTGATCGGTGATCTGATGAACCCCAACGGCGGCATCTTCGAACGCTTCGCCGGCCTAGACCTGACCAGCCTGGGAATCGATTTCTCCGGCGCAACACCGTTCGACGACTACCCGACCACCATCTACACCATGGAATACGACTACTGGGCGGACTTTCCGAAGTATCCGCTCAATCTGCTGTCCGACCTCAACGCGTTCATGGGCCAAACTCACTTCGACTACGACACCCTCACCGCAGAGCAGGTCGCATCGGCAATCCCGCTGGAAACCACCGGAGGCCTGACGGATTACTACATCATTCCGGTGGACGACCTTCCGCTTTTGGACCCGGTCCGCGATATACCGATCATCGGCAATCCGATCGCCGACCTCCTCCAACCGGACCTCACCGCGTTGGTGAATCTGGGTTATGGAGACCCCGAATACGGGTGGTCGACCACCCCGGCCAACGAGGCCACCGAGTTCGGCCTGTTCCCCAGCATCGAAGACCTTGAGAAGCTTCCCAACCTGTTGATCACGGGCACCCAGCAGGGAATCCAGGACTTCATCGGCGACTTCACCGGCACTGGACCCAATCCCGTTTCGCTATCGCTGGATTCGCTGTTATCCGGTCTGACCGACTCGACATCATCGACCTCGACCACCGCGCTCGATCCCGACGCGGTCGTGTCGGCGCTGACGACCCTGTTGAACGACCCCGCGGCCCTGGCGGCCGTGCCGGGCGACCTCACCGACGCCTTCACCGAAATCACCAACACCCTGTCCGGGAGCCTGGCCGCTACCGAGGACATCCTCTACGCGGCGCTGGTCAGCGTTCCCGAGTACAACCTGAGTCTTGTTCTGGACAATCTGGACAACCCGATCGAGGCGCTCGGATTGCCGATCGCTGCCGATCTGGCTATCTACGAACTGTTGGGCGGCTTCCAATCCACCGTCCTCGAGAACGCAGCATCGTCGATCGCCGCGTCGCTGACCGAATTGCTTCCGGCACTATGAGCCGGCCGATGCCCGTGGTGGCCGCCGTCCCCAACTACAACATGGGACAGCATCTGCGCGAACTGATTCCGCAGTTGCTGGCTCAGAACTATGAGCGGATCTTGGTCCTCGACGACGCCTCCACCGACAGCAGCGTCGACGTGGTCCGGGGGTTCGGTGATGACGTCCAACTCGTGCGCAGTCCCCAGAATCGCGGCGCCGGCGCCAATCGCAACCAAGTCATCGACCACGTCGGCGACGGGACTCTCATCCACTTCGTCGACGCCGACATGGAGTTGAAGACCGCCGGCACTCCCGAAGTGGCGCGGGAACTCGCCGAGCGCTATCGCCGCGACGGCGTCGGCATGATCGGCGGGTTGGTCAGCCGCGTCGATGGAAGTCAAGAGTACTGCAACTACGGCGCGGCATTCTCGGTCTGGGGCAATTTCACGTCGAATGTCCCACGGCTGGTTGATCATTGGCGGCACCGGCCGCGGCTCGCAGGCACGGTACACCGGGTGGCGGGGCCGATGGCCCCCGGCTGGCCCAGTCTGTTGGACGAGCCGATTCCCCGGCCTGCGTTCTGGCTGCATGAGGGCAATCTGCTCGTCTATTCCGACGTGTTCAAAGGCGTCGGCGGCTACGACCCGGCACTGCGCTCGCACGAGGCCCAGGACCTGGCGATCCGCCTGCACAACAAAGGCATTGGCAGGCAATTCGATCCTGGTATCCGCGTCGTCCACCACCACATCGACGTCCGCGGAAAGAATCGGCGGAAATGGGAGAGCTCCGCTACCCGCTATCTCATCCGCAAGCACGGAATGGCGCGGTTCCTTGTCGGCAGTTGAGCCCGGACCATCCGATCACGCAGCCCTGGTGGCGTACCTGGGCTGGCAGGGCATGGGCAACATCGGTGACGACGCCATCTACGACGCCGTGCGTTCGCAGTTGCCCGGTGCCACCGTCCTGCATCAGCCGCGCTTTCCCGGTGAGCGATTACGCGCCGCGACAACCGGATTGAATCGATCACTGCGGCGCAGCATTCAACTCGTCGGCGGCGGCACCCTCATCGGCCGGCGACATTGGCGACGGATGGTGGTTCGGGGTCAGACGCTGACCAGGCGTAACGGGAGCTATGCGATTGGTGTCGGCGTGGAAGACCCCACGTTCGTCGGGAAACGCAGCGGCTCAGGCAAAGGCGAGTTGCAGCGTTGGGTGCCGCTGCTGTCGGAGTTTCGCACGGTGTCCGTGCGCGGGCCGCGCAGCGCCGAGCTGCTGGCCGACGCCGGACTCGACGTCACAGTCGCCGGTGATCCCGCCCTGCTGTTGCCCCGCCCCGACGTCACCGCCGAAGACGGCCTGATCGGACTCAACCTCGGCTTCGGCGACGATCTCTGGGGCCGGGACCCGAATCTGGTCGCGTCGCACATTGGCGGTGCCGTGCGGCATTTGACGTCCGAGGGCTATCGATTCGTCGGCATCCTGATGAACCACGCCGACCGACGATGGACCGAACAAGCCCTCGCCGGCATCGACGCCGACATCATCCACCCACCCGACGCCACCACCGCCGCCCACCAACTCGCCCACTGCTCACTAGCCATCGTCAGCCGCCTACACGCCGGAATCCTCGCCGCCCTGTCCGCCACCCCCGTCATATCCCTCGAATACCAACCCAAATGCCGCGACTTCGCCCGATCCATCAACGACGAACGCTCACTACTACGCACCGACACCCTCACCACCAGCACCGTCATCGACCACACCCACCACACCCTGCACAACGCACCACACATCCGAACCACCACCCACCACGCCGTCACCCACCTCCGCCAACAACTCACCCACCAATACGCCACCGTCGCACACCAACTCGGCCTCCCCACACCGACCAGTCAGCTATCAAAGGGGCATTGAATGCTCGCGTTCAT
This sequence comes from Mycobacterium paraterrae, assembly GCF_022430545.2. Classification (NCBI taxonomy): domain Bacteria; kingdom Bacillati; phylum Actinomycetota; class Actinomycetes; order Mycobacteriales; family Mycobacteriaceae; genus Mycobacterium; species Mycobacterium paraterrae. The sequence goes on along the minus strand of NZ_CP092488.2, from coordinate 4,336,857 downwards.
CACCACGCTGCGACATCCCCACAACTCCACCGACTACGGGCGAGTCGAGTCGCTGCTGCAGAACACCCTGGAGTCGCTGACCCGGCAGTCGTGCAACGACTATGTCGCCTTCGTCGTCGGCAACCGCAGACCGTCATTTCCCATGCCGCACCGGACGGTCTTCGTCAACGTCGATTTTCCGCCTCCCTCTAGGGTGAACGGCCCCCGGACCGGTCCGGCACCGGTCATCTGGGACAAGGGCACCAAGAACGCGATCGGGCTCGTCGCCGCACGCGACTACCAGCCCGACTACGTAATGCCCATCGACGCCGACGATTTCGTCCACCGAGATGTGACGGCTTTCGTGCGGGATCGTCCTAGTCGCGATGGATGGGTGGTGAAACGTGGGTGGGTGTACTCGCGCGCGCGAAACGCCTACCGTCTGCGCAGGCGTTTCCACCGGGTATGCGGGACGTCGTTCATCATCCCGTTCGACGCCTACGACGTCCCGCCCGGCCTGACGGTGTCTTCGACGCAGCACGACATCGCCGATGCCTTCGGTGAACGGCTCGAACAGATCCTCGAACACGGTTACGCGTTCGACTACTGGCGCAAACACGGACGAAGGCTGCAGGCACTACCGTTCCCCGGAGCCGTCTATCACATGGACACCGGCGAAAATCACTCCGGCAATGAGCTTTTCGGCCCAGCTCTGCCCTATCGGCAACACCTCTTTCGTGACTTCGCGATCCGGCCCTCACGGAGCCCGTCTTCGAGCCTGTGGGCCGCAATCGGGCCGCCCGCCCTCAAACCCGACCTGAGGTTTCAGCTGCCGATGTTCCTGCAACCGAAGTCGTTCCTGCAGACCTACGATCCGCCGGTGCGGTCCCAATGACCACCACGAACGATGCCCTGGTGGCGTACCTAGGCTGGCAGGGCATGGGCAACATCGGTGACGACGCGATCTACGACGCCGTGCGTTCGCAGCTGCCCGGTGCCACCGTGCTGGAGATGCCGCGCTTTCCCGGTGAGCGATTACGCGCCGCGACAACCGGATTGAACCGATCGCTGCGGCGCAGCATTCAACTCGTCGGCGGCGGCACTCTCATCGGGACCCGTTACTTCAGAAGGCTGATCGGCCGGGGTCAGGCGCTCACCCGCAACAACGGGAGCTATGCGATTGGTGTCGGGGTGGAAGACCCGATCTTCGACCGACGCCAAAATGCCCAAACTACCGACGAGTTGCAGCGTTGGGTGCCGCTGCTGTCGGAGTTTCGCACGGTGTCCGTGCGCGGGCCGCGCAGCGCCGAGCTGCTGGCCGACGCCGGACTCGACGTCACAGTCGCCGGTGATCCCGCCCTGCTGTTGCCCCGCCCCGACGTCACCGCCGAAGACGGCCTGATCGGACTCAACCTCGGCTTCGGCGACGACGACCTTTGGGGACAAGATCCAGCACAGGTCGCCGAGCAGATCGGCGGTGCCGTGCGGCATTTGACGTCCGAAGGCTATCGATTCGTCGGCATCCTGATGAACCACGCCGACCGACGATGGACCGAACAAGCCCTCGCCGGCATCGACGCCGACATCATCCACCCACCCGACGCCACCACCGCCGCCCACCAACTCGCCCACTGCTCACTAGCCATCGTCAGCCGCCTACACGCCGGAATCCTCGCCGCCCTGTCCGCCACCCCCGTCATATCCCTCGAATACCAACCCAAATGCCGCGACTTCGCCCGATCCATCAACGACGAACGCTCACTACTACGCACCGACACCCTCACCACCAGCACCGTCATCGACCACACCCACCACACCCTGCACAACGCACCACACATCCGAACCACCACCCACCACGCCGTCACCCACCTCCGCCAACAACTCACCCACCAATACGCCACCGTCGCACACCAACTCGGCCTCCCCACACCGAGCTACGACCGAAACGCGAGGTAAACCATGCCCAGAATGATCACGACACTGCGTCAGAAGACCGACTACACCCGGTGGTCGGATACCCGTAACATTCTGGCGTCCTGGGAGTCTCGCACCCAGCGAGCCGCGGCGCTGGTGCCCGAGGGCAGCCGGGTGATCGAATTCGGTGCTGCCAACCGCGTTCTGGAGCGGCACCTTCATCACACGTGCACTTACACCCCGTCGGACATCGTCGACAGGGGGCCTGGCACGCTGGTGTGCGACCTCAACCTGAGGCCACTTCCGGATTTTGGCATCGGTGCCTACGACGTCGCAGTACTCATGGGCGTGCTGGAGTACATGCGGGACCTACCGTCGGTGATCGGCTGGCTGACCGAACTCGCCCCGACGTGCCTGTTGTCCTATGCGTGCGCGCGCGGCACTCGATACTCGCCCCGGCGGGCCTTCGGATCCGTCGGTCGTCTCAAAGCGGGTTGGCTGAACAGTTACTGCGACAACGAAATTCGATCACTATTCGCCGCACGGGGCTTCCTGCAGGCTCATGAAGAGACCTGGCACAATCAGCACCTGTTCGTCTTCTCGCGGCAGCGGTGACCGGATCAAGCCGCTTTGAGCTCGACGATTCCGAGGCGATGCCAGCGGGCCAGCGAGTCCGCGACCGCATCATCTGATCGGATCTCGCGCCATGCCTTGCGCATCCCGTCGCAGTAGGTGATGTCGTCGAACAGCACCAGACCGCCCGGTGACATGCGCGGCCGCAGAATCTCCCACTGCCTCATCACGAAGTCGTAGTCGTGGATACCGTCGACCAGGGCGATGTCGATGGGTGCCGGGATGTCGTCGACGCGATCCTCGAAGGCTCCGCGGATCAACGAGAACCGGTCGGTGATCGTGCTGATGTTACGTTCGGCGATGTCCGCCCAGTCGGGGTTGATTTCGAACGAATACAACCGGCCGCTGTTGAGCGCCGCACCGAAGTACATCCCCGAAACGCCGAACGCCGAACCGAACTCCACGACGACCGCCGGGTCGCGCTCGGCCACCAGGTAGGCATACAGGTCGCCCTGCGACGAGGGTGATCGCACGTCGTCCGGGCTGAATCGGTCCTCGGGCAGGCCATACACCGGGGCCAGCGGCTGCGCCCCGATCATGTTGGCGCTCCGAGCAATCGATTCGATCTCACTCTTTCGGGGCGAGGCCGGCAGTCTGCGCGGGATCTTGGCCAACCGCGATTTTCCCCACAGTTTCACTGGTGTGATCATGATGGCGAGTCCCTGTCTTCTAGGCGTCGAGGCGCGCGAACCGGTCTTGCTGATACTGTTCGACGCACGCTCGGCGCCGCACCTTGCCGCTGGTGGTGATCGGTATCGACCCCGGCGGCACGAGGACGAGATCGGCGATGCTCAAGCCGTGCGATGTCGAGATCGCCGACGTGACATCGTTTTTTACGCTCGCCAATTGCTGGGCCGCATCTTGGCGCGCCTGGTCCTTGAGTTCGGCGATAGCGACCAGCTTCTCGATGCCGTCGTCAGGGACCGAGATCGCCACGCAGCGCCCACGGGTGATCAGTTGGATGGTCGCCTCGATGTCGTCGGGCGAGTGATTGCGCCCGTAGACAATCAGCAGGTCCTTGATCCGACCGATGATGAACAGTTCGTCGTCGTGAAAGAAGCCCAGGTCGCCGGTCCTCAACCAGGGACCTTCGGGGGTGCCCGGCGACGGATCGGAAAGCTTGGCGCGGAAGGAATATTCGGTTTCCTGCGGTTTGCGCCAGTAACCGGTGGCGACATTGTCGCCGTGCACCCAGATCTCGCCGATAGTGGCAGCTCCACATTCGACGCTGGTGTCGGGATCGACGATCCGCAGAATCGGCGAGCGCGGCACGCCGTAGCTGACAAGCGCTGTGCCGTCTTGGTTTTCGCAGCGCTGGGCGTGGCCATCGGACAAGCCTTCGGAATCGAAGTGAACGATGTGCTGCTCCCCGGGTTGACGGGTCACGATGTACACCGTGGCTTCGGCCATGCCGTAGGAGGGACGAATTGCCGTCGCCGGAAAGTTGAACGGGGCGAAGCGTTCGTTGAAGCGCTTCAACGTCGCCGGTTGGACGCGCTCGCTGCCGTTGATGATGCCCAGCACTCCGCTGAGGTCAACGCCCTGCAATTCGTCGTCGGACGTCTTTCGCGCGGCGACCTCGAACGCGAAATTGGGCCCCGCAGAGAAGGTGTGGCGATACGCGCCCAGTAACCGCAGCCACCGGGCGGGTCGCGCCAGGAACGCGACCGGGCTGGTGAGCACCGCGTGGTGCCCGGCCAACAGCGGCACACAGACGCCGATCAGCAGTCCCATGTCGTGGTAGAACGGCAGCCACGAGACAAAGGTGGTATCCGGTGGCGATACCGCACCGCGGTCGGCGAAGTAGTCGGCGAACATCTGCTCGAAGTTCGCCATCAGATTCTTGTACGTGATTTCGACGCCGGCAGGCGCACGGGTCGATCCAGAGGTGTATTGCAGGTACGCGGTTTCGGTCCGGGTCTTACGGCTGGGCCGGAACTGGCTCTTGGCCTCCAGATCGACCCGGTCGACCTCGACGAGAACGGGAGCGGATCCTGCGTCGGGATGAGACGTGAGGTATTCGGCCACGCCTTGGGCCACGTCCGAGGTCGTGAGGACGACCGAAGGAGCCGCGTCGAGTAGGACCGAATTCACCCGTTCGTCGACGACTCCGCCCAACGGCACCGAGAGCGGGACGGGAATCAGTCCGGCCTGCAGCGCCCCGAAGAACGCATCGATGTAGGCCAGCCCCTGCGGCGCCACGATGACCGCGCGGTCGCCGGTGGCACCATGCTTGCGCACTTCTTGCGCGACATTCAACGACCGCCGGTACAGCTGGGAATAGGTGATCGTCTCCGAATCGCCGTCCCAATTCTGCTCGTAGTCAATATAAGTGAACGCCTTCTCGTTGGCCTGAAGACTGGCGCGCTCGCGCAGAATATCGGGAATAGTCAGTTCGGCCACCATTGTCACTTTACCGCCGCGGGCAGCAGGCGCAATCGCTACGCGCAGTCCAAATGCGTTGCCGGGCAATGACTGACGCGTCAGTCAGTTAGCTCGAGGCTGTCGTCCGTCCGGCGGCCAGCTGACGATGTCCTCCTCGAGCGGCACCTGCAAGCTTTGCAGAATCGAGGAAACCATGCGCCACGCGCCGATCGCTGTGACGAGTTCGACGAGCGTCGCCTGGTCGTCGCCGAACACCCGCTTGCACGCCGCCCAGCTGTCGGCACTGACCACGCCGCCGCGTACCACGTCGTCGGTCGCCGCCAGAACAGCTTGCTCAGTAGAGCCGAACCCTCTGTGCGACTGCCATTCTCGAACACCGGTCAGGTCGTCGGCGCTCACCCCGAGCCCCTGGGCGACCCGCCAGTGCTGGGACCATTCGTATTCGCATCCGGTCAACCAGGCGATCCGCATGATGGCGAGCTCGCGTAACCGGGAGTCCAGCTTGCCCTGCCACAGCATCCTGGCGAGAAGGTCATTGAGACCACTAGCCAGCTTGGGGTGGTTGAGCAGCACCTGGAAGATAGCGAGCTCGGCCATATAGTCCGGAACGCCCGCCTCGTCCGCAGCGGCCTTCGCCTCGTCCACTGTCAGACGGGGAACTCGGCCTTCTCGCTCAGACGTCACGTGTATCTGGCAGACCCGTTATAAGGCAATGGCTCCCGGCTCGACAGACGGTGACCCGAAGTCGGCTACCTGTTCGAACCCATGCTTGCGCGCCGCGGCCGCACCCATCCGGCACAGCGCGCTGGTGGCGACTAACCCGCCGTGATCGACGAGCACGAACGGCGTGAGCAGACGGTTGTGCACGAAACCGATCGCCAAACCGCTCTCCGGATCGGCCCATCCGACGGAACCACCCAGACCGACGTGGCCGAATCCCGGAACCACGCCCAACGGCAATTGGTGATATCCGAGATGGAACGACAGCGGTATTACCAGGTTCCCGTCGGGCCGCGAGCTTCGTCGACCGACGAGTCCAGCCGTCACCTCAGGCGACAGGAACTGGGTGCCGTCGATGCGCCCTCCATTGGCGAGCGCTCCGTACATACGCGCGAGCCCGCGCGCCGTCGCGACCCCGTTGGCCGCCGGAATCTCGGCATCCAGCAACGGAATCTCGCCTTGAGCGACCGCTTTGACGCCTGGGAAGTACATCGAGCTGAAACCGGCGGCCTGCGGGATGGCGGCAATCAGCGGCGCCACCGCGTTGAACACCGGGTTCTGAAATGCGCTCTGCGGCATGATGATTTGCGCGGCCCGCGTCGGCGCCGCCGCGGGCGGCCGACCCAGATGCAGGCCGTCGGTGCCCAGCGGCTCGGCCAGCTCGGTGCGGATCAGTTCCCGCATGCCTTTCCCGGTCACCGCCCGCGCCAAGCCTGACAGCAGCCAGCCGTAGGTCAGCGCGTGATACGCGGACTTGCCGAACGAATAGCCGGGACGTGCGGCCGCCAGGCGGCGCTCCATCAGCTCGTGATCCAGCAGGTCACGTTTGCTGGCTCCGCGCAATGCCGAAAGTCCAGCCTGGTGGCGCATCATCTGGCGGACGGTGATGTCGGCCTTGCCGTTCGCGGCGAACTCCGGCCAGTACTGCGCAACGGGTACGTCGTATTCGATCAGGCCTCGGTCGACGAGACGGTGAATGACGGTCGAGGCCATCCCCTTGGTCGCCGAGAACACCATCGCGCCGGTGTCCGCCGTCCACGGCTCGCGTCCGCGCCGGTCCGCGTAGCCGGTCCATACGTCGACGACAGGCTCGCCGTCGAGATACACCGCCAGTGCCCCGCCGCCGAATCGGCGGCCGTGGAATGTGCTGGCGAAGCTGCGCACCGCGCAGGCGAAATGGGGATCGGCTGCGCCGTGAACGCCGCGCGGCAGCACGGACCGGCGTTTGCCCACTACGTCGAGGGTCATGTCGTCGAATCTACCGTTTCACTCTATGAACGAAGTGAGGATTCACCCATTCGTTATGGACGCTAGTTCCAGAATTTGCTGAGCAGCCAGCGCCGGCGTCAGTTCACCGTTGGTCACCCGCCGTTCGATGTCGGCGCGAGCTTTGCGAACCGCCGAGTTGGACAGCACCCGGTCCAGCACGGTGTCGCGCACCATCTGCCACGTCCAGTCGACTTGTTGGGCCCGCCGCCGCGACTCGAACTCCCCTGCCTCGGTGAGCACGTCCCGGTGCCGTTCGACGGTGCTCCAGAGCTCGGCCAATCCGCTGCCTTCCAACGCGCTCATAGTGAGAACCGGTGGACGCCAGAGGGTTTCGCGCGGATAGATGAGCCGAATCGCTCCCGAGAGCTCACGAGCCGCTTTGCGCGCCTCCGCCAAGTGATCGCCGTCGGCCTTGTTGACCACCACGATGTCGGCGAGCTCGAGCACACCCTTCTTGATGCCCTGTAGCTGATCGCCGGTGCGGGCGAGCGTCAGAAAGACGAAGGTGTCCACCATGTTGGACACCGCAACCTCCGACTGCCCGACACCCACGGTCTCGACAAGGATCACGTCGAAACCGGCGGCCTCCAACAACACGATCGTTTCCCGGGTCGCCTTGGCGACTCCGCCCAACGTGCCCGAGGTCGGTGACGGCCGGATATAGGCATCGGGATGTGTCGCCAGCCGCGGCATCCGGGTTTTGTCACCGAGGATCGACCCGCCGGTGCGGGTCGACGAGGGGTCGACCGCAAGTACCGCAACCCGGTGACCCTGCTCGATCAGGTACATGCCGAGAGCCTCGATCGTCGTCGACTTGCCGACTCCAGGTACCCCGGTAATGCCGACGTGCAGGGCGTTGCCGGCGGCCGGCATCAGCTCCAGCAGCAGCTGTTGCGCGCGATCGCGGTGATCGGCACGGGTCGACTCAACCAGTGTGATCGCCCGCGGCAGCGCGGAGCGGTCGCCGCCGCGCACCGCCGCGGCGAGAGTGTCGACGCCGCTGCCGTTGTCGGTTGCCATGCGGCTACAGCGTGTATCCGAGTCGCTCGGCCAGTTTGTGCAACAGGTCGATGGCCGCGTCGGCGATCACCGTGCCGGGCGGGAAGATCGCGGTGGCTCCGGCCTCGTACAACTCGTCGAAATCGCCCGGTGGGATCACGCCGCCGACCACCACCATGATGTCGGGGCGACCGACCTCGGCCAGCGCATCGCGCAGCGCGGGCACCAGCGTGAGGTGGCCCGCCGCCAGCGAGGACACCCCGACGATGTGGACATCGTTGTCGGCGGCCTGACGGGCCACTTCGTCCGGTGTGGAGAACAGGGCACCGACGTCGACGTCGAACCCGAGGTCGGCGAAGGCCGTGGCGATCACTTTCTGACCGCGGTCGTGGCCGTCCTGCCCCATCTTGGCGACCAGGATGCGCGGCCGGCGACCATCGGCCTCGGCGAACTTCTCGACGAGCTCAGTGGCGTTGGCGATGTTCTCGGCCTTTCCGGCTTCGTCGCGGTAGACCCCGGCGATGGTACGGATCTCGGCCTGATGCCGCCCGTAGACCCGCTCGAGCGCGTCGGAGATCTCGCCGACGGTGGCCTTCGCCCGGGCCGCGTCGATCGCCAGCGCCAGCAGGTTGTTGCCGAGCCCGTCTCGATCTCCCGTCCCGGCACCGCCGGAATGCGCCGCCGCGGCGCGCGACAGCTCGGCCAGAGCCGCGTCGACCGCCGACTGGTCCCGATCGGCGCGCAGCCGCTCGAGCTTGGCCAGTTGCTCGGCCCGCACCCGGCTGTTCTCGACTTTCAGGACCTCGACTTCCTGGTCCTCTTCGACCTGGTACTTGTTGATCCCGATCACCGGCTGGGCACCGGAATCAATGCGGGCCTGAGTCCGGGCCGCCGCCTCCTCGATCCGCAGCTTCGGGATGCCTTCGCTGATCGCCTGCGCCATGCCGCCGTGCTCGGTGACCTCGGCGATGTGCGCCCGCGCGCGCTGCGCGAGCTGGTGGGTCAGCCACTCCACGTAATACGAACCGGCCCACGGGTCGATCGGGCGGGTGGTGCCCGACTCCTGCTGCAGCAGCAACTGGGTGTTGCGAGCGATGCGAGCCGAGAAATCGGTGGGCAGTGCCAGCGCCTCGTCGAGTGCGTTGGTGTGCAGCGACTGGGTATGACCCTGGGTGGCGGCCATCGCCTCGATGCAGGTGCGCGCGACATTGTTGAACGCGTCTTGAGCGGTCAGCGACCAACCGGAAGTCTGCGAATGGGTGCGCAGCGACAGCGATTTAGCGCTCTTGGGATTGAACTGTGCGACCAGCTCGCTCCACAGCAACCGGCCCGCCCGCAGCTTGGCGACTTCCATGAAGAAGTTCATGCCGATGCCCCAGAAGAACGACAGCCGGGGCGCGAAGGAGTCGATGTCGAGGTCGGCGTCGAGGCCGGCCTTGATGTAGTCGACACCGTCGGCGAGCGTGTATGCCAGCTCCAAATCCGCTGTGGCCCCGGCTTCTTGAATGTGATAGCCGGAAATCGAGATCGAGTTGAACTTCGGCATCTTGGCGCTGGTGTAGGCGAAGATGTCGGAGATGATGCGCATCGAGGGCTTCGGCGGATAGATGTAGGTGTTGCGCACCATGAATTCTTTGAGGATGTCGTTCTGGATGGTGCCGGCCAGCTTTTCCGGCGGCACGCCCTGCTCCTCGGCGGCCACCACATACAACGCCAGGATCGGCAGCACCGCGCCGTTCATCGTCATCGACACCGACACCGACGACAGGTCGATGCCGTCGAAGAGCTGGCGCATGTCCAGGATGGAATCGATCGCCACACCGGCCATTCCGACGTCGCCCTGCACCCGCGGGTGGTCCGAGTCGTAGCCGCGGTGGGTCGCGAGGTCAAAGGCTACCGACAGACCCTTCTGCCCAGCGGCCAAGTTGCGCCGGTAGAACGCGTTGGACTCGGCGGCCGTCGAGAATCCGGCGTACTGGCGGATGGTCCACGGCTGGTTGACATACATCGTCGGATACGGGCCGCGAACGAACGGCGGCTCCCCGGGAAAGGTGTTGAGGGGATAGCCGTCGGACTCGAGGGCAGCTCGGTCAGCGGCAATGTAGACCGGCTTGACGACGATGTCTTCCGGTGTGTGCCACAACAACTGGTCGGGGCTGTACCAATGCGCGGCCGCGGTCGCGGCGATGTGCTTGTCGACGGCGTCGGGGGTCGACGGCGCGACGCTTCGTTCGCTGTCGAGCGGGACGTCGGAGAAGTTGCCGACCACAGGTGTAGTGGTTGTCATAGTCGCTATGCCCCTAAACGATCCAGCAGGTTCGAAAGAGCTTGCACCGCATTGATTTTCGCGGTCAGAAACTCGTCCGGCTGATGCGCCGCCTCGGCCACCGACTTCGCCGGCCCGGCCAGACAGACGTACGCCACACCCGCGGCGCGGGCCGCCTCGACGACGGCTGAGGCCTCAGTGCCGTACCGGACGTCGGTACCGCAAACCACCGCAACGGCCGGCGACCCCGCGTCGGCGACCGCCTTGGCTACACCCTCGGCTGCGATGGTTCCCGGGTTGACGGCTTCGATACCGCCGGAGGCCAAGAGGTTCGACGCGAACGTGGTCCGGATGTTGTGCTCGGCCAGTGGACCAAGTGGCAACAGCAGCGCGCGGGGACGCGACTCCGTGCGCCCCAGGAACGCATCCGACCGGTCACGCAACGCCTCGAACTCGGCGGCGTAGCGGATGAGCTTGCCCGCGGCCAGCGGCGAATACGATGAAAGGCTCTGCGGCAGAGCCGGTTCCGCGATATTCGGGTATTCGTTGACCCCGGTGATCGCGGTTCTGCGGTGGGCGATGTCGTCCGCGCGCCGGCGGGCGATCTCGTCGATGTGTCCCGCGATGTAGTCGCGCGCTTCGACGAATCCGCCGTGCCGTTCGATGTCCTGGAAGGTATCCCAGGCCTGGTGCGCCAACCGGTCGGTGAGGTCTTCAACGAACCATGAACCGCCGGCGGGGTCGAGGATCCGGCCGACGTGTGACTCTTCCAGTAGCAGCAGTTGGATGTTGCGAGCCATCCGGCGCGCGAAACTCGTTGCCATCCCGGGGAATCCGCCGTCAATAGCGACGTCGAAGGGATACACCAGGACAGTGTCTGCACCACCGACACCGGCACCGAACGCGGCCAGCGTCGTGCGGAGCATGTTCACCCACGGATCACGTTGGGTCATCATCGGCAGCGATGTCTCGGCGTGCACGACGGCTCCGCCGCTGTCGGGCGCTCCGAGGACCTCGGCGACGCGTGCCCACAGTCGGCGCAACACCCTCACTTTGGCGATCGTCAGGAACTGGTCGTCGTCGGCGGCCAACCGGAAACTGATCTGGGTCAGGGCCTTGGCGACCGGTAGGCCAGCTTCGGTGAGCTCGCGCAGGTAGGAGACCGCGACCGCAATGCTGCCGGCAAGTTCCCACGTCGCGTTGGTGCCCAGGTTGTGCAACGCGGGCCCGTCGACGGTGATCGCTCGGACCCCGATGGTGTCGGCCAACCGGGCGGCCATGGCCAGGACCTCTGCCAGCGGCGGGGCCGGGCGCCCGCTGAGCGCCGAGCTGAGCGGATCCGCACCGAGGTCGACCGACACAATTTCGCGCTGGTCGGGTTCGACGTCGGCCACCAGGTCGAGCATCACCTCACCGGCCGCCTGGTAATCGGCGCCGGCGTCGAGGATCACCGGCGCCATGCTCAAATAGACGCCGTCGAACACCTTGCGAAGGTGGGCGGGTAACACCCCCGACTCCCCTACCCGGACCAGTAGCGCGCTGGCGCCTTCGGCGAGCGCGGCCAGCACCGCCGAGTTGACGTCTTCGGCCGCCACCCCGGCTACCCGGCCGGCCGGGATGGCCTCGGCGACCTTCCACCCGGACTTGACGTCGCGTAAGGCGTCGGCGCCGCGCACAAAGGGCCATTCGCCCGGTAGCGGCGGCTCGGGCAACTCGTCGAGCGCGGTGTAGAGCGCCCGGATCGCGACGGCCTCGTAGGTGGGGGTTTCGAGCAGCTGCTCGGGTTCCGGCCCGAGGTCGTCGATATCACGCCGGGTGCTTTTGGCCAGGACTCCGGCCACCGCGGTTCGCCAGCGGGCGCGACCCTGCTCCAGATCGGCAGGCTCAGCGGACACATCGACTGACACCGGCGGCTCCTTGTCCAGCACGTGACATCCCGACGCTGGTCTGTCACCCGCAAACCAGGCTAAATGATGGTCGTTAGTGTCACGCCTCACACTGCGAAGCGCGAGTTTTAACAGCCTGGCGCCCGTCCAGGTGAGGAGTACCTTACTAAGGTAGAACGGCTAACGTTAGGGCGATCATGCGTACTGACCCGCAGAGCGCACGCGATCAATCCGAGACCATCGTGCTTGCGCAGCTGACCCCCGGGCGGCGGGCGACGGTTGTCGGTACGGTGGCACAGGCGAACCCGGCGATTGCGAACCGGTTGGGGCAGCTGGGTTTTCGAGCCAAGGCCCGCGTCGACGTGATCCGCCGTGCCCCGTTGGGTGACCCCACCATCTATCGGGTGCACGACACCGAGCTGTGCCTGCGCAGTCGCGAGGCACGGCTCATCGAAGTCGTCCCCGATGCCGACCGATGACGGCCTGCCATGACGTCGAAGGTTCCGCGGTTGCTGTCACCGGTATCCGCCGGGTGGCGCTGGTCGGTAGCCCGAACGCCGGAAAGACCAGCGTCTTCAACCATTTGACCGGCTTACGCGCCAAGACCGGCAACTATCCGGGCGTCACGGTGGGACGCAGCGTGGGCACCGTCCACGTCGACGGCGTGCCGATCGCAGTAGAAGATCTACCCGGCACCTACAGCCTCGACCCGATCAGTCCAGACGAGCAGGTAGTAACCGACCTGCTCACGGGCGAGTGCCCAGGCATCGACCCGCCCGATGCGATCGTGCTGGTCGCCGATGCCACCACGCTGCGTCGGTCGATCCTGCTGATCGGGCAGGTCATTCGGCTCGATCTGCCGTGCCTGTTGGTGCTGACCATGGGCGACGAGCTGACCCCCCGCGGCGGACGCATCGACACCGGCGCGCTTTCCACCGCGCTGGGCATCCCGGTCACCGCGGTCGTCGCGTCCCGTGGATCGGGCATCGAGCACGTGCGGAAGCAACTGGCGTCCTTGGAGCAGTGGCAACGTCCGCCGGTGCTGCCCCCGGTCGGCCAGGACGCCATTGATGCCTGGGGCCAGTCCGTCCTAGAAGCCGCCGATTACATTGCGCCGCAACCGGATCGACGCACGGCCCGGATCGACCGGGTGCTGCTGCATCCGCTGTGGGGCACGGTCATCTTCTTCGCGGTGATGTTCTACTTCTTCCAGGTGTTGTTCACTGCGGCGGCGCCGTTGCGCGACGGCATCGGCAGCGCGCTGAGCTGGCTGGGCGGCCAGGTCGCCGAGCATGTCGGCAACCCCGTTGCGCGTGGACTGCTCAGTCAGGGACTCATCGGCGGTGTCGGCACCGTCTTGCAGTTCATTCCCCAGATTGTCTTGTTGTTTTGCCTGCTCGCGTTCCTCGAGAGCGTGGGTTACATGTCGCGGGCGGCGTTCCTGATGGACCGGGTGATGGCCAAGACCGGGCTGGAGGGCCGCGCGTTCGTGGCGATGCTGTCGTCGTTCGCCTGCGCGATCCCCGGCATCATGGCGACCAGAACGCTGCCGTCATCACGCGACCGAATCGCGACGATCGTCACCGCGCCGCTGATGACCTGTTCGGCACGGTTGCCGGTGTACACCTTGCTGGTCGGCCTGTTGGTGGCACCGCGGACCCGATGGTGTGGACTCAGCGCGCAGGGCGTCACGATGTTCCTGCTCTATCTGGGCGGCGGGCTGTCCGCGCTGTTGGCAGCGCTGATTGTCAAGTCGACCATTCTGCGTGGGGATCTGCTGCCGTTCACCATGGAGCTGCCGCCCTACCGGCTACCGTCGCCGCAGGCGATGCTGGCTGCGATGTGGAGCGCGGCGCGGGTGTTCCTGCGTAAGGCCGGGACGATCATCCTTGCCACGTCGCTGGTGCTGTGGGCGCTGCTGAACCTCCCAGTGCGCGAAGCCCAGACGCGAGGCATGTCGACAACCGACGCGACCGCGTACGTGATGAACCACAGCTTTGCCGCCGACGTGGGTCGCGCGGTCGAGCCAGTCTTCGCGCCGCTGGGCTTCGACTGGCGAACCGACATCGCTCTCGTCGGCTCGCTGTCGGCCCGCGAAGTGTTCGTCTCGACCCTCGGACAGGTGGCGGCCGCGACCGACCCGGAGTCTCCGCAGGACGCCCTGGCCGCCCTGACCGACGACCACGGTGACCGCATCTTCACCGCTCCGACCGTGATTGCGCTGATGGTCTACTTCATGTTCGCGTTGCAGTGCATGTCCACGATCGCGGTGATGCGTCGCGAAACCAACACCTGGCGGTGGCCCGCGTTCGCGTTCAGTTACATGTTCGTTCTCGCTTGGACGATGGCGTTCGCCGCGCGCTGGGTTGCCACGGGCCTGGGCACATGATTCCCATCCACGCCACCGCGACGACCAACCCACAGCAGGTGCGCTGGGTGGTCTCGGCCGACCGGTTGCCGGCGCGCGGCAGGGTGCTTGAGGCCCCAGGCCGTCTGGGCGAGTTGCTGGGCGGCGCGATCGACGCCATCGAGGTGCGCACGGCCGACGTGCTGATCACCTTGCGCCCCGGCGCTAGCTGGCGCGAACTGGGCGACGACGTCGCGAAGGCGCTGTCCGACGCACTGCTGGATTCGGCGGCCTGGCGGCTCGACCCCGCGGCCGACGGCACGTCCGGACTTGCCGGGACCACCGCCGAATTGCTGGCTGGACCAATCGGCGCGCTCGCCGAATCTCACGGCGGCTCGATCGAATTGGTGTCGGTCGACGGCGACAACGTGACCGTCCGGTTGTCGGGCGCCTGCCACGGCTGCCCGGCGGCGAGCACCACGCTGCACGACAACTTGCAGCGCGAGCTGCGCCGACGGTTCGGCCGTGACATCACTGTCGTCAGCGAAACCGCCTCGGCCGCAGTGCCGTTGGGCCGCAAATTGCTGTCCCTGTTCGTCCGCTGACGGGCAGCGCCTTCAGGCTCCGTAGGCTGCACGCTGTGATTCGACCGACCCGCAGACTCGCCGACGGGCTGCGGCCGCTGGGCTCCGCGGTGGTTGCCTCCGCGCGCCAGCTGTCCAAGCGTCGGTTGATCCTGACGTCGGTGGTAGTCGTCGCGCTGGTTGCGGTGGCGCTGCTGGTCCGGTTGCCGTCCGCGGTGCAGTTGCGGGACTGGGCGATGACGATGGGCCCGTGGTTGCCGCTGGCGTTTCTCGGCGCCCACATCGTTGTGACCGTATTGCCGTTCCCGCGTACCGCGTTCACCTTGGCCGCCGGTCTGCTGTTCGGACCGATGCTCGGCGTGACGCTGGCCGTCGCGGCCAGCACGATCAGCGCGATGATCGCGCTGGGCCTTGTTCGCGCCGCCGGCTGGCAACTGAACCGACTCGTACATCACCAAGCCGTCGAGAAGGTCGATGCCCGGCTACGCGAGCGCGGCTGGGTCGCGGTGATGTCGCTGCGGTTAATCCCGGTAGTGCCGTTCGCGCCGCTCAACTACGCGGTTGGGGCGTCCGCGGTCCGGGCGCTGCCCTATCTGCTGGCCACCGTGGCGGGCTTGTTGCCCGGGACGTCGGCCGTGGTGATCCTCGGCGATGCGCTCACCGGCCACGTCAGTCCACTGTTGTTCACGGTGTCACTGTGCACCGGGCTGATCGGACTGGCGTTGTTCAGCTACGAAATCCGCCAGTACCGCCGACACCACCACGCCGCGCCGACGGACACCGATACGGCATTGCCTTGATAAGCCCAGGAACTACACAGATTTCAGCTATACACTTAAAAACTGAACGGTTTTTCTGATCGTCGCATCGCCGGTAGCTGTCTGAGAGGCAACCAAAAATGGACGTCACGCATCTCGTCGCCGCCGTAATCGCTACGGTCACAATCACTTTCGGCTCCGGCATCGCCGCGGGCGCGCCGCTGGACCCGCCGCCGTCCGACCCGAACCCGGCAGCGCCGGCGCCGACACCGAAACTTCCCGCGATGAAATGCTGGCCCTACGGTCGAGTTGGCCCGGGCAGCGCCCGAGGTGGTGGTGGCGTTCCGGTCTACCCGCCGCCGTGCCCGCCCGGTACCCCGCACTGAGCTAGTCGCAGCCCTCCATCAATTCGCGCGCCTCCTCCTCGGTCTCGACCGTGGGCGGCGAGCCCGGTAGCCGCCGGCCGGCGACTTCGGGGGTGAAGGCCAGTGTCACCAGTCCCACCAGGCCCGCCACCATCAGCATGTACGCGGGCACCATGACGTTGCCCGTTGCGGAGACCAACGCCTGGGCGATCAGCGGAGTGGTCCCACCGAATGCCGAAATCGAGACGTTGTAGGAGATCGCCAGCGCTCCGTTGCGGACGCTGGTCGGAAACAGCGCCGGCATAGTGGCGGGCGAGGTGCTGTCGAAGCACAACTCCATCAAGCCGATCAGCAGCACACCGAGGAACAGCAACACGCGGCCGCTGCCGCTTTGCATCAACAGGAATGCGGGAATCGACGCGACGATCAAGAGAACGCACCCGGTCCGCATGATCGGTTTGATGCCGACGCGATCGGATAGCGCGGCAACGGGGACCAGCAACAAGGCCAGGATCGTCAGGGTCACCGTGATCATCGTCAGGCCCGACGTGTGGCTGACATGGACGACGACTTTCAAATAGGTGGGCAGGTACCCGGTCAGCATGTAGTCGGCGGCGTTCGACGTATACACCAGCGCCGCGCAGATCAACATGGGGCGCCACTGCTCGGCGATGGTGCGCCGGTACTGCCGCGCATCGTCGGGCTCCGGCTCGGGGGCTCCCCCGTCGTAGGCCGGAGATTCCTCGAGGCGCATCCGCATGAAAATCGCGACCAGCCCCAGCGGCGCGCTGAGCAACATCGGCACCCGCCATCCCCAGGTCAACATTTGGTGATTCGACAGCAGCGTTTGCAGGCCGGTGACGATCAGCCCCGCCGCCACGAAGCCCGCCAGGTTTCCCAGCGGCAGGAAGCCGACCACGCGTCCGCGCGAGCGATCGGGGGCTTGCTCGACGATGTAGGTCATCGCGCCGACGTACTCGCCGCCCGTCGACAAACCCTGGAACACCCGGGCGACGACTAGCAGGATCGGGGCCCAGATGCCGATGGTGTGGTAGCCCGGCAGTAGCCCGGTGCCGGTGGTGCCGATCGTCATCATCACGATGGTGATCACCAGTACCCGCTTGCGCCCGATCCGATCGCCGAGTGGGCCGAAGATCAGGCCGCCGATCGGGCGGACGACAAATGCGGCCGCCAGGGTGCTGAAGGTGGCCAGGAGGTGGACTGCGCTGACGCTGTTACCGGGGTAAAAGACTTGTGCCAGCGCCGTCGCGATGTAGCCGTAGACGCCGAAGTCGTACCACTCCATGAAGTTGCCGATGGACGCGCCTTTGAGGGACTGGCGCATCTGCTCGGGATCGGTGACCTGGATCTGGTCGCGGGTCCATCTGCGACGGCGCCGAGTCAGTCCCACACCCCGTGGTGCGGTTTTCATCAGCCGGATAGGTACCCCCAACGTGGGGCTTTAAAGCATCGTGGCTGGCAGCGGCGGCCAGGGCCTATGCCAAGTCCGGTCCCTTCACCGTCAGCACGGCATACGTCGCCAAAAACGACGCCGCCGGGATGACGTTCCCGATCTTGTCGCGGACCCGCAGATGGGCACCGACCGCCAGCACGAAATACAGCGTCAGCATGGCTGTGGTCAGCCGCGCCAGCGCGGGAAAGCGGCCGGCTGACAGCAGCCCGATGACCGACGCCGCCTTGGCCGTCGGCAGCACCCAGCGGATCTCTTCCGGAACGCCGAGCGTGTCGAGGCTTTTGGCGATCGGGGCAATCGGTATCGCACATGCCACCGCGTCGAAAGCCTGGAACGCCGCCAGCCCGGCGTAGGTTTTCGACGACGTCAGAGCGGCCATCTCACTGCTCCAGTTGGTGTCGTGGCGGCAGGATCTCCTCGACCGGCTTATGGGCGTCGGCCTCGGCCTTGGCCACCGCTTGGAGCAGCGCGGGGTCGGTTTCGGTGGAGAACCAGTCTTTGACGTCTGAGTCGTCTTCCGGCTTGGCCGGGGCGGAGTCGACGGGCGACGGCGTGAAGCGGAATGCGCCGTCGTCGCCGGGTGCTCCGAGCGACTTGTAGAAGCCTTGCAGCGCCGAACTGAAGTCGCTTGGCACCACCCACACCTTGTTGGCGCTACCTTCGGCCATCTTGGGAAGTGTCTGCAAATACTGGTAGGCCAGCATCTCCGGGGTGGGCCGACCGGCCTTGATCGCCGCGAACGTCTTCTCGATCGCCTTGGCCTGACCTTGTGCCTGCAGGTACGCGGCGGCTCTCTCACCCTGGGCGCGCAGCATGCGGGACTGCCGGTCGGCTTCGGCCGCGAGGATGGCTGCCTGCTTGGCGCCCTCGGCGGCCAGGATCTGCGACTGCTTCTCACCCTCGGCCTGCGTGATCGCGGCCTGTCGCATTCCTTCCGCGGTCAAGATCGTCGCCCGCTTCTCACGGTCGGCTTTCATCTGCTTCTCCATCGACGCCTGGATCGACGGCGGCGGGTCGATGCTGCGCAGTTCGACGCGTGCCACCCGCAGCCCCCAACGTCCGGTCGCCTCGTCCAGCACGCCGCGCAGCTGGCCGTTGATCTGGTCGCGTGAGGTCAGCGTCTGCTCGAGCGTCATGCCACCGACGACGTTGCGCAGTGTGGTGGTGGTCAGCTGCTCGACGCCCACGATGTAGTTGCTGATCTCGTAGACCGCCGCCTGCGGATTGGTGACCTGGAAGTAGACGACGGTGTCGATGTTTAGCGTCAGGTTGTCCTCGGTGATCACCGGCTGCGGCGGGAACGACACCACTCGTTCACGCAGGTCGATGCGGGCCCGGATGCGGTCGATGAACGGCACCAGCAAGGTCAGCTGTCCGCTGACTGTCCGGCTGTAGCGGCCCAGTCTTTCGACGACGGCCGCTTCCGCTTGCGGAATCAGCGCCACCGACTTCGCAACCACGATGACGGCGAACACCACCAGCACGGCGAAAAACAGCAGCCCGGCAGTTGCACCCATGCGATTCTCCTGTTTCTTGGATTACGGATTCCAGACCACCGCAGTGGCCCCATCGATATGCATGATGGTGACTTGTTCGCCGGGTTCGAACTCGTCACCGTCATTCAATGGTCTCGCGGTCCACACCTGACCGTCGATCTTGATCTGGCCCTCGTCGCGGGCCACGCGGTCGAGCACCAGCGCGCGCTTACCCTCGAGCGCTTCGATGCCCGTCGTCAAGCTCTTCGGCGGGGTCAGCCGTCGCCGCAGCGCCGGGCGGACCACCGCCAACAACAGCACCGAGACCACCAAAAACACCACGCCGTCACCCCAGAGCGGCAGGTCTGTCAGCCAACTGGAACCGGCTGCCGCCAGCGCGCCCCCACCGAGCATGAGCAGGAACATGTCGCCGGTGAGCGCTTCGGCGCCGGCCAAACCTAATGCGACGATGAGCCAGATCACGGCCGCAGACATGCCGTCAGGATATCGCGTGACCCGCCTCAGCCCCGACGAACAACTACACTGCGAAATCATGTGGTGCCCAAGCGCGACGCTCTCGGTGTGGGCCAATGCCTGGCTGGCCGGGCAGGCCGCCCCCGATGACGTCCTCGACGCGTTATCCTGTTGGGCTCCTTCGCAATCCGTTACCGCATACGACGCGGTGGCGGCCGGCCACACCGGGCTGCCCTGGCCGGACATCCACGACGCCGGCGTGGTCTTGCTGCTACAGACGCTGCGGACCGCAGCCGGACGTCCGTCAACTGGAACACCGGCGATATCGGTAGTACTGCCTATTCCTGGCGATGCCCGCGGTCTGGTACCGGGCACTCAGTTCGAGCGCGATGCAATGGCGGCCGGCGAGGCGGTGATCGTCAGTCACCCAGACGATCCCGGGATCGCAGTCGGATTGGTGCCCGAATTCGAATACGACGAATCCGACGAAGAACGCGCGATCCCTGAACTGGCAGCGCTGTCGTGGACGGTGTACTCGCTGCCGCATGTGCCGACGATCGATCACATCGACCTGGGCGAGGCCGAGTACGACTTGCGGTTGGCCGTCCGCTCGGCTGCGGACGCCCTCACCACGATCGGGCTCGGATCAGCCGGAGTCGATGTCGACGATCCCCGCGGCATGGTCGAGCAGTTGCTGGAATCCACTCGGCACCACCAGGTTCCCGATCACCCGCCCTCGCGTGCGTTGCGAGTGCTGGAGAACGCGGCACACGTCGACGCGATCATCACGGTCAGCGCGGGGCTGAGCAGGATCGGCACCCAGTCGTTGTCCGAGGCTCAGATCGCCACCGACGCGTTGCGGCCGCTGGCCGGCGTCGTGCGATCGGCGAGAATGGCTGCGCTCAGCGCGATCCTGCACGCCGCGTGGCAGCGGTGACTGCGTCCCGCTAGCCCGCGTTGTCCGCGGCGCAGTGCGGTGGACGGCACGGTTCGCCGTTGACGCCGGCCGCGCATCCGGGCACCGGGTTCGGTCCGTCCGCCCGAACCGGCGGGCGCCCGCACCGAAGTTCGTCGATCAAATCGACCGCGAGTCGGGCGAATCGCGGGTCGGCGTTAGGCGTGCTTACCCGCGCGAACGCGATACCGGCAGCATCGGTCTGTTCCCGCAATTCGGTGTCGAGATCCCACACCACTTCGATGTGATCAGCGACGAAACCGATCGGGCAGACAATCACGGCCTTGGTGCCCGAGTCGGCAAGCGCGGCAACGTGATCGGCAATGTCGGGTTCCAGCCACGGCACCTGCGGTGGGCCCGAGCGCGACTGCCAGACCACGTCGTAGTCGTCGTAGCCGGCGGCGGCCGCGACAAGGCCTGCGGCGTAACGCACTTGGCGGCTGTACAGCTTGGGACCCAGGCGGTCGTCGGCGGCGATCGGAACCGAGTGTGCGGTGAAGATCAGCCGGGCATCCGCGGGCACCATCTTCGCGGCCGCGGTGAGGTTCTCGGCGAACATCTCGACAAACAGCGGATGGTCGAAGTAGCGCCGCAGTTTGACGAGTTCGGGCGCGGTGGGGCCGGCCGCATCCCGGGCGCGGGCGAGATCCTCGGAGTACTGCGTGCACCCGGAGTAGCCACTCCACGCCGACGTGGTGAACACCGCTGCCCGCCGAACCCCGTTGTCGCGCATGGCCGCAACCGCATCCTCGACGTAAGGTTCCCAGTTGCGGTTGCCGAAATAGACCGGAATGTCCAGCTGCGCCCGCAACTGAGTGATCAGGTCGCGGTTGATCCCGTTGATCGGCGACACGCCGCCGAAGTGCAGGTAGTGCTGAGCTACGTCGTCGAGCCGTTCCGAGGGCACGTTTCGGCCGCGGGTGACGTTTTCCAGGAATGGCCGCACCTGCTCCGGCCCTTCCGGCCCGCCGAAGGACAGCAGCAGGACGGCATCGAAGTTCACTGGGTGCTACAGCAGCTGAGTGCTGGCGCCGCCGTCGGCGTAGATGATGGTCCCGGTGGTGGCCGGCAACCACTCCGACAACAGGGCGCACACCGTCTTGGCCACCGGTGTCGGATCTTTCATGTTCCAGCCGATCGGGGCCCGTTGGTCCCAGCCCTCCTCGAGCAGCTGCATCTGAGCACCCGCCTCGTCACCGAGTGCTCCGCCGACGATGGCGCTCATCGCGAGGGTCCGGATCGGTCCGGCCGCAACGAGATTGGACCGCACGCCGAACTTGCCCGCTTCACGGGCCACGAACCGGTTGACCGATTCCAGCGCGCTCTTGGCGACTGTCATCCAGTTGTACGCCGGCATGGCGCGACTCGGGTCGAAGTCCATACCCACGATCGAGCCACCGGAGTTCATGATCGGCAGCAGCGCCTTGGCCATGGAGGCGTACGAATACGCCGAAATGTGGATACCTTTCGCGACATCTTCGTAGGGCGCGTCGAAGAATGGGTTGACACCCATGCCGGTCTGCGGCATAAAGCCGATCGAGTGCACCACCCCGTCGAGCTTGTTGCCCTCGCCGATCTCGGCGATCACGCGTTCGGCCAGCGTGTCGAGGTGCTTCTCGTCTTGCACGTTGAGTTCGATCAGCGGCGCCTTTTCCGGCAGCCGGTCGGCGATCCGCTGGATCAACCGCAACCGGTCGAAACCGGTGAGCACCAACTGCGCTCCCGCCTCCTGCGCGACCTTCGCGATGTGAAACGCGATCGAGGAGTCGGTGATGATCCCGCTGACCAGGATCCGTTTGCCTTCGAGAAGTCCTGCCATGTCCGTCCTAATTCCTCAGTTCGTTCGAGCCGGTCAGTGGCCCATGCCCATGCCGCCGTCGACCGGGATGACCGCTCCGGAGATGTAGCTCGCATCCTCGGAAGCCAAAAAGCTGACCACTCCCGCGACTTCAGCGGCGGTGCCGACGCGCTTGGCGGGAATGAAGTCCAGCGCACCCTCTTGGATCCGCTCGTCCAGGGCGCGGGTCATGTCGGTGTCGATGTAGCCGGGAGCGACGACATTGGCCGTGACGTTGGCCTTGGACAACTCGCGCGAAATCGATCGGGCCATGCCGATGACGCCGGCCTTCGACGCGGCATAGTTGGCCTGGTTGCCGATGCCCCAGGTGCCCGATACCGAGCCGATGAAGATCAACCGGCCGAATCGCTTGCGCTGCATGCTCCGCGACGCGCGCTGCACCACCCGGAACGCGCCGGTGAGGTTGGCGTCGATGACCTTCTCGAAGCGCTCCTCGGTCATCCGGATGAGGAATGCGTCCGCGGAAACGCCGGCATTGGACACCACCACTTCGACGGGGCCCTGATGTTCCTCGACCGCGGTAAACGCGCGATCGACGGCCGCGCTGTCCGTTACATCGCACTCGACGCCGAACAATCCCTGGGGGGCGCCGGACCCGCGATGCGTGATCGCGACCTTGTGGCCGTCGGCTGCCAACCGCTGCGCGATGGCCAGCCCGATCCCGCGGTTTCCGCCGGTGACCAGGACCGAGCGAGAAACGAATGGGGGCTTACCGCCGTCGGTGGCTACATCAGTCACCCGGACAACCTATCGCTTGACCACGGCGTCACCGAAATCGCCCGGCGTTCACCGATTGGTCGCCGAGGGTAACGCCACGGTCCCGCTTACCGCCCAGGTCGTGCCCTGGCGTTACGCTCGCGGGCCTTGTCGGTCGGCGGCGGGACACTGCCCGCCATGGACGAGCCGTTTCTCGGCAGCGAAGCGCTGACTGCGGGCCGAGTGACCCGTTTCAAGCTGAGGCGATATTGCGTTCGGCTGCATCACGACGTATACCTCGCAAAGGGTGTCGCACTGACCCCGACCTTACGGGCCAGGGCCTGCTGGCTGCGCTCCCGGCGCCGCGGGATACTCGCCGGATTCTCCGCGTCAGCGTTACACGGCTCGCGCTGGATCAATGCCGCCTGGCCTGCGGCAATCATCGACACCAACCGCCGCCCGGTGCCCGGAATTCGGGTTTGGGAAGAACGCGTCGAGGCCGACGAGATCATCGTTCTCGACGGTATGCGCGTCACCTCTCCGGCCAGAACTGCGCTCGACATCGCCAGGCGGTACTCGCTGGGCGTGGCAGTGGCGGGAATCGATGCGCTGGCGCAGGCGGTCGAGCTGAAGCCGGCCGACATCGAACTGCTGGTGGAGCGTTACCGCGGCCGGCGTTGGATGATCCGCGCGAGGGCGGCTCTCGAGCTGATCGACGGGGGCGCACAGTCACCGCGAGAGAGCTGGTTGCGCCTGCTGCTGGTTCGCGGTGGGCTTCCAGCACCGCAAACTCAAATCCCGGTATACGACGAATTCGGTTGCTTAATGGCTTATTTGGACATGGGGTGGGAGGACGTGATGGTCGCGGTCGAGTATGACGGCGACCATCACCGAACGGATAGAGCGCAGTACGTAAGGGACATCCGGCGTCATGAAACTGTCGGACGCAGAGGGTGGATCGTCGTCCGGGTAGTCGCCGAGGACCATCCTTCGGACATTTTGCGCCGCGTGCGCGCCGCCCTGGCTGAGCGAGCGTAACGCAGCGGGTCGATCGGGCGGGCGAACAACGCCATGGCGTTACGCTCGCAACGCGCAGCGGATCAGGTCGGCAGCCGCCGGTTGATCAGCAGCGCCGCCAGGCCAGCCAGCGCCAACACCAGCGAACCCAGGCGCAGCCAACCGATGCTCGCGTCGCCTCTGATGGTCTCGTAGCCGATCTGCTGTTGCAGCGAGGCGTAGACCTGCTTGAGCTCCTGAAGGTTCGCGGCGTCGTAGTGGGTGCCGCCGGAGAGCTCGGCAACCTTCTTCATCGTGCTGTCGTCAACCGGCACCGGCTGGCGTTGACCGTTGATCTCCACGAACCCATACGGGGTGCCGAACGAGATGGTCGAAATCGGCACGCCCTGGTCCTTGGCCGTCCGCGCCGCGGTGAACGCCCCCTTGGGGTTGTCGGGGTTTGTCGGCATCGTCTCTTTACCGTCGGAGAACAACACGATGCGGGCCGGCGGCGGGGTATCGCCGCCGCCGATCACCGCACCAACGGTGGCGATCGCCTGCAGCGCGGTGAAAATACCCTCACCGGTCGCGGTCCGATCGGCGAACTGCAGCTTGTCCAGCGCAGCCTTGGTCGCGTCACGGTTGGTCGTCGGCTGGACCAGCACGGTCGACGTCCCCGCATAGGCGATCAGGCCGAGGTTGATACCGGGTGTCAGCTCACCGGCGAACTCCTTGGCCGCAACCTCCGCGGCGGCCATCCGGTTGGGCTCGACGTCGGTGGCCCGCATGGACTGGGACACGTCGATGACGAGCATCACGACGGCCCGGTTGCGCGGAATCCGGACGTCGTGGGTAGGGCCGGCCATCGCAATGGTGAACAACAGCAGCGAGGCGACCAGCAGGATCGCCGACAGGTGCCGCCAACGCGTGGGCTGTTTGGGCGCAACGCTTTCCAGCAGTTCCATGTTGGCGAAACGCAGCATCCGGCGCTGCCGGGCCAGCTGCGCGAAGACGTACAACGCGACGATCGCCGCGATCACTGCCAGGAACAGGAAGAACCATGGGTGGGCAAACCCGGACAGCGTCATCGGTCCGAGCAACGGCAATGTCATAGCAGACCCGTCTTGGTGTGGTGGCCCGACTCGTACAGGACGTAAGTCACTGGCGCCCCGCCAGTGCACCGCGCCGGCGAGATTCGACGAAACGGACGATGTCGGCGATCCAATCCCGGTCGGTGCGCAGCGAAAGGAGCGGCGCCCCGCAGCTGCGCAACGTTCGGGCCACGTCGGCGCGGTGCGCCTCTGCCGCTTTCGCGAAGTCGTCGCGCAACTGTTCGTCGATGGTGAATTCACGGGAGCGACCCGTCTCGGCGTCTTGCAGGATGACATCACCGACGTCGGGCAACTCGACGTCACGCGGATCCAGGATCTCGACGCCGAGGACCTCGTGACGCGCCGCGATCGCCCGCAGCGGGCGCATCCAGTTGATCGGCCCGAGGAAGTCGCTGATGATTACCGCCATCCCGCGGCGGCGCTCGGGACGGCGCAACGCGTCGATGGCCACCGCCAGGTCGCCTCGCACGCCCACCGGCGCCTTCGGCATCGTGGCGATCGTGCGCAACAACGTCTGCTCGTGCTGCCGCCCAGAGCGGGCCGGTACGCGAGTTACCTTCTCGCCGTTGGCAATCAGCGCACCGAGCCGGTTTCCGCCGCCGCTGTTCAAGAACGTGATGGCCGCCGCGGCCGCCACCGCCAGATCACGCTTCTCGCAGACCGCGGTGCCGAAGTCCAGGCTGGCCGACATGTCGACCACCAGCCACGTCTCGAGCTCCCGGTCGGCGATCATCTGCCGAACGTGCGGATGCGTGGTCCGCGCGGTGACCGCCCAGTCCATCCGGCGCACGTCGTCGCCCGGCTGGTACTCGCGTGACTCCCCCGGCTCCGAACCCGGACCGGGGATCAGGCCGAGGTGGTCACCGTGCAGGACACCGTCGAGCTTGCGTTTGACCGTGAGCTCGAGGGTCCGCAACGCCGCCGACAACTTGGGATCGTCGATGTTTCCGCGCTGCATGGACGGCGGACGGACTACGGGCCGCTCGGCCGCGGAGTTGGAGTCAGTCACCGACCGCTGGCCGCACCCGCGGCCTGCATCGCCGGCGGAACCGAATGGCCTTGCTGCGGAACAGCGTTGACCTGCGGCAAGCCGACGGTCTGCAGCACGCGATTGATGACGATCTCCGAAGAGATCTCGTCGGCCAACGCGTCGTAGGTCAGCACGAGGCGGTGACGCAGCACGTCGGGGATCACCTCGACGATGTCCTGCGGGATCACGTAGTCGCGACCACGCACCAGCGCCAGCGACCGCGAGGCCGCGATGATGCCCAGTGATGCACGCGGCGACGCACCGAACGAGATCCAGCTCTTCACGTCGTTCATGCCGAGCTGCTCGGGGTGACGGGTGGCCGTGACGACCCGCACCACGTAGTCGACCAGCGCATGGTGGACGAAGTTGTTCGACGCGATCTCCTGCAGCCGAATCAGGTCACCGGTGTCCAGGATCTGCTTGGGCTCTGGCGGCTTGACGCCCATCCGGTAGATGATCTCGCGCTCTTCTTCCGGCGAGGGATAGCCGACGTTGATCTTGAACAGAAAGCGGTCACGTTGCGCTTCGGGCAGCGGGTAGACGCCCTCGTGCTCGATCGGGTTCTGCGTCGCCATCACCAGGAACGGGTTGGGCAACGGATAGCTCTTGCCGCCGATAGAGACCTTGCGCTCCTGCATGACCTCCAGCAGCGCGGACTGCACCTTGGCCGGCGCACGGTTGATCTCGTCCGCAAGCAGGAAATTGGCGACGACCGGACCTAGCTCGGTGTCGAACTCCTCTTTGCCCTGCCGGTAGATACGGGTACCGATGATGTCGGTGGGTACCAGGTCAGGAGTGAACTGGATGCGCGCGAACGACCCGCCGACCACCTTGGCGAACGTCTCCACGGCCAGCGTTTTGGCGACGCCCGGCACACCCTCGAGCAGCACGTGGCCCTTGGACAGCAAGCCGACGAGCATCCGCTCGACCAGCTGGTCCTGGCCGACAATGATGCGTTTGACCTCGAAGATGGCCCGCTCCAAGGTGTGTACCTCGGCCGCCAAGCCATTGCCGCCACCACCGGGGGCCGCATGCGCAGGGGCCGTTGGTGCGCTGCCCGGACCCGGGTAACCGCTGGTGCCCGGCGGCGGCCCGCCTGCTGATGTCATCGATCACCCTCCACGGCTCTACCTTCCAGAATTCGATCGAACACGACTACTCGCGCTGCGAACGTCGCCGGGCATTGCATGCCCTGGCTCAACTATTCCAGGCGACCTGGCATCCGTCGACGTGACCCGTCCGGCGACGATGCAGCGCCTGCGGCCCGCTAGGGAGAAGCCGGGCCGTCGAACTTGCCCGGCGACGGCGCGGCGGGCGCAGCGAACTGAGACGAAGCCAGGCACACGGATCGGTCAGTACTCGATGATCCGCGTCAGGAACGGCGTCATGCCGCCCTTCCGCACCGGGCTGATGGTGACTTTGCCGGCGCTGCCCGACGCCTCCAGCATCTGCCCATTGCCTAGATAAATAGTCACGTGCTGTCCGCCGCCGGGGCCGTAGAAGATCAGGTCGCCGCGCTTGGCCTGCGAGGGCGGAATGTGACGGCCGGCGTTGTATTGGTCACCGGAGAACCGGGGCAACAGCACGCCCACCCCGGCGAAGCTGTAGCGGACCAGGCCCGAGCAGTCGAAGCCGACAACGTTGGCCCCGGAGTCGATGCCTTTGCTCGGCGAGTTCGGTGTGCCGCCGCCCCACGAGTAGGGCACACCTAGCTGTGACGAGCCACGGCGGATCACATATTCGACGGCTTGCCGGCCGTACACCCGCGGGATTCCGCTCGCACTGGTGCTGGCGGGCTTACCACCCAGGTTGATTCCAAGGCCGTTGAGGAATTGCTGTCCAAGTCCGAGAGTCGTCTGGGTGGCTTGCGCGGTCGCCTGCAGCGACTGGTTGGCCATGGCCACCGGGTCCCCTGGCGCGCCCGCGCTGATCGTGGGCGGCAGGGTGGGATCCCACGCGCCGTCCTCAGCCTGCGCTGGAGTCGCCAGCCCGATGAGCAGGCTGATGGCGGCCAGCACCGACCAGACCGCTCTGGTCCGGCGCCTGCCCCCGCAGTCCGTTGAACGTTGGCGCATAGATCCTTTCAACGCGTCAGTATTCGATGTAACGGACCACGTAGGGCGTCATACCGCTGGTGCGAACCGGCGCGACCCGCACTTTCAGGCCGACGTCGGGCGCCTCGAGCATCTGTCCCTGGCCGAGGTAAATCGTGACGTGCTGGCTACCGCCGGGGCCGTAGAAGATGACGTCACCGCGGCGCATCTGGGAGGCCGGGATCTTGCGGCCCATGTCGTACTGTGCTCCCGAGTAGTGCGGCAGCTTGATGCCGACACCGGCGAACGAGTACAGCACCAGACCGGAACAGTCGAAGCCGACGGTGCCCGAACCCGATCCGATGCCCTTGCCCGGTCCGGCGGCCGTGCCACCACCCCAGGAGTACGGCACGCCCAACTGCGACAGACCGCGCCGGATCACGTATTCGGATGCCTGCCGTCCATAGACCCGGGGGATCTTGCCGTTGGTGAAACCTGTTGGGGTGGGTGCCAATCCGAGCTGCTGTAGGAAGCTGCGGCCCATGTTGGAGGTGACCTCGGAAGAGGTCGACATCGTCCCGAGCACCTTGTTCAGGATCGCGATCGGGTCGCCCGGGACGTTGGCGCTGGGCACCATCGGCAAGGTGGGGTCCCACTCGCCATCCCAGTTGCCCCCGCTGCCCCGCGGCCGTTGCGGCGAGCCCGGTGCCGCCGGGTCCCATCGGTCGCCGGGGGACGACGCCGCCCGCTGTCCGGCATCCGGTCCGCCCGCGGATGCCGACCAATTGCGGGCGGCGTCGAGTCTGGATTGGGCCGCGTTACGTTCATCGGCCAGTCTTGTGACTTCTTGCTGTTGCTCGCCGAACTTGCGATGGACCTCGGTCAGCGCGGCCACCGCCACATTCTGGCTGGCTTGCGCGTCACCAACCGCCTTGTCCGCCTTCTGCTTTGCCGCCCGCGCCGTGGACTCCTTATTCAGCTGCTCAGTGCGGGCACGCTGCAGGTTGTCCATCACCTGCTGCGAACTGGCGGCCAGGGTTTGACCGGCGGCCGCCGTTGCGATCATGTCGTCTGGGTTCTTCGCGGTCAGATAGCTGTCCGAGGGACCGTTGACGTAACTGGCGACCGCGAAACGGTCGAATCGCTTCTGGGCGGCCGCAATTGCCGCGTCGGCGTCCCGAACCGATCGTTGGCTGGCCTCGACGTCATGCTGCGCGGTTGCGGCGTTGTCGCGGGCGGCCTCGACGTTGACGATCGCTTTGTTGACGCTTTCTTCCTCGGTCTGGATCTGCGCGTTGAGGTCTTGCAGGCGCTGATTGGCCTGCGCCACGTCGGCGATCAACTTGGCCATCGAGTCCGGGTCGGCATCGGCGAGGCCAGATGTGCCAACGAGCAGCGCCATGCTGACCACCGCCGGCCCTAGGCGGCGGCCAAGCATGGTCGCCGCTCTGTTGGACGAGCCGCGGCGGTTGCGTCTCATTCGAGTCGGGTCTCCTTGGCTCAACGCGGGGCGGATGGCGCTAGCACTTCGAGCCCCCAGTTATCGCTGGAAGCAGGAATAAACCAATGCATCCCATGCACCGTAAGTCACATCTGACCCAGTGGAAACTTATGTCACAAATTACAAGTCTGTTCTTCTGAGAATTGTGACCCTACGGTGACATCACTAATTTGCCCGCGCTCGCGGTATGAGTGTCAGCACCATCCGACACGGTGCACAGAGTGCCCGCTAGACGCTGCGATCGGCACCTTGAGGAGTCCCCTGGGCGCCGTCGGCGGACGTTGCTGCGCGCCTTGCGCGCAACTGCAGGAATCGCGTTCCGACAGCGGCGGCCAATACCCCGATCAGCACCACAATGGTGAACGACGTCCACGGAAATTGGGGCGTCTCAAGCTCGTGCAAGAAATTCTGAGCGGACAGCACCGTATTGCCGGTTTTGGCGTGGTCTTCACCGATCTCCAGCGTCGACCGAGGAAAGTGCGTGCTGTACGAGCCGACGTAGTTCGGGCTGAGCACCAGCACCGTGGCGTCGGGATGCTGGGAGCCGACGACCGTCGCGATGTCGCGAAGCGGAGTGTCGTTGGGCGGGTTGTGGTCGAGCACCACGATCTTCAAGTCGATGCCGTGGTCGTGGGCTTGGTCGATCAACTCGAGCAGGCCCGGTGTGACGGAGGGCGGCGCACTGATGTTTCCCGCCGTGACCTGATGCTGGACCACAGCAAGGCAGTCGTCGGGCTTGGTCGCCGGATCGACACCGACGGTGCCACATATCTCGCCAGGTATGTAGAGCGGCGCGTGCGGGGTGGTCACGGACGACAACCGTACCGCCTGACGACGCGCGCGTTACAGCAGCCGGTCGACTGCAAGAAGAGCACGTTTCCGAACCCAACGGAATGCAGGACAAGCGTACTGTTAGGGTTGACAGCGCGCGTCGGCACGGCCCGCCGGCGCAAAACGAGCGGCGAGACCGCGGACGCGGCGGATAAGCCCGAGCCGGGCGCAGCTGCCGCGTGACAGATGTCGGGAGTTGATGTGAGCACACAAGATTCGGTGAATTCATTCGGAGCCAAGGACACCCTGAAGGTCGGCGACGATAGTTACGAGATCTACCGCCTGGACGCGGTACCGGGCACGGAAAAGCTTCCCTACAGCCTGAAGGTGCTCGCCGAGAATCTGCTGCGCAACGAAGACGGCGCCAACATCACCAAGCAGCACATCGAAGCCATCGCGAACTGGGACCCCAACGCCGAACCCAGCATCGAAATTCAGTTCACCCCCGCGCGGGTCGTGATGCAGGACTTCACCGGCGTCCCGTGTGTGGTCGACTTGGCCACCATGCGGGAAGCCGTCGCCGATCTCGGCGGCGACCCGGAAAAGGTCAATCCGCTGGCCCCCGCCGAGCTGGTGATCGACCACTCGGTGATCCTCGACGTGTTCGGCACCGCCGACGCGTTCGAGCGCAATGTCGAGCTCGAATACCAGCGCAACGGTGAGCGCTACCAATTCCTGCGTTGGGGCCAAGGCGCATTCGACGACTTCAAGGTCGTGCCGCCGGGTACCGGCATCGTCCACCAGGTCAACATCGAGTACCTGGCCCGCACGGTGATGGTCCGCGATGGTGTCGCCTACCCCGACACCTGCGTGGGCACCGACAGCCACACCACCATGGTCAACGGGCTCGGCGTACTGGGCTGGGGCGTCGGCGGTATCGAGGCCGAGGCCGCCATGCTCGGCCAACCCGTCTCGATGCTCATCCCGCGGGTCGTCGGATTCAAGCTGACTGGTGAGATCAAGCCGGGCGTCACTGCGACCGACGTGGTGCTGACCGTCACCGACATGCTGCGCAAGCACGGCGTGGTCGGCAAGTTCGTCGAGTTCTACGGCGCCGGCGTGGCCGAGGTGCCGCTGGCCAACCGCGCCACCCTCGGCAATATGAGCCCCGAATTCGGTTCCACCGCAGCGATCTTCCCGATCGACGAAGAGACCATCAAATACCTGACCCTGACTGGGCGTACCGACGAGCAGTTGGCCCTGGTCGAGGCGTACGCCAAGCAGCAGGGCATGTGGCACGACGCCGACCGTGAACCCAAGTACTCCGAGTACCTGGAACTCGACCTGTCCACGGTGGTGCCGTCGATTGCCGGACCCAAACGCCCGCAAGACCGAATCCTGTTGTCGGAAGCCAAGGTTGCGTTCCGCAAGGACATCCATAACTACGTCGAGGAGAACCACGCCGCACCGGAAACGGCGCTCGACGAAGCGGTCGCGGAGTCGTTCCCCGCCAGCGACGCCGTGGCGCTGTCGTTCGCCGACGACGGAGCCGTCGACGCGACACCGAGCGCCGCCCAGGGCTGCGACGGCCGGCCGACCAAGCCGGTCAAGGTGAGTTCGGCGGACCGCGGTGACTTCGTCCTCGATCACGGCGCGGTCGTCGTCGCCGGCATCACGTCGTGCACCAACACGTCCAACCCGGAAGTCATGCTCGGTGCGGCGCTGTTGGCACGCAACGCCGTCGAGAAGGGACTGACCTCCAAGCCGTGGGTCAAGACCAACATGGCGCCGGGTTCGCAGGTGGTCACCGACTACTACAACAAGGCCGGCCTGTGGCCCTATTTGGAGAAGCTCGGCTTCTACCTCGGCGGCTACGGCTGCACCACCTGCATCGGCAACACCGGACCGCTGCCCGACGAAATCTCCAAGGCCGTCAACGACAACGACCTGTCGGTCACCGCGGTGCTGTCCGGCAACCGCAACTTCGAGGGTCGCATCTCCCCCGACGTGAAGATGAATTACCTGGCGTCACCGCCTCTGGTGATCGCCTACGCGATCGCGGGCACCATGGACTTCGACTTCGAGTCCGACCCGCTGGGCCAGGACCACGACGGCAACGACGTCTACCTGAAGGACATCTGGCCGACCACCGAGGAGATCCAGGAAACCATCGCGTCGTCGATCAACCGGGACATGTTCGTCAGCTCCTACGCCGACGTGTTCAAAGGCGACGACCGGTGGCGCTCACTGCCGACGCCGGAGGGCAACACCTTCGACTGGAGCGACAGCTCCACCTACGTTCGCAAGGCCCCCTACTTCGACGGCATGCCTGCCGATCCGGAGCCGGTTTCCGACATCATGGGTGCGAGAGTGCTTGCCCTGCTAGGTGATTCGGTTACCACCGACCACATTTCACCGGCGGGCAGCATCAAGCCCGGCACTCCGGCGGCGCAGTACCTCGACGAGCACGGCGTGGACCGCAAGGACTACAACTCGTTGGGATCACGGCGCGGCAATCACGAGGTGATGATCCGCGGCACGTTCGCCAACATCCGGTTGCGCAACCAGCTTCTCGACGACGTCTCAGGCGGCTACACCCGCGACTTCACTCAGGATGGCGGCCCGCAGGCGTTCATCTTCGACGCGGCGCAAAACTATGCGGCACAAGACATTCCGCTGGTCGTCCTCGGTGGCAAGGAATACGGCTCCGGCTCGTCGCGGGACTGGGCGGCCAAGGGCACCCGGTTGCTGGGCGTGCGTGCGGTGATCACCGAGTCGTTCGAACGCATCCACCGGTCCAACCTGATCGGCATGGGCGTCATCCCGCTGCAGTTCCCGGAGGGCCAGTCCGCGAAGGACCTGGGTCTGGACGGCACCGAGGTGTTCGACATCACCGGCATCGAGGAACTGAACAACGGCAAGACGCCCAAGACGGTGCACGTGAAGGCCGTCAAGGAGGACGGCGACGCAGTCGAATTCGACGCCGTAGTGCGCATCGACACTCCTGGGGAGGCCGACTACTACCGCAACGGCGGCATCTTGCAGTACGTGCTGCGCAACATGCTCAGGTCGTAGCGAGCCTCCGGGTGCCCAAGGTCAGCCAGGACCATCTGGCGGCCCGGCGCCGTCAGATCCTTGACGGCGCCCGCCGCTGCTTCGCCGAGTTCGGATACGACGGAGCAACGGTGCGCCGCCTCGAGCAGGCGATCGGTCTGTCGCGGGGTGCGATATTCCATCACTTCCGCGACAAAGACACGCTGTTCTTCGAGTTGGCCCACGAGGATGCCGAGCGGATGGCCGACGTCGCGTCGCGCGAGGGCCTGGTACAGGTGATGCGCGACATGCTGGCGGCGCCTGAGCAGTTCGACTGGCTCGCCACGCGATTGGAGATCGCGCGGAAGCTGCGGCACGACCCGGAGTTCAACAAGGAGTGGACTGACCGATCAGCGGAGTTGACGGCGGCAACGATCGAGCGCCTACGCCGGCGGAAGCTGGCCGGCCGGATTCGCGACGACGTGCCCAGCGACGTGCTGCAGTGCTACCTCGACTTGGTGCTGGACGGCTTGGTGGCCAAAGTGGCTTCCGGGGAAGACACCCGGTTGTTGAGCGCTGTCCTCGATCTGGTCGAGAGTTCGGTCCGCCAGAGCTAATTCAACGCGCGCTCAACGTGTTCGGGAGCGGTGGTTAGGGCCACCGCGACTGCGCATCGTGGTTCCGGACTCGCGCAGCATGCTGTGGATTGACCCGTACGACCTGCCCGTCGATCCCACCAGCGTCCGAATGCTGGCCCCGCCCTCGTAGGCGCTCCGCAGTTCTTGCAGCACCTGCTCGCGCGGCTTCTTCGATTTCCTCATCGGCCCCTCCCCGGTTCAACTTCGAGCCCCAGAGACACAGATTAAGAACCTGGGTGCAGCGGCGGGGCGAATTGACCAAATCCTGTGCTATAGCGCAAAGATTGGGCCAAGGGTCAGGCGAGCTCGATGAGTTCCCGGTATTCGTCGGACCAATGGTCTTCGGTTCCGTCCGGCAGCAGCACGACGCGTTGGGGGTCGAGTGCCTCGGCGGCCCCCGGGTCGTGGGTGACCAACACGACGGCGCCAGCGTAGCTGCGCAGTGCATCCAGAACTTGTTCGCGCGATGCCGGGTCGAGGTTGTTGGTCGGCTCGTCGAGCAACAGCACGTTGGCGGTGGAGGCCACCAGCCCAGCCAGTGCCAGTCGGGTCTTCTCACCGCCGGACAGCGTGCCCGCCGGTTGCTCGAGTTGGCCGCCGCTGAACATGAAGGCGCCCAGCAGGCCGCGCAACTCCTGCTCACCGGAATCGGGCGCGGCGTGGCGGATGTTCTCCCACACGCTTGCTCCGTCGTCGAGGGTGTCGTGCTCTTGCGCGAAATACCCGATCTTCAAACCATGTCCGGGCTCGATCGTTCCGGCGTCGGCTTGCTCGACACCGGCCAGCAATCGCAACAGCGTCGTCTTGCCGGCGCCGTTGAGGCCCAGTACCACCACCCGCGAACCCCGGTCGATCGCCAGATCGACGCCGGTGAAAATTTCCAGCGAGCCGTAGGTCTTCGTCAGCCCCGAGGCGGTCAAGGGCGTGCGTCCGCATGCTGAGGGACTGGGGAATTTGATCCGGGCCACCTTGTCGGCCACCCGCTCCTCGTCAAGTGCGGCCATCATCCGGTCGGCACGGCGCAGCATATTCTGTGCCGCAACGGCTTTGGTGGCTTTGGCGCCCATCTTCGCGGCCTGGGCGCGCAGTGCGTTGGCCTTCTTCTCCGCATTGGCGCGCTCCCGACGGCGGCGCTGCTCGTCGGTGGCGCGGGCGTCGAGATATTTGTGCCATCCCATGTTGTAGACATCGGCCTCACCGCGGACCGCGTCGAGAAACCAGACCCGGTTGACGACCTCGGCCAGCAGGTCGACGTTGTGGCTGATGACCACCAGCCCGCCGGTGTGGTTGCGCAGGAAGTCCCGCAGCCAGCCGATCGAGTCGGCGTCGAGGTGGTTGGTCGGCTCGTCGAGCAGGAGCGTGGTGGCCGAGCCGGCGCCGGTATCTGAAGCGGCAAACAGAATGCGCGCCAACTCCACCCGGCGCCGCTGACCGCCGGACAGGGTGCGCAACTGCTGGGTCAGCACCCGGTCGGGCAGGCCGAGGCTGGCGCAGATGCGGCCCGCCTCGCTCTCGGCGCCGTACCCGCCGAGTGCGGCGAAACGCTCCTCGAGTTGGCCGTACTTGCGGATAGCGCGGTCGCGCGCGTCGTCGTCGGCGACCTCGGCCATCAGGGCCTGCTGCTTCTCCAGATCGGTGAGCAGGGTGTCCAGACCGCGAGCCGACAACACCCGGTCGCGGGCCAGCACGTCGAGGTCGCCCTCTTTCGGATCCTGCGGTAGATAACCGATCTCGCCGGTGCGCGTCACGGCTCCGGCGTAGGGCTCCCCCTCACCTGCCAGGATGCGCAACGTCGTGGTCTTGCCGGCCCCGTTGCGCCCGACCAGCCCGATCCGGTCGCCGGGCTGAATCCGCAGGGCTGGGCCATCCGCGTAGAGAAGTGTGCGCGCACCTGCGCGGACCTCGAGGTCCGTAGCCGTGATCACGTCACTCTCCTTGGCGGATTGATTACTTGTCGTCGGTGAAAACCGGCGGGCGCTTCTCGGCGCGCGCGGCAACCGCTTCTTCGAAGTTGCCGGTGAGCAGGCGGATGAAGAGCTGTCCGAGACCTTCGGCCTGCATGTGCCCTTCCAGGCTAGCGGCGTCCAGTCCACTCCACAGTGTGCGCTTGGTCAACTCGACACCCGGCCGGGAGAACGCAGCGATCCGCTCGGCCATGTCAAAACAGGTCTCCAGGAGCAAGTCGTCGGGCACCTGTCGCGACACCAGGCCGATACGTTCGGCTTCCTCGGCATCGATGTCGCGTCCGGTGAGCATGATCTCGAAGGCCCGTGACGATCCGATGGCCCGCGGGAGCAGATAGCTCAGCCCCAGTTCGCTGGCGGTCAATCCGTTGTTGATGCCCGCCGCGCGGAAATACGCGCTCTGCCCCGCAACCCGGATGTCGGCGGCCAGCGCCAGGCATAATCCACCGCCGATGGCGGCGCCGTTGACCGCGGCGATGACGGGTTGGTGCAGCTTGCGCAGGGCCAGAATGACGTCGTCAAGGACCGCCATCGAACGCAGCGCGTAGCTGGGTCTGGTCAGGTCCTGCACATGCGGCACCGAACCGGCCGACTTGTGGTCGGCTCCAGAGGAGAAGCCTTTCCCGGCCCCGGTCAGGACCACGACTCGGACGGAGTTGTCGTGGGTGACGTTGTCCAGCACCTCTTTGAGCGGGACCATCACGTCGAACGCCATGGAGTTCATCCGCTCGGGCCGGTTCAGGGTGATCAGCGCAACGTGCGGGCGCGGGTGTTCGACGAGGACCATGCTCACCGTTGAACGTTAACGCGATAACGAAGCGCTGAGCAGAGCAGTCAGTCATTGGAAGCCAGCCCGCGCGCGGGTGGACTCAGGTCAGGCTTGCGTGCCTTCTTGTGATGCGATCGCCGCGTCGACGTCGAAGTCCTTCACCTGCTGCACTAAATCTTCTAACGCGGCCGGCGGCAAGGCGCCTGCCTGGTTGAAGATCAGCTTGCCCTTCTTGAAGGCCATCAGCGTGGGAATCGACCGGATCTGCGCGGCCGCGGCAAGCTCCTGCTCTGCCTCGGTGTCCACCTTGGCGTGCACCACGTCGGGGTGCTTCTCGGCGGAGGCGGCGAAGGTCGGCGCGAATTGGCGGCACGGCCCACACCAGGACGCCCAGAAGTCGACGAGCACGATGTCGTTGCCATTGATCGTGTCGTTGAACTGCGCGGCGGTGAGTTCTTGGGTAGTCACGAGAATGTCAACGCATGCCGCCGTCGTGGTGTTCCCCGCATCGCTTGTTAGAGCAGCGCGCGAGCGGGTACCTGATGTCAGTCCGGATCGGAGATATCGCCATGCCCGCCTCTTCGCCGTGTCCTCTGCGGACGCGAGTCCTCACGTGTCTGCTGGTCGGCGCTGCCGCCGTGACGGTCGCTGCCTGCAGCTCGTCGGACGAGCATCCCTCGAGCCCACCCCAAGCCGGCGCCAGCCAACCACCACCACCGGCGCCGAAGCCGCCCTCTCCGCCGCCGCCGCCGGTCGGCAAAGACCACGTCGAAGGCCTAGTCAGGTCGGTCTCCGGCAACACCATCCAACTCACCCAGCGGGATCGGAGTGCGGCCACGGTCGACATCACGCCGACGACGATGATCACCGAACTCAGCTCGGGCGCGCTGACCGACGTCAAGCCCGGCGATTGCGTCAACGTCAGGCCGGTGCCGCAGGGCGCCGACGGGGCGGTTACCGCGCAATCCGTCGAGATCAGCCCTTCCGTGGCGCACAGGTGTCCACCTCCACCGAATCCAGCCGGGGCCGTGTTCGGCATCGTGGACTCCGTCGCCGACAACGCGATCAAGGTCAACAGCGTCGACCCCGCAGGCCAAACCACGCACACCACAGTCACGGTGACCGACACGACGACGTACACCAAGCACGGTGTTGTCGACGCCCAGGCGATCCAGAACGGTAAGTGCATGGCGACCCAGGGAAGCCTGGCCGCTGGTGTCCTCCAGGCCACGACGATCGACCTCGAACCGTGCCCACCTATGGGTCGCCCCCATCACCATTTCCACCTGCCGTGGTTGCACCACCATCACCACTGAGACAAATCCTCCTTCCACCAGGTGTTTCTGCGTGCGATGCCGCCAACGCACAGCTGGCTCATAACTGAGCGAGGGCCGGCACCTAGCTGGCTCGCCCATGGTGATAGGCGCCGCCGGCCCGGCCGGCGCAGCGCACCCATACGTCTCGAAAGGACTGTCGATGTCTGTCATTTCCCCATCCTTCGGTATGAGCCGGCTGGCGATGGCGACGCTCACCGGCGTCACCGCACTGTCGCTCGCAGCCTGCGGAAGCTCATCGGAGACCAAGCCCGCCCCGTCGAGTAACGCCGCAAGCGCCCCCACCTCGTCGACATCGTCGGCACCGGGCAAGGGCAAGGACTGGGTGAAGGGCCTGATCGACTCGGTGTCGGGCGGCGCGATCCAGGTGACTGCCAAGTCCGGTCCGACCACGGTCGACTTCACACCGTCGACCGCGATCGCCGAGATCACCCCGGCGCAGCTGAGCGACGTCACGCCCGGCAGCTGCGTGTGGGTTCATCCCGATCGCCACGCAGACGCGCCGGCGAACGGCCCCATCGATGCCCGTGGGGTGAGCGTCAGCCCGGCGGTCGACGGGAAGTGCCCCGGGCCGACCCACCCGGCCGGCGACAAACCGCACCACCAGATCCCGCCGCATGGTCAGGTTGCCTCCGTCGCCGGCAACACCATCACGCTGAACGGGACTGACGCCCAGGGCAATCCGTCATCGACGACCGTGAACGTCACCGATACGACGAAGTACACCAAGAAGACGCCCGCGGACGCCCACGCGATCGCTCAGGGCAAGTGCCTGGTGGCCCACGGCAGCCGCGACGGTAGCGGAGCGTTGCAGGCGACCAAGATCAACATTCAGGCCGCCGAGAACGGCAGCTGCCCCGAGCACGGCGGCAAGCACCACGACCGCTAGTACGACCGTGGCAATCCGAGGCTGTGCTGGGCGATGTGGTTGAGGATCATTTCGCGACTGATCGGCACTGTCTTGAACAGCCTGACGAACTCGTACATGTTGGCCAGCGCTACTTCACGGGTGAAGCCGGCGCCGCCATGCACCTCGATCGCCTGATCGAGGCATCGGATGGCGGCGTCGGCGGCCAGGAACTTGGCCATGTTGCTGTGCTCGCCGGGGTCGGCGCCAGCGTCGAAACCGGCGGCGGCCTGGTGCGTCATCAGCCGCGCGGCCTCCAGCGCGATCTTGGCTTCCGCCAAGGGATGTGCGAGGCCCTGGTGCGCGCCGATCGGGACCTGCCACACTCGGCGCTCTCGGGCATAAGCCACGGCCTTGTCGAGCGCATAACGGCTGACGCCGTTGCAGATCGCGGCGATGATCACCCGCTCGGGATTCATCCCGTCAAACGCAACCCGCAAGCCGTTGCCCTCACCGCCGACCAGCCGGTCTGCCGGAACCACGACGTCGTCGAAGAACACCGTGAACGACTTGTCGGTTATTTCAAACGTCATCGGGATGCGATTCATCTCGATACCGGGTGTGTCGCGGTCGACGAGGAAGAGTGAAAGTTGTGCGCGCCCTTGGGCATCGGTGCCGGTACGGGTGACGACGAGCAGGGCGTCGGCCTGGTCGGCGGCGGTGATGTAGGTCTTTTGGCCGTTGATGACATACTTGTCGCCGTCGCGGCACGCTGTGGTGGCCAGCTGATGGCTGTTGGAGCCGGCGTCCGGCTCGGTGATGGCGAAAGCAATCTTCGTCGACCCCGCCGCCATCGGCGCCAGCCACTGCCGCTTCTGCTCGTCGGTCGCGTGCCTGGCCAATAGGCTGCCGACAATTCCCGGTGAGATCATCAACATGATCTGCGGACAGCCCGCCGCGGCGGCCTCCTCGGCGACGACGTTCAGCGCGCTCAATCCCATTCCGCCGCCGCCGTATTCGCCTGGCAAGTTGACGCCGACGAATCCGCCGGCGGCCAGCGCGTCCCAGAGTTCGGTGGGGTGCTGCAGGGTTTCGCTGCAGCGGGTGAAGTATTCGTTGCCGAATGCGGCGACGATGCCGTGGACCGAAGCCCGCAGCTCGGCCTCTTCGGTATCGGTGAGGGTCATCGGAAGTCCATCCAGTGTCCGTGGGGGGTGAAGCCGAGCAGAAACGGGATCTCGATCCGGCAGATCGGGCCGGCAGTGATGTCGTCGGTGTCGAAAATGGCGTATTCGCCAAGGTTTTCAGTCCACCGAGAGATCGGCACCATCAGATAGCCGTCGCCTTCGGCCGCCTCGGGGGTGCGGGGCACGAAGGTCGGCTCCATCACCAGCGACGGCCGGTCGTGCCGGAGCCGGTACCGCTGCTCGTCGCCGCTGAGGCGGTCGCGGACCACCAAGCTGTGCATGCGCATGCCCTTGCCTTTGGGGTCACCGCCGATCAGATAGCCCCATCGCTGGCCCTGTCCGTAGAAACGCTCGTCGACTTTGGGTAGCTCACAGGGCTGGTCGTCAAGCAGTTCGGATTTCACGCCGCCGGATTTCAAGTCGACCGTCCAGCGTCCGAGTGTGCTGCGC
Organism: Mycobacterium paraterrae; assembly: GCF_022430545.2. NCBI lineage: Bacteria > Bacillati > Actinomycetota > Actinomycetes > Mycobacteriales > Mycobacteriaceae > Mycobacterium > Mycobacterium paraterrae. Next base: position 4,296,155 of record NZ_CP092488.2, on the reverse strand, counting down.
GCGAGATTGAAGAACAGCTGGACGTCTTCGCCCTCGAACCCGTCGATGTCCAAGGGGAACGGCGGGCGCTCGAAGATGGGCGCATCCAGCGTCAACGTGTCACCGTCGACGTCGGCCGCCAGGGTGTGCATCACATACTGTTGATCGATTTGTGCAGTTATCCAACGGATTTCGCCGTTTTCGACGTCGTCGCGAGGTATCAAGGCGAGCATAATCGGCAGCTCGGGGTTCCAGACCTGCACCGACAGGCCCCGCTCAATACGGTCCGGGTCGAAAGCGAATCCCTGGAACGGCAACACCATCCAGTCCTTGGTCAGCCACATGTCATGCACCTCGCTGGTGTACGGCGCATCCCACAGCTCACGGGAGGCGACTGTGCCGTCGGGTGCAACGACGTGGACGGTCACATAGGGCTGGTGGTTGCTGTAGGCCCAGCCGTACAGCGTGCCGCTGGCGTTGTCCCATTTCGGGTGGGCGGTGAAAGCGGCGTCGCCGTAGCCGGCCTTGTCGAAGATCCCTCGGGACAGCTGCGCAGACCACGGCACGACCCCACGCGTCTCGAGCGTGACGGGGTCCAACGCCACCGGCGGGCTGCCCTGCTCGCCCGATGCCAGGATCTCCCCCGCGAACGGAAAGCAATTGATGTTGTTGGTGCCCTGCGGTATACCGCGAGTGTGCTCGTCGGGTAGCGCGGCGCCGAAACCGATGTTGCGCCAATCGGTCCACTCGCCGTCGGACCACGCGAACATCCCGCGCTGATGCTTGTCCTCAAGGCAGTACTTGGGTGTGCGGACCCAGCGGTTGCGGAAGTCGGCGCGTCCGTTGTCGAAGACGAGCGCCTGGACCATGCCGTCCATCGCCAGCAATCCGTTGGCGCCCTGGCGGGTCGGTCTCTTGAAGGTCGGCCCGACCCGGTAGAAGCCGCCGGCCAGGTCTTTCGGGATCTCGCCGAAGATCGTCACACAATCCTCGACGGTCGCTTCGAATCGCATCGGGCGGAAGGCGCCGGTGAGCACGGCGCTGGCGGGCACGAACACCATAAATACTTAGTATACTAAGTCGTATGACAGTCGCAAGGCCCTCCCGCGCGCCCGACGTCGTCGCCGCAACCCTGCGCCGGCAGATTCTTTCCGGTGAACTCGCCCCCTGCGACTCGCTTCCCACCGAAAGCGAATTGATCAGCCAGCTCGGAGTGAGCCGGGAAACGGTGCGGATGGCGCTGCGGCTGCTGGACGCCGAGGGGCTCACCACCACCAGCCAGGGTCGCAGTGGCGTACGGATCCGGCATCCCGAGCCAGAGCGGGTCGCACGCTCGCTAGTGCAATTGTTCACGCTCACCGGGGCGACCTGGGGCGACTTGCTGTCCTTCCGGATCATGCTCGAGCCCGCCGCCGCCGCGCACGTCGCCCAACACGCGACCGCGGTTCAACGTGCGAGCATCGCCGCCGTGGCCGGAAACGGCATCGCGCCCGACGGTACCGGATATCACGAATTCCACGAGCTTCTGGTCCAGGCGAGCGGAAACCCCTTGCTGACAACGGTTTTGGCGGCGGTGGAACAGGCTGTCCGGTGGGCAGCGGCCGAGCAGAACATCAGCCAGTTCGATCGCGACGAAGCCGCCAAGTCGCATCGGGCGATCGCAGCCGCGATCACGGCCAAGGATTCAGTGAAGGCTCAGCGCCGCATGGAACAGCACCTTGCGGCTGCGCTACGCCACGTCGAAGCGTCGGGACTGCGTGGGGCACCGATGATTCCGCCATCCCGGTGGCGGGGCGAGAACAGCGACTTGCCCTGGCGCTGAGGCGCCGTTACTTCTTTCCGCGCCAACCGCGTTCGAACGGCAAACGCCATGCGCGCGGCGCGATCAGCGGGTGGACGGCGTTAGGACCCCACGAGTCGATGTCGTAACTGCGGACCGGCGGCGGGTCCTCGAGCAGCGGTGCCGAGACCTCCCAGAGCCGTTCGATGCCTTCCGCGGTGTTGTACAACGTCCGGTCGCCACGCATCGCGTCCAGGATCAGTCGTTCGTAGGCCTCGAGGACGTCACCGGCATGCCCGGTCTCCTCCATGGTGAACTGCAGGCTCAGCTTGTCCAGCTTCATGCCGGGTCCCGGCCGCTTGCCGTAGAAGGACAGCGACATCCGGGATACGTCGGCGAGGTCGAAGGTCAGGTGGTCCGGACCCTTTTGTCCCACACCGGATCCCGGCGGGAACATGCTGCGCGGCGGCTCGTGGAACGCGATCGAGATGATGCGCTGCCCCTCGGCCAGTCCCTTGCCGGTGCGCAGGAAGAACGGGACGCCGGCCCAACGCCAGTTGTCGATTTCGCATTTGAGCGCGATGAACGTCTCGGTATCCGACTCAGGCGAGACGCCGGGCATGTCGCGGTAGCCGCGGTACTGGCCGCGTACCACCTGGCTCGGGTCGAGAAGACGCATCGAGCGGAAGACCTTGTTCTTCTCGCTGCTGATCGCCTCTGACGCCAGTTCAGTGGGTGGCTCCATTGCGACGAAGGCAAGGATCTGGAACAGGTGGGTGACCACCATGTCTTTGAAAGCCCCGACCGCCTCGTAGAACTGGGCGCGGTTCTCGACGGTGAGTCGCTCTGGCACGTCGATCTGAATGTGGTCGATGAATTGGCGATTCCAGATCGGCTCGAAGAGGCCGTTGGCAAACCGGAACGCAAGGATGTTCTGGGCGGCTTCCTTGCCGAGGAAGTGGTCGATCCGGAAGATCTGCTCCTCGTCGAACCGCTCGTGAATAGCCTTGTTGAGGTCCCGCGCGCTTTCCAGGTCGACGCCGAACGGCTTTTCCATGATGACGCGGGAGTTCTCTGCGAGGTCCGCCTTGTGCAGGGTGTCCATCACCGACAACACCGCCTTGGGCGGGACACTCAGGTAGTGCAGCAGCCGGACGTCGTCGCCGCCGAGCGCTTCGGTCTGCTCGGCGACCGCGCTGGCCAGCGCCTCCGGTCCGGCCTGCTGCGGAACAAAGGTCAAGTTGCTGATGAACTGCTCGCAGAGTTCGTCGGTGACCTTGTGATGGGCGAACTCCTTGCACGCCTTCTGCGCCAGCTTGCGGAAAGCATCGCTGTCGATCTCGTCGAGCGACGTGCCGATCACCCGCATCTCGGGAGCCAGTTTCGAGCACGACAGGTGAAGCAGACCCGGTAACAGCTTGCGTTGTGCCAGATCGCCCGTGGCGCCGAACATCACGACGACGTGCGGAGGAACTTCGCTTCCCGGCGGCGTGATCTCGCGTGCTTTCTTGGCGTCCGTCACCTTCACGATGTTAGCCAAGGCCGGTGCGATTCAAACCCTGCGCAGGTGAACAGTAATGAGCGGGGGCAGCGGCTACGGAACCCGGTACCAGCCCTTGTTGTCGCCATACGCCCAACCGCACGGCGCAAGCTCCCACTTGGTGCCGTCGTCGCCGCCCATCACGTTGCACAACGGCCCGCCCGACGGAGGTGAGTCGGTCGGTGCCGGCTTAGGGTCGTCATCGGCGTACGCCACGCCGCTGCTCATACCCAGCGCAGCGACACACGCCGCCAGCATCACCAGTTTCTTCGTCATCGAGCGGTCCCCTTTCCATTCGGTCCCACAATTTTGCGTGGAAGTTCCCACTCTCGCGACTTTTAACCAGTGAAAATCGGCGCTTTAACCGGACGTTTACAGCACGTCAGACGGTAAACCCCAGGGCGCGCAGCTGATCGCGGCCGTCATCGGTGATCTTGTCCGGGCCCCACGGCGGGTTCCACACCCAATTGATCCGCAACTCGTCGACCAGCCCCGCACCGATCAGCGCGCTTCGGGATTGATCCTCGATGACGTCGGTGAGCGGGCAGGCCGGCGACGTCAGCGTCATGTCGATCAGCGCGACGGTGCCCTCCTCCGCTTCCTCGAGGTTCACGCCATACACCAGCCCGAGATCGACGACGTTGATACCCAACTCGGGGTCGACGACGTCGCGCATCGCTTCCTCGATGTCACCGAGCAGTTCGTCGTCCGGCGCCACAATTTCACTCATCTGTTGACCTCCTCAACGTCGTGACTTGCTTGGGCCAGCGCATCTTTGAACGCCATCCAGCCCAGCAGTGCGCACTTGACCCGGGCCGGGTACTTCGCAACTCCGGCGAACGCCACCCCGTCGCCCAACACGTCTTCGTCGCCCTCGACGTTCCCACGCGAGGACACCATTTCGTTGAACGCCGTCACCGTCTTCAACGCCTGTCCGACGCTTTGGCCGATGACCTGCTCGGTGAGCACCGAGGTGGCGGCCTGACTGATCGAGCAGCCCTGCCCGTCGTACGAGACGTCTTCGACGGTCTCCCCGTCCTCTGAGAGCGCCACGCGCAGCGTGATCTCGTCGCCGCAGGTCGGATTCTTGTGATAGACCTCCGCGCCGAACGGTTCGCGCAGACCGCGATGCTGCGGGTGCTTGTAGTGATCGAGGATCACTTCTTGATACATCTGCTCGAGGCGCATGTCGGCTCACACCCTGCCGAAGAAGTCGATGGCACGGCGCACGCCGGCCACCAGCCGGTCGACTTCGTCCATGGTGTTGTAGACCGCGAACGACCCGCGCGCCGTCGCTGCGACGTCGAATCGCCGATGCAGCGGCATCGCGCAGTGGTGCCCCACCCGGATGGCCACGCCGTCGTCGTCGAGCACCTGGCCCACGTCGTGGGCGTGCACACCGTCGACCACGAAAGACACTGGCGAGCCTCGATTTTCCATCGACGTCGGCCCGATGATCCGCACTTCGTCGATGCCGCGCAATCCCTCGATCGCGGCGGCCACCAACTCGCGTTCGTGGGCTTCGACCGCATCCATGCCGAGCGCACCGAGGTAACGGGTCGCCGCACCTAGTCCGACGACCTGCGAGGTCATCGGTGTGCCGGCCTCGAAGCGTTGCGGTGGCGCGGTAAAGGTGGTTGCGTCCATGCTGACGGTCTCGATCATGGAGCCGCCGGTGATGAAAGGCGGCAACGCATTGAGCAGTTCGGCTCGCCCATAGAGCACACCAATTCCGTTGGGCCCCAACATCTTGTGCCCAGAGAACGCGGCGAAGTCGACGCCGAAGGCGTGGAAGTCGACGGGCTGGTGCGGCACCGACTGGCAGGCGTCGAGCACCGTCAAAGCTCCGACCGCTTTGGCCCGTTCCACCAGCTCGGCGACCGGGGCGATCGCGCCGGTGACATTCGAGTGATGGCTGAACGTCACCACTTTGACGCTGCTGTCGAGCTGCAGTGACTCCAGGTCAATCCGGCCGTCGTCCGTGACGCTGTACCAACGCAGCGTGGCGCCGGTCCGGCGGGCCAGCTCCTGCCACGGGACAAGGTTCGCGTGGTGCTCGAGCTCGGTGGTGACGATGACATCACCGGGGCCGACTACACCATCGAAACGGTTGTCGCCCAGCACATATGAGACCAGGTTGAGCGCTTCGGTGGCATTCTTGGTGAACACCAGCTCGTCGGGGTCGGCGCCGACGAATGCCGCGATGTCAGAGCGGCCCTGCTCATAGGCATCTGTCGCCTCCTCCATCAGCTGATGCGCGCCGCGGTGCACCCCTCCGTTGGAGGTGAGGATGAACTCCCGCTCGGCGTCCAAGACCTGAATCGGACGCTGCGACGTCGCGCCAGAGTCCAGGTAGGCCAACTGGTTGCCGCCCCGCATGACCCGGCTCAGGATCGGGAAGTCGGCCCGAATCGCCGCGACATCCAGCGTCGTGGGACGAGTGGCCGAGACCGTCATGTCAGGCCCCCGAAGCGGCGGCCGTGTGACTCGTGAAGCGCTCATAGCCGTTCTCTTCGAGCTCGTCGGCAAGTTCCGGACCGCCGGACTCGATGATCCGGCCGCCGACGAAGACGTGGACGAACTGCGGACGGATGTAGCGCAAGATCCGGGTGTAGTGCGTAATCAGCAGAATGCCGCCGTGTTCGGCTTCGGCGTAGCGGTTGACGCCCTCACTGACCACGCGCAGCGCGTCGACATCCAGACCGGAGTCGGTTTCGTCGAGGATCGCGATCTTCGGCTTCAGGAGTCCGAGCTGCAGGATCTCGTGGCGCTTCTTCTCGCCGCCGGAGAACCCTTCGTTGACGCTACGTTCGCCGAAGGCCTGGTCGATGTCCAGTTCCTCCATGGCGGCCTTGACCTCTTTGACCCAGTGCCGCAGCTTCGGTGCGTCACCGCGGACCGCTGTGGCGGCCGAACGCAGGAAGTTCGACATGGACACACCGGGCACCTCGACTGGGTATTGCATGGCCAGGAACAGCCCGGCGCGGGCGCGCTCGTCGACGCTCATGGCCAGCACGTCCTGACCGTCGAGTGTGATCGAGCCGGACGTGACGCGGTACTTGGGGTGCCCGGCGATCGCATACGACAGCGTCGACTTGCCGGAGCCGTTGGGACCCATCACCGCGTGGGTCTCGCCTGAGCGGATCGTCAGGTCGACGCCGTTGAGGATGCCGATATCGTCGCCGTCCGTGGCGTTTTCGACGCTGACGTGGAGGTCTTTGATTTCCAGGGTTGTCATGATGCGGTGGTTCTCGATTCGGTAATGGCCAGTTCGTGTTCGATGGCTGCGGTCAGGCGTTCACGGATGTCGGGTACCGCGATCTTGGCGATGATCTCGTTGAAGAAGCCGCGGACCACCAGTCTGCGGGCCTGCTCTTCAGGGATGCCGCGGGCACGTAGGTAGAACAGTTGCTCGTCGTCGAATCTTCCGGTGGCACTGGCGTGCCCGGCGCCGGCGATTTCACCGGTCTCGATTTCCAGATTGGGCACCGAGTCGGCGCGGGCACCGTCGGTCAGCACCAGGTTGCGGTTGACCTCGAAGGTGTCGGTGCCGGTCGCCTCGGCCCGGATCAGCACATCGCCGATCCACACGGTGTGGGCATCCGGTCGCTTCGAGTCCGGATCACCTTGCAGCGCGCCCTTATAGAGGACGTTGGATTTGCAGTCCGGCTGCGCGTGATCGACCAGCAGGCGCGACTCCAAATGCTGCCCGTCGTCGGCGAAGTACAGACCGAGCAACTCGGCGTCACCGCCGGGCGCGGCAAAACGCACGTTGCCGGTCATCCGCACCACGTCACCGCCGAGCGTGATCGCGACGTGGCGCAGCACGGCGTCCTTGCCGAGGCGGGCGTGATGCGCGCTCACATGCACGGCGTCATCCGCCCAGTCGGCGATCCAGACGACTGTCAGCCGGGCCGCGTCACCCACGACGAATTCCAGATTGTCGGCGTAGGTTCCGCTGCCGCGCTGGTCGATGACGACGACCGCTTCGCCCAGCTCGTCGACCCGCACCTGCAAGTGCCCGTAGGCCACCGCGCCGGCGCCGGGCCCCTCCACGGTGATCTCGATCGGCTCGGCCACCTGAGTGTCGCGGTCGACGGAAACGATGGTCGCGGCGTTGAACGACGAAAAAGCTTGCGCGGCAACCCGGTCGGCGGGTACACCGCCCTGCCCGAGTCGCTCGTCACCACGGCGCACGTTCTCGACCCGCACATTGGCCGCGTCACCGACGGTGATCTTCGCCGACGCCGTGGCGTGGGCCGAACCGTCGTGCAGGCCGTGCAGGCGCTTGAGCGGGGTGAACCGCCAGAGCTCGTCGCGGCCGCCCGGCACCTCGAAGGCGTTGACGTCGAACGACGAGAACAGCTCACCCTTGTTGGCAGCGGCGAGGGCCGAACCCTCAACCGCTTCAGTCAATCCCGTCACTAGCCGACCGCGCCTTCCATTTGCAGCTCGATCAGCCGGTTGAGCTCCAGGGCGTACTCCATCGGGAGTTCCTTGGCAATCGGCTCGACGAAGCCGCGCACCACCATCGCCATCGCCTCGTCCTCGGTCAGCCCGCGGCTCATCAGGTAGAACAACTGGTTGTCGCTGACCTTGGACACGGTGGCCTCGTGCCCCATCGTGACGTCGTCCTCACGGATGTCGACGTAAGGGTAGGTGTCGCTGCGGCTGATCGTATCCACCAGCAGCGCATCACATTTCACGCTTGACCGCGAGCCGTGTGAGCCCTTGTTCACCTGCACCAGACCGCGGTAGGAGGCCCGGCCACCGCCGCGCGCGACGGACTTGGACACGATGTTGCTCGACGTGTTGGGCGCCAGGTGCAGCATCTTGGCGCCGGTGTCCTGGTGCTGACCCTCGCCGGCGAACGCGACCGACAACACCTCACCTTTGGCGTATTCACCTGTCATCCAGACCGCCGGGTACTTCATCGTGACCTTGGATCCGATGTTGCCGTCGACCCATTCCATGGTCGCGCCCGCCTCGGCCCGGGCCCGCTTGGTGACCAGGTTGTAAACGTTGTTCGACCAGTTCTGGATCGTGGTGTAGCGGCAACGGCCGCCGGGCTTGACGATGATCTCGACAACCGCGGAGTGCAGCGAGTCGCTCTTGTAGATCGGCGCGGTACAGCCCTCGACGTAGTGCACGTAGGCGCCCTCGTCGACGATAATCAGCGTCCGCTCGAATTGGCCCATGTTCTCGGTGTTGATCCGGAAGTAGGCCTGCAGCGGGATGTCGACGTGCACCCCCGGCGGGACGTAGATGAACGAACCACCACTCCACACAGCGGAATTCAGCGCCGAGAATTTGTTGTCGCCGGCCGGGATCACGGTGCCGAAGTACTGCTGGAAGATCTCGGGATGCTCACGCAACCCAGAGTCGGTGTCCAGGAAGATGACGCCCTGGGCCTCGAGGTCTTCGCGGATCGAGTGGTAGACGACCTCCGACTCGTATTGCGCCGCCACGCCTGAGACCAGTCGCTGCTTCTCCGCCTCGGGGATGCCCAGCTTGTCGTAGGTGTTGCGGATGTCCTCGGGCAGGTCGTCCCAGGTGGCGGCCTGCTTCTCGCTCGACCGCACGAAGTATTTGATGTTGTCGAAGTCGATGCCTTCGAGGTTGGACCCCCAGTTCGGCATCGGCTTGCGCTCGAAGATCCGCAGCGCCTTGAGCCGGTGCTCGAGCATCCACTCGGGCTCGCTCTTCTTGGCCGAGATGTCGCGGACCACCGCCTCCGACAGCCCACGCTGCGCGCTGGCACCGGCCACGTCGGAGTCCGACCAGCCGTAGCCGTAGCGGCCCAGCGAGGCGATCGTCTCCTCCTGGGTCAGCGTCTCGGGTACGGCCGTCTTGGCGGCCTCCGGGGTGAGGGTCATAACGACACTCCTTTGGTGCTCGTGGTGGCTTCGGCGCGGGCTGTGCGCCGAAGTTCAGTCGGTGTGGTGTCCGCCGCGGCGAGCGGCACGTGGGTGGTGCAGGCACAGTCGCCGTTGACGATTGTCGCCAGCCGCTGCACGTGAGTCCCGAGGACTTCCGCGATCGCCTGCTGCTCGGTTTCGCACAGCTCCGGGAATTCCTCGGCGACGTGCGACACCGGGCAATGATGCTGACAGATCTGCACGCCGTGGATCGGACCGCCCACCTGTGTGGTGGTTGCGACGTAGCCGGCTTTGGACAACGCGCCGGCAATCCGCTCGGCGGTCGCCTCGATCTCCTCGTCAGCGTCGGACTCGGCCGCCTCGACGTCGGACAGGATCGTGTCGATGCGGCGACGGGCGAAACTGCGGACCGCTTCTTCGCCGCCGATCTCGCGCAGCTGACGCATCGCCGCCGACGCGAGGTCGTCGTAGCTGTGGTCCAGCTTCGCCCGTCCGGTCGCGGTCAGGCGGTAACGCTTGGCCGGGCGTCCTCGTCCGGCCTGCTGCCACGGCGCGGCGGGAACGGACTCGGCCTCCCCCACGTCGATGAGGACGTCGAGGTGGCGTCGCACTCCCGCCGCCGACAGGCCGAGTCGTTCGCCGATCTGTCCGGCGGTGATAGTCCCGGACTCCAACAGCAGCCGGATGACGGCGCTGCGGGTCTGACCGTCATGCGTCGCGGCAGCGGCTGCTGCTTCGGCGCTGGAGACGGGCGGGGGGAATTTCACAACACCAGTGTGACGCAATTCTGGTGACGGGTCTAGCAAGGCTACCCTCTGCCGTGGTTGCGCTGGTCACACCTGACCTCTTCGGCGGTATTTTGTGGGCGGTTACGCTGCTGTGATGGCAGAACGCCACCATTCGCTGAGCTCGTCGATCGCCAGCCTGCATGGCGACGAGCAGGCGGTGGGCCAGCCGCTGAACGACGCCGAGGAGCGAGCGCTTCGCCGCACCCGGGTGTTCGGCGCGACGGGCACGGTCCTGATGGCCATCGGCGCGCTCGGCGCCGGGGCGCGGCCGGTAGTGCAGGACCCCACCTTCGGTGTCCGACTACTCAACCTGCCGTCCCGCATCCAGACAGTGTCGCTGACCATGACGACCACGGGGGCGACGATGATGGCGCTGGCCTGGTTGATGCTGGGCCGGTTCGCACTCGGCAACCGGCGAATGTCGCGCGGCGAACTGGACCGCACGCTGCTGCTCTGGGTGCTGCCGTTGTTGATCGCCCCGCCGATGTTCAGCAAGGACGTCTACTCCTACTTGGCGCAGAGCCAGATCGCCCGGTTGGGCCTCGACCCGTACCGGGTGGGCCCAGCGACCGGTCTGGGCTTGGGGCACGTCTTCACGTTGTCGGTCCCGAGCCTCTGGCGGGAGACACCCGCGCCCTACGGCCCGCTGTTCTTGTGGATCGGCCGCGGAATCTCGGCGCTGACCGGGGAGAACATCGTCGCCGCCGTGCTCTGCCACCGGCTGGTGGTGCTGCTCGGGGTCGGCCTGATCGTGTGGGCGACGCCGCGGCTGGCTCGTCGCTGCGGGGTTGCCGAGGTGAGTGCGCTGTGGCTGGGAGCCGCCAATCCGCTGCTGATCATGCATCTGGTCGCCGGCATCCACAACGAGGCGCCGATGCTGGGTCTGATGCTCACCGGCACCGAACTGGCCCTGCGCGGGCTGGAGACTGGGGATTCCGCCCGCCCGCTGTGGCCCCGGCCGTGGCCGCGCGCGAGCGGCGTGCGAGCCGACTGGGCGCCGCTCGGCATGCTGCTGGCCGGATCGGTGCTGATCGTGCTGTCGTCGCAGATCAAACTGCCGTCGTTGCTCGCACTGGGCTTCGTGACGATGGCGTTGGCTCAGCGTTACGGCGGCGGCCTTCGAGCGTTCTTCCTGGCCGGCGGCCTGATGGCGGTGCTGTCGCTGGCGGTGATGGCCGCCGTCGGATCGGCCAGCCGGCTGGGCTTCGGGTGGATCTACACGCTCGGCACCGCGAACGTGGTTCGCAGCTGGATGTCGCCACCGACTTTGATCGCGCTCGGTACGGGGCAGGTCGGCATTCTGTTGGGCCTCGGTGATCACACCACCGCGGTGCTGTCCCTGACCCGAGGCATCGGCGTGCTGATCATCGCCGTGATGGTCGCGTGGCTGCTGGTGTCCGTGCTCCGCGGCCGGCTGCATCCGGTCGGGGGGCTGGGGGTCGCGCTGGGCGGATGTGTGCTGCTATTCCCGGTCGTGCAACCCTGGTACCTGTTGTGGGCGATCATCCCGCTGGCGGCGTGGGCTACCCGGCCCGGCTTCCGGATTGCGGTCATCGTGGTGACGATCGTCATCGGGGTTTTCGGGCCGACAGCCAACGGCGACCGCTTCGCGCTGTTCCAGATCGTCGACGCCACGGTCGCCAGCACGGTGGTGGTGTTGCTGTTGATCGCGCTGACCTACGACCGACTCCCATGGCGGCCGCTGCCCAACGGTGACCCCACCGCTCTCGACCAGGATCCAAGACCCGACGGGCAGACCCCGCGACCCGATCCCGTGTCCGGCGCTTACGCTAAATCGTCGTGAGCCTCGCTTCCCAAACCCCCGTGCGCCTGCGCGGGGTCGTCAAGCAGTACGGCTCGACCACCGCCGTCTCTCAACTGGATCTCGAGGTGCACACCGCCGAGGTGCTGGCGCTGCTGGGCCCCAACGGTGCCGGCAAGACGACGACCGTGGAGATGTGCGAGGGATTCATCCGTCCCGATGCGGGCAACGTCGAGGTGCTCGGGCTTGATCCGATCACAGACAACGCCCGGCTGCGGCCGCGCATCGGCGTGATGCTGCAGGGCGGCGGCGGCTATCCCGCGGCCCGCGCCGGCGAGATGCTGAAACTGGTCGCGTCGTACGCCGACGATCCGCTGGATCCGGACTGGTTGCTGGCCACCTTGGGCCTGACCGACGCGGCGCGTACCACCTACCGACGGCTTTCGGGCGGTCAGCAACAGCGGCTCGCGCTGGCCTGCGCGCTGGTCGGCCGGCCGGAGCTGGTGTTCCTGGACGAGCCCACTGCCGGGATGGATGCTCAGGCCCGAATCCTGGTGTGGGAGCTGATCGATGCGCTGCGTCGCGACGGCGTCACCGTGGTCTTGACCACCCATCAGCTCAAGGAGGCCGAGGAACTCGCCGATCGGCTGGTCATCATCGACCACGGCGTGACGGTGGCGTCCGGGACCCCGGCGGAGCTGACCCGCAGCGGCGCCAAAGGGCAACTACGGTTCAGCGCTCCCCCACGGCTCGACCTGTCGCTGCTGGTGTCGGCGCTGCCTGAGGACTATCGGGCCTGCGAGTCGACGCCAGGCGAGTACCTGGTCGAGGGAACCGTCGACCCGCAGGTGCTGGCCACGGTCACCGCCTGGTGCGCACAGATCAACGTGCTCGCCACCGATTTGCGGGTGGAGCAGCGCAGTCTGGAAGACGTGTTTCTCGAATTGACCGGTCGGGAGTTGCGCTCATGAACCGCGCCGACGACGATGCAGAGCGCAGCGATGGGGAGGAGTGGCGCCATTGAACCCGCAAAATTACTTTGCTGTAGGCACTTTCGCCCCTGACCCGCGACCGGCCGCGGTGCCGAAGATGCTCGCCGCGCAGTTCGGTTTGGAGTTGAAGTTGCTGCTGCGCAACGGCGAACAACTGTTGCTGACGATGTTCATCCCGATCACACTTTTGATCGGTCTCACCCTGCTGCCGTTCGGGTCGTTCGGCGACAACCGTGCCGCCACTTTCGTCCCGGCGATCATGGCGCTGGCGGTGATCTCGACCGCATTCACCGGCCAGGCCATCGCGGTGGCTTTCGATCGGCGCTACGGCGCACTCAAGCGTCTCGGTGCCACGGCCTTGCCGGTGTGGGGCATCATCGCCGGCAAGTCGGCCGCGGTGGTGACCGTGGTGTTCCTGCAGTCGATCATTCTGGGCGCCATAGGTTTTGCGGTCGGCTGGCGGCCGCACCCACTTGGTTTGGCGCTCGGCGCGGCGGTCATTGCCTTAGGCACCGCGACGTTCGCGGCGCTCGGCCTACTGCTCGGTGGGACGCTGCGCGCCGAGATCGTGCTCGCGGTGGCCAACCTGCTGTGGTTTGTTTTCGCCGGGCTCGGCGCGCTGACCGTCGAATCCGGCATGATCGGCGCCGCCGTCAAATGGGCGGCGCGGCTCACTCCGGCCGGGGCGCTCACCGAGTCATTGTCTCGGGCGATGAGCCTGTCGGTGGACTGGTTCGGCGTCGCGGTGCTCGTCGCGTGGGCCACGCTGGCCGGACTCGGCGCCCTGCGCTGGTTTCGCTTCACCTGACGCCAGCGAGTTCGAACGTGAAAGCAGCGTCACGTTCGACGGCCAGCGTGACGGTGGCTTCACGTTGGCCACGAGCATCAGAGTTTGATCTCGTCGCCCGGCACGAGTGGTGCGGTCTCGTACGGCTCGTCAGCGGCTGCGTCGAGGAAGCGGCCGAGCTCGTCGGGCCGGGTCTGATAGAAGCCGTCGATGTGAAACCCGTCGTAATGCATGGGAATCGCCAGCTTCGCACCGAGCAGGCGGGCAGCAACGGCGGCGTGGCGGTCGTCGAGAGTCGAGGGGAACGGACTAGGTGGCTGGCAATGCGGGAAGCACACCGTCGGCCCGTTGACCGGTGTCAGGACCGCGTCGAACGGGCCGTGCCGGTGGGCGGCCCGCCACCAATAGCCGTGGTACATGCTGTCGCCGAGATGGATGATCCGCTTGCCGTCGGCCTCCACCGCCCAGGAGACCTGCGGATCGCCCAACGTGTCGACGGCGGGTATCGCGGCGATGGTGAATGGCCCGACCGTGGTCGTCTGCCAGTAGCTCATTGCCATGCGCGACAAGCGGTTGCGATCGAGCTCGGCATCCGCCTTGAGTGTCCACAGGTTTTCGTGATCGTCGCCTCCGAACGAGGTGGGATGAAGCACTGGTGCGCCCGGCCGCAGGGCGGCCGCGAGCGCGTCGGCATCGGTGTGGTCGCGGTGCAGGTGCGTGCACAACCCGGCAACGACCATGCCCGGGTATCGCGGCGGCACCACCGTCGGCATCGGCGCTTCCAGTGAGGTGCCCTCCAGCACCCCCTCGGGGCGCCCGAGCAGGTCGATGACCAGGCTCTCTCCCGCCGCTTCGATCTCGAACCCTGCCCAGCCGAGCCAACGCACCTTCATCGGCATCCTCTCGTAAATTTAGCGAACAGCCGATCGCTAAATTAGCATACAGCCGTTCGGTAAAGTGGGGAGGATGAGGAATTCGGCGGAGGTCGCGCTCGAGACCCGCGAGCGCATCGTGACGGCGGGTGTCGCCCAGTCGTCAGGCGACGGCCTGGGTGGCATCACCCTGGGGTCACTCGCGGAGACGCTCGGCATGAGCAAGGCGGGGGTTGTCGGCCCCTTCGGCTCCCGGCAAGAGCTCCAACTCGCTGTGGTCGCGAAAGTGGGCGAGATGTTCACCGGCGCCGTGGTCGAGCCCGGCTTGCACCGCCCGGCGGGATTGCCGCGGCTCAAGACGGTGGTCGACCACTGGTGCAGCTACCTGGCCGACGGCCCGTTCCCGAACGGATGCTTCATGACGGCGGCGTCGTGCGAAGTCGACGGACAACCCGGTGAGCTTCGAAATGCCGTGCAGCACCTCGTCCGTCAATGGCGAGGCTTCCTGCGCGAGCTGGTGGTGACGGCCCAGACCGCCGGCGAGCTGCGCGACGACGTCGATCCCGACGACCTGGTGTCCGCGCTCAATGGCTTCGCGATGTCGGCCAATCAGGAGATCCAACTGCTCGGCGACCGAGGCGCGGGCCGGCGGGCCAAGCGGCTCATGCTGGCCCATGTCGACGCCTCAGCCCCGAGATCCAGCCCTACTACGTGACGTAGTTTTCATTGCCCTACGATCGGGCGATGCCTATCGGGCAATCACTGCGGCGGTTGTCGCGACCGAGTCTGCACGCTCAGCGAGTCATCGCGGCCCTGGTGATCCTGTCCCAGGGCGGCATCGCCGTCACCGGGGCGATCGTCCGCGTCACCGCGTCGGGGTTGGGCTGTCCTACCTGGCCGCAGTGCTTCCCGGGCAGCTTCACGCCCGTCGCGCACTCCGAGGTGCCCCGGATCCACCAAGCCGTCGAATTCGGCAACCGCATGATCACCTTCGCCGTGGTCCTCACCGCGGTGCTGGCGGTGCTGGCGGTAATCCGTGCTCACCGACGGCGCGAGGTGCTGGTGTACGCCTGGTTGATGCCGGCGTCGACGGTGCTGCAGGCGGTGATCGGGGGCATCACGGTACGAACCGGACTGCTCTGGTGGACGGTCGCGATCCATCTGCTGACGTCGATGCTGATGGTGTGGTTGTCGGTGTTGTTGTTCGTCAAAGTCGGCCAGCCCGACGACGGGGCCGTTGACTCGCGGGTCCCGAGACCGTTGCGAATGCTGACCGCGCTGAGCGCGCTGACGCTGGCCGCGGTCTTACTGGCCGGGACGCTCGTCACTGCCGCCGGCCCGCACGCCGGTGACACCAGCCCTAACCGGACAGTGCCGCGACTCCGGATCGAAATCACCACGCTGGTGCATGCGCACACCTCGCTGTTGATCGCCTATTTGGCGCTCCTGATCGGACTGGGATTCGGGCTGCTCGCCGTGCACGCACCGCGGCCGGTGTTGATGCGGCTGACCGTGCTGGTAGCGGCGGTGTTCGGTCAGGCCGCGGTCGGGACCGTGCAGTTCTTCACCGGCGTGCCGGCGGCCCTGGTGGCGGTCCACGTCGCCGGGGCGGCGATCTGCACGGCAGCCACCGCAGCGCTATGGGCGTCGATGCGAGAGCGGACCCAGGTCCAATCGGTCGAGGGCTGACTCGACGCAGAGCGCGAACTGACGCTGCGCGTCTTCGCGGGCGTCGTCGCCGAGCAACGTCCAACCCAGAAACGGCGCTACCAGGTCCAACTCGGCGAGTTCGGCGTCGCCGGCGTCTTCGACCACGTCCGCGCGGGCATACAGCAGCTCCTCCACTCCGATACCGACGTGGTCGGCCGCGGCCTGCAGGGCGGCTTGCCCGAGTTCCCAGAGCTCGAAATCGGCGTCCACCACCGCATTCTCGACGAACGCGTGAGACTGCACTCCCCCGAGAAACACCAGCGCCGTGCGTACCGCAGCGCGCGAGGGGCGGCGACCGCGCAACACAGGTACGCCGGCGCGGCCAAGGTCGCGCTGATGACGGCGGCCGACGTTCCAGGCGACGACCTCTGGCGCATTGAGCAGGTTGGCCACCCGCGTCGTCCATGCCAAAAACTCGGCGCGATCGCTGCTATCCCGAAGGATCACCAGGTCGGCGTCCAGCGTGCGCGGATCGTCCCAGGCCAACCAGTGCGCGTGCAGGCCACGCCGACGCAGTGCCCCCTCCAGACCGGCATCGTCACCGTCCGCAGAGCCGGCCAGCACGATCCGGGGATGACGAATGTCTGGACGGGCCAACTTCATGCGGACTCCATGCCTGCGGATGATAGTGGGCATGCACGCAATCGAAGTTGGCGAAACCGGCGGTCCCGAAGTCCTGCGCTATGTCGAGCGGCCGCAGCCGTCCCCGGGACCGGGTGAGGTTCTGATTCAGGCCGAGGCGATCGGCGTCAACTACATCGACACCTATTTCCGGTCAGGCGCTTATCCGCGCCAGGTGCCATTCGTGCTGGGCAACGAAGTGGCCGGGACGGTGGCCGCCGTCGGCGACGGCGTGACCGAACACAGCGTCGGCGACCGGGTCGTCACCGCCGTCGCCTCGTCCGGCTCCTACGCCGAATTCAGTACCGCCCCGGCGAAATTCGCGGCTCCCGTGCCAACCGGTATCGGCTTGGACGTCGCCGCCGCGGCCTTGCTGAAGGGCCTGACCGCGCACTACTTGATCACCTCGGTGTACGCCGTCCAGGCCGGTGACACCGTGCTGGTGCACGCGGGTGCCGGCGGAGTCGGCCTGATCCTGACGCAATGGCTGACGCATCGAGGCGCTCGCGTGATCACGACCGTGTCGACACCGGAAAAGGCCGAGCGGTCGCGGCGGGCTGGGGCCAGCGAGGTGCTGGACTATCCGGGCGACGACGCGGAGGCATTCGGCGCGCAGATCCGCGAACTGACCGCGGGCGACGGAGTGGCAGCGGTGTACGACGGCGTCGGGGCGAGCACGTTCGATGCCAGCCTGGCCAGCCTCGCGGTGCGGGGAACGCTGGCGTTGTTCGGCGCGTCCAGCGGGCCGGTGCCCCCCGTCGACCCGCAACGGCTCAACGCGGCCGGTTCGGTTTTCCTAACCCGGCCGGGGCTCGTGCACTTCACCCGGACCGGCGAAGAATTCGCTTGGCGCGCAGGCGAATTGTTCGACGCGATCGCCGATGGTTCGCTGAGCGTGGAAGTGAGCCACCGCTACCCGCTGGCCGATGCCGCACAGGCGCATCGTGACTTGCAGGGCCGTCAGACCATCGGATCGATCGTGCTTACGCCTTGACTAGCCGCCCCACTTGGCGCCTTCGGCCGAGTCACGGGCCAGCATCGAGGTCGTGTTGCTCTCGTGCGTGCTGGCCATCGCCCGGTACGACAACACCAATTGCTCCAGCGCCTGATTCCACTGCGCCTGCCACGCCTGGTAGCTCAACCCGGTGTCACCCTGCCACGCCGACTGCAACGCAGCCTGCTCAGCAGAGATGTCGGCACCCAAGCTCTGGATAGTGCCCGCATAGCCCGCCATATCCGCCGAATGCGCCAGCATCGCCGGGTAGTTGTACATGATCTGTGACATCACAAGTCCTTTCTAAAAACCCGGGTAGCTGCTCGCCGCAGCGCTGTCGGCGGCCACATACGTACCCGCAGCGTCACCCAGATTCGCCTGAGCGATGTCTAACAGCGAATTCACCTTCGCCGCCGCCGCCACGAACCGGGCATGCGCGGCCTGAAACGCCGCAGCACCGTCACCGGCATGAAACGCCTGCGCCGACAACGCTTCCTGCTCGGCCTGACCGATCGTCGAGCGCATCAAACCCGCCTTCGCGCCGAACGCCGACTGCGACGCCACCAACTGCGGAATGTGGGCATCCAACATACTCATTCGCGAAAATCCTTTCCTGACCCGATTAACGTTGCTAGACAGAAACTTTCAGTCGGCCGGCGACTCTTCCGCAGGCCAGGTGTTCGGCAGCATCGGCATCGTCGGCCCGTTTCCGAAACCGTCGTCGCTCAGCGTAGCCAATCCTGACGCCTGTTCACCGGCCTTCGACACGGTCCCCGAGAATCCCAGCGGACCCGCGCCGCGATCCGACGACTCCGTCACAGGATTCCATTCGGGATCGACATCGACGTTCATGTCAGCGAAGTCGTCGTAACGATCGCGCGTCGTGGTTCGGCGACGCCGCCGGGTCGGACGCTTCGCCGCGGCAGCGGCGGCCGCCGCGGCCATCTCCGGCGCCTTCGAGGAGCCTCGGGACGTCGGCTCCTGGCTCTTGGCCTGGGCGCTGAGCGCTGACCCGATGGTTGGTCCCCCGACGATGTAAGGCGGTGTGAAGCCGGGTCCGGCACCTGGTGCGGAAGGGGCGGTCGGCGTCGAGGTCGCGGCTGGGGCGCTCGCGGCGGTCGCCGATGTGGGTGAAGGCGCCGGCGCGCTGGGCGCAACCGACGAGGCGAGCACTGCCGGGGCTGGCGCCGCCACCGACAACAGCGGCGTCATTGCCACGGAATCGATTGGAGCCAAAGGAATTACCGGTTGTGCCAATGCCGCGAGGCCGGCTAGTCCCGCGCCGCTGGCCGCGAGGGGACTCAGTGCGGGGGCAAAGGCGACGAACAGCGCCGGGTTCTGCGACAGGAAGCTTGCGACCTCCAGGATGTGGGTGGGAAAGTCGAACAGTTGCCAGCTGATGAACCATTGGATGGCTTCGATCGGATTCTGTTGCAGCAGTTGGCCGAAGTACTGGAAGTCTTCGGTGAGCTCGAGTGCGCGAGCGACCCAGAACGAGACCTGGCCCGGATTGGTGTAAGCGTCGTAGGTTGCCCCGTTGAGAGTGCCCGCCGCGGGATCCCAGTTGTAGCCGAAGTTCTGCAGCCACTGTGCAAGCGCGTCGTCAAAAGGTGTGTCGACCGTGGGGTCGTGGGCGAGCTGGCTGTTGCCGATACCAAGTTTCTCCAGATCGTCCACGAGCCACTGCGGGAGTCCCAGCGGGTTGTCCCCACCGTCATCGTCGGAGCTGTCCGCCGGTTGCGCGGCATCGGATTTGAGAATCGGAGGCGCGGTGTCGGTGGTCGGGGTCGCCGCGACAGCGGTGTCGGCGACGGCCTGGTACGTGCTCATCGTGGTGGCGGCCTGGACCCACATCCGGGCGTAGTCGGCTTCGTTGACTGCGATCGGAATCGTGTTGATGCCAAAGAAGTTGGTGGCTTGCAGCACGCCGTGCACGATGTGGTTGGTGGCCAGCTCCGGCATCGTCGGCATGGCCGCCAGCGCAGCGGTGTAGGCAGCGGCTGCGGTCTCGTGTTGGGTAGCCGCCACGGAGCTCTCGGCGCTCGCCTTCGTCAGCCATGCCAGGTAGGGGACGTAGGCCGAGACGAACGACTCGGCGCTCGGACCCTGCCAGGCGCCCGCTTGCACCTCGGCCAACACCGTGCTGAGTTCCTCGGCGATAGAGGTGTATTCGGCGCTCAGCGAATTCCAGGCCCCCGCGGCCGCGAGTAGCGAGCTGGGCCCGGGGCCGCTGCTCAACAACGTGGAGTGCACCTCTGGTGGCGCAGCCATGTAGACGGGCGCCGTCATTGTCAGCCCCAGACGCCCGAGTACGACGCCGCTGCCGCTGCGTCGCCTGCGGCGTATCCGGCGCCCGAGTCCGCGACACCGACGCCCGAACGACCGAGCTCCTCGCCACCTTGGGCCACCGCGAGTGCATGCTGGCCGCCGCGAACGCTGAACCCGGCGGCGGTGTGCACCGAGACCGGATCGGCCGCCGCCGGCAGCACCGCGGTGATGACCGGCGCCGCCGCGGCCTGAGCGGACGCTAGTCGGGCCGTCAGGGCTTCAATGCGCGCGCTGGCGGCCTGCAGGCCCTCTGGAACGACGCGCAATGTCACGGTAGCCCTCCGATCACCATTATGAACATGATTTTCATTAGCATTTTTAGCACAGGGTGGGGCGATTGGAAACCCGAGCAGACGACGGCGAGCCCTCTAGTGGGCTACGGGCGCGAGCCCAATACGCGATAGCCGGCTTCGGCAAAGCGCACGACGGCTTCCCTCACCTCTTCAGTCACCAGCGCCGCTTGTTGCTGGCCGTGTGAAAAAATTTGTGGGTCAGCATCTTTCGATGAGTACCGCGACCGTTGCGTCATGCGCTCAATTGCCGCCTCGTCGATGTCGATGCCGAAATGCGGCGCGACGCGCTGCCACACTGCGGCAGGCAACTCAGCGTGGTCGACGCAGATCCGACCGGCGGGGCCGGCACTGGCGGACCACAGCATTGCGCCCAAGGCCCGGGCGACAAACTCGGCTCGGCTCATGGCTGGCACGTCGGCCGGGTCGATGCCAAAGCGCAGCGCCGTCTCCGCCGGCGGCGTGTGCTCTCCGAGCCACCTCGGCGGACCGGCCAGCAGTGACGCGACCACCTGAGCCGGGTCACGCTGAACCCACACCCACGGGGTGCCGGGAAAGGCCGCGGTGAGTATCTCCTGGCGGCGGATGTTCCAGCTAGTGCACTTGAGCACCAGGTGCTCCTCGTCACCGTGGCGGCGGCGGCCCAAGGCTCGCAGCAGAAGCCGCACCACCCGAACCAGGGTCGCACCGTCCACTCGTGCGGGATCCAGCCCTAGAAGCGCGTTCAGAGGCGAGGGTTCGGCGACCACCACCACTCCCTGCACCGTCGACAGCAGCTGAGACACCAAGGTCGATCCGCATCGCGAAAAGTGAAAGATCAGCCCGGCCGGGTCAAGTGAGGGCTCGTTGTCCAGGGCAGCCAAGACGTCGAGCCCGGTACGGACCAGCGGCTGGGCGCGGGGACCCCTGGACCAGCGGCCGACGGTCTGGTCGAAGAACGGCTCGCTGAACCGCTCGGCCGAGAGATCGGCCCAGTCGACCGTCGGAGACGGAGTGGACAAGTTGAATCTGACCGGCGTCCAGCGGGCGAGGTCGGAGACGTCCATCACTCGCTGGTCAGCCGGATGAGGAAACCCTGCAAGATCAGGGTGCGGACCAGCTCGATTCGCTCCGCCTCACCGAGCCCCGGGACGCCCGAAACCCGCAGCGGCTCAGTACTTTCAGCGAGAAATTGCAGGGCTTCCCGGTAATCGGGGCCCGCGTTGACGACCGATTGCGCAAAGTGCAGAGCCACGCCACTCGCATTGTCGGTCACCCGGCAATACAGTGGCTGGCACTTCAGCACTTCGGTCCGGTCGTCGACGTCGACGGCGTCGGCAATCCCCGCACCCAAGGGTTGGCATTGGCCGCGCTTGACTAGGTCGGCCTGCAGCGAATCAAGTGCTCCGGCAAGGGTTTCGGGATCGCTGAACCGCTCGGCGATGTGTTGTGCGAACGCGTCCAGATGCGTCCGAACTTCCGGATCGGACAGGAAACGAGGCGGCAGCTGAGCATGAATACGATCGTCAGTGTTGTTGAGTGCATTGAGCATTCGGGTTGCCAGCAGCAGAAGCGACGGCGCGTGCAAGCCGACCGTCAAGTGCGCCGACAGCTCCGAGGTCGATTCGGCCGCGTGGACTCGGCCGCGCGGCACATACAACACATCGCCGGTCTTCAGGCACACGTCGGTCGGCGCGGGCAGCTCCCCCGGTGCCACAGGCCCCTGGCTCGATATTCGGTGCGGCGCCACGTCGATGCCTTCGTACAGATGCCAGATCTTCGATCCCTGAATCTGCACGACCAGCGCGTCGTGGTCGTCGCAATGCGCGACGAAGCCCCGTGACTGCGGGGGTGTGAAGTAGGCGTTGACCTGAGTCGCGAAATCGAGCTCGACATCGATGGCATGTGCCAGCCTCGCAATGGGGCGCACATATCGCTGGACGCTTTCCAGCACGATGGTGTACCCGTCGGCGAAGTCCTGGCCGATGGCCGCGACGTCGAAAGCCCCGTCGGCGCGACGGTACACATACTGTTCTTTGCGCTCGGCCCCTCGGACCAGGCTGACCAGCGACAGGTGCGGCCGGAACACCGCGAGCAGAGCATCGACGGAGTCGGCCCCTTCGAGTAGCCCGGTGAAATAGTTCGGGCTGTCGCGGCTCACGTGATAATGCGACCTGCCCCAGATCTCGTCGAGGAAGGTGTCGACGGGCAGCGGGTCGAGCAGCCAGGCCAGCGACGCCTGGGTGTGGATGCCCGATGGGCGCTGCCGCATCAGTCTTGCGCTCCGCCTGCTTCCGCTTTCCAGGTGCCCGGCACCATTGGCAGCACCGCGCCGCCACCGAAATGGTCTTCGTCGAGCGTAGCCAAACCCGCTGCGGCCGTGGCGTGTTTGGGTACGGTGCCGGCAAACCCCAACGGTCCGGCACCGCGGTCGGACGCCGCCGTCGACCCGGCCCAATTCGGATCGACGTTGATGTTCATGTCCATGAACTCGTGAGCGTACCCGCGTACTCCCGCACGCCGGCGTCGTCGTGACCGGAGTTGCCCACCTTCGGCAGCGCTGGCGGCGGCGCCCGCGGCGAAGGGTTGCGCGGCTTTCTTTGCCTCGCCAGCGCGGGCACTGCCGGTCATCCCCGAACCCGATCCGATCCCGGGCGGACCCACCAGATACGGCGGTACGAACCCTGGCCCGGTTGCGGGCGGAACCGGCGTCGACGGCACCGTCGTGGCGACGGTGCTGGCCGGGAGGGCCGGCGACGAGACGGGCGCCGGCGTCGGCGCACCCGCCACACCGATCGCGACCGGGCTGCCGCTCAGAGCCGGCACCGGCGACGAGAGCGGAACCGGCGCTGCGATGTCGGCCGGCAGCTGCGCTGCATCGACCTGAATCCCGGCCAGTCCGGCCACACCGGCGACGCCGCCGGTGAGCACCACCGGCGCAAGGATCGGCAGCGCGTATAGCTCGGGGAATGCGCTGAGAAACTCTCCGAGGTGGCCGACCTCGTCGGCCACCAGTCCCCCGATGTCGGCCGACAGTTGGGTCAGGCCCTGGGCCGGGTTCTGCGCGAGCAAGGTGATGTCTCGCTGCAGGGTGTCGGTGATCTCGGTGATCCGGTTGACGTACCAGCTCAACTGGTATGGGTCACCGGAGTCGTCGTCGATGATGTCCTGCGTCGAGCCGTCGCTGCCACTGTCGGCGGGCTGCTGCGCACTGGCCGAGGTCACGATCGGCGGTGCCGCATCGGTCTGCGGTGCCGCGGCAAGCGCCGTGGCCGAAACCGCCTGATAAGTCGTCATCGTGGTCGCGGCCTGAGCCCACATGCGCGCATAGTCGGCCTCGTTCAGCGTGATCGGGATCGTGTTGACGCCGAAGAAATTCGTTGCGACGAGCACACCGTGCACCACATGGTTGGTGGCCAATTCCGGCAGTGTCGGCATGGCCGCCAGCGCCGCGGTATAGGCCGCTGCCGCCGTTTCGTGCTGTGTGGCTTCGGCCGCGCTCTTGGCGCTGGCGCGCATCAACCACGCCAGGTAGGGAATGTGGGCGGCCACGTAGCGCTCCGCGCTTGGGCCCTGCCAGGCGGAGGCCTCTACCGAGGCAAGCACGTCGCTGAGTTCGGCGGCGACGGCGGCGTACTCGGTGCTCAACGCCGTCCATGCGCTGGCCGCGGCCAACAGCGAACCGGGACCGGGGCCGCTACTCAGCAACGCCGAGTGCACCTCGGGCGGAGCGGCCATCCATACGGGGGCGGTCATGACCTCACATCCACCACCGAGCCGGCACACATGTCTGAGTCACGAACAGAGTGAATACGACGACGTGTCGTAGCTCAAGACTCGGTAGGGGTAGGGGGTATGCGCGAGAAGAACCTCAACTGGGCTCCGATCCGGCCCAGGTGTTCGGCAGCATCGGCAGAGTCGGCCCGTCGCCGAACCCCTCGTCGGACAGCGTGGCTAGCCCCGCCGCCGGCTCACCGCGTTTACGCACCGTTCCGGCGAAGCCGAGCGGTCCCGCCCCTCGATCCGAGGCCTCGGGCGAGACGATCCAGTCCGGCTCGACTCCGATATTCATGAATTCATGGGCGTGCGAGCGCAATCGGCCACGCTGACGCCTGCGTGCCCGGCTTCGGTCCGTGACGCCGGCGGCCACCGCCTCGGCCGGCGCTGGAGCCTTCGACGCGCCCCGCGACGTCGGCTCGTGCGTCTTGGCCCGCGCGCTGACCGCCGATGTCAGGGCAGCGCCGCCCACCGCGTACGGCGGCGCGAAGCCTGGACCCCCGCCGGCCGGCGGACCCCCGCTCGCGGTCATCGTGGTCGGCGCCGGAGAACTCGCCACGGATGGTGCATGGCCGCCGCTGGTTCCCAGGCCGCCGATGGTGGAGACCGACGGCGCCGTGTTCACCGGTGCGGGCATGGCCGGGGTAACGGGCGAGGTGACGACGGGCGGGAGGGCCGCGCCGGAGATACCGGCAAGCCCGGCAAGCCCGGCGAGGCCGCCGAACCCCGCAAGCGCGGTCACGGGAACCGCGACCGCCAGTAACAGCGGCGCCGCTTGCACCAAGGGATAGAAGAGGACTGCGGAGTGGAACACTCCCCAGCCGAGTGCTCCGGCGAGCGCCGGGGTCATGCCCGGAATCTGCTGCAACGCCGAACTGAGGCCGGTCGCGAAGGACACCGCGTCGATGGGCCAGCCGTTCGGATAGAGCAACTTGCCCAGCGGCCAGGTCACCTGCTGGGTGAAGTCGCTGATGATCTGCGCCAATTGGTCCTGCCACGAGGTGTCGGCGACGGCAGCGGCGGCTTGCGTTGTAGCGGAGGTGGTTTCGCCGCCGGCGGCGACGATTCGAGGTGCGGGCACAGCCGGTGGTACCGATGCCAGGGCCGCTCCGGCGGCGGCCTGGTATGTGCTCATCGTGGTGGCCGCCTGGACCCACATGCGGACGTAGTCGGCCTCGTTGAGCGCGATCGGGATGGTGTTGATGCCGAAGAAATTCGTTGCGGTCAACACCCCGTGCACCACGTGGTTGGTCGCCAATTCCGGCAGTGTCGGCATGGTGGCCAGCGCCCCGGTGTACGCCGCGGCCGCGGTTTCGTGGTGGGTGGCAGCGGCGGCGCTGTCCGCGCTGGCCTGGGTGAGCCACGCCAGGTAGGGCGCGTGGGCGGCGACGTACTGCTCGGCGCTGGGCCCCTGCCAGGCGCCGGCCTGCACCCCGGCCAGCATCGCGGTCAGTTCGTCGGCGACGTCGGCGTATTCGGCACTCAGCGCCGACCAGGCGCCGGCCGCGCTGAGCAGCGAACCGGGGCCGGGGCCGCTGCTGAGCAACGTCGAATGCACTTCCGGGGGTAGCGCCATCCAGATCGGCGCGGTCATGGCCTCATCACAATGGGTCACTAAAAACTACGCCGCGTCGTAGTCGCAAGACCCCGTCGGGGTATGGGGTATTCGCAGGTCCGCGACCTGCCGCTCTGGATTAGACCCGCAGGAGCGTCGGCAGCGCGAGCGCCGAATCGAGCGCCAGGGCGCAGAACACCACGGCGAGATAGTTGTTGGATTGCAGGAACAACCGCAACGGCTTGACCGGCTCACCACGCCGCACGCCGGCGTACAGCTGATGTGCCATTGCCAAGAACCACACGCCCGCCACGACGGCGACGGCGGTGTAGAGCCACCCGGCGGCCAGTGCGAGGGCCAGCGTCGCCGCGACCGTCAACCAGGTGTAGATCAGGATCTGCTTGGTGACCTGACGTTCCGTCGCGACCGCCGGCAGCATCGGGACTCCAGCGGCCTGGTAATCCTCCTTGTAGCGCATCGCGAGTGCCCAGGTGTGCGGCGGCGTCCAGAAGAAGATGATCGCGAACATGACCAGCGCCGGCCAGCCGATCGTGCCGGTAACCGCCGACCAGGCGATCATCACCGGCATGCAGCCGGCCGCGCCGCCCCACACCACGTTCTGCGACGTGCGGCGTTTGAGCAGCAGCGTGTAGATGAAGACGTAAAACGCGATCGTGCCCACCGCCAACAGGCCTGAGAGCAGGTTCGTAGTCCACCACAGCCACGCGAACGATGCGACGCTGAGCGCCAGCCCGTAGATCAGGGCATTGCGGGTGGGCACCGTCGCGCGCGCCAACGGTCGCCGCGCGGTCCGCTTCATCTTCTTGTCGATGTCGGCGTCAGCCACGCAGTTCAGCGTGTTGGCCCCGGCGGCCGCCAGCATGCCGCCGACCAGCGTGTTGAAAATCAGCAGTGGATTCACGCTGCCTCGGTGGGCCAACAACATCGCCGGAATCGCGGTGACCAGCAACAGCTCGATGACCCGCGGCTTGGTGAGCGCCAAATAGGCCAGCAATGTGCCGCTGACTCGGCTCGGCGCAACGCGCTCGCGAATGCTCACGCAATGACTCCTCGGATCACAGCAGCGCGCAGCTTCTACTACGCACGATGGTAGACGGCACAACTTGCCCAGCATGCACCGCAGGGTCCATTGACAGCCAATCGGCAAGCTGCGACGCCCAACGAGGGAGTTGACGGGGCCTGAACAGTCGACAGGTGAAACATCCTTCTACGCGCCGGCAACATTCCGGCATTAGGGTGGACGTGGACCTTTTCCACAGAAAATTCTGCCGACGCCGAACCCGAGGACTTCAGTACGTGACCACACTCGAAGACATCTCGACCCTGACCCAACCGCACCACCCGGATGACTGGACCGAGGTCGATTCGGCCGCGGTCGACACCATCCGGGTGCTGGCCGCCGATGCGGTGCAGAAAGTGGGCAACGGACATCCCGGAACGGCGATGAGCCTCGCCCCCCTGGCGTACACGTTGTTCCAGCGGGCGATGGTGCATGACCCCAGTGACCCGCATTGGCTGGGCCGCGACCGCTTCATCTTGTCGTGCGGCCACAGCAGCCTGACGCTGTACCTGCAGCTGTACCTGGGCGGTTTCGGCCTCGAGCTGTCTGACATCGAGTCGCTGCGCACCTGGGGATCCAAGACGCCCGGGCACCCTGAGTTCCGGCACACCAAGGGCGTGGAGATCACGACGGGCCCACTCGGTCAGGGCTTGGCGTCGGCGGTCGGCTTCGCGATGGCCGCCCGCTACGAACGCGGCCTGTTCGACCCCGACGCGGCGCCGGGAACCAGCCCGTTCGACCACTACATCTACGTGATCGCCTCGGACGGCGACATCGAAGAGGGCGTGACTTCTGAGGCGTCGTCGCTGGCGGGTGTACAGCAGCTGGGCAATCTGATCGTGTTCTACGACCACAACGAGATCTCGATCGAGGACGACACCAACATCGCACTGAGCGAAGACACCGCCGCGCGCTATGAGGCCTACGGCTGGCATGTTCAGCGCGTCGAGGGCGGTGAGAACGTCGTCGGGATCGAAGAGGCCATCGCCAACGCGAAGGCCGTCACCGACAAGCCGTCGTTCATCTCGCTGCGGACGATCATCGGTTATCCAGCACCGAAGCTGATGAACACCGGCAAGGCCCACGGCTCGGCGCTCGGTGACGAAGAAGTCGCGGCGGTCAAGAAGGAACTTGGCTTCGACCCCGAGAAGAAGTTCGAGGTCAGCGACGAGGTGATCAACCACACTCGGGGGCTCGTGCAGCGCGGCAAAGAGGCCCACGAGAAGTGGAACACCGACTTCGAGGCGTGGGCTGAGCGCAACCCCGAGCGCAAGAAGCTGCTGGACCGCCTGACCGCCGAGGAGCTGCCGGACGGCTGGGACGCCGACATTCCGCACTGGGAGCCCGGTGACAAGCCACTGGCCACGCGCGCCGCGTCGGGCAAGGTGCTCAACGCGGTCGGCCCGCATCTACCCGAGCTGTGGGGCGGTTCGGCCGACTTGGCCGGCAGCAACAACACCACCATGGACAACGTGAAATCGTTTGGGCCGCCATCGATTTCGACCAAGGACTACACGGCCGACTGGTACGGCCGCACCCTGCACTTCGGAATCCGCGAACACGCGATGGGCTCGATCCTGTCCGGCATCGTGCTGCACGGTCCGACCCGCGCCTACGGCGGTACGTTCCTGCAGTTCTCCGACTACATGCGACCGGCGGTGCGACTGGCCGCGCTGATGGACATCGACACCATTTACGTCTGGACCCACGACTCGATCGGGCTCGGCGAGGACGGCCCGACACACCAGCCGATCGAGCACCTCGCCGCACTACGGGCCATCCCCAAGCTGTCGGTGGTCCGGCCCGCCGACGCCAACGAGACCGCCTACGCGTGGCGCAGCGTCTTGGCTCGCGGCAACGGCAGCGGTCCGGTCGGCCTGATCCTGACCCGCCAGGGTGTCCCGATTCTCGAGGGGACCAACTTCGAGGGCGTGGAGAAGGGTGGATACATCCTTAATACAGGGGCTGGCGGTAGCGAAGATCAAGAGCCGGACGTGGTACTGATCGCCACCGGCTCCGAGGTTCAGCTGGCTGTCGAAGCGCAGAAACTGTTGGCGGACAAGGACATCGTGGCTCGGGTGGTGTCGATGCCATGCGTCGAGTGGTTCGAGTCTCAGTCCGAGGAGTACCGCGACAGCGTGCTGCCGCCGTCAGTGTCGGCCCGCGTCGCGGTCGAGGCCGGCATTGCGCAGAGCTGGCACAAACTGGTCGGCGATACCGGTGAGATCGTTTCGATCGAGCACTACGGGGAATCCGCCGACGAGAAGACTTTGTTCCGCGAGTTCGGGTTCACCCCGGAAGCCGTCGTCGACGCCGCCGAACGAACAATCGACAACTAACCGAAGGAAACTCGATGACTCAGAATCCCAATCTCGCCGCGTTGAGCGCCGCGGGTGTCTCGGTCTGGCTGGACGACCTGTCCCGCCAGCGCCTGCAGTCCGGCAACCTGCAAGAGCTGATCGACACCAAGAGCGTCGTCGGGGTCACCACGAATCCGTCGATCTTCCAGAAGGCGCTCGCCGAAAGCGACGCCTACGACGGCCAGATCGCCGAGTTGGCCGAGCGCGGCGCCGATGTCGACGCCACGATCCGGACGGTCACCACCGACGACGTCCGCAACGCGTGCGATGTGCTCACCCCGCAATGGGAGAACTCCGACGGCGTCGACGGACGCGTCTCGATCGAGGTCGACCCGCGGCTGGCACACGACGCCGAGAAGACGGCCAAGCAGGCAATCGAGCTGTGGAAGATCGTCGACCGGCCAAACCTGTTCATCAAGATCCCCGCGACTGAGGCCGGCCTTCCCGCGATCACTTCCACCCTCGCCGAGGGCATTTCGGTCAACGTCACCCTGATCTTCTCGGTCGAGCGTCACCGCGCGGTGATGGACGCCTACCTGGCCGGTCTTGAACAGGCCAAGGCGGCCGGTCACGACCTGTCCAAGATCCATTCGGTGGCATCGTTTTTCGTCTCACGCGTCGACACCGAGATCGACAAGCGTCTGGAGAAGATCAACACTCCGGAAGCCCTCGAGCTGCGCGGCAAGGCCGCTGTGGCCAACGCCCGGCTAGCCTATGCCGCG
The DNA here is from genome assembly GCF_022430545.2 of Mycobacterium paraterrae. Classification (NCBI taxonomy): domain Bacteria; kingdom Bacillati; phylum Actinomycetota; class Actinomycetes; order Mycobacteriales; family Mycobacteriaceae; genus Mycobacterium; species Mycobacterium paraterrae. The sequence goes on along the minus strand of NZ_CP092488.2, from coordinate 4,266,359 downwards.
TACCAGGAATACTTCGTCGGCGGGGAACGATTCGCCGCACTCGAAGCCGACGGGGCTCGGGTGCAGCGCCCGCTGTGGGCCTCGACCGGCGTGAAGAATCCCGACTACTCGGACACTCTCTATGTCACCGAGCTGGTCGCCCCCAACACGGTGAACACCATGCCGGAGAAGACAATTGACGCCGTGGCCGACCATGGAGTGGTGTCGGGTGACACTGTGACCGGGACGGCCGCGTCCGCTCAGGAGGTCTTCGACAAACTCGACGCGGTCGGCATCGACGTGACCGACGTCTTCCTCGTTCTGGAGAACGAAGGGGTGCAGAAGTTCGAGGAGTCGTGGAGTGAGCTGCTGGAGGAGACGCAAAAGCAGCTTGACTCCTCCGACAAATGAGCCGCGCCGACGGGCAGTGGCACAACCCCTTGCGGGACAAACGCGATAAACGTTTGCCCCAGATTGCGCCTCCGTGCGCGGTCGTGATCTTCGGCGTGACCGGCGACCTGGCTCGCAAGAAGGTCGTGCCCGCCATCTACGACCTGGCCAACCGGGGTCTACTGCCGCCGGCGTTTTCCCTCGTCGGATTCGGCCGACGCGATTGGGACGACGAGGCGTTCGCCAACGAGGTTTGCCAGCTCGTCAAAGACCACTCCCGGACACCGTTCCGGCAGGTGATCTGGGATCGCTTGGCCGAGGGGTTGCGCTTCGTTCAGGGCGCGTTCGACGACGACGCGGCCTTCGCCCAACTGGCCGAGACGTTGGAGAAGCTGGATGCCGAGCGCGGCACCGGCGGCAATCACGGTTTCTACCTAGCCATCCCACCGAAGAGCTTTCCCGCGGTGCTGGAACAACTTCAGAAGGCCGATCTGGCAACCGCGCAGGACGGCAGCTGGCGACGGGTGGTGATCGAGAAGCCGTTCGGTCACGACCTCGACAGCGCCCGCGAACTCAACAAGGTGGTCAATAGCGTCTTTCCCGAAGAGTCGGTGTTCCGTATCGATCACTACCTCGGTAAGGAGACCGTGCAGAACATCCTGGCCATGCGATTCGCCAACCAGTTGTTCGACCCGATCTGGAACGCGCACTACGTCGACCACGTTCAGATCACCATGGCGGAGGACATCGGCCTTGGCGGACGCGGCGGTTATTACGACGGCATCGGCGCGGCCCGCGATGTCATTCAGAACCACCTGATGCAGTTGCTGGCACTCACGGCGATGGAAGAGCCGGTCAGTTTCCATCCGTCGGAGTTGCAAAGCGAAAAGATCAAAGTGCTCTCGGCGGTACAGCTGGCGGAACCGTTGGACCAGAACACGTCTCGTGGCCAGTACACCGCGGGATGGCAGGGCGGCGAGCACGTCGCCGGACTCCTCGACGAGGAGGGATTTTCGAAAGAGTCCACCACCGAGACCTTCGCCGCGATCACTCTCGAGATCAACACCCGCCGCTGGGCGGGCGTGCCGTTTTATCTGCGGACGGGAAAACGCCTCGGGCGCAGAGTGACCGAGATTGCTCTCGTCTTCAAGAGGGCGCCGCACCTGCCGTTCGACGCGACGATGACCGACGAGCTCAGCGCCAACGCAATCGTGATCCGAGTCCAACCCGACGAAGGCGTCACGCTGCGCTTCGGCTCCAAGGTTCCAGGCAGCGCCATGGAGGTCCGCGACGTCAACATGGACTTCTCCTATGGGGCCGCGTTCACCGAGGAATCTCCGGAGGCCTACGAGCGGTTGATCCTCGACGTGCTACTGGGCGAGCCGTCGCTGTTCCCGGTCAACGAGGAAGTCGAATTGGCGTGGAAGGTCCTCGATCCCGCCCTAGAGCATTGGGCTGAACACGGCAAGCCCGATCCGTACGAGGCGGGTACGTGGGGTCCGGCGTCGGCGTTCGAGATGCTGCGCCGGTCCGGACGTGAATGGCGGCGCCCGTGATCCGCGCCGTCGACGATGCAGTACGCAGTTCTGAGGAGGAGCGGCGCCCGTGATCCTTGACCTTCCTCAAACCAGCACCAATCAGGTCAGCAAGAAGCTGGACGCTCTGCGCGAAGAGTCCGGAGCCGTCAACCTCGGAAGGGTGCTGACGCTTGTCATCGCGACAGACAACGAGAAGCTGCTCGAAGAGTCGATCGAAGCCGCCAACGCGGCCAGTCACGAGCACCCGAGCAGGGTGATCGCCGTGACCAACGGCGACACCGATGCCACCGAGGCACGACTGGATGCGCAGCTGCGGGTCGGCGGTGACAGCGGGGCCGGCGAGGTGGTGGTGCTGCGACTGTCCGGGCCGCTCGCTGGGCACCACGGCAGCGTCGTCATCCCGTTCCTGTTGCCCGACATCCCCGTTGTGGCCTGGTGGCCGTGCGAGGCTCCCGAGGTGCCAGCCCAGGATCCATTGGGCCAGTTGGCGGTTCGGCGAATAACGGACGCGACCAACGGAGCCAACCCGCTGGCGGCGATCAAGAGCCGGTTACCGGGCTACACCCCGGGCGACACCGACCTGGCGTGGAGCCGGATCACCTACTGGCGGGCTCTGCTGGCCTCGGCGCTCGACCAGCCGCCCTACGAGCCGATCACCTCGGCGTTGGTCTCCGGGTTGAAAGACGAACCGGCTCTCGACATACTGGCCGGCTGGCTGGCCAGCCGCATCGACGGGCCGGTGCGCCGCGTGGTCGGCGAGCTGAAGGTCGAACTGGAGCGTTCCAGTGAGACGGTGGTGCTCAGCCGGCCACAGCAGGGGGTCACCGCGACGTTGAGTCGCACCGGCAAGCCGGACGCGCTTGTACCGCTGCAGCGTCGCGATGTTCCCGAGTGCCTCGCAGAGGATCTTCGGCGACTGGATGCCGACACGATTTACTACGCGGCGCTCGAGGGTATCGACCGGGTGGAGTACGCATGAGTCGCGCCGGCGGGCCAGAGCCGCACCGCACGAGCGGTGCTACTGAGGAGGAGCGGCGCAGATGACTCCAGAAGTTCAGACGTTCGACGATAGCGACGCCTTGGTTGCCGCAGCGGGCGAACGATTGATCAGCGCGATCGCGGCAGCGATCGATGCACGCGGCAAGGCGCAAATCGTGCTGACCGGCGGCGGGAACGGCAATGGCCTGATGCGCTTCCTTGCCACGCAGAGCGATCGGATCGACTGGGCCAACGTCCACTTGTTCTGGGGCGACGAACGCTACGTCACCGAGGACGACGACGAACGCAACGACAAGCAGGCCCGCGAGGCGCTGCTCGATCACGTCGACATTCCGGCCCGCAATGTGCACACGATGCCGGCCGCCGACGGCGAGTTCGGCACCGACCTGGCCGCCGCTGCGCTGGCCTATGAGCAGATCCTGGCCGCGAACGCCGACCCCGGAGAACCGGCTCCGGATTTCGATGTTCACCTGCTGGGTGTGGGCCCTGAGGGACACATCAACTCGTTGTTTCCGGACACCCCCGCCGTCCGTGAGAAGACCCGTCTCGTGGTGGACGTCGAGGATTCGCCGAAACCGCCGCCGCTGCGAATCACATTGACGCTGCCCGCCATTCAGCGATCACGCGAGGTCTGGCTGCTGGTGTCGGGAGCCGGAAAGGCCGAAGCGGTCGCCGCCGCAGTGGGTGGCGCCGACCCGGTGTCGATCCCGGCGGCCGGTGCGATCGGTCGCGAGCACACCATCTGGTTCCTGGACAAGGACGCCGCCAGCCAGCTGTCTTAGCCGGCGCGCCGCTCGGCCATGCCGTCCGCGTAGCCGCGCTCGTACTCCTGGCGGCGCTCGGCGGTGTTGGCTGGTATCGCGCGGCCGATCACCGCGGCGCGGTGCTGTTCACAATCTCGGGAGTGCATATCCGATCAGACGGATATGCGGTACCGCGGGTTCCCTCGCCCGCCATAATGACGGCATGGCAGATAGAAGCGCCGGTGATCGCCCGGCGCGGCAGCGGATCAAGACCCTCACCCAGGCGGCGATGAACGCCGACGTCACCGTCAACCAGCTGGAGGACGTCTTGGGCGGCTTGGGCAACACCCTCGGCGATTTGAACACCTCACTGACCAACCTGAACAACGCCGTAGACCGGTTGGACGAAGGGCTCGACCACTTCGAGGCCACCCTCGGCCGGATTGACGATCTGATGAAGCGGCTGGTGACTCTGGTGGCGCCGGTCGAGGCGATCGTCGAGCGCATCGACTACATGGTCGGCGTCGGCGAGACCGTGATGTCGCCGCTGTCGGTCACCGAGCACGCGGTGCGCAACGCCTTCAATGCCTTACGGAGCCGCGGTAGCCGCTAGACCATGCCCGAGTCGCAGTGCAATGCGCCGAATGTAATTCACTGTTGATCTATCCGCTGTTGCGCAGCGCGCTGGCCAGCCCGTTCATGGTCAGCAGGATTCCGCGCTGAACCAATTCGTCGTCGTCGCCGGAGCGGTAGCGGCGCAACAACTCGACCTGCAGATGATTCAGCGGCTCCAGGTACGGGAAGCGATTGAACACCGAACGAGCCAGAGACGGGTTGTCGGCCAGCAAGTTGTCTTGTCCGGTGATCAGCTGATGAGCCTTGATACTTCGCTGGTGCTCAGCGGCGATCTTGTCGAACACCTTGCGCCGCAACGACTCGTCCTCGACGAGCTCGGCGTAACGCGCCGCCAGACCGAGGTCGGATTTGGCGAGCACCTGTGCCATGTTCGACAGCACGGTCTGGAAGAACGGCCACCGCTCGTAGAGTTCGCGCAGCGTTTCCAGGCGGCCCTCGCCGCCGGCGATCCACTCTTCGATCGCCGTGCCGGTCCCATACCAGCCGGGCAGCATGACCCGGGATTGGCTCCAGGCCATCACCCACGGAATCGCGCGCAGGTCGGAGATCGACGACGTTTGCTTACGGGACGTCGGCCGGCTGCCGACGTTGAGCGCACCGATTTCGCTGACCGGCGTGGATTGCAGGAAGTACTCCACGAATCCGTCTGTCTCGTGCACCAATTCGGAATAGGCGCGCTGTGCGCGGTCGGCCAGCTCGTCGAGGATCTCGTAGGCCGGCCCGGCAGCGTCACCGAGCCCTTCGACGTCGAGCAGGGTCGATTCCAGGGTCGCCGCCAGCAGTGTCTCCAAATTGCGCTGCGCCATCTGCGGTTCGGCGTACTTCGCCGCGATCACCTCGCCCTGCTCGGTCAGCCGCAGCGAGCCGTTTACCGCGCCCGGCGGTTGAGCCAAGATGGCCTGATAGCTCGGTCCACCACCACGACCGACCGTGCCGCCACGACCGTGGAAGAGTCGCAACCGAATACCGGTCTTGCGGGCTGACTCGACCAGGTCGAGTTCGGCTCGGTACAGCGCCCAGTTGGCGGTCAGGTAGCCGCCGTCTTTGTTGGAGTCGGAATAGCCGAGCATTACTTCTTGGCTGTCGTTTCGCGCCCGGACGATGCTCTGGTAGACCGGAAGGTCAAGCGCCGCTTCGAGAATCGATGCGCCTCGGCGCAGGTCGTCGATCGTCTCGAACAGCGGGACGATGCCGACGGGCGCGTACGGCGTTTCGGCCGCAGCGTCGAGCAGCCCGCATTCCTTCAGCAGCAGCCCGGCCTCGAGGAAATCGGAGACGGAGCGGCACATCGAGATGATGTAGTTGGGCACCGCTTCCGAGCCGTAGATTTCCACCGCCCGCGCGGCGGCGGATACGATGGCGAGCTCCTTGCGAGCCAGTTCCGACAGCTGTTCGCGGTCGCCGATCAGCGGACGTCGAGTGCCCAGCTCCGCAGCAAGAATGTTCACCCGCTCGTCTTCGCTCAACGAGGCGTAATCCGGATGCACACCGGCCCACGCCAACAGCTCGGCGACGACTTCCTCGTGAACGTCGGAGTTCTGCCGCATGTCGAGCCCGGACAAATGAAAACCGAAGACGTGCAGAGCTTCTCGTAACCGTGCCAGCCGGTCGTCGGCGAGCAGCCTACTTCCGTTGGCGCGCAGCGAGGCATCGACCACGTCGAGGTCGGCCTGCATCTCCTCTGGTGTGGCATACGGCGGTAAGCCGAGATCGAGCAGATTGTCCGGCTCCCAGTCGAGGATGTGCGCCGCGGTGGCGGTGAGCCGACCGTGGATGACACGTAGCGCGCGGCGGTAGGGTTCGTCGCCGCGGGCCGGCTCGTCACACGCTTCGGCAAGCGCGGTCAGTTCGTCGGTGACGGCGACGAGGCGCGCCGACATCGACAGCTCCTGCTCCAACGCGCTCAGCTCGGCAAAGTAGTAATTCAGCGCCGTATAGGCGGCGCTACCGGTGGCCAGCCGCACGACATCCGCGGTGACGTTGGGATTGCCGTCACGGTCGCCGCCGATCCAGGAACCCGGCCGCAGGATAGGTTCGGAAAGCAGGTCGGCGTCGGGCCAGCGGCTGCGCAGCGCCTCGCGCACGCCGGCGTTGACCTTCGGCACGACGTCGAAAAACGCAGCCGAGTAATACCGCAACCCGACCGCGATCTCGTCGGAAATCTGTAGCCGCGAAAGCCGCACCAACGCGGTCTGCCACAGCGTCAGCACTTGCCGTCGCAGCTCGGTCTCGACGTCGTTGCCGTCGTCGGTCTCGGTCTTGCCGTGAGCGTGCAACCGCATCAGCTGGGTGATCCGGTGCTGGGTGTCGAACACCGTGCGTCGACGGGTCTCGGTCGGATGGGCGGTGATGACCGGTGAAACCAGCGCGCCGGTCAGGGCGTCGGCGACTGTCTCGGTGTCCAGGTGTGCCGCGTCGAGCTTCAGGTACGTCGCGGCCAGGCTGCTGTCCTGCGGCGGTTCACCGTCGGCGACGTGGATGGCGCGGCGTCGCTCCCGGTGGATGTCCTCGGCGACGTTGGCCAACAACGCGAAGTGGCTGAACGCCCGGATGACGGGAATGGCCCGGCGAATGTCGATCCCGTCGAACATCCGGGCAACCTCGGCCCGTTCGATCTCCGAGCGACGCACCTGGAACGACGCCAGTCGCGCCCGCTCGACCAGATCGAATATCTCGTCGCCGTTCTGTTCGCGGACGGTGTCGCCGAGGATCGTCCCGAGTAGACGAATGTCTTCGCGCATCGGCTCGGTCAATTCGCGACCTAGGCGGGTGCGTTGCACCGCGCCGAAGGGCTCGAGCGAGTCGGGTGCTTCAGCCATGCCTACCAGTATCGGGGTGGTTGGCCGACTTCGCCTTTCGTGCGGCGTGAGGGTGACGCTCGCGACTCTCGGCCTGCGATCAGGCGTTGTACTTGATGCGCAACGCCATGCCGATGATGGCGACCAGCCAGATGCCCACGACGAACAGCGTCAACCGGTCGAGGTTCTTTTCCACCACCGTCGACCCGGACAAGCTGGACTGCACGCCGCCACCGAACAGCGTGGACAAACCGCCACCCTTGGCGCGGTGCAACAGCACCAACAAGACCACCAGGATGCTGGTGATCACCAGGGTGATCTGCAGGGCCAACTCCATGGAGGACACCTTACCGGCCCAGCAAGACGTATCAGCCGGTCGGGCCGTAGAAGGACATCGTGCCGTCGTCGTAATTGATGTAGATCGCCTGGCTCAGGAACGGCACCACACCGCTGTTGACGTAGGTCCCGGAGACGACCGTCGGAGCTGTGCTCTGGTTGAGGCTGTCCGTGCCCACGGTGTACTGGTAGAGCAGATTGCCGCCCTGCTCGTCGTAGACCGAGATCAGCGAACCTTGTTGCAGGTTGGAGCCGATGGACGCCGGAATGGTGCCGTAGACACCACCGGAGTCGACGTTGGTGAGCACACTTGTGCCGTTCGTCACGCCGTTCGTCGTTACGGTCTCGTACAACGTGGTGATCGGCGCGCCGTCGACGGTGAACAACGGCTCGGCGGTGTTCGGGCCGATGGTCATCACGCCGTTGGGGATGTCGACCGTCACCCCGCCGAAGCTCTCCAGGGGGCTGACGGTCGGCCCGTAGGCGTTGTCGCCGATGCCGAGGACGCCGTCGACGTGGTTGGCGTCCAGGAAGGTCTGGAAGTTGTTGAACGGATCCAGCCAGTTGTTGGACCAGGACCACACTTCGACGTCGACAGGGCCGGTCGTGCTTAATACGCCGTCGCCGTACACCGTGGGCACATCGTCGTAGACCAGGTACAGATAGCCGACCCCGCCGCTGTAACCGCTGATGCCGAAGTCGCTCGGGAAGCCGAGGTTGAGCAGATTCTGGAACGCCGCGAGGTCTGTCTCGCCGAGCCCAGTCCAGGGGATCACCAAACCGGCGGAGCCGGTGTCGACCAGCAAGGTGTTCGCCACACCGCCGATCGTGGTCTCGATCGTCGGCTCGGTGACGATCTCCATCGTGATCGGGATGTCGTAAGTGGTGGTGACCAGTGCCGCGGCCGGTTCGGCACCGGTTGCTGCGGCGGTGAGGGCGGTATCGGTTGTCGGAAGTGCGACGTCGAGTGACTCCAGGCTGGCGAGGAAGGTGTCGGCCCAATTCGTCAGGTCCAACGCGGAATCGAAAAGTTCGATCGAGTCCGTCAATGAGGTCAGAATGGGCTGAACGATCGGGTCGAGCAGGTCTTCGAAATCCGCCCTGCCCGGCGCCGCCGAACCCGTCGCGATCGCCGCCGCAGCAGCGACCGCGCCGAGGCTAACCCCCACTCCAGAGACGAAGCGGCGCAGCGACTTTCCAGCGTGGCGACGTGTCATTCTCTAAGGCTGCGCTCAGCCGGGTATTACTTCCTGTCGAGAACGCGAACTCATACCGAACTGAAAAATTCGGTCGTCGTTAGGTCAGCTGGCTAGCGGACCCCAGTAGGTTTTGTCGGTGGCGTAGTCGAAGTAGGCCTCGTGGGTGAAGAACGGCACGACCCCGCTGTCGATCGCGCTACTCGAGATCACCGTCGGTGCCGTGCTCTGGCCGATGCTGTCGGTACCGACCTGGTACGAGTAGAGCAGCGTGTTGCCCTGGTAGACCGAGATCGTGTCGCCTGACGCGACGCCGGAGTGCGCGATGGACGACGGGATGGTGCCGTAGACGCCACCCGAGTCGAGGTCGTTGGAGATCGTCCCGGTTCCGGTCACCACACCGTCGTGGGTCACGGTCTCGGTCAGGCCGCCGACGATCGGCGATCCGGTGAGCCAGGTGCCGCCGGTCAGCGGGTTGTCGCCCCCGACGATCAGCTGCTTCTCCGGCCCGACCAGGTCGACGAGCACACCGCCGTAGCCTTCGAACGGGCTGGTCGTGGGGCCGGCCGTGCTCGGGCCGACGCCCAGGATGCCGTCGACGTGGTTATTGGCGAGGAAGCTCTGGAAGTTCTCGAAAATGTTGGCCGGGTTGGTCGACCATGAGAACAGCTCGACGTCGACGGGGCTGGTCGTGCTGAGCACGTCCGTGCCGTCGGTGCCGTAATCGACCGGTACACCGTCGTAGGTGAGGTAGAAGTATTCGACTCCCCCGCTGTAGCCGCTGAAGCCGAAGTTGTCGGGCAGGCCGAGCTTGAACAGCTCCTCCAGCGCCGAGAAGTCGTTGCTCCCGAGCTCTTGCCACGGGATGACGAGGCCGCTGGAGCCGGTGTCAACCAGCAGCGTCGAGTCATCGCCGGCGCCGATCGCGGCCTGAATGGTCGGCTCGGTGACGATCTGCATGGTGATGGGCAGCGTGTAGCTGGTGGCGGCGTCCGCGGCGGGCTCAGCGCCACCCGTCGACGCGGCGGCGGCGGCCGTGTCGGCAGCCGGCAACGCGACGTCCAAGGAACTGTTCAGGCTGGCCAGCAGGGTGTCGGTCCAGCTGGTCAGGTCCAGCGCTGCCGCCGGATCGAACAACGCAACCGAATCCGTCAGCGACGTCAGAATCGGCTGGACGATCGGGTCCAACAGGTCCTCGAAATCCGCGTGCGCAGGTGCGGGCGCCCCGATCGCCACTGCGGCGGCGGCGGCCACCGCCCCGGCGCTTGCGCCGAGTCCGACCAGCTTGTTGCGCAACCGACGTGCCATGCGAGTGACCCCCGACGAGTTGGTGGGCGAACGAGCCCACGAACCTTAACGAACCTGTATTTCTTTCAGGTTTCGTTAAGCTAGCTGGGAGGTCCCTGCAAATCAACCCACACGCATACCCAATTCAAAGAACCTGAGGTAACGGCCCCTGCGCACCGCGCCGCCCGGCGCGTCGTACTGACTAGGTCGCGGAGGTCAGGCTGTCGATGTACGTCGTGTCGTTGGCGTAGTCGATGTAGAGCGGATGGTCTACCAGCGCGTAGTAGCCGCTGTCGATCGAGGTGCCCGACGTCGACAACGGCACCCCGCCGCTGGGGACGGTGTAGGAGTACAGCACCGTGGCGCCATCCTTGACCGTGATGGTGTCACCCGCGGTGACACCGGAGATCGTCGACGGAATGGTCCCCTGGACGCCACCGGTGTCGAGGTCGTCGGAGATGCCCGTCGCGGAACCGACTGAGCCGCCGCTGCTGTTCGTCACCGTTTCGGTCAGGCCGGTCAGCGTCGATCCGTTGTTGGCGACGCTGTCCAGGGACTGGTACGGGTTGGAGCCGCCGATGATCAGTTGATCGTTCTTCAGGTCGACAAGCGCACTGCCGTAGCTGTCGAACGGACTCACACCGGCCCCGCCGTTGACGTTGTCGCCGATGCCCAGGATGCCGCCCTGCGAGTCGTTGCCGGCGAGGAAGTTCTGGAAGGCGTCATTGGTGAATAGGCTTCCGAAATCAGACGGGTTCCACGAGTAGACCTCGACTTCGACGGGGCCGTTCGTGGTGAGGCCGTCGGCGTAGGAGACCGGCAGGTCGTTGTAAGTCAGGTAGATGTAGTCCACACCGCCGCTGTAGCCACTCTCGCCGAAGCTGCTGGGGGCCCCGAGACTCAGCAGTGTGTCCCACTCCGTCAGCAGGTTGCTACTGCCGGTGATATCGGTCAGAGGGACGACGAGGCCGCTGGACCCGGTGTCGACAAGCACCGGCAGTGAAGTGCCGCCGTCGACCGAGGCCTGCACGGTCGGCTCGGTGCCCTCCATCAGGGTGATGGGAAGGTCGTAGGTGGCCGAGGTCGCGACGGCAGCCGGCTCGGCCGACGACGCTGCGGCCGCCAGCGCCGAATCCGTCGACGGCAACGCGAGGTCGAAGTTGCCCAGGCTGGCCAGCAAGCTGTCCGTCCAGCTGGTGATGTCCAGCGCCGCAGCGGGGTCAACGGCCGAAACCGCGTCGGTGAACGACGTCAGCAACGGCTGGATGATCGGGTCGAGCAGATCTTCGAAGTCAGCGTGGGCGGGGGCCGCGGTCACCGCGGATCCGGTCGCCATCGCGGCTGCGGCAAGAAACACGCCGGCACCCGCACCAACGCCTACCAAGAGGCGGCGGCCGAGCTTCGGCGCCTGCGCTTTACGGTCGCGAACCGACATTGTCTCCCCCGGGATTGTTTGGCTCGGCTATGAGCACGACAGGACAAACCTGTGCGTCTTTTAGGTTTCGATTAGCTAAGCCTGCCTGTGCCACGATCGCAACCCGTAGCCGGCGCCGGTTACGGCAGCGGGCCGCCGGCGGCGATGGCGGACAGAGTCGCGAACTGCTCGCCGTCCAGCGATGCGCCCCCCACCAGGGCTCCGTCCACGTCTTCCTGCGCGACGATGTCACCGATGTTCTTGGCGTTCACCGAGCCGCCGTACAGCACGCGCACCGAGTCGGCGATCTGCGGCGTGGCCAACGATCCCAATTCCTTGCGGACAGCGGCGCACACTTCCTGCGCGTCAGCCGCACTGGCCACCCGGCCGGTGCCGATCGCCCAGACCGGCTCGTAGGCGATCACTGTCTTGCCGATCTGCTCGGCCGACAGCCCGGCCAGCGACCCGCGAAGCTGGTTCTGGCAGTGGCTGACGTGTTCGCCGGCCTCGCGCACTTCGAGGTGCTCGCCGATGCAGACGATCGGAGTCAGCTCATGTTTGAGGGCGGCTGCGGCCTTCGCCGCCACCAGCGCGTCGTCCTCGTGGTGGTAGGTGCGCCGCTCGGAGTGACCGACCACGGCGTAGTGGCAGCCCAGCTTGGCCAGAAACGCTCCGCTGATCTCGCCGGTGTAGGCCCCGGAGTCGTGCGTGGACACATCCTGGGCGCCGTAGGTGAGGCGCAGCTTGTCGCCGTCGACCAGAGTCTGCACACTGCGCAGGTCGGTGAACGGCGGGATGACCGCGACGTCGACCTTGTCGAAGTACTTGTCGGGCAATGAGAACGCGATCTTCTGTACCAGTGCGATGGCCTCGAAATGGTTGAGGTTCATCTTCCAATTGCCGGCAATCAGCGGCTTGCGGCTCATACCCACGGTCCTTTACTCAACTGCTCAACACTTCGAGACCGGGAAGGGTCTTGCCCTCAAGGTATTCCAGTGACGCCCCGCCACCGGTGGATATGTGGGAGAAGCCGTCTTCGGGCAGGCCCAGCGCGCGCACTGCGGCGGCGGAGTCACCGCCGCCCACCACGCTGAACGCGCCCTTGGCGGTCGCCGCGGCGATCACTTCGGCGAGGCCTCTGGTGCCGGCGGCGAACGCGGGGAACTCGAACACGCCCATCGGCCCATTCCAGAAGATCGTCTCCGCGTTGGCCAGTAGCTTCGTGAACCGGTCGACCGAGCCGGGTCCGATGTCAAGCCCCATCTTGCCGTCCGGAATCGCTTCGGCAGCAACGGTTTCCGGCGGTGAGTCGGCCGCGAATTTGTCGGCCACCACGATGTCGACGGGCAGCCGGATGACGTCGGCGTAGGTGTCGAGCAGCTTTTTGCAGGTCTCGATCATCTCGGTCTGCAGCAGCGACGTGCCGACGGACAATCCCATTGCGGCCAGGAACGTGTAGCACATGCCGCCGCCGATCACGATGCTGTCGGCCTTCGTGGCGAGCTGCTCGATGACGCCGAGCTTGTCGGACACTTTGGAGCCGCCGAGGACCACCGCGTACGGCCGCTTGGTCGATTCGGTCAGCCGCTCGAGCACCGCGACTTCGTCGGCGACCAGCGTGCCGGCGTAGTGCGGCAACAGCGTCGCGACGTCGTAGACCGACGCCTGCTTGCGGTGCACCACCCCGAACCCGTCAGACACGAATGCGCCTGTCTCGCCAACCAATTCAGCGAGTTCTTTGGCCAACTCCAGCCGCTGCGCGTCGTCTTTGCTGGTTTCCCTTGGGTCGAACCGGATGTTCTCCACCAGCAGGACATCGCCGTCCGCCAGGCTCAAGGAACGGCGAGTGGCGTCCTCGCCGACGACATCGGCGGCCAACTGGACGTCCGTACCCAGTTCCTCGCCCAGTTTCGTGGCAACCGGCGCCAGCGACAGCGCCGGGTCCGGCTTGCCGTCCGGGCGTCCCAGGTGTGCGGTCACCACCACTTTGGCGCCGGCGTCCGACAACGCCTTGATCGTGGGAACTGACGCGGTGATGCGGCCGGCGTCGGTGATGACGCCGTCGTTCAGCGGCACATTCAGGTCGGAGCGGACAAGCACCCCACGACCCGAAACACCTTGCGCGAGAAGGTCGTTGAGGTTCGGGAGAGCCACGATTACAGCGACTTGCCGACCAACGCGACCAGGTCGACGAGGCGGTTGGAGTAACCCCACTCATTGTCGTACCAGGAAACCACCTTGGCCTCGTTCTCGATCGCCTTGGTCAGTCCGGAGTCGAAGATCGAGCTATGCGGGTCGGTGACGATGTCGCTGGAGACGATCGGCGCGTCGTAATACTTGAGGATGCCCTTCATCGGGCCATCGGCTGCGGCCTTCATCGCGGCGTTGATCTCGTCGGCGCTGGCCGACTTCTTCAGCTCCGCGGTCAGGTCGGTAACGGAACCGGTCGGGATCGGGACTCGCAGCGCGTAGCCGTCGAGCTTGCCCTTCAGCTCCGGCAGCACCAAGCCGATGGCCTTCGCGGCACCCGTCGAGGTCGGAACGATGTTCAGCGCCGCAGCGCGCGCCCGACGCAAGTCCTTGTGCGGACCGTCCTGCAGGTTCTGGTCCTGGGTGTACGCGTGGACGGTGGTCATCAGACCCTTGACGATGCCGAACTCATCGTTGAGCACCTTGGCGATCGGGCCGAGGCAGTTCGTGGTGCACGACGCATTGGAGATGATGTTCTGGCTGCCGTCGTACTTGTCGTCGTTGACCCCCAGCACGATGGTGATGTCCTCGTCGGTGGCGGGCGCGGAGATGATCACCTTCTTGGCGCCGGCATCCAAATGGCCCTTGGCCTTTGCGGCGTTGGTGAAAATGCCGGTGGACTCGACCACGACGTCGACGCCCAGGTCGCCCCAGGGCAGCGCCGCCGGGCCTTCCTTGACCGCGAGCGCCTTGATCTTGTGACTGCCGACGACGATGGTGTCTTCGCCCTCCAGGCTGACGTCAAACGGAAGCCGGCCCAGGATGGAGTCAAATTTCAGCAAGTGCGCGAGGCTGGCGTTGTCGGTCAGGTCGTTGGCCGCCACCACCTCGATGTCGGTGTCGGCTCCCGCGGCCTGCTGCGCCAGCAGGGCCCGGTAGAAGTTGCGGCCGATGCGACCGAAGCCGTTGATGCCTACCCGGACCGTCACGTGTGTCTCCTTCGATGCTGACTCGATGCTCGCCAACAGCCTAGTAGCTGGGACAATGCGTCGCTAATCCGGTGGTTTAGCTCACGCGTTTCGGTGCGTGACCGGGTGGACCGGGAACTCATCGCCGGGTTCCGGCCACGGCTGGCGGGCCAGCATGTCGTCGACCCGGACATAGCCCTCCTCGATCAGTCCAGTCTTGGCGTCGACGATGCGGTACCACTGCTTTTGGGTCTGAATCGGCTGCCCTTCGAGGATGATCACCCGCAGGTCGCCTTCCTCCAATTGGCAGCGTCGCTGTACTGCCTCGACGAGTTGCTCGTTGTGCAGATGGCCCTCGCCGAAATTCCAGCCGATCAGCGGGCCGGCGACGGTCTCGCCTTCACGGCACGCATAGTCCTCCACTTTGTCGAGTGCGCGTGGCAACAGGCCGTTCAGCGCTCGACCGTGGACGTGCATGGACCGAAAGGCGCGAGCTTTGTCGCTGATGATCTCGGCCGTGTTCGGGTCGTACAACCGGGCGATCTGGCGGGCTGTCAGCGCGGAACTCTTGACGACGTTCTCTTCGATTTTGTCTTCCACGCCCGCGCGGAAACACCAGACGCTCGATGCCCAGTTGCCGGCGTAGTACCGCAGTGCGGGCAGGAATGAAATCTGCTGCGGGAACATGTTTCCCACCACCGGAATCACCAGAAGCGCGACCAGAAGCATCGCCAGCAGGAGCGGGGAATTGAGGTCGTAGATCACGATGGTGCCGTAATGGCCGAAGAGGTAGAACAGCGAGAAGATGAAGAAGATGTTCCACTCCAACGGCACACCCATCGGCAGGTTGGAAATGATGTTGAGGTGGAAGACGACCATGAAAGCGATCAACCACCAGCGCCATGGGTGATCACCGCCGGCGAACACCAGGATCGCCGGCACGATGAGCTCGGCCGTCGTGCCGCCACCGTGAGCCATCAGCTTGGGAATCCAGGTGGGCCTGACATCGTCGACCGGGTCGCGATAGAGCCGGCGCTTGAGCCAGTTGAACGGCTTGCCGCGCAGTAGGGCGTTGTTGCTCGTCATTGCCGCGACGACGTACGGAAAGTGGTGATTGAGCTTCGATGTCGCCGCGCCCCACCACAATCCGAGCATCACAATCTTGAACGCGGCAATTTGGTCGGTAAACGGGAAAAACAAGATCAGCAGTTTCAGCCAGTAGTGCTCTCCGCGGGCGGCTAGAAATATGGTCTTGTCGCGCAGACCTAGTAGGGCCAGCGCGATGATCGCCGGCAGCACCAGGCGTGCGTCGAGCAACCCCACGTCGCCACCACCGGTGACCGGACCGCCGTGGCCCGGCGCAAGCAGCGCCCACACCCCGGATGCCAGCACGATCGCGTATAGCAAGACGTCGACCACGGTTCGGGTGTCACCGCGGGTGAACGGCACGTCGTTCGGCCATGGGGGCAAGCGAATTGTCTTGGGCCGCAACCAGTACAGGAATCCGCCGATCGGCGGCATGAAGCGTGCGGTGAGCGGCCCTGAGCCGCAGCCCAGCCCGAGTACCTCGAACAGCAGCGTGAAGATGATCAGCTTCTGATAAACGATCGGCTGCATCCACCACTCTTCGATCCGGCCCAAGCCGCCGAGACCCGGCGTCAACGAGATGACCGCAGCGGCGCCGGCGGCGTAGGCGGCCATCTTGATCACGTAGAGCAGGTAGATGGCCGACGGGGTGCCGAAGCCGTGCTCGACCCAGTGCCGAGTCACCACCTGCATCCGGTCGGCTACCGACCGCGTGTGCCAGGTTTCGGGGTCGACGTCCGGAAGATCCGGGGTGATGAATCCCATCACGGCCTCATTTCAGGTCTGCCACCGTTGGCCAGAACAATCTAGCGGGATCACCAAGGCAGTCTTGAGGGTTGCTGTGGGTGTCCGCGTCCTCGTTGACCTCAGAACGGCTATCGGATAGAAAACCTAATGAACTCTTGGGATTCGTTAAGGAACGTCATGTCTGATACCAATACTTGCGCCCGACTGCTGGCGGGAGGAGCGGGAGCCGTGTTCTTGGCGATGCTCGCGAGTCCCCTCGCCCACGCCGACGCGGATGCGGCCTACGGAGATCTGGCGAACCTTTACGTGGACGCCAGCACTTTCAGCAACTCCTTCGGCGCGTACGAGGACCTGCTCTTCGATTCCGACCTCACGCAAAACCTCTTTGCGGCCAGCGTGTCAAACCTCTTCGCGCAATCACCCTCTGCCGCAACAGCATCCGATGAGGTGAATGCCGCATTGACCGAAGGACACACCGTCGCCACGGAGTTGGATGCCCTCGAGACGTATCAGCCCGCCAGCGTGGTGGCGGCCACCGACGGCAAAGACATTCCCGCGATTGGCGACGCGGCCATGTTGCAAGAACAGATTAATGCCGCGATCGCTGACCTTCCGGCTGTCACCGCACAGGACGAGACGAATCCGCTGCTCGTCGCTGAACTGAGCGCATTAGCGGGTACCGAGTTGAACTTGACCGACTACGCGGGCAACCTGGGCGAGCAGTTGGCCAATGGCAGCCCGGCCGGCCTGACGGCAGAAAACACCCTCTTCATTGCTGAAGGTTTGGCGGTGTTGAGCAACGTCCAGAGCACGTCGGAAACGCTGACGCTTCTCGCCGACCTGAGCAGCCTCGGCCTCTAGGCGTCTTCCAGTAGATCTGGAGTCACCGCGGATTCGGTGTCCGGAATCCCGTCGACCTTGGCCTTCCGGTCGGCCATCGACAGCAGCCGCCGAATACGGCCGGCCACAGCGTCTTTCGTCATCGGCGGGTCCGCCAGGCGACCGAGTTCCTCCAGCGACGCCTGACGGTGTTCGACACGCAGCTTGCCCGCCGCGGCCAGATGATCGGGCACGCCTTCGCCCAGAATTTCCAGCGCCCGCTCGACGCGGGCGGCTGCGGCGACCGCCGCCCGCGCCGATCGCCGCAGATTGGCGTCGTCGAAATTGGCCAGCCGGTTGGCGGTCGCGCGGACCTCGCGGCGCATCCGCCGCTCTTCCCAGACCAGCCGGGTGTCCTGGGCGCCCATCCGGGTGAGCAGCGCCCCGATCGCCTCGCCGTCACGCACGACAACCCGGTCGGCGCCGCGGACTTCGCGCGCTTTGGCGCTGATCCCGAGCCGGCGCGCGGCGCCCACCAGAGCCAACGCCGCCTCGGGTCCGGGGCAGCTGACCTCCAGCGCCGACGAACGACCTGGCTCGGTCAGTGACCCGTGCGCCAGGAAGGCGCCGCGCCAGGCAGCCTCGGCGTCGCCGATGCTCCCGCCGACCACCTGCGCCGGCAACCCCCGCACCGGACGGCCGCGCAGATCCAGCAACCCGGTCTGGCGGGCCAGCGCCTCGCCGTCGTTGGCCACCCGCAGCACGTAGCGCGTCGTCTTACGGATTCCGCTGGCAGACAACACATGTACGACGGCGTTGTAGCCGTACAGGTCGAAGATGTCTTTGCGTAGCCGTCGGGCAATGCTGCCCAAATCCACCTCGGCTTCGACGACTACCCGGCCGCCTACGATGTGCAGACCGCCGGCGAAGCGCAGCAGCGACGTCACCTCGGCTCGCCTCGCGCTGACCGCCGTCACCACCAGGCGGCTCAGTTCGTCCTTGACTTCGGCCGTCATCGCCACGCGTCGTCACCCCTCGGTCCGTTGCGACCCTCTTTGTCCGCTTCCGTGGACGCCGCGGCAGGCGGCCGACCGGTGTCGCGCACGCCGACCCCGTCCAGCGCCGCGGCCAGTCTGCCCGGGTCATGTAAAGGTGTACCAGGCCTGGACACATCCGCGAATTGAACTTCGGCATTCAGTAAGGTCGCGGTCCGGCGCAGTTGCTCGCGTTCACGCTCGCTCGGCACCCGCTCGGCGTCGATGATCACGTCGTGAACGGTGAAACCCGGGGCGTGCTGGGCAAGTACGTGGAGATGGCGCTCGACCGAAAACCCCGCCGTCTCCCCCGGCTCGGCCACCAGGTTGAGCACCAGCGCCCGGCGGGCCGAGGTTGCCTGGAGCGCCGCGGCGAGACCGGGTACCAGCACGTGCGGGATGACGCTGGTGAACCAGGAGCCTGGGCCCAGCACCACCAGATCTGCGGACAGGATGGCGTCGACGGCCTGCCGGGTGGCCGGCGGATCCCCCGGCAGCAGCCGCACTCGGCGGACCTTTCCCGGGGTGGTGGCGATCGCGACCTGACCGCGAATCGCGCGGAACATCCGCGGGTCGGACTCCAGGCCCGAGACGTCGGCCTCGATCTGCAGGGCGATCGGGCACATCGGCAGGACGCGTCCGCGAACCCCAAGGATCCGGCCGACCTCGTCGAGGGCCGCGACGGGATCGTCGAGGACCTCGCTGAGACCGGCCAGCAGCAGATTGCCGATCGGGTGCCCCGACAGGGCGCCGCTGCCGCCGAACCGGTGTTGCATGATCGTCGCCCACAGACGGCCCTGCGGGCTGTCAGAAGCCAACGCCGCCAACGCCATCCGAAGATCGCCCGGCGGCACCACGTCGAGTTCGCTACGCAAGCGACCCGACGAACCGCCGTCGTCGGCAACCGTGACGATGGCGGTGACGTGCGGCGTCAGACGGCGGGCCGCGGACAACGTCGCGTACAGCCCATGCCCTCCGCCCAAGGCTACGATTCTTCGGCTCATTGGCGCCGCTCCTCAGCATCGCTGCGCTCTGCATCGTCGTCGGCGCGGCTCATTCGCGGCCCAGATCCCGGTGTAGCACTCGCACCGTCAGCTGCTTGTCGGGTGCGAGGAGTTGCGCCAGCGCCTCGGCGATCGCCACACTGCGGTGTTTGCCGCCGGTGCAGCCGATCGCCACGGTCATATAGCGTTTGCCCTCTCTGCGGTAGCCGTCGACTATCACGGTCAGCAATCGATGGTAGGTCTCGAGAAATTCCGCCGCCCCGGTCTGGCCCAGCACGTAGTCACGGACCGCGGGGTGCTGGCCGGTCAGCGGCCGCAGTTCATCGACCCAGTGCGGGTTCGGCAGAAATCGGACGTCCATCACGGTGTCGGCGTCCATCGGCAGGCCGTACTTGAAGCCGAAGGACTCGACGGTGACGCTGGTTTGCGCGACAGTCTCGCCACCGAAGGCGCGTTCGATGCTTTCCCGCAGTTCTCGCACGGCGAGCGTCGAGGTGTCGATGATCAGGTCGGCGGTCGCGCGGACCGGCGCGAGCATTTCCCGTTCGGCGGCAATGCCTTCGGCCAGCGTCTGCGAACCCTGCAGCGGATGGCTGCGGCGGTTCTGCTCGTAGCGGCGCACCAGCATGTCGTCGGAGGCCTCCATGAACAGCACCCGCGGGCTGATATTGCGGGTAGCCAGGTCGTTACGCACCCAGTCGAGGTCGCCGGTGAATCCGCGTGAGCGCACGTCCATCACGATCGCCAACTGTGTGATTCGTGATCCCGCGTCCAGGCCGAGGTCGACCATGCGGGTGATCAACTGCGGCGGCAGATTGTCGGCGACATACCACCCGAGATCCTCGAGCACCTTGGCCGCAGTGCCTCGTCCGGCACCGGACAACCCGGTGACCAGAACCACATCGATGCCGGATTCGGTTCCCGTGTCGTGGTTCTCGGCCTGCTCCAGCGACCCGGCTTGATTCGGCCCGTCCATCCCCTCGCCCGTCATCCGGATGCTCGTTCTTCGATTCGACCCTGCGTTGTGGTATCCGGCCCGGCAACCGGGTCGTCGCGCAGCGCGTCCAGCACTGCCGTCGCCGTCGCCACCCCGATACCGGGAACGGAGGTGATCTCGTCGACCGTAGCCTCCTTCAGACGGGCCAGTGAGCCGAAATGCGTAACCAATGCTTTGCGACGATGCTCTCCCAGTCCGGGCACCGAGTCCAGCGCCGACGCGGTCATTCGCTTGGACCGCTTGCTGCGGTGGTAGTTGATCGCGAATCGGTGGGCCTCGTCGCGGACTCGCTGTAGCAGATACAGTCCCTCGCTGTTGCGCGGCAAAATGATCGGGTCCGGCTCCGAGGGCACCCACACCTCTTCGAGTCGTTTGGCCAGACCGATGACCGCGACGTCGGTGACCCCGAGTTCTTCAAGCACCGCGCTGGCCGCGTTGACCTGTGGGGCGCCGCCGTCGACGACGTAGAGGTTGGGCGGGTAGGCGAAGCGCCGTGACTTGCCCTCGGGTGACAGGACTTTCGGGTCCTCCTGGTCCTGGACATGCCGGATGAATCGGCGGCGGGTGACCTCGGCGATCGAGGCAACATCGTCGGACCGGCCCTCGCCGGCGGCTTCCCGGATGCCGAAGTGGCGGTAATCCGACTTACGGGGTAGTCCGTCTTCGAACACCACCAATGATCCGACCACGTCGGTGCCCTGGACGTGGCTGATGTCGACGCATTCGATCCGCAGCGGCGCCTCGGCCAAACCCAGTGCGTCCTGAATGTTCTGCAGCGCAGCGGATCTGGCGGTGAAGTCACCGGCACGCTTCAGTTTGTGTTGCTGTAGCGCCTCTTTGGCGTTGCGCTGCACTGTTTCCGCCAGTGCCTTCTTGTCACCGCGACGGGGAACCCGCAGCGCGACCCGCGAGCCGCGTAACCCGGTAAGCCAGGTCGACAGTTCCTCGGCATTGGGCGGTAAACACGGCACCAGCACTTCGCGCGGCACCGGATTGACGGATTCGTCGGCGGCACCATCGAGCTCGGCTTGGTCGCCGTAGAACTGCGTGAGGAATTGCTCGACGAGTTGCGCTTCGCCGGAATCATCAGGATCGCCGGGCTTTTCGACGATCCAACCGCGCTGTCCACGAACGCGACCGCCGCGGACGTGGAAAACCTGGACGGCGGCTTCGAGGTCGTCGTCGGCGAATGCGACGACGTCGGCATCGGTGCCGTCGCCGAGCACCACGGCCTGCTTCTCCAGCGCACGCTTGAGCGCGCCGAGGTCGTCACGCAGTCGCGCCGCGCGTTCGAAGTCGAGGTCCTCCGCCGCCGCATGCATCTGCTGTTCGAGGCCACGGGCGAATTTGTCGGTCTTGCCAGACAAGAAGTCGCAGAAGTCGACGACGATCTGGCGGTGTTGCTCGGCGCTGACCCGGCCGATGCACGGAGCCGAACACTTGTCGATGTAGCCAAGCAAGCACGGACGGTCGATCTGGTTGTGGCGCTTGAATACCCCCGCAGAGCAGGTGCGGGCCGGGAAGACGCGGGTCAGCAGGTCCAACGTCTCGCGGATCGCCCAGGCGTGTGAGTAGGGACCGAAATAGCGGACACCTTTGCGCCGGGGGCCGCGGTAGACCATCAGCCGCGGATATTCCTCGTTCAGCGTGACAGCGAGCACCGGGTAGGACTTGTCGTCCCGGTAGCGGACATTGAATCGCGGGTCGAACTCCTTGATCCAGTTGTATTCCAGCTGCAGCGCCTCGACCTCGGTGTTGACCACCGTCCACTCCACCTTGGCGGCGGTCGTCACCATCTGGCGGGTGCGCGGGTGCAGGCCGGCGATGTCGGCGAAGTAGGAGTTCAGTCGACTGCGCAGGCTCTTCGCCTTGCCGACATAAATCACCCGTCCGTATTGGTCGCTGAACCGGTATACGCCAGGCTCGACCGGGATGGACCCGGGTGCAGGGCGGTAGGTCGCGGGATCAGCCACGGTGTCCAAGGCTAGTCCGATGCGCCGACGTCGCTTGCGCCAACTCGACGCGGACTGGGCGTCCTAGAATGGCGGCGGATCGGGATCGGCGCCAATCGGCGACGGTACGTCCGCCGCGACGCTGCGCGCGGCCTGGGCCTCGCGGGCAATGTGATTTTCCCGGCGTTCGGCCGCGATGCGACGGGCGCGGTTCTGCGCTCGCGTCCGGCGTCGTCTGGGCATCATCGCGTTCCGCTCGCCGCAGTAGCCGTTGCGCGTCCCGTCTGGGGGCGCCGGAACGTCGCCCGTCGGCGCGCAGAGACTCGGAAACAGAGCGGCACTGCCCGGCGTGGTCACGTAGATATGCCCGTCAGGCAGCTGCCAAATCACCGTCCCATCGGGGAGCTGCGTGTCACGCCATCCTCCGAAAGTTTTGAGGAGATGATGTTTTCGGCACAGCAACTTGAGATTCGATGGGTGCGTCCAGCCGCCCGCGCTGTAAGCGACGGTATGGTCCACGTCGCAGTCGAAGGCCGGTTTGTCGCAGCCCGGGGCGCGACACGTCAGGTCGCGACATCGGACAAAATCAGCAAGCTTGGCCGACGGAACATAACGCGGCTCGGGCTCATCCGCGGGCAGAAGGACTGGCTGCAGTCGGGCATTCTTCGCCATTTCCGCCACCGTCTCTGCGGAGATCAGCCCGTCCGCTCCGGGCATCAGGCCGGGCGCCACGCCGCTGCCTTCGACGGTGGACTGGTCGGCGACCACATGTATGACGACATCGCTGTTAAGCACACGCGCCGCGGCGGCGCAGTCGGACGAGCCGCAGCCGCACACCAACCTCTCGGCGCCGGATGCCAGAGCGCCCAGCGCGTCGGCTCGACGCTGTTCGCGGGTGCGCGGGTCCGCGTCGCACACCGTTGCCGCCAGCTCGTTCAATCGAAGGTTGATGGCCTGTCCGTCGGTGGGCAGCACGTTTCCCGTGACGTACGCAAGATGTGAGTCCGCGATCACGTCGACATAGCGATCCCTGAACACGTCCTTCGCTCGCCGCACCGCGTCTCGATCTGACCTGGCAACCGCGCGGTCGACTTCGGCTGCGAGCCGCCCCTGCGTCAAAGATGGATATCGCGAGAGCCGCACCGCCAGAAGCGCATCGACTCGCGCGAGCGCCTCAGCGTCGGTGATCAGGTCGGTGCGGAACACGATCGTCTGGAAGGAGCGATAGTCGATCTGGCCTGCGAGGAACAGGCTGCCCACTTCGGGGAGTCGCTGTCGCATCGCCATGGCGTAGCGGAGATAACTCGAACCCATAGCGAGGCTGCACCCCAGGGCGGCGGACACCTGCGCGGCGACCGCGTCCCAGGTGTCGATCGCCTCGTCGGCATGCTCCCCCGAATCGCGCAGGCGCAGAACGAACAACTCACCGATGGCCATCAGACGCCGCGCGGCTGCCTGCGCCTCAGCTCGGCCCGCGTCACTGATCTGGTCGATCAGCGCAGCCGACTCGGGACTCGGCCGCGAGGCATACCATCGTTCGAACATGTGTTCGACACTACCAGCATCTACTGACTCGGCGAAACACGATCGAATCCCTGTGGATAACCGCCAAAATGGTTGTCTGCCAAGTTATGTCGATGCTAGGTCGGGGCGGTAGCGCGCGACCAGTTCTCGGACGGTGTCCATCGCGGCCACGGCGCGGTCCTTGTCGACGGACTGGATCGCCATCAGCGGAACGTATTCGTCGTCGGGCAAATCGATGCGGGCCCATCGCGCCCCCAGCGGAAATGACACGTCCACCACGTCATCCCAGGGGACCAGACGGTCGCTGATCACGTTCCGCACCGAGAGCCCGGACGGGCCGATTCGCAATCGGGGACGGGCGAACAGCAGCACCAGGCCGGCCAGAACGACGCCGAGCACCACCATCGCGATCTGGTCGGACGTCTGAAAGATCACCCCGGTTGACCCGAGCTTGAGCAGCAGAGCGATCACCACATGCGCGATGACGAGGACCGCCGCGGCGGCGTAAGCGACGTAGGGCGTCAGGCGAGGCCGCAGTTGTGCATCCCAGGTGTCCTGGCCCGGCTGCGCGGTCACGACTTTCCGCGAAGCTCGCGCAGGGTGAGTGCGGTACTCAGCGCCGCGGCCGTCGCCTGTCCACCGTTGTCCTCGGCGGAATCGGGCAGGCCCGCACGATCCAGCGCCTGGGCTTCGGTGTTGGTGGTCAGCACGCCATTCGCCACCGGAGTGGACTCGTCCAGCGAGACACGGGTCAGCCCTTGGGTTACCGCGTCGCAGACGTAGTCGAAATGCGGTGTCTGGCCGCGTATTACCACACCCAAAGCCACGACGGCGTCGTGATTCCGGGCTAGGGCCTGTGCGACGACCGGAATCTCGATCGCCCCGCGCACCCGCACCACCGTGGGGTTCTGCACGCCCCACTGGTTGGCGATCAGCTGCGCGCGGTCGAGCAGCTGATTGCAGATCGTGCTGTGCCATGTGCTCACCACGATTGCCAACTTCAGAGCGGAAGCGTCCTGCGACGCGATGTCGGGTACCCCGGCACCGCTCATATGCGCCGCTCTTCCCGGCGACCGCCCGCACCGTTATCGGCGGTCATATACGCCGCTCCTTGGTCACAGGGCCCCACCGAATTCGCCTGAAAGATGGATAGATTCGTGATATTCGTCCAAGCCCGCCAGGTCGTGACCCATGCGGTCGCGCTTGGTCATCAGGTAGCGAATGTTCTCTGCGTTGGCCCGCACCGGCAGCGGCACCCGCTCGATGATGTGCAGCCCGTAGCCGTCCAGACCAACCCGCTTGGCGGGGTTGTTGGTCAGCAGCCGCATCGACCGCACCCCGAGGTCGACGAGGATCTGCGCTCCAGTGCCGTAATCCCTTGCGTCAGCTGGCAATCCGAGCTTGAGGTTGGCGTCGACGGTGTCATCGCCGGCGTCCTGCAGCTGGTAGGCCTGCAGCTTGTGCATCAGGCCGATTCCGCGTCCTTCATGACCGCGCATGTAGAGCACCACGCCCCTGCCTTCACGGGCAACCATTGCCATCGCGGCATCCAGTTGCGGGCCGCAGTCGCAACGACGAGAGCCGAAGACGTCTCCGGTCAGGCATTCGGAGTGAACGCGAACCAGCACGTCGTCACCGTCATAATTCGGTCCGGCGATTTCGCCCCGAACCAGCGCCACGTGTTCGACGTCTTCGTAGACGCTCGAGTAGCCGACCGCACGGAATTCGCCATGCCGGGTCGGGATCCGCGCCTCGGCGATCCGCTCGATGTGCTTCTCGTGCTTTCGCCGGTATTCGATCAGGTCGGCGATCGCGATCATCGCCAGCCCGTGCTCGTCCGCGAAAACCCGGAGTTCGTCGGTCTGGGCCATCGCGCCTTCGTCCTTTTGGCTGACGATCTCGCAGATCGCACCGGCGGGCGACAGGCCGGCCATCCGTGCCAGGTCGACCGCGGCCTCGGTGTGCCCGGGGCGGCGCAATACCCCACCGTCCTTGGCGCGCAACGGAACTACGTGGCCCGGACGGGTGAAGTCGTCGGCGATACTGCTCGGGTCAGACAGCAACCGCATGGTCGTCGCCCGGTCTGATGCCGAGATACCGGTTCCCACACCAATTTTCGCGTCGACAGTGATGGTGTAGGCGGTGCCGTGCTTGTCTTGGTTGACGGCGTACATCGGCAGCAGGCCGAGCCGGTCGCAGATGTCGCCGTCCAGCGGCACGCAGAGATACCCCGATGTATAGCGGACCATGAAAGCGACCAGCTCCGGGGTCGCCTTCTCGGCCGCGAAGATGAGGTCGCCCTCGTTCTCTCGATCTTCGTCGTCCACTACGACGACGGCCTTGCCGGCCGCGATGTCGGCGATCGCGCGCTCGACCGAGTCCAACCTCGTCATCGCAGCCACCTTGTCAGAATTACACCCAGAGCCCTCAGGCATTACCTCCAGTATGAACCACCACGTGCCGTTCGTTATTGCCACTGGTCACCCAGCGGACACGTTGGTCACACCACGTGCCGGTGCAACCTGCGCAAAAGGTTTCCAGAGGCAGCACGTAGCCGATTCATAGCTTGTCTATTTAACGTTTCCTACGTCGGGGGAAAGTCCGCTAGATACCGAAAGGTAGGTACAGGACCATGACACTCAAGCAATTACTTGCCGGCGCAAGCGTCGCTGGCGCATTGGGCGCCGCCGCGTTGGGGGTGGGCACCGGCATTGCGAGTGCCGCGCCAGGTGACCACGGCGCGGCGACGGTAAGCCACGCACCCGTACCGCTGGACCCAGGCCACGGACCGGGTGGGCCTGCTGGCCCTGGTGGTCCCGGTGGCCCTGGTGGTCCCGGTGGCCCTGGACCGGGCGGCCCCGGCGGACCAGGATTCCACGGACCCGGCGGCCCGGGCGGACCCGGTGATCACGGACCTGGTGGCCCTGGGGACCCGGGCTTCCACGGACTCGGCGGACCCGGTGGGCCCGGCGGACCCGGCGGAGCGTGGCATGGTGACGACCACCGCGGCTACTTCCATGGCGCCCCGTGGGGCGATGGACCTGCACCCTGGGGCTGGGGCGAACCACCGCGACCGGCATGGGATCGTCCGCTGCCGCCACCGGGTGGCCCGTGGAACTACGGCCCGATCAACTACTACGGGTACAACGAGACCCCCTATTGGAACCCCCAGTTCAACCAGTTCGGATTCGACTTCTTCGGAGTTTGGATCCCGCTGTAAAGAATTCCCTCACCAGACGCCCGCTTCGCCGATCGGCGGAGCGGGCGTTGCCCTTTGCCCCGGCCAGCGAGTTTTCTGACGAGTAACAGTTTGCTGACAGCTCGGCGCAGCTTCGGCGACGACTCGACAATCTCAGCGTCGCTACAGGTTCTCGGCGATAACCTGCTCCCATGGCGACGTCGCCCCTGACTCGGTCCGCGCGCGCTCTGACCGTCGGTCTGGCGCTCGTCGGCGCTGTGTGTGCCGGCGCGGCATCAATGAACGGCGCGGCGGCATCGGCCGCTTTTGCGGGAGTCATCGCGGTCGAGGAACCGGGGCCACCTCCGCCGCCCGATCCCACACTGGGTGCGCAGCCACCTGCCGATCCGGGAACCCCGCAGGTTGGCACACGGCCGCACCGACGCCACATCGACGGCGACCCGGTGATGCGCCGCTAGCGCTCGTTGCTCATCAAACGCTCGACGTACTTCGCGATCACGTCGACTTCGAGATTCACCTGCGTGCCCGCCTCGGCCAGGCCCAGCGTCGTCAGCTCGCGCGTCGTGGGAATCAGCGACACCTCGAACCAGTCGTCGCCGAGCGCCGACACGGTCAGCGAAATGCCGTCCACCGTGATTGAGCCCTTCTCCACGACGTAGCGGGCCAGCTCGGTCGGCAGCCCGATGCGGACGACTTCCCAGTGCTCGGCCGGCGATCGGCTCAGAATTTCCCCGGTGCCGTCGACGTGGCCCTGCACAATATGCCCACCGAGCCGGCTGTTCAGCGCGGCGGCGCGCTCGAGGTTGACCGGGCTGCCGGCAACCAGCCGGCCCAGGCTCGAGCGGCTCAGTGTCTCCCCCATCACATCCGCGGTGAACTGCCCGCCGGGCAACACCTCGACCACCGTCAGGCAGACGCCGTTGACAGCGATCGAGTCGCCGTGACCGGCATCCGACGTGACCACTGGACCTTGAATGGTGAACCGTGCGGAATCTCCCAGGTCATCCTTGCCGACGACCTCACCTAGCTCTTCGACGATTCCGGTGAACACCGCCTCAGGCTAGTGAGTCGCGGGCGCCCGCGCGACGTCCCAGCCACCTTGCGCGTCACGAACCGTTCTCCGCGACCCGCTACGCTGCAACTTATGCAGACGCGTAAGCCGTTTGGGCCCATCCTTGCCGTCCTCGCCTCCCTTTCGATCGCCGCCGCATTGATCAGC
The DNA here is from genome assembly GCF_022430545.2 of Mycobacterium paraterrae. Taxonomy (NCBI): domain Bacteria; kingdom Bacillati; phylum Actinomycetota; class Actinomycetes; order Mycobacteriales; family Mycobacteriaceae; genus Mycobacterium; species Mycobacterium paraterrae. The sequence goes on along the minus strand of NZ_CP092488.2, from coordinate 4,238,304 downwards.
GGCTGCTCGTCGTCCAAGCAATCCGGTGCTCCGCTGCCGGATGCGGCGACCCTGATCAAGGAGTCCACGCAGAGCACCAAGAACGTCAAAAGCGTGCATCTGGTCTTGGCGGTGAACGGCAAGATCAAAGGCCTCCCCGTCAAGTCCCTGACTGGTGACCTGACCACCACGCCGCAGACCGCAGCTCAGGGCAACGCGAGCATCATCTTCGGCGGGTCGGACATCGACGCACCCTTCGTCGTGATCGACGGGACCCTGTACGGGGCGCTCACTCCCGGTCAGTGGGACAGCTTCGGTAAAGCCTCCGACCTGTACGACCCCTCGACAATCCTCAAGCCCGATGTCGGTCTGGCCAACGTGCTGGCCAACCTCAGCAACCCGAAGGCGCAGGCCCGCGAGAACATCGGCGGGCAGAGCACGATCAAGATCACTGGCACGGTCTCGGCGGACGCCGTCAACGGCATCATGCCCCGCCTGAAGGCGACTCAGCCGCTGCCGTCGACCGTCTGGATCGAAGAGAACGGTGACCACCAGCTGGTGCAGACCTCGCTGGAGCAGAGCCCGGGCAATTCCCTGCAGCTGACGCTGTCGAACTGGAATGCCCCGGTTCAGGTCACCAAGCCTCCGGTCGCCGCGGCACCGTGACCGCGTCGCAGCCGCACCACGCGGGGCGCGTCGTCGCGATCAGCGCCGGCAGCCTCGCCGTCTTACTCGGCGCCCTCGACACCTACGTCGTGGTCACGATCATGCGCGACATCATCGGCACGATCGGGATCCCGGTGAACAAGCTGCAGCGCATCACCCCGATCATCACTTGGTACCTGCTGGGCTACATCGCGGCGATGCCGTTGCTGGGCAGGGCATCTGACCGATTCGGCCGGAAACTGCTGCTTCAGGTGAGCTTGGCCACCTTCCTGGTCGGCTCGGTCATCACGGCGCTGTCCACCAACCTCGATGTGCTGGTCGTCGGCCGCACCATTCAGGGCGTGGCCAGTGGCGCGCTGCTACCGGTGACCCTCGCCTTGGGCGCCGACCTGTGGGCGCAACGCAATCGCGCCGGCGTGCTCGGCGGGATCGGTGCCGCGCAGGAGTTGGGCAGCGTGCTCGGTCCGCTGTACGGCATTTTCATCGTCTGGTTGACCAGTCGCTGGCAGGACGTGTTCTGGATCAACGTGCCGCTGGCGCTGGCCGCGATGGTGATGATCCAGTTCAGCCTCCCGTCCCGCGACCGTACCGCCGAGCCGGAGAAGATCGACGTGATCGGCGGGTTGCTGCTGGCGATCACCCTTGGCCTGGCCGTGATCGGTCTGTACAACGCCAATCCCGACGGCAAGCACGCGCTGCCCAGCTACGGGCCCCCGCTGATTCTTGCCGCCGTTGTCTTCGCGGTGATCTTCTTTGTGTGGGAACGCTTCTCGCGCACCAAGCTGATCGAACCCGCCGGAGTGCACTTCCGTCCGTTCCTGTCCGCGCTCGGCTCGTCACTGTGCGCCGGTGCGGCGCTGATGGTGACGTTGGTCGACGTCGAACTGTTCGCCCAGGGTGTGCTGAGCAAAGATCAGGACGAGGCCGCGATGCTGTTGCTGTGGTTCCTGGCGGCGTTGCCGATCGGTGCGCTTGTCGGTGGCGCCATTGCGACCAAGGCCGGTGACCGGTTGGTGGCCTTCGCCGGCCTGCTGATCGCCGCGGGCGGTTATTGGCTGATCTCGAAGTGGTCGGTTGACCTGCTGAGCCAGCACCACGATCTGTTCGGGCTCTCGCTGCCGGCGCTCGATACCGATTTGGCTGTCGCTGGCATCGGACTCGGGTTGGTGATCGCCCCGCTCACCTCCGCCAGCCTGCGGGTGGTGCCGTCGGCGCAGCACGGCATCGCGTCCGCGGCCGTCGTGGTGGCGCGCATGACCGGCATGCTGATCGGCGTGGCGTCTCTGAGCGCCTGGGGTTTCTATCAACTGCCCCACCTCGTCGCGAGGCACGCGGCGGAGTTGCCGCCGCACGCCGGCCTCGCCGAGCGAGTGCTGCACCAAGCCAGCATGTATCGCGAAGCCTTCGCGGACATGTACGGCCAGATCTTCAAGGTGACCGTCGTCGTCTGTATCGTCGGCGCGCTACTGGGTCTGCTGATCGGTTCGCGCAGGGTGCACGCCGACGAGCCCGACGCGGTGGGCGTCGAGCCTGTCACCCCGAGGGTGTGATCACAGTTTCGAGCGCTGCCGTCCAGTCCGCGTTCGACGAGACGTAGAACGCGACGTCGCCAGACGGCAGCTCTACGATCAGGTGCGAACGACCGCCTCGCACAGACGTTTTGAAGACCTTCGCCTCACGTACGCCGACGATGTCGGTAACCGGGATGTCGATCAGGTTGCCGGTTACGGTGACGAAGATCAGCCGCCGCGCGGTGAGCGCGATAGTGCCGTTGTTGTTGACGACGGGATAGCCGGGAGCGGTCGCGTCCCGGTATACGCCCTTCTCCGGCAGGCGAATTGGCGTCTCGGATTGGATCGCCGCCGCGAGCCTCGCCTTGGCGGCGCGGGCCCTGCGCCGCCACCACAGAGCGATCGGGATCCAGATCAACGCCTGAACCGCAGCGATTCCCAGCACCAGTAGCGCGACGAACTCAACGACGCTCCAAGCGTTGTGCACAGTGTCCTCCCACGCCGCCTCGTCAACCCATGCTTACTTCAGGTTCGCCCGGGCTTCAGTATGCGGGGAAAGTCTCAGCAATTCACAGCCTTCCTGCAGGAAACTCCGCTTGTGCCTTTCAACCAGCACGCGGCGTCAACGACGGCCATGTATCGTGTGAGCGCTAGCAACGGTCAGTTACTTCGCTGGTGGTTGAGGTCATGGTCGAATACCTGCTGTCCGGAGCGGTCGAGGTCCGTGTCGACGGCACCCCGACGTCACTCGGCGGGCCGAAACAGCGCTGCGTTTTGGCCGTTTTGCTGGCCAACCACGGGACTCCCGTCAACGTCGACCGCCTGATCGACGCCGTTTGGGAGGACAGGCCGCCCCCGAAAGCGCTGTCCTCGCTTCGGGCTTACGTCACCAATCTGCGGCGCATCCTGCCGGTGGCGGCCAGCCACCCTCCGTCAACCCACGCGCGGCTGGCTTCTCGGTCATCGGGCTACCAACTCACGCTCATCGATGGCGATTCGGTCGATTTGCACCGGTTCGAAGCGCTGGTCAAAGACGGCCGAGCGGATCTCGTAAGCGGCGCGGCGACAAGCGCTTTCGACAAGCTCGACAGGGCGCTGACGTTGTGGCGTGGGGACCCCTTCGGTGAATTCACCCACAGCGGTTTCGCCCATGCAGATGCGACGCGCTATATTGCGCTGCGGCACACGGCGATTGAAGCGCGGTTCGATGCGGCTCTGCAGTCCGGCTACGGCAGCGACTTGATTCCCGAGATCGAGGCCGCCATTACCACCGACCCTACCGAGGAGCGGTTGTGGGGCCATCTGATGGTGGCGCTGTACCGGCAGGGCCGTAGCTCAGACGCGGTGCGCGCCTTCGACCGGGCCCGGGTGACGCTGGAGCGCGAACTCGGGACCGTTCCCGGCGACGGTTTGCAAACCCTCTACCGCAAGATCTCCGACAAGTCCGACGACTTGCATCTCAGGCCGGCGGCCAGTCGATCCACCATCTCCGCCGGCCCGGACCTGCACGCGCGGATACTGTTCGTCGGCCGGGCAGGCGAACTGGACAGCATTGCGGCCGCCCTGCGCGGCACACGTGCGGGCTCGGGCAGCCTTATTCTGCTGACCGGTGAAAGTGGCATCGGCAAAACCGCTCTTGCACAGTCGGTTTCGGTGCCGGCCACACAGTCAGGGATAGTGGTGGCATGGGCGGCGCATCCGCCCGGTGTCCGGTTACCGTTGATGTGGACGTGGATCCAATTGCTTCGTCGACTTGGCGACGAACTCGGCCAACCCGCTCGCCGCGCGGTGCGGGGCGTGGCACCCGGTGTGGTCGACGCACTCGTTCCCGAATGGAACGACCGCGACACCGTCAGCGCCGGTGTCCGAACCGCCGCCACCGGGTTCGCACTGACCGAAGGAGTGGTCGCCGCACTATGTGAACTGTCCAGGGCGCGAACGCTGTTACTCGTCCTCGATGACCTGCACCTTGCCGACTCCCCTTCGGCCGACGCACTCGCACTGCTCAGCGCGCAACTCGGAAGATTGCCAATCCAGGTCATCGGGAATTGGACATATTACGGTAGCGGTCGGCCGATCAACCGGCCCACATTCGAGCGGCTCGTCCGACTGGAAGCCTCGCGCACTATTCACCTCGACGGCATCGGACGCGACGCGGCCGCTACCCTGGTCGACGCGTTGACTGGAACAGCGGTCGAAGGTGATGTGTCACAGTATGTCTGGGACCGCACCGAGGGAAACCCGCTCTACATCAGAGAACTCGTCTCCGTCCTGGTGGCGCACAACCGGCTTCACGACGTCTCCGAGGGGTGGGCCGGTGACGTCTCCGCAGCCGTCGCCGGAATGGTCGGGCAGCGGCTGAGCCGCCTGGACCGACCCAGCAGAAGCGCGCTCGCCGCCGCCGCGGTGATCGGCGCCGAGTTCGACACCGCCGAGCTTGCAGACGTCGTCGACCTTCCCGTGTCGACAGTGCAGGCACGGCTGCGGCCCGCCTATGAGACCGGACTGCTCGACGAGATTGCGGGACGGCCGGGCTGCTACCGGTTCGGCCATGGGCTGCTGCACGACGCGGTACTGACACAGGTGCCGGGCTCCGAACGTGCCTCGGTGCACGCCGCGATCGCCGCGCTCGGTGCCGCCGGGGTCACCACCGCCGCGTACGAGGACGTCATATCCGTGGCCGACCACGCGTGGCGGGCGGGTGTCGAACTCAATCCCGAGACGGCTCTGGACATCTACGAGGTCTCGATTCGGCGCGCGCTGAGCCGAGCCGCGTACGACGACATCGTCGTTCTCGCCGAGCATGCGCTGCAGGTATGCCGCAGACTGCCACCCAAACCGGAACCCTTGCAACGGCAGGCCAGCCTGTGGCTTCATCTTGCCGGGGCCCGTGCGATTCTCGACGGCCAGAACAGCCCGGCCGCTGCGTCGGCGGTCCAGCGCGCCTTCGAGATCGGCGAGCACGCCAGCGGCCGGCATTACCACGGCGCCGTGGCAATGCAGTGCTACATGCTTTGTGTCCGAGGACGTCTCGACGAGGCACAGGCCATCGCCAGCGGGCTCGTCGCGCAGTACGCCGCGTCCGGTGACCCCGACATCGGAGTCTCGAGTCATTTCGTGCAAGTCATGCTGCACACGCTGCGCGGCGAACACGAGGCCCAGGAGGCAGTCGCCGAAACCATGATGGCGCGCTTCCCTCCGCCCGAAACCGCCGCCGACCCTCTGGTGTTCTTTCACCCGCGGGTGTACTGCTGGCTGAGTTTGGGGCGGGCGCTGCTCGGCGACCGCGGCGGGGCACACCGACAGCGCCGTGTCGCACTGGAACTGGCGCAGAGCCGGCGCGCGCATTTCGACATTCTTGCCGCCAAACTCGTCCGGGTGGAGATCAACGCGATCTTGGGTATCACCGAGGGCACCGCCGCCATGGCCGCGGACGTGTACCGGGAGATGCTTGCCGCCGGCTCGCCGCAGTGGGCCGCCTGCGCTCGGATGATCGGTGTGTGGGCACAGACCCTGTCCGGGTCCGGCGGCGACCGAGAAGTCGCTTTCGACGCGTTCCGCGACTACACCCACGACGGCAGCATGGTGATGACCCCATTCTTCCTGGCGCTCATCGCGGACATCGAAAGTCATTACGGCTACGTGGATCACGCCCGACAACTGCTGGCCCGTGCGCAGGCGGTCGCCGAGACGACCGGCGAGCACGTGTGGGACGAACAACTGGCCCGCCGGGTCGCGGGTATCGCGGCCGCTACTGGGTAGCTCGAGATCCAGCCGCCGCGAAAGGTGTTGTGGGCCGGCGAGACAAGGCCCACTCGGGATCTGCCAGCCGCCGACGTCCGGGTAGGTGACCGCGCCGCGCAGCCAGGTTGACCGCCGATCATTCCCGAAGGATGCGGCCCTGGGCGTCCGGCACTTTGCCGGCAAGGATCATGATGGCGTCAATCAGCGGCCACAGCCCGCCGATGCCACACGTCAGCCACGTCGCGGCGATTTGCGCGATGCCCATCCCGGTGTAGCCGAGGTAAAACCGGCCCACATCAAGAGATCCAAAGAACAAGCCCAATAGCCCGGCGGTGACTTTGCTGCGGTCCGACAGCGGCCGGCCGTAGGCGTCGACGGCCACGGGCCAACCGGGCGGCGGAGGATATCCCGGGGACGGATAGCCGAAACCGTCTTCGGGATAAGGGTATTCGGGCGTCGTCATGTCAGGTCTGGCACCTTTCGTTGTTCCTGGACACCGCGGCGCAGTCGACGGATGCCCTTGACGGTGAACACCACCGTCCCGATCACCGCCAAACTCGCGTAGACGGTGAACGCGACCGTGAAGATCGTCGTCAGTACATTGATGACCGCGACGGCGGCGCCCAAGGCGAGAAAGCCGAACGAAAAGCCGAGAACCGTGAACACCGTTAGCGCGTCACGCAGGCCTTGGCGCCGTTCATGACTCCGTCGCGGTAGGCGTCGACGCGGACCGATCCGTGCCCTTGGCGCGCCACGTCACCAGACCCGCGGAAGACGATCAGCGCCGTGATCCCCTTATCGAGGTCACCCGGCGACATCTTGAAAGCGCTTTCCGGGCGGTCCTCCAATAGGATGCTGGCAGCCCAGGCACCGGCCATGCAGTCGGCACGCAGCGAGGTGAGCTTGTCAGTCGCGTCTTGACCGCCGTGCGCCAGCACCGCCAGTCCGTATTGGGTCGCGATCAGGGTGGCGACCGCGAAATCACCGCCCTGGTCGTAGATCTGAGGCATCGCCTTGACGGCGTCGAATCCGACGTAGTCCTCCGGTACGCAATAGAACAGCACGTAGTCGCTGGTCGGCTGCCCTCCACAGGTGGGTGGATCGGCCGGGTTGAAGGCCCTCGCCGGCTGCAGCGGTGTCCAGGGCTGCCCGGTCAACTTGGGATAGACCTGAGACCAGTAGTCCTCCAGATCATTCGGGACGCCGCTGATGATGTCCTCGTAAGGTGCGTTGCCGCCGCTCTCGACGTCGGCGGCGTTGGTGAAGGGAATCTCGACGACCGGCGGATCGCCGACCTTGTAGCCCTTGCACGATCCCGCGCCGTTGTCGAATCCGGTGCGGAACGAGTTCACCCGGTCGAAGCCGCTGCCGTGGGCCTGAGGATCGCGCTTCTCGGTCCCTGGCTCGTCGCGAAGGAAAAGGAAGCCGGCGAGCGCATTGTCGAGGTCGTCTTCGCTGGCTTTGAAGGCCTCGGTTTTGGCCGCATGAGCCGCCCAGGCCCCGGCGAAGCAGTCGGCCTGAATCTCCTTGACCACGGTCGGACCTTGGAAGTCGGCTCGCGCTTGGATGGCATGGCCCCACTCATGGGCCAGCACGACCGGAATCACGAAGTCTCCGAAGCGCTTTCGCAGGTCAGGCAGCAACTTCTCGACGTCCCATGCCACATCGTCGGCCTTCGAGCAGTAAAACGCGTTGCCGGAGATGTCGGCGGCCGCCTGGGCGCACGGTGCGAATTGACCCGACGACGGCGTGACCGCGTAGAAGCCGCCTTTCACCGGGGTGTAGTCGTGACCGTAGAGCTTGGGGAACTCACCTTCCCAAAAGGTCTGCAAGTCGGCGATTGCCTTGATGACGATCTTGTTGACCGGATCCGAGGCATTCCCGTGGATCTGCACCGAATCCGCGGCGGCGGCGGGAGCGGCGGCGGGTGTCGACGATTTCGTCGAACTGCACCCCGCACATGCCAAAACCATCACCGCAGCAAACACAGAAGCACGTGAATACCACCCGATTTTCGGCATTTGCCGTCCTCTTTTAAGTCGATTATTGATTCGCAGCGCGAAAACTGTACGCACCGATGATTGGAAATTGATTGGAACACGCTCGCGTCCATTATTTGGCTTGGTCGTCAACCTTGAAATCGAAGTGCACGTCACCGGCCTCGACATCGCTGACGGTGACCGTGACGCCGTAGGTCTGCCCATCGTCTTTCAGGTCGCAGCGCAACGTCGACCCCACGGCGCCCTTCAGGTTGTCGGGACACGTCACAGCGTCGGGCTTGCGGCCAACCTTCTGGGTGAGCTGTTCGCTGACCTTGCTGGCGACCAGGTCCTTATCGACCGTCTCGACCATGTCGAACTCAACGTCATCGCCTTTTACGCTGGTAGCGGTGACGTTGACGTTGTAGTCCTGGCCCTTGATCTTCATCGCGCAGTTCAGCTGGGCACCGACCTCGCCCTTCAATCCGTCCGGACACGAGACCGAATCCGGCTTGTTGCCGGCGGCGTCGCTCATCTTGGCAGTGATCTGTTTGGCGATATCGTCCTTGCTCACCATCTTCGGCCCGCTCGAGCACGCGGCAAGGCCGATCAAGGTGCCCGTGATCGCGCTGGCGACAACCAATGTCCGGGGTATCGGATTAATCATGTCCAACCTTTCAGTCGTCACCCGGGATAGATGAATCGGCGAAGTATTGCACGCGAAAGATCGGAACTGCCTTGCATAGAACGTAAACAATGCGTAAATGACTGCCACTCATATCGCGCAATATCGCGCCTCGATATGTGACTGTCAGCTACTATTCCGACAACCCGATAACGTCCCACATCGAACACCGCACGGGCGGGCGGGCCACTCGGCGAAGGAGCGCATCGATGAAAACTCCAGTGATCGCGGTCGCGGGCCTGACCGCATCCGCCGTGCTGTTAGGGCTATCGGCAACCGGTTGCAGTAGTAAGTCGGACAAGCCGGCGTCGACGTCATCGACGGCCTCGGCCACTGCCAAGAACTCTTCCAGCTCCGAACCGAGTCCGGCGGCGGCCGAGTCGGGTGGTTACGCCAAACTGTTGATCAAGCCCGAGGACATCGCGCTGCCGGGCGACACCTTCTCCGCCGCGCCGCCGACCGAGAACCCGAACGAAAAGTCCGGTGTAGCAACCGTTTTCAGTAACCAGAGCGACACCCGCGAGATCGGTGACACGATCATGATCCTGCCCGATTCGGCGGGCGCCGCAACCGCCTTGGACGGCGCGAAATCGGCGCTGGGCAGCAGCGTGACAGGCGGGGAGCCCCAACCAGCGGCGGTCGGCGAAGGCGGCACGATCGTGCAGGGCACCTCGCCGGACGGCTCGAAGTCGGTCACAGTGTTGCTGTTCACCGAAGGCAAAGCCTTTGTCACGCTTGAGTTCGACGGCAAGACGGACGACCCGGTGCCGCCCGCGTTTGCCGCTGACATCGGCCAGAAGCAGGACGCCGCGATCAAGAGCGGCCTGGCCGGCTGACCAGCTTGGTGCCGCGATTCCGGGACAGCGCTTAGCGCTTTATCGCGGCACCAAGCTCAGCACCAGGTCCGGGCCGACGCGCTCGACACCGTCATAGCGCCAGCGCAGGGCGCGGGCGATGCTGGGCACGCCAACATCGTCGACCGCGGTGATCGGACCGCCGAGCAGGATCGGCGCGACATAGGCCAAGATCCGGTCGATAGCCCCGGCGCGCAGGAACGCCCCGGCAAGTGTCGGGCCGCCTTCCAGCAGCACGTCGGTCCGATCGGACAACGCCCTGAGCACTTCCGCCGGATCACGGGTGCGGATCACCATGGTGCGCGAATCGTCGTTGAGAACCTTTGCTTCCGAAGGTATCTCGCGCATTCCCACGACAACCCGCATCGGCTGACGGTCCGCGAGACCGCCGTCGGCAAGCCGGGCCGTCAACGTCGGATCGTCGATAAGGACCGTGCCGGTGCCCACGACAATCGCGTCCGCCGTTGCCCGGCGACGGTGTACGTCGGCGCGCGCGGACTCGCTGGTGATCCACTGGCTGGAGCCGTCCGCGGCGGCGCTGCGGCCGTCGATGCTGGTGGCGTACTTCCACGTCACGTGGGGCAATCCGGTGCGCTGCTTGTGTAACCATTCGCGTAGCGGTCCGGCCGTCACCAAGTCGGCCCCTACGTCGCTCACGACGTGCACCCCAGCGGCGGCCAACCGTGCCGCGCCGCCCGCGGCCGCGGGATTCGGATCGCTCACCGCGTACACCACCGTCGCAACGCCCGCCGCGATCAGTGCGTCGACGCATGGCGGGGTCTTGCCGTGGTGGTTACACGGCTCCAGGGTGACGACAGCCGTGCCGCCGGTCGCCAGCTGCCCCGCCCGGCGCAAGGCCATCACCTCGGCATGCGCACTACCGGTCCGCTGGGTGCCGCCGACCCCAACGACCCGGCCGTCACGATCCAGGATCACGGCGCCGACCGGCGGGTTCGGATAGGTCTTGCCCTTGACCAGATTGGCTTGCTCGACCGCCAACTGCATGGCGGAGTCGTAACCCACGGACGTTGCCGCCGGGTTGCTCATCGGCGCAGATGCGGTGAGACCGCGCCAGCCTGTCGCCGCAACGCCTCGACTGCTGCGGCAGGGTCGTCGGCGCCATAGACCGCCGAGCCGGCGACGAAGCAGTCGACACCGGCCTCGGCGGCCTGTTCGATGGTGTCGGCGTTGATGCCGCCGTCGATCTCGACCAGGATCGTCAATTCGCCGGAGTCGACAAGTTTGCGCACCTCGCGCACCTTGCTGAGCACTTCGGGGATGAATTTCTGACCGCCGAAGCCGGGCTCGACCGACATCACCAGGAATGTGTCGAAATTTTTGAGGATGTCCAGGTACGGGTTTAGCGGGGTGCCCGGTTTGATGCTCAAACCCGCTTTGGCGCCGGCGGCGCGGATGTCGCGGGCCACGCTGACCGGGTTGTCGGTCGCCTCGGCGTGGAAAGTGACGTTGTAGGCCCCTGCCTCGGCGTACGGCGGCGCCCACCGGTCGGGGTCTTCGATCATCAGGTGGCAATCCATTGGGATGTCGGTGGCAGCCAACAGGCTCTCTACCACCGGCAGACCGAGGGTCAGGTTCGGCACGAAATGCGCATCCATGACGTCGACGTGCAGCCAGTCCGCGCCTTCGACGTCGGCGGCCGCGTCAGCCAGCCGAGCGAAATCGGCGGCGAGAATCGACGGGGCGATCAGTGGTCGGTCGGTCGTGCCTGACATGAACGTCACCTTACTGGGAGCCGACCCCACCCACGACGCGCGTCGAATGTCGTGGAAGGGAGACTTCGTGGCGGTGTGTCCTGGCGGGCGTGGTGGATTTGCGTAACCTCGAGTTGTCGACGACTGCAAAGGATCTGCCATGACGAAGGCAACGGTTACGCCCGACGCGGAAAGGGCCATCGACGAGATCGCCCAGCGCTACCAATTGTCCCGCCAAGCCGTGCTGGCGATGCTGTTCGCCGTCGACGCCGGTGGTCGAACCATGGCGCAATTCAACATCCCTGAACTCGGCGGCTCGGGACAGTGGATGCGCGGCGGCATGACGATGGTCGGCGACATGTTCAACAACGCGCTGAAGGCTCGAGTCGACGCGTTGTGCGGCGAGCTCGCCGAGTTGCTGACCACGACCACGGTGTTTCCCGCCTCGCCGGCAAGCGCAGCGGGTGGATTCACGTCCGCCAACTGGTGGCCGGCAGAGCTGGGCGTTCCGAGTGCGACCGGAGCCCAAAACGAGGCACGGTACGCGATCTTTCCCAACACCCGGCGGCTCGCACTTCAGATCAACGGTGTGACAAGGGTTTACGACACCGGCGAACACCGGATCGGCGGAGTGCAGCAACAACAAGGAAGCGGAGTCGGCTCAGTGGCTTTCACCAGTCAGCTCGGCACCTTCGCAGTCACCACGCTCCCAGAATTGGGCGACCAGCAAGTGCACGAGACTCCCGTCGCAGCGCCCACACCGCAACACCAGTCCCAGTCCCAGTCCAGCCCGACGCCACCGGCCGCAGCGCCCACTCCCGTCGCATCGCCGGAACCGCAGAGCTCTGCTGATGCGAACGCCATCGTGGCTGCCATCGAGTCGCTGGCCGGACTGCATCAACGCGGCATCCTGTCGGACGAAGAATTCGCCGCGAAGAAGGCAGAACTACTCGCCCGGCTGTGACATCGGTCAGTCGTCTGACTTGACCAAAGCCGCGGCGAACATGGCGTCGGTGCCGTGGCGATGCGGCCAGAGCTGAACATAGGGACCGTCGCCCAGGTCGTTCAGCCCCGGGAACAGCGGACGGGTGTCCAACGCGGACACCGGGTATCGGCGCAACGCATCGCCGACGACGCCGACCGTCTCGGCGAGGTGGGGCGAACAGGTGGCGTACAGAATTACGCCGCCCGGGCGGGTGAGCGCTATCGCGGCCGCCAGCAATTCCCGTTGCAGCCTTGTCAGCGGCGGGACGTCGGACGGCTGACGCCTCCACCGGGCGTCGGGGCGGCGCCGTAACGCACCCAAACCGGTACACGGCGCATCGACGAGCACCCGGTCGAAACCCGCGTCGAGTCCGCTGCTGCGACCGTCGACCTGCAGGACCTCGACCGGCAGGCCACGGGTGTTCTCGACGACCAGCTCGGCACGGTGCGGAGCCGGCTCCACCGCGGTGACTCGCGCCCCGGATTCGGCCGCCAATGCGCCCAGCAGCGCCGTCTTGCCACCCGGGCCCGCGCACAGGTCCAGCCATCGGCCGCCGTCGTCGGCCACGGGCGCCAAAGTCATTGCGCGGGCGACCAATTGGCTACCTTCGTCCTGGACCAGCGCCTGTCCGTCGCGTACCGCCGCAAGCTGCGCGGGGTCGCCGGCGGGCAGGTACACCGCATAGGGCGAGAATCGGCCGACGCTGCCGTCGACCGCCGACGCCAAATCCCCCGCGGTCAAGACGCCGGGTCGGGCCGCCAAATGCACCTGCGGCCGAGCGTCATCGGCGGCCAGGGCCGCACCGAGTTCTCCTGCGGCGCCACCCAACGCGTCGACGAACGACTGGGCGATCCAGCGCGGGTGGGCGTGCATGAATGCGGCATGCCCGATCGGGTCGGCCGATTCGGCGGGTGCCAGCTCCTCGAGCCAGGACGCCTCGTCGCGAGTGCTGATCGTGCGGAGTACGCCGTTGACGAAACCTGCTCGTGCCGAATCGAATTCGATCCCGGCTTGTTCGACCGTGGTAGAGACGGCGGCGTGCGCGTCGACGCGGGTGCGTAGCAACTGATAGGTGCCGAGCCGCAGCAGGTCGAGCAGCACCGGATCGATGGTGTCAGGGGACCTGTCAGCGGCGGCACCGATGACCGCGTCCAGCAATCCCCGGATGCGACTGCTGCCGTACGTCAATTCGGTCGCGAAGGCGGCATCACGACCGCTGATCCCGCGCTCGCGCAACAGAACCGGCAGTAGCAGGTTCGGGTAGGCGTCGCGTTCGCGCACCGCCCGCAGCACATCGAAGGCGGCCCGTCGTGCCGGATCCAGGGGCTTGCGCCTCGGCGGCCGCGGCGAACGCTGCGCATTCCGACTTCCCGGCCGATCGCGGTGCGGCTTATCACGCGGCGGGTTCATGACGCCCGCACCGAAGGTTCGAGACGCGCTCCCCTGGCCCAATCCACGGCGTTCATCGGCTTCTTCCCCGGCGCCTGCACCTGTCCGAGTCGCACCGCCTGCGACGCCGTGCCGATTCGAACGCTGCGACGATCGACGTGAATGTCGCCGGGTGACAACGGCTTCGGCAGACTCTGGCTGTCGGTGTCGAGATATACCGGGCCGAGCTTAACCCGCAGATCCCCGATCAGGGTCCAGGCACCGGGATTGGGTGTGACGGCACGGATGCGGCGTTCCACGACTTCGGCCGGCAGGTCCCACCGCACCCGCGCCTGTTCGACAGTGATCTTCGGCGCCACGCTCACGCCGTCGGTGGGCTGCGGCACCGGCGTCAGCGACCCGTCGGCGATACCGTCCAGGGTCGTGGACAACAGCGCCGCACCCGAAACCGAAAGGCGGTCAAGTAGATCCCCTGCGGTGTCGATCGGGCGCACTGACTCCGTGACCACCCCGTAGACCGGGCCCGAGTCAAGGCCGGACTCGATCCGGAACGTCGTCGCGCCGGTGACGGTGTCGCCGGCGGCGATGGCCGCCTGCACCGGAGCCGCGCCGCGCCAAGCCGGCAGCAGCGAGAAGTGCAGATTGACCCAGCCGTGGGTGGGAACCGCCAGCAGGTCGTCGCGCAGCAGCGCGCCGAAGGCCACCACCGGACAGCACTCCGGCTCCAGCGCCGTCAATTCGGCGACGAACTCGGCGGAATTGGGCCGCTCCGGTCGCAGGACCGGGATGCCGTGCTCCAGGGCGAGGCCGGCCACCGGCGACGGCTTCGGCGTGCCGTGCCGACCTGAAGCAGCGTCCGGCCGGGTCAATACCGCGACCACGTCGTGGCGTGGCGAGTCGATCAGACTACGCAGCGCGGGCAGCGCGGGCTCGGGTGTTCCGGCAAAGACAAGACGCACCGGCACAGTGTAGGAAGTAGTCGCGGCCGACTGACGAGCTAGGGAGCGCGCAATGACATTGACCACGATCGCGGGACTGCCCGCGCATGTGCTCCTGGTACACGCTCTGGTGGTGCTGGCTCCGCTGACCGCGCTGCTGGAGATCCTGTGCGCGCTGCGGCGCGCCGCCCGCCGGCACCTGGTGTGGCTGGTTCTTGCCCTGGCTGCCGTGACGGCCGTGCTGACACCGGTCACCGCGAATGCCGGCGGTTGGCTCTACGACCGTGAACGCCATCACCGCGACATTTTGAATGTCCATGCCGATCGCGGCGGCGAGATGATCTATTTCTCGATTGCGTTACTCGCGGTTGCTGTCTTACTGGCCGCGCTTCACCGTCGTGAGGTTCGCGCGTCCTCGCCGGGACGGGGTCTCGGCATCGTGGTCGCCCTCATCACGATCGTCGTCGGGTCGGCGTCCGTCGTCCAGGTGGTCCGCATCGGCGACTCGGGCGCCCGGTCGGTGTGGGCGAACGAGCTGACCAAATCGGACAAGCCCTAGCTACTGCTCTCCCTCGGCAAGGCGCGGGATGAGCCCACCGGCCAAGACATCCTTGACTTGCCGCGGTGAAAGCCGATGGCGCACAGTAAAAGACGTATCCTTGGCGACGTTGTCGACCTGCAAGGTGTCTGTCTCGGCGAGTGTGTCGCGGATGCCCTTGATGCGCAGTGTGTCGTCCTGCTCGATGTCGTCGTAGTCGTCGGGATTCTCGAACTCGAGTGCCAGTACCCCGAAATTGGCGAGGTTCTGCCAGTGGATACGCGCGAACGACTTGGCGATCACGACCGACAGCCCGAGGTGCCGCGGTGCGATTGCCGCGTGCTCCCGCGACGAGCCTTGCCCATAGTTGTCGCCGCCCACGATGATGTGGCCGGTCTCTTCTGCTTCCCTCGCCCGTTCGGGATACGACTCGTCGATCTGGGTGAAGCTGAATTCCGCGAGCTTGGGAATGTTCGACCGGTAGGGAAGCGCCCGGGCGCCCGCCGGCGAGATCTCGTCGGTGGAGATGTTGTCGCCGACCTTGAGCAGCACCGGCGCCTCGATCTCGTTGGGTAACGGCGGAAGGTCGGGCAGGCTGGAGACGTTGGGCCCCTTGACCGGTTCGACCTTCTTCGCCTCGGCTTCCTCCAACGGCGGCACCAGCATCGCGGTGTTCACCGCGGACTGGCGCGGCAGGTCCAGGTTCGGGTAGTCGACGCCGTTGTCATGCGCCCAGTCGCGCGGATCGGTGATCACCCCCGTCAACGCCGATGCGGCGGCGGTCTCCGGTGAGCACAGCCACACCGAATCCTCCTTGGTGCCGGAGCGACCGGGAAAGTTGCGCGGCATCGTCCGCAGCGAGTTCCGACCAGTCGCCGGCGCCTGACCCATGCCGATGCAACCCATGCATCCCGCCTGATGAATGCGGGCGCCGCTGATCACCAAATCCGTTGTGGCGCCCATCTTCGTCAGATCGGTCAGGATCTCGCGCGACGTCGGGTTCACGTCGAGACTGACGCTCGGCGATGTCTGCCGGCCGGCGACCATCGCCGCGACGATCGCGAAATCACGCAGGCCGGGGTTGGCGCTCGATCCGACCACTGCCTGTGCGATCTCTTCGCCGGCCACCTCGCGCACCGGCACCACGTTGCCCGGCGACGACGGCTTGGCGATCAACGGCTCGATCTGGGACAGGTCGATCTCTTCGTCGATGTCGTACTCCGCATCCTTGTCGGCGAGCAACTCCACCCAGTCGTCCTCACGGTCCTCGGCGCGCAGGAATTCGCGTACCACCTCGTCACTCGGGAAAACCGTTGTGGTGGCGCCGAGTTCGGCACCCATATTCGCGATGACGTGGCGATCCATCGCCGACAGCTTCGCCAGGCCCGGGCCGTAATACTCGATAATCCGGTTGACCCCGCCCTTGACATCGTGACGACGCAACATTTCCAGGATCACATCTTTGGCCGAACACCACTGCGGCAGTTCGCCTTCGAGCTTGACGCCCCATACTTCCGGCATCCGGATGTGGAGCGGACGGCCGCTGATCGCCAGTGCGACCTCCAAGCCGCCGACACCGATCGCCAGCATGCCGAGCGAACCGGCTGCCGGGGTGTGCGAATCCGATCCGACCATCGTTTTGCCGGGAATTCCGAACCTCTGCATGTGTGTCGGATGCGAGACGCCGTTGCCCGGTTTGGAGAACCACAGACCGAACCGCTGCGCGGCGGTGCGCAAATATTCGTGGTCCTCGGCGTTCTTTTCGTCGGTCTGCAACAGGTTATGGTCCACGTACTGCACGCTCACCTCGGTGCGCGCACGGTCAAGTCCCAGCGCCTCGAGTTCCTGCATCACCAGCGTGCCCGTCGCATCCTGGGTCAGCGTCTGATCGATGCGGATGGCGATTTCCTCACCCGGCGTCATCTCGCCGGATTCCAGATGCGACTCGATCAACTTACGAGTGACGTTAAGAGGCATGGCGACCGTCCTCGGTGACGTAGGTCAAACGACACCTTGGCGTACCCCGATACCGCCCTGACCATGCGCGGCCGGGCGTCACTCACGGGGTGATGGTGGTCTTCTCGTCGATGGTGACGGTCGCCGGCATCGCCTTCTCGACCTGGTCGGGCAGGGCGTCGGCGTTGAGCTCCAGCAGGTAGATCACGTCGTCCTTGCCGTTGATGACCACGACCTTGTCCGCAACGGCCTTCACCGTGCCGTCCTGCGTCCACGTGCCGCCGATCTGGAAGGCTGGGAAGCCACCGAGGTTGTCCTCGGTGCCGTCACCGTGGGCTTTGAAACCGGGCAGGTTCTTGGTCGAACCGGCGGCGAGTTCGATCAGCTTCTGTGGGTCGACGTCGCCCTCGAGCTTGGACAGCGTCGCCACGATGCTGGGTGTGTACTTGGCGGCCTCCGGGCCGTTGTCGACGACGGCCCAGTACGCGGTCGGCGGCGTGTCCGGTCCGGCGTCAGCCCAGCCGTTCGGGATCGGGAAGTTGATCGTGGGTGCGCCCGGATCGCCCCGATGCACCGGGGTGGCGTTGATGTGCGCGTCGTTGAAGTAGCCGGCGATGGTCGGGTTCGGGCCGTTTGCGGTGATGCGGGGCGCCACCTTCGGTTGCGGCTTGGCGCTCGCCGAGGCGGACGTGTTGGTCGGCGCGTTCTTTTCGCTGGGCTGCGTGCCGCACCCCGCCAGCCCGATCGACGTCGCGAGTATTGCGACGGCTGCCCCGGCGATGGCTGTCCGCTTCATTGCACTGGCTCCTGTCGATCGATCGGCGCTGTCCGGACCCAGCCTAAAGGGCCGTGTTCGCCGGCCACGATCTACGGGATTGTGCCGATGTTTCGTTTCGCGGCCACTGCACGCTGACGGGGCCGACCTCGAGATTCCGCGCGGCGCTGGAAGGCGAAGCGGCAGAATATGTCTCCGCGTGCGGGGGCTATTCCATCAGTTCGCGGCGATCGAAGCTATCGTGGGTCACCCGCCACGACGCGAATCCGTCCCCTGCGACGTGCAGCGTGATCTCTGGATCGCAGGCGCATTCCTCGACATGATGTGGCTGCACATCGTCGAGCGGGACGATGTGGATTTCGCGAGACCCGATCCAGCCCGTCCACCACCGATTGCCTGGACAGGCACAGCCGAGCTCGGTGCAGTGGACGGGGTCGATGATCACGCCGACCGTGGCCACGCGTCGATGTACTGGTCCATGACCGCGTGCCATTGCATAGCCCGGACCTCGTCGCCGGCCGCGCGGGCTTGCTTCAGGTGTTCGCCTACGAAGACGAGGCAGCGCCCAATGCGCGCGGTATTTGCCGTCGTTGCCATCTCTGACCTCCCTCGACACGGGAAACAAGACCGGTTGGCGTCATTGGCGCGCGGCCAGCATTCGCATCGTCGCACGGAGAACGCAGGATTTCACGCCGACACACTCTGCGCCTAGCCGATGTGCAGCGGGTCGATCTGCACCCGGACCGGCTCGCTGGTTTGACGGGCGCTGACCACCGCGACTCCCCGCCGCAACTCCCCCGCCAGCGCCAAACCCTGACTGCGCTTGACCCGCAACAACATTCGGCTCACCGGCTCGTCGGCAGCCACGCCGGGTGGTCGGCGCACGCCCGGCGGCAACGGCGCCGGGCCGAGCACTTCGGCGGTATCCGGCAACCGGATCTCGTCGAGCAGCGCCGCTACCGCCGCACCGGCACCGTCCAGCGCAGCCATGTGCGCACAGGGCGGCAGCGCAACCTCGGCGCGGGCGGCCAGCTCCGCGTCGGCATGGCCGACCGGATCCCAGCGGATCAGCGCCTGCACGGTCGGCACCGACGCCTCGGCCACCACGGCCACCACCCCGCCTTCCTCGCGGGACCGAACCAACGCCGCGGCGGCCATCCACCGCCGCAGCGTGTCTTCGGCCGCGCGCAGATCCTGCCGGCCCAGCAGCGCCCAGCTGTCCAGCAGCAGCGCCGCCCCGTAACCGCTCGCCGCGCGAGGTTCAGCGCCGGGCGTAGCCACTACCAGCGCCGGTCGAGCGTCGACCTGCGACACCACCGCCTCACCCGCCGACGTGATCACCGTCGTGCCCGCGAACGCGCGACCCAGCTCCTCGGCGGTGCGCCGGGCGCCCACCACGACCGCGCGCACTGCCTCGGACCCGCAGGCGCTGCACCGCAGGGCGGCGTCGGCGCGGCCGCACCAGCGGCAGACCGGCGCCGTCCCCGCCCGATCGTCAAGCGACAGTGGGCCGGTGCAATGCCGGCAGCGGGCGATCGTCCGGCACCGCGCACACGCCAGTGCGGGGATGTAGCCGCGCCGCGGCACCTGCACCAGCACCGGTGCGCCGGCCTGCAGCGCCGACCGGGCCGCGCGCAGCGCGACCGAGGGCAACCTGGCCGTGCGCGCCGCCGGGTCGCGCTCGTCCGCGTACCCCCCGTCGTCGAGGGCCACCACTCGGGGGGCCCGTGCGCGCACCACCGGCCGCGCCGCGACGACGTCGTGCGCCCACCCGCTGCGCACCAGCGCCTGCGACTCCGCGGTGCGGGCGTACCCGCCGATTACTGCGGCACAACGTGTTTGGTGGGCGCGAAGCATCGCCACCTCGCGCGCATGCGGGTACGGGGCCCGCGGCTCGGCCAACGTGTCGTCTCCGTCGTCCCAGACCATCACCAAGCCGAGGTCGTGCACCGGCGCGAAAACCGCGCTGCGGGTGCCGATGACAAGTCGCGCACTGCCTCGCAGCGCCGCCAGCCAGCGCCGGTAGCGTGCGGACGGACCCAGGCCCGCCGACAGGGCGACCACCAAGGCGTCGTCGAGCAACGCCGTCGCCGCCAGCCACATGGCGTCCACATCGCGCTGGTCCGGGACGATCGCCAACACCCCCCGGCCGGTCCGCACGGTCTGCGCGGCAGCCTCGGCGAAACGGTCGGCCCACGACTCGCCCGGCAGCGCCTGCCACACCGCGCGTGCGGCGCGGGCCTCGGCCAACGCCGTCAGGAACTGGCCCCCGCTGCCATAGACTTCCCACCGGGCCCGGTCGACTTCGTTGATAACCAAAGATGCTGTCGCCGTTGGTATTTCGGCCTCCACCTTGGCATGCCGGGGTGGCACCGCAAGCCGCAACACGTCGGCGCGGGTACCGGCGTAGCGGGCCGCAACCGCGTCGACCAATCGACGGATCTCCGGGGTGAGCACCGCCTCGGCCGAGACCACACGCTCAAGCCACGCCAGCTTGCCGACATGATCGGTGTTGGTGCGGCGCTCCAGGATGAACCCGTCGACGAGGCGACCGTGAAAGCGAAGTCGCACCCGCACACCGGGTTGCGCGTCGTCGGATTGCTCCTCGGACACCAGATAGTCGAACTCACGATCCAGATGCGGCACCGACAACATCGGCAACACGCGAGCAATCGGCTCGAATGCGGCGGCCTGCCGGGTCCGGGTGGTCACTCCGCTGGTGTAGCAGACGCCGTCGACATCCGGCCGAAGAAGAAGCCGGCGGTGATCAACACCTGTGCCGCCGCGTATGTCCACCAAATCGGCACCGCCAGCGTCTCACTGTCCAGCACGAACCGGCTGACACCGATCATCGCGTCCGACCACGCGAAGCACACCGCACCCACCGCCGTCCACCGCGTGGGCAGCTCCGCCAGCAGAGCTGCTGACACCATCGCCGCCAGCACTGCCATGTAGACGGTCACCGGAACCGTCATGCCCTCGCGGTCCAACCGGGGCCAGAACCAGGTCAGCAGGGTCACGCACAGCGCCCAGATCAGCGCGACGGGGAGCCAGCGCCCACGCGGCCGGCCGGACCGCCGGGCGATTGGCACCAGCGCCCCCAGGAAACACAAGTGCGCCAACAGGAATGCGGCCAGCCCGAACACAAATGACGGCGCCCACCACGGGACGGCCAACAGCGCGTCTCCGACGGCGGAGAGCAGCAACGCCGGCATCAGCCAGCGCCGTTCGCGGACATCCGGATGCGCCGCCGCCGCCAGCGCCAACAACAGCGCCATCGATGCCTTGAACGCGGGCTGGGGGCCCCAGACCCCCGTCAGTTCGGCACCCGGCGGCAGCCTCAACGCCACGATGGTCAGGAACACGCCGTAGGCCAAGCCCGCCCAGCCGCCGGCGACCCAGGCGCCCAGCATGACCCGCGGTGCGTACGGTGTCTGCATGCCTAGCGTCGACGACCCTGGTTCCGCCATCGATCCCATCCTGCAGAAGGTACTGGACGCGGTCCCGTTCCGGTTATCCGCGGACGACGGTGTCGCGGCGGCCAGGGCGGCGCTGCGGGACCTGCCGCGGCGCAGCTTCTACCCAGAATTGCGGGTGGAGGATCGCGCCATCGACGGGCCGGCCGGGCCGATCAACATCCGGATCTACTGGCCGCCAACCGATGACGCCGCACCCCCGGTGGTGATGTTCTTCCACGGTGGTGGCTTCGTCGTAGGCGACTTGGACACCCACGACGGCACGGCCCGTCAGCACGCCGTCGGCGCCGAGGCCGTCGTGGTGTCGGTGGACTACCGGTTGGCGCCCGAGCATCCCTACCCCGCCGCGATCGACGATGCCTGGGCCGCAACGCAATGGGTGGCCGGGCACGGCGACGAGCTCGGCGCCGACACAAGTCGGCTTGCGGTGGCCGGAGATTCGGCGGGCGGCAACATTTCTGCCGTCATCGCGCAGCGGTCGCGGGACGAGGGCGGCCCCCCAATTGCGTTCCAGCTGTTGTGGTATCCGGCGACACTGTGGGACTCGTCGCTGCCGTCCTTCCGTGAGAACGCTGACGCGGCGGTGCTGGACAGCGCCGCGGTCGCCGCGTTCAGCCGCTACTACGCGGGCGAGATTGACCTGTTCAATCCCCCGGTCGGCATGGCGCCGGGCCGGGCCGCCAACCTGGCCGACCTCCCCGCCGCCTACATCGCCGTCGCCGGCCACGATCCCCTGCGCGACGACGGAGCCCGCTACGGCGAGTTGCTGGCCGCCGCCGGCGTTCCGGTCGAGGTGCACAATGCGACGTCGATGGTGCACGGCTACCTCGGCTATGCCGGAGTGGTACCCGCCGCCACCGAGGCGATGGATCGCGGGTTGGCCGCCCTGCGCAAGGCGCTCCACGTACGGTGAGTCCATGACGGACCCGATCATCACCCGACCGCAGATCGACCCGACGCTGAAGGCGTTGGTCGACGCGTTTCCGATGACCTTCAAGGCCTCTGACGGCGTCGAAGTCGCCCGCGCCCGGCTGCGGCAGCTGAAGGCGCCGCCGGAGATGCTGCCGGATCTGCGAATCGAAGACCGCACGGTCGGCCAGGGTGACGTGCCGGTGCGCATCTACTGGCCGCCGGGTTCGTCGGTTGAAGAGCACGGCAAACTGCCGATCGTCGTGTTCTATCACGGCGGAGGCTTTGCGCTCGGCGACCTGGATACCCACGACCCGGTCGCTCGCGCCCACGCCGTCGGCGCCGACGCCATCGTGGTCTCGGTCGACTACCGGCTCGCGCCCGAACACCCGTTTCCGGCTGGGCTCGACGACTGCTGGGCCGCGCTGCAGTGGGTCGCCGAGCACGCCGCCGAGCTGGGAGGCGACCCCGATCGAATCGCGGTCGCCGGTGACTCAGCGGGCGGCAACCTGGCCGCAGTGGTCGCCCAGCGCGCTCGCGACGAGGGTGGCCCGGCACTCGTCTTCCAGTTGCTGTGGTACCCCACGATCACCGCCGACTTGTCGCTGCCGTCGTTCACCGAGAACGCCGACGCGCCGATCCTGGACCGCGACGTCATCGACGCCTTCCTGCACTGGTACATCCCCGGTACGGACATCAGCGACCCGAAAGCCCTTCCGGCGACGCTCGCGCCCTGCAACGCGGCCGACCTCTCCGGCCTGCCGCCGGCGTTCATCGGCAGCGCCGAGCACGATCCGCTCCGCGACGACGCCGCCCTCTACGCCAAGCTGCTCAACGACGCGGGCGTGCCCGCCGAGCTGAGCAACGAGGGCACGCTGGTGCACGGTTACGTCAGCTTTGCGTTGATCATCCCGGCCGCCGCGGAGGCAACCGAACGCGGTCTGGCCGCCCTGAAGAGGGCACTGCACTAGATACGCGGTACCGTCGGTATCGACTGACCGCCTGTAGCGATGGAGGTACCGGTGACCAGTGACCGGCCCGACTACCACTGCCTGATCGTCGGCGCGGGATTCTCCGGCATCGGCGCTGGGATCAAGCTCGACCGCGAAGGCTTCGGTGACTACCTCATCGTCGAGGCCGGCGACGAGGTCGGCGGGACCTGGTATTGGAATACCTATCCCGGCATCGCCGTCGACATCCCGTCGGCGTCCTACCAATTCTCGTTCGAGCAGCGGCCGGACTGGTCGCGCACCTATGCGCATGGCGGCGAACTGAAGGCCTACGCCGAACATTGCGCCGACAAATACGGCCTTCGGCCCAAAATCCGATTCGGCACCACAGTGGTGTCCGCCGAGTTCGACGACGAGCGCTCGTTGTGGCGCGTGCAGTTGAACCCCGGCGGGGAAGTGACGGCGCGGTTCGTCTACAACGGCAGCGGTGTGCTCACCGTGCCGAAGCCGCCGGACATCGACGGCGTCGACTCCTTCGCCGGGGAGATAGTGCACACCGCCCGCTGGGACCACAACCTCGATTTGCGTGGCAAACGGGTCGCGGTGATCGGCACCGGCGCCTCGGCGGTACAGCTGATCCCGCAGATCGCGCCGATCGTCGAGCAGCTCACCGTTTTTCAGCGCACCCCGATCTGGTGCTTCCCGAAGTTCGACGTGCCGTTGCCCACTCCTGCGCATTGGGCACTCCGCCTGCCCGGCGCCAAGACCCTGCAGCGGCTGATCACCCAGACTTACGTCGAGGTGACCTTCCCGCTGCCGGCCCAGTACTTCACCGTCTATCCGTTGGCCCGGTGGATGGAATCCCTCGGTCGCGCGTACCTTCGGCTCAAGGTGAGGGATCCCCTTGTGCGCCAACAACTTACGCCTAATTACGCGATCGGCTGCAAACGTCCGGGGTTTCACAACAGCTACCTGTCTACCTACAACCGCGACAATGTTCGTTTGGTTACGCAGCCCATCGACAAGGTCACACCGTCGGCGGTGGCTACCACCGACGGCACCAACCACGAGATCGATGTGTTGGTGCTGGCCACCGGTTTCCACGTGTTCGAAGCCGACAGCACGCCGACCTTCTCGGTCACCGGCAGCGGCGGGCGGTCACTGCAGGAGTTCTGGGAAGAGAACAGGGCGCAGGCCTACGAGGGCACGGCGATCCCCGGCTTCCCGAACTTCTTCTCCACGATGGGCCCGTACGGATATGTCGGGTCGTCGTATTTCGCTTTGATCGAAGCGCAGACGCATCACATGGTGCGGTGCATGAAACGGGCGCAGCAGCGCGGCGCCCGTCGCGTCGAGATCAGCGAGGAAGCCAATGCCCGCTATTTCGCCGAGCAGTTGCGCCGCCGCGACAAGCAGGTCTTCTGGCAACCAAGCTGCCAGGCGGCCAACAGCTACTACTTCGACAAGAACGGCGACGTGGCACTGCGGCCCGCGCATACGTTCGAAGTCTATTGGCGCAGCAGACGTTTCGACCTCGACGACTACCGCTTCACGGCCTGACAGGCGCCGTCGTGGGTGCGGCCCGCCGCACACTAGAGCCACTGGAAACACAGAAAGCCCCCGCGTGGCGGGGGCTTTCTGATGCGAGTTACACGGCGCGCTGTAGCTCCTCGACTTTGTTGGTCTGCTCCCACGGCAGCTCGATGTCGGTGCGGCCGAAGTGGCCGTACGCGGCGGTGGGCGCGTAGATCGGGCGCAGCAGATCCAAGTCGCGGACGATGGCACCAGGTCGCAGGTCGAACACCTCGGGGACGATCTTCTCGATTTTGACCGGGTCGACGGTCGCGGTGCCGAAGGTCTCGATGAACAGCCCGACGGGGGCCGCCTTGCCGATCGCGTACGCGACCTGCACCTCGACCCGCTCGGCCAAGCCGGCGGCGACGATGTTCTTGGCCACCCAGCGCATCGCGTAGGCGGCCGAGCGGTCCACCTTCGACGGGTCCTTGCCGGAGAAGGCGCCACCACCGTGGCGGGCCCAGCCGCCGTAGGTGTCCACGATGATCTTGCGGCCGGTCAGGCCGGCGTCACCCTGGGGGCCGCCGATGACGAACTTGCCGGTCGGGTTGATCAGCACACGGGTCGACGAGGTGTCCAGCGTCTCGTGCGCAAGGTCGGCGAGCACGGTCTTGATGACGTGCTTTTGCAGATCGGGGTCCAGCGTCTTCACCAGGTCGATGCCGTCGGCATGCTGGGTCGAGATCACGACGGTGTCCAACCGGGTCGGAACATTGTCCTCGTACTCGATGGTGACCTGGGTCTTGCCGTCCGGGCGCAGGTAGTCCAGCGTGCCGTTCTTACGGACCTCGGTCAGTCGCCGCGCCAGCCGGTGCGCCAGTGCGATCGGCAGCGGCATCAACTCCGGGGTGTCGGCAATCGCGTAACCGAACATCAGGCCCTGGTCGCCGGCGCCCTGCGAGTCCAGGGGGTCGGCGGCACCCTCGACGCGCGTCTCGTGCGCGGTGTCGACGCCCTGCGCGATGTCGGGCGACTGGCGGCCGATGCCGATGTTCACGCCGGCAGTCTCGCCGTCGAAACCCTTCTCGGACGAGTCGTAGCCAATGTCGAGGATCCGCTGCCGGACGATGTTGGGGATGTCGGCGAACGCCTCCTTGGCGTTCGTGGTGACCTCGCCGATGACATGGACCTGGCCGGTGGTAACCGCCGTCTCGACGGCGACACGTGAGCGCGGGTCTCCCGCCAGCAGCGCGTCGAGCACCGAGTCGCTAATCGCGTCACAGATCTTGTCTGGATGCCCCTCGGTCACCGACTCACTGGTGAACAAACGACCCTTTCCGCTCACACTCTCTCCCTTTCGAAGCACATCAAATTTGTTAGTTAGGCAAATTATATCGCCAGGCTGGTATATGTTACCGGCCGGTCCGCGGGGCCAGAGACGCTAGGTGCCCCGCCTCAGGAAGGTGACGATCGCGTCCACGATACGGCTGGCCATCAAAGTCTTCGAGCCGGGTTGCAGCGCCGACTCCGTGCCGTCAGCGGCCAGCAGCCAGCCGTCGTTGTGGTCCACCTCGAAGGCTTTCCCCTCGCCGACGGCGTTGACGACCAGTAGGTCACATCCCTTGCGACGCAGCTTGGCTCGCGCGTGAAACAGCACGTCACCATTGGCGTCGCCGGTTTCGGCGGCGAATCCGACGATGGCGCGCATGTTCGGTAGCTGGCCGGCGGCGCGCGACTGCACCGCCTCGGCCAGGACGTCGTCGTTGCGGACCAAGTCGATTTGGGGTGCCGACTCGTCGGCGGCGCTCTTTTTAATCTTGGCGGTCGAGACGTGGGTGGGCCGGAAGTCGGCGACGGCCGCCGCCATCGCCAGCACGTGGACGTCGGGCGCGTGCTTGGAGACCGCATCGCGCAACTGCTGGGCCGTGCTCACGTGCACGACCTCGACGCCGGCCGGGTCGATCAGACCGGCGGTGTGTCCTGCGATCAGGGTGACCTCGGCCCCGCGCTGCGCGGCCACCCGCGCCAGCGCGTAGCCCTGTTTGCCGGAGCTGCGGTTGCCGATGAAGCGGACCGGGTCGATGGGCTCGCGGGTGCCGCCGGCGGTAACCAGCAACTTGACACCGGCCAGGTCGAACGGAAGCGCGTCGTGGCGTTCCAGCAGCAACTGGGCGAACGTGACGATCTCTTCGGCCTCGGGCAAGCGACCAGCGCCACTGTCCTCACCGGTCAACCGTCCGGATGCTGGTTCGAGCACTACCGCGCCGCGGCGGCGCAGGGTGGCGACGTTGTCGGCGGTCGCGGGGTGCAACCACATCTCGGTGTGCATCGCCGGTGCGAACAGCACCGGACATCGAGCGGTCAGCAGCGTCGCGGTCAGCAGGTCGTCGGCGCGGCCATGGGTGGCACGCGCCAGGAGGTCCGCGGTGGCCGGCGCGACGACGACAAGGTCGGCGGCCTGACCGATGGCGACGTGGGGCACCTGCGGCACATTGTCGAAGACCCCGGTCTGGACGGGTTGGCCGGACAGTGCCTCGAAGGTCGCGGCCCCGACGAACCGCAACGCGGATTCGGTGGGGATGACGCGGACCTGGTGGCCGGCCTCGGTGAGTTGACGGACGACGGTTGCGGCTTTGTAGGCGGCGATGCCGCCG
The DNA here is from genome assembly GCF_022430545.2 of Mycobacterium paraterrae. NCBI lineage: Bacteria > Bacillati > Actinomycetota > Actinomycetes > Mycobacteriales > Mycobacteriaceae > Mycobacterium > Mycobacterium paraterrae. The sequence goes on along the minus strand of NZ_CP092488.2, from coordinate 4,211,089 downwards.
GCCACGCCGACGACGATCCGCTTGCGGTCGGTCCGCTTCTCGCCCACGTGGCTCACAGCCGGCCCGCCTCGATTGCGCTACTCGCCTTCGGTGTGCTCGAGCAGGTCGCCGTGGATCTCGCGCATCGCGATCGACAGCGGCTTCTCCTGCAGACCCGGCTCGACCAGTGGGCCCACGTACTCGAGGATGCCCTCACCCAGCTGGTTGTAGTAGTCGTTGATCTGTCGGGCGCGCTTGGCGGCGTAAATCACCAAGGCGTACTTGCTTGACACCCGCGCAAGCAATTCGTCGATGGGCGGGTTGGTGATGCCCAGCGGCGTGTCGTAGGCGCCGATACCACCTGCGGACGGGTCGAACTGGTCCGGGACGGCGGCTAACGAGGTGTCGGTCTGCGAACTGCTCACGTAAATTTTCTCCTGGCGGCCTATGGCACGATATGCGGCTAAATCGAAATTTCGAGTCTGGATTGAACGTCACGCCGTTTCGGGCGAACTTCCGACCAGCAATGATACCAATTCTGAGCACGCGGTTTCCAATTGGCGATTGACGACGACCTCGTCGAAGTCCTCTTGGGCGGCCAATTCGATGCGCGCGGTGGCAAGGCGTCGCTCGATGACGTCGCGTGTTTCGGTCCCCCGGCCGATCAGCCGGGCTTCCAACGCCTCCCAACTCGGGGGGGCCAGGAAGACCGTCAACACCTCCGGCATGGCTCGCTTCACGGCACGAGCCCCAGCCAGGTCGACCTCGATGAGCACCGGGTGTCCGGCGGCGACGGCGTCGCGAACCGGGCCGGCCAGGGTGCCGGAACGGTGTAGGCCACCGTGAATTTCGGCCCACTCGAGCAGCGACCCGTCATCGATCAGCTGCTGGAATCGGTTGGCCGAGACGAAGTGATAGTCGATTCCGTCGACCTCGCCGGGCCGAGGCGCCCGGGTGGTCGCGGAGACACTGAAATGTAAATCCGGGATCCGCTCCCGCAGGCAGCGGACGACGGTTGACTTACCCACCGCGGACGGACCGGACAGCACGATCACGCGTGCCATGCCGTCCGGTCCCCCGTCGATGCTCAACGACGCTCAGGTCGTTGGGTCAGGAAAAGTCGAACTTTTCCAGCAGAGCCTTGCGCTGACGGTCGCCGAGGCCGCGCAGGCGGCGCGTCGGGGCGATCTCCAGCTCGGTCATGATCTCTTGCGCCTTGACCTTGCCCACCTTCGGCAACGCCTCCAGCAACGCGGAAACCTTCATCTTGCCCAAGACCTCGTCGGTCTCGGCGTCCTTCAGCACCTGCTTGAGATTGGTGCCGCCACGCTTCAGCCGGTCTTTGAGCTCGGCTCGGGCTCGGCGTGCGGCGGCAGCCTTCTCCAACGCTGCCGCGCGCTGCTCGTCGGTCAACTGGGGAAGGGCCACGATTCCTCCGTATCGATCAGCAACAGATTTCGATCTTTATTTGTCTCGGCCAGGTAGTCCAGCCAGCGGTGACGACCGTACCCACGCCTCCTGACGAAATCTAACCCGCCCCCCTGCTTGAAGCTACAAAGGCGCAGCTTATGGCGCCGAATAGGCCGCGTTCCGGCCGTCCGGTGCGCCGATCGACGGCTGTGGATGAACATGCCGCGAGCAATCGCTTTCGCGGAGCAAAATTGGCTCTACCTGGCATTTTGTCGCAGCGGGCAATAGCTGCCCGTCGCCGGCAATCCCGTCGCCCGATCCCTTTGACACCGGTCAAAAAGCCGAATCTGGTCCGCGGCGGAATACCGCGGCGTGTCGCGCGTGTCGCGGCAGCCGACACGACCGCCCGGGAGGTGGACGACGCCGTGTCGTTCCTGGTCCCCCGCACGCTCACTCGGCCAGGTAGGCAACCTCGTCACGCATGCGCTGCGCCGCAGCGCGCACCGCTGCGACGTCCGGTCCGGCCCGCAATACCTCGCGGGAGACCGCGGGCAGCAACTGACCGGAAACGGCTCCACCGAGGCCCCTGAGCGCGTCGGGCCGCCCGCCTTGGAAGCCGACCCCGGGGACAAGTACCGGCCCGGCGAGTTCGCCGACATGCGGCACCTCCGTCAACGTGGCGCCCACGACGACCCCCACCGTGCCTGCGCCCATCGTCCGGTTGGCTGCCGCAGCCTCGTCGACGATCAATTGGGCGACCGGACGGCCGTCGGATAGGGCGCGCTGCACGCTGGCGCCCTCCGGGTTGGACGTCGCGGCCAGCACGAACACTCCGCGACCATGTGCCGCGGCGCTGTCCAGCAGCGGTTGCAGCGAGCCGAAACCGAGGTAGGGCGACGCGGTGACGGCGTCGGCGGCAAGCGGCGATTCGCCCGTCCAGGCGGCCGCATAGGCCGCCATCGTCGATCCGATGTCACCGCGTTTGGCGTCGGCCAGCACCAGCACTCCGGCCTCGCGCAGGCCGGCCATCGTGCGCTCCAGCACCGCGTACCCGGCCGCGCCGTAAGCCTCGAAGAATGCGACCTGAGGCTTGACGACGGCGAAATCGGCGTACGCCTGTACGCAGATGTCGCAGAACGCCGCCAGCCCCGCGGGACTGACCGGCAGTTCCCACGCCCGCAGCAACTCGGGATGCGGGTCGATGCCCAGACACAGCGGGCCGCGACGGGAGATCGCGTCAGCCAGCCGGGCGCCGAACCCGCCCATGTTCAGTGGCCGCCGTCGTTCAGCGTGCTGTGCAACTCCTGCAGCGAGCGGACGCCGATGTCGCCGCGGATCCCGGCCTCGATGCCCTGCACGGCGGCCGACACTCCCTGCACGGTTGTCACGCACGGAATGTTGACTCCCACTGCGGCCGAGCGGATCTCGTAGCCGTCGATGCGCGGACCCGAGTTGCCGTAGGGGGTGTTGAACACCATGTCGACCTCGCCCGCACGGATCGCGTCGACCGCCGACATCGCCGGGCGACCGGGCTGGGCCTCTTCGAAGTGCTTGCGGACTTCGTCGCACGGAATACCGTTGCGGCGCAACATCTCCGCGGTACCCTCGGTGGCCAGTACCCGGAACCCCAGATCCGCCAGCCGCTTCACCGGGAACACCAGCGAGCGCTTGTCCCGGTTGGCCACCGAGACGAAGATCGTGCCGGAGACCGGTAACGAACCGTAGGCCGCGGTCTGGCTTTTGGCGAACGCGCTGCCGAAATCGCGGTCGATGCCCATCACCTCGCCCGTCGACTTCATCTCCGGGCCGAGCAGTGAATCGACACCCGAACCGTCGGCGCGACGGAACCGGTGGAACGGCAGGACGGCCTCCTTGACCGCGATCGGCGCGTTTGGTGCCGCATTGCCGCCGTCACCGGTGGGCGCCAACAGCCCTTCTTCGCGAAGCTGGGAGATGCTGGCGCCCAACATGATGCGGGCACACGCCTTGGCCAGCGGTATCGCGGTGGCCTTGGAGACGAACGGCACGGTACGGCTGGCCCGCGGGTTGGCTTCCAGCACGTAGAGCACATCGTCCTTGAGGGCGTATTGGACGTTGAGCAAACCGACCACGCCGATGCCGTGCGCGATCGCCTCGGTCGCTTTGCGAACCTGCTCGATGTCGCTGCGGCCCAACGTGACCGGGGGCAGCGCACAAGCCGAATCGCCGGAGTGGATACCGGCCTCTTCGATGTGCTCCATGATGCCGCCGATGTAGACCTCGTCGCCGTCGCAGAGAGCGTCGACGTCGATCTCGATGGCGTCTTCGAGGAAGCGGTCCACCAGCACCGGGTGCTCGGGTGAGAGTTCGGTGGCGCGCTCGATGTAGCCCTGCAACGTCTCGTCGTCGTAGACGATTTCCATGCCGCGACCGCCCAGCACGTACGAGGGCCGGACCAGCACCGGATAACCGATGTCGGAGGCGATCCGCCGAGCCTGCGCGAACGTAGTGGCCATGCCGTAGCGCGGCGCGGGCAATCCGGCCGCCGTCAGCAGGTCGCCGAACGCGCCGCGGTCTTCGGCGAGGTCGATGGCCTCTGGCGGAGTGCCGACGATCGGCACCCCTTCGTCGGCGAGCCGCTGTGCCAGGCCGAGCGGCGTCTGACCGCCGAGTTGGACGATGACACCGACGACGCCGGGACCGCCGGCACCGGAGAGCTGCTCGGCGTGAAACACCTCCAGGACGTCTTCGAATGTCAGCGGCTCGAAATAGAGCCGGTCGGCGGTGTCGTAGTCGGTGGACACCGTCTCCGGGTTGCAGTTGACCATCACCGTCTCGAAACCGGCCTGCGACAACGTCGTCGCCGCGTGGACGCAGCTGTAGTCGAATTCGATGCCCTGGCCGATCCGATTGGGTCCCGAGCCAAGAATCAGCACCTTGGGCTTGGCCGTCTGCGGCGCCACCTCACTCTCGGCAGCGGGGTCGAGCTCGTAACTGCTGTAGTGATACGGCGTTCTGGCCTCGAATTCCGCGGCGCAGGTGTCGACAGTCTTGTACACCGGGTGAATGCCCAGCCGCCGCCGCAGCGAGCGCACCCCGTCCTCGCCTGCCAGTTCTGGCCGCAGCGAGGCGATCTGGCGGTCCGACAGACCGCTGTGCTTGCAGCGGCGCAGCAGCTCGCCATCCAGGACGGGTGCGCCGGCTACCTCCTCGCGCAGCGTCAGCAATTCGGCGATCTGCGCGACGAACCAGGGGTCGATTCCCGAGGCGTCGGCCGCCTTGTCCACCGATGCACCGAGACGCAGCGCCAGTTCGACGTCGTAGAGCCGGCCGTCGGTGGGAGTGCGCAGGCGCTCGAGTGCATCCTCGGCGCTACCGCCGTCGTCGCTGCCGGTCCAAAAACCGGTGCGCTTGGTCTCCAGCGACCGCATCACCTTGCCGAGCGCCTCGATGAAATTGCGGCCCAACGACATTGCTTCACCGACAGACTTCATGGTGGTCGTCAGGGTCGGGTCGGCGCCCGGGAACTTCTCGAACGCGAATCGCGGCGCCTTGACCACGACGTAGTCGAGCGTGGGCTCGAAGCACGCCGGGGTCTCCTTGGTGATGTCGTTGAGGATCTCGTCGAGGGTGTAGCCGACGGCCAGTTTGGCGGCGATCTTGGCGATCGGGAACCCGGTGGCCTTGGAGGCCAAGGCGCTCGACCGCGAGACCCGGGGGTTCATCTCGATGACGATCAGCCGACCGTCGCGCGGGTCGACCGCGAACTGGATGTTGCAGCCACCGGTAGCGACACCCACCTCGCGCAGGATGTCGATCCCGAGGTCACGCATCCGCTGGTATTCGCGGTCGGTGAGCGTCATCGCCGGGGCGACGGTCACCGAATCGCCGGTGTGCACGCCCATCGGGTCGACGTTCTCGATCGAGCACACGACCACGACGTTGTCCTTGCCGTCGCGCATCAGCTCGAGCTCGAATTCCTTCCAGCCGTAGATCGATTCCTCGATCAGCACGTTGGCGCTGGGCGACGCGGCCAGCCCGGCACCCGCCATCCGGTCGACTTCGTCGGCGGTGTGGGCCAGCCCGGAACCCAGACCGCCCATCGTGAATGATGGCCGGACCACCACCGGCAGCCCTAGTTCGCCGACGGTTTCACGCACCTCGTCCATCGTGAAACAGACTCGGCTGCGGGCGGATTCGCCACCCACCTTGGCGACGATGTCCTTGAACCGCTGCCGGTCCTCGCCGCGCTGGATCGCGTCGATGTCAGCACCGATCAGTTCGACGCCGTAACGTTCCAACGCACCACTTTCGTGCAGGGCGACGGCGGTGTTGAGCGCTGTCTGACCGCCGAGTGTGGCCAGTAAGGCGTCGATCTTGTTGCCGCGCTCGGCTTGCTGGGCTATGACCCGCTCGACGAACGCCGGGGTGATCGGCTCGACATAGGTGTGATCGGCGTACTCGGGATCGGTCATGATCGTGGCCGGGTTCGAGTTGATCAAGCTCACCTGCAGCCCCTCGGCGCGCAGCACCCGACAGGCCTGCGTTCCGGAGTAGTCGAATTCGGCCGCCTGCCCGATGACGATCGGTCCGGAACCGATGACCAGGACGTGCTTGAGATCAGTCCGCCGCGGCATTACTTGTCCTCCTCCGACGTGCGGCGAGCGTGCACAGTTGTACGACGGTCACGGCGTGTCGACGTACCGACACGCACGCTCGCGGTAATGGAATGTGAGGGTGCATCGCTCACCATCACTGACCGCCCATCACGTCGACGAATTGGTCGAACAGATACGCCGCATCATGGGGTCCCGCGGCGGCTTCCGGGTGATACTGCACTGAAAACGCCCGTCCGTCGGCCAGTTTCACGCCTTCCACGACACCGTCGTTGGCGCAGGTATGGCTGACCACTGCGGTGCCGAACGGGGTGTCGAAGCGCTGGCCGGCTTCACCCTCGAGCGCGAACCCGTGGTTCTGAGCGGTGACCGCCACCCGCCCCGTCGCGTGATCCATCACCGGGATGTTGATGCCGCGATGTCCGAAGACCATCTTGTAGGTCGACAGGCCGAGCGCCCGTCCCAGGATCTGGTTGCCGAAACAGATGCCGAACAACGGGATTCCGGCGCCGAGCACCTCGCGGGTCACTGCGACGATATGGTCGGCAGTCGCCGGGTCGCCTGGGCCGTTGGAAAGGAACACTCCATCCGGCTTGAGGTCGGCGATCTGCTCGAAGGTCACCGACGAGGGCAACACCCGCGTACGCACCCCGCGGCTGGCGAAGTTGCGCGGCGTGTTGGTCTTGATGCCGAGGTCGATCGCGGCGACGGTGAAGCGGTGCGGGCCTTCCGGTTCCACCACGTAGGCCTCCTGGGTGCTGACCTGGCCGGCCAGGTCGGCGCCCAGCATGGGCTGCTGATTGCGTACCCGCGCGGTGAGTTCCTCGGGTGAGGCCAGCGCGTCGCCGGAGAACACGCCGGCCTTCATCGAGCCGCGGCTGCGGAGATGCCGCACCACCGCGCGGGTGTCGATGCCGGCAATCCCGACGATCTGCTGGCGAATCAACTCGTCTTCCAGCGTTCCGGTGGCGCGCCAGTTGGACACTCGCGGCGACGGATCGCGGACCGCGTACCCGGCGACCCAGATCTTGTCCCCCCGGCTTTCGCCGTCTTCAGCGTTCCAGCCGGTGTTGCCGATCTGCGGAGCGGTCGCCACCACAATCTGCTTGTGATAGCTGGGATCGGTCAGCGTCTCCTGGTACCCCGACATCCCGGTGGAAAAGACTGCCTCGCCCAATGTTTGACCGATCGCGCCGAAAGCCGTACCGGTGAACGTCCGGCCGTCGTCGAGAACCAGCATCGCCTTCACAGCGCGACTCCTTCCGGCCAGCTTTGCAGCCACCCCTTGTATTCACCGCGATTGTCGGCGCGAAATCCGGTGTCGATCTTGACTCCCGACGGCAGCTTCCACCGGATCGCCAGGATTCCGTCGCGCGCGGCGACCTTCCCGGCGATCACGTGCTCGGTCCTGATGCCAGAGATCGAGTCATTGGGGATCCAGATCGGTTGTGCCCCAACGCGTTGGACGAGGATGCCTTCGGGGTGGCGGGTCAGCACCGCCTTGCTGCGGTAGCCCAGGTCGCCGACCGTGATCCGCTGGCTCCAGGCCGGCGCCATGGTGCAGCCCACGTAGATGCCGGGCGTGGTGATCGCCGCGGGGCCGACCTGGGTGGGAATGTCGGGCAGCGTGCCGATCAACTCGGCTTGGCGTTCGGCGCGCTTGCGCCAGCCGCGGAGCATCAGCTGGATGATGAACGCGATCAGCAGGGCCAGCACCCCAGCCATGATCAGCGACGCGACCAGCGTTTCTGAGTTCATGCGGGGCTCTTTCCGTCGCGCGCGGTCACCTTGCCGCGCAACAGAGTTGCCGTGACGGTGGCGGGCAGCGTCATCGTCTCGTAAGGGGTGTTGGCCGACCGGCTGGCGAAGTCGGCGCCGGCGACGGTCCAGGTGGCGTCCGGGTCCACGACGGTCAGGTTGGCCGGCTCGCCGATTTCCAGCGGACGGCCCTGGTCGGGCAGACCGACGATGCGGGCCGGGTTTTCGCTCATCACGCGCGCGACGCCGCGCCAGGTGAGCAGACCGGGCACGACCATCGCCTGCACCACCGCCGACAACGCCGTCTGCAGCCCAAGCATCCCGGGCAGCGCCGCGGCGAATTCGACGCATTTCTCGTGCTCGGCGTGCGGCGCGTGATCGGTGGCCACACAGTCGATCACTCCCTCGGCCAGCGCCTGTCGCAGCGCGGCCGCATCGGCAGCCTCCCGCAGCGGCGGGTTGACCCGGTTCACGCCGTCGTAGCTGGCCAGTCGACTGTCGTCGAGCAGCAGGTGGTGCGGCGTCACCTCGGCGGTGATCGAAATGCCCTGCGACTTAGCCCACTTGATCAGCTCGACGGTTCCGGCGGTCGAGGCGTGGCAGATGTGCACCCGGGCACCCGCGTCGCGCGCCAGCAGCGCGTCACGGGCCACGATCGACTCCTCGGCGGCACGCGGCCAACCGGACAGTCCTAGCCTGGCGGCGGTCGGGCCCTCGTGCGCGACGGCGCCGACGGTCAGCCGCGGCTCCTCGGCGTGCTGAGCGATCAGCACCCCCAGCCCGGTGGCGTATTCCAGCGCTCGGCGCATGATCAGCGGGTCGTCGACGCACTTGCCATCGTCGGAGAACATCCGCACCTGGGCAGCTCCGGCGGCCATCATGCCCATCTCGGTGAGCTCTTTACCGGCCAACCCGACCGTGACGGCGCCCACGGGATGCACATCGACCAGACCGACCTGCTGCCCGCGATGCCACACGTGGTCGGTGACCACCGGGCTGTCGGCAACCGGCTTGGTGTTGGCCATCGCGAACACCGCGGTATACCCACCGAGCGCGGCTGCGGCCGAACCGGTTTCGATGTTCTCGGCATATTCGCGTCCCGGCTCGCGCAGATGGGTGTGCAAGTCGACGAACCCCGGCAGCAGCACCTGGCCGGTGGCGTCGATCACCTCGGCATCGTCGGGCACCGCCAGCTTGGCGCCGATCTCGGCGATCTGGCCGTCGGCGGCCAGGACATCGACCTGGTCCCCTTCGCCGTAGAGCCGCACTCCACGCAGCAACACGGTCACGCCATCACCTCCTTGACGGCCGATCCAGTGCCCACCAGCAGATGGAACAGCACCGCCATCCGGACGTGGACACCATTCGAAACCTGTTGCAGCACAGCTGATTGCGTTGAGTCGGCCACCGACGAAGAAATCTCCATGCCGCGCAGCATCGGGCCGGGGTGCAGCACGATCGCGTTACCCGGAAGCATTGCCTGACGGCGGTCCGACAGCCCGTAGCGCACCGAATACTCACGCGTGGAAGGGAAAAAGCCGCCGTTCATCCGCTCGGCTTGGACCCGCAGCATCAGCACCGCGTCGGCGGCCGGCAACTCGGCGTCGAGGTCGTGCGACACCGTGACCGGCCAGTCCGCGACGCCGACGGGTAGCAGTGTGGGCGGCGCCACCAGCGCCACCTCTGCCCCAAGTGTGGCCAGCAGCATGACGTTGGACCGGGCGACTCTGCTGTGCAGGATGTCGCCGACGATGACGATTCGGCGTCCCTCGATGCCGCCGAGTCGCTGCCTGATGGTCAGCGCGTCGAGCAGCGCCTGCGTCGGGTGCTCGTGCATGCCGTCGCCGGCGTTGATCACCGCCGGGCCGGCCGGTGCACCGCTGCCGGACGATCCCGTCCAGTCGGCGAGCCGGTGCGCGGCACCGGACGCCGAATGTCGGATGATCAGCGCGTCCGCGCCGGCAGCGCGCAGGGTGAGCGCGGTGTCGCGCAACGATTCGCCCTTGCCGACCGACGATCCGGCAGCGCTGACGTTGATCACGTCCGCGCTCATCCACTTGCCCGCGACTTCGAACGACACCCGCGTGCGGGTCGAGTTCTCGTAGAACATCGTGATGATCGTGCGCCCGCGCAGGGTCGGCAGCTTGCGGACCTCGCGGCCGACGAGTGCCTGCGCGAAGCGGTCGGCGTCGTCGAGGATCGCGGTGGCCTCGTCGCGGGATAGGTCGCCGGCGGCCAGCAGGTGCCGGGTCATGACGCGTCCTCCCGGGAGATGACGACGGCGTCTCGGCCATCCTGCTCGGCCAGCAACACCCGCACGTTCTCGGTGCGCGACGTGGGGACGTTCTTGCCGACGTAGTCAGCGCGCAGCGGCAGCTGTCGGTGACCGCGATCGACGAGCACTGCCAGCTGGACCACCCGTGGTCGGCCGACGTCGCGCAGCGCGTCCAGCGCCGAGCGCACCGAGCGTCCGGAATACAACACGTCGTCGACCAGGATCACCAGCGCGTCGTCGATGCCGCCAGCCGGGATCGAGGTGTTCTCCAGCGGCCGCGGGGGCTTGGTCATCAGATCGTCGCGATACAGCGTGATGTCCAATGCCCCGGACGGAACCTCGGCGCCGGAGAATTCGGCGATGTTGGCGGCCAGACGATCGGCCAGAGTCACACCGCGGGTGGGGATTCCCAGTAACACGACCCGAGGTGCGTCGGCACCGTCAAGGGCGGTCTTCTCGATGATCTGATGCGCAATGCGCGAAATAGTACGACCCACGTCAGCCGCCGACATCAATTCGCGGCCGGTGGCGGCGTCACCCGCTGCACCCATGCGAGACCTTGACCTCCTTCTCCGCCTCTCTGGACGGATCGTTAAAGGATGTCGACTGCCGGGCAGCCTAGCATTTGCGGGCGCGGTTGGCCGAAACGACCTGTGCGCGTTCTGACCGGCGCACCGGTGCGTTCCTCCAGTACGCTCATCCGCGTTGCCAAGGAGAACCTCCCCGCCAACCGAGGATCGGATGAGCGACCAGCCAAACGAGTCGGGCAGGCCCCTGATCGGGTTCGTCACCGGTGAACACGCACCGACATTCAGCCCGGGTGCGATCAATCGTCCGTGGATGTCAGAGATGCGCCGAGGTTGGGCCAATCGCTGCCTTCCGATGCTGATCGCCAACCAGAGCGGTTGGGAACTGCGCAACCCGTCCGGGTTCACCGCGACCTGGATGGGCGGCAACGACCAGTCAGGCGTGACTGTGGCGCCCGATCGTAGAGGGCCCGGTCAGTTTCTTCCCGGCAGCAATTTCGGTCACGGCATTCTGACCTGGCATCTGCCGATCGTGTTTCGCACTCCCCCCGGCTATGACCTGCTGGTCCGTGGACCGGCGAATCATCCCAAAGACGCCATTTCACCGCTGGAGGGCATCGTCGAAACCGACTGGACCAGTTCGGCTTTCAGCATCAATTGGAAGTTCACCCGCGAATACATGCCGGTCCGATTCGAGATTGACGAGCCGATCTGCATGATCGTTCCGCAACGCCGCGGCGAACTGGAAGAATTCACACCCGAATTCCGGCCGATCGAATCAGATGGCGATCTGCACCGCCAGCACGAATTCTTCATCCGGTCGCGGCAGGAGCTTGGTCAAGCCCAAGCGGCGACGACGTCGGGCGCCGACGACAAGGCGCCGTGGCAGGGCGACTACACACGCGGTGTCCATGCGGACGGCGAGGCCGGGGCACCCGATCACCAGACGCGCCGCCAGCTTCGTCCGTTCGCCCAGCTACCGGAAAAGCAAACCCACTAGGGTGCCGACGGGGCCAATTCTGTCTGGACGCCGCCAGGCAGTGGCGGCGTTCCTCGGGTACCTGCTCGGGGCGCTGGCCGTCACCGCCCGCGCCTGGCAAGCCCCGTCGTCCGGTTGGGCCGGCAACTGTTGCGATCAGGAGCAGGCGATCTGGTATCTCGGCTGGACCCCGCACGCGCTCACGCATGGGCTCAACCCGTTCTTCACCACCCAGATCGGCGCTCCGTCCGGCGTGAATCTGATGTGGAGCCCGTCGATGCCGCTGCTCGGGATTCTCGGTTGGCTACCCGCCAAGATCGGCGGCCCGATATTCGGATTCAATACCCTTGTTGTACTGGGCATTTCGCTCAGCGGCTGGACCGCCTGGCTGGCGATTCGCCGCTGGACCGGTGACGGTGTCGCCCCGATGGTCGGCGGGGCGGTCTATGCGTTCTCGCCCTATGTCGTCTCGCACGCAGCCTTACATCTGAATCTCGCCACGGCGTGGGTGCCGCCGCTGCTGCTGATCGTCATCGACGACTTGGTCGTGACGCGCCGGCAACCACCGTGGCGGCTTGGTCTGGTCCTCGGTCTCCTCGGCGTCGCTCAGCTCTTGATCAGCGAGGAGCTGCTCGCCACCAGTGTCGTCGCGGGCGTGGTGCTCCTCGGCGCGATCGCGACGGCGCACCAGGTGCCGATGCGGGCCCGGCTCCTGCCCACCCTCGCGGTCGCGGCCGTGACCTTCCTGCTGCTCGCGGCCTGGCCGCTCACCGTGCAGTTCCTCGGACCGCAGCGGGTCAGCGCGCAGGTTCAGGACCCGACGACCTTCTCGACCGATGCGCTGAATCTCGTCCTCCCGACGCCCTACCAGCTCATCGCGCCGGGCGCGGCGATCCGAATATCGCAGCACTTCAGCGGTTTCTACCACGAGGCGACGGCCTATCTCGGCGTGCCGCTGATCGTCCTGCTCGTCGTCGCGGCCATCCGCTTCTGGCGTGATCCGCGTATTCGGATTGCCAGCATCACGGGTGCGGTGATGCTGGTGCTGTCGCTGGGACCGTGGCTACATTTCGGCAAAGACGCTGTGCGCGTGCCGCTTCCGTGGCTGGTACTGGGAAAGCTACCCCTGCTCGAACATGTTCTGCCGGGCCGCTTGACCGTCTTCGTCTGGCTGGCGGTCGCCGTCGTGGTGGCGCTGGTCATTGCGAGGGTGACTCGCCGCGCCGTCCGGCCGTCCGCGCTGTGGATGCTGGCGGTAGGCGTGTCACTGGCTGTACTGATCCCCGCGCCGCTCCCCCGAGCGGCGTTCACCACCCCGGCGTTCTTCACGAACTGGTCCAGCCATCACATCGGCGCTGACGAAACAGTGCTCGTTGCACCATATTTCGTCAACGGCGGCGAAGCTGCCCCGATGGTCTGGGCGGCCGAGGCGGACTACGGCCTCCGGATGCCCGAGGCCTACGCGTACCTGCCCCAGCCCAACGGTGGCACCTACTCCGGGCCGCCGCAATCGCAGCTCACCTTCACCATGTTCGTGATCCAACAGCGCGGGGCCTGGCTGGTGGCGCGCGGCGACATCCGCGCGCAGATCGCCGACGACCTCAGAGCCGCGGACGTGCGCCACGTCATCGTCGGACCCGGTCCGCACTGGCAACCGATGATCGCCTTCTTCACCGACCTGTTCGGGCACTCCCCCGAGATCGTCGAAGGAGTCGCGCTCTGGCGCGACGTCACAGTCCGGTGACCAACGACTCCGCCAGACCGATGGCGAGGATTTGCGGGCCCCCGATCAGTTGGTCCATTGCGCTGAAACCGAAAAGCAGGCCTTCCGCCACCTCGCCGTCGGCGAAATAAGTTCCCGACTCGGCGAACTCCTGCGACGCCAAAGTAGCGAGGGCTTGGAGGTCGCTGAACGTCTCGGCAAGATCGGCTGGCGGCGTGAACGATTCGACATCGGGCCAGGTCAGGTCGTACGAGGCGTCGGTGAGCCGTCCGGTGAGGGCGTCGACGACGTCGACGGTCAGCACCTGACCCGACGACACCAGATAGTCGTCGGTTCCGAACAACGTCAACCCGAGCCCGGTCGCGAAGTCGCCATAGGCGAGATCGGTGGCCCCCGCGGTGAGGTCGGAGGACCCCGAATCGAACAACAGCGCCAGGTCCGCGGTGATGTCGGCGACCGGGTCGTCGGCGCGGGCCGGGGGCGCCAAACTTAGCTGAGCCCACGCGATTCCTGCGGCCGCGGCGCCGGCGAGGGCGACGAAGCCACGGGCGGGTCGCAGAGTACGTGTCGTCATGTCGGACCTCCGTGCAAGTTAATTAGGAATTGCCTGAGAGGAATCGTCGTTGGGCCGCGGGTCATGGTCTATGGGGAAAGCTCCCCATATTCGGGCGGACCCTGCGGCCGATCGGGCACCCACTAGCCTGAATCGGGTGAACCTCGAGGGCAATCAGGCCTCCATTCGCGAAGCCTGCGACGCCGGTCTCCTCGCGGGTGCAGTGACGCTGGTGTGGCAAGGCGGAAAGGTGCTGCAGGTCAACGAAATCGGGTACCGCGACGTCGACGCTCAGTTGCCCATGCAGCGCGACACCCTGTTTCGTATCGCGTCGATGAGCAAGCCCGTCACCGTCGCCGCCCTGATGACCCTCGTCGACGACGGCAAGCTGCGGCTGAGCGATCCGATCACGCGCTGGTTGCCGGAATTCGCCGAGATGCGGGTGCTCGACCATCCGACCGGGCCGCTGGACCGAACGCATCCAGCCAACCGCGCGATCCTGGTCGAAGACCTGCTCACCCACACCAGCGGGCTGGGCTACGGCTTCTCGGTCGCCGGCCCGATTTCCCGTGCCTACGTCCGGCTGCCGTTTGGTCAGGGACCGGATCCCTGGCTGACCGCGCTTGCCGAGTTGCCGCTCGTGCATCAACCGGGTGAACGTCTGACCTACGGCCATTCCACCGACGTGGTCGGCGTGCTGGCCTCACGCGTCGAGGGCAAGCCGTTCCACGAGGTGCTCGACGAGCGAATCCTGCGGCCGCTGCAGATGACTGACACCGGCTTCCACGTCACGCCTGAGGGTCGCCGGCGCGCCGCGACGATGTACCGCCTCGACGAAAACGACCACCTCCAGCACGACGTAATGGGCCCGCCGCACATCACACCACCGGCCTTCAGCAACGCCGGGGGCGGGTTGTGGTCGACCGCCGACGACTACCTGCGATTCGTCGAAATGTTGCTGCGCGACGGAACTTTGGACGGTGTGCGAGTGCTGTCACCCGAGTCCGCGCGGCTGATGCGTACCGATCGACTCACCGACGAGCACAAGCGCCATAATTTCCTCGGCTCACCGTTCTGGATCGGGCGAGGATTCGGGCTCAACCTGTCGGTCGTGACCGATCCGTCGAAGTCGGCGCCGCTGTTTGGCCCGGGCGGATTGGGTACATTCGGCTGGCCTGGTGCCTACGGCACGTGGTGGCAGGCCGATCCGTCCGCCGACCTCATCTTGGTTTACCTGATCCAGAACATGCCGGCGCTGTCGGCTGACGCCGCCGCGGCGGTCGCCGGCAACACCTCGCAGGCGAAACTCCAAGCGGTACAACCGAAGTTCGTGCACCGGACCTACCGGGCGCTGGGTCTGTAATGGCCGAATTCACGCCCGAGCGCATCGAGGGCCCGCGACTTCTGCTGCGCCCGCCGGTGATTGACGACGCCGGGCCACTTTTCCAGCGAGTCGCTCGAGATCCGCAGGTCACCAAGTACCTGCTGTGGACGCCACACCCGGATGTCGCCGCGACGCAGCGGGTGATCACCGAACGCATGAATGTCGACCCGCACCTGCGAACGTGGGTGATCGTCTTGAAGCACAGCGACGAAATCGTGGGAATGCTCAGCTGCGCGCGTCCCCTGCAGTATGTCGCCGAGATCGGCTATTGCATCGGCCGGCGTTGGTGGGGCAAGGGATTGATGTCCGAGGCGCTCGGCTTGCTGATGGCCACGCTGAGCGCCGATCCCGACGTGTACCGGGTCTGGGCAACGTGCCACGTCGACAACGAACGGTCGGTGCGTCTTCTCGAACGCGCGGGTTTCACCTTCGAGGGTCGGATGGCGCGTCACGGGATCTACCCGAACATCGGTACCGAACCGCTTGACAGCCTGCTGTTTGGAAAGGCGATGCGCTGAACGCTCGTTGGCCAGGAAAGCTCTCGGTCGCCGACTGTGAAACTGGTGCGAGAATCCGAGCGGTTGATCGCAGTGGCGCCACAATCGTTGCCCGCGACGGCCCGAAGCAGCTATCGGATCACCATGTCGGAACCAAGAGCTGCGTTGATCCGCTTCAGGGCGTCCTCGGTGAACACCGACAATCCCAGATCGGGGTTGTAGCCGTGAATCTCCTTGACGTCGAGTTGCGCGAGGAAATACAGAATCTGCTTGGACACCACCTGGCCGGGCACCAGCACCGGGAAGCCCGGCGGGTAGGGGACGACGAATCCGGTTGACACCAATGACTTTCCGTCGGCGAGCCGGCGGCCTGCCTCCCCGATCATGACGTGTTCACGATCTTCGTCCGCGTAGCCCGCGTAGAACGCCGAGCGCATGTCTCCGAACGAGCTGGCCTCGTCGGGCTTGAAGGTGTTGTCGAACTCGCTGAAGTCCGGCAGGGCGGGCAGGTCCTCGGTGATCTCCGCGACGCGCCGTTGGTGCAGCGCGCGGTCGTCGCGGCTGGCCGTGGCTTGGGTGTGGTCGAAGTCGCTGGCGATTCGGCGCAACACGTCCAGCAGATAGTGCACGCTCGACCATGTCACGCCGATCGTGAAGATCAGCAGAACACTGTTGATCGACGTCTTGTTGATCTGGATGCCGAATCGCTCCATCAGCACCTTCTCGCGGAAGTCGTAGCCGTTCATGCCGGTCTTACCGATGAACAACGTGACCCGCGTCGGGTCGAGCACGAATTGGTCGGACCGCCACGCTTCGTTCCAGTCCGCCAGCGCCCCCTGCCGCACCTGGCGATAGGAGCTGACCGCCGAGAGCCTGAAATCGTCTGGCACCAGGTCGGATTCGTCGAGGATGCGGAACCATTTGCTGATCAGCCGGTCCTTGCGGACGCGGTGCCGAAAGACCAGCGCCATGTCGTAGACGTAGCGCACCATCTGGAAGCCCTCGATGTCGACCTGGCGGCGGGCCAAGTCCAGCGAGGCGAGCAACTGCTGGTTGGGTGATGTCGAGGTGTGGGTCAGAAACGCCTCTCCGAACGCATCGCGGGACTGCGAATTGAAGTCCTGGTCGCGGACGTGGATCATCGACGCCTGCCGCAGCGCCGACAACGACTTGTGGGTGGAATGCGTGGCGTAGACCCGCACCCGCGCCTTGCTGGGGTCGGGAAGCAGGCGGTGCTCCGCCCACTCGCTGCGCGGGACGTCGCGCATCGACTCACGCCACTGCAGATACTCCTGCGCGTAGGCCGGCGAGGACAGCATGGACTCCAACCGTTCGGCCGACACCATCGCGGTGCGCTGCCGCGCCCACGGGACCGCGGTGGCGAACGCGTACCACGCCTCGTCCCACAAGAAGCAGATGTCCGGCTTGATCGCCAGCACTTCCTCCATCACCCGCCGCGGGTTGTAGACCACGCCGTCGAAGGTGCAGTTGGTGAGCAGCAGCATGCGCACCTTGTGCAACTGCCCGGCGGCCTCGAGGTCGAGCAGCGCCTTTTTGATGGTCTGCAGCGGTACCGCGCCATAGATCGCAAACGGTTGCAGCTCATAGGCATCCAGATACAGCGGGTAGGCGCCGGCGAGAACCAGCCCGTAGTGATGCGACTTGTGACAATTGCGGTCGATCAGCACGATGTCGCCAGGCCGGGTCAACGACTGCACGACGATCTTGTTCGCGGTCGACGTCCCGTTGGTGACGAAATAGGTGTGGTCGGAATTCCAGGTGCGCGCGGCCTTGTCCATCGCCTTCTTGATGTTGCCGTGCGGGTCCAGCAGTGAGTCCAGGCCGCCCGACGTGGTCGAGGTCTCGGCCATGAAGATGTTGCGCCCGTAGAACTCCCCCATGTCCTGCAGCGTCTTGGAGTTGAAGATGCTGGCGCCGCGAGCCACGGGCAGGGCGTGGAACTGGCCGGCCGGTCGGGCCGCGTAGGCCCGTAGTGCATCGAAAAACGGCGTCGCATACCGCTTCCTGATGCCGGCCAGCACGGTGCTGTGCAGATCGGTGACGTCGTTGAGCCGGTAGAAGGTGCGGTCGTAGACGTTGGATTCGTCCTCGGTCTCGGCAGCGATGGACTCGTCGGTGAGCAGATACAGGTCGATATGTGGACGAAGCTCGCGGATCCACTCTCCACATTCGACCCAGTCGTGGGTGCGGTCGGTGGCGATCACGGCGTCGTTCGGTCCGAGCAGCGTGGTCATCAGCGGCACCCTGTCGTGGGAGCGCAGCGGGATGTCGTGCCGGATGATCGCGGCCTGGATCTCCCCGTTGAGTGCGACCGCGGTAATGGCGTCCTCGACGCTGGAGACCACCAGCAGCTCGAACTGCACGTCGTCATCGACATCGCGGATGGCCCGCAGGCTTTCGGCGAGCCCTTCGGGCGCGTTGACTGGGGCGTCGTCGGCGAGCAACACGGTGTAGAACTGCTGCTCCTTCGCGCGCGCCACCAACTCCTGGTCGGCGAGGGATGTGGAGGTGTCGAACAGCGCTGCCCGGTCGCCGTATTCGGACAGCAACCGAACGGCCAGCGAAACCTGTTCGGCCAGGCTCACCGTGGCGAGTTGGTCAAGGTAGCCGCAGTAGGTGGCGAGGTTCTCCGGCCCCGGGTAAATCCAGTAGCGCTCGTAGGCGCCGAGCCGGTTGAGTAGACGCCGTACCCGGGCGACCTCATGCGAGGTGTCCATGCCGGCGCGATCGATGACGGCCAGTTGGTGGCACGCGTCATCGAGCAGATTCCAGGTGTCGACGCGCGAATAGGACGGATTGGCCACCGCCGCCAGCGCGGACACACTCAGCCGTCTCGGGTGTCTGCCGTCTCGGTCCATTACGCCAGTGTGTCCTTCCCGTTACCGCGGTGCGAGCGTTTCGCCGCGGGCAATTCAGACCGCCCGCTCGGACATATCAGAATGGACACATGCCACGCCTGGTGTTCACCGGACATATCGCGGGGTTCGGCACGCGAGCCGGTACCCGGTTCGTCGTCGGATCCTGGCTCCAGTCGCCGTTCGGCCGGTTCGCCGACGTCATGGTCGAGACCGCCGACGGCCAGCGCTCGCTGCTGGCGCCGAATGAGGACATCGCCGAGTTCGTCTCCGCCACATACCACTTCGACACGATCGAACTCGGTGGCGTCACGGTGGAGCAGAGTACCGACCGCTTCAGAGTGGTCGCCCCGGGCCTCGAAGCCGCGGGAGCACTCGGCGGTGCCGCACCGTTCGACTGGCTGCTCCGATGGGTGCCCGGCCGATTGGCCGCGGCGCCTGCGTGGCTGCGCGCCATCGATCCGGTGGCCGCGCGGCTGGTGCCGGGTGTCCGCACGGCGGGCAGCGCGGGCAGCGGACGCCGCGAGTATTACGGGGTACGCCGCGCTCGGCGCATCGTGTCGATGGACGGCAGTTTCCGCGGCGCCGACCTCGCGGGATTGGCCGATCTGGATCCGCCGGTGCGCTTCGGCTTCTCGTCGGCGCCCGCCACCCCGCAGTTGGTATCGGTGACGACCACGATCGACGTGCCCTGAGGTGTCAGGCCTCGAAGTCGTCGTCGGCCCGGCGACCGCGGGTGATCGGAATCCAGCGGCGCGGCGGCGCGACCTCGGTGGCGTCGGACAATGACCGTACGACGGCCTGCGTCAACGCCATGATCGCCGCCATCACCGGCAACAACGGCCGAAACGGAGTCGCAGCCGCACGCACGGTTTCGATGCGGCGAGCCAGAATGAGTCGCTCGACCGAGTGATACAGCCACGCGCCGACACCCAGCGCGTAGATGGCCAGCGCCGCGGCGACCGCCGCCTGCCCGTAGGCCGCGCACATCACCGCGCCCAGGATCACCGTCGCCGCAAGGATGCCGGCGATCACGACGCGCAGCTCCAGGCGGGTCATGACTCGCCGGTCGGCGCGGCTTCGGGATCCTCGGGCATCTTTATCGTCGCCGAAGAGCCTTCTGGTCCAGCTCCTCCTCGGCCGCCCTCAGGCGCCCGCATCGTCGCTGAACGGACGGCCTCCGCCGCGGCCCGGATCTGCGGAGTCACCAGCATGACTTGGCCCAACACACCGTTGACGAAGCCCGGTGAATCGTCAGTGGACAGCTCCTTGGCCAGCTCGACCGCCTCGTCGACGGCGACCGGCGCCGGCACGTCGTCGGCGTGCAGCAACTCGAACACCGCGACCCGCAGAATCGCGCGGTCGACGGCCGGCAGCCGATCCAGCGTCCAGCCCTGCAGGTGCGAGGAAATCAGGTCGTCGACGTGAGCAGAGTGCTCGGTCACGCCATGAGCCACCGCCACCGTGTACGGATGTGGTGGTGCCACATCGTCGTTGGCCTCCGCCAGCGCCGTGCGTGCATCGGCCGCCTCGGCCGGGGTGAGCCCACGGGCCTCGGCTTCGAACAACAAGTCGACGGCACGCTTACGTGCCTGATGCCGTCCCTTGACGGGCCGGCTCACGCGTTGACACGTCCCAGGTAGCTGCCGTCGCGCGAGTCGACTTTCAGCTTGTCACCGGTGTTAATGAACAGCGGCACCTGAAGCTCGGCACCGGTCTCGACGGTGGCCGGCTTCGTCCCGGCGCTGGAGCGGTCGCCCTGCAGGCCCGGCTCGGTGTGGGTGACGACGAGTTCTACGGTCACCGGCAGCTCGATGTAGAGCGGGGCGCCATTGTGGAACGCGACCTGGACCGGAAGGCCCTCTAGCAGGAAGCGGGCGTTGTCGCCGACCAGCGACTCCGGCAGCGGGTGCTGCTCGTAGTCCTGGCTGTCCATGAACACGAAGTCGGTGCCGTCGCGGTAGAGGAAGGTGGTGTCGCGGCGGTCGACCGTCGCGGTCTCCACCTTCACCCCGGCGTTGTAGGTCTTGTCGACGACCTTGCCGGACAGCACGTTTTTGAGCTTGGTGCGCACGAACGCAGGGCCCTTGCCGGGCTTGACGTGCTGGAACTCGATGATCTGCCACAGCTGGCCGTCGATCACGAGTACAAGTCCATTTTTGAAATCGGCAGTGCTTGGCACGGTCGGTGAATCTCCTACAGGATCGCCAGTTATCTAGGGAACTGGATTTTTGTTGTCAGTGGTTCTAGCTGCGGTTTTAATAAGATTCGGCGAGTCATCGTCATTGCATACCGCTCTACCCTAAGATAACTACCGTGCCGAAGACTTTGCCGGACCTCCGCGAACTGCTGGAGTCGTGGGAGATATCCCTGCGCGCCGAGAACAAGTCCCCCACGACCATCGCGTCCTACTTGCGCGGCGTGAGGTTGTATCTCGACTGGTGCAACCGGAACGAACACCCGGTAGAGATTACCCGCGCCCAAGTGCAGACCTACACCGCCGAGATGATCGGCGAGGGCAAGGAAGCGAACACGGTCCGTCTCCGACAAGCCGCGTTGAAGGCATTCGTGCGGTGGATGCTGGAGGAAGGCGAGATGTCCGAGGACACCTTGTTCGGCCTGAAGCCGCCGAAAATCCCAACCAAGATTGTCCAGGGCCTCACCGACGACCAACTCCGCGCGCTCATCCGGGCCTGTCAGGGCGGCGAGTTCACCGATCGCCGCGACCATGCCATCGTTCGGCTGATGGGAGAGACCGGACTACGGGCTTCGGAGCTACTCAACCTGACCGTCGATGATGTTGATGTCAGGCGCGGCATCGTCGTCGTCCGCAGCGGCAAGGGGGCCAAGGGACGGATTGCGCCGTTCGGGCCGCAGACCGCCGCAGCTATCGACCGCTACCTTCGCGCCCGACGCTCCCATGCTCGCGCCCACACCCCGGCGATGTGGCTCGGCTCCTGGGGCCGCGGATTCGCCTACCACGGGTTGAATGACACGCTGAAGATGCGCGCAGCAAAGGCCGGCATCGACGGGTTCCACCTACATCTGATGAGGCACACCGCCGCGAGCCGTTGGCTGGCTGCTGGAGGCAGCGAGGGCGGATTGATGACCCTAGCCGGATGGTCGAACCGCAAGATGCTAGACCGGTACGTACAGGCCACCGCATCCGAACGCGCCGCCGCGGAGTCCCGCAAGCTCAACCTGGGCGACATCTGAGGCAATAACACAAATAGCTGTGTTCCAGTCTTTCGGAGCGTTGTGGGCTTAGCCTTGCCCACATGGACACCCCATCTACCGAACGCAGCTTAGCTGCCAGACACCTAGCCCACCTGAGTTGGGCGCACACCGAAAACCGTTCAGCGCGAACACATCCCGCCCGGACGGCCTTCGAGGCGCGGTTTGAACGTGAAGCCGACCCGGACGGCGTGTTACTGCCCGCTGAACGCGTCCGTAGGGCCGCACACCTGCGGAAGGCATACTTTGCCAAGCTGGCGTTGAAGTCCGCGCAGACGCGGCGTCGAAGGGCCGAGGCGAGGGCAGCATGACCGCGAAACCCGAGACCCTCGGACAGGCCACCGAGTGGGAGCGGACCAAGAGCCGCTACCTCGGCCATGGGCTGTGCCAGCGTTGTGCCGCGCAGGCCGCCTGGGCGCACCAGAACCGGGGTGACAGCTGGACGACGATCCATCCGCCCTGCGAATCCTGTGCCCAGGTCGTTGCCAAGCTGCCGCATTCGACGCCTAGCCCGAAATGGCGAAAGTCGTTGCGCTGCCGCGCCGGAGCATCGCTTCAGGCAGCGGCATAATGCCGGTCACGCTGGCGGTTGTCAGGACTTCAGACCTTCCCTTCAACGATGCCCGAGCCATTACCGGCCGCATCCGTAAGTGGGTCAACGACTTTCCGGCCAACGATGTTAAACGTGCCTACGCCGGGCGCGTCTGGTTGGCGATGGGGTACGAGTCCTGGGCCGAATGGTCGGTCTCCGAGCTTGGCGGTGTCCAGCTTCCCGCGCTTCAACGGCGTGAAGTGGTGGTCGACCTCGCCGAGTCGGGCATGTCCCAGCGCGCGATTGCCAGTGTCGTTGGCGTAGATCAGAAGACAGTGAGCAACGACCTACGACGTGAGGAAAATTCCTCACGTGGGACGACCAAGGGGCTGGACGATAAGACGTATCAGCGGAAGCGTGAGCCGCTAGCGAAGCCGCAACCACAGTTCGATACTGCCCTCGACACCGCCCGCACGGCACTGGAGGCGCTGGGCTATGCCATCACCGACCGCGATCAGGGCGCGCAGGGCATAACGCTGGCTCGCAGCTATGTCACCAAGTACACGCAGTTGATGACGGCGCTCAGGCGCGGGGGGTCCCATGACATTCAGTAAGTTGCTCTGGCACAAAGAACTTCGGGGCTGCGACATGAAGCCCAGCGCCTACCGCGTGCTGATGACCGTGTTCGACTACACCGACGAGAACGGGCAGGGCGCGTACCCCGGCAACGACCGCCTGGCGGCTGACACCTGCCTATCGCTGTCCACAGTCAAGGATGCGTTGAAAGACCTTGTGGCTGAGGGATGGCTGCGCCGGGAGTGCCGCGGCGGGCGCAGCGGCAGCGGCGCGCACTGGGCAGCCGAGTACGCCTTGGCGAGGCCGTGGGAGATGTCAACGGGTGAATTCGAGTCCTCAACGGGTGAATTTGAGCCGTGTCAACAGCCGAATTCGAGGCATGTCAACAGCCAGAATCGGCCGTCTCAACAGTCGGCCAGTAACCCCCCACCAGATCATTACTCACCAGATCAAGTATCAGATCATTTACCAGATCATCTGTGCAGCGCGCGCAGTTGAAAATGCCTTCCCCTTCCCTGCCGATGCTTACGTCACCAACTACTCAAGAAACGTCATCGCATGGACGAGGACAAGGCTAACTACTACATGAACGTCACGTTCTCGAAGACTCCACTTCTTCGTTTCCCAGATGAAATGAATTCTCACAATGAACCTCCAGACCTCAACTAATCACCAGGCGTGGCGGAGCGCGGGCTACAGGCCCATCCCCGGCTGGCCGACATACGTGCTCGGCCTTGGCCTCGACGTGTGGAGCCTTCCCCGCGAGGTGGGCTGCAAGGGTGGTGTCACCCGGCAGACGACGGCACGGCAACTCAAACCCGACCGCGGACGGGTGTCGTTGTCGTGCGACGGGACCGTGCGCCGCTACCATGTCGCGGACGAGCTATTCCCCGCCGTGTTCCCCGAACGCCTACGCCCACAAGTGATCTGCCGCCACGGCCATCCACTTCACCACGTCGATTCCGCTCTGCTAGTGACACGGCGACTCGCCACGCCCTCTGTGCAGGTATGGGGAAGCGGCAACCGCATCTGCCTGCATTGCACCGACGCTCCGGCGACCTATCCCACGGACAACACTTACTCCCTGCAACACGGCGTGGACGGGATGCCCGACTACCAGCGCCGCCCGCTGCGATCCACGTCGTTGAACGACGGCCCGCGGTTGCGCGGCGGTAGCCGTTTCCTACTCGCCGAACTCGATTGGGGCGACCACGGCTACACAATTTCCCATTCGCCGTAACCATTTCCGCAGGTAGATTAGTTTACCAATATTCCCAATAGGTAGGAAAAGAATTTCCTGAATACCTACCAACGAAAGTCCACAATTGAACATCATTAAGTCCGAGGACCACAAGCAAATCCTCCCCGAATTCATCGACGTGCTCGTTGACCCCAGCACCAAACACGGTCAGGTCGTCGCCTTCAAGGTCGATCCCCACCGCGGCGAGAGCGTCATCATTCCGATGGCCGTCGAGACCGCCCGCGAACTATGCGTCACGCTGATGCGGACGCTGATCGCGGTCTCTGAACTCAAGTGACCGACGCTGCCACAATCAGCGATCCGCTCAGGCAACGCATCACGGCGCAACGCCGCGGTGATGGGTCGGTGTGTGTCCGTGGAGCGCGTGCCCTGATGATCCTGTCACCCAGCGAGATTGACCGGCTGGCAGACTTCGCCACCGGTCGCGCGCACATTCAGCGGTACCCGGCCGGTGGCTAACCACGACATCATCATCCCGCCATGGATGGAAGGCCTACCACCCTGCAATCCGCCGTACTCCCATCTGCCGGTGTCGGCGCGCAACTCCGCACTGTTGATGTAGTACACCTACGCCCCGCGCAGTCCGGTTGTCACTTGGATACAGGCATAACCGCTGGTCAAGTGGGTGGAGGGGTACGTTCTCATCTCTAGAGGGATGCCATCCCTACCGAATAACCGGGCTTCTATCTGGCGAAGCAAGTAAATGAAAAACGTGCCCACGGCAGCACAGCAAACTCTTCGAAGGACATATGCAGAAACCTCCCCGTCCGTGTTCGCGGTGCGGCAGGCCCGTGAAACGCGGGGGCCTATGTGCAGATCATCTCCTCCAGTATGACCGGCAACGCCGTCCGTCGGCAACCCAACGCGGCTACAACCGTGAACACCGAAACCGTTTCAGGACAGGCGTTTTGGAGCGTGACCCGTGGTGTGTCATCTGTGAGGATGCGCCGGCCACCGTGGCCGATCACTTTCCGATGTCCCGGCGAGAATTGGTCGCCGCCCACCTGGACCCCAACGACCCTGAGTACGGGCGCGGGCTATGCAAACCGTGTCACGACAGCTACACCGGAGCAACGAAACGCTAGTCCCGGCCAAGTAGATGGAGTCCAACCCCGACCAGCGCCACCACGACAGCGAACACGGCTAGCACGACCAGCGCGACATGCATCGTTCCGTGTCCGTGTCCGTGCCCGCTGACCATCAGCCCCACCACAACGGCCAGTAGCAGTCGCGTCCAAGGGCTTTGCATCCTCGGAATGTATCGCGCCGCATAATCGAAGCGATGGACGTTGAACAGTGGCTCGATAGCCTCGACCCCGACGACCCGAATGTAGTAGTCCAGGACGGTCGCTACCTACGTCGCATAAGCGCCGCCGATGATGAACTACGCGATGCAGTGGCCGACGCACGGGCCAACGGGGAATCCTGGGGCCTGATCGGCATGGTTCTCGGTATCGACGCCACGACCGCCGAGCAACGCTTCGCCACGTAACTACAAGCTGAGGTTGCGCGACCGTCGAAGTCGCAGCGCCACAACCAGTTGCACGGCGCAGTTGACCAGCAATACCGCCGCCAACGGATAGCTGTGATGCGTGAGGAAGTAGAGGCCCGCTGCGGTCATCGGCACGACGCCAACCATGATCCCCCAGAACCGGATGGTCGCCTTGTCCATGCTCACTCCTTTGCCGGGGTGTAATCACATTACCCCGGCCCTGAACGTCGCTCTCCGTTGATCTGAGAGGGCGTTTCTCCACGACTTAACGTAGTCGAATAATCGACAACGTTCCCCGGCTGAACGTTCACCCGCTCGCCGCTCACTGACGCCGCGCTGAAATTACTCACGCGTGAGTAATTCGGCCCCGCCGACGTGACCAGCGACCCGGCAGCGAACAGCCACCACGAAGTGTCTAACGCGTTAGACACCTTTTGCAGTACCCCGTGCCCACCTCACCGCGCTGAAATGTTGTCAATTGTCAACATTTGCCCCGTGAGAGCGCACAACTGACCGCACCAAAAGTGCGCAACGCCGATGCGCTCTTCAAAAAAGTCTGCAACGCCGTTGCCGACTTCCACGGTCCCGTCAGGATCGAATATCCATTCTTTTCTGAAAGAACAACTTAATCACAACATGAATAGCGTATTAGAACGCAAAGAGGCCGATCTAAAGGCCCGAGGGAAGGCACTAGACCGTCGCCTCAAAAACGCCACTTCTCAAGCAGAGATTAAAAAGCTCGAAGCAGAAATGCAGAAGTGGCTTGACGAATGCGACCACCTCGATTGGGAGAAGTCGCGTTTCAACCTGACCGGTAAGAATGCCAAGCTGAAGGCTTTTGGCGCAGACCGTTCCAGCGCACACGGACATTCGCCGGCCGAAATCGTTCTCGGCGCGGAAGCTAACCCTCTGCGATTCTCCGAGGATTCGGTTAAGAGCATTTATGACGCGCTGCAGAAGCGTCAGAGTGTGAGCGTTAAGGCATTCTCGACCGTTGAGAGTTTGATTCCTCCGCAGCTTGCGCCGGGAATTCTTGAGAGGCTCCATGAGAATAGGTTGCTGGACTATTTACCCGTCCAGAGCATCACGGCCCCTAGCTACGAGATAATTGTTCACAACTCGACTACCGGCGCTCCGGCCCCGGTTGCTGAAGGTGCCCTGAAGCCCGAGGTGGTGTTGAACACCACGCAGCTGACGTTGACCGCCATCAAGTTGGCCGCCCACGTCGGTATCTCGTATGAGTCGATTGCCGACTATCCAACCTTCTACGGGTACGCCCAACAGGAGGTCATTCGGCAGATCGGGGACGTGGAGAATTCCGAACTCCTGACCGGTTCGGGAACCGGCGGACAGATGCAAGGGTTTTTATCGACCAGCGGAATCCTGACTCACGACGCATCGGCGGACACCGGAACCAACGTCACGGCCCTGGACTCCATCGAAATGGCGATCACCCAGCTTCGCGTTGGTTCGGCCTTCGCCGAGGCAAACCTAATCGTATTGCACCCCAACACCTTTAGCGCCATCCGCAGGCTGAAGAACACCCTCGGCAACTTCTTGATCGGTGACCCCACCGACCAGGGTGCGCGGGAACTGTTCGGTGTCCGAGTTTTGGTCACCACGGCGATTGCCGCAGGCACCGGATTGGTCCTCGATACCACCAAGTTCGGACGTGTTCTGCTCCGTGAAGGAATTACCACCCACGCCGGACAGACGAACGATGATTTCACCCGGAACATCGCCCGTATTGTCATGGAGGAGCGCCTTGTCCTGGCCGTCGAACGCCCAAGTGCAGTGCTGGCGATTTCCAACCTGCCCACCGCGCCGTGACGCCTCGCAAACCGCGCCCTGATCTGGCTTACCTCGATGACCTCGAAATCAATGAGCAGCCCGAACCGGCCATCCGATCCGAAGCCCCGAAAAGGGTGCGGGTGTTAAAGCCGTTCCTGGTCTGTCATGAGGGAGCGAGATATTTCCCAGATCAAATCGCCGAAGTACCCGAAGCACTAGCTCACGAGTTGCTGGTCAACCAATGGGTCACTGAGGCTGAATAGATTTCCCCTCATCCCCGTAAGCCCTTGGGGATAGGGAAACCGCGTCGGGGACCTTTGACTCAGGTCACCATGGACGCGAGTCACAGCATCGGCACTTCGGTGCATTCCTCCAGGCTGTGACAGACCGACGCCCGGACTTCTAGCTGGGGTTCCCGGCGTCGGTCACCAAACTTCCCCCGCCACCATTCATCGGGTGTGCCTTTCAGAAGGCGGGGTAGACGGCGAATCAGATCAATTCGCCACACATAACTCCGGGGGCGGGTTTTCCTAAACCCCGTGCCGAGGTTGGCGTAGCCCGCCCCTGGAGTACCAACTTTACACGCTAGCGCACTCCTGAGGTTGCAGCGCGGGCATTGCACGGGTTCATCTCCTGTCCCCGTGCCCGGAGCCGGGTCAGTGCGGTCATCTGACCCGGCTCCCTTTTGTCTGAGTATCAAATAATCTTGGGTACAAAACCTTCAATCTCGGCCATTCGCTCCATTTCGACATATATCTCACGCATGTGGTGAGAAATCGGCGATAACGGGTGAGTGCTGAAATACCATGCCAGCGCCGTGTAGCCTCTAAGCGTGACTTTCGGTAACAGTGCAATGCTTGGAAACTTTTTGGCGTTGGGCACCACCTCTGCCACAACTACTTTTTCTGATAAGTTATATTGGCGAAAAGTATTGAAGTAATTCATTGCAAAATTTCCGTCGCCGACTAAGCGCATAGCAATAACAATCACTCGTCCCAATGAGAAACTTATTTGTGTGATACCAGCGATCCGGCCGCCAGTTGGCTTTATGGGACCGAACCCCACCTGAGTATGTGTGTGGTCCGGCTCGGCCATCTGACCTACAAAGATGTGCCATTGCGGGATATCTTCGCGGTCATAAATTTCTTTCAGGTCCCCCGGCTCTGGCAATAGCGGGCTATCGTAGAAAGCGCGTAAGACGGCAACTTTGATAGCCCAGAGCCTGAAATCCAGCGGGTCGGGTTTCAGACTGTCTTCATAGGGATTAAGTATCCACGGCTCGACAGCATCGTCTAAGCGGTTCATCCAGCTACTATTGCAGTCGCTACAGACCCATCGAATCTTCAGTTCAAACAATAATTCTGGCTTGGACTTCCGCACGGAGCCGTCCGGGTTGACCCTAGTGAACTCCCTATTGAACGGGCCATCACCTGTTTTAAGTTTTTTCTGCCACGACTCGCGAAAAAGGTGCTCCTCGCTCATACGGACTCGTCGAGAATCTGGATTCTTGGGGTCTACCAGATCGCCGGTCCGCCTACCGCAGAAGATGCACTGTCGCCGCTTGGCCTCGCGGTTGCGCTTCGCCTTACCCACCGCAGCGAGGTTAATCAGAACTGTTTACATCTTGAGACAGCCACGCCCGTGACTCGCCGCGTCTCTTCCAACGGATCTCGCATCGAATACCGGACACCCACGACGGCATGGGTGGTGCTGGGTGAGCCCCCCGCAAAACCGTTGCCCCACCTGTTGGCGACCAAATTCTCATGCGGGCTGTGGCTGCCGTTCCGGATCATCACCTCGATGACGGCGGAGAGACGCGCGCCATCGCGACCACTAATGAGTACTTCCTGCCCCAAAGGTCTGACCCGCCTATTGATCGCAGCATTCGTCGCGCTGATGCACCGCTGCGGGACTGCCGCCCCCAATGCAGCTTCGGGGAGGTAGTGCTTCAAGGCGTCGGCGGCGTTGTTCAAATCGTGTCGCCACGACAACCCATTGAAGTCTAAGACAAACAGGTACCATCTCTGCACATCGGAGAGGTGCCAATGGACAGAACGCCTGACGAGTGGATCGGGGAATACGGAATTCGCCGCCCGCTTTACGTTGAATATGTACGCCGGGTAGAGACCCTACTGAAAGACCTATTAAAGGCAGGGGGAATTGATGTTATTCAGGTCGAATCTCGCGCAAAAACTGTCGAAAGTTTCGCCGATAAGATTCAGCGAAAAGATCGAAGCGATAGAAATCCATTTGAGTCGGTGACTGACTTAGCCGGCGTCCGGATAATAACATACTATACCGATGACGTTAAAAGGGTCGGTAAACTGATTGGCAATGAATTCGAAATTGACGTTGAAAACTCCGTAAGTAAGTCAGAAGAGTTAGCCAAAGATCAATTCGGATACAGGTCCGACCATTATGTAGCTAAGCTTTCGGCCACCAGGTCGAAGTTAATCGAATGGCAAGCGTACACCGGAATTCCAATAGAATTTCAAGTCCGCACAGCACTTCAGCATGCATGGGCAGCTGTCGATCACAAGATCAAGTACAAGTCGGCCAACGAAGCGCCCACTACACTCCAGCGTCGGCTTTTTCAGCTAAGCGCGCTGTTCGAACTAGCTGACGAGCAGTTCGCCGTACTGAGAGACCAGTGGGCAGCGACATTCACCGCATATAGCGCGGACGTGACTAGTGGTCAGTTGCACCATGTACCCATTGACACGTCCTCTCTGGCGGCTTATTGGAACCTCAGCCGCACGGCGGCGAAGGTCCGAACGGAGTTGGCGGCAGAAAATCTCACCGATGACTCTGAAGTGATTGAAGAGGCACGTTTGGCGAGAGACCGTCGGGATAGCGTACGTGCTTTACGGGAAGTCGGAATAACTACGCTTGCGCAGCTTGATGAATATCTCCAGAGCGAACGTTTCGGTCTCTGCAAAGCAGCTTTGGTCAAATACTTCGAACAGCCTGACGCGCCCTTGGAAATTGGCGAAGAGAGTTTATCCCCAAACTCGTCTTTAGATGACTATCTGACAATGATACTTACGATAGACCATCCTGAAACTGTTGGCGATATCGAACCAAGAATTTATATAGACCAGGATTTCATTGACGGATTGAAAGCGGCCGGAGCCAATCTGCGTTAGCTGGCGAACTTTTTCGTTGCAACGGCAACTGGGCCGGGCATCGCATCACTAGGGTGCTGAATGGCTTGCGCTCGCATGCCGAAAGCGGACTACGTACCGCGAACCTCTTTGCGAAGCGCAATCAACTCACGCTCCAGCTGCTCTATGGCGTGCAAGGCGAACGCGCCGGGTGCGACCGCCTTGGTGAACTCGCGCTGAACAGGGTTGTGGGGGTGCAAGTCATCGATCCGTGCCACCATCTCCGCGAGTTCCCGGCTGATCACCATCTCGGCGGGGAGGTCCAGTCCGGCCTCCAGCACTGGCACGATGTCACGCGGCTCGTCCTCGAAGAAGTCGGGATTGGTCATTGGGGCGAATCGCCCCAGCGCCTCAACACTTGCCAAGGTCGCATCGGTCAATGCTGCGAGCAAGGTGGACTGCGCAGCAGTGATCGCACTGGCGTCACCTGATTCCCCAGCACTGCTGAGGTTGTCGAAGGCGGTCCGTAAAGCGGCCGCGATGTCGTCAAACGAACTGAATTCTTTGGAAGTCATTGCCCGAGGGTAGGCGTACGCGCCGACATCGCTCGAAGGTCAGCGACCCGACTAGCCGAAACCCCCCGGCTCAATGTCCGGGGGTCCTCGGTTGGGGATACTGCGGACCGTACGCCGGTAGGAAAAGCGACGAGCAAGCAGAGTCGTCCCCTGAAAAGTGTTAGCTGAGTCCCTAGATAACGGACTGCATAGCCTTCAGTGCTGACCTTGTTTTACCAGCTCACAGCACATCGCTAG
The DNA here is from genome assembly GCF_022430545.2 of Mycobacterium paraterrae. Lineage (NCBI taxonomy): Bacteria > Bacillati > Actinomycetota > Actinomycetes > Mycobacteriales > Mycobacteriaceae > Mycobacterium > Mycobacterium paraterrae. The sequence continues at coordinate 4,179,731 of NZ_CP092488.2, read as the reverse complement.
CTAACCTAGAATCGCCAGTTCCTTCGGGAACCGGGTGAGTAATTCCGGTGCGTGGCCGAGGGCCTGCCCCGTGTCTGCGACCACCAGCGTGTCCTCGATGCGGACGCCGCCACGGTCGGGCAGATAGACGCCGGGTTCCACCGTCACCACGGAACCCGCCCGTAGTGTACCGGCGGCGGTGGCGTTGATCCCCGGCGCTTCGTGGATCTGCAGGCCCACCCCGTGGCCCAGACCGTGACCGAAGTGCCCGCCGTGCCCCGCGTCGACGATCACATTGCGGGCGGCGGCGTCGACGTCGGCGAGGCCCGCGCCCGCAGCGAGCGCCTCCCGTCCGGCTCGCTGCGCCGTACTGACCAGCTCGTATATGTCCAGCTGCCAGTCAGCAGCTGCGTCCAGCACGAAGGTGCGGGTCATGTCGGAGTGATAGCCGCCGACCAGAGCGCCGAAGTCGATCTTGACGAAGTCGCCGCTGGCCAGCACCGCGTCCGTCGGCCGGTGATGTGGGATCGCCGAGTGAGCCCCGCTGGCCACGATGGTCTCGAACGAGACACCGTCGGCGCCGTGGTCGAGCATCAGCGCCTCCAACTCGCGAGCGACCTCTCGTTCGGTGCGCCCGGGCCGCAGCCCACCACGCTCGACGAGAGCAGTCAGCGCCGCGTCGGCCGCCTCGCACGCCAGCCGCAGCAACGCCACCTCGCCGGCATCTTTGACTTCGCGCAGTGCCTCGACGAGCTGTGACGCGCGGACCAGCTCGGCGTTGCCCGCCGCGTCCACCAGCCCGTCGTAACCGTCGACGGTGACCACGTGGCTCTCGAAGCCCACCCGCCGAGCCTCACCGGCGGCCGCACGCCCGGCGAGATAACGCCCGCAGGCCCGCTGTATCGCGACTTCCACGTCGGGGGCCTGCTGCGCGGCCTGGGTGCGGTAGCGCCCGTCGGTGGCCAGGACCGCGTCCTCGCTGTCGGCGAACACCAGCAACGCCGCGTTGGACCCGGTGAATCCGGACAGGTAGCGGACGTTCGTCAGGTCCGTGACCAGCATCGCGTCGAGTTCCGCCGCGCGTAATTCGGCTCCAAGAGCGGCTCGCCGCTGGGAATGTGTCACGCCAGGTGACGCTACTCGCTACGCTGTGGCCCCATGACTAACTGGATGCTGCGTGGCCTGGTGTTTGGCGCCGCGATGGTCGTCGTCCGGCTGTTCCAGGGAACGTTGATCAGCGTCTGGCAGACGCAGGCCGCTCTGATCAGCATCGTGCTGCTCGTTCTGTTCGTCGTGGGCGTCGTCGCCTGGGGTTTTATCGACGGCCGTGAAGACGCCGCCTCCAATCCCGACCCGGACCGCCGCGAGGACCTGGCGATGACGTGGCTGCTGGCCGGCCTGGTCGCCGGACTGCTCAGCGGCGCAGTGACCTGGCTGATCGCAGTGTTCTACAAGGCGCTCTACGTCGGCGGCCTGATCAACGAACTCACCACCTTTGCCGCGTTCACCGCGCTGGTGGTGTTCCTGGGCGCCATCAGCGGCGTGGCAGTGGGTCGTTGGCGCGTCGACAAGAAGGGCGATTACAAGCCGCAGAGCGGTACCCGCGACGGCGAGGAAGACCGCGCTGACACCGACGTGTTCGCCGCCGTCAGGTCGGGGCAAGCACACGGCGACGGTGCCGTCGAAGAGTGGCCTGAGGAGCAGACCAGCGCCGTCGCGACGGCCGAGCGCGACCACGACGCGCCGACCGCCTACAGCGAGGAAGCCGCCGAGACGACCGAATCCCACGCGGCGCCCAGCGAAGCCAAGACCGCCGAGGTTCCAGCCAGCCAACACTCCGAGCCGGCCACCGAGCACATCGAAAAGCCGAAGACCGACTAGTCCTTGCGGTCGGCGAGGTAGCGCAGGGCGAGCAGGTAGCCCTGCACACCGCATCCCACGATGATCCCGCTCGCGACCGGGCTCAAGTACGAATGATGACGAAACTCTTCGCGGGCAAACACATTCGAGATGTGCACCTCGATCAACGGTGCACTCAATTCGGCGCAGGCGTCGCGCAGCGCGACCGACGTGTGGGTCAGGCCACCGGCGTTGAGGATCACCGGTTCGTCGGCGTCCGCGGCCTGATGGATCCAGTCGAGCAGTTGACCCTCGCTGTCGCTTTGCCGGACAACCACTTTGACGCCGAGCTCGGCCGCTTCGCGTTCGATCAGCGCGACGAGGTCGTCGTGGGTGGTGTCGCCGTAGACCTCCGGCTCGCGACGACCGAGCCGGCCGAGGTTGGGGCCGTTGATCACGTTGATGACCGTCCCCGGCGGGATCGTCGTGGGCGTCACCGCGTGCCCACCTCGGCGTAGGCGGCCGCAAGCAGCGTCGGGTCCGGACCCTCAAGCCGTCCGGGCTTGGCCAGTCCGTCGAGCACGACGAACCGCAGCACTCCCGCCCGGGTCTTCTTGTCGCCGGCCATCGATTCCATCAGCTGCGGCAGTGCGTCCGCGTCATAGCTGGTGGGCAACCCGATCGAAGTCAGGATGTCGCGGTGCCGCTGCGCAGTGGCGTCGTCGAGTCGCCCGGCCAGCCGGCCCAGTTCGGCGGCGAACACCATGCCGACGGAGACCGCGGCGCCGTGCCGCCACTGATAGCGTTCGCGGCGCTCGATGGCATGGCCCAACGTGTGGCCGTAGTTGAGGATTTCGCGCAGTTCCGATTCCTTCTCGTCGGCTGCGACGACGTCCGCCTTGACGGCGATCGCGCGCCGGATCAGTTCCGGCAGCACCTCCCCGGACGGATCCAGGGCGGCCCGGGGGTCGGCTTCGATCAGGTCGAGGATGACCGGGTCGGCGATGAACCCGGCCTTGACCACCTCAGCCATTCCCGCGGCGATCTCGTTGTGCGGCAGCGTCTGCAGCGTGGCCAGGTCGACCAGGACCGCGGTCGGCTGGTGGAATGCGCCGACCAGATTCTTGCCCGCGTCGGTGTTGATGCCGGTCTTTCCGCCGACCGCCGCGTCGACCATCGCCAGCAGCGTGGTCGGGACGTGGACGATCGACACTCCCCGCAGCCAGGTTGCCGCGGCGAAGCCGGCGACGTCGGTCGCTGCGCCGCCGCCCAGGCTGACCAACGCGTCCTTGCGGTCGATGCCGATGCGGCCCAGCACTTCCCAGATGTAGCCGACGACCGGCAGATCCTTACCGGCTTCGGCATCCGGGATTTCGATCTGGTGTGCGTCGATACCCTTGTCGGACAGGTGGTTTCGGATGGCCTGCGCGGTCTGCGTCAGGACGGGCTGATGCAGGATGGCGACCCGGTGGCGACCAGCGAGCAGCTCGCCGAGTTCACCGAGCAGGCCGGTGCCGACGACGACCGGATACGGCGGGTCAACGTTCACCTGTACCGTGACCGGCTCGCGAGGCTCCGTCATTTCTCCGCCTCGGCGCTGCCGTGCCTGCGAGCGGCGGCCAGCGCCGCCGGGGTCGCGGGTGTCGGTGGCGGGCCGGTCCGCGGCTCCGGCACACTCAGCGTCTCGGGCACAGACGAGCGGCGCCACGGGGGCCGTCGCCGGTCGCGGGCGGCGCTGCCAAGCTTCTGGTTGTTGAGGCGGCATACGATGTGTCGGACGACGGCGCCGGGGTTGCGACGGTTGGTGTTCACCCGGATCGTGGCGACCTTTCGATAGAGGGGCACACGCTGCGTCATCAGCGCGCGGAACTTCTCAGCCCGGTCGGGACCGGCCAGCAGCGGCCGCACGGTATTGCCGCCCGTGCGCCGAACCCCTTCGGCCGCATTGATTTCCAAGTACACGACGGTGTGGCCGGCCAGCGCGGCCCGCACGCCCGGGGTGGTGACGGCGCCGCCGCCCAATGACAGCACACCGTCGTGCGAGGCCAGCGCCTCCCGGATGACTTCTTCTTCGATCCGGCGGAATTCCGGCTCGCCGTCGGTGGCGAAAATGTCGGCGATCTTGCGGCCCGTCTTCTCCTCGATCGCCGCATCCGTGTCGAGCATGGCAACGTCCAGGGCCTTGGCCAGCCGTCGACCGATTGTGGACTTACCGGATCCCGGCAGTCCCACCAGTACGGCTCTCGGCGCCATGTGCAGCTATCCCCCTATGGACCTAGCCCGCACTTCGGTGACCGGTTCCCGCTCGGCCACCGAGCGACGGTACGCCTCGATGTTGCGGCGGGTCTCGGTCAGCGAATCGCCGCCGAACTTCTCCAGGGCCGCGCGTGCCAGGACCAGCGCCACCATCGTCTCGACCACAACGCCGGCGGCCGGCACCGCGCAGACGTCGGAGCGCTGATTGATGGCGACGGCCTCGTCGCCGGTGGCCATGTCCACGGTGGCCAGCGCCCGTGGCACGGTCGAAATCGGCTTCATCGCGGCGCGAACGCGCAGGGGCTCGCCGTTGGTCATGCCGCCTTCCAGACCGCCCGCGCGGTTGGTCGAGCGGACGATGCCGTCAGGTCCGGGATACATCTCGTCGTGCGCGCGGCTGCCTCGTCGCCGGGCGGTGGCGAATCCGTCGCCGATCTCGACGCCCTTGATGGCCTGGATGCCCATGACGGCGGCGGCGAGCTGACTGTCCAACCGGTTGTCACCGCTGGTGAAGGAGCCGAGACCGATCGGCAGGCCGGTCACGACGGCTTCGACCACCCCGCCGAGGGTGTCGCCGTCCTTCTTGGCGGATTCGATCTCGGCGATCATCGACGCTTCGGCGGCCTTGTCGAAGGCCCGTACGCCGCTGGCGTCGATCGCGGCCAGGTCGCTCGGCTGCGGCGGTGGGCCGTCATAGGGCGTGGAGTCGCCGATCGAGATCACGTGTGACAGCACCTCGACACCGAGGGCTTGGCGGAGGAACTGGCGAGCGACGGTGCCGGCCGCGACGCGGGCGGCGGTCTCCCGGGCGCTGGCGCGTTCCAAGACCGGCCGTGCGTCGTCGAATTCGTACTTCAGCATGCCGGCGTAGTCGGCGTGGCCGGGCCGGGGCCGGGTCAGCGGCGCGTTGCGCGCGACTTCGAGATCGGCCGCGTCGACCGGGTCGGGGGCCATCACGGTTTCCCACTTCGGCCACTCGGTGTTTCCGACCTCGATGGCGATCGGCCCGCCGAGGGTGACGCCGTGGCGCACTCCGGCGAGCACGGTGACCTGGTCACGCTCGAACTTCATCCGGGCGCCACGACCGTAGCCGAGTCGGCGGCGGGCCAGCTGGTCGGCAATGTCGTCGGAGGTGATCGTCAGCCCGGCGACCATGCCTTCGACCACGGCCACCAGCGCTCGGCCGTGGGATTCACCAGCGGTAGTCCATCGCAACACGGGTCCCATCTTCCCACGACGGGCATCGACATCGAAAAACGTCTTGTGTGACGGGGACTGTTAGCGCCGCAGCGACCTGAGTGCGACGTATTGCCAGATTCCCAGCACCAGCATCACCAATCCGGCGTCCGCCAGCGCCCAGTTGCCGGCCCGGGTCAGGCCTAGCCAGTCGAAACCGGCGGCGGCCAGCGCGAGCGGAGCCAGCGCGAAGTTGGTTACCACGAACGCTGCTACCAGCCCCGAGGACAGCCGCATCCGACGCAGCCCGAGGAGCATGAGCGGCCCGACGATCGCGAACACCAGCCCGACGTCGAGCAGAACCGCGCGCGGCACGGCCCATGAGTGGGATAACGGGCCGCTCAGCGCGGCGACCAGAGCCCCCGCGGCAGTCCAGAACACGAGATCCGCGCGAAGCGGACGCCGCCGAGACGAATCAGTAGTAGATGAGATCGCTGTCGTTGTCATGGCTGAATTGTCTGGTCAATCTCGCTGCCGATCCCAGCTCGGTTACTGCCACACCCTGCCATTCCGGCACCACAAGGCAGGTTTTATTACTCCCGAGTAGGGTACTTGCCTCTGTGATCGCAGTCACAAGCCCGTACCACCGCTAAGCAGAGAGGCGGTCCATGACGTCGACCCTGAATCCACTGAAGAGTTTCAAGCGTTGGGCCAGATCCCCGGCCAAGGACGTGGAGTCCGTCTCGGGTTCGTGGGTGAACCTCGTTCGCGGCCTGGCCACCAGGGCCACCACCCCGTTACTGCCCGATGACTACCTTTCGTTGCTCAACCCGCTCTGGTCGGCGCGCGAGCTCCGCGGCGAAATCGTTGCGGTCAAACCGGAGACCGAGGACACCGCCACGGTCGTCATCCGACCGGGATGGGGATTTTCCGGTGACTACCGTCCCGGCCAATACGTGGGCATCGGTCTGCGCGTGGACGGCAAATGGCATTGGCGGTCGTATTCTCTGACCTCGGTTCCCCAGCGCGGGGAGAACGAGATCACGATCACCGTGAAAGCCACCCCGGAGGGTTTCCTGTCGGCCCACCTGGTCAACGGGGTCGAGCCGGGAACGATCGTGCGACTGCAGTCCGCCAAGGGCGACTTTGCCCTACCCAACCCGCCGCCAGACGAACTGCTGTTCATTACCGCGGGTAGCGGCATCACGCCGATCATGGGCATGTTGCGATCGCTGCGAGGTCGCGGCCAGTTCCCCGACATCGTGCATCTGCACTCGGCGCCGTCGAAGGAGGCCGTGATCTTCTACGACGAATTGCGCGAAATCGAGAAAGAGGAGCGTGGCTACCGGCTCCTCCTGCAACTCACCGAGACCGACGGCAAGGTCGACTTCAACGAATTAGACAACCTCGTTTCCGACTGGCGTGATCGTTCCGCGTGGGCATGCGGGCCGGCGGCCATGCTCGATGCCGTCGAAAAGGTATGGCAGGACAACGACATCGAAGATGCGCTGCACATGGAGCGGTTCACGATTGCCGCCACCGACAAAGGCGGCGAAGGCGGCACCGTCAAGTTTGCGATCTCCGACAAGGAAATCGAAATCGACGGCGCGACATCTATTCTCGAGGCCGGTGAGAATCTGGGCATTCAGATGCCGTTCGGATGCCGCATGGGCATCTGCCAAACCTGCGTGCTGCCACTGGAAGACGGCTATATCCGTGACATTCGCTCCGGCGAGGAGCACGGCGCCGGCGACCGCATCCAGACCTGCATTTCGACCGCATCCGGCAACTGCACCATCAAGGTGTGAGAGGAAGTCGTTTTCCATGGCAATCACCGATATCAAGGCGTACGCCCACCTGACCCCCCAGGACGTCGAGAACCTGGCGGCCGAATTGGACGCCATCCGGGCCGAGGTAGAAGAGTCGCGGGGTGAACGCGACGCCAGGTACATCCGCCGGGCGATCCAATTGCAGCGCGGGCTTGCGGCTTTCGGCCGCCTGGCCCTGTTCGCCAGCAGCAGCCGAATGGCTCGCCTGGCGGGTATCGCAAGCCTGGCCTCGGCAAAGATCATCGAAAACATGGAACTGGGCCACAACATCATTCACGGCCAATGGGATTGGATGAACGACCCGGAGATTCATTCCACCGAGTGGGAGTGGGACACCGCGTGCCCATCGTCGCAGTGGAAGCATTCGCATAATTTCGTGCACCACAAGTACACCAACGTCGTGGGATTGGACGCCGACGTGGGCTACGGCATCATGCGGGTGACCCGAGACGAACCGTGGGCGCCGTGGATGATCGGCAACCCGATTTACAACCTGCTCCTCGGCACATTGTTCCAGTGGGGGGTCGCGCTTCACCACGTCGAGACCGCCAAAGTCAGGAAGAAGGAGAAGTCCCTGGCCGAGGTTCGCAAGGATCTGCGAATCATGGGCAAGAAGATGGGCCGACAAATCGGCAAGGACTATATCGTATTTCCCGCCCTCGCCGGAACCAACTGGAAACACACGCTCACGGCCAACGCGATCGCCAACCTGATCCGGAATTACTGGGCCTACATGGTGATCTTCTGCGGCCACTTCCCCGACGGCGCAGAGAAGTTCACCCGCGAGAGTTACGAACAGGAGACGCGCGGCGAATGGTACCTGCGTCAGATGCTCGGCTCGGCCAACTTCAATGCCGGCCCCGTCATGGCATTCATGAGCGGGAATCTGTGCTACCAGATCGAGCACCATCTGTTCCCCGATCTGCCGAGCAACCGATACGCCGAGATCAGCGTTCGGGTGCGCGCCGTATGCGACAAATACGATCTGCCTTACACCACTGGGCCGCTGCTGCGGCAGTACTGGCAATCCTTCTGGACGATCCTCAAACTCGCCCTGCCGAACGGCTGGCTGCGGTCGACGTCCGATGATGCGCCAGAAACGCACTCCGAGAAGAAATTTCGCGGTGAACAAATGCCTCAGGTCAACGGAAGGCGATACGGATTGCGCACCGCGCTGAAAAGCCGGGCCGCCGCCTAGCACCCTCGGCCCGGCGAACTGCCCAACGCCTGGGCGGCCCGAAGCGCGGTCGGCACGCTGTTGCCTGCCAACCAGCGGGTTAGCGTGACCCTCGATGGGGAACGTGAGAGAGGTTGCCCTCTGAAGCCGCCGGCGGGTGCATTGCGACAACCGCCGAACGAGGAGCAGTCATGGCAGAAGACAGTGGGCGCAGTAATCCGATCAAAGGCGTCGTCGAGGGCGTGAAAGGCGTCGCCAAGCAGGCCATCGGCGCGGTGTCGGGCAGCGAACTGCTGGTACGGGAGGGCAGGGCGCAGGCCGCCCAGGCGAGCGGCTACATCCCCAGCGCCCCAGGCGCCCAGCCGCCGGAAAAGGACGAACCGACGACGCCACATCCGCCGCTACCACCCAAGCCGGACCAGGTGGCGCCCGAGTTGCGCACCGCGACCGGGGCGCCGGTGGAGGGGCCCGATACCGCCCGGGGGCAGCAGGACGAATACCTCACCACCGGGCAGGGCGTCCGACTGTACGACACCGACCATTCGCTGAGGGCCGGCGAGCGGGGGCCAACGCTTCTGCAGGATCAGCACTTCCGGGAAAAGATCACCCACTTCGACCATGAGCGAATTCCCGAACGCGTCGTACACGCCCGCGGCGCGGCTGCGCACGGAGTTTTCCGCGCCAACGGCGCCGCCGAAAAGATCTGCAAGGCAGGCTTTCTGAAGTCCGGCACCGAGACAGCGGTTTTCGTGCGATTCTCCACCGTGCTGGGTTCCCGCGGATCCTCCGACACCGTTCGCGACACTCGCGGCTTCGCGACCAAGTTCTACACCGGCGAAGGCACCTTCGATTTGGTCGGCAACAACATTCCGGTGTTCTTCATCCAGGACGGCATCAAGTTCCCGGACATCATCCATGCCGGCAAGCCACATCCCGACCGTGAAATCCCGCAGGCCCAGTCGGCGCACGACACGTTCTGGGACTTCGTGTCCCTGCACACCGAGGCCTCCGCACACACCATGTGGAACATGTCCGACCGGGGCATCCCGCGCTCGTACCGGACGATGGAAGGCTTTGGCGTACATACGTTTCGGTTGATATCAGCGGACGGCACCACGTCGTTGGTCAAATTCCACTGGAAGCCGAGACTCGGGGTTCATTCGCTGGTGTGGGAAGAGGCACAGATCGCCGCCGGCGTCGACCCCGACTTCCATCGTCGCGACCTCGCTGACGCGATCGAATCGGGCGCTTACCCCGAGTGGGACCTCGGGGTCCAGGTGTTCCCGGACAACCCGGAGCAGACCTTCGAGGGCATCGACCTTCTGGACTCGACCAAACTCGTGCCCGAGGAGCTGTCCCCCGTCCAGATCATCGGGACGATGCAGCTCAACGCCAACCCGACCAACTTCTTCGCCGAGACCGAACAGGTGGCCTTCTGCACCAGCCACCTGGTGCCTGGTATCGACGTCACCGACGACCCGCTGATGCAGGCACGGCTGTTCTCCTACCTCGACACACAGATCACGCGCCTCGGCGGACCGAATTTCGCCCAGATCCCGATCAACCGTCCGCACGCGGCGGTCAACGACATGCTGCGCGATGGCTTCCACCAACACGGCGTCCACCCCGGAGTTGCTCCCTATCAACCGAACTCACTGGACGGCGGCTGTCCGTTCATGGCCGGCGCCGACACCGGGGCGTTCATCGAGGCACCCGTGGCGTTGCCCGCGTCGACCAAGCGGCGCGCGAACCCGGCGAGCTACGACGACCATTTCAGCCAGGCGACGCTGTTCTACCGCAGTTTGAGCCCGATCGAGCGATCTCACGTGATCGGCGCGTACGCCTTCGAACTGGGTAAGTGCTACGAGCAGGCAATCAAGGAGCGCACGCTTGCCGTCTTGGCGCGGATCGACACCGAGCTGTGCGAGGCCGTGGCCGCACGCCTGGGCCTCGAAGCGCCGGTCCCGGCTACGCCGCCGGTGGCTCCGGCGGCCAGCCCGGCGTTGTCGCAGGTGGGCGGGCAGTGGCCGGTAGCGGGTCGCCGGATCGGCATCCTCACCGACGCGAACTCCGACATCGGTGACGTCGCGGCAGCGGTTGCGTCGATCACCGCGGCGAAGGTCGTTCCGCTGGTCTTTGCAGCGCACGGCGGCACACTGCAACACGAAGGTGCACCCGTGCCAATCTCGCGAACGTATTTCACCGGACGTTCGATCGAGGTGGACGCGGTGCTGTTGGCCGGCTCGCCAGATGACACCAACGCACGGATCATCGTCGACGAGGCGTTCCGCCACCTCAAGCCGATCGGTGTCCTTCCGCCGGGTTCGAAACTACTTGCTGCGGCTGGTGTCTCGTTGGACGCCCCGGGAGTCTTCGCCGATTCGGGCGGCTCGGAGATCGTGGAGTCGCTGATCGGCGGCCTCGCGCAGCACCGTGTCTGGGAGCGCGTCGTCGCGGGCTGACGGATATGTGGGACCGTCGGCCTAGAGCATCATCGATCCGATGGCCGCGGCGCTGGCCGAACACATCGACGGGCCGTGCGGCAGCGCCCGCACCGACCAGCCGAAGCGCGCCACGACACCGGCCACCGCGGTCAAAAGTGGCGCGCCTATCGCGGCCATCGTCCACACATCGGCGCCGAAACATGCTGTCAGCGCGCCCAATCCGAGCGCAAGCTTGACGTCGCCGGCGCCCATCGCGGCGGGGGCCGCCACGTGGACCACCAGATAGGCGGTTGCCAACGCGCCGGCACCGACCAATGCGGCTCGGCCGTGCCCGGACCAGGCCGCGGCAGCCGCGATCACCGCAAATCCCGGAATGGTGAGCCAATTCGGTAACCGACGCTGGCGCACGTCATAACCACTTAGCGCCAGCATCCACACCAAGGCGATCCCGACCAGCATGCGTTTCTCCTATGTCAAGCCGCTGCCGGTTGGCAAGGCTGAGTTCGGTGTTGCTGGTCGGTGTGGAGGCGGCCGAAGACGACGCGGGCGAGGCGGCGTTTGAGGCAGCGCAGGGCTTCGGGATTGGAGTCGCCTGCGGCTAATCGATGACGGTAGTAGGTCTGTCCGAGGCCCTCGAGGCGGATTTGGGTGACGGCGATGCGGTGCAGGGCGGCATTGAGTTGTCGGTTGCCGGAGCGGGTCATGCGGACTCGACCGGCGGTGTTGCCCGACCACACTGGTACCGGGGCCACCCCGGCATGCCGTGCGAAGGCGGCCTCGCTTTTGAACCGGGTCACTCCTGCCGTCTCACCGACGAGCTTGGCCGCGGTCAACTCCCCGCACCCGGGCATCGCCAACAGTGTCGGGGCAATCGCGCGCACTCGCGCACCGATCCGCTTGGCCAGCGCGTCGATCGCTTCGGTCAGCCGGTCGATGTCGGCGAGCTCATCGCGGGCCAGCTCGGCGACTAGACCGGGAACGGTCGTCAACCAGGCGCCCAACAGCAGGCGATGTTTAGCGCGATCCAACGACCCAGGACGGGGGGCGCGCTCGGGATCAAGTTCATGAACTCGCCAGCGCAACCGGTTGATCGTTGCAGTCCGTTGTGCCACAAGAACTTCCCGGCGATCCACCAGCAGCTTCAGCTCGCGGGACACCTCATCATGGGACGCTACCGGCAGATCGGGTTCACGCAGGAATCCCCGCGCAACTGCGAGCGCATCGATCGGGTCAGACTTGCCCCGGGTCCGTGCCGACGCACGGGTTTGGGCCATTAACTTCGGTGGTACTCGCACCACCTTTTGGCCAGAACCCAGCAAGTCGCGTTCCAGGCGCGCTGACAAATGCCGGCAATCCTCGATTGCCCACACCACCTCGGCGCCAAAGCGTTCCCGGGCCCACATCACCGCCTCAGCATGCCCGGCAGTGACCGCTCTGACAGTCTTCTCGCCGAGCTTGCGCCCCACCTCGTCGACAGCAACAAAGGTATGGGTGTGCTTGTGAACATCGGCTCCAACAACAACCATAGGGGTTGCCTCCTTCACTGTGAGGTGACGGTTGGGCCGGTCGGCGGACAAACCTCAGTGGGGGCGGTGCCACGCTCCTATCAAGTCACGCCGGCCGGTCCTTCACACCCGGTGCCGGCAAAACGCATGAACGCCAACCGAAGGCGGCAGGCAGGCTATGAGCCAGACACCAGGTGATCAGGATCCAACCACCGCAACCTCCTGCGGCACCTCACCCTGACACTGAGCGGCATGCTAATCCAGGGCGGCCTCCATCGCCGCTCGCGGAGCGGGTAGGCCTGTGAATTGTTCGACTTGCGCGAAGGCCTGGTGCAGCAGCATCTGCAAGCCGCCGATCACCCGGCCGCCCGCCGCAGTTACCGCCGTGGCCAGCGGGGTAGGCCATGGGTTGTAGATTGCGTCCAGAAGAACTGGTATCGCGGCGAATTCGGCGGCGTGGCGCGCGGCCACCTCGGCGGGCAGGGTGCTGACCAAAACCTGCGCGCCAGCGATCGCGTCGTGGACCGATCCACCGTCGAGGACGCAGATTCGGGCAGCGGCACCGACCCGCCCGGCGAGCTCGACCAACGGGGCCGCCTTGTCCGGATTACGTGCCACGATCGTGATGTCGTTGACGCCGAGTTCGGCCAATGCCACCACCACCGCCGGAGCTGTGCCGCCAGAGCCGGCCACGACGGCAGGGCCGCTCGCCGCGCCGAGCGCACCCTTGACGCCGTCCACATCGGTGTTGTCAGCCCGCCAGCCCTGGGGTGTCCTCAGCAGGGTGTTGGCCGAACCGACCAGTTCTGCTCGTTCGGTGTGCGTATCCGCGAATTGCAGCGCGGCGAATTTGCCGGGCATGGTCACCGAGACACCAATCCACTCGGAACCCAATTTGCCTACCACGTTGGGCAATTGGTCCGCGTCGCACTCGATGCGGTCATAGGTCCAGCCGTCGAGGCCCAGCGCGCGGTAGGCGGCCAGGTGAAGTTGCGGGGAGCGCGAATGAGCGATCGGCGACCCGAGAACCGCTGCTTTTTTCGGCGCCCGGCTATCGGGCACTGTCAAGGACACCATTGCGCTTGGCCAACTCGATATTGGCCAGATGCTGTTGATAGTCGCGGGTGAACAGTGTGGTGCCCTGCGCGTCGATGGTGACGAAGTACAGCCAGTCACCGTCATCCGGGTGCTCTGCGGCCTTCAGCGCATCGGTACCCGGCGAACATATCGGCGTCGCGGGCAATCCGTCGGCGGCGTAGGTGTTCCACGGCGTGCCCTGCGCGCGGTCGCCGTCGGTGGTGGCCACCTCGCGGCGGTCCAGCGGATAGTTCACCGTCGAGTCGAACTCCAGCTTGCGGTGCTCGGCGAGCCGGTTGTAAATCACCCGCGCAACCTTGGCGAAATCCTGGGGTTTGGCCTCCCGCTGCACCAAGGAAGCGACCACCAACACGTTGTAGGGCGAGATGTTCATCGCGCTGGCGTTGTCTTGCAGCCCCGACCTGACATACAGGTCGGCGCTGGAACTGATCAGCGTCGAGAGGATCTCCTCCGGGGACGCCGACGGGTTGATGTTCCAGGTCCCCGGCGCGATCAAGCCTTCGATTCGACGGTGGTCGTTACCCATCGCCGTCACCGACGGGATTGCCCACGGCGGCACCAGAAGTGTTGAGGGATCGGCTTTCTCGGCGGCCGCACGCAAGTCGGCGCCGGACACGCAGTGCTTGTTGCCGTCCAGGTCGACGCAGCTTGCCTGGGAAATCATCGTGAAGATGCCCGGCGTGGTTTTGTTGGTCTTGACGTCGGAGGTGTCGTCGAGCTGCTGACCCTCCGGGATCACCAACTTGCCGACCCGGCTACCGGGATCGACCAGCCGATTCACTGCCGTCGCCGCCGGAAGTTCCGTACGCAGCCGGTAGTAACCGGGCTGGATCGCGGTGATCTTCTGATTGTCGTGTGCGGCCCCGAGGAACGCTTTGACGGTCTTGACGACGTCTTGCTTGTGCAACGTTTCGGCGATCGCGGTGGTCGAGTCGCCGGCATGCACCTCGATCACCAGATCTTGTTTGCCGTCGCCGGCGAAGTCATAGCGCGAGCCGCCGCCGTGCCATAGCCGGGAACCGAGGAATACCGCGGCGATGAGCACCCCGATGGCCAGGCTCAGCAAAATTCCGCGGGTCGTGTGCCGTCGACGGCGTTCGCGTTCGGCGCGCGCTCGGTCGGCCCGCGAGCTTCCTCGCCGCGTCGCCCCGACCGCCGTCGATGCGGGTGACGAGCCGCTGCGTCCGGCTGCGCCGCGCCGGCGCTCGTCACGGCTATCAGACACCGTTGACGTCCCCGGGCAGCATCGCGCGGCGCTCGTCCAACCAACCCTGCAGGATCGCCACCGCTGCCGCTTGGTCGATGACCCTACGCTGTCCCTTTGCCCTGACCCCGGCCTGGCGCAGCGCGCGCTGCGCGCTGACGGTCGTCAGCCGCTCGTCAGCCATCCGCACCGGGATCGGCGCGATCCGGCTGGCCAGCGCGTCGGCCAGTTCGATCGCGTCGAGCGCAGACGGGCCGGTGCGGTCGGCCAACGTTCGCGGCAGCCCGACGATCACCTCGACGACCTGCAGGTCGGCGACCAACTCCGTCAGGCGGCGGATGTGTTTCGTCGATCGCTCTCGGCGCACCGTTTCGACCGGGGTCGCCAGGATCCCATCGGGGTCGCTGACGGCTACACCGATGCGGACGCTGCCGACATCGATGCCGAGCCGTCGCCCTGATCCGGGATCGTCCCTACCCGGCCGATCCGGCAGGCGATGCGGCGAACCCACTCAGCTGGTCCTTGTGATCTCTGCCCGCAACGCGTCCAGTGCGGCGTCGATGCCCGACGGATTCTTTCCGGATCCCTGGGCAAGGTCGGCCTTGCCACCCCCGCGGCCCTCGACCGCCGAGGCCAGCGGCTTGATCAGGTCGTTGGCACACAATCCGAGATCCTGGGCGGCGGCGTTGGCGGCGACGGCGTAGGGAACGCTGCCGCCCTCCCCTTCGGCAATCAGGGCGACGACCGCGGGGTCGTTACCCAGCTTGCCTCGGATGTCACCGGCCAGCGAGCGAAGATCGGCGGCCGTGATGCCGGCCGACATCCGCTGCGCCACCAAACGGACGTTGCCGATGTGCTGCGCTCCGGCGGCGGCATTTGCGGCCGCTGCCCGCGCGTTCGCCAGCCGATTGCGTTCCAGTTCCTTCTCCGCGGCTTTCAGCCGTTCCACCAGGGTCGCCACCCGGGCCGGCACCTCCTCGGAAGGCACCTTGAGCGACGAGGCCAGCCCGGCCATCAGCGCCCTTTCTTTGGCCAAGTGCCGGTACGAGTCCAGCCCGACGTAGGCCTCGACCCGGCGCACGCCGGAGCCGACAGAAGATTCGCCGAGGATGGTCACCGGGCCGACCTGCGCGGAGTTGTGCACGTGGGTGCCACCGCACAGCTCGAGGGAGAACGGCCCGCCGATCTCCACCACCCGCACCTCGTCGGGATAGGACTCGCCGAACATCGCCATCGCGCCCATCGCCTTGGCCTTCTCGAGCTGCTCGAGGAAAGTGTGCACCTCGTAGTCGGCCTGCACGGCCTCGTTGGTCACTTCCTCGACCTGGCTGAGCTGGTCGGCGCTCAACGCGCCCTGGCTGTTGAAGTCGAACCGCAGATAGCCCGGGCGGTTCAGTGATCCCGCCTGAACCGCATTGGGTCCCAACACTTGTCGCAGGGCGGCGTGCACCATATGGGTGCCGGAGTGACCCTGGGTGGCACCCTTGCGCCAGTCGGGATCAACGGCTGCGACGACGGTGTCCCCTTCGACGAACTCCCCCGATTCCACATTCACCCGGTGCACCCACAGGGTTTTCGCGATCTTCTGCACATCGGTGACCGCGGCTTTGGCGGTTCCGCTGGAGCCGGTGCCGCTGATGGTTCCCGCATCGGCGACCTGACCACCCGACTCGGCGTACAGCGGGGTCCGGTCGAGTACGAGCTCGACGCGGTCGGCCCCCGCGGCCTCTTCGGTTCCATGAGTCACGACCGGAACCCGTTTGCCGTCGACGAAGATACCCAAAACCTTTGCTTGCGAACTCAATTCGTCGAATCCGGTGAACTCGGTCGGTCCGGCGTCGACCAGTTCGCGGTAGGCGGTCAGGTCGGCGTGCGCATGCTTGCGCGCCGCCGCGTCGGCTTTCGCCCGGCGCCGCTGCTCGGCCATCAGCTCACGGAATCCAAGTTCGTCGACCTGCAGATCTGCCTCGGCGGCCATTTCGAGGGTCAGCTCGATCGGAAACCCGTAGGTGTCGTGCAGGGTAAAGGCGTCAGACCCGGACAACACGGTGGCACCCGAGGACTTGGTGGCGGCCGCCGCCTCTTCGAACAGCCGCGAACCCGACTGCAGGGTCCGGTTGAACGCGGTCTCCTCGGCGACCGCAACGCGATTGATCCGGTCGAAGTCGGCGACCAACTCCGGATACGACGGGCCCATCGCGTCCCGGACGGTGGCCATCAGTTCGGCGACGATCGGGCCGTCGATGTCGAGCAGCCTTGCCGAACGGATGACACGCCGCAGCAACCGGCGCAGCACGTAACCGCGGCCGTCGTTGCCGGGGCTGACCCCGTCACCGATCAAGATGGCGGCGGTGCGGCTGTGGTCGGCGATGATGCGGTAGCGCACGTCGTCGTCGTGGTTTCCGACGTCGTAACCGCGCGGGGCGCGGCGGGCCACCACGTCGATGACGGGACGCAGCAGGTCGGTTTCGTAGACGTTGGCGACGCCTTGCAGCAGGAACGCGACCCGCTCGACACCCATGCCGGTGTCGATGTTCTTACGCGGCAGCGGCCCGAGGATTTCGAAGTCGTCCTTACCGGTGCCATCGCCACGTTCGTTCTGCATGAAGACGAGATTCCAGATCTCGATGTAGCGGTCCTCGTTGGCTTCTGGGCCACCCCCGACGCCGAATTCCGGCCCGCGGTCGTAGTAGATCTCCGACGACGGGCCGCACGGCCCGGGGATGCCCATCGACCAGTAGTTGTCGGCCATGCCGCGTCGCTGGATCCGTTCGATCGGCAGATCGGCGATCTCGCGCCATAGCTCGATGGCCTCGTCGTCGTCGAAATACACGGTGGCCCAAAGCTTGTCGGGCTCGAATCCGTAACCGCCGTCTTCGACCGGATTGGTCAGCAACGTCCAGGCGAATTCGATGGCCTCGCGCTTGAAGTAGTCGCCGAACGAGAAGTTGCCGGCCATCTGGAAGAAGGTGTTGTGCCGGGTGGTGATCCCGACTTCATCGATATCGGGTGTGCGGATGCATTTCTGGATGCTGGTCGCCGTCGGGTAGGGCGGCGTGCGCTGACCGAGGAAGAAGGGGACGAACTGCACCATTCCGGCATTGACGAACAGCAGATTGGGGTCGTCCAGAATCACCGAGGCACTTGGCACCTCGGTGTGGCCCGCTTTCACGAAGTGATCGAGGAACCTCTTCCTGATCTCGTGTGTCTGCACTTCTCCGCTTCCTTTTGGCCGCCTCTTTCGACCGCACCACAGTACCGGTCCTGCTGACCGGCCCGTACATGCGACAAAGCCGGCCGGGGTTCAGCCCCGCACGAACGACAAGCGCACCGACCGACGCGGGTTGTCCCGGTTCAGGTCGACCAGGACCACGCTCTGCCAGGTGCCCAACAGCGGCTCTCCTTCTTGAACCGGAACGGTGATCGAGGGCGCGACGATTGCCGGCATCACGTGATCGGCACCGTGTCCGAACGATCCGTGGGCATGGCGATAGCGGTCATCGCGCGGCAGGAGGCGTTCCAAGGTGTCGACGAGGTCGTCATCGGATCCGGCGCCGGTTTCGATGATTGCGACACCGGCCGTCGCATGGGGCACGAAAACGTTGCACAGGCCGTCGCCGCGTGACGAGCAGAACGTGCGCACCGAGTCGGTTAGATCGACGATACGGCGACGCGCAGTGTCCACATCCAGCACATCGGTATTCATTTGACCAGCCTACGTATGTGCCGTTTGACGCGCCGGGCGCAGCATCCTTCAAGGTACGATCCTCGGCGATACAGGAGGGGTGGCCTTGAGCGGATTGGACCGACTTTGATTGCACGCGGCCGCAGTGCGCAGGCCCCGTCGCCGCGTCGACGACTGTTGCCGCCGCCCCTGACCGACCCCCGCTGGTATTGGCTGATCGGACCCGCGGGCGTCGTCGCTTTTCTGCTCGGTTTCTGGGGCTACCTCAGTTATGAGCCGGAAAAAGACGTTCATCATTCGTTCTCGGATGCCGTTTACGGCAGTTTCAAGCTGTTCTTCCTCCATGCCGCGCCGCAACCGGAGAGCCACGTCGGCATCGTGCTGGACACCGCCCGCTATCTCGCGCCGATCGTGGCGGGTTGGGCCGGAATCATCGCGTTGTTCGGGCTGCTACGCCACCGGTGGCAGCAGATGCTGGTCCCGCTTCGGCGCGATCACGTGGTGGTTTGTGGCCTCGGCTATGTCGGCTTCGAGTTCGTGCGGCAACTGACCGACGCACGCCGCCGGGTGATTGTGGTGGAAGCGGACGCCAACAATCCGCGCATCGAAGCCTGCCGCGAAATGGGGGTCCCAGTCATCGTCGGCGACGCTCAGCTGGAATCGACGCTGGAATCCGCCGCCGCCAAGCGCGCAGAACGGCTGCTCGCCGTCACCCCCGATAGTGTGGTCAACACCGAAATCGTCAATCGGGCAACACATTTGGCTCGCGGCCGGCAACGCCTGCAGTGCCTCGCCCGGGTGGCCAACCCGAGCCTGTGCATCTCGCTGCGGATCGAAGAGTCGAACCGAGGCGCAGACCAGACGGCGTTGGACTTCTTCAGCACCGACGAACTCGGCGCGCGATTGCTGCTCGACCGGTACCCCTTCGACGCCGTACGGCAGCCTCATATCGCAGTAGCCCACCTTGACAGCTTGGGCTGCGAGTTGGTCCTGCAGGCGGCTCGGATCTGGAACGATCGTCGGACCGACTCTTGGGCGCCGCTGCGGGTCACCGTGATCGACGACGAAGCCGACAAGCGGTTAGCTGCCCTGCAAGACGAACATCCCGCCCTCGAGCAGATCTGCACCTTCTTTGCCTGCAGCCCCTCGGTCCGCGGCTTGACTCGATTGACCGAAGGCGGGGCGGCGATCACGTACGCGTACGTGACGGCTCAGCACGACGAGCAGGCTGTCGAGACTGCGTTGAAACTGCGCCACGCTCTCGATCGAGCGGTGCCGGTGGTGACGGCGTTGTGGCGGGCTTACGGAGTGGCGGACCTGCTGGAGAATCTCACAAGCCAGCGAGGTGCGAACCTCGCGGTGGTGAGGATGCTTCAAGAGACGTGCACCGTGGAACTCGTCGAGGGCGGTTCGTTCGAAGCCATAGCCCACGAAATCCATCGGCGTTACCGGCTGATGCAGCCCGATGGAGGACGTGACGTACCCGAATGGTCAGACCTAGACGAGGCATTGAAAAAGTCGAACCGGGCGCAGGCCCGTCACATCGGCGTGAAGCTGCGCAGTATCGGGTGCGAAATCGCACCACTTCGCGACTGGCAGGCGAGAGACTTCACCTTCACCGCCGCCGAGCTGGAAAAGCTGAGCATCATGGAGCACGACAGGTGGGCGCAGGAGAAGATGGACGCCGGCGTCAAGACCGATCCCCACTTCGTCCCATGGCATGAGCTACCCAAGGAAATCGCCGAATGGGATACGAACTTCGTCCGTGCGATCCCGGCAATGCTGGCCGCGGTCGGCTTGCAAATCGTTGACGTCAACGAGTCTGCGCCGCGTTATCCGGTCGTGGCGGCTGCCGATATCGCTGCATCTAACTGACGATTTGCTAAGCACTCGCTTGGCCCCGGACCGTATACTGCTGAAAATTTCCTGAGACGCCCGGGGGAATCTCTTGCTCTTTGTCAGCTACGCGAGTCAGGATCGCGCGCTGCTCGAGCATCTCCTGACGGCTCTGCGGCGCGCGCGTCAACAGGTGTGGTGGGATGACCAACTCGGTGGGGGTGAAGCGTGGTGGCACGCAATCCTGGAGCAAATCCGCCGCTGCGAGGTGTTCATCGTCGCGGTTTCAAACAATTCACTCGCCTCCAAACCGTGCCAAGCCGAGCTCGGTTATGCCGAGGCTTTGCGGCGACCGATCTTGCCCGTGCAGATCGGGCCGATTGACAGCCTGCGGCTGACGCCATTGGCGGCACGACAGACCCTCGATTTCCGCGAGCCGAACAAACAAAGCACCCTCCGCCTGCTGGCTTCGGTGCAGCAGCGCCAAGCCCAGGTGCCGCCACTGCCCTGGCCGCAACCGCCCGAGCCACCGGTCCCGTTCGCCTACCTGATGCGGCTTGCGGCAACGCTGTCGCGACCCGAGCTGACGCGACATCAGCAAACCGAATTGGTGACCGAACTGAAAGATCGGCTCGACGACGACAGGCACGACCCGAAAGCGGTCCGGGACATCACACAGCTGCTATGCCAGCTGCGTGACCGACCGGATGTCACGTGGCGGATTCGCACCGAAATAATCTCCACGCTGGCCGGTTTGGAAGCTGGGCCCGATGCCTCGTCGATTACTGTTCCGTTCGGCACCGCCCAATCGCTCGCGTCCGGCCCGCTGGCGACCCCAACTCGGTTCGATTCCGCGCCCCTGCCCACGATCATGTCCGCGCAGACAGTTCCGCAGGCCATCCCCTCCGCATCGCCGCTCCCATCCTTCGCGGCCCAGCCAATGCCGCCCGGACCGCCGGCTGCGGTTCCGGCACCGATATCGGGCGGCGATCCTCGACCGCCGAAGTCGCGGCGCCGCTGGGTCTTTGCCGGCATCGCCGGCGTAGTGATCGCGGTAGCAGCCGCGGTGAGCTACACGTTGGTGCTCCCACATCCTGCACCAAATCCGCTGGAGGCTCTGCTGCTCAGCGACGCCGAGGTCAACCAGGTAATGGGCGCCAACGACATGAAGACCGTTGAGCGCGGGAACCAAGCAATGAAGCAGAGCAACACGATCAACGTCTCGGCCCAGGACTGCATGGGAGCGCTATACCCGGGTCTGACCAGCACATACCAGGACAGCGGCGAGCTCAGTCTGACCTGGCGGACCCTCCAGAAGCCTGGTGGTCTTCCGCGGGCAGGTGAAAGCAAGAACCAGTTCGTCGACCAGGACGTTGCCGTCTTCCCCGTCAACTCCGACCAGCCGTTCAACCTTGTAGCCAAGGAGGCGGCGTACTGGAAGGCCTGCAGCGGAAAGACGGCCACGGTTACCTATGCCGACCGTCGCAAGTACACCTGGACCATCAACTCTCCGACCGGTGAGCCGCCAAAGATTCTGCTGACCTACAGCCAAGACAGCGACCACGGTTACACCTGTCAACGCGCGCTGAGCACGGTGTCGAACTACGTGGTCGACGTCAAGGCGTGCGGGTACAACATCACTGACCAGGCCAATCGCATTGCCGACCAGATCGCTGGCGACGTCAAAGACCCCAACGGAACGAAATAGGGTCGACATCGTGACGTGTGCCGCGTCGATCTCGATGCCCGTCAGTTGTAAAAGACGAATTCCACGATCCGCCAGAGCTGCCGACCGGTCCACAAGAAGAACACAACGACGACACCCAGGCTGAGAAACAACCCGGCGACCACCAGGTCGTTGATCGCGGACGCCGGAGTGTCGGCGGTATTGCCGCGCACTCTAACCTCCATTGATTGAGGCCGTTGGCGGAAACCATAGGTGTAAGCGTCGACCGAGCCGCTGTACGACTGCCCGTCAACGCTCCAGGTGATCGCGCAGCGCTTGATCCGCGGCACGACGAGGTTGAGCAAGCCCTCGGAGCCGGTGTTGTCGTCCGCGCAGTACTGCACCGAGGCGGCCGTGGGCGTGCCCGCCCGGTAGGCAAGGTAATCGCAGCCGGCGATCCCGCAGAACAGCAGAGACATCCCGGCGACGCCGAACGCGGCCAACACCGACAACAACCGGCGCGGCCAACGTCGTTGCTTCGGTGGCCGGGCGGGCGGCGGGTCAGGTAGCCCGAAATGTGCCCGGACGCGCCCGACGAATGCGTCGACCTCTTCTGTCTTATAGCCGAGCCTTCCGGGCGGCGCCGGACGAAAATTTACCTCGCCGACCTGCTGGGCAGTGAGAACGTGTCCGGCCGGGTCCCTTAGGGCCGCCTCGAGGCGGTCGAGAAATCCGTCCACGTCGTCGTGGTGGTAACCGCGCCAACCCAGCGGGCGGGAGAAGGACACGGATCGGACTTGTTCCGCGGTGAGCGGGGGACCCGGCGCGGCCGACACCGCAGGCCCCGTTCGAGGTCGGCCGCCCGCCCGTCGGGATCGTTGTCGTCCATGCCCGCAAGGCTGTCCCGTTGCAGCCGCCGATCGCATGGGTAGAAATCCCCAACTTTTTGCCGGCCGAGCCGGCTCGAGTCCTCAGCGCCTGCGCCGGATGATCGCGCGCAACTTCTCCAGGCGCGCACCGATATCGCGTTCGGCGCCCCGGCCGGTCGGCCGGTAGTAATCGACGCCGACCAGCTCGTCGGGCGGATATTGTTGCGGGACAACGCCGTCGGGATCATCATGCGAATACTTGTAGCCCTGCGCATTGCCGAGTGCCGCGGCGCCCGAGTAGTGGCCGTCGCGCAGATGCGCCGGAACCATGCCTGCCTTACCGGCGCTGATGTCCTGCATCGCCGCACCGATGGCCGAGGTGACCGCGTTCGACTTGGGAGCGGTGGCCAGATACACCGTGGCATGAGCCAGCGTCAGCTTGGCCTCGGGCATTCCGATCAGCGCGACCGTCTGCGCCGCCGCGACCGCGGTCGGCAGGCCCATCGGATCGGCCATCCCGATGTCCTCGCTGGCGAGGATCATCAGCCGACGGGCGATGAATCGCGGATCCTCGCCGGCGACCAGCATGCGGGCCAGGTAGTGCAATGCAGCGTCGACGTCACTGCCCCGCACCGACTTGATGAAAGCGCTGATCACGTCGTAGTGCTGGTCGCCGTCTCGGTCGTAGCGCACGGCGGCCTTATCCAGCGACTGCTCGATGGTCTCGACGGTGACCTGCTCCCCCGCCTCGGCCGCCACCTCCAGCGCCGTCAGCGCGCGACGGGCATCCCCGGCCGCCAGCCGGACCAGCAGGTCGACGGCTTCGGGTGTCACCTGCACCCGGCCGTCCAGCCCGCGCGGATCGTCGATCGCGCGTAGCACTACCGCGCGAACGGCGTCGGAGGTCAACGGATGCAGTTGCAGGATCAGCGATCGCGACAGCAGCGGCGCCACAACCGAAAACGAGGGATTCTCGGTGGTCGCTGCCACCAGCAGCACGACCCGGTTCTCGACGGCGGCCAGCAACGCGTCCTGCTGGGTCTTGGAGAAACGGTGCACCTCGTCGATGAACAGCACCGTCTGCTCACCGTGGGCAGCCGCGCGACGGGCGGTGTCGATGACCGCCCGCACTTCCTTGACCCCCGCCGACAACGCCGACAGCGCCTCGAAGCGACGGCCAGTGGCCTGCGACACCAGCGACGCCAGCGTCGTCTTTCCACTTCCAGGAGGGCCGTAGAGGATGGCCGATGCCACTCCCGAGCCTTCGACGAGTCTTCGCAGCGGCGACCCGGGTTGTAGCAGGTGATCCTGCCCGACAACTTCCTCCAGGCTGGCCGGTCGCATCCGCACGGCCAGTGGCGCGCCGGCCGATCCGCCGGGCGCAGGATCACCCAGACTGTCCTCGTCGGGGACGTCGAACAGACCGTCAGGCACGGAGTCAGGCATACCACGTCGGGGCGACACGCAAG
Source organism: Mycobacterium paraterrae (assembly GCF_022430545.2). Taxonomy (NCBI): domain Bacteria; kingdom Bacillati; phylum Actinomycetota; class Actinomycetes; order Mycobacteriales; family Mycobacteriaceae; genus Mycobacterium; species Mycobacterium paraterrae. The sequence goes on along the minus strand of NZ_CP092488.2, from coordinate 4,155,699 downwards.
CGCCCAGTGCGGGGTATCAGCGGGGGCGCCGAATACTTGCTAAGTTCGCCAATGCGCACGCCTGGACAACTTCCGACGACGAGGCAGGAGCGGCTATGAGCCAACCTCCGGAGCACCCTGGCAACCCGAGCGAGCCGTACGGCGGCAACCCAAATCCCGGTGACTATCCGCCGCCTCCCGGCTACGGACCGCCCCCCGGTCCGCCGCCGGGCTACGGACCGCCGCCGGGTCAGCAGCACCCCGGTTACGGGCCGCCTCCCGGGTACGGCGCACCACCGCCACCTCCTCCCGGATACGGCGCGCCGCCACCGGGTTACGGCCCGCCGCAGCAGGGCTACGGCCCCCCGCCCGGCTATCCGCCACCACCGGGTTACGGGCCGCCGCCTGGCTACTCGGGCATCCCCGGCTACTCGTCCGGGCCGGGCTCGGTGTTCAACATCGGTGACGCGTTCAACTGGTCGTGGAACAAGTTCAGCAAGAACATTGGTCCGATGCTGTTGGCGGCACTCGTCTACGGCGTGATCGGCATCGTCGTCCACGGCCTAGTCTTCGTGGTCCTGGGTGGCGCGACAGCCAACACCACGACCGACAACGACTATGGCGCGTCCTTCGCTGCGAGCCTGGGCGCAGGCGGCACGTTGGTGCTGTCCATCGTGTCGTTCGTGTTCAGCATCTTTGTCCAGGCCGCGTTCCTTTCAGGCGGGCTGGACCTCGCCGACGGCCGACCGGTCATCGTGGGATCGTTCTTCAAGCCGCGCAACTTCGGCAACGTGGTTCTCGCCGGCGCCCTGCTCAGCGTCATCAGCGCGGTGCTGGATCTGATTTCGCTGCCAGGCTTCGTGTTCGCGTTGCTGTCGTTCGTCGCGCTCGTCGTCTTCACGTTCTTCGCGCTGTTCACCATCGCGTTTGCCACCGACCGGGCGCTGCCACCGATTGACGCCCTGAAGGCCAGCATTGCCACCGTCCGGGCGCACATCGGCGAGACGCTGATTTCATTGCTGGTGCAGGGCCTGCTAGTGATCATCGGCTTTTTCGCTTGCGGCGTCGGCATTTTGGTGGCCGGGCCCTTGGCGCTGCTGATACAGGTCTACACCTACCGCAAACTCTCCGGGGGGCCGGTCGCGCCACTCACCCCCTGAGCGCGCCGCTACGGCTGGGTGACGAAGTCAATCAGCTCTTCCACCCGCCCGATCAGCGCCGCGTCCAGGTCGGTCCAGTCGCGTACGCTTCCGCGGATGCGCCGCCACGCCGCGGCGATGTCGGCTTGGTCGTGGTGCGGCCAGCCGAGTGACTGGCAGATGCCGTGTTTCCACTCGATACCGCGCGGGATCACCGGCCATTCCGACAGCCCGAGCCGCCCCGGCTTCACCGCTTGCCAGATGTCGACGAACGGGTGACCGACGACGAGCGTGTGCGCACCCGCTGGGCTGCGCTGCACCGCTTCGGCCAGCCGCGACTCCTTCGACCCGGCCACCAGATGGTCGACGAGCACGCCCAGCCGGCGTTGCGGTCCGGGCTGGAATTGCTTGACGATGTCGACGAGATCGTCGACACCGCCGAGGTATTCGACCACCACCCCCTCGACGCGTAGGTCGTCGCCCCACACCTGCTCCACGAGTTCGGCATCGTGGCGCCCCTCGACGTATATCCGGCCGGTCCGCGCGACTCTGGCGCGCGCTCCGGCTACGGCCACCGAGCCGGACGCCGTCCGGGTGGCGGTCTGTGGTGCCGCGCGTCGGGGTGCGGTGAGGATCACCGGCTTGCCGTCGACCAGATACCCCGGCCCGACCGGAAACGACCTGCGACGGCCGTGGCGGTCCTCGAGCTGCATCCGGCCGTACTCGACGCTGACAATCGCGCCTACGTAGCCGGTCTGGGCGTCCTCGACGACCATGCCGAGTTCTATTGGCGTCTCGGCAGACCGGGGTTTGCGCGCGCGATGCGGGTCGCGGGCCAGGACATCGGAACCGTAGCGATCTTTCACGCGAGCGATCCTAGAAAGGGTGGGCCGGGAAATCGGGTTGCGCCACTCCGCCGACATCACACCGAGACGCGCCGCCGCTGCGCTGCAACCTGTTGGTCGGTGTGATGAGATTTCCGGTTATGACCATCAAAGTGGCGCTGGAGCACCGCACCAGCTACACCTTTGACCGGCCGGTCAGAGTTTTCCCGCACGTCGTGAGGCTGCGTCCGGCACCGCATTCACGCACCCCCATCGAGGCCTACTCGCTGCAGGTCGAACCGGCCGACCACTTCGTCAACTGGCAGCAGGACGCGGTGGGCAACTTCGTCTACCGGCTGACTTTCCCGAACCCGACGGATCGACTGACCATCACCGTCGGACTGATCGCCGACCTGAAGGTGATCAACCCCTTCGACTTCTTCATCGAGGACTGGGCCGAAATCTGGCCGTCCGGGGGGTTCAGCTACCCCGAGCCGTTGGCCGACGAGCTCAAGCCTTACCTGCAACCGGTCGACGAAGACGGCGCAGGATCGGGTCCTGGCGAGTTGACGCGGAAATGGGTGCGCGAATTCTCCGTACCGCCGGAAACCCGGACAATCGACTTCCTGGTCGAGCTCAACCGGCGGATCAACGCCGATCTCTCCTACAGCGTGCGGATGGAGCATGGCGTTCAGACGCCGGATTTCACGCTGCGGACCGGCGTGGGTTCGTGTCGTGACTTCGCCTGGCTGTTGGTGTCGGTCGCACGCCAGATGGGTCTGGCCGCCCGATTCGTGTCCGGTTACCTGGTGCAGCTGACGTCTGACGTCAAGGCGCTCGACGGGCCGTCAGGTCCGGCCGCCGACTTCACCGACCTGCATGCGTGGGCAGAGGTCTTCATTCCCGGCGCGGGATGGATCGGGCTCGATCCGACATCCGGGCTGTTCGCCGGCGAGGGCCACATCCCTCTCGCCGCTACACCGAGCCCCGCCAGCGCGGCACCGATCTCCGGCGGCATCGAGCCCTGCGAGTCGACGCTGGAGTTCTCCAACACGGTGACCCGCATCCACGAGGATCCGCGGGTCACGCTCCCTTACACCGACGAAGCTTGGGCCACCATCCAGGATGTCGGCCGCAGCGTCGACGCTCGGCTTCAGGCCGGTGACGTCCGGCTCACCATGGGTGGTGAACCGACGTTCGTGTCGATCGACAACCAGGTCGACGACGAATGGAATACCGCCGCCGACGGTCCGCACAAACGCCAGCGCGCCTCTGACCTGGCCGCCCGATTGAAGGCGCGGTGGGCGCCACATGGACTGGTGCATCGCGGCCAAGGTCGCTGGTACCCGGGTGAACCGCTGCCCCGCTGGCAGATCGGGATCTACTGGCGTACTGATGGACAGCCGCTGTGGCCCGACGCCGCACTGCTGGCCGACCCGTGGAGCACCGCTCCGCCCGGCTCGCCGGCAGACAGCGGCACGGCCCAGAAGCTGTTGTCCGCGATCGCCGACGGACTCGGTCTGCCGCCCTCCCAGGTGCGGCCGGCATACGAGGACCCGCTGTCGAAGCTGGCAGCGAAGGCCCGGCTGCCGCAAGGCGACCCGGTGTCGCCCGAAGACGACCTCGACCCGGAAGCGGGCCGCGACAATGCCGCCGCGCGCGCCGAACTGCTGGCCCGGCTCGACCAATCCACGGACACACCAACGGCGTTCGTGCTCCCGCTGCACCGCCGGGACGACGAACTCGGCTGGGCCAGCGCCAATTGGCGGCTGCGCCGCGGCCGCATCGTCCTGGTCGACGGGGATTCGCCGGCGGGTTTACGTCTGCCGCTGAACGCGATCAGCTGGAAGCCGCCGCGGCCGTCGTTCGACACCGATCCCACCACGGTGGGCGACGAGCTACACGCGTCGGCCGTCGAAGCGCTCGTCGACGACGACGAGAGCGCACCGACCACCGCGATGGTCGCCGAGGCGCGGGACGGACTGCTCTACGTATTCCTCCCGCCGACCGGCGCGCTCGACCACTTCGTGGACCTGATCACCCGAATCCACGACGCGGCCGCAAAGATCGGCTGCCCGGTGGTGATCGAAGGGTATGAGCCGCCGGCAGACCCGCGGCTGACGTCGACGACGATCACCCCCGACCCCGGCGTCATCGAGGTCAACGTCGCTCCGACCGCCAGCTTCGCCGAGCAGACCCGGCAACTCGAAACCCTGTACGAACAAGCCAGATTGGCTCGACTCACCACGGAGTCGTTCGACGTCGACGGCAGCCACGGCGGCACGGGGGGCGGCAACCACATCACGCTGGGCGGGATCACCCCTAAGGACTCACCGCTGCTGCGTCGCCCCGACCTGCTGATGTCGTTGCTGACCTACTGGCAGCGACATCCCTCGCTGTCGTACCTGTTCGCGGGCCGCTTCGTGGGTACCACGTCGCAGGCGCCGCGCGTCGACGAGGGCCGGGCGGAGGCGCTCTACGAGCTGGAGATCGCGTTCGCCGAAATCAACAGGCTCGCTTCGGCTTCCGGCACGCCCCGTCCCTGGATCATCGACCGGGCATTGCGGCATTTGCTCACCGACATCACCGGCAATACGCATCGCTCGGAGTTCTGTATCGACAAGCTCTACAACCCCTACAGCATGCGGGGCAGGTTGGGCCTGTTGGAGTTGCGCGGCTTCGAAATGCCCCCGCATCTGCGGATGGCGATGGTGCAGTCGTTGCTGGTCCGGTCGCTGGTGGCGTGGTTCTGGGAGGAGCCGCTACGGGCTCCGCTGATCCGGCACGGCGAGAATTTGCACGGGCGATACCTGTTGCCGCACTACCTGATTCACGACATCGCCGACGTCGCCGCGGACCTGCGCGCCCACGGCATCGCCTTTGAAACCAGCTGGCTGGACCCGTTCACCGAGTTCCGCTTCCCACGCATCGGCACCGCGGTCTTCGACGGTGTCGAGATCGAATTGCGCGGCGCCATCGAGCCGTGGAACACGCTGGGCGAGGAGTCCACTGCCACCGGCACCGCTCGCTACGTCGATTCGTCCGTCGAACGCCTTCAGGTCCGCATCATCGGCGCCGACCGACACCGCTATCTGGTCACCTGCAACGGCTACCCGGTTCCGCTGCTCGCCACTGACAATCCCGACGTACACGTGGGAGGTGTGCGTTTCCGGGCCTGGCAACCGCCCAGTGCGCTGCATCCCAGCATCACCGTCGACGGTCCGCTGCAGTTCGAGCTGATCGACCTCACCACCTCGACGTCGCGCGGCGGCTGCACGTACCACGTCGCCCACCCCGGTGGGCGGGCGTACGACGTTCCTCCGGTCAACGCCGTCGAAGCCGAGTCGCGGCGCGCGCGACGCTTCGAGGCGACCGGATTCACCCCAGGCAAACTGGACCTCTCCGACATCCGGGAAATGCAGGCGCGAATTTCCACGGACGTCGGCGCGCCGGGCATTCTCGATCTGCGGCGCGTGCGTACCGTCCTGCGGTAATGGCTGCGGCACATATGGCAGTACATCCCGGCGACGCGGCGCCATTTCACGACCGCACCGACGTCGACCGGTTGCTGGACGGATACCGCACCGCGCGTACCCAAGAGACCTTGTTCGACGTGCGCACGCCGGATCTATCAGGCCCGGCGATCGGTTACGACGAGTTCCTCGATGCGGCGGGCAACGTGCGCCCGGCGTGGACGGATCTCGCCGACGCGGTCGGTGACCGCGGTCGGGCCGGGATGGGTCGACTGCGTTCCGCGGTGCGCCAACTCGTCGACAACGACGACATCACCTATACCGGCGTCGATCCCGCCAAGGGATCCGCCGACGGGGTTCCCGGCGAGCCGCGGCCGTGGGCGCTGGACCCGCTGCCGCTGGTGGTCGCGGCAGCGGATTGGGAGGCCCTCGAAACCGGACTGATTCAGCGGTCGCGGGTGCTCAACGCGGTCTTGACCGACCTGTACGGCAACCGCCGCTCGTTGACCGACGGCGTGCTGCCGCCCGAGCTGCTGTTCGCCCATCCGGGCTATGTCCGCGCCGCCAACGGGATCGAGGTGCCGGGGCACCATCAGTTGTTCATGCATGCCTGCGATGTCAGCCGCTTCTCCGACGGCAGTTTTGTGGTCAACGCCGACTGGACGCAGGCGCCATCCGGCGCCGGCTACGCGCTCGCCGACCGACGGGTGTTGGCGCAGGCGCTGCCGGATCTCTACGAGAAGGTCGGTCCGCGACCGACCACCCCGTTCGCCCAGGCATTGCGGCTGGCGCTGATCGACGCGGCGCCCGACGGTGTGCAGGATCCGGTGGTCGTCGTGCTCAGCCCCGGTATTTACTCCGAAACATCGTTTGACCAGGCGTATCTCGCGACGCTGCTTGGTTTTCCGTTGGTCGAGAACGCTGACCTGGTGGTGCGTGACGGCAAGCTCTGGATGCGCTCACTGGGCACCCTGAAACGGGTGGACGTCGTTTTCCGTCGCGTCGATGCCGCGTACACCGATCCGCTCGACCTGCGCGCCGACTCGCGGCTCGGGGTGGCCGGCCTGGTAGAAGCCCAGCGCCGCGGAACCGTGACCGTTGTGAATACCGTTGGCAGTGGCATTCTGGAAAGTGCTGGGCTGCAACGCTTTCTGCCTCAGCTGGCAACCCGGCTGCTCGGTGAAGCGCCGTTGTTGTCCAGTACGCCGAGCTACTGGGGCGGCATCGACACCGAACTATCGCACCTGCTGGCGAACCTGTCGTCACTGCTCATCCGCCCGACCATCGGCGGGCAAACACTGGTCGGACCGGCGCTGTCCTCGGAGCGATTGGCCGACCTGTCCGCCGCCATCACCGCAATGCCGTGGCAGTGGGTCGGCCAGGAATTGCCCCAGTTCTCCTCAGCCCCGACGAGCTACGCGAGCGAGCTCTCGGCGGGCGCGGTCGGAATGCGGCTGTTCACGGTGGCTCAGCGCGGCGGCTATGCACCGATGCTCGGCGGCCTCGGTTACGTGCTGGCCCAGGGACCGTCCGCGTACACGCTGGGAACCATTGCGGCCAAGGATGTCTGGGTTCAACCGACCGATCGCTCGCGAACTGAGACGGTCACCCTGCCACCGCCGGAGGTCCCCGCGAAAGCGGGTGCGGGCACGTTGGGCGTCAGCTCACCTCGCGTGCTGTCCGACCTTTTCTGGATGGGACGTTACGGCGAGCGCGCCGAGAACATGGCCCGGCTGCTGATCGCCGCCCGCCGTCGTTACTACGAATTCCGGCATCGCCAGGAGATCTCCGAAAGCCAGTGCGTACCAGTGCTGATGGCCGCATTGGGCCGCATCACCGGAACCGACCCCGGACCGGATGACCAAGCCGAGAGCATCGCCATCGCCCCGTCGACGTTGTGGTCTCTGACCATGGATCGCGACCGACCCGGCTCGCTGGTGCATTCGGTGGATCGGCTGGCGCTAGCCGCCAGGGCGGTGCGTGACCAGTTGTCAACCGACACATGGGCGGTGCTGGCCGGCGTCGAACGAGCACTGGCTCACAACGCCGAACCGCCCGACTCCCTGGCCGAGGGCGACGCGGTGCTCGAAACGGCGCAGTCGCAAACGCTGGTCGGCATGCTGACGCTGGCGGGCGTCGCATCGGAGTCCATGGTGCAGGACGTCGGGTGGACGATGATGGACATCGGGAAACGTATCGAGCGAGGGCTGGGTCTCACCGCGCTGCTGAACGCCACCCTGACCACGGTGCGGGCCCCGGCTGCCGAGCGTGCAGTCATCGAATCAACGCTCATCGCGATGGAATCCGCCGTGATCTACCGCCGCCGCACGGCGGGTCAGGTCAGCGTCGCCGCGCTCGCGGAGCTGATGCTGTTTGACGCCACCAACCCCAGGTCGCTGGTGTACCAACTCGAGCGGTTACGCACCGACCTCGGTGACCTGCCCGGGTCGTCGGGATCGTCTCGGCCACAACGCATGGTCGCCGAGATCAGCACCCAGGTGCGGCGCTCGCATCCGGCCGAACTCGAATCGGCGACCAAGGATGGGCGACGCGATGAGCTGGCCGAGTTGCTCACCACGGTGCATACGGCGCTGCGCGAACTTGCCGAGGTGATCACCGCGACGCAGCTGGCGCTGCCGGGCGGTATCCAGCCGCTGTGGGGTGGGGACGAGCGGCGGACGATGCCGTGAGGCTTACGCGCTGACTGAATCCCGCCTTCCCGAGAGGGCGGTCAGTTCGTCGATGACGGTGTGAATGAACTTCATCTTCTGCAGCACCGCGACCGGAAGCACGAACGGATACAGGTCGTCGTGGCCCATCGACCGGTTCACCATGTTCAGCGACCACGAGACCGGCAGCCACATATCGATGATCGTCTGAAATGCGCTCGGCCCCAGAACCGGCCGATCGAACGTTGCGGTGGCCGGCGCGAAGCCCGACCACGCCGCAGTGTCGAGCGTGTCGCGGATGTGCAGGTAGTGGGCGAACGTCTCGGCCCAGTCCTCGGCCGGATGCATGGTCGCGTACGACGACACGAAGGTCTCTTCCCAGCCGTCGGGTGCGCCTTCGCTGTAATGGCGATCCAACGCCGCTTGATAGTCAGCATCGGGGTCGCCGAAAAGGTCGTTGAATCGAGCCACATAGTCGGCGGACGGAGCGATCAGCCGGTAGTAGTAATAGTGACCGATTTCGTGGCGGAAGTGCCCGAGCAGCGTCCGGTACGGCTCGTCCATCTCGACCCGCAACTGCTCACGGTGGACGTCGTCGCCTTCAGCCAAATCCAATGTGATGATGCCGTTTTCGTGTCCGGTCAACACCTTCTCGCGGGCACTGGAAAGCAGCCGGAACGCCAACCCGTAGTCGGGGTCTTGGTCGCGGCCGACGATCGGCAGCCTCAGCTCGTGCAGTTCGGCGATCAGCCGGCGCTTGGCCGCCTCCGCCCGGGCGAACTCCGCCAGCCCGGCGGTATCCGCGTCGTTCGGTCGCTCGATGGTCAGGGCACACGACGCACACAGCCATCCGGGCTGGCGCACCGGGACCAGCCAATTGCATTCCGCCAGATTGCGATTTGCGCACAGTTCGTACTCGCTGGCGCTGACGAAGCCGGCCCGGCCCGCGTCGTCGCCGGTGGTGATGACCAGCAACGCCATCTCGTAGAGGGAGAAACCCAGGGCGCTACCGCACGCCAAGCACGCGGAGTTCTCGAAAGTCAGACGCTGGCCACAGTTGGGGCAGTGAAAGTCACGCATAGAGCTCGCCGCCTTCAAATGGCACGACGTCGACCGCGACGTCGATCTGGCTGGTCTCGGAGTTGGTGTAAATGATGCCGCGCAGCGGGGGCACGTCGGCATAGTCACGACCGCGGCCGACAATCACGTATCTCTCGTCGACCATCTGGTCATTGGTGGGATCTAGTCCGAGCCATTCGAATTGGCCGGGCGGCTGCGGCGTCCACACCGCGGCCCAGGCGTGCGTCGCGTCGATGCCGATCATGCGTTCCTTCCCTGGCGGCGGGTTGGTAGCCAGATATCCGGACACGTAGCTGGCAGCCAAACCGTTGGCGCGCAAGCAGGCGATCGCGAGCCGCGCGAAGTCCTGACATACCCCCTCGCGCGCTTTCAGAACCTCGTTGACTCCGGTCGATACCGTGGTCGAACCGGAGCGGTAGGTGAAGTCGGTGTAGATCCGGGTGGTGAGGTCACGCAGCACGTCGGACAACGGCCGCTCGGGCACAAAGCTCGGCGCCGCGTATTCACGGACCTCGTCGGTGATTTCGGGTGGATTCAGGTCGAGAGCGAACTCGGTAGCCAGTGCGCCCCGGATACCCACCGGGCGGGCAAGCTCCCACGGCGCCAAAGCAGGTCCGCCGCCCCACCGCTGCGGCGGTGACGGATAGACCTCGACGAGCGACTCGCTGGTGACCGTCAGCGTCTGGTGCGGCTCGGTGACGTGAAAGTACGAGCTGATGTTGCCGTAGGTGTCCAGACTCGTCGAGCTGTCCGCCGGTGTCGGTGAGATATGCAGTTCGTGGGACAGACACCGCTGCCGCGCAAGGTTTCGCGGAGTCAGGAATCCGCGGCCGTACGAACTCGTCACCACATCGGAGTAGCGGTACTCGGTGCGATGGGTGATGCGGTATCGCGCGCCGGCGCCTGGCAGGTGCCCCGAATCGCTGGTAGGGCTCGGCAACGTCACGCTGCAACACTAGTGAGGCCTATGGCCACCCGCAGCGGCGCGGGCCGATCCGATTCCTGGCCGGGTCCGCGGGAGCACAATGGGTCATGGCCACCTGGGACGACGTCGCCAACGTCGTCGGCGAACTGCCACTCACCGAGGAGCGATCGCCTCGGGAGTGGCGGGTGGGTAAGAAGCTGATCGCGTGGGAACGCCCGCTGCGCCCATCCGACCGTGAGGCGTTGGCGGCCCTCGGCGTCGACCCGCCGGAGGGCGACATCCTCGGGGTCCGGGTGGCCGACGAGGGAGTCAAATTCGCGCTGATCGCCCACGAACCGCACCGGTACTTCACCACCCCGCACTTCGACGGCTATCCCGCCGTGCTCGTTCGTCTCGCGGCGATCGACGAGCACGGACTGCGTGAGCTGATTGTTGATGCGTGGCTTCGGCAGGCCCCAAAAAAGCTGGTAGAGGAGTTTTTGGGCGGGAGACGCTGACCGCTGGGCTACGCCACTTGAGCATCTTCTGTCACTTTAGTAACAGCAGCATCACAAGCCACTTTAATTTACTTCATCACGACAAGATAACTTCATACTCATATAACTCAGTAGTTATATCTAGCATCAAAAACCTCATTAATTAACTCAAATACTATTCAGCAACACAAAACATATAATTAAACTTTAATCTCATTAATTGCTAAAGCCCCACTCATTGACTCCTTTCACACCTGCTTGTTAGACCTGTTAAATGAGTCATTTAGGTGGACTATTGAGCACGATGTGCAAGCACCTGGTGATATGCACATTGGTCGTCCTGGGCATGACGCTCCTGGTCAACCCGACCACCGGCGTGGCCTACGCGGACGGCATGAACTGGGATGCTGTGGCGCAGTGTGAATCGGGCGGTAACTGGCACGCCAACACCGGCAACGGATTCTATGGCGGACTGCAGTTCAAGCCCGCTACCTGGGCAGCGAACGGTGGGGTCGGCGACCCTGCGATGGCCTCGCGCGAGCAACAGATCGCCGTGGCGAATCGCGTTCTCGCCACCCAGGGACCCGGAGCGTGGCCCAAGTGCGGCGGCAATGGTCAGCTGTTCCCGATCCAGATCGTCAACATCTTCATGCACCCGGTGTACGGCACGATCCAGACGCTGTGGTCGATGGTTCCGCACTGAGTCGTTCACGGCCGACGTGACCATGCCGTGATAGGTGCCGTGATAGCCCCGTAACCGCGTGATTCGAGGGGTCGGTTGAGGGGCTAACTATCCGGTAGGGCTAACTGGCCGGCTGCAGTTCGAAGACCGGGATCACCCGCGAGGTCTTCGCCTGATACTCGGCAAAACCCGGCGCGAGCGCGGTGACCTTGGGGAAGAACTCGTCGCGCTCGGCGGGCGGTAATTCGCGGGCGACCACGTCCAAGGACTCGTTGCCGACCGCTGACCTTGCCGTCGTTGGCACGAAATTCGTCGGGGTTGACTATTCCGCGAAACAGAAGCGAGGGTCGCTTCGGTCGGCCGATTCACTGCCCTGGCGTCTATTTCGCGGACGCAGCCTCGGGCTTGACGTCGATCCCCGACTCCTTGCGCTGCTGGGCGGTGATCGGGGCCGGCGCATCGGTCAACGGGTCGACACCGCCGCCCGACTTCGGGAACGCAATCACCTCGCGGATCGAGTCCGCTTTCGACAGCAGTTGGACGATCCGGTCCCACCCGAAAGCGATTCCACCGTGCGGCGGAGCGCCAAAGGTGAACGCATCCAACAAGAATCCGAATTTCTCCTGCGCCTCGGCGGCACCGATGCCCATCATCGCGAAGACGCGCTCCTGGACGTCGCGGCGATGGATACGAATGGAGCCACCGCCGATCTCGTTGCCATTGCAGACGATGTCGTAGGCGTCCGCGAGCGCATTGCCCGGATCGCTGTCGAAGGTGGCCTCGGACTCGGGCTTGGGCGAGGTGAAGGCGTGGTGCACGGCTGTCCAGGCACCGCTGCCCAGCGCGACATCGCCGGCGGCGGTGGCCTCGTCGGCAGGCTCGAACAGCGGAAAGTCGACCACCCAGGTGAACGCCCAGGCATCCGGGTCGATCAGGTTCAGCCGCTTCGCAATCTCGTCACGAGCCGCTCCCAGCAGCGCCCGGGACGGCTTCACCGCGCCGGCCGAGAAAAAGATGCAGTCACCCGGTTCGGCGCCGACGTGGGCGGCCAGGCCGTCGCGTTCGGCGTCGGACAGGTTCTTGGCCACCGGACCGCCCAGTGTGCCGTCGTCACCGACCAGCACGTAGGCCAGCCCTTTGTGACCGCGCTGCTTCGCGAACTCCTGCCACCCGTCCAGGGTGCGGCGCGGCTGCGAAGCCCCACCGGACATCACCACTGCGCCGACATACGGCGCCTGGAACACTCGAAAGGTCGTCTCGGAGAAGAACTCTGTGCATTCGACGAGTTCGACACCGAACCGTAGGTCGGGCCGGTCGGTCCCGAACCGCCTCATCGCCTCGGCGTAGCTGATCCGCGGTATCGGCAGCGGAAGGTCATATCCGATCAACGCCCACACGGCCTTGAGCACCCGCTCGGCGGTCGCGATGACGTCGTCGGCTTCGACAAAGCTCATCTCCAGATCGAGCTGGGTGAACTCGGGCTGGCGGTCGGCGCGGAAATCCTCGTCGCGGTAGCAACGCGCGATCTGGTAGTACCGCTCCATGCCGGCCACCATCAGCAGCTGCTTGAACAGCTGGGGGCTCTGCGGCAGCGCGTAGAAGGAACCGGGTTGCAGCCTTGCCGGCACGAGGAAGTCGCGTGCGCCTTCCGGTGTCGAGCGGGTCATCGTCGGGGTCTCGATCTCGACGAAGTCCTGGCCGGCCAGCACGCCGCGCGCGGCCGCATTCACCTTGGAGCGCAACCGAATTGCGTTGCCCGGACCCTCGCGCCGCAGGTCTAGGTAGCGGTAACGCAGCCGGACTTCCTCACCCGCGGGCTCGTCGAGCTGGAAGGGCAGCGGAGCGCACTCCCCCAAAACCGTGAGCGATGTTGCGTTGACTTCGATCTCACCGGTCGCGATTTCGGCGTTGGCGTTGCCTTCCGGTCGGATCTCGACGACACCCTCGACGGCGATACAGAACTCCGCACGCAGTCGATGCGCCTGAGCCAGCACGTCCTCGGCACGGAAGACCACCTGGGACACGCCTGTCGCGTCGCGTAGGTCGATGAAGATCACTCCGCCGTGGTCGCGCCGACGCGCGACCCATCCCGCCAAAGTCACCTGTTGACCGGCGTCGGTGACCCGCAATGAACCGGCGGCGTGACTGCGCAGCACAAATACTCCTCGCGAACGGTGGGAACGACAGCCCAGTCTAGAGGCGGGTAATTTCGACCGAAGCTATGGATGTCATGGGTCGGGTCGCGCTTATCGGTCCGGGGGCCGTTGGCACGACGGTCGCCGCGTACTTGTCCGCCGCTGGTCACCGTGTTCTTGTCTGCGGGCGAACCCCGCGTGCCCAGATCGAGCTGCGGCCGGACGGCGCCGACCCGATCATCGTGCCCGGACCGGTACGTACCAATCCCGCGGAGATCACTGCTCCGGTCGAGGTGGTACTGCTCGCGGTCAAAGCGACGCAGAACGCACACGCGGCTCGCTGGCTGGC